>JASMLR010000002.1:27938-294068 GCA_030748575.1 Phycisphaerales bacterium | reverse complement strand
GTCAGTTGGTTCATCGAGGCCACCGGCGACGGCGGTGGTGTAGCGACCCTGCCCCACGGCGCGCCAGGCGACCAGTACCACCTGCTCATCGGCACGCTCACGGAGACCGTCATCTTCGAGGCGGACTTCAATGGCGGCCTTCCTGCGGGATGGCTCGCCAGCGGCTTCTGGCACGAAGCCACGACCGCCTGCGCCGGAAGCGACGGCTGCGGCGAGGGCGGCGTCATGTACTTCGGTCAGGACGCCACGTGCGACTATGACGACATAGAGGCCGTCTCCGGCACGCTCCGATCGCCCGTCATCAATGTGGACGGCGTCGCCGGCCCGTACCAACTCTCATTCTGTTCCCATCTCGAGACTGAAAATGAAAGCGCCTATGACATCGCGCAGGTCGAACTCAACAGCGAGATTCTTGAGCGGACGCCCGATGGTGGATGGCAGACCCGCGTAATCGACATCGACTCGATTTCCGGCGACACCGCCACCCTCTCCTTCACGTTCGACAGCGTGGATGACTTCTTCAACACGTACACCGGCTGGCACATCGACGGCGTGCAACTCGTCGCGCAGGGTGTGGACTGCACCGATCCCGACCCGTGCGCGGGCGACGTGGACGGCAGCGGCTTCGTCGACACCGACGATCTGCTCGCCGTGATCGCCGACTGGGGCGCCGCCGGCAGCCCGGCCGACGTCAACGGCGACGGCACCGTCGGCACGGACGACCTGCTCGCGGTCATTGCTGCGTGGGGGCCGTGCTGAGCCCCGAACTGACCGCCGGTCACTTTATGTGCTTGTCACTGCAGGGCTTACGCTTTTGCGTTTTTGTAAGTTATTGTGTGGCAGAGAGATAAAGTGACCGGCGGTTGGGAGGGTGACGATGTCACACGACACCACGATCAGTGATGCACACCGCACACTCATCGAAGCGCAGGAGATGTTCTTCGTCGCGACCGCGCCGCTGGCAGCGGATGGGCACGTCAACGTCTCCCCGAAGGGGCTCCGAGGGACGTTTGCCATCATCGACGATCAGACCGTCGCCTATCTGGACTGCTGGGGAAGCGGCATCGAGACGACGGCGCACCTTCGAGAGAACGCCCGCCTGTGCATCATGTTCTGCTCGTTCGATGAGAAGCCCAAACTGCTTCGCCTGCACGGGCGAGGCGAGGTGATCGAACCCGATCACGACGACTTCGCCGCGCTCCGTTCACACTTTCCGGACCTGCCCGGCACCCGCGGCATCATCCGGCTTCATATCGCTCGCGTCTCGACATCGTGCGGGTTCGGCGTGCCGAAGTACGCGTTCCAGGGACACCGCGAAGACCTCCCCCACCACGCCCGGGAATGGGGCGAGGACAAGGTCCGCGCATTCACCCGGGAGCACAACTCCGAGAGCATCGACGGGCTTGCGGGCACACGGTACTGGACGCAGTGACTCAGCCCGCGGGGCTATCTTCTACATCATGACGTGCGACGTGCTCATCATCGGTGGCGGGGTCGGCGGACTGGCCTGCGCCATGACGCTCGCTTCCGCGCACGCCAAGCCGTGGTTCAAGGACCGACGCATCCTGATCATCGACGACGGGATGAGTGACCTCGGCAAGGCCAGACTCTGCAATGCCCCGGGCGTGCCCATCGGCGCCTTGGGAAGCGACATCTTGGCAGGCATGCGAGCGCAGGCCCTGCAGTACGGCGTCGCCTCTCTGGAGTCCGATCGCGTCACAACCGTATCGAGGTCCGATGAACGCTGGACCGTCACGGCGGCGTCCGGCCGCGCGTGGACAGCCGCGACGCTCGTCCTGGCCACAGGCTTCAAGCGTTGGGAGATTGAGGGACTTGCGTGTACGCCTTCGCCGCACCCCCGCGGCGGTAAACCCGACCGCATCATGCTTGAGCACGACGGGGTTTACTGCGTCAGCGAAGAACTGCGCGTCGCCGGCCTGCTTGGAGGTGGATCGAGCCAGTTCGCCATCGCAGCAGGCGCCGGCGCACAGACGGCCGTCGAAATCCTGTGCGTTTGGGCAGGCAAGCGGACTCATATACACGACGTCCCGGAGCCCCCCGAATGCTGACCACGCTCCTTCTCGCAACAAGCATCTCCATGCCCCATCCACCGGCAACCGCCCATGCGATGGCCCCATCATTGTGTTCGACCGACCGGGGCGTCTGGGCCACCTGGCTGGAACCGGCGGCCGCCCACGCAACGGCCACCTCCGACGATGTCTGGCGGCTCCGCATCAGCCGATGTGACGGCGCTGCATGGGCTCCACCTCGGACCATCACGCAGCGACGTGACTTCTTTGTCAACTGGGCCGACACCCCGCAGATTGCAGTGGCCGGCAATGGCGCGCTCGTCGCGACGTGGCTGCAGAAGAGCGGCCCCGACACCTATGCCTATGACATTGGCGTCGCTCGCTCCACCGACGACGGACAGACCTGGACCATGCTGGGCACGCTGAACGATGATCGAACGCAGACCGAGCACGGCTTCGTGTCCATGGTGCCTGAGGGCGACGGCGTGCGGGCCGTCTGGCTGGACGGACGCGGCATGTCCGCCGGCGGGCACGACGACCATGGACACGGCGGCGGCGACATGACACTCAGAACCGCACTGATTACGGACGCAGTGGGCCCCTCGACCCGGTTGGACGACCGAACCTGCGAGTGCTGCCCCACCACCATGGCCAGAACGCGGACGGGGGTTGTTGCTGCCTATCGAGATCGCAGCGTAGACGAGCGGCGTGACATTGCCGTCGTCCGGCTGGGGGAGGACGGCTGGACCGCGCCCGCCGATCCCTGGCCCGACAACTGGGAGATCAACGGGTGCCCGGTCAATGGTCCGGCCGCCGACGCCGACGGTCTCCGCGTCGCGGTCGCGTGGTTCACCGGCGGCCCGCGGCCCGGGGTCCGCATCATGACTTCAGAGGATGGAGGCGTGACGTTCGATGAGCCGATCACGTTCGCCGGCGACGAAGCGTTGGGCAGAGTCGATGTCGCCTGGCCCGCCGGGGGCGACCCCATCGTTGTGTGGCTTTCCGAGGGGCCTGCCGACGACACCACGCACACACTCACCATGGGAACCCTGCAAAGCGGGGGCGACGCCCCCGTGAACGTCGCGGCTGTGGAGGCAGGCCGGCGAAGCGGGTACCCGCGCATTGCGGCACTGCCCGACCGGCGATGCCTCATCGTCTGGACCGCCAGGGATCGCCAGAAAGGCCTGAATGCCCGTTTGACGGCCATGGCAGCCGATTGACGGTCGCCAAACCGCCTTCCGCTCGCGTTGCATCGTCGCGTCAGGTAGAATCCGCGACGCGGCCAAGTGGCCGCACTCCCGGTTTCTGGCGTCACAGGCGGATACCGAGTTCTCCTACCCCTGTGACTGCTCTGGTTCGAGGTTACTCCCGTGAAGCTCTTTGTTGGAAATCTTCCGTGGCGCGTTCGTGATAACGATCTCGTCGAAATGTTCTCCGAGCACGGCCACGTCACGTCGGCCAACGTCGTCATGGACCGCGACACCGGCCGCTCCCGCGGTTTCGGTTTCGTCGAGATGAGCGACGATGATGGTCGCAAGGCGATCGACGCGCTCAACGGTTCCGATCTTGATGGCCGTGCCATCAACGTGAACGAGGCGCACGCCAAGACTCGCTGATTTCGATCAGCGCACCAAAGCCGAGGGCCGGGAGTCGCGCCGCGACTCCCGGCCCTCGACTCGTTTTCCCCGCTCGCAATCAGACGTTGAAGTACTTCGCTTCGGGGTGATGCACGATGATCGCGCTCGTGCTTTGCTCCGGGTCGATCTGCCAGTTCTCGGTCAATGAGCAACCGATGCGGCTCGGGTCGAGCAGGCCGAATAGTTTCTCCTGATGCGACATATCCGGGCATGCCGGATAGCCGAACGAATACCGGCTCCCCCGATACTTCTGCTGAAAGAGACGCTCAACATGCGGGCTGTCCTGGCCCGCAATCCCAAGCTCCTGCCGCATGCGCTTGTGCCACATTTCAGCGAGCGCTTCTGCACACTCCACGCCCATCCCGTGCACGTAGAGATACTCGGTGTATTCGTCACGCTCGAACAGAGACTGCGCCAACTCGCTGACTCTGCCGCCCATCGTGACGCACGACAGCCCCAACACATCCGGCACGCCCCCATCGACCGGCCTGAAGAAGTCACTGATGCAGAGCCTTCGCCGCTTTCCCTGTCTGGGAAAGGTGAATCGCTCGATCTCCTCCTGCGGAGCCTCCGGGTCGAAGATGACCAGGTCGTCTCCCTCGGAGCCGCACGGGAACCATCCATACACCAGCGCCGGCTGGAGCACGTCCGCATCACGCAGTTCAGCCTTGAGTCGCTCGAAGACCGGCTCGGCTTCCTCGTGAAGCACCCTGTGGAAGTCCCCGCGGCTCCGCTGCCCCCGCCGAAAGCCCCATTGCCCCCTGAAGAGGGCCGTGGTATTCACGTACGGGTACACCGCGTCGAGGGGAATGTCCCGAACGACCCTCGGGCCGAAACATGGCGGCGTCGGCACGGCGACGTCAGTTGCAACATCGCTGCGTTCCACTTCGATGGTGGCCACATCGCCTTCGCCCCGCTCCGCCGTCTCCATGTGCTCAGTTCGCTCCGCGGCCGCCGCCCGAGCCGACAACCGCCGATCAATCTCGGCGTCGATCGCCCCGCCCCTGCCTTCCGCCAGCGCGTCGCAGATACGCAGGCCGTCGAAGGCGTCCTTGCCGTAGTAGACACGGCCGCCATAGAGCTCCCGCAAGTGTGACTCGCAGTACGAGCGTGACAACGCCGCGCCGCCGAGCAGAACGGGAACGTCGATGGACATTTCATTGAGCGCGCGAAGGTTGTCCTCCATCACCATGACGCTCTTGACGAGGAGCCCCGACATGCCAACGGCGTCGGCGCCGGTTCGCCTCCACGCCTGAACGATCTCATCGATCGTCCGCTTGATTCCGATGTTCTCGACCGTCCACCCGTTGTTGGTCAGGATGATGTCGACCAGATTCTTGCCGATGTCGTGCACGTCGCCCTTCACCGTCGCCAGCACAACATGCCCCTTGGCCGGACCCTCCTCGGCGCTCATGTGGGGCTCCAGGTGCCCCACGGCACGCTTCATCACCTCCGCCGACTGCAACACGAACGGCAACTGCATCTGACCGGATCCGAACAGTTCGCCCACGGTCTTCATTCCGGCCAGCAGGTGCTCGTTGATGATCTCCAGGGGGCTCCACCTCACCATCGCCTCGTCAAGATGCGCCTCAAGTTCCCGCTTCTCGCCATCCACAATGTGAGCTTGCAGGACCTCCTCGAGCGACCGATGCGTCTGCGGTTCGGCTCGCTCGACACCGGAGTCTTCGTCAAACAGATCGATCAAGTGCTGCAGCGGATCGTGCGACTCGTCCTGCAGACCTGCCGGAAGCCCCGTTCCGCCGTGCGTCAACGCACGCCGGTCATAGATCACGTCCAGTGCCGCCTGCTTGCGTTCGGCATCGATCCGATTCATGGGCTGAATCTTGGATGCATGCACAATGGCACTGGTGAGACCGGCGTCAAGCAGTTCCCAGAGGAGCACGGAGTTGAGCACCTGCCGCGCCGCGGGATTCAGACCAAAGGAGCAGTTGGAGAGCCCGCAGGTGATCTGAACGTCCGGCCACGCAGCGGAGATCCGCCGAACGCCCTCCACCAGTTCCAGCGAGCTGCGACGATCCGAATCCATTCCCGTGGAGACGGGAAGCACCAGCGGATCAATGAACAGGTCTTCAATCGCCAGCCCGTGCAGTTCAGTCGCGCGGGCGATGCCGCGGTGGGCAATCTCATACTTGCGATCCGCCGTGCGAGCCATGGCCTCTTCCGGATCTTCGTCGATCGTGCCAATCACCAGGCCAGCGCCATACTTCTTTGCCAGGGCGCACAGGCGGTCGAACTTCTCTTCGCCCTCCTCGAAGTTTGCCGAGTTGACGACGCACCGCCCGCCTGCATGGCGAAGCCCTGCCTCGATGACCGCCGGCTGCGTCGAGTCAATCATGATCGGCGCGTCCACCTGGCGAACGGTCTCCGACACCAACCGCGCCATGTCTGCCGGGCCGTCACGCCCAGCCTGATCGACATTGATGTCAAGGCAGTTCGCCCCCTCGCGAACCTGTTGTCGCCCGAGCGAGACCATGTCGTCAAACTGCTCGGCTTCGAGCAGCCGCTTGAACTTCCTGCTCCCGGACGCGTTCATGCGCTCGCCAACGATGAAGAACGACTGCTCCTGCCTGTATGGCATGGGCGTGTAGAGACTCGAACACGACGCCGGAGGCGGCACCACCTGTCTCGCGGCCCTGGGGTGCTCAGCGGCCGTCCTTGCGAGCAGTTCGATGTGCGCAGGCGTGGTCCCGCAGCACCCGCCGATGATGTCGACGCCGAGCCGTGTCACCAGATCTCGCACCGTTTCCGCCAGAGGGTCGGGTGAAAGTGGAAACTCGGTTCGCCCGTCGACCAGAACCGGAAGGCCCGCGTTGGGCACGCACGAGACGTAGCGGTCCCAGTGCCGGCACAGATACTCAAGGTGCGGCGCCATCTCGCGGGGGCCGGTCGCGCAGTTGAGACCGAGCGACGCGATGGGATAACTCCGCAGCGCAGCGACGGCCGCCGCGATGTCCGTGCCCAGCAGCATGGTTCCTGTCGATTCGATGGTGACACTGACGAGGATGGGAATCCTGCGTGGCGAGGTCCCAGCCTCGTCCATGGCTCGAAGGCATCCGTTGACGGCACACTTGATCTGAAGGAGATCCTGCGCCGTCTCGATCAGCAACGCATCGACGCCCCCGGCCAACAGACCGCGAACCTGATCGGCGTAGGACCGCTCCATGTCCGCCCAGGTGGCTTGTCCCAGTGAGAGAATCCTGGTGCCGGGCCCAAGCGACCCGATGACGAATCGTGGGTGCGAGGCGCTCGCGTGCGCGTCACACGCCGCCCTGGCCACCTCGGCCGCCTCCCGGTTCAGATCGACCGTCCACTCCGCCAGTTCCGGGTCGAATTCGGCAAGCACCAGCCGGTTGGCGCCAAAGGTATTGGTCTCGACAGCGTCACACCCGGCAGCCAGATACTGCTCGTGGATGGATTGAATCAGTTCAGGTCTCGACCGCACGAGCAGATCCACGCAGTTCTCGTGGCCGAGGTAGTCCCGCGCTTCGTCCAGGTCGATGCCCTGCAGCGTGGACCCCATGGCGCCATCGAGGACCAGCGGTCGCCGAGCGAGCCCATCAAGCAGGTGCGGTGGCATGAGCGGCAGCATAGCGCGGGCCGACGAACCCTTCAACCGTCTATCCGGATGAGCGGATCAGGATGGCTGGCGACCGCGCCAGCGTATGATCCCTCACCCATGATCGGTGCCACCGCCATGTTGGTGCTCTCGCTCGCCGCCCCACCGCCGCAGCTCGCCCCCCCGGCCCCCTTGCCGGGCGGCGCTGTCGTGCTCCAGCGGTTTGTGCGGGCTGTCGGCGGCGAGGCGGCGATTCGGGACATTGAGGCCATGACCGTCCAAGGCCGCATCGGTCTGCCCGGCGTCGCCAAGCCCGGCCGATTCCGATGGAGCGTGGCCGATGGCGGACGCTGCGTCTTTGACATGGCGTTCCCCGACCTTGGCCGCTCCCGCTTCGGCAGCGACGGGAAGACCGGCTGGGAGATTGTCGAACTCGAGGACAGCGTGCACCGCGGGGCGGTCCCGCTGGACGAAGTCGAGCGGCGGCGACGCCGCGCGAACTGGTTCGAACTGGCGTTGACGCTTCCGGCCCGAGCTACCGAGTTCACCACGATCGGCCGATCGACGTTCGATGGCATCGACGCCTACGAGGTGTACATGGTGGACGCCTCCGGTCGCCCCCATACGCTCTACTTCGCGGCCGACTCCAGCTTCCTGCTCGGAGTTCGACTGAGTGAGCGTGGCCCCGCGGGCCCGGCGGACGTCACCATTCGCTTCGCAGAGTGGTCGGAAGTTGGCCCGCTCACCCTGTTCCACCGCGTCTCCATCAACCACGCAGACGTTCATCTCCAGTTGAAGTTTGACGCCATTTCACTCGATCCCGTTCCCGACGCAGCATTCTCCGAACCCGCCGATGATGCCTGATCCTGCCCCGACGATTTCCATGCGCGGCGTGACGAAGCGGTTCGGCAGCGTCACGGCCGTCGACGCGCTGGACCTGGACGTACCGCGCGGATGTTTGATCGGTTTTCTTGGCCCCAATGGCGCAGGGAAGAGCACCACGATTCGGATGATCATGTCGATCATCTACGCCGATGCGGGCTCCGTCCACGTGCTCGGCAAGTCGGCCCTGGACGCCAAGGATCGGATTGGCTACCTCCCGGAAGAACGCGGCCTGTACCGACGCATGCGGGTGCGAACGTTGCTGCGATACGTTGGTCGACTCAAGGGGCTCTCCCGGGCCGACGCCGACGCCGCCGCAGCCACCTGGATGGAGCGGCTTGAACTTCCCGAAGCGCTGCCCCGCCGCTGCGAGGAGTTGTCCAAGGGCCAGCAGCAGAAGGTCCAGTTCGCTGCATCGGTCCTGCACGATCCTGAACTGATCGTCCTGGACGAGCCATTCTCCGGACTCGACCCGGTCAATGCCGCGCTGCTGTCTCGTGTGGTCAGGGAACTGCACGAGGAAGGCCGAACCATCGTCTTCTCTACGCACGTGCTGCATCAGGCGGAACAGTTGTGTGACCGCATCTTCCTGATCGACCGAGGGACGAAACTCCTGGACGACGATCTTGAAGGCATCCGCACCCGATTCCGTGAACGCATCATCACCGTCGACCCGGGCGATGCGGGGCCCATCCCCACGCTGCCTGGCGTCGCCAGCATCGAACAGCCTGGCGAAGGCCGGCGTGTCGAACTCCATCTGGATGACCAGTGCGACGAGCGAGCCGTCATGCGGGCGGTACTCGACGCGGTACCCGTCCGATCCGTGGCCCTCCGCGAGCCAACACTCGAAGAGATCTTCACAAAGCTGGTGCAGGAGCGGCCTGCATCATGAACAAACTCCTCATTGTCGCTGGGCGGGAGTTCAGGCACACCGTGCTGACGAAGGCGTTCTTCGTCGGTTCTGTGGTGATACCGGTCCTGATCGTCCTCGTCTCGATCGGCGCCAGTGTGTTTCTCAAACCGAACATCCCGCCCTTGCAAGGCACGGTTGCGGTCATCGATGGATCGGACACCTTTGTTGAACGCCTCCGCGCCGAACTGGCCCCGCCGGCCCAGTCGCCACCGGTGAGTGCCCCGGCCCTGACCGGATCCCCCGACGACATGGTCAAGGAGGTCCTCGCGCAGAGTGAGGCCGCCGCGTCCGCGCAGACTCGCCCCGATACGAGCGAACTTCAGGTGGAGTCGCGAGACGCCAGTGAGCTTGAGCAACTCAAGGCCGATGTGCGATCGGGCAAGGCCGGTGGGCTTGTCGTCGTTGAAGAAGGCGTGGAAGATCCCACGGCAACGGCGCGGGGGACGGTGTCCATCTGGGTCGCTCCAAAGGCGCCGCCAAGCCACCTGGAACTCATTGAAGACAGCGCCGCCCGCGCCGCTGTCGACACCCGATTGCAGAATCTGGGCCTGCAGCCGGACGTAGTCCGCGCCGCCATGCGGGGCCCCAGAACGAGCGTCACGCGGCTGGAAAGCGGCGGCGGCGAGAAGCAGGAGTCTGAAGCGGCGAGAATGCTCCTGCCCATGGGGTTCATGATGCTGCTGTGGATCGTCACGTTCACTGGCGGCAATTACCTCATGATGTCGACCATCGAGGAGAAGTCGACTCGTGCCATGGAAGTCCTGCTCAGCGCGGTCAGCCCAACCCAATTGCTCGCCGGCAAAATTCTGGGGTTTGCGGGCGTTTCGGCGGTCATGCTTGGTATGTATCTCGCGGTGGCGGCTGTCGTCATGACCGTGTTCGCGGCCCTCGATCTTGTCACGCTGGGAGACCTCGCCCTCGCGGGCGTGTTCTTCGTGCTCGCCTACCTCATGGTTGCCGCAATCATGGCGGGCATCGGTAGCGCGGTCAGTGACATCACCGAGGCGCAATCTCTGATGGGCCCGGCCATGGTCATCCTGATCCTGCCGATGCTGCTGATGCCTGTCGTTACGGAGGACCCCAACGGCACGATTGGCATGGTCACGAGTTTCATCCCACCCGTCGCGCCGTTCGTGATGGTGCTGCGCATCGCCGCCTCACCGGAGCCCCTTCCTGCGCTGGAGGTGGCCGCCGCCATCGGCTGGAGCGTTGCGTGCGCCGCCGGCATGATCTGGGCAGCAGGACGCGTCTTCCGAGTCGGCGTGCTCATGCAGGGCAAGGCGCCATCGCCACTGGAACTGCTGCGATGGATCAGGTATCGCTGACCGCCGCCGGCGCTCGCCACCCGGCCATCGCGACGACAGCGGGCAGGTTCAGCAGCAGGTACACGGTCCCGCCTCCAAAGAGCACACCCTGAAAGACGCCGGGGCTGGACGTCGACACCGCCAGAATGGCACCGGCGCTGAGCAAGCCGACGAGGTAGCCCGCCGATCCGGCCGCCTGCACGCCGCCCATGTCCAGGGCGCCGCGGGTCTTTCGTGACGCCAGCACATAGACCGAGGGGGCCAGCCCCGCGCCGAAGAGCCCCATGATGCCGAGGCTCGCCACAATGGCCCACTCCGGCAACCACTCGGCTGCCCCAAGCCCCGCAAAGCCGACGACGTACCCGATGACCGATGCCACACGCACAGGCAGCGGGCCGTAGCGATCGGCCAGCACGCCGGCCGGCCAGGCGCCAAGCGCCATGAGCACCAGGACGCCGGCCAGCACGCTCCCGACCATCCGCTCCGGCATCCCGATGAACGTCACCAGGTACAAGGTGGCCGTCACCGTGACGATGGCCGCCAGCGACCGGTCGCTGAAACTGAAGACCAGTGTCGGCCAGTACCGAACTGACGTTCGAGCCGCCTGCCAGCGCGGCGACTCCCTGCGGAGCAGCCCGCCCGAGCACCCTGCCGCCACTGCAAGAAGCAGGGACAGCGACGCGCCAATGAGGAAGATGCCGGACTGCAGCAGGGTGACCAGCACGCCACCGAGCGCAAAGCCGATCGCAAGTCCGAGCAGCACCGCCAGCGTCGCAGGTCCGTAGCGATGGCCCGCGCGGCCGGCGCCGCCGGCTTCCAGTAATCCAAGCAGCACGGCCAGCGTCACCATGTCGCAGCCCCCCGCCACGCACCGCAGCGTCATGGCCACGCTCCAGGGCACGGGCGCTGCAAGCGCCATCAGCACGATCGCGTTGAGCAGCGACGCGCCCGCGATGATCCGGCCTGCGGAATACGCCCGCTCCAGCGGTCGTAGCAGCGGAACCACCAGCACCGCGCCAATCAGCGCCATCCCCGCAAACCAGTGCGCATCGGCGAGGGTCACACCCCAGCGGTCCACAACGGCGGCCTTGAGGGCAATCGGAACAAGCCCGTCCGGGAGCGTGGCCAGCCCGATCAGGAGGGAGATCGCCAGCGTCCTCCGGCCACCTGACAGTTCACCCGAAGGGTCATTGAGTCGCTCGTTGGATGCCGGCTCGCTCACGCAGCGCCTTCCGGTCCTGCAGCGGCGACCCGATGCAGCCCAGTGATCTCGCTATTCTGCTCGGCAGGCACTGCGCTCGACATTGTCGGTCCGGCTCCTCAACACACCCAGTCCACAGGTCCCGCGAGACGCCGGGACAGACGGCGAAGATACCATGGCAGACAAGCGCTATTCATCGGCACAAGCCGCCCTGGACGGGCTGACCAGCGAGAACATGACCGTGGCGGTCGGGGGCTTCGGACTCTGCGGCATCCCGGAACAACTGATCATCGCGTTGCGAGACTCGGGGGTGTCCGGATTGACGGCGGTCTCCAACAACGCGGGCGTCGATGACTGGGGTCTCGGCCTGCTCCTGCAGTCTCGGCAGATCCGCAGGATGGTCAGTTCTTACGTCGGAGAGAACGCCGAGTTTGAGCGGCAGTTTCTCGCCGGCGAACTGGAGGTGGAATTCACGCCGCAAGGCACGCTGGCCGAGCGAATGCGGGCCGGCGGCGCCGGAATCCCGGGCTTCTATACCCGTACCGGCGTGGGGACCGTGGTTGCGGAGGGCAAGGAGCACCGGGACTTCGATGGCGTCCCGCACGTCCTGGAGGCCGGAATCCGTGCCGATCTGTCGCTGGTCAAGGCGTGGAAGGCCGACGAGGCCGGCAACCTTCTGTACCGGAAGACCGCTCGCAACTTCAACCCAGCCGCAGCCATGTGCGGCGCCGTCACGGTTGCGGAGGTTGAGGAAATCGTCCCCATCGGCGATCTGGACCCCGACACGGTGCATACGCCCGGGATCTACGTCGATCGCATCGTCCAGACCGTGTCCGAGAAGCGAATCGAGCAGCGAACAACCTCCTGAAGGCCCCCGAAACGGGGCCACCGACGCCCGGGCGATACAATCGCGGGCGATTCCACGGGTTTCAGTGTCATACCTGGGCACGTCCTCCGTTGGAGACCACACTGGCCCTGACGGAGCACTGCACAGGTGACCCGGACCCAGTAGATCGAGATCTGCCCAGCACCCCAGAGAGCATTCGGAGTCCACCATGTCCGCCCCTACCGTGCCCTGCAAGAGACGCCTCCATCCCATCGCGAGCGTCATCGGCGTGTGCATCTTCGCCGCGTCGAGCTTCGCGCAGGGGCTGACCGGGATCCCCGGCCTCATGAAGCCTGAGTACTTCAGCCGCGATCTGCTGCTGTTCATCGAAGGTCTCAACCTGACCGAAGAGCAGCAGGCCATCACGGAAGTCATTTTCGACGACTACGAACGCGAGTTTCACGCCGGCATTGATGCCATGCAGATGCAGGTCGAAGATGTCGCCCACAACGTTGGAGCGTTGGGAGACGACAAGGACGCGATCGTCGCGGCGGTGCTGTCACCCATTCAGGGCTGGGCAGGACAGCGAGACGTCCTCGGAAGACAGCTCGTCGACAACGTCCGCGTGATTCTCGACGCCGACCAGCAGGCGCTCTGGACCGCATTCAACCGTCGACTGGAGCGGGAAAAACTGCTTCCTCAGGGACAGCTCTGGGGCGAGAGCACCAACATTGAGCACATCCTTCGAGACCTTCCCTACGAAGTGAAACCAGATACGCCGCTCGCAGCCGCCATGTCCGAATGGGAGTTCTCACTCGGCGCCGCACTGCGGGAACGAGCCGACGTCTCGAATCAGGGGCTGAACCTGATCCAGCAGATCAAGGCAGACTCCTCCAACGAAGAGGACCTGCGACGGCGGCGGAAGGAACTCGATGTGCGTATCCGGATCCGAGACATCAACGACCACGCCATCGAGACCATCGCTCCGCTGCTCGCAGCCGATGGACCGACGTTTCGCCGCAAGGCCCTGCAGTTTGGATACGCACGCATCTTCCGCGTGACGCCGGAGGAACGACTCTTCAACGCGGCGCTCAAAAACCAGACCATCCGCGACAACGCTTCGTTGTACGCGGCCGTCCAGGATCTCCATGCGGCGTTCATGGGGGAACTCAATGCGATCAACCTGATCCTGCTGGACACGGCCCGGGCGTGGCAGCCCGAGTTGGAGGAGTCCAAGATTGCCAATCGCCTGCGGCGGCTCAATGGGCAGACCATGCTTCGCCCGGACGATCCCACCCGCCCCCTCTATCAGGATCGGCGAAAGATTACGGCCCGATACGTGCAGTTGCTGCGTGACCTGCTCGGAGACGATCTCTTCGCATCGCTGGATGGTGCCGCACGCTTCATGCCCAGAAAGCGGCAGGCAGACCCTGACGCGGGCCGGGAGACGCGTGAGGGCCGCGGAGGCATCAGCACTTCCGGATCGGCCGGCCCGGATCCCGACTACGGCCTTGGCAAGAAGCGAGGCGCAGGCGTGCCGAAGCCGGCCGGCCTGACCGGCGGCCGCGGAGGCGACGACTGAGTTCCGATGGATCGCGACCCCACACAATTCGATGCCGCCGTTGAGCCAGGCGAGGAAACGCTGACGGCGGCACGAACGCTCGACGAACAAGCTGCGGCCATTCGCGAGCGTGCCAGGATTCTGAACCTTCCCTGGCACGAGAAGCCGGTCGAGGCGGAGGCCGATGCGATCACGCTTGTGGAACCCGAGACCGCGGTGCGGCTGCGGGTTGTTCCAATCGCCGTGCGGGCGGACAAGTTGGTGCTTGCCATGTTCGACCCCCTCGATACCGAGGCGGCGGATGAGATCTCGGTCCGGTGCGAACGTGAAGTCGAGCGGGAGGGCATGGAGCCCGGCATTTTCGCCGAACTCCTCCGAAAGCACTACGGCACGACCGCATCCAAGATGGCGGATCTCCTCGGAGGGCAGACCGAGGACGGCGACAACGACCTTGAGCACAATCTGGACGCCTTTGAGACCGACGATCTCCACCGCATGGCGGAGGAGCCGACCCTCGTCAACCTCGTCAACCTCATCCTGATCGAGGCGATCCAGTCGCGCACAAGCGATGTTCATGTCGAGCCGTTCGAGCAGGAACTGACGGTGCGATACCGCATCGATGGCGTGCTGCATACACAGCCACCTCCGCCGAAGCATCTTCAGCCGGCGTTGATCGGGCGTATCAAGATCATGGCCGGCATGAATATCGCCGAGCGATACGTGCCGCAGGATGGCAAGATCTCGCTCCGATACGAAGGCCGCAAGATCGACATTCGTGTGTCGACTGTGCCGACGCTCTACGGCGAATCGGTCGTCATGCGAATCCTCGACAAGAGCCAGTTGCGTCTCGACTTCGACACGCTTGGCCTGCGGCCGGAACTGCAGGCGTCGATGGACCGCCTGCTCTCCAAGCCTCACGGGATTCTGTTGAACACGGGCCCCACCGGCTCGGGCAAGACGACAACGCTCTATGCGTCCCTGACCCGCATCTTCGACCCGAGCCGAAAGATCATCACGATCGAAGATCCGGTCGAGTACGAGCTGAACGGCATCAATCAGATCCCGGTCAATGCCAAGCGAGGCCTGACCTTCGCGTCGGGACTCCGATCGATCCTTCGGCAGGATCCGGACATTGTGCTGGTGGGCGAGATTCGCGACGGCGAGACCGCGGACATTGCCATTCGTTCCGCCCTGACCGGCCACCTCATTCTCTCCACCCTGCATACCAACGACGCCGTGAGTTCCATTGGACGCCTCGTGGACATGGGGGCCGAGCCATACCTCGTCGCTTCGGTCCTTGAGGGCCTGCTCGCCCAGCGGCTGGGACGCCGGATCTGCGAGCACTGCCGCACGCGGGTTCCGCTCTCGGAAGACGTCGCGGCCAGGATCCGCAAGGAAGAGCGTGATGCATTTGAAGGGCACGCCTGGAAGGGCGCCGGCTGTGACAAGTGCAATGGCAGCGGCTATCGCGGCCGCGTCGGCTTCTTTGAACTGCTCTCGATCCATGGCGAGTTGCGACAAGCCATAGCCACGGGGGCGGCGGCCGCGGCCCTCAGCTCGGCACTGCCGAAGGACTTCCACACCATGCGGGAAGACGGCATGGACCGCGCGCGAGAAGGCGTCACGACGATCGCGGAAGTGCTTCGCGCCACGCAGGACGCCGAGGAACTCTACGAGTAGGCCCCCATGCCAGTCTTCGAGTACGAAGCCATCTCGGCGACCGGGGCTCAGCGACGAGGCGTCCTCGAAGCAGCGAGCAGAGCGGACGCCAACCGCATGCTGCTGCAGCGTGGTGAGACGGCCACGGCCATCGTCGCGACCGCAGCGTCGGATCGTCAGCCCGGCCGGCCGAAGGTCGCAGCGGCGCGGCGACGGCGTACCGGACGGCCCTCCATGCGGAAGACCGAAATCGCCGCACTGGTGCGTGAGCTTGCAACTGCACTGGAAGCCGGCCTTCCCCTGGTGACCGCCCTCAGGACCATTCGCCGACAAGCCGCGGGCAAGGGGCCAGAGGCGGTCCTGGACCATCTCATCGAGCGGGTCGAGGCGGGCGAATCGCTCCACAAGGCTGGCTCCTCCTACGGCCCCCCCTTCGACGATCTCATTCTGGGCATGCTTCGCGCCGCAGACGCCTCGGGCGAGAGCAGCGTCGTGCTGCATCAACTGGCCGACCTTCTGGAGCGTGGCATCGAGTTGCGGCGTGAGGTGGTCGGCGCCGTGTTCTACCCGCTGATCGTCGCCACCCTGATTCTCTCAAGCGCGATCATTCTGGTCACCGTGCTGATCCCGCGACTGATGGAGCCGCTGCTGGCAGCCGGCGTCAAGACGCTGCCGCTGCCCACTCGCATGCTCCTGAGCATCTCCGACTTTCTTGCCTCGTGGTGGCTGGTGTGTATCGCCATCGCCGTGTTGTCGGTCATGGGGTGGCGGTTCTGGATTGCGGCGCCGGAGAACCGGCTGCGATGGGACGCGTGGAAACTTCGGGTTCCAGTGCTCGGCAGACTGCTCCGAGACATCGCCGTGGCTCGCTTCACGCGGACCATGGGCACGCTCGCCGCTGCCGGCCTGCCCCTTCTGGAGTGCCTGAACATCACGCGGGACACGCTCGTCAATACCGCCATGATGGAAGCCATTGACACCGTTCAGTCTCAGGTCACCGAAGGCAAGCCCCTCGCCGACCCGCTGGAGAAATCCGGACTCTTCCCGCCGCTGCTCGTGCAGGTCGTAAACCTGGGAGAGCGGTCCGGCCGGCTTGAAACCATGCTCTCACACGCAGCGACCGCCTTTGATCGGCAGGTCAACGTGTCCATCAAGCTCTTTACCAAGGCCTTTCCCCCGCTTCTCATCATCATCATGGCGGCGCTCGGCGCGTTCGTCCTTGCCGCCATTCTTCTTCCACTCCTCGAACTTCAGAATCTGGCCGGTTGAACCGGCCGGGAGATCCCACCATGCACCGTCACCCATCGCGACGAACTCGGACGATCCGCCGTGGCTTCACGCTCGTCGAGGTCATCGTCATCGTCACCGTCCTGGCGCTGCTCATGACCGTCGTCGCCACGCGGCTCACCGGTGTGTTCGGCCGCGGCCAGTCTGAAATCGCGCGAAGCCAGGCAGCCAAGATCAGCCAGGCCTACACGCTGTACATGATCGACGTCGCAGCCTCGCCCGAGGACAACTTCGACCTGAACGTGCTCACGATGCGGCCCGACGAAGGCGGCGGCCCGGGCGGCCCGTATCTGCCCAAGAAGACCGATGTGATCGACCCCTGGGGCAATGAGTTCATCGTCGTTGTGCCGGGCGTTGAGAATTACGACTTTGACATTCTCTCCCTCGGCGGCGACGGCGCGCCAGGTGGCGAGCAGGCCAACGCGGACGTCACACAGTAGGGCCATGACCGGTCGCCGCGGATTCACGTTGATCGAGGTCATTGTGGTCACCGTGCTGGTGGCAGCGCTGGCAACCGTACTGGTGAGTCGATTGACCGGTGCCGCGAACCGCGAGTTTGACCTGGCCTCCGACAAAGTCAGCGATCTCCTGCTCATGTACGCCATGCGAAGCGAGTTCGCCAATGAGCCCGTCGGCATCTCAGCCAACCCCGACCGCAACAGCCTCCAACTTCTGATCAGACGAGGCGACCGAGACGAGTTCAACGACGGTTGGGCCGAGGACATCTCCGTTCCGGAGGTGCGACTCCCGGACACCATTTCGGTGTCGGACATGGAGTTTCTCGCCGACGGCGACCATGTCGACCCAACTTTCAAACCCGTGACGAACCTCCCGGGGCAGCCCCGGCCGAGGCTTGAGGTGACGCTGCAGAGCCGTGACCCGAGGATGCCAAGGACGGTGACGCTCATTCTGTCAGGCAATGCCTGGCGACCGATTCGGGTGGATTCCATGCGAGGTGAACCAGTCGGAGCCATCTCGCGTACACCCACGGACCTCGACCGGTCGGGGCAGTGGCAGGAAGACTGGTGATGTCGCCCCCTCGAACCTTCAACGCCCGCGGCGTCGCCCTTCTGGACGTCATCCTCGCCGCGCTCATGCTCGGGGTCGGGCTCAGCGTCACGTTGTCACTGGCAAGCCAGGCGTTGCGGGCCGAGCAGACGGGTGAACGACGACTCACCGCCTCCTGGCTGGCAGACGAGGCGCTTGCCATGGTCGTTGCGGTGGGGCCTTCGCTGTACTCGCAGAGCGAACCGACATCCGGCTACTTTGACCCGCCATTCGATCGATACGAATGGGTTCTGGACATGAACCAGCCCAGCGACTGGGGGCCGTGGGACGTCGCAGCAACCGTGACCTGGCAGGATCGTTCCGGGCCGATGTCCGTGCGGATCGCCACCAAGGTCGCGCCGCGGCAAGGCGACATCGTTGACGACCCATTCGATTGGAAGCCCGAGGAGCCGTTGGACCGCGAGGAGCGGCAATGGGGAGCCGACGATGAATCCGGTCTGGGGTCGGAGCCGTGATGCGCCGTGGATTCACCATGGTGGAGTTTCTGCTGGCAGGCGTCTTGCTGGCGGCTGTATTGGTTGCAATGGGCGTAGCGATGCAGCAAGTCGTCAAATCGAAGAATGCCACACGAGACAGAATCGACGCCCACCTGCGGGCAGACTCCGCACTTCGCATGGTTCGACGCGACCTCGCATCCGTACTCCGACGAGAGGACCTGTTCTACACCCGCGTGCTGCTGCTCAATGCAGACTCGACCCGTGACGGCGAGGTGGTCGCGCGAGACGAGATTCTCCTCTTCAACAACCGGCTTCAGGCGACCCGCGACATCACGTACAACGGCGACGGGCTTGAGTTCGAGACCCACTACCGCGTGGAAGAAGATGATCTCGGCCCGATGCTGCTGGCCCGACGCGACCCCATGCCTGACGGGTATCCCCGCGGCGGTGGCATCGTCACCCCGGTCGTCGAAGGGGTCACCGAGATGGACATCGAAGCGTGGAACGGCATCAGTTGGCATGAGGAGTGGGACAGTGACGAAGACGGCCTCCCGTGGGCCTTCCGCGTGACCGTCACAGCCACCGGCGCCGAGCCGGGACTGCCCACGGCCGGCCACCCCATCGCAACGCTCCGCACGGTGGTCCCCGTCGACCGCAGCCGCATGCCATTCGAGGTGGCCGACGCGCGGCTTGCCGAGGACATCATGGACCGCTTCGGGCTGGAGCCGGAGCTCTACGACGATGTCGTCAACGCAGTGGCGACCAGTACCCCCCCACCCATTCCACGCACCCCGACGGCCACCCCCGGCGGAGGGCTCATCGACACCGATGGCACGTCAGCAGCCTCGGGCGGGGGCGTCCCCGGCCAGACCATCGAGACGCCGGCGGGCACCGTGATCATCGGGCCGGACGGCAATGCAACACTCAATCAGGGCGGCTCGGGAGGAAGTCCCCGATGACCTGCCGACGCGGAACAGCCATGGTCGTGGTCCTGTGGGGACTCACCCTGACGGCGTTGCTCGTCGCGGCGCTGCAGGTGGGAACCAACCGAATGGCCATGCTCGGCCGGGACTCTATGGAACGCATTCGGGCCAGATGGGCGGCCCGAGCGGGCGTCGAGGCGACCATCGCGCAACTCGCGACTCATACGCGTTATCCGATACCGGACGACGCGTATGCGCTCATTCGTGATCTTGAAAACGTCCATGCCGGCACGGTCGAAGGTGGCGACTGGATCATCCAGCACGCCTCAGGCGACAGCCCGGTGCCCTTTGCGGGGCCACTGGACGAACACGCCAGGTTGAATGTGAACGGCCCGCATCGCGGGTACATGGACGTCATGTTCGGCCCGCTCTCCTGGGGCGTTTTCGCCGCCATTGAAGACTGGATTGACGAAGACGACGAGCCCAGTGAGTTCGGCGTGGAACGTGACTACTACCTGTCGCTCAACGCTCGATATGAGCCGAGGAATGCGCCGCTTCAAAGCGTGGCTGAACTGGAACTGGTCGCGGGTGTCGAGCCGGAGGACATTCGCGGAGAAGACTGGAACATGAACAACCTGCTCGATCCTTCCGAGGACGACGGGGATGAGACGCTTCCGTGGGACAACGAGTCGGGGGTGCTCGATGGTGGATGGGCTCGCATGCTCACGGTGCAATCGGTCGCCGACGGCGCGACGACGAGCGGGCTGCCCAGAATCTGGCTGCTGGCCACCGACGGACCAGAACTCATGGAGCGATTCGAATTGCTCGGTCTGGAACTCAGCCCGCAGAAGGCCGACAAACTGATCAATGACGCCGTGGCCGGTGAGATTGAGGCCAGTTCCCTCGTGGCGAACTTGGGCGCGGCCCCAGAGGCCGCGAGCGAAGCGGAGTCTGACGAGGGCGAAGTCCAGATCGATCTGACATGGACCCCGGACGAAGTGGCGGTGATCCTCTCCGAGACCAGCCTCACACCCCTGCACCGAAGGGACTTCGGCCGCATCAACATCAACACCGTGCCCCCAGAGACGCTCTACGCCATGTTCAAGGAGAACGAGCGGCTCGTGGACGCCCTGCTCGCCCTCCGCACCCAGCGGGCCAACGGACTGCCCAGCCTCGTGGACTTCTGGGATCTCTCAGGGGCCGACCAGGCCACGCTGGAGCAGTTGCTGCCGATGTTCGGGACCGACAGCAACGTGTTCACCATCTCCTCCCGAGGAAGAAGTGACGCAACTGACGAGGTCGCGGAAATCCACGTGGTGGTCGATCGTTCAACCCTGCCCGTGCGAATCCTCGAGTATCGAGAGAACTGAGCTCAGGGCAACGCAGACCCGCCGTGGACGGTCCTCGGAGGCGATCGCGGCAGGTCTCTTCGGATATCCTCCCACACCAATGAGCAGGCTCGGAGCCCCCAGCCAATCGGCCCAGGACACCGCCACTTCGATGGCGATGCTGCATTGGGTGGACGGGGCCTGGTCCGCCGTGCGATACCGCCCTGGAGCCACCGGCATCGAGGTTCTGGATGCCGCCCGGCTGGAGACTGATCAGGTCCCGGCCTGGTGCAACCCGGCCGACACCGCCACCCGAATCGTCATCCCCGCTCGGAGCGTGATCTGCCGTTCGATCGGGCTGGGCCGAGGCGATGAAGCGGACGTCGATCATCGCCTGCACGAGATTGCGGCCGAACGATTGGGCGACTCGGCACCCCTGCACCGTCAGGCAGTCGCCCTCCTTCCGGCCACGGGCCCGGAAGACGAACGCGTGGGCGTCGCGGTGGCCTGGCCCTCCGCTCGAGAGGTGCCGATTCCACCACTCGATGAGACGTCGACGCTGGCCGTTCCGGACGTCGCGGGCCTGCTCTCCGCGGCGGCCAGCGGGCACCCGGACGTCCCGCTCCTCTGGCATGACGCGGCCGACGGCAGTACGGCGCTGGTGCTTTCGGGCCGAGGTAAGTTGGCACTCCGCTCCACGCACGCGGGCGCATTTGATTCCCCTGAAGCCGCCACGCGGTTTGTGCTGGAGTCCGCCATGCAAGCAGGGTGGTCGGCCGACGAAGCGACCCGCCTGTCGGCCCCCGCAACGGCAAGCCCGGACCATGCGCTCTCGCCGGAGGCCGCCACGCTGATTCTGCGGCGCGTCACAGGCTCGCTTCCTGAGGATCCGACGCCCTTCCTGATGGCCCTGGCGTGCGGCCTGGCCACCTCAGACGACTTTGCCTCGCTGACCGTCCTGCGGCCCAGACTCCCGAAGCACGAGCCCACCTTCACCGAGCGGTGGATCGATCGACTGTCGAACCCACGCATGGCCCTTCGGTTGGCGGCAGCCTTCGTCATTGTGCTGCTGCTCGGCCCGTTGGTGCTCAACGGTGTCCGCTACGCCCTGCTCAGCATGGCCCACTCCGGACTGACCCAAGCCGTGCAATCCGCCTCGGCCGTGGAGCAGCGGAACCGGCTGTACGCCCAGTTGGGGACAGGCTCCCTGCCGGTCACCAAACTGCTGGCGGACATTGCCGCCGCGACGCCTCTGGGCGTCAAGATCGAGAGCATCAAGATGGGAGCCGGTGAGCCGATTCGGATCGCGGGGGACGCGACGACCTACCAGGGCACGCCGGCCGCCGACCTCATCGGCAACATGAAGGCGAACATGCAGTCCTCCCGCGTCTTCAAAGACGTCACCGTGGAGTGGGGTGGCCAGTCCAATCTGGGCGAGCGGTCTTTCTCGCTGAACGCAGACATCGGCGCTCCGGCGGTCCGCCCGACCTACCCACCCGAGCAGGACTTCGCGGCCTGGACGCACCAGCAGCGGCGATACTCGCTCCCGACGACCGCCGAGGGTGGGCCCGATCCCAGACCAAGCGTGGCCGCCACCTGGCTGCCAGGTGAAGCGGACGCGAGCACTGGCGGCCCCGCACCAGCATCCGCCCGACCGGCGCCGGCCGGCCCGTCCACACCCGCGTCTCCTGGCGGCGGCACCCTGGCTCAAGGCCCAGCGAGCCCCTCCGGCGCAGGCAGCCCCGCGGCAACGAAGCCCCATACACCCCCATCGACGACGCCCCCATCGGTCATCCCCCGCCGAACCGACACGCGACCAGGTGGCTCCCGTCCCGGCGGCGGTGGCGACATGTCGGCGTCGGACACGGCGTCGCGGAGCGTGGCTGGCACGTCGGCGCGAAGCGGCGACCTCTCAGCCGAGGACCTCGGCGCCATGCCGGAGATTCTGACCGACGCGCAGATCGCCACGCTCAACCGCGCGGAGACCCTCGCCAAGGTCAATGAAGTGACCAAAGTCAAGGCCCGCTTCAATGATCCGACGCTCGACGACTACTGGAGGCGGCTCTTTGAGCACCTCCGCAAGTTGGGGCGGGAGGGCGGGTCATGACCGACGCGACGGGACTGGCGCCTCGCCTGCGAGATGAATACAACCGCATGAGCCGGGGCACCCGGCTGATCTTCGGGCTTGGACTGGTATTGGTGGTGTTTCTCCTCTGGTCGAGCCTGATCGACCCGATCTCGTCTTCGTGGGGCGGCGCTGCCGATGAGATCGAGGCGCAGACGGAACGCGTCGATCGCGCCCGTGAGCAGGCCGCCATGCAGCGATCCAACGTCGTTGCGTACGGTCCCCTGTCCTCCCCGTCGCAGCGAGCGACGGAGTCCCAGGACATGCTTGAAGCGGTCAACGCCATCATGCGTGAGTTCGAGGTACGCGGATACAAGTTCAATGAGGCGTCGAGCGCGGTCAAGGTCGGCGGGGCGACGCTGCCGGGCATCGACCGCATCAAGGCCACCGTCAGTTTCGAGGCCGACCATGAGAAGGCCATCGAGATCATCGGGGCGTTGGAGGACAGCCCGGCCCTTGAGGCCATCAGCAACGCCCGTGTGCAGCGAGGCAAAGCCGGTGGCAAACTGGCCGTTGAGCTGACGATCGAAGCATGGGTGCGTGGAGGAAGGCGGCGATGATCGACCGCGAGGCCCTCAGAGGCCCTCTGGGAGTCAGCCTGTTCTGTGGTGCGGGGCTTGTCGTCCTGGCGCTCTGGCTGGTCATCCCGTTTCTTGCCTCGCTCGGTGCGCTTGGGGGAGGCGCGGCGCCGAGCGATGCCACGTATTCCCAACTGCTGGCCACCCATGACCAGGCGCATCGCACGGACCTCAACCGGGTCCACGGCCGGTCATTCTTCTTTGAGCCACCGGCACCCCCGAAGCCCAAGCCGCCCGAGCCCACCGGAGCCTGCTGCGTAGGCCAGGAGTGCACCGTGATGCGGCGGGACGCCTGCCTCGATCGCGGCGGACGATTCCAGGGCAAGGACACCACGTGCGGACCGGAGACGTGCAAGCCGCGCGAGGCGCCCAAGCCGGCCGATGTCCCGAAGGTGGATCCACGTCCGAAGCGGTACGGCGGGCCGGACATCATCGCCATCTACGGGTCCGACGTGATTTTCAGAGCCGACAAGGGCCTGATGGTCATCCCGGTCGGACGAATGATGGACGAGATCGAGGTCGTGTCGGTACAGGCTCCCCACCACGCAGAACTGATGTGGAAGGAAGGCGGCCCCTTCACGGTCTCACTTTTCGACGAGGCCGAGGACCCCTGGGAAGATGGCCCGTTGAAGGACGTGATTGAACTCCCCACAGCATCGACCACACGCACAGTTGACGAGGCGCGACCTCGAAGGACGGCACCGGAATGAATCTCATGGATTTCACCGAATCACGCCGCCCCTTCCGCGTTACTCGGGCTCGACCACAGAGAGGACGCCCCGTGGAAATGACGTCTCGAAGGATTTCAGCGATTGCGCCCTTGCTGGCCATACTGCCGGCCGTACTGCTGGCCGTGATGCTGGCGACCCCCGCAGGTGCCCAGAGCGGCCGGCCCGAACCCGCGCCGCCCCCACCGCCGGTGCCGCTGGAGCCACCTCCGGCCGAACCGAACCCAACGGATGACCCCGCGGTCTCGCCGCCGGCTGAACCCGCTCAGGCCAACGAGCCGGGCGTGGCCCCGGAAGCCGAGCCGGAAGCCGACATCGAGGTCGTGGAAGAAGTCACGGAAGAGGCGGCTGGCGACGCCGATGAGGCGGTGCTCGAAGAGGAAATTGCCGAGGCGTCGCTCGAAGAGGCACCGGCTGAGGAAGCGGCCCTGCCTGACGACGACGCAGGCGAGGAGGCCGATGCAGCGGCCGAGCCGGAGCCGGTCGTGTGGAGCACCGAGGGCATTCGACCCGACCGACGTCCGGTCAAAGACGAACCGGTGGTCCTCGCGTTCAAGGATGTGCAGTTGGAGGAACTCATCGAGTTCATCGCGCTGGAGACCGGCAAGATCGTGATGCCGATCGATCTGCCAAACAACCCGGGCGGGTCCCGCGACGGGTACAACATTGTGGCCGATCACCCGATGTCCAGAACCGAAGCGTTGGACTTCATCTTCACCTACCTGCGGATGCAGGACATCGGCATCATCGAGCGACCTCGCGTCATCTTCATCGGCGAGATGGACAACATGGTGACGCAACTCGGAGAGATCGAGGTCGTGTCCGCGGAAACATCGGTCGCGGACCGGACGGACCGCGGGGGCCTCATTTTCAAGATCTTCCAGATTCGGAACACCGATGCCGCCCAGATCAAGGACGGGCTCCAGGGGTTCTTCCCTGAAGACTGGGCCATCATCAGCGAGGACGACCTCTCCAACCAGATCATGGTGCTCGGTGACGTCGGGCTGTGCCAGCAGGTGGAGCAGATCATCAACGACATCGACCGGAAGTGGCTCCAACCGGTCATTCAGACATTCCGGCTCCGCTACGCCGACGCCCGCGAGATCGAAACCAATGTGCTGGAACTGTTTGAACAGTCCGGAGGCACATCGTCCACGAACCGATCCAACCAGAACCAGAGCAACCGCAATCAGCGGAACCGAAGCTCCGGCTCCTCGGGCGCCACGACGACGTCCACCGAAGGCATCCCGGAAGCCGAGTTGCGGCTGACCGTGAATGAGCAGCAGAACACGGTGACGGTGCAGGGCGAGCAGAAGACGGTCGAAGAGATCGCGACGCTCATCGAGACCCAGTGGGATCGCCCTCGCCCGGAGGGGACCTCTCGCCTCTTCATTCTGAAGTACACCGATCCCATCAAGGTGACCGACCTGCTGACGGCGGTACTCGGCGGCGGCTCTTCCGGATCCTCCGGCTCCAGCAACCGCCGGTCGGGCCGCCAGGGCGGGTCCGGCCAGTCGCAGCGGACCGATGCAACCGCCGGCATTGCTGGCGTGTACCAGTTCGAGGCCTTCCCCGACCGTAACGCCCTGCTCGTGCTGGCCAAGACCGAAGAGAGTTTCTCGTTCATTCAGAGCGTGATCGAAGAAATCGACCAGCCTTCCGATGCCGGTCTTCCCGAGATCATTCCGCTGAAGTACGCCGACGCGGTGGCTCTGACGGAGGAGATCAACATCCTGCTGGCCAAGGCAGGCGGACGCGTATCGCTTCCTCGCCCGGAGACCGGGCTCACGGCTGAAGGGTTCTCAACCAGTGGCGACGGCCTCAACGTCTCCGGACCCGACACCTCAGGAACGTCATCGGATCTTCAGTTCCCCTGGGGCAACTCCGGCGACTCTGACGAACAGGCTCCGGAATCGTCACTCATCGGGAAAGTCCGGGTTGTTCCCATCGTCAGACAGAACGCGCTGGCCATCCTGGCCCCCACCGCGTACCGCGAGCCGATGCGCAAACTGATCGAAGCATTTGACCAACCGAGGCGTCAGGTGATGCTCTCGGCCACCATCGTCGAGGTCGATCTGGGCGACGCGCTCAATCTCGGCATGCGGGTCGGAACCGGATGGCAACCGGACACCGGTGCCCTGGTCGCCGGATCGGTCGATCTCACAATGGGAGCCATCGACTTCATCACCAACATGCTCGATGGATCACAGACCAATACGCTGACGCTCGGCCCCTTTGACATCAATGTGATTATCGAAGCGCTCAACTCGATCACCAACACCCGCGTGATCCAGGAGCCACGAGTCTTCACTGCAGATAACGAGGAAGCCGTGTTCTTCGCCGGCCAGGAGTATCCGATCGCCACGGGATCGGTGGAGGCATCAACCGGCCTGCAGAATCTCACAACGACCATCGAGTACAAGAATGTCGGTGTGTTCCTGAACGTTCGACCGCGGATCACCGAGGAAGGCGCGGTCGATCTGGCCGTGAGCCTGGAACTCTCTCAGGCGAAGGGCGCCGTCAACGTCGGCAACACCCAGAGTGAGATCTTTGACCGAAAGCAGGTCACGACCCACGCCATTCTGCTCGATGGCCAGACCATCGTGCTGGGCGGGCTGCTTCGCGAACTGGAGCAGATCAAGCGGGACCGCATTCCGCTACTGGCGGACATTCCGATCATCGGCCAACTCTTCGAGTTCAATGACGAGAAGCTGGAGCGGACCGAGTTGATCGCCTTCATCACGCCCACGGTCGTGCACCGCCCCGTTGACAACTACGACAACTACAACCTCGAAGACCTCGGACGCCTTGAGTCAGTCGCCCGACCGCTCGCAGAGCAGATCGCAGAGGGCGAGAAGATCATCGATCTGAACGTCCATGAGCGACTGGGACGACACACCCCTTCCGGGAGCGGAGGCCGCGTCCTGCTTCCGAGCGAAGAGCCCACCCAGAATCAGATCGATGCATACGAACCTGAACTCATCGAACTGACGCCACGGAGGAACACCTCGCCGTGACCATCGGACGCCTCATTCTGATAGCGGCCGTCCTCGCCTCAGCCGGGTGCGAGCAGTCAACATGGCCCAAGCGAACGCGACTGACGCAGTCGCAGGCTGACGCCCTCAATGAGATCGCGGAGCGGCAACAGCGGGCCAATGAGGCCACGCAAGGCGCGTTTCAGGGAGAAGCATGGTCGCTTGGCGCGTTGCCGTGGAATGCGACCATTCTTCCACTTCTGAGCCCCGACGGGCGGTGGATCGCAACAAGCGCCGGCACACCCCCGAGCAACGCGGCCCGCATGGGCCTGCCCGGGGCGGTTCCTCCGGAGGGCGCCCGCATCGAGATCTGGGAGATTCTCCCCGGGTTCGGCGGGATGCGGTTGCAGACGACCATTGAGTCCCCGCTCGTGCTGACCGACGCTGCCGACAAGGAGGGCTTCCTCGTCGAATCACTCCGACGCGACGGCAGCAGGTGGATCGCCCGCATCGACTGGCGGTCCGGCGAGCTGACCTGGCTCGTCCGTGACGATCAGGTCAACACCATGCCGACCCTCGGGCCACGCGGGCGTCTGGCGTGGTCCACGCGGCCGCGGGACGGCGTGTCGTTTTCGCTGGCCTTCCGCTTCGCTGACGGACGGGAATTCGAACTCCCGGCGGATGACGAAGACTGGCTCTTCCCGATGTGGAGTCCGCGAAGCACCCGGCTCTCAGTCTGGCGACTGGACAGCCAAGGGGTCCTGTCGCTGCTCTCGATCAATGGCGAGCGTCCCGACACCATCAAGGAGAACCCGCGGCAGGTGCTTGTCATGGTCGGCGCCAGCCGCTGGGATGCGGCGGCAGCAACCGCCAACCGAACCGCCGTGCAGGGCCTGGCCAGTCCGGCGGTTGAGCAGGTCGTGTTCTACCACCCCACCCAACAGTGCATCAACGTGTGGATGCCGACAGGCATCAACGACGATCGACTGGTGTCCCTCGCACCAGGGTCGATCGACGCCATTTACGACAACCGGGGCGACTTTCTCCTCACCATGCCCAAGGGTCTGCACTGGCAGAGCCGCTCGGACCTTCGCAACGTCGTGCGGGTCGACCATGCGCCGGTCTATGCCCGGTCGACGACCGATCCCATGCGGCCGTTCGTCCTCCTCGATCCGGGGGCCGAAACGGTCCGCCTTCGAGCCATGCGGCCACGTCGGGAGACGGCCGAGGCCCGGCAGGCGGCCGAGCCCGCCAGATAGCCGCTAGGCATCCTCCTCGATCTGCAGATACGTCCGCGGTCGATACAGGCAGCCCACCGGAACGAACAGCACCGCCGTCCCGAGCATCACCCAGGTGAAGAACCAGAAGTAGGCGGCGCCCGCGAGCGTCGTCGCGCCTCCGACATCCCAACGAACGTCGTACCCGAAGTCGCCGTTGTCTTCCGGCTCGGCCACCCCAGCCTCTTCGGGCGTCCGGTCCAACTCCTCCATGCGACGCTCGATCCAGGTCTTCTCGGGGTGCGCCCAGGCCATCAGGTCGCCCCGCTGCTCGTCCCCGGCGTCTGCCTTCGCCTCGCTGGAATGTGTCGACGTCACCGTGACCTCGGCCCGAATGTCGTACTCGCTCTGCCACACGGCATCCGGCCCGTCACTGGACACAATGAACTGATCACGACTGACCAACTGGTACCGCAGCGGGTTCCCCCACGGGTCCAGGAGAGACTCAACCAACGCGCCGCCGGCTTCCTGCGTTGGCAATCGCCCTGCCGCCTTCCATGCGTCGCCAATTCGGTCGATCGCGGATTGAATCGCGTCTGCTTCGTCGTCGACGAATCCGGACATCGTCCCGTCAGGCGCAAAGCCCAATCGAATGTCGTCATCTGACCCAAGCACACCGTCAACGCCAGCAAGCGACAGCGCAAAGTCTTCGCCCGGCATGGACTCGTACGTGACGCCGGCCTTCTTCGCTGCCGCCATACGGGCATCGCCGTCCATGTCCTCCTTGCCCATTGAGACGGCCAGCGTCTTGGCAGGCGTGGCGCTCGACTCGACAAAGATCGCCTTGTTGACGACCGCGGTGAAGATGTTGCCGAGCGAGACGCTCATCAGGAAGATGGCCATGATGACGGACTTCATCGCCCGCGGCGCCTGGGTGTACGAGAACTCCAGGCAGGTGATCGACACCATGACTTCGGACGCTGTCAGAATCGCATAAGCGGCGATCTGCCAACCAATACTCGGGCTCGCGCCACCGTCGATGGCCGCTTGCAGCAGTGCGACCATGGCAAACCCCGGCACCATGACGAAGAGGCCAATGCCAATCTTGCGAATGGGGGTCAATGGGAACACGCGGTTGATGGCGGGATAGATCAGGAAGGAGAACGTCGGGATCAGAATCAGAATCATGATCGGGTTGACCATCTGAATCTGAGACGGCAACCACTCGATCCCGAGGAAGTGCCTGTCAAGATCGCGAGCCTGCAGGACCCAGGACGAGCCGGTCTGATCAAACAGCGCCCAGAACACGGCAACAAAGATGTAGATGATGCCCAGCTTCAGAATCGACGCAATGCCCTTCCAACTGAACGTTTCCTTGAACCAGGTCACGCCTCCGGCGGGCACGTGGATGAACTCGTGCCGCCCCGCCCAGAACATGATGGTGGCGATCACCATCAGGGCGCCCGGAACCCCGAACGCCAGGTGTGGTCCGTACCACTCAAGAAACCACGGCGTCATCATCGTAGAGAGGAATGCGCCGGTATTGATCGCGAAGTAGAACCATCCGAACACCTTGGAAATGAGATGGCTGTTGCGCTCGCCGAACTGATCGCCGACATGCGCGGACACACACGGCTTGATGCCTCCGGAGCCGAAGGAGATCAGGCCAAGTCCGATCAGCAGCATCAGTGCCGGATTGATGTCATCTCCCATGCCCATCAGCGCCAGCACACCATGCCCGAGGCAGTACACCACGCTCAGCGTGATGATGGTCAGGTACTTTCCGAACAAGATGTCACTGAGCAGCGCGCCCAGAATGGGCGTGAAGTAGACGGCCGTCGTGAACCAGTGATAGTTCGCAATCGCCTCGGTCTCGGGCATCGGCTCACTGCCCGTAGCGCCCGGAAGGAGGAAGAGGTAGGTGGTCATGAAGATGACCAGGATGCCCTTCATCCCGTAGAAACTGAATCGCTCTGCGGCTTCGTTTCCGATGATGTACGGAATGCCGGACGGCATCCCCGGCGATGCGACCGGGGCTGTCCGGTAGGTGTGCTTGAGCGCCGGTTTCTCGGCGGTATTGGCGGTACTAGTCATCAAACTTCCTCGTGTTGAAGATCCGAGTTCCGGACGAACCGGAGATTACGGCAATCCTTGACGACCCCGGGGAATGCGATCACGCGGTTGTGCATGCAGACATAGACGCCCTGGCTCAGCAACTGAACGGCGGTGAGCGCCTCCGTGAGGTTCTGTTTGGCATCCGACGTCCGGAGAATCCACGGCGTCATCGCGCCGGTGAGCACGATGGGGACTGGCGGGTCGTACGCGGCTGCAATCGCTTCGCCTGTGGCCGCCAACCTGTCCGTTCCGTGCACAATGATGACGCCGGCATACGCGTTGGAAGCCTCCCGCGCGGCCTCGACGATCAGTTCATGATCCTCAGGAGTCATGTCCATGCTGTCCATGTTCAGCACGGCCCTCCGGTGCAGCCTCACGCCTTCGAGGCGAAGTTCCGACAGAAGGACATCGAGCACGCTTACGTCATTCCGCAGCACACCCTCGAGCGGATCGTAGGTCTTTTCAATCGTCCCGCCGGTTGAAAGCAGGGCGATGTCCAGTGGGACGAATCGTTCTGAGGTCGGCATGGTCAGTGAGACGCCCCCACGTCGAGTTGCAGCAATCGAGTCTGGGGGCGCAGGCACATGCTGTCATTACAGGCCTGCCACGAGACGGCGATGGTGACGGGCGACGCGCCGTCGCCGCCGGTGACCTGAATCGGCACGACCGCCGCGCCGTCGAGCACGGTCACCTCGCCACTTGGTCCATCGAAGACGTGCCCCTCCGGCCACGCCACGTCAATCGAGACGTCCGGTGATCGGGCGTCAATGCGGAGTGGCATGACGCCCGCGGCTCCTGGAAGTGCCACGTGCCATGGTGAGGTGATGTCGAACTCGACATGCCATGCGCCGGGCGCAGCGCCGACCTTGCGGGCCTGAACGGTGACCGGGCCCCCAGCATCGCCCCCCGGCGTTCCTCCAAACCGCTCCGGGTCGGCTGCGCGGAGATGGTGCAGGGCCGCGATGGCCTGCGCCGCCCCACGAGGCGATCGGTTGAGCCCTTGCGCGATCGGCCCGAGCGTTCGGTCGGCGGCGTCGAGCCACGCTGGATCTCCCGTGATCTCGTACAACCGTCTCTGGTTGTCAAGCATGACCGACGTGCCGCTCGGCACGGCACCGTCATAGAGCGATCGGCCCCGCACAAACAGGCTCTCGTCTCCTGGCGGCGTGTCGTGCCAGCCCTGGGCCTCGTCAAAGAAGATGGCCTCCGCCTGCCCTGCCAGTTCGGCGGCCCAGTCCAGATTCTGCCGCGCTCCGGTCGCTTCGTACAGCTTCAAGAGACCCCGAATGAGAAACGCATAGTCCTCCAGGAAGCCGGGAATCTGTGAGACGCGGCCATTCCGGGCCGTTCTGCGCAGACCGGAGGACGGATCCCACATGTGTGACTTGATCCAGTCCGCCGCCCGAGCCGCTGCGTCAAGATGGCGCTGTGACTTCAGCACGCGGCCGCCGTCGGCCATGCCGCCGATCATCAACCCGTTCCACCCCACCAGCACCTTGTCGTCGGTCGCAGGCTGGTCGCGCGTGCCCCGCTCGGCAAGCAGGGAGGCATTGACCTTGACCATCCTGTCGTGAAACTCTGGAATGGTCAGGTCCATCGCGGCCGCCAGGTCGCGAGGATGGGCCGGCAGGAACAGGACGTTGGACGCCGGCTCCCCCGGGTGATGCGGATCTTGGAAGTTGGTGCCCTGATCGAGACCGTAGACGGAAAGGGTGAACTCGGCCCACGCGGGCGGGTAGCCGGCGACCGCCAGCACGTCGCGAATCTGCTGCGGCGTCCAGAGGTAGGACTCGCCCTCGCGGGCATTTGACTCCGCGTCCTGGGCCGACCAGAACGCGCCGGTATCGTCGACCATCTCCCGCAACACATAGTCGAGCGTCTCGGCCACCACCGCGCCGTAGTACCCATCGCCCGTTCGCTGGTACGCCTCGGCATACACAGATGCGAGCATGCCGTTGTCGTACAGCATCTTCTCGAAGTGCGGCACGAGCCACTGGCCGTCGGTGCTGTAGCGGTGAAATCCCCCGCCCACCTGATCGTACATGCCGCCCATCGCCATTCGATTCAAGGTGTGCCGCAGAGAATCCTGCACATCCTGTCGATCCCAGGCCGCCTCCAGAAGCAGGTCCAGGTGCACCGGCATGGGGAACTTCGGAGCGTCACCGTAGCCCCCATCCAGCGGGTCGTAACTGGCCATGAGCTGCGCGATGGCGGCATCGACCACGCCGGCATCCAAGGCCACCGTGTCCACGTCGGCGGCAAGTCGCCGGGCAACCGCCTGGCCAACCCGCTCCGCCTGCGCCCGCATCTCCGGTTGGCGTTGCTCCCACGCTTGATCAATGGCGTGCAGAAGTGTCATGAAGCCGGGCCGCTCACCCTGATCGTTCGGAGGGAAGTAGGTCCCACCGAAGAACGGCATGAGCGTGTCCGGGTCGAGCCACACCGACAGCGGCCACCCGCCATGCCGGGTCATGATCTGGACCGCCGTCATGTAGATGTCGTCCACGTCGGGACGCTCTTCGCGATCGACCTTGACCGGTATGTAGTACGCATTCAGGACCGCCGCCACTTCCGGGCTCTCGAACGACTGCCGCTCCATGACGTGGCACCAGTAGCAGGTCGAGTACCCGATACTCAGGAAGATCGGCTTGTTCTCCCGACGTGCCGCCTCGAAGGCTTCCTCGCCCCACGGATACCAATCCACGGGATTGTGGGCGTGCTGGAGCAGGTATGGACTGGTCTCGCCCGCCAGCCGGTTGGCAGGATGGCGATGGGGCTGGGTCGTTGGCTCGTTCGGCATGGCAGGCGTGGCCGCCACGAGGAGGCCCGCCACCACTGCTGCGACGGCCCTGGAGGAGTCCATGGTCGGCATGGCGGGGACTATATCACCCCCTTCGGCAGGATCCGCCAGCCAGATGGCCCCTCTGAAAGCCCCAATCCTCCATTCCCAACAACCAGCGACCCGATACACGTCCAACATGCTTCTCATGAACGCCATTCCGATCACCGCAGCCTCCGGGGATCTCGCCGCCGCCGTGATTCTGGTCGGCGTCGGCGTCATTCTGTGGGCCGCCGGGGGCTGGGTCCTCCGGCCGGCGGTCGGAGCTCTGGGGCTCGGGCTGGGCGTCCTTGGCGGCTTCCTGATCTGGATCGAAACCGGCATCGGACCGGCGTGGGCGGCCCCCTTGATCGGCGGCATCATCGCGGCCTGCGTAGCCCTTCTGGCGTACAAACTGCTTGCCGGCGTCATGCTGGCGTTGTCGCTTGCGCTGCTCGCATCCACCACCACGTGGACGGTCCTCTCGCTGACCGAACCGGACGTGCCCCCGGTCCCGGTCGGCATGCTCTTCGGTCTGCCCGAAGCAGTCCCACCCGCCGGCGCCGCCGAGCCGTCCAATGCACTCCCAGCCCAGGTGCCCGGCCTGACCATGCCGCTGCAGCTGGCAAACCATGCGCACCTCACCCCCATTCGGTCGGCGTGGACGGCCATGCCTGCGGATCCCCGGCTCGCCATTCTGCTCATGGCCGGCGGCGGGCTCCTGGGAGGGCTGGTGCTCTCGACGCTCTTCACCAGAACCGGCGCCATCCTGCTGACGGCGGTCGCCGGGGCGGGCTTGATCATCGCAGGGCTGCCTCGACTACTCGCTCAATGGGACGTGGCCCCGGAGTGGCTCGCCACCGACCCGGCAGGCGGCACGCTGACGCTCGCCTGGCTCGGCGCCTCTGTGATCGGGCTGGTCGTTCAGGGCATGACCAAGCCGACACCGCCGGCCAATCAGAGCCGTTCCTAGGGAGCCCCGGTGGATGCGCGAAGCGGCGTCCGCTCGCTACTCGTCCACTCCCGCGGAGTTTCGGAGCTCGTCCACCGTGACCACCGCATCGCTGGCCTGACTCATGATCGATCCGAGCAGCAGCGGCAGGCAGATCAGCAGCACAGTGCAGGCCACCGCAGCCATCCTCGGCCCCTCGTAGGGTCGCCGCTCAATGGAGCCACTTGTACTCGACGGCGTGCCAGTCAACGGGAGCGCGACCAGACGGAGGTAGTACCACGCGCTGATGGCACTGTTGATGCCGGCGATCACGATGAGCACAAGATGACCGGAGGCCACGCCCGCGATGAACAGAAGCAGTTTCCCCCAGAAGCCCATCAGGGGTGGGAATCCAAGCAGCGATCCCGCCGAAATCGCCATGGCCCAGGCCAATCCGGGATGCTTCTCCCGAAGGCCGGCGAGGTCATCGATGGACTCGACTTCGTGATCGCCCGCCCGGAGGCTCGCCAGCACGGCGAACGTTGCCGTGTTCCCCAGGCCGTAGGCCAACAGGTACACAAGCACTGCAGCAAACCCGGCCCCGGGCCCGGCAATGATGCCGATCAACATGTACCCGCTGTGTGAGATCGAGCTGTAGGCGAGCATCCGCTTGACGTTGGACTGCAACAGGGCTCCGATGTTGCCAAGCGTCATGGTGAGCACGGCCATCAGCCAGAGCGTGATGAGCACCGCTGGCGGGAGTGAACCGCCTTCCTCCGTCCATCCGGTCAGCGACAGGATCAGCATGAGCGCGATGGCTCCGGAGGCCTTGGGGACAAACCCAAGGAAGGCCGTCACCTGAGCTGCGGCGCCTTCGTACACGTCTGGTGCATAGAGGTGCATCGGAACCGCAGCGAGTTTGAAGCCGATGCCAAGGACCGACAGCAGCAGCCCGATGACTGCGAGCGAGCCGATCGAGCCGGTGTCGGCCATTCGACCGGCGAGCACTGCCTGCATATCCCCAAGCACCATGGTGCCGGTCGCCCCGTACAACAGGGCGAAGCCGAAGAGGAACATCGCCGCCGACATCGCGCCGAGGTAGAAGTACTTCATCGCCGCTTCCTGCGCGCGACGATCATCACGGCTCATCGCCACCATCACGTAGGTTGGAAGCGAAGTCAGTTCGAGCGCCAGGAAGAGCCAGATGAGATCCGGGGCCGCGCACGTGAGCATGAGCCCAGCCATGCTCAACAGGAAGAAGACGTAGTACTCACCGCGAGCGGACCGGAGAGGATCAAAGGTGGTTCGGCCAGACGCGACGGCCATCTCGTAGACGCGATCGACAAAGCCGGCCTGTACAAGCACGAGGACCAGGCCAACCACAACGGTGATCGGAATGACCGCCCGGCCGAGCCATGGCAGCGGGACCGCGCCGGGCCCGGTGGCGGCTTCGACCGCACCCGGCACATACACAAACACCGACGCAGCGAGCGCCACGAGCAGCGTGACCACCGTTGCCGCTGGCAGCAGACGCCGAATCGCAACGCTTCGGGACACGCCGAGGATGGCACAACTGACCGCACCGGCCAGAAGAACAAGTTCCGGGATGAGCAGCCACAGCCGATCCGTCATGGAGTCGCTCCCTGTGGCGACACGGAGTTCAGAACGCCCGTAACCACGTCGGGATATGCGGAGAGCGTGTCAGCAACCGCGCCCTCCATGGCATGAATCGCCAGGTCCGGCTGCACACCAAGCAGGATGCACCCGATTGCCAGCGGAACAAGAACGACAATCTCCCGGAAGTTGAGATCGGACGGCATGTCGGATGCGTGCCCCGGAGGCTCTCGGAGCGTTCCGAAGACGATCTTGCCCACCATGATGAGCAGGTACATCGCGGCGAAGATCATCCCGATCGCTGCAATCGCGGCCAGCCACGGTCCGAGGACGCCCGGATAGGCGCCGCTTCCACCCGCGGCGAAGGTGCCTATGAGGCACAGGAACTCGCTCACGAAGCCGTTGAGTCCAGGCAGTCCAACCGACGCCAACACGAAGAACACCATGAAGCAGGACCACACCGGCATCTTCGACGCCAGCCCCCCCACCTGCCCCATGTCCCGCGTGTGATACCGCTCGTACATCATGCCGATCAGGAAGAACAATGCACCGGTCGAAAGACCGTGGTTGATCATGTACAGCACCGATCCCTGCAGCCCGAGTGGATTCAGCGCCACCAGACCGAGGACGCAGAAGCCCAGGTGGCTGACCGACGAGTAGGCCACAAGCTTCTTGACATCCGTCTGCACCCAGCAGATCAGTGCGGCGTAGAGGATGCCGATGATCGAAAGCACGGCGATCAGCGGTGCCCACTCAACGACTGCGGCCGGCACCATGGGCAGCACAAATCGGTACAGCCCGTAGGTACCGAGTTTCAGCAGGACGCCCGCCAACAGAACCGATCCGGCAGTCGGCGCTTCCGTATGCGCCAGCGGCAGCCACGTGTGGACTGGAAAGAGCGGGATCTTGACGGCGAACCCGGCCATCAGCGCCAGGAGTATCCAGGCCTGTTCCACACTGGTCAGCCCGGTTGAGGCGAACGCAGCGAGTTCCGGAATTGAGAACGACCAGGCGCCTGCAACGGCCGCGTGCTGCCACACGACGTAGAGAAGACCTGCCAGCGCGATCAACGAGCCCAGGAACGTATAGATGAAGAACTTCAGACTGGCCCAGGCCCGGTTGCCGCTGCCGTAGATGGCAATCAGGAAGTACATCGGAACGAGCGTGAACTCGAAGCAGATGTAGAAGACGAGCAGATCGCGAGCCAGAAACACGCCGATCATGGCGGTCGAGAGCACGAGCATCCACCCGTAGTACTCCCGAAGCCGCGTCGTCACGGCCGTCCATGAGCCCAGCACTGCCAGCGGCATCAGCAGGGCCGTCAACAGGATCAACATGAGCGATACCGAGTCGGCACCCAACGTCAACGTGATGCCCAATGTCGGCAACAACTCGCTCTGGAACTCGAGCCCCCACCCGCCGGTCCCCCATCCATCGAAGTTCGTCGCGGCCGCGACCGCGATACCCGCCCCGGCCAGCGTCGCAATCATCGCGATGCCGCGGGCCGCTCGCGCAGGCGCCAGCATGATGACGATCGCACCCGCCAGCGGTACCACCATGAGCAGCACACTCAGCATCAGGCCTGCCCTCCGAACCAGCCGAACTGCATGAAGAGTGCCATGAGCAGCAGAATGATCGCGGCGCCACCAACCATGACAATGGCCATGGCCTGCACGGCTCCGGACTGGAGCGGCTGGAGGCATCGAGCGACACCGCGTGGAATGCGAGCAACACTGTCGACCAGCAGACCATCGATGATGAACCGGTCGAAGGCATACAGAATGTGACCGAGGATCCAGAGCGGCGCTCGGATGAGCGCGTGGTAGACCTCATCGACGTACCACTTGCGTTCCATGGCCCGAGGCAGCCACCCGATCCAGGCCCGATGCAGCAACCAGGCCTTGATCGCATCCGCCTGGCTTCGCCTCCACAGATGCAGCCAGGCCGCAAACAGCAGGCCGATCATCCCCACGGTCCCGGAGATCCAGTACATGGCCACGTGGGGATCCGCACCGAAGATCGTGGGGTGCGCGTCACCGTGACCAGCGTGGGCATCGCCGTGGAATCCGGGGATGCCTTCGCGGGCCGTCGAATCGTGGACCATGTCGGCAACCCACCCACCGGCAAGATGTTCGTCGGCCGTGTTCGACATGAAGTACGGCACCGCCGCAACCAACGCCCCAAGAGCGATGAGGACCAGCACACCGTTGATTGCAAGCCGAGGGGCATGGGGGTGGAACTCGCCGCCGTGATCGTCCTCGCCGTGCAGTTCGTCCCCCGGTTCATAGGCGACCGGGCCGGCGCACACTCTGAACCACACGCGGAACGTGTAGTACGCGGTCAGCCCGGCGGTGAAGATGGCGATCCAGCCGAGAATCTCAAAGCCCGGGCCCTGCGTCACAAAGGCCTCGGCCAGGATGGCGTCCTTTGAGAAGTAGCCCGACGTGAACGGGAACCCGGCAAGGCACAGGCAGCCGATGAACATGGTCCACGCCGTGATCCGCCACCCTCGCATGTGTCGCAGGCCGGACAGGTGCCGCAGATCGAGTTGCCCGGCAAAGCCGTGCATGATGGCGCCGCATGTGAGAAACAGCACGGCCTTGAAGAAGGCATGCGTAAAGACGTGATAGGCGGCGCCATAGGTCGTCAGAACGCCAAGCCCCAGGAACATGTACCCAAGTTGCGACACGGTCGAGTACGCCATGATCCGCTTGATGTCGTACTGGGCCATGCCGATCGTCGCAGCAAGGAGCGCGGTCAAGCCGCCGACCCAGGCCACAACGTGCAGCGACACGGGCTCGAGCAGGAACAGCGGATAGGTGCGGGCCACGAGGTAAATGCCTGCCGTCACCATGGTCGCGGCGTGGATCAGCGCCGACACGGGCGTCGGACCCTCCATCGCGTCGGGCAACCAGACGTACAGCGGCAACTGGGCGGACTTGCCGAAGGCCGCCAGCATCAGGAGGAATGGAATCGCCGAGACGGTCCACCCCTCAAACGCCGCGCGGTAGTCCCCGTCTTCCAGCACGGTCATCAACTCGTCGTACTGGACGGTTCCGAACGTCGTCCAGATCAGATAGACCGCCAGCGCCAGACCAAGGTCGCCGATTCGATTGACGATGAACGCCTTCTTGGCCGCAGCCACCGCCGCTGGCCGCTGGTAGTAGTAGCCGATCAGCCAGTAGGAGGCGAAGCCGACGCCCTCCCAGCCGAGGTAGAGCATCAAGAGGTTGTCGGAGAGCACCAACGCAGCCATGGCGAAGAGGAAAACGCTGACGCCCGCGAAGAACCGGCTGTACCCCTTGCCGAGGTCCGGCTCCATGTACTCGCTTGCGTAGATCGTGATCAGGGTCCCCAGCCCCGTGACGAACATGATCCACAACAGCGAGAGCGAATCTATGTAGAGGGCGAAGTTGGCCGAGAACGACTCGAACTGGCCGTCTCCCCAACTGATGTTCATCCAGTCCAGGAGCGGAATCACGTCACCTGGTGGCTGGTAGTTCAGGTACAGAAAGACCGATGTCACGAAGGCCCCGGCCAGGGCCGTCGCGGTAATGACGGCAGGCAGTTTCGACGTGACCTTCGCCGCCGCGCACAGACCGCACAGGATCAGGGAGAGCAGCGGCAGCAACAGAATGAGCCCGGCCCAGGACAGTTCGGGCGCCATGATGGCTTCTGCCGCCGGCACTGCCGGCACGCCTGCCGACGCCTTCGTGATGGCCATCGCGTAGCCGATCACTCTCGAAGCTCCGTCCACGACTCCGCGTCGAGCGTCGAGCGTCGCCTGTGAAGAAGGACCACCAGTGCGAGCGCCAACGCCGCTTCAGCAGCCGCAACCGTCAGAATGAAGATGACGAACACCTGGCCAGAGAAATCCCAGTACCAGCGACCGAATCCGACCATCGCGACAATGACGGCCTGGAACATCAACTCGGTACAGAGGAACATCACAATGAGGTTGCGTCTGGCCAGGAAGCCTGCGATTCCAATCGCAAACAGCACGCCGGCGAGCAGCAGGACGTGCGCCAGAGAAGCCTGAGTCATCGATTCGGCCGCGAGCAGCATCATGCGTCCTGCCCCGACTCGGAATCTTCGGCCACTCGACCTGCCGAACGGGCAAGCGCTCGCTCAGCGTGGTCAATCTCACGCCGCGCAAGCACAACGGCGCCGAACATGGCCATCAGGAGAATGACCCCGGCCAGTTCCAGGCTCGCCGGGAACGACGCGACCAGCATCCACCCGACGTGGGAGGTATTGCCGGGCCGCGTCAAATGCACAGTCGTCGGGTCGCCCGCTTCCGTGACGCCGTCGATCAGAACCTGATCACCGTCAACGCGCACGCCCTGGGCGATGTCCTCCGTCTCCAGGGACACGCCCGCCTGAGAGGCCTCTCGCTGCACCTGAGCCGGAAGTGAGCGGAGCAAGGCCGCATCGGCCTGCACCCGCGTTTCAGCACCCGCGGCAGGCGGAAGATCTCCCAGACCAGTGAAGGCCGCTGAGACGACGGTCGCCATGACCAGGCCGGCGACCATCACCGCGGCGAACGGCTCACGAGGCGATCGATCGTACTCCGGCGTCTCGCCGGCATGGGCCGAATCCGACGCCTGCTGCGCGAGCATGAGAACGAACATGTACGTGATCAGGATGGCCCCGGCGTAGACGATCACCAGCGCGAAGGCAATGAAGAATGCCTCGAGCATCACCAATGCACCGCACACGCTCATGATGACCAGCACGAAGAACAGTGCCGAGTAGACCGGCCGCTTCTGCCGGATCATCTGCACCGCGGACGCGACGGCTGTCAGCGCGAAAATCAGAAAGAACACGTGTTCGGCAACATCGCCAGCGGCGCCCGGCAGACCCCCCGCCATTCCGAACAGCCAGGCCAGCGACGCAAGCCCCACCACGCCACCGGAACTCCGGGCGGCCATCGTGCGGCCGGTGAGAACGAGCAGCAGTCCGAGCGCCGCGCCTGCTGTTGCGATGTAGGGAAGGATGGGGTCCATCCGTGACCTTCTGATGCGGCGTGATCGGTCGCCTGTCGCGGCATGTGCCCCGTATCCGAGTCACACATCCCGCAGGAGAGACCGGGAGAATAAAGGGGCGCAGGCGTGGCGGCAACCGACCGCGGGTATCCCACAAGCACCCGCCCCGGCCCACGGTAGGATCCCCGCATGCCGGCCGGCTCAATCCGCCACATCCCGAATCTTCTGACGATGGCCAGGGGGATCATGGCGATTCTGTTCTTCGTCGCCATCAGCCTCTACCAGTACCCCGCCGTTGGCACGAACTGGCTGCTGATCGCCACCATCGTGTTCATTCTGGCCGCCGCCACGGACTTTCTCGACGGGTACCTCGCCCGCAGGTGGAAGGTCGTGTCGGCCTTTGGCCGGGTGATGGATCCGTTCTGCGACAAGCTGCTGGTACTCGGAGCCGTCGTGTGCCTTGCGGGCCCCCGGTTTGTCGTCCCGGCCTGGGCCGAGGCGGGCCACCCGGTGGTCCTGGCCACCGGACTGATGCCGTGGATGGTGGTCGTCATGCTCGCTCGGGAGTTCTTCGTCACCAGCGTCAGGGGGGTGGCCGAGGCCCGAGGCATGCAGTGCGGCGCCAAATGGAGCGGCAAGGCCAAGATGATGCTTCAATCCGCCGTCATACCGGTGGTGATGGTGCTCCTGATGGCGGCACCGCCCGGGGATCACCCGTGGTCCGAGTGGGCCATCAAGGGCCTCGTCTGGGCCATGGTGGCGGTGACGGTGTGGTCAGGAATCCCCTACCTCGCCGTCCTGCCGACCCTCATGCGAGGCGGCGAATCGACGTCATGACCAGGCTGCTTCTGGTCACCGCGGGCGGGCTGGGGCTGCTGCGGCCAGCGCCGGGCACCTGGGGATCGCTCCCCCCGGCCGTGGCCGCCGTCGCGATCAGCCCGGCGGGCTGGATGCCGGTCGTGCTCGCGATGGCCGGGCTGGTGGCAGCCGGCAGCGTCGCGTGCATCCTGCTTGCCCCGTGGTACGAGCGGCACTTCGGACGCGCCGACCCCGGGGAGGTGGTCTGCGACGAAGTCGCCGGTATGGCCTTGTGCCTCTCACTGCTGCCCTGGGACGGCGCGTCGCCGGGTCGGGCCGCCGCGCTGGCCGCGGCCGGCTTTGTGCTCTTCCGGATCCTGGACATTCTCAAGCCCCCCCCCATCATGCAAAGCCAGCGGCTCCCGCGAGGCTGGGGCGTGCTCGCGGACGATCTCCTCGCCGGCCTGGCCGCCGCGGGCCTGATCAGGCTGGCATTGCTCATCGGTTGAGCCTCCTACCATGCGTCTCCCGCCACTGAGGAGATGTGCATGATTCCCGCCCTGCTCGCCGTCGTCGCCGCGCTGACCACCCCCATGCCGGGAGGCGGCACCGTCTCGCCCAATGAGGACGGCATCACGGGATTCGATCCGGTGTGGGACGAACGTGAATTCGACCTCGCCGGCTACATGAACGGTCTCGATCCCGACGCAACCCTGTGGTATCAGCATGTGCAGACGCTCAGCAATCCCTGGTTCGGCGGCAGGCAGCCGGGCACCCGCGGGGACGAACTGACGGCCGAGTACATCCAGTGGTATCTGAGCGATGCGGGGCTCCTGCCGGCCTTTCCCGGCGACGATGGCGGGGCGTGGCGGCAGGGCTTTGAGTTTCAGTTGTCTGGCCAGACGCCGACCATTCGCGAGGCGGCACTCGCAGTCGGGAACACGCAGTTCACACACGGCACGGACTTCCAGGTGCTTGCCCCGAGCGGCCCGGCGGACACGCGACTGCCCCTGAGCATCGCCGGCTACAGCATTGAACGAGGCCCCAACGGATTCAGTTCCTTTGCCGAGGACGATGACCTCTCGGGCCGGGCGGTGCTGCTTCTGAGGTACGAACCGCTCACCGATGAAGGGTCGAGTCAGTGGACGCCTTCCGGGTACTCGCCTCGCGCGAACATGCGTGACAAATTGGCGGCTCTGGCAGACCGAAACGCCGCCGCCATTCTTCTGGTCAACCCGCCGAGTTCAGACGCTGCGGATCTGGAAACCCCACAGTCCTCCGTCGGGTTCGGCCAGACCCTGGACGTGCCGGTCCTGCACCTCTCCCAGGCGACGGCCGAGGCCCTGCTCCAGACCGCATCCGGCGGATCGCTGGACCTGAAGGCCGTCGAGGCCACCGCCAACCAGGGGGGCGGGGTCACCCACCTTCCCTCGTGGCGTAAAGCCCGAGTCACGGTCGACCTGGAGCCCCCGAACTATCCGACGTGGAACGTCGGCGGCATTCTTCCCGGGGCAGGCGATCTGGCCGACGAGTGGGTGGTGATCGGCGGGCACTACGACCATCTCGGGCACGGGTACACCGGCTCTCGATCGCCGGGAGACTCGCGGGTCCACCCGGGCGCTGACGACAATGCCTCGGGCACCGCCGCCATGCTCATTCTGGCCGACCGGCTGGCGGAAGCCGCCGAGACAGACGGCAGGGACCGCAGATCGGCGCTGTTCGTGGGATTCAGCGGAGAGGAAGCGGGCCTGCACGGCTCCACCGCCTTTGTCGCCGATCCCCCGATCGATCTGGATCGAACCAACCTCATGCTCAACCTGGACATGATGGGACGCCTGCGGGGCGGCACCGTCGCGCTTAACGGCACAGGCACTGCAGAGGAGTTCACAGAAATGCTCCCGCGGCTGGTCGAGCCCTCCGGCCTGACCGTACTGACGACCAGCAGCGGGCTCGGCCCATCCGACCACTCCAACTTCTTCAAGGCCGACGTGCCAGTGCTGTTCTTCTTCACGGGTCTCCATGACGACTATCACACACCGGAGGACGTCGCGTGGCGGGTCAATCCCGAAGGCACGCTGCGAATCATCGACTTGTGCGAGGTCATTCTTGACGAAGCCATGCACCGCGACGCCATGTTCACTTTCAGGGAGTCGACAGCCGGCACCCCCGCTCGCAACACGGGCGCGAAGATTCGCCTTGGCGTCATGCCTTCGTACACGACGGCGGACGAGCCGGGCGTCCTGATCGATGGCGTATCGGAAGGCACCAGCGCAGCCGACGCGGGGCTGGCCGCGGGAGACATCATCATCGGCTGGGACGATGCGACCATCGACGGCGGACGCGACCTCATGGACAAGCTGCGAAGCCATGCGCCGGGCGACACCATCACCATCACGCTCATTCGCGATGGCGAGAAACTGAAACTGCCCGTGACCCTGAAGGCCAGATAGACCCCGTGGCGTTCGGCGGCTATCCTGTGCCCCGTGGACAGGTGACCGCTGCCCGCCATGTGGCGGGTGGAGGAAAGTCCGGACACGACAGGACACGGTGGTGGGTAACGCCCACCGGCTCTCGTCGAGCCAGGGAAAGTGCCACAGAAAGCAAACCGCCCGACCCGGCGACGGGATGGGTAAGGGTGAAAGGGTGCGGTAAGAGCGCACCGCCCGGCCGGTGACGGTCGGGGCACGGCAAACCCCACCGCGTGCAAGCGCAAGCAGCCCTCGCGGTGCGCCTCGGCGTACCGGCCCGTGGTCCGCGGGATGAGGGCGGGTCGCGTGCATGAGGTCGACGGCAACGTCGGCCCCAGATGAATGGTCACCGCCCGCCGAGCCGCCGACGGCCGCGAAGCGGGGCACAGAATCCGGCTTACGTCCACGGACGAGCGGCGGGGCGGGCGACAGCCCGCCCCGCCGACCTTTTCATCACATGCCCGAGACGCGTATGCTCTGGCCATGCCACGCATCGCCATCTGGGCTGCGCCGAATCAGACGCAGCTGATCGAGCGCGCGCTCGGAGAGGGACCTCCGGCTGAGCGGCTCTCGCCCACACTGGTCGGCGCGGCGAACCCTGCGGCAGCCGCCGCCCTGGGCGAGGCCCTTGACGCGCCGTTCACCTCGGACCTTCGCGACGTCCTGCAGGCCGATGCCGACGTCGCCTGGCTCGCGGCGCCGTCGACGCTGACCTCTGACGCCCGAGCCATCGCGCGATCCTCACCCATCCCGGTCGCCACCTCCGCCCCGCCCCCGGCGGCACTGGCCGATCTGCTCTCCGAGCCGGACGGTGGCATGCCGGCGGTGTTCATCCCCCTGCTTCGCGGCGGGGCTGCGTTCAGCGCCGCAGCAACAGCGATGGAGAGCTTCGGGCAGATTCACTGCATGCACGTTTCATCCACGGCAGGCGACCACCAGACCTGCGGCTCGGCGCTGGCCCTTGACGCATTCGATCTGGTGACCCATCTGCTTGGTGTTCCGGACGAGATCTGGGCGGCCCACGCCGGAGAGTCGCCCATCTCGGCGGACCCCACGGTGCAGCGGCCGGGGCACATGTCGGCCGCGATGCGCTTCGGCACCGAGCGGGCCGCGTCCATCACCGTCAGCGACGGGGGCGGGAGTTGGATTCGCCGCGTCGTCATTCTGGGGGAAGGCGGACGGATCATTGTGACGGACGAAGGCGTGTCGTGGACCGATCCGGAGGGTGAGGCGCAGGAGGCCCCACCGACGGAGGGACAGGCCAACGCAGGGGAACTCGCCGGGTGGCACCTTCGGCGTCTGGCCACCAACAAACCGATCCCGACCATCTCCATCGAGGCAGCGATTGCCCTGGAGAGCGCGAGGCTCAGTTGTCTGACGCGGCAGGTCGAAGACCCGGAGCACGTTCGCAACATGATCGGGCGAACCTGATTGGACATGCGTGCCCGGCGCAGCGCCTCGCCGCCGAGGGCAGCCGCACCCGGTGCATCAGCCTGAAACGCTTCTGGCGTGCAGCGGCATCAGCACGCTTGGAATCACGCGGTCCTCGACCATCCGTTCCGCATGCCCCGCGAGCGTGGCGAAGATGTCCGGAAGTTCCTTCAGCGTGTGGAACGGCCCGTTGCGGCGAAGCGTCAGGTACACGCTGAGCGGCTCGCGTCCCTCCGTGGCCTGCCCTTCCCTGTGGCCGCCCCGTGTCTTCACTTCGAGGCTCGCCTGCGTGCGATCCTGCTCGTCGAGCGAGAGCGCGATGAACGGCTGCACGTCCGCCAGATGCTCGCGGTCCTGCTGCACAACCTCGGCAATGGCTGACCCGGAGAGCAGCGCATCAAACACAATCTCGTTGCGATTCCCGGACACGTCGAGATCGAACCCAAACACAAGTTCGATGCACTCGACATCAAGCGGCGTGATTGACAGAAAGTAGGGCGCCGTCTCCAGCAACAATCGGTGCAGGTGGTACGGCCCGTCGAGGTCGTCCGGATTGACCCACCCGCTTCGCACGCTCGTTCGCTGCAAGGACACCCAGGAGTACCGCCCGGCAATCTCCGGCGACTCGAGTGCGATTTCACCGGCGTACCGCCGAAACCGATCCAGTTCGGGCATCTCCTTGCGGAGTCGGCCAAACAGATCGAGTACGGATTCCCGGTGCGACGGCAGATCGAGCGTCAGACCAAGCCGCTGGTTCACATAGAAGTCGGTGCACAACGCGCCGAGGGATTGGGAAGCAACCGTCACGCCGCCGATGGTAGCGTCCCTCGGCGCATCGGCTGCGGCCGCCAATAGGTCAGCGACCTCCAGAGCCACTCCATCGGACCAAAGCGGAAGCACGCGAGCCACACCGGAGACCACAGACACTGCGCGGCCCAGATCGCCGCCACGACGATCAACTGCGACGCGTACCCGAGATGCCCGTACCACCCCAACCCCCACCCGTAGAAGAAGACGCCGCACAGCAGGCTCTGCGCCAGATAGTTGGTCAGGGCCATGCGGCCGACCGCGGCAAGCACGCGCCGAAGCAGCTCAAGAGCCCGTATCTGGGAGAGCAGCAATGCCAGACCCGCCCAGCCCGCGGCCACACCCAGACTCCCCCAGTAGTTCCAGAGACTCAGGCCGAAGACGAAGTCGACCCCCCGCCACTGCACCGCGTCGGCCTGAAGCACGCCGTAGATGGTCAGCGGCGCGCCGATCGCCAACCCGATCACGGCCACCGCCAGGCACGCCGCCCTGGACCGCCCCCGCTGCCACCATCTCGCCCGCCACACAGCCATGCCAAGCAGCATCAGGCCGCCGCACCGCCACAGTTCCCACAGCCAGAAGGCGGCCGTCTCCAGTTTGACGGTCAGCTCGATCCGGGCCGGCGTCTGGTCCAGCCAACTGCCGCTCCACGCCTCGTGTTCCGCCTCAAGCCCCTCAGCGGTCGGAAGAAACTCGGCGGCCGCCTCAGGCCCGCCCAGAGCGATGAGCGCCCCAAGGGCCCACCACACGCCGCTTCCCACGAGCAGCATGCACACCCCACCAGCGGCCTGCGCCCATACCGGGGCGCGCCGCGCTGGATACAGCAGCATGCCACAGAGCGCATAGGCCACCAGAATGTCTCCCCACCACAGGAGCCACCCGTGGCACAGCCCGATGACGAGCAGCCAGGCCATGCGGCGGTACCAGATGCCGCCGCTCCGGCCGGTCGCCGCCTCGGCCCGCTCGGTGAACAGCACGATGCCGACACCGAACAGAAACGAGAAGATCGCCATGAACTTGAGGTCGCCCAGCACCTGCACTGCGATGAAGGCCGCCATGTCAACCGCGGTCTCGCCGCCTCCGTACACCGGGGCCGCGTAGGAGGATGAGGCCAACGCAAACGTCCGGACGTTGAGCAGCAGAATCCCCAGAACGGCAACGCCTCGAAGTACATCGAGGGCCTCAATGCGGCTACTGCCCGGCGTCGGCCCCACCAGAGGGGTCATCGATCCATCTCCAACCACGCGGTAAGACGAGCCGTGTCCGTCAGGTCATCCACGACCAGATCAGCCCCCGCGGCCTCCAATTCAGCCCGCCCGAACGGTCCGGTCGTCACACCGATGGTTCTACACCCGTGCGCCTGGCCGCAGTGCACGTCGTGCGGGGTATCCCCGATGACCACCGCGTCATCCCCGGCTCCACCCCACCGACTCAGCGCAGCACGCACCAGACCGGGGCGATCCGATCCGTCTCCGGCCCAGGCCCGAACGACAAAGTGGGTCAGATCAAAGCCCGCGGCCTGAAGCTTGAGCGTCCCGGTCTCGGACCAGTTTCCGGTCAGGAGACCGCACGTCCAGTCCGGATGCGTGTGCGCCATCTCGACCAAGGCTCGGGCGCCTGGCAGGGGCCTACTCTCCCACGCGCCGGCGTCGAGCCCGGCAGACAGGCGTCGCCTGTACTCATCCAGAAAGGACGCGTGATCACAGCGAGGGTGGCCGCATGCCTGCAATGCGTCGGCAAGAATGTGCCGGTCAAGACGTCCGGCGAGTTGAATTCCGTCGAGGCTGAACGCCGATCCGTACAGGTGCTGCCCTGCTTGGGCAAATGCGGCAACACCGGCACCGCCCGTCTTCAGCAGCGTCCCGTCGATGTCGAAGAGCAGCAGCATGCTGCTCAGGCCACCGCCGCGCACACCTGCCGGGCTGCGTCGCCAAGATCGGTCGCCGTCCGCATCGTCGGCAAACGCTCCTGAGCCTCGGCCAGGACCTCCCGGGCCGCGTCGACATTGGTGCCTTCCAGCCGGACAACCAGCGGCACTTCGAAGCCGACCTCCTCGGCGGCCGCAACGATGGCCCGGGCAATCCGATCGCACTGCATGATCCCGCCGAAGATGTTCACCAGCACCCCCTTGACCGACGCCTCGGCCAGAATGATGCGGAACGCCTCCGTCACGGCCTCCTGGCTGGCGTCGCCGCCGACATCCAGAAAGTTCGCTGGCGCACCACCGTGGAGTTTGATGATGTCCATCGTACTCATCGCCAACCCAGCGCCGTTGACCAGGCACCCGATGTCGCCATCGAGCGCAACGAAGCTGAGTCCAGCCTCTCGCGCCCGCAGTTCGTCCGGATCTTCTTCCTTGGGATCAAACAGCTCGGCAATCGCCTGCTGGCGAAACAGCGCATTGTCGTCAAAGTTGAACTTGGCGTCGATCGCAATGACCTGACCGTCGGGCGCATCATCGGTCGCGGGTGTCACCACCAGCGGGTTGATTTCCGCAAGCGACGCGTCGGACTCCATGAAGAGTCGGGCCAGATTCATCGCCAGCGTGGTGAACTGCCGCACCTGACGGCCCTGAAGTCCGAGTGCGAACGCCAGATCACGCGCCTGAAACGGGCACAGGCCATCCAGAGGGTGCATCGGCACGCTGAGAATGGCGTCGGGCCGCTCGGCTGCGACCTGCTCGATTTCCACGCCGCCTTCCGCCGAGGCAATCAGCGTGTTCGTTCGGCGGTTTCGGTCCGTTGTGATGGCAAGGTAGATCTCTCGCTCAATATCCACGCCGGCCGCCACCAGCAGTCGGTCGACTTCCAGCCCTTCCGGAGGTGTCTGCGGGGACACCATCCGATTGCCCAGCATGAACTCAGCAGCTTCTCGCACTTCGTCCACGGTGCGAACAACCTTCACGAATCCGGCCTTGCCACGCCCGCCGGCATGAACCTGCGCCTTGACAACCATGACCGGCGGACCGTCAGCACTGAGTCGCTCGGCCGCCGCGACGGCGTCCTGAACCGTTGTCACCATGTCGCCATCCGGCACGGGGATGTCTGCGCCGGCCAACAACGCCCGCGCCTGATACTCATGAATCTTCATGGACGTGTACTGCTCCAAGCCCGAGAGGGCCACTGTGTGAGAGCGGGGCATGGTAGCAGTGGCCGTGCGCGGCCGGCGGTCTGGTATGCTTCTCTGTCTCCGGGGAGCGCAGGCAGCACCCCGATGGCAAGAACCCCCTCCAGCATGGTCCAACTCGGCACACCGATGCCGAGTTTCACGCTCCCGGACGGCGCCGGGATTGCCCACGCCTCGGATGCCCTTCAGGGACCGGCGGGAACGCTCGTCATCTTCATGTGCAATCACTGCCCGTTCGTCGTGCACGTCGCGGCCGAACTCGGCCGGCTGGGTGCGGAGTGGACCGAGCGAGGCATGGGCGTGGTGGGCATCAACAGCAATGACGCGGCCACGTACCCGGAGGACGACCCGAGCCACATGCCGGCGTTCGCAGAAACCTACGGGCTGACGTTTCCGTACCTCTTTGACGCATCACAGGACGTAGCGAGGGCGTTTGATGCCACCTGCACGCCCGACTTCTTTCTGTACGGACCATCCGGAACGCTCGTCTATCGGGGCCAACTGGACGCAAGTCGACCCGGCGACGGCAGCCCGGTCACCGGCAATGACCTTCGCAAGGCGCTGGAGGCTGTCTCGGAAGGTCGCCCGCCCGCCGGGCAGCAGTCACCCTCGATCGGGTGCAACATCAAGTGGAAATCATGCGGTCCATGCTGCGGAGATGCATCGTGAGCAAGTCAAAGGTTCTCAAGAAAATGCCCACCGCCAACGCGCGATCCGGCGCTTCCAAACTCTGGCACGACGAGTCCGTTCTTCGCAAGCTGTACGAGCAGGACGGCAAGACGCAGAAAGAGATTGCCAGTGAGCTCGGGTGCTCCATGCTCACCATCAACAAGGCATTCAAGAAGTTTGGCATCAAGGCCAAGCGAGGCCGACGGCCCGCCAAGACCAAACGCGTTGTCACCCGCGTGGCGGCGCCGTACACCCGGATCGCCGCCTCCGGGCTTCGCCCTGAGCAGGTGCGGGCACGATTCATTGAACTGACCGAGATCATGGAGAAACTCGGCCCGAACGCGCGGCAGGCCGTCAAGAAAGATCTCCACGACCTCATCGACCGGCTGTAGTCCGATCAGCGTTTCGGGGTTCGTCGGCCCAGCAGCACGGTCAGTCCGAAGGACAGCACGATCGTCAGGATGATGCTCCCGACGATGTCAATGTGCTCATGCACGCCGAAAATCCCGAAGGCGGCGTTGAGGAGCACAAGGATGCCGATGAACACCAGCAGTTGAATGACGGCTCGTTGTGTCATACGCGTCTCCCGCTCACTCCGAAATGATGCTCACCGCGATCCGCCTTCGGTGCGGGCTGCGGCGGTGCTCGCAAAGATAGATTCCCTGCCACGTGCCCAGCATCAGGCGGCCTCCCCCGATCGGGATGGACAGCGACACATCGGTCAGCATGGATCGCACGTGCGCCGGCATGTCATCCGGACCTTCTGCCACGTGCGTCCAGGCCGCGTCGTCCTCTCGTACGGACCGCTCAAGCCACGCTTCCAGGTCACGCCGCGCCGACGGATCCGCATTCTCCTGCACGGTCAAACTCGCAGACGTGTGTTGAATGAACACCGTGCACACCCCATCGTTGACGCCGGATGCGTGGACCTCGGCCTGAACACGGTCCGTCACCTCGTGCAGCCCGCGGCCCGGAACCTCAACCTCCAGAACGCGTGTCACTCACGGCCCGCCCACGCCAAGGTCCCGCATGAGTTCGGCCTGCTGCCGCTGCGCCTCCCGCAGGGCTTCCTGATGCGTCTGCTGCTGGGCCTTCCACGCGTCCCGGCTGCCCTGCAGCGGATCCTCCTGCTCCGGTCCACAGCCACAGGTCAGACAGGCCACCATCACGCCGGCCAGACCCAGGCCGCCGCGGATCACAGGCCCGCTCCAGCCGCCGCAGCGGCGTCGGGCTTCTGCGGCGTTTCGGCCGGCGGGTCTGCTGGAGGGGCCTCCGGAGGACCTGCCTGGCCAGCGGCTGGCGGGATGGCTCCGTCTGGCCCGAGCGCCCCATCCTGAATCCACCGGCTCAGCAGGTCGATCTGTCCGGACGTGAGCGGCTCGGCCTTGTCCTCCGGGGGCATAGCGCCCTCTTCGGAGGCCGGAAGCGTGATGGCCGTATGCAGAAGGCTGCCCGCTGGATCGCCTGGCGCAACGACCCATTCGGCCGAGTCGGCCGCAAAGATGGCCTTCCACGGCACCAACTGAAGGCCCGCCTTCTGCCGCTTGGGTCCGTGACACTTCTCGCAGTGGGCCGCCAGAATCGGGGACACATCGGCCCATCCGACGGTGCCGGTCGGGGCGGCCACAGGGGGCGGCTCCGACGCTGAGGGCCTGGTCAGCCAGTCATCGCCCCACTTCATTTCAGCCCCGAAGTGCCCGCTGATTCCCACGAGCACGGCCGCCACCAACAGCAGCGAGACGTGCGCTCCGGTCCAGTCCCGACCCCGCGTCCGACGCATGATCCACGCCCCCGCCGCAGCGGCGGCGACAGCCATGGCGGCCACCGCGGTCCACCGGTGCAGACCAACCAGCGTCCCGGACTCCCCCTCAAACTCCGCCAGTTCCCAGCCGGCCCACACCGCCAGCACGCCGGTCACCAGCCCCACCCACAGGCAGACCGTGCCGGCCTGGGAGGGCTCCTCCCGCCTTCCGCACATGTAGCGGACCACCTCAACGCCGGCGGCCACCATCAGCAGGGCAAGGGGAAAGTGCAGCAGCAAGGGATGCAGCCGCCCGACAAACTCCTCAAAACCGACCCCCGCTGGAATCACACCCATGGGTCCAACACCTCCGTATCGCGTGGGTGGGAGCGTATCAGGTACGGCCTCCAACGCCTCTCTACAGGCCCCCCCATCCCAATAACGGGGTTGTCACCATCGCCGCTTGTGGTAGGGTTGGCGTGGGCGGGGACCACCCAAGCCCCTTAGGAGAGGAGTCTGTATCAATGAGTAAATGTCTCGCATACGCTGCCGTTTCGGCAGCCTTGGTCGTGGTTCCGATGGGCGCAGTTACTGCTGCCTCGGATGAGGGCGACACCCTCAACTGGCCGGTCGGAAACCACGCGTGGATCGGAGCCCGCGGGCTCGATCTTGAGAACTCGAGCAAGGCCCCGGCGGTCGTCTATGACGACGTCGTGTCCGTCGGCAACGCGGCCTGGCTGCGGTTGTACTTTGGCGACGACACGAAACTGGGCACCGACTCGTTCATTCGCGTCACCAGCCTCCGCGACGGCGAGGTGCAGGAACTCGACTCCAGCACCCTTGCCATGTGGAACAACACCTCCGCCTACTTCAATGGCAATTCGGTGCGTGTCGAGGTTGTGGCCGGTGGTCTGACGACCAACCAGCTCTCCATCGACACCGCCACGTGGGAGGCCGTCGACTCCGACCGGGGAGATGGATGCGGCATCTGCGGCGCCGATGACCGCGTGCCGTCCAGTGACAACCGCTTCGCCCGCCTGTACCCGACCGGCTGTAGTGCCACGATGTACAACGCGGAGTCGTGCTTCGTCACGGCGGGACACTGCCTGTCCTCGGGCGACGTCCTTCAGTTCAACGTCCCCGACTCGAACAGCAACTGCTCCACGAACAACCCGCCGGTCGCTGACCAGTTCCCGATCACGGGCCTCGACGGTGTCGACGGCGGCGTCGGCAACGATTACGGAGCGGTCAAGGCCGGCACCAACAGCGACGGCCAGACACCCTACGAGCGGTACGGCGCCTTCGTCAATATCGCCAGCAGTGTGCCCGGATCGGGCAATTTGACCGTCAATGGCTACGGGGTCGACGACCAGTGTGTCCGCAGCCAGGTTCAGCAATTCTGCGACGGCCCGCTCGACGGCACCGACTCCGACACGCTCTACTACAACCTGGACGTCACCTACGGAAACTCCGGTTCCTCGATCCTCTACAACGGTGAGATCATCGGTGTGGTGACGCACTGCTCCTACAGTTGCGAGAACTACGGCACCCGCATTGACAAGGCGGGATTCGTCACCGTCCGGGACGACGTCTGCGCAGGCGGCGGTGGCGGCGGCGGCGACTGCCCCGCAGGTGAGATTGAGGACTGCAATGGCAACTGCTGCCCGGACTACTGGGTCGGCGACGGCTATTGCGACGACGGAACCTATACATGGAACGGCGTGCCGATCTATCTCAACTGCGCCGAGTTCAATTGCGACGGCGGCGACTGCGTCTGTGACGACGTCTTCGGCGGATGTTGCATCGGGACCGCTTGCAGCGTCACCACCGAAGCCGACTGCACTTCATCGGGCGGCACCTACCTCGGTGACAACACCGACTGCAGTGGCGATCCCTGCGGTGGTGGCGGCGCTGAAGGCGCCTGCTGCATTGGCACGGATTGCGCCATCGCGACCCCGGCGGACTGCTCCAGCTTTGGCGGCACCTACCAGGGCGACGGCACCGACTGCACCGGGAACCCGTGCGGCGGCGGCGGCGGCGGCGAAGGTGACACCTGCAGCGATGCAGTCGTCGCCAACGAAGGCGGCAACCCGTTTGACACGTCCACCATGTCGGACAGTGGCTACGGCGATCCAGATGAGACCCAGTGCGAGGGCACCTATCTCGACTGGTTGGGAAGCCCCGATCAGTGGTTTGTCTGGACCCCGGCGGCAGACGGAACCGCCACGTTCCACACGTGCGATACGTCCTCCTATGACACGTCGCTCGTCATTTACGAAGGTTCTTCCTGCAGCAGCCTCGTCCAGATCGCTTGCAACGGCGACTACGGCGACAGCACAGGCTGTCAGGACTACCACTCACAGATCGACAATGTGACCGTCACAGGCGGCCAGAGCTACTACATCCGCCTCGGCGGTTGGCAGGCCGCAACTGGTGCCGGCACACTGACGATCGACGCCGATCTCGACCAGCCCGTGCAGGGCGCTTGCTGCATTGACGGCGCTTGCAGTTACGTCACTGAAGCGGCGTGCTACTCAGGCAACGGCGTCTATCAGGGTGATGGCGTCCCGTGCTCTCCCGATCCGTGCGCCGCTCCGGCGACCGGCGGCTGCTGCATTGCGGGCGTCTGCTACACCATGACCGAGACCGAGTGCACGCTCAAGGGCGGCACCTATCAGGGCGACGACGCACCGTGCGATCCCGACCCCTGTGGCACGCCTGAGACGGGCGCCTGCTGTGTCGGCACCAACTGCTACGGTTCGTTGACCGAGGTCGAGTGCCTCGCGATCGAAGGGACCTACCAGGGCAACGGCACGACCTGCGCGTCGAACCCCTGCGACACAGGCGGCGGTGACGACGTCACCGTGACGTGGAGCATCGTCGGCGTGGATCTCACGGCCCTCGATCAGCCCCACTACACCATCGACATCTTTGTCGACCTTCCCGCGGGCTGGCGTCTGGACGCCGTCGCGGGCAACGAGGCTCAACTGAAGACGCTCACCAGCAGCACGTCCTTCTATCAGGACGGGTATGGCGGGCCGACGAGCCTCGGCGTGAACCCCGAGTTCTATGAGTTGGCGCCCGATCTGGAATGGGACAGCCGCGTCGGCATCGGTTCGATCGATGCGAGCGGATACCCCTATCCGGCCAACGGTCTGAATGACATTGGCATCGATTGGGACAACTTCGAAGCCGGTGGTGACGTCAGCGCTGACAACGGCGTCTGGTTCATCATCCCGGACGACCCCGCTGGCGCAGCGGCTGGATACACAGATCAGAACTGTGACCAGCGGCATGGCGTCTGGGTCGCACGGCTCACGACCATGAGCCTGAGCTCGGAGATCATGTTCGACGCCCTCCTGCAGGGCCGCAACGCCGCAGGCGAAGTCTGGCAACAGGCTGCCGGCGCAACTGCCACCTATCAGGGTGAGCAGGACTGCAATGGCAACCACATGCCCGACGCGTGTGATATCGCCAACGGCACCAGCGAAGACGCCAACGGCAACGGCGTGCCGGACGAGTGCGACAGCGGTTGCACCGGCGACGCCGATGGTGACGGAGACACCGATGTGGACGACATCCTTCACATCATCAATGGCTTCGGCACCGAGTTCGACGTCGACGATCTGCTGGAAGCAATCGCCGACTTCGGATGCTCGCCGTGATCTGACCTGAGGTTTCGTGTTCAATCCAGCGGGCGTCGGTCTTCGGACCGGCGCCCGCTGTCATGCGCGGGCACGCAGGCCCCTCCACCGCTCCGCGCCAAGGACGCCCGGCCACTTCCGGCCAGCGAAGTGCCGCCGCCGAACCGACCCCGCCTGCAAGGTGAACGCGCCACGACGCCGCCGCCCGGGCAGGGCGTGAACGCTTCGATCAGCCCACGGGGCGGCCCCGCTACCGAGGCCCCGACGCGCACTCGCCGCCAGCCAGCGGCCCGCCGCCGAACCGGCCCCGCCTGCATGATGGGCACGCCACGATCCGTCCGCCCGGACAAGATGTGGTCGCTTCGATCAACCTCAGGGGCGGCCCCGCTACCGAGGCCCCGACGCGCACTCGCCGCCAGCCAACGGCCCGCCGCCGAACCGGCCCCGCCTGCATGATGGGCACGCCTCGACGACGCCGCCCGGACAGGGCGTGAACGCTTTGATCAACCTCAGGGGCGGCCGCGGTGCCAGGGCCCCGACACTCACTCGCCGCCGGAGGTGATCTCCCGCAGGTGGGTCGCGCAGTCAATCTGGAACTGGCGAAGCGCTGTATTCATCTCGCTGGCGTTCGGGGAGGCATCGTCGATCGCCTTTCTGGCGTCGGTGAGGCGGGCGAGCCAACGCTGCGTCTCGCCTTGCGAGAGCCGGTCAAGATCGACCTTCATGAACGCTTCCAGCGTCTCCTTCGGGTCCGGCAAAGGTGCAGCCTGTACCGGTCCGGTCGGCGGATCGAAGAGGCACGCCGGGATTTCGACGTTGGCCTGCATGGCGTCCATGACAATGCGAATCCGGTTCCGGCCAATGGCTACGGTCGAGTCCACCGCGATCCGCACAGGGCCGACCTGCCGGTAGTCCGACATGTACATCTCCGTCGGAAACGCGGCGGCCTTGCCTTCCCCCGTTTCAACCACCTTGACCTGCAACCCCGACTCGATGTCGAAGTATCGAACATCGGAGGCGCCTTGCGCGTCATTGGGAATGCAGATCACCTTCCATGCCTGAGCGCCCTCAACATCCTCAACGCCGGCCAGCGACATGGACGAGTACAACGCTGTCGGATCCAGCAGCGGGTTGAACCCGCCATCCCGCATGAGGCGACGCAGTTCATCGCCTGCCAGTTCGCTCACGGTGCCGTCCGGCCGAACGGCCCAGGCCTGATCGCCGCGTCTGAGCGTGATCTGCGATCCACCCGCAGCGACGTCGACAGACCGGCGAAAGCCCGATCGAGTCTGAAAGACCGCGACGTTGCCAGTCAGGCCTGCCCCGATGACCTCAAGCCGCCCCAGCCCCCGCAGGGACCGCAGCGACGCCCACGCTTCGCGACCGCCGGTCGCTTCGACGTACCGGTCGATGATGGCCTCAACCGTCGGCGGTGTCGCCGCGGCGGGTGGAGGCTCTGAAGCCGCCTGATCCTGTCCCCAGACAGTACCGCTCAACATCGCTGCAGCCAATACGCCGGCGAGTCGCATCATGCGTCGTCCTCCTGCACCACACGCGGCGTCCGTACATGACGCCGCCCCAAAGAGCCACCCAGCGGACTCGAACCGCTGACCTGAGCTTTACGAAAGCTCCGCTCTACCAACTGAGCTAGGGTGGCCTGGAACGCGGGGAGGATAGCGTCTCGCTGGATTCAGGATCCGCTGGCGCTCGCCGAGACCAGATCGCCTCGGTCCAGCGCGCCGTAGAGTCGGGCGGCCGCGTCCGCGACATCGCCTCGCGCCGAGGCGATGAACTTGCGGAGATCGGCGGCCTGTCGGGGCGTGACGCGATCTCCGAATCTCCGGGCCGACGCCGCTGCGAGATCGAGCAGGGCAGCCTGCTGCCAGTCGTCCGTCGCATGCAATGCAGCATCCACGATGGCTTGCTGGGCCGAGGGCTCGTCGATGACGGCCAGGACTTCTGCGATCATCAACTGCTGCGGGCCATCGTCTTCCGAGAGGGCTCGCTCCAGTTGGGGCGCCGCTTCCGCCGCATTGAGCCCGGCCGGTCTGGCCATAGCCAGGTCACGCAGCGCCGCGAGACTCTCTGAGGCGTAGAACTGGCGATCACCTTCGTCCAGCGGCTTGGCCAGACCCATGCCCTTCAGCACGGCGTCGAAAGCCTTTTCAGTAGCGCCGGCCTTCATGACGCCAACGCCATGGGCGTCGGCTGTTGCCAGTCGCGTGTCCTCCAACTCGGCCGACGGCACAATCAACACGACGGGCACGCCCGCTTCGGTCAAGGCCTGCCACGTCGATGCATCGCCGCCATACACGACCGCAAGGTCGAGTCCGCCGGCGCGGGTGGACGCGTGCAGGGCATCCCACGAAGCCGCGGTGCCTGCAATCTGATAGTCGGCCGCGTGGAGCCAGTCTTCTGCGGTCTGCTGCTCGGTCTGCGAGCCGCCAACCACGGCGGCCTGCCGGCCCGCACCACCCTGCACGGCAGCGCCGAGCAGCGGTACGACGCGGTTGCTCCCGGCGAAGTACTGATCGGGCATGGCACGCGCCACAACGAGCGCTGCGTCGTACCGAACGTGCTGATCGTCATGCGCCAGCGCCTCGGTAATGGCCTCCCGAGATCCACCGTCGAGCAGGCTGGCCGAACCGCCGGTTCTCGCCAGCGCCGCCAGTGCATCACGCGCCATCACGGGATCGTTCTGATCGATCGCCATCAGGAGCACGGCGCGGGCCACGGCCGGGCCGTGCACCGTGGCGTGGAAGCTCGGGCTGCGGTCAAGATCCGGCACCGGAAGTTCGACATCTCGGCTTCCAAGACGGTTCTCAAGGCGGAGGTTGCCCGCGACAAAGCTCACGAGTGCCGCATCGTTGGAGGGGTCGATCGATCTGGCCTCATCGGCGTGCCGCACGGCCATCGTCGGCCAGTACAGGTCCGTCGGGACCAGTTGGGTGACCAGCCCGCCGTGGTCATGCCAGCCCCAGATCGTCTGCCAGGACACCAGATCACCGTTCGAATCCACGGCCAGCGTCGGCCGGGCTCGCAGGTGTTCCATCTCCCGCAGATAGTCTTCGGACAACTGCACGTGCAGGCTGGCGAGGTCCAGATCGGGGGTCTCCCAACCCAGCCGCTGAAGTGCCCTCGCAGAGGCGGCAACAACCACGTCTGACGCCTCCGGATTCTGTCCGACGGTTGCAAGCGACGCGGCCGCGTGCGGGTACCCGATGTCGGCAAGGGTGTTGATGATCAGAACCTGCTGGGACTCCGGCACGTTGGGCAGCGCCGCCGTGAGCGGCAGCACTGCCTCACGGCCGAGCGTGGGCAGCGTGCTGGTCAGCCCGAGTTGCACGTCCGGCGCGGTGGCCGGGTCGCTCAATGCCACGAGCATCATCGGCACCGCGTACTCGCCGGCCTCAACGAGCCGCGTTCGAGCCAGCGAGCGGGCCCGCCGCGTGCCGCCGAGCATGTCAATCGCTTCCAGGATTCTCGCTTCGTCGCGGGCAAGATCCATGCGCCCCTTCTCAACACGCGACTCCAGCGCCCCGGCGATGTCGACCAGCCCCGGCACTTCCCGAGCCCACCGAATGGCCACCGGAAGTCGGTCCCGCAGCCGAGGGTCCTCATCGACCAGCGCCGCAATCGCCTCGTCGCTCAGGTCGCTGCTCAGCAGGGCCTCGCCGTTGGCTTTCGCCAGCTCTACCTGTGCGGTCAGTGCGTAGTGCACAAAGTCCTCGAGCATCTCGGTCGGGGACGTATCGGCTGCCGCCGCGGGTCGCGTCGCGACGCAGATGGTCGCGATCAGGGCCGTGGTCAGGCAAGCAAGTCGAAGAGGCATACGCATGAATACTGGCTCCAGGGTCACGTGCCGCGCTGGCCCACATGGCGGCGGCACAAGGGGAGCGGCGAGGATAGTCAGGGCGGCGGACCCGAGCAAGCCAAACGCAGCCCTGAAGGCGGTGGATTGGGCATCCTGCTATCCTCCGGGCCACCGTGGCGTCAAGGGAAGTGTGGTGAGAGACCACCGCGGACGCGCCGCCGTAACGGGAGGGCATACTGCCCGAACGCCCACCAAGCCACTGCCCCGAGGCTGCCCTCGGGGTGGGAAGGCCGGGCAGAAATCCCGGAGCCGGAAGACCTACTCCACGGTGATTCGCCCTCGACCCGCGCGAACCGGGTCGGCAGCGCCGCTCGCCAGGCTCCCGGTGACCGCGTCCTGCCGAACCAGCCCCGCGTGCGGGATGGACCGGGAGCCGCTCCACGCGACCTGGAGCGACCACACGCGAGTGTGCCATGCCCCTGCTGCTGATCTGTACCGCCCTGCTCGCATCCGACCCCTGGGCCGATGCCGTCGTGTCCTATCAAGCGGGTACCGGAGCCGCGCCGGGGTACGACGTCCCCGCCACGGCACTCGGGCCCCCCGAGACGCTGACCGGGGAGGACACCGCCACGACCTCCGTGGTCTCCCCGTTCTCGCCGGCGTGGCGACCGGACGAAGTGGTGTCCCTTGGTGCTGGCGGCGCGATCACGCTCGCCTTCGACCAGCCCGTGCTGGATGATCCGGCCAACCCGTGGGGCATCGACCTGATTGTGTACGGGAATGCGGGGTTCATCGACGTCGCGTTCCCCGCTGGAGTGTGCGGTGGTCTCTTCGGCGCCGACGGAGGGGACATCTCGGTCAGCGGGGACGGGGTCACCTGGCACGAGATTTCGGGGATCCACGCAGACGGCCTCTGGCCGACGCTGGCCTGGCAGGACGCCGGCCCGTACGACGAGGCGCCTGGCGAGATTCCCACCGACCCCACCGCGGCGATGGACCCTGCGCTGAGCGCCGCCGATGCCGAGGGGCTGACCTTCAACGAACTCCTCACCCTCTACGGAGGCGCTGCCGGAGGCGCGGGCATCGATCTGGCGCCGACCGGGCTTGCGGCCATTTCCTTTGTCCGCATCGCGGTGGACGCCGACGCCTGGCTCTCGGCGGAAATCGACGCGGTGGTCGACGCCGGGCCGTGGACGGATGCGGACCTGAACGGTGACGGCGTGGTCGGCGTCGACGACCTGCTCATGATCATCGGAGCCTGGGGCGAGCAGGACAGCAGCGCGGACCTGGACCAGGACGGCGTCGTAGGGGTGGATGACCTGCTGATTGTTCTGGATGCCTGGGCATGAGGCGGGGCCTGAGCATCACCGAGCTGCTGGTCGTGATCGCCGTGCTGGGCATCGTCGCCAGCCTGGCGATTCCCGCCCTCGACGCGGCGGCGACGTCCACCCGCAGGGCGCAGTGCGCAAGCAATCTCAGACAGATGACGCGAGCGGCCCTGAGCTACGCGGCGCAGCGGGAGGGTCGGTTTCCGCCCGGACTGCTCTATGGCACCGACCGCAACGCAACCAGCGGGATCGTCAGGGCCTGGGACTGGACGCGGTCGGCCGCAGGAACCGTGACGCCGGGCGAGTTGTGGTCACTCGTGGATGGCAATTCCGAGCGTCAAGTCCTCCAGTGTCCCACTGCCGAACACGTCAATCCCGGTTGGAGCGGCGACCCTGCCACGGGCTACAACTACAACGTTGCGTTCGTGGCTGCGGAAGCACGCCCCCCGACCAGCACCGATGCAGGTCTCGGGGCGTGGGATCTGGTCATCGAGAAACCCAATCTCGATGGCGGCGCGGCGCTCACGCTTCAGCAGTGCAGGCGAAGCGCCGCCGCGGCCCTCTTCGGAACGGGAGGCAGACGCGGCGGCGTCAACAAGTTCATGCGATCGCCGGTCAATGCCCCCGGCTGCTACGACACCGCCTACGGCGGCGGGCAGGCGTTCCCAGACGGCGGCTCCAACGTCGGGTGGATCGACGGCCACGTCTCGACCCAGCGGCACATGCACCGCGGCGCACACTGGGACAGCCTGCCAGCGTGGATGACCGCCCAACTTGACTGGCCCAGAAATGGCTTTCTTTCAGAGGACGCCTCCGCCTATGATCCTCGGTGAGCGTTCTGGAAGGGAATCATGGATCACAACAGCGACTCTCTCGCCGATCTGACGCCGCGGCCGAAACCGCACGTCGATCGCTGCATCTGCCACGAGGTCCCGTTTCAGGACATCCTCGACTGGGCGGCGGACCGCGGTGAGACGACGCTCGCGGACATTGAAGACCAGTGGGGCTGCGGCGGGAGTTGCGGGATGTGCCGCCCCTACCTCAAGCAGGTACTCGAGACCGGCGAGAGCCGGATTCCGCTCATGATCGAGGCGAGCTGAGCACGGGTGGTAGGCTGCGCCGATGGCCGCCCTCATGAACTTCGACGAGGCCCTTGACGTCGTCGCGCAGATTGGCGCGTGCACGCCCCACTGCGATCCAGTCCCCCTCCCGACGGCCGAGGGCCGCGTGCTGGCCAAGCCGGTGCTCGCCGACCGCGACACGCCACCCTTCAACCGCGCCGCGATGGACGGCTATGCCTTCGCCCACGCCGATGATGCAGGCCCCCGGCCCGTCGTCGGCGACGTCCGCGCGGGGGACGAGGACCCGCCCCGCGTTCCCGCGGGCGCCTGCGTGAGCATTTCGACGGGGGCGGCCGTTCCACCGGACTGCGACACGGTGATTCCCATTGAGCAGACCAATGGCGGCGATCCCATGATGATCACCGGCGAGGTGCCCCCCCGCGGCATGCACATTCATCGACGCGGGGAGGATGTTGAGCAAGGCGACTGCGTCCTCCACGAAGGCCAGCGGCTCGGCCCGGCGGAGGTCGGCATTGCCGCCATGGTCGGGCGCGACAAGGTGCTGGTCCGCCGAAGGCCGACGGTTGCCATTCTGACCAGCGGCAACGAGGTGGTTGCCGAGGGAACCGACCCCTCGCCGCACGCCATACGAAACTCAAACGCGCCCATGGTCACCGCGATGATCCACCGCATCGGCGGCGAAGTGGCCGACGCCTCGCACCTCGCAGACGATCGGGCGGCCGTCGACGCGGCGATCGAGACCGCTGCGGCAGACGTCATCGTGACGACCGGTGGCATCAGCGTCGGCCGACACGATCACATCGCCGCGGCGCTGGACGCTGCCGGCACCACGTGGTGCATTCAAGGCGTGAGCATGCAGCCGGGCAAGCCCGCACGCGTGGGGGTGCTTGGAGACTGCGTCGTCGTCTGCCTTCCTGGCAACCCGGTGTCCGCCCTCGTGACCGCGGCCATGTTTCTGGCACCCGTCCTGCGAACCCGATTGGGCCTGCCAGCCGGTCCGCGGTGGCGAACCGTCCGGCTCGAAGAGACCGTTCGGTGCAACCCGCGGCGGACCATGCTTCGCCCGGCCCGCACACCACAGCCGGACACCGCCGTCGTCCCGGTCTGGCATGGTTCGGGCGACCTCGTCCACGCGGCCGGGACCAGAGGCGTCATCCGTCTGCCACTGGCAGCATCGGCCGAAGCTGGAACCGAGGTTGCGTTCACGCGCTGGCCATGAAAGGCTCCCCATGACGATCACCGTGCAGTACTTCGCCATACTCGCAAGCACCATCGACCAACGCGCAGAAACTCTGGCCGCCTCCGACGTCGAATCCGTCAAAGACGTGCTCGACCTCCTCTCCGAGCGGCACGACATCATCGCCCAGATGCGCAGCAGCCTCGCAGTCGCCGTCAACGAACACTATGCAGACGCTTCTCACCCGGTAGCGGCCGGCGACCGCGTCGCGATCATCCCGCCCGTCAGTGGCGGCTGACTACCGCCTGCCGAATCGCTTCTCGAGTTCCTCGATGGACAGCCGCACCGTTGTTGGCCGCCCGTGCGGGCAATTGCTCGACCGCTCCACCTGCTCACGCATGGAGAGAAGATCCGCAAGTTCCCGCTCGTTCAGCGGATCACCCGCCTTGATCGCCGCCTTGCAGGCCATCATGTCCAGCACGTCGCGAAGGGCGGTCTCTTCGTCGGCCGCGTCTCTGAGTTCCGCGGCCCGATCGAGCAGGTCCGCAACAAACGAGCCGATCGACACCCGCCGCTCTGCAAGCAGCGAGGGCACGGCATGCACCGCCACCGTGCCCGGACCCGACGCCGCCAGGTCGAACCCCAGTCGGTCCAGCATGGTGCCGATCGCCTCCATGGCCTCGATGGTCTCCGCCGAAACGTCGACCAGTTCCGGAACGAGCAGCCGCTGCGATGGAAGCTTCGCTTCCGAGATCCGATCGAAGAGCCGCTCGAACATCACGCGTTCATGCAGGGCGTGCTGGTCGATGATGAGGACGCCCTCAGCGTCTTCGGTGACGAGAAACATGCGATGGACCTGAATCGCCGGGCGGGCCGCCTGCACGATTGACACGGGCGCTCCCTCATCACGCTCGCCAACTGGCCCCACGGCCGCCCTGGCTGCAACCGGGGAGAACCCGGGGGCACCTCCCGCCGCCGACCGTCCGAACAACGCCGGTGGCGCAGCCGACTTGGCTGGTGACGCATCCGGAATGGTGACCGCCGGAACGATGTCCGCCGCCTGCAGGGCGGACTCGATGCACCGCCGAAGGGTGGAGAAGACCAGCCGGTCGTCCCGCAGCCGCACCTCCGTCTTGGCGGGATGCACGTTGACATCGACGCGGTCCGGAGGAATGGAGAGAAACACCGCCACCGTGGGGTGCCGGCCGGGCTCAATCAGGCCTCGGTACGCCTCCTTGATCGCGTGCCGCAGGCTCTTGTCCACAATCGGGCGTCCGTTGAGGCACAGGATCTGGTGCTGGGCCGTTGGCCGCGCAACGTCAGGCCGGCCCACGAGCCCGCTGATCGCCACACCCTCGGCCGCTGCGGAGATGGGGAGCATGCGACCGGCAATGTCGGCGCCGAGGATGGCAGCGACGCGAGCCTCGGGCGCTGCGGGCGGAAGATCCAACAACACGCGAGCACCGGACGCGAGGCTGAAGTGCGTCTCAGGATTGGCCGCCGCGAGATCGCGAACAACCCGCCGAATGCGCGTTGTCTCGGCCTGCGCAGACTTGAGAAACTTGCGGCGGGCCGGCACACGTCCGAAGAGCCCGTCAATCCGAACGCGGGTTCCCGGCGGGCACGCGGCGGGCCGCGGCTCGGCAGTCTCTCCGTGATCGACGATGATCTCACCGCCCGCGTCCTCGCCTGACGGCCGACTGCGAATGCTCAGGCGAGCCACGGAACCGATGCTGGCCAGCGCCTCCCCGCGGAACCCCATCGTTGCAATGTGCTCCAGATCTCCCAGCGTGCATACCTTGCTGGTCGCGTGCGAGGCGATGGCAAGCGGAAGTTCATCCATGGGAATGCCGCAGCCGTCGTCGATCACCTCGATGGACGCGACGCCCCCGGCCTCCACCAGCACTTCGATGCGCGTCGCGCCTGCGTCGAGGGCGTTGTCGATCAACTCCTTGACGACGCTTGCAGGCCGCTCGACCACCTCCCCCGCCGCGATCTGATTGACGACAACTGGTGGCAGCAGGCGGATGGGCATAGGAGCAATGGTAGTCCGGCGCCGGCTGGGGATCAGCCGCCCGACGGCCGGGCCACGATCGGCCAGCGGCGACCGCGGCCGAAGGCGCGCCGCGACACTTTGGGGATCATCGCAGCCTGCCACCGCTTGAACTCATTGCGATCAATCCGCCTGGCCCAGGTCGCCACAAACTCGGCGTCGAGCCCAAGCGTCTCCGCCGCCGCTTCCACCGACCGGTCCCAATCCACGATCTGCTCGATGATCCCGTCCAGCACGTCGTAGGGAGGCAGGCTGTCATCGTCCCGCTGGTCCGGCGCCAACTCCGCAGAGGGCGGGCGATCGATCGTCCGAACCGGAATGGGCGGACGCTCAAAGCCCAGCAGATGTGGCTGCGCGTTCATCGCGGCCGCCATCGCCTGAACCTCCGTCTTCCGAACATCTCCAAGCACGGCCAGCGCGCCGCACATGTCCCCATAGAGGGTCGCGTACCCGACGGCGAGTTCGGACTTGTTTCCCGTCGGCAACACAAGCGAGCCGAGCGCATTGGACATCGCCATCAGCAACTGCCCGCGCACCCTCGCCTGAATGTTCTGGTCCGTGAGGTCACCGTCGGAGACGTCGATCGCGGCGGCCTCGAGCGTCTTCCGAGCGGCATCATGCGCGGGCTCGATGGCCAGTACATCCGGGGCATTCATGCCGAGGGCCTCGCACAGCGCCTGCGCATCCTCCAGGCTCGCGTCCGATGAGTACCGCGAGGGCATCGCCACACCCCGGACGCGATGCGGTCCGATCGCGGCAACGGCCAGCGCCGCCGTGACCGCCGAATCGATGCCTCCACTCAATCCGACCAGCACGCCGTGGCTGCCGGTCTTGCCGACATAGCCACGAATTGCTTCCCGAAGGGCAAAGGGTCTGACCAGGTCGTCCGGCCAGGGAGGTTGGACGTCGGCGGGCGGGCCGCCGAACTGGATGACCAACTCGTGGTCACGAGCGCAGAATGGGAACCGGCCGGACCGCAGGCGTCCATCACCGCCAGCATGCACGACTTCACCCCCGAACACCAGGTCATCGTTGGCACCCGCCTGATTGACGGCCACGACGTCCACGCCACCCGCTGCTGCCACGCTTCGCACGCGTTCGATCTGCCGCTGCCCTTTGCCACCGGCGACCCACGGGCTTGCCGACGCCGCCAACAACGCATGGCACCCGGCCGCGAGCAGTTCAGCGACCGGATCACATGGCCAGAACACATCCACTTCGGCATCGCCCCCCTGCCAGAGATCTTCGCACACGAGCAGACCCAACCGAAGGCCGCGATGTTCCACGACGGCCGCCTCGTGCCCGGGAGCGAACCACCGATCCTCGTCGAACACGTCGTAGTCCGGCATCAACCGCTTGACCGCGGTCACCACCCGTTCGCCGCCGCGCAGGCCGACCAGGGCGTTGTGAACGAGCGGGCCGCCGCCGCGAACCGGGCTGCCTACCAGCACAAGCAGTTCCGGCGGGAGCATCAATGCGAGCCGATCGAGTTCCGCTTCGCACGAAGCAACAAAGCCTTCGCGGAGCAGCAAGTCCCGAGGGGGATAGCCGCTCATGGCTAGTTCAGGCAAGAGCAGGACATGCGCGCCGGCGGCGACCGCCGACTCGGCGCACTCCAGCATCAAGCGAGCGTTGCCGGCCACGTCGCCGACCGTTGGGTCGAATCTCGGAGTCGATATCCGCACGGAAGCATGGTAGACGAGCCGCAGGGCGTGCCGGGATGGGGTGGCCGCCCGCGCAGCCACACGGGAGCCCGGCCGAGGCCGAACTCCCGCATGGTGAGTCGTTGAATTGAAACGCGTGGGTCAGACGACGGCGTTGGCCTGCTCGATGCAGTCAATGACCTGCCTGACCGTGAAGGGCTTACGGAGCGAGCCGTCGAAGCCGAAGCGGCCCAGCGACGCGGATTGGCCATCGGTCATGCCACCGCACATGGCGACGACACGGGTACCGCTGAGATCGTCCACGCCCCGAACCGACTTCATGAAACCTGAAGCGTCGAAACTCGGCAGGCCCATGTCGACCAGCACCACATGCGGTCGGAACCGTTCACACTCAACGCCGAGTGCAAACTGGTCGGAGCACGTGCGGACGTCGTAGTTGGTCTCATCGCCCAGCACCTGGCCGAGCGTATCGCACACCGATTGATCGGTATCGCAGATGAGTACACGGGTTGCCCCGGACATCAGACCGTCCAGTGGGATGCCGTGTGACTTCATGAATTGCATGAGGTTGGCCACGGGAATGCGGCGGTCTTTGGAGCCCGGAATTCTGTAGCCCTGCAACTGGCCCGAGTCGAACCACTTGCTCACGGTTCGGGCTGCGACATTGCAGATCTTGGCAACTTCGCCGGTGGTGAATACGTCTTTGTCGAACATTGTCATGGAATGTGGGGTCCTCGTCAGCGGTTGGGAACTCATATGTCCCGCGACCTGCATCGGTTCGTACGAATGGACAGTTCATTCGGACCGACACTTCTTTCGAGAACAGTCGAGAGAATCCGCATTTCATGCATGATTGGAACGACCCACCCCCACGCAACGACCGAAAAAGCGGGTTCGCGGCGGAGGATGGCCTATAATGAGATTCGCGTGATGCGAGGCCCGGCCCCGGGAGGCCCTCGCCTTGCTGGCCATATCGGGCCCGCGGGCGGCTGCCCTGCCCCCCTGAGCTGGCAGATGGCGAGCGGTCAGCAGGTCGGGCCGGCCGCTCTGACCTCATCGGCCAACGCGTACGCGGCATCATTGGCCCTGAACCTCGCGGCCAGATCGGTGGCGGCGGCGTCATAGGCGGCCGTGTCCGCCCAGGTCTGACGCGCCACCAGCACGTCACTGGGCACGCCTGGGCACGCGTCCGGCGTCCGCAGCCCAAAGATCGGGTCCGCGGTCCAGGTCGCATGCTGCAGCGAGCCGTCAAGGATCGCGGAGACGAAGGCTCGCGTCCACGGCAACTTGAACCGGTGGCCGGTGCCGTAGGCACCGCCGGTCCATCCCGTGTTGAGCAGCCAGACGTTGGCCCCCTGCTCACGGACACGCCGGTCAAGCCAGGTGGCGTAGACCATGGGCGGCCGGGGAAGGAATGGTCCACCGAAACACGGGCTGAAGTTCGGCTGTGGCTCGGTGACGCCAGCCTCGGTTCCGGCCAGCTTCGACGTGTAACCGTTGACGAAGTAGTACATCGCCTGCTCACGGGTCAACAGCGACACCGGCGGAAGAACTCCGAAGGCGTCGGCGGTGAGAAAGATCACGTTCTTCGGGTGCGATCCCATCGACGGGATCTTCGCGCCGGGGATGTACTCCACCGGATACGTCACCCGTGTGTTCTCCGTCTTGTCCGAGCGGTCGTAGTCCGGGACGCGGCTCTGATCGTCAAGCACGGTGTTCTCGAGGACCGAGCCGAACCGGATGGCGTTCCAGATCTGGGGCTCGCCTTCCTCAGTCAGTTTGATGCACTTGGCATAGCAGCCACCTTCAAAGTTGAAGACGCCGCGGTCCGACCAGCCGTGCTCATCGTCTCCAATGAGGGGGCGGTCCGGGTCGGCCGACAAGGTCGTCTTGCCGGTACCCGAGAGGCCGAAGAAGAGCGCGACGTTGGATTCGTCAGCCGCCGCAACGTTGGCCGAGCAGTGCATCGGGAACACGTCGACATCGGGCATGTCATAGTTCATGGCGAAGAAGATGGACTTCTTCATCTCGCCGGCATACTCAGTCCCGAGAATGATGACCTTCTTCTGCTCCAGCGACTGAATGATCGCCACCGGGCCATTCAACCCGCGCGATTCCCAGTCATCAATCTGGAGCGTTGCTGCGTTGAGAATCGTCCAGTCCGCGTCGAAGTCGGGAAGTTCTTCAACTGCGGCCTTGATGAACAATGTCGAAGCGAACTGGCAATGCCACGCGAACTCGGTCCAGGCGGTGACCTTGAGGCGATACTCGGGGTCGGCGCCGCAGTAGCCATCAAACCGATACAGCGACTCCCGGCCATTCAGATGTTCGATCGCCATCTGCTCAAGCTCGGCAAACTGCTCTGGATCGATGGGCCTGTTGACGGCGCCCCAGTCGATGGAGTCATGAATGCCCGGCGTATCTTCGAGGTACTTGTCCTTCGGGCTTCTGCCCGTACGCTCGCCCGTGTCAACCGCGAGCGCGCCGTTGGCGGCGAGTACCCCTTCACCTCGCTTGATGGCTTCTTCAATGAGCCATGCTGCGGGCCTGTTGGCGTGAACTGTGGTCGAGAAGGCGGGCGAGGCGGCAGGTGCGGTGGGCATGATCTTCGCTCCGATCGAATCGGCCCGCTTCACGCAGGGCCGAAATGGGGACAAGAGGGAAAGTGTATCGAACCGACCCCCTCCGCACCTCAAAAAACAGGCGTGAAGGATGGCGATCAGGGTCCCTGAGCGGGTACCCTGCCGGGCTGCACTGGCGACCGTAGCTCAGGGGTAGAGCACCTGGTTGTGGTCCAGGATGTCGCGGGTTCAAATCCCGTCGGTCGCCCTTCTTGCCTCCGCGTCCTATCGGCCCCTCCCTCATGCGAATTCACTGCATCCAGTACGACATCGCCTGGGAGGACAAGCAGGCGAGCCACGCCACCGCAGAGGCCCTGATCGCCACGGCGGATGTCCGCCAGGGCGATCTGATCGTCCTGCCGGAACTGGGTGATGTGGGATTCAGCCTCGCCCTGGACCGGATCGTCGACGACCAATCCGCCGCCTGGGCCACGTCGCTGGCGGCCGACCTCCAATGCTGGGTCCTGCATGGCTGGCCTGAGCGGCGCGAAGCCGCCGGCCGCAATGTCGCAGGCCTGGCATCGCCTGACGGCACGCTGGTAGGCACCGCGGAGAAGCTCCACCCCTATACCGCCGGACAGGAGCAGCGGGCCTATCAGGGCGGCGAGGCAGCCACCGTGTTTGAAATCGACGGCGTCAGTTTCTGCCCCCTGATCTGTTATGACCTCCGCTTTCCGGAGTCGTTCCGCGCGGCCTCCGCGGCCGGGGCGGAGGTCTTCGCGGTGATCGCGAATTGGCCGAGCGGCCGAGGACATCACTGGCGAACCCTGTCCATGGCACGAGCCATCGAGAATCAGGCGGCGGTCATCGCGTGTAATCGAACCGGACGCGACCCACATCGGGAGTATGGGGGCGGATCTCTGATCGTCGACCACCAGGGCATCATTCTGGCCGAAGGCGGCGCGGCACCCGAGGTCGTCACGTCAGAGATTGACGTTGACGCGATCCGCGCGTGGCGGGCGTCGTTCCCGGCCCTGGCTGACGTGCGTGTGGAGCCTCCGGCCAGGCGAATCGCGCCGCGCTAGGACGGGCCAGGATGCGGTGAGCGGAATCGCCTGCCCATGCAGCCCGGAAGGCGCCGCAACGAACGCGTTGCCTTGCCCGTGGCGGGTGAGGGCCTGCTTGAAGGGATCAGGTTGAGGGGACCCGTTCGAGGGGACCAGTCTGAGGAGGCCGGCAGGCCGCCGCACGAGCAAGCAAGAAAAATGGGAACACCCGGAAATGGCGAGACCCGGACTTGAACCGGGGACACCGGCATTTTCAATGCCGTGCTCTACCAACTGAGCTACCTCGCCGGAGGCGGCACAGCGTACAGGCGAGCGGGACCACGGGCAAGGTCAGGCTGCAGATCGGTCGCCGCGGCGGCATGGCCGCGGAAGGACCGCGCCGGGGAGCGGATAGGCCCTTTGAAGCGCGTCGACCAATCCCTCCCGCGAGGTCATGACAAAGTAGACCGGGTCGCTCCGGTGGCGACTCATGAATCGGTGCGCCCGCACGAGCAGGCTCGACGTGGTCGCCACCATCAACTCGCCCCCGTCCCAGCGGACCGGGAAGACGCCAAACTGCCACGCCTGTCGCCGCTCGACGATGCCAGTCGCGGCAGGATCGACCTGCTCGCTTCGGAGGTCCACCGTCCGCGTCAGGCCTGCGTACTGATCGGCCCAAGCATCTTCGATGTCCCGTGGATCGATCGAAAAGAGTTGCTCGCAGGCCACCCCGAACGGCACGCCCGTACGTGCCTGTTCGTCGAGGGCCCGTCGGACCTGCCCGTCATTGAGCACGCCATTGCGAACGAGAAGATGTCCAAGCGGTGCGGTCATGGCGTCCTGCCTCCCTTGTGGGTCTGCACCTGCTTCGGCCATCACCGGGGCCGCCTGTAGCCGAGCCGCCTCATTTTGTGCCCGCCCGCAGCCCGCGGTTCAATCGTGCGGTCTGTGCGGCAGGGGCACAAAGTGCCGCCGGGCGAAGTAGCCTCCGCCCTTCCATGCATCAGCACTTCCGCGATCGGCTGCTCGAACGCTGGGGCCGGGCCGTCACCAGCCACCCCGGCTGGACGCTGACCGTCTGCTGCCTGGCGGCCGTGGCATCGCTCGCCGTGGCGGTGGCCACCATCGAAATCAACCCGGATCGCAACGCGCTCATGTCGCAGGATCTGGCATGGGCCAAGCGGTACGCCGCCTACCGCGCCGACTTCCCGCGGTGGAGCGACGTGGTCATCTGTCTTGAAGGCGAGGCCGACGACGTCGCGATCAACGCGCTGGCGCGGGACCTCGCAACGCATGTGGCGGCGTCGCCGACCGTCACTGCCGCAGACGCGGGGTTCCCGGCATCCGAGGCCGGCCCCAGACTGTGGCGAACTGGAACCCGCCAGGAGTTCGACACGACGCTTCGTGACCTGGAGCGAGGCCGCGACCTCACCGCCGCAGGCTCGGCGGCCGCAGCACTTGTCACGATGCTGCAGTTTGAAGGGTCGCAGGAGGATGTCGACCCCGCCGCCCTGAGCGCGTCACTGGAGCCATGGATTGACGCCGTGGCCGGGCGACCGGTTCACTTTGACCTGCTCAACGAGCCCGCCGACCGCTGGCAGCCGCTCGCAGCGGGTGGCGGCCGCATCCGCCTGATTCTTGTGTCCCTTGCCGCGTCCGAGGATGGCGCGATTGACGGACCGGCCGCGCCGCTGGCAGAACTTCGCCGTGATGTGCGCGACTGGCTGGCGTCCCGTGACGCAGCAGATATTCCCTGGGGCGTCACGGGCATCCCTGCCATTGAAGCAGACGAAACAACGCAGGCCACCCAGGACTCCACGATCGCTTCTCTGGTTGCATTCGGACTCGTCACGCTGATGCTCATCACGTCGTTTCGCCGGATCCGCCTGCCCCTGATGGCTGCGGGGTCCCTCGTCATCGGCATCGCCTGGAGTTTCGGCTGGGTCGCCGTGTCGATCGGGCACCTTCAACTGTTGTCCATGGTGTTCTCCGCCATTCTCATCGGACTCGGTATCGACTTCGCCCTGCACCTCGTGACGCGGCTGCAGGCGATCGAAGACGCCCATGACCAACTGCCCGACGCGATGAGCCGGGTGTTTCGCGATGTCGGCCCCGGGCTGCTCACAGGCGCCCTGACGACGGCTGCAGCCTTCGGGTGCACCGCCTTCAGCGCCTTCCTCGGCGTCGCTGAAATGGGCGTCATTGCGGCGGGCGGCGTCATCCTGTGCCTGATCGCCATCATGAGCGCGTTCCCGGCCATGCTCGCCTGCTCGAAGCGGTGGCGGGCGGACGTTGGCGTGATGCGGCCTGTGGGCGTCAACGCGCTTCGAAGACTCGTGCGGCCACTGCACAGGCGGGCGGGCACCGTGCTGCTGATCGGCGGCATCGTCACGGCCCTGGCCATCGTCGCATCGACGCGGCTGCGGTACGACTCGAACATCATGAACCTGCAACCAGCTGGTCTGGAGGCAGTGACATGGCAGCGGCGACTGGCCGAGGCACCGGGCGCAGATCTCTGGAGCGGTCTGGTGCTGACCGATGCAGACGACGCTGCCCGGCTCACGCAGGCACTGCGAACAGTTGCAGACGTCCAGGAGGTAACCGGCATGGGCGTGCTGTTCCCACCGGACCTCGCAGCGCGGCAGGCAGCGGTGGCAAGGGTTCGAGAAGCCGGAGCCTCCCCCGCAACCGCGCCAGACAACGCCGGCTTCGTTCCGACCGTGCTCTCGACGCTTCGCGATCGGCTGCGAGCCGCGTCGACAGAGGAGCCGGGCTTTGCACCGCTCGTGTCCGAACTCGACGCTGCCGTGCAGTCGTGGCACGATCTGGACCGGGACTTTGCGGCGCGAACCGCACGCATTGATCGGCTCAATGCCGCCTGGGCGGCTTCCGCGACGCCCGCCGCAACGTGGATTGACGAAGCCCTCGCCGCCCCCCCACCCGGAGCGTCCGACCTGCCTCCGCTCCTCCGCTCGCAGTGGATCGGTACAGATGGCGCGTGGCTGCTCCGCGTGGCACCGGTGGTGTCCGAGCGATCCATCCTCGAGCCGGACAGACTGGGCGCGTTTGTGCAAGCCGTCAGAACCGTGGCGCCAGACGTACTCGGACCACCCGTGCAGATCTATGAGTCATCCAGATTGATTGTCCGCGCCTATGTCACTTCGGGGCTGCTTGCCATGGCCGTTGTGCTGATCCTGCTCCTGCTGGACTTCCGGAGCATTGCCGACGCCTTTGGCGCCATGCTGCCCGTGTTCATCGGGTTCCCCTGCACCTTCGGATTCATGGCACTGGTGGACCTGAATCTCAACTTTGCCAACCTGATGGTGCTCCCGTTGATCTTCGGTATCGGCGTCGACAGCGGTGTGCATGTCGTGCATCGCTGGAAGAGCAATCCGAAGGTCCGGCCGCCGGGCCTCTGGGGCGGCACGGGGAGCGGCATTCTGATGACGACTGTAACCACGGCCATCGGCTTCGGGGCGTTGATGATTGCCGAGCATCGCGGCATCCGATCACTGGCCATCGTCATGGTGGTCGGACTGGCGGTCACGCTCGCAGCGTCATGGACGGTCCTGCCCGCGCTCTTGCGGGTCCGCCAACGACGGCTCAGCCCCCGATCAGCCGATCGGCATTGAGGGGCTGCAGCGATTCGGGGACAAACTCGCCGTCCCGGCGAATCACCTCGTCGTCGAAGAGAATCTCACCTCCGCCATAGGAAGGACGTTGAATCAGGACCAGATCCCAATGGATGTCGCTCCGGTTTCCATTGTCCGCGTCCTCGTAGGCCTGCCCTGGCGTGAAGTGCAGCGACCCGGCGATCTTCTCGTCAAAGAGAATGTCCATCATCGGCTCCAGCACATGCGGGTTGAACCCGATGGCAAACTCGCCCACATGCTTCGCGCCTTCGTCCGCACTGAACACGGACGCCAGCCGATCGGCGCCGACTTCCGCGTCGTGCCCGACAATCTTCCCCTGTTCAAACTCCAGGCGAACATTGCGGAAGGTCGTTCCTTGATACACGGTTGGTGTGTTGAAGTGAATCACACCATCAACCGAGTCTCGAACGGGCGCGGTAAAGCACTCGCCGTCCGGAATGTTGTGCGAACCCGTGCAGGCAACGGCAGGGATGTCCCTGATGGAGAAGCGAAGGTCGGTGTCGCCGGGGCCCTTGATGTGCACTCGGTCGGCAGCATTCATTCGGTCGCGTAACTTCTCCGCAGCAACCGCCATGGCCGCATAGTCCAGGGTGCAGACGTTGAAGTAGAAGTCCTCGAACGCTTCCGTCGACGTGCCTGCCAGTTGGGCCATCGAAGGAGTCGGCCAACGGAGCACGCACCACCGCGTGTGGTTGACACGCTGCTTCATGTGCACCGGCTGCATGTAGCGGGCTCCCCACGCCTTCATGCGGTCGTCATCAACCCCGGACAGTTCATTGATGTTGTGGCCGCCCCGAAGACCGATGTAGGCGTCCATTCGCTTCATGCGTTCCAGGTCGCCGGCGGCAAGGACATCAAACTGGGCATCGTCGCCCTGCTCGACCAGCGCTCGCATCACGCGGTTGCTTCGAATGGCGACATGCGGGTGGGCGCCACGCCGCCTGCAGGAGCGGACGAGTTCGACCACCATGGCCTCCGGTACATCGAAGGCCTCAATGAGCAGATGTTCACCTGGCTCCACTGCGGTTGAGTGACCGGTGAGAAGGTCCGCGAGGGTTGTCATTCGGGGGTCGTGCATAGGTTCCTCGTTCAGACTGAGCCGTCGTCACCCGGATCCGACAGCAAGTGCAGCACCGATGCCGCGAGCGCTGGGTCCGGGCGGGGATCTTCCCGCAGGTGCAGGTCGATTCGCAAGGCCTCATCAGCGGGATTTGCCAGACACCATGCGCAGATTCTCGATTCGGGCCGGCTTGAGCCCGCCCAGAAGCCGTCAGCGGCCCGCCCCAAAGGTGGCCGGCCCCCCTTGCCGGGGTGCGCATCCCACCGCTCCTCCGTCGCGCCGAGCACGGCGGACTCAAAGTCGATCGCTTCGTCCATTCTGGACCCGGCCACGAGTACCACATTGTCCCGGCGAGGCATGAACTGGCGGTAGGCCTTGTCGAGCAGCCGCCGAAGTCGGGATGTCTCGTCAATGAACCCCCCGGGCAGCCCGATCGCCAGAGAGACGTGCGGGCCCTCCCACGGCCCGACCACGCGGACGGCGCCGACCTCGAACCCGGTTTCGTCGCGGACCGTCAGTTCGTCCCCGACCTTGGCCATGGCAAGGAAGTCGCTTGCACGGACGACGAGTTGCTGCATGGAGTCGTCATCCAATCCATCCGCCCATCGGACCCGCACCATGAAGGGCCGCTGAATGTGCTCAAGCACGCGAAGCCTCGGGGAGATGTGGAGTTTGCGGCCCCCTGCCCGGTCATCGCGAAGCCGCTTGACGTGAAGAAACCACTCGTGACCATCACACCTGACCCGAAAGTCGCACGTCCGGCCTGCCGGCGTCTGGACTTCGGTTTCAAGCTCGGCACCCCTTCGGTACAGTCGGTCGGCCACCATCGCTTCGATCCAGTGGTCCATAAAGGGTCGCCTGCGCTTCTGGGACTCAAGTGATTCCAGAAGTCCGCACAGCCCAGGTACGCCGGCCCACTGCCGAACCCGAGCGACCAGATCGGGATGAAGATCCTTCTCAAACCCGGACAGACCGCCTTCGCTCATCCGCCCGCCCATCCATCGGCCGGATGCAGTCGGTGGGGCGGGACCCGGCAGGTATCGCCCACCACCATGGGCTCGGGCCAGAGGGAATCGAGCAGGTCGGCCAGCGGAACCCCATCGACCTGGACCGGCCCACCCCGGGAGAGCAACTGCTGAGCCTGCCGCGCACCGAGCGAGGTTCGCAGGGTCACCACGCCGTCGCCATACACACGGTCAGACACGGGCGTGCGTCGCTCCAGAAAGTCGACGGCCCGGGCATTGGCCGTGGCGACCGTCAGACTCAGTTCTCGCTGAGGACCGACGGCATGATCGCGAACGATCTCGGCCAGTCGATCGAGCCCCTCCCCGCTCTCGGCACTGACCGGCAGCGCATCCGGGTGGGCCGCGAGCCACGAGAGCAGCGAGTCTGATCGATCAAGCCGATCCACCTTGTTGAGCACGAGCTGCCGCGGCTGGTCCCGGGCACCAATCTCATCGAGCGTCTCGAGCACCGCGTCAAACTGCTGCTTCGCTGTCGGGTCGGATACGTCAACGACCACCAGAAGCAGGTCGCACTGAACAGTCTCTTCCAGCGTTGAACGGAACGACGCCACGAGGTGGTGAGGAAGGTCGCGAATGAACCCGACGGTGTCGCTGAGCAGCACGGCGTTGCCGTCCCCCAGAGTCCACTGCTCGACGCGGGTCGAGAGCGTTGCAAACAACTTGTCATGCGCAAATGCTCCACCCGACGTCAGCCGGTTGAACATGCTCGACTTGCCTGCGTTGGTGTATCCAACCAGTCCCACCGTGTAGTGATCTTCATTTCGGTGGGTGACTTCCCGGGCCTTGCGGGCGTGAATGCCATCTAACTCCTGACGCAGTCGCTTCAGCCGCCGCTGCACGAGCCGGCGGTCAATCTCGAGTTGCTGCTCGCCGGGTCCTCGCGTCCCGATGCCGACCGGCGCACCGCCCGTCACCTGCCCGAGGTGGTCCCACATGGCGCGAAGCCTCGGATAGGTGTACTCGAGTTGAGCGATTTCGACCTGAAGCCGCGCTGCATGCGTGGTGGCGCGTCGCGCGAAGATGTCGAGAATCAGTTCGCTTCGGTCGATGATCTTGACGGACATCGCCCTTTCCAGATTGCGAATCTGCGCTGGCGTGAGGTCATGATCAAAGATGGCGATGGTCGCCTTCACAGATTTGATCAACAGCCCCAGTTCCTCAACCTTGCCCTTGCCCAGGAACGTCCGCCCAACCGGCTTGGACCGCCTTTGGGAGAGCATTCCGACGACGTCGGCCCCGGCCGTCAGTGCGAGTGCCGAGAGTTCCTCCAGCCGTGCCTCAAGGTCCAGACGATCGCCCGGAAGGCGAACGGCGACAAGGACGGCTCGCTCGCGGGCCACCTTGAGCTGTTCACGCTGCACCTGTGACATGGGTAGGAACCGGCCCTCCGACTGCTGGATAGGATGCGTGTGCTCCGCGTGGAGAACTCCGCACGGCACCGATCGTATGACACTGACAACGAGTATCGAGGTCCTGCTCCCATGAATATCAGACAAATCATTGCACCGGTGACGCTGTTGGCGCTGGCGGCCCTTCTGATCGCCGAACTTCCCCAGGCCATCGCTGGCCGAGCCCGGCATTACGACTGGTTCGGACCCATCATTGACACGCGATCGATCCTGATGGACCACTACGTTGAGCCCCCCGACGAGGCAGCCATGCAGCAGGCAACGATCGCCGCGTTGGTTGAGAGCCTTGACGACCCCTACACCATCTACGTGCCACCGGAGGACACGGATGACTTTCGCAAGGATCTCAGCGGGCACTACACCGGCATCGGCGCCCACGTCCGCGGCCACGAGGGCCGGCTCAGGATCCTCTCGCCCATGGACGGTTCTCCTGCACTTGAGGCGGGCGTCCGCGCGGGCGACATCGTGCTGAAGATTGATGAATTCGACACGCTGGACCAACCGGTCCAGGACTGCATTGATCACCTGCTCGGCCCGCCCGGCTCGACCGTCGATGTGACGGTCCTCCACACTGATGACACCGAAGAGACGCTGGCGGTCATTCGACGGCCCATCGCGGCCCCCACCGTGTCGGGCCTGATGCGTCGGGATCGCCAGTGGCGGTTTCTGGTGGACGAGGCTCGGGGCATCGCCTACGTGCGTGTCGATCAGTTCACGGGCGACACCGTCCCGCAACTCGTCGCCGCCCTGTCGCCCCTCAAGAGCAGCGGCCGCTTGCAAGGACTGGTCCTGGACCTCCGCGGCAATCCCGGCGGCGCACTTCCTGCCGCCGTGGACATGGCGGAGTTGTTCCTCGCAGACGGCGACATCGTGAGCATCGCACCTGAGCGAGAGGACCGCGCCTCAGAGCGGCGCACCTTCCCCGCCAAGCGAGGGCACGCACTTGAAGACATTCCGCTCACCGTGCTCATCGACGCGCAGTCGGCTTCCGCGAGCGAAATCGTCGCCGGCGCACTGGGCGACAACAATCGGGCGCTGATTGTGGGCGAGCGGTCATTCGGAAAGGGATCCGTCCAGGAGGTGCGTCCGCTGGACGGGGATCACGGCATGCTCAAGTTCACTACGGCCTACTACTACCTGCCCAGCGGTCGCAACCTGCATCGCAGAAAGGGTGACCCGGACGCGGTCTGGGGGGTCGACCCATCTCTAGGGTGCGTGGTGCCCGAAGACTTCGACGCCAAACGTGCCCGGCTGACCAACCGCTGGACTTGGGACGCGATCACGCCTGACGAGCCTGAAGTTCCTGACATCCTCGACGACACCTGGCTTCGCGACGAGTTCGGCGACGCTGCGCTTGCCGAGGCAGTGGCGTTGCTACGTCACCACAGCGAGCACGGTGCCTGGCCGGCGCTGGAATCGGACGAAGATCCCGCCTACCCCCCGCTGCAGGCCGAACTCGATGCGGCGCTTGATCAGCGGGAAGCGATTGCCAAACACCTCATCGAGTTGCAGGAAGAGATCCTGCGGCTCCAGGGAAGCGAACGAACCGTCGACCGCGGGCTGGTGGGACTTCCGGACGATGTCGATGTGAGCGGCGCCGAGATTGTGATCCGGGACAAGGGCGGCCGCGTGGTTGGAACCTGGCGTGTGGCCGAGGGCGAGAACATTCGCTCAAGTCTGGACGCGGTGGAACTGGTACCGGTGGACACTGACGATGCCGCAGAGTCGACCACGGCTGATGAAGGCTGAGTGCCACCGGCATGCCGCTGACCCTTGGGATTGAGACGAGTTGCGACGAGTCGGCTGCGGCCGTCACGGACGGCCCCCAGCGTGTGCGATCGAGCGTGATTGCCACGCAGCATGACCTCCATGCCTTGTACGCCGGAGTCGTTCCGGAGATTGCAAGCCGAGCGCACCTTCAGCGGCTCACACCCGTGATCACGGAAGCGGTCCGTCAGGCGGGCGTTTCGCTGTCTGACATCGAGGCCATTGCGGTTGGAAACCGGCCCGGGCTGATCGGCTCGCTGCTCGTCGGCGTCAGCGCGGCCAAAGCGCTGGCGTGGAGCCTGGATGTGCCCCTTGTCGGCGTCCACCACTTGCTGGCCCACCTGCACGCGCCGTCTCTGGATGATGGCGAGATTGCCTTTCCGGCGGTATCGATACTCGCGTCGGGGGGCCACACGGCGGTGTATCACCAGACCGGGCCGCTCGAGGCCACGCTCCTCGGGGGAACCATCGACGACGCGGTCGGCGAGGCATTCGACAAGGCCGCCACGATGTTGGAGGCTGGGTATCCGGGCGGGCCGGCCATCGAGAGACTCGCAGCCCGCGGGAACGACCGCGCGGTCGACCTGCCGATCGCGCGTCTCGGAAAGGACCGCCTGGACTTCTCCTTTGCAGGATTGAAGACTGCACTGCTGTACGCAGTCCGTGGCACGCCCACGGGCCGCGGACGCCAGAGCGTCTTCCCACGAAGTATCGCCGACTGTGACGCCGATCGTCGGGCCGATCTCGCGGCGAGCTTTCAGCGGTGCGCGGTGAGCGCGTTGGTCGATGGCGTTGAACGGGCGCTCGATCGCACCGAGGCGCGGAGCCTGTGCGGCGGAGGTGGCGTGCTGGCGAACACGCTGCTTCGATCTCGCCTTGAAGCCCTCGCCCAATCGAAGGACGTGCCGTTGAGGCTTCCGCCCATGAAGTACTGCGTGGACAATGCCGCGATGATTGCCGGACTCGGGTCGTTGCTCGTGAGCAGCGGGCGGACCGACGGTCTCGACCTGCAGGCCATCGCCCGATCCCCCGTGGGAGACGCGGCGTGAGCGATCCACCGGCAGGGCCAGCGGCTCCGATCATCGTCACTGGAACGCATCCGTCGTGTCTGGACGACGACGCGCTGCGGAACGAATCGGAAGAGACCTTCGGTCGGCAGCGCGGGCCGGGCGGGCAGCATCGCAATCGTCGAGACTCGGCCGTACACCTGCGGCATGTCCCGACCGGCGTTGAGGTCGTTGCCGCGGAGCGGCGAAGCCAACAGGACAACCGACGCGTCGCCTGGAGACGTCTTCGCCTGAAGCTGGCGCGGCGCGTCCGACGGCGGATTGACACCAATCGGTATCGCCCGAGCGTGCTGTGGGAACAGCGGCGGCAAGGTGACAAGATGTCGGTCAGCCCCACGCACGCCGACTATCCCCCACTGCTCGCCGAAGCAATGGACGTTGTTGAAGCCAGAGCCTGGGACGTCGGGGGCGCGGCCGGCACGCTGCAGGTGTCCATGTCGCAACTCGTGCGGCTCATTCGACATGACCCGGGCGCCTTCGAACGTGTCAACCGCGGCCGTGTGGCCCGCGGCTGGCATGCGCTCAGGAAGTAGTTCGCTCTGGAAGCAATTCACGCTGCCGCCGGAGGCGCGGTCGCCGGGCGGCCCGGCCGCGGCCCCTATCATGGCCCCCCAACCAAAGGGATCCCGCCATGCCCACCCCGCTTGTCGACATTCGCCACGATCTGCACCAACATCCCGAACTCGGATACGAAGAGCATCGAACCAGCGAGGTTGTGCAGCGGGAACTCGCAGAGGCAGGCGTGGCGTTCAAGTCCGGGCTCGCAGGCGGAACAGGTGTCCTTGCCCATGTCCCAGGTGGTGACGCCCCCCCACTGGCGCTCCGGGCCGACATGGATGCACTCCCGATTCAGGAGCAAACCGGGCTGCCGTACGCATCCGCGACGGAGGGGCGTATGCACGCGTGCGGACACGACGGACACACGACGATCCTGATCGGCGTTGCCCGTGAACTGGCCGAACGCTCAAAGACAGGCTCGCTGCCGGGTGATGTCACGCTCATCTTTCAGCCCGCTGAAGAAGGCGGTGCCGGCGGCAAGCGGATGGTGGAAGAAGGCTGCCTTGACGGGTCTGTTTTGGGCCCGCCAGTCACCCGCATCTTCGGGCTGCACGGCTGGCCGAGCCTCCCGCTCGGCACGCTGGCGTCCAGACCCGGCCCCATCCTGGCCTGCGCTGACGGCTTTGAAGCCCGCATCACGGGCAAAGGCGGGCACGCGGCGATGCCGCACCTGTGTGTTGACCCGGTCGCCGCAGCCGCCGCCGTCATTCAATCTGCCCAACACGTGGTGTCGCGCGGTGTCGACCCGGTGCAAGGTGGCGTCCTCTCAATCACCCGAATCGAGGGCGGCACAACGCACAACATCATTCCGAATTCCGTCTTCCTCCAGGGCACCACACGGTTCCTCGAAGAAGAGGCAGGCGTCGTGTTGCACGAGCGGTTTGACCGGGTACTGCACGAGGTCGCAGCGGCGCACGGGTGCGAGGCGTCCATTGACTGGAAGGACGGCTATCCAGTGACGCGAAATGACGCGGATGCCTTTCGGGAATGGGACGACGCGGTTTCAGCGCGATTCGGCCGCGAGTCCGTGCAGACCATGGCACCGGTCATGGGAGGGGAGGACTTCTCCTATTACGGGCAGGCCATCCCCGCGTGCTTCTTTACGATCGGGCTGCTGCCGGAGGGCCAGGACTTCATGCCGAGCCTCCACCACCCCAACTTCGACTTCAACGACGACGCAATCTCCGTCGGCATCAACGCCTTCCTCGCCGTCGCAGCCCCCTGACCGCCGGTCGCTTTATCTCCAGTATCGACAGGCACTTACAGGAGTGTCGATCTTGTAAGCCCCTTTGCCACAAGGGGATAAAGTGACCGGCGGTCAGGGGGGCGAGGGGGCGGCTTGGCGGGGGCGGGCGGCTGTGGTAGCATTCGCGGCTCGACATTCAGCGCCGTTCACCACTTCGCTTTCGGTCGCCCGGCCTGGCACCGGACTTGAGCGAGGTGGGAGGCAGGAGGATTTCATGGCCAAGAAGCTTGAAAAGCAGTTCAAGATCGTCGCGCCCGGCGGTCAGGCGACCCCGGCCCCCCCGCTGGGCCCCGCCCTCGGTGCCAACGGCATCAACCCGGGCCAATTCATTCAAAGTTTCAATGAGCGAACCAAGGAACTGAACGGCAAGGCCGTGACGTGCCTGATCTCCGTGTACCAGGACCGCTCGTTCGACTTTGAGCTCAAGAGTTCGCCTGCCTCCGCGCTCCTCAAGGACGCGGCTGGCATCGACAAGGGGGCGGGCACCCCACAGGACCCCATCGCCACGGTGACGAAGGACCAGGTCCGCGCCATCGCTGAGGAGAAGCTCGCCGACCTCAACGCAGCGACGGTCGAGTCGGCCATGCTGATGATCGAAGGAACCGCCCGATCGATGGGAATCACGGTCGAAGGAGGTGACGCGTGAGCGAAGAGACGACCCCCACACCAGAGGCGACCGAAGACACGTCCACACCAACCGAAGCCCCGGCAGCTCAGGAGGCCGCGCCGGTTTCGGAAGAGCGCACCGCATGGAAGGCGCGGCTCGCGCGTCGTCGACGCCGGACCCGCTCCGGTCGCGTCAACGAGAACCGCAAGCTCGCTGAGGCCGCCGCCGGTCCCCATCCAGCGGCCGAAGCCGTCCAGATTCTGAAGACATTCAAGCCGGCGAAGTTTGACCAGACGGTTGAGTGCTGCCTGCATCTGGGCATCGATCCGCGGCAGGCTGACCAGCAGTTGCGTGGCGCCCTGTCCATGCCCAAGGGCTCAGGCAAGACGGCACGCGTCATCTGCTTCTGCGGGGCGGACAAGGTTGAAGACGCCAAGGCTGCCGGCGCGGTCGAGGCAGGCAGCGATGAGCTGGCTGACAAGATCAAGGGCGGCTGGTTCGACTTTGATGTCGCCATCGCCTCACCCGACATGATGCGGGTCGTCGGGCAGTTGGGCAAAGTGCTTGGTCCCAAGGGGCTCATGCCCTCTCCCAAGGCCGGCACTGTGACGCCCGACCCGATTACCGCCGTCAAAGAGTTCGCCGCGGGCAAGAGCGAGTACCGCAACGATGACGGCGGCAACCTGCACATTGTGATTGGACGTCTGAGCTTCTCTGAGACCGATCTCACTGAGAATCTTCAGTTCTTCCTCGACACGATCGACAAGCTCCGGCCCGCCGCGGTCAAGGGGCATTACATGAAGAAGTGCGTGATTTCAGGCACGATGACGCCCGGCGTGGAGGTGAGTGTCTCATGAGCAAGCCAATCAAGAACATGATGGTGGCGGACTATCGCCGCCGCTTCGACGGCGTTTCAAACGCCCTGCTCGTGGATATTCGTGGCATTGAAGCCAACGAAAACAACGCGATGAGGCAGGACTTGCACGCCTCCGGAATCCGCATCACGGTCGTCCGCAACAAGCTTGCCCGCGACGCCTTCAAGGACACCGATCTGGAGGCACTGGTGCCTGGGCTGGAAGGGCCCTCCGCCATGTGCTACGGCGGCGACTCGGTCGTCGAAGTGGCTCGATCGCTCGTCGACTGGGCGAAAAAGGTGAAGGAACTGGACCTGAAGGGCGCCTGCCTGGACGGGGAGTACTTCGACGGCCACGACGGCGTCAAGCGACTCAGCACCTTCCCCACCCGCGACGAAGCACAGGCGAAGGTCGTCCAACTCGTGCTCTCCCCCGCCGGCAACGTGCTCGGCGCCGCGACGAGTGCGGGAAGCAACGTCATGGGCATCGTCAAGGAAATCCAGGAACGCCTGGAGAAAGGCGAAGAGATCGCCAAGGTCGGCTGAGCCGACACCTAGTTCTGATACACATTCGCGCTGGACTGGCCCCTCGGGGTTAAAAGCCGCACGGCGGCTCCTCTCAAGCGCAGCACCGAGTTCTGGAGTTCAATCACATGTCCGAAGAAGCAGCTGTCAAAGAGTTTGATGCCAAGGTCACGAAGATCGGCGACGAGATCGCCGGCCTGACGCTCAAGGAAGCCGTCGACCTGGCTGACTACATGAAGGACGCGTACAACATCGAGCCCGCCGCAGGCGGTGCCGTCATGATGGCCGGCCCGGCTGGTGGCGGCGACGGCGACGGCGGCGGAGCCGAGCAGACCGAGTTCGACGTCATCCTCGAAGCCGCCGGCGACAAGAAGATCGCCGTGATCAAGGCTGTTCGCGAGGCGACCGGTCTGGGGCTCAAGGAAGCCAAGGAGATTGTCGACGCCGCACCGAAGGCCATCAAGGAGAAGGTCTCCGAGGACGAGGCCAACGACCTCAAGGCCAAGCTCGAAGAGGCTGGCGCGTCGGTCAACGTCAAGTGACGCGTGCCGCCTCGGGCGGCGCATACATGGCACACACAGGCGGGTCCCATCTGGGGCCCGCCTGTTGCATGGTTGGCCCGGCGTCGCTCACACCAGATCGACTGCCCACCACGATGCAGCAATCACGGAATTACGCCCCCGGAGCAGGGCCTTCCAGAGCACTCTGGCCGCAGCACAGGGTCCGCCACACCGCCCTGGCCACAGCAGATGTTCCGCCGCAGCACACGGTCCGCCACAGCACCCGGCCCTCGCCGCCCACCAACGTCCGAGAATGCAGCGGCAGGCCCCACATCACCCCCAGCCACCATTCTGTTATCGGACGATTCGCAGCCGCAGGCCCCTCCCCGCGGCACCCTCCCGGGGGCGGTCCCCCGCCGCCGCGGCTCCTCAACCCCCTGAGCCACCACGACTTCCGTCGCTGCCGGGCCAGCCGGCGGCGGGCCACCATCCGCGGTCGGTTCCGGAACGGCTTTTGCTTGCGAGAATCGGTTGCGGTTTTTTGGGCGTTCCTCTACACTGCCGGGCTCGGCGGAGGCAGTTTGATCAACATTACATCGTTTTTTCATCGGCAGGACGGCCGCGGTCCAAGGGTCTTTCAGCGCCTCGTTGATGGAAAAACAGGTTCCCTTCACTCTCCAGAGGTGACCGCATGACTTCGATGACGGTGCGCAACTTCTCAAAGCGTGGCGACGCCCTTCCAGTGCCTGCTTTGACGGAAGTCCAGCAGACCGCGTACGAACGGTTCATTCAACTCGACAAGGATCATCTCAAACGTGATCCCACCGTCGGGCTTGAGAGCCTTCTCAAAGAGGTGTTTCCCATCGAGTCGTACGACGGCACGATGCGGCTCGAGTACCTCTACTACAAACTTGACAAGCCGCGTTATACGCCGGACGAATGCAAGGAACTGCGGCTGACATACGGCCGCCCGTTCCGCATCGGCGTGCGCTTTGTCCGCGAGGGCGTGTCGGATATCCCCGAAGAGGAAATCTACCTCGGCGAGATCCCGATCATGCTCGGCGGTGGCGAGTTCATCGTCAATGGTGCCGAACGCTGCATTGTGAGCCAGCTTCACCGCTCGCCTGGCGTCGACTTCGGTATCACGCAGGATCTGGGCGACCGCCCGCTTCACTCAGCGCGGATCATCCCCGAGCGTGGCTCCTGGATCGAACTCGAAGTGACCAAGAAGGATGTGCTGGCGATGAAAATCGACCAGTCTCCCAAGATCGCCGCAACGGTCTTCCTTCGCGCTCTGGACGAGTCGCTGAGCAGCACCGAGAAGATTCTCGAGACGTTCTACGACGTGGTTCAGTGCCCGATCGCAAAGCTCGAGCCCGACCACTACTCCGCAGAGACGATCATCACCGAGGAAGGCGAAGAACTCTGCCGAGTCGGCGCGCCGATCGGTGACGCGCTCGAAGCGCTTCAGGCCTCAAACATCAAGAAGATCGGCGTCGTCAAGGATCCGAGCGACCCGCTCATCCTCAATACGCTCGCCATGGAGCGTCTCGATTTCATGGCCGATGCCACGGAACACGAGGCCGCCCTGCTCCGCATCTACAGTCGACTCCGCCCCGGCAACCCGCCTCAGCGGGACAAGGCGAAGTCGCTCTTCAAAGAGAAGTTCTTCGACGAGAATCGCTACCGCCTTGGCAAGGTCGGCCGCTTCCGGATCAACCGGAAGTTCGACATGGACATCCCGGAGGATGTCATGCACCTTCGGGGCGAAGACTTCATGGCCGTCACCCGCTACATCCTCGACCTTCGAGGCAAGCGGAACAAGGCGTACATTGACGACATCGACCACCTCGGCAACCGCCGCCTGCGGACGCTGGACGAGTTGGCGGTCGAGGAGATGCGAAAGGGCTTCCTGAAGCTTCGCCGCACCGTTCAGGAGCGGATGAGCGTCAAGGATCCGGACGAACTCTCCAAGATTGCCGACCTGGTGAACTCCAAGTCCATCAGCAGCGCCATCGACTTCTTCTTTGGCCGCAGCGAGCTGTCGCAGGTGGTCGACCAGACCAACCCGTTGTCGATGCTCGTTCACGAGCGACGCCTCTCGGCCCTCGGACCGGGCGGCCTGAACCGCAAGCGAGCGGGCTTTGAAGTCCGCGACGTCCACATCTCTCACTACGGCCGGATCTGCCCGATTGAAACGCCGGAAGGCACGAACATCGGCCTGATCGCGTCGCTGGGTATTTTCGCGAAGGTCGACGAGTACGGGTTCATCCTCACGCCCTACCTCCGAATCGACAAGGGCGAGTCCACCGGGGACGTCGAGTTCCTCCGCGCCGACCAGGAGATGCAGTCGATCCTTGCCACCGCCGATTCGCTCGACGGCGGCAAGCTCCGGGGTAAGCACGTGCTCTCACGCGTCAGCGGTGAGTTGAGCACAGTCCCCGCCAAGGACGTGCAGTACGTCGATGTGAGCCCGAAGCAGATTGTCGGCGTCTCGGCGTCGCTCATTCCGTTCCTTGAGCACGACGATGCCAACCGGGCGCTCATGGGCTCGAACATGCAGCGGCAGGCTGTGCCCCTGATCAAGGTCGATCCCCCTCTGGTCGGCACGGGCATGGAGCAGATCGCCGGCGAGCACTCGGGCATGATCGTCAAGGCAAGACGGGGCGGCACAGTCACCGCCGTCGACGCCGAGCGGATCGTGATCGACAATGCGGACGAGTATGAGTTGCAGCGGTATCGCCAGCTCAACGAACGCACATGCCAGACGCAGAAGCCGATCGTCAACCTTGGCGACGTCGTAAGCGACGGCCAGATCATCGCCGACGGCGCCTCCACGCACTTCGGACAGATGGCCATCGGCCACAACGCCCTGGTCGCGTTCAACACCTTTGACGGGTACAACTTTGAGGACGCCATCGTTGTCTCAGACCGACTGGTGCGGGATGACGAGTTGACCTCGATCCACATCGAGTCGTTCACGGTCGAAGTACGCGACACGAAGCTTGGCCGCGAAGAGTTCACCGACGACATCCCCAACGTCTCCGAGAAGCAACTCCGGAATCTCGACGAACGGGGTGTCATCAGATGCGGCGCACGCGTTGGCCCCGGCGACATCCTCGTCGGAAAGGTCAGCCCCAAGAGCAAGTCTGAGCTCACGCCCGAAGAGAAGCTTCTCCACGCCATCTTCGGCCGCGCCGGCGAAGACGTGAAGAACGACTCGCTTGAAGTCCCCGCGGGCAGCAGCGGCATCGTGATCGGCACACGCCACTTCAGCCGCCGCATGCACCTCAGCGATGAGCAGAAGGCCAAGCTCAAGGCGGACATGGCGGCCTTTGGCGAAGAGATGGACGAGAAGGCCATCGTGCTCTTCCGCGAAATGATCGCGATGATGAACGGGATCACCGGCACGGAGATGATCGACCCGACCACCCGCCAGAAGGTGGGTGCCTCGGACATCCCCGAAGTCATCATCGAGCAGATCGAGAACTTCAACGAGAAGTGGATCAAGGGCTCAAAGGAAGTCCGCGCCGAAGCGGTCACCTGCCGCAGCCAGTTCTGGCCCCGCATTCTCGCGGTCCAGGAGGAGAAGGACCGGCGCCTCGCGCACATGAAGCGTGGTGACGAGCTCCAGAGCGGCGTGCTTGAGATGGTGAAGGTGTACCTCGCCAACAAGCGGCAGATCTCCGTCGGTGACAAGATGGCCGGCCGCCACGGCAACAAGGGTGTGGTGGCCAGGGTTGTCCCTCAGGCCGACATGCCCTTCATGGAGGACGGCACGCCCGTCGACATCCTGCTCAATCCGCTTGGCGTGCCCAGCCGAATGAACGTTGGTCAGCTGCTGGAACTCCACATGGGCTGGGCGGCCAGCGTGCTGGGGTTCCAATGTGTCACGCCGGTCTTTGACGGCGCGACCGAAGAGGAAGTGCTTGCCTGCATCGACGAGGCCAACGCCCACGTCGAGCAGCGAGTCGCTGACTTTGAGAAGACGGGAGCGGCCCCCGGCTCGCCCCGTGAACTGCTCGCCCGCGTCCCGTTCGGGGGCAAGGCGCAGTTGTACGACGGCAGGACCGGCGAGCCGTTCTCGCAGCCGACATCCCTCGGCTTCATGTACATGCTCAAGTTGCACCATCTCGTGGACGACAAGATCCACGCGCGGGCAACCGGCCCCTACAGCCTCATCACCCAGCAGCCTCTCGGCGGCAAGGCCCGCACCGGCGGGCAGCGGTTCGGCGAGATGGAAGTCTGGGCACTTGAGGGCTACGGCGCCGCCCATGTGCTCCAGGAACTCCTCACCGTCAAGAGTGACGACGTGGAAGGCCGGACCAAGATCTACGACTCCATGGTCAAGGGCACCAACACGCTCGAGGCTGGCATGCCGGTTGTGTTCGACGTCCTGTGCCACGAGATTCGCGGCCTCGGCATGAACATCGACCTCGAAAAGTCCCATGACGAAGTCGCTCCCCTGCTCTGAATTGAATTGACACGACCTTCACCGTCCCTCGTAACGACACGGACCCACATCCATGACCGAAAACGTATTCGATCACGTCAATGACTTCAGCTCGGTCAAGATCACTCTTGCCAGCCCCAACGACATTCGGAGTTGGAGCTTCGGAGAGGTCAAGAAGCCTGAGACCATCAACTACCGCACCTACCGTCCTGAGAAGGACGGCCTGTTCTGCGAACGCATCTTCGGTCCCGAGCGGGACTATGAGTGCGCGTGCGGCAAGTACAAGGGCACGAAGTTCAAGGGCATCATCTGCGACCGCTGTGGCGTCAAGGTGACCCACTCCCGCGTCCGCCGAAAGCGGATGGGACACATCAACCTCGCCGCGCCCATCGTGCACATCTGGTTCTTCAAGGCGCTTCCCAGCCGCCTCGGAACCCTTCTGGGAATGAAGACCTCCGATCTTGAGAAGGTCATCTACTTCCAGGACCACGTCATCACGGATCCGGGCGACACCGAGTTGGAGTACCGCCAGGTCGTCGACGAAGACACGTGCCGCGAACTCCAGCGTGAGTACGGTCCGAGCGCCTTCAAGCCCATGATGGGTGCAGACGCGGTCATCGAACTGCTTCATGGTCTCGACCTCACGGCGACGGCAGCCGAGATTCGCGAGGATCTGACCAAGACGCGGTCGAAGCAGAAGATCAAGGACCTCGCCAAGCGACTCAAGATTGTTGAGCAGCTTCGCAACAGCAGCAACGATCCCACGTGGATGGTGCTGGACGTGATCCCGGTCATCCCGCCAGATCTCCGCCCGCTCGTGCTGCTCGACTCGGGCAACTTCGCCACAAGCGATCTGAACGATCTCTACCGGCGGATCATCAATCGGAACAACCGGCTCAAGAAGCTCATGGACCTCAACGCCCCCGAGGTCATCATCCGCAATGAGAAGCGGATGCTGCAGCAGGCCGTCGATGCCCTCTTCGACAACGACCGATGCCGCCGCCCCGTGCTGGGCAGCAGCAACCGCCCGCTCAAGTCGCTGACCGACATGATCAAGGGCAAGCAGGGTCGATTCCGCGAGAATCTCCTCGGCAAGCGGGTGGACTACTCCGCCCGATCGGTCATCGTCGTCGGGCCCGAACTCAAGCTCCACCAGTGCGGCCTTCCCAAGAAGATTGCGTTGGAGCTCTATCAGCCGTTCATCATCCGGAAGCTCAAGGAGCACGGCCTCGCCGACACCATCAAGTCCGCAAAGCGGATGCTTGAGAGACGCGACCCGGAGGTGTGGGACATTCTGGAGCAGGTGATCTACCAGCACCCGGTCATGCTCAACCGCGCCCCCACCCTGCACCGCATGGGTATCCAGGCCTTTGAGCCCGTGCTGGTCGAAGGCAACGCCATCACCCTCCACCCGCTCGTCTGCACCGGCTACAACGCCGACTTCGATGGCGACCAGATGGCCGTCCACCTGCCGCTCTCCCTGGAGGCGCAGGTCGAGACGCATGTCCTCATGCTCTCGACGCACAACATCTTCTCGCCGGCAAACGGCAACCCGATTGTGTCCCCGAGTCAGGACATCATCATGGGCATGTACTTCCTCACCTATATGCGTGAGGAACTCATGAAGCCCGAGCACGAGTTGCACGCCTTCCGCGACCTTCCCGAGGCGTTGCTTGCGCTTGAGCACAAGCAGATCTCGCTGCACGAGCCGATCGTCGTCCGGCTTTCCCGATTCACCCAACAGGTGAAGAGTGAGAAGGGCGGCCTCGAACCGATTGGCGAGAACGGCCGCGTTGTCACGACGGTCGGCCGCTTGCGATTCGCCGCGATCCTTCCTGATGGCATGCCGTTCTACAACTGCACGCTTGGAAAGAAGGGGTGCAGCCGCGTCATCGACGACACGTTCAAGTACTGCGGCCGTGACGACACGCTGACGCTCCTGGACGACCTCAAGGAGATCGGCTTCAAGACGGCCACAACGTCCGGCCTCTCCATCGCGATCACGGACATGCGAATCCCCGCGAGCAAGTCCGACCTTCTGGGCGCCGCCCAGAAGAAGGTCGATGCGGTCGAACGGGCCTACGGGGCCGGTGCCATCACCGAGCGTGAACGCCACAACCAGTTGCTGGACATCTGGGCGCACTGCCGTGAGGAACTCACCAAGGCGCTGGCGGAGACCCTGAAACTCGACCGGCGTGACATGAGCACGCTTCAGGAAGTGGCCATCGACTCATCCGAGGGCCAGCACTACCTGAACCCGGTCTACCTGATGTCCACCTCGGGCGCTCGAGGCAACGTCAGCCAGATGCAGCAACTCGCCGGCATGCGTGGCCTGATGGCCAAGCCCAGCGGCGAGATCATCGAAACGCCTATTCGCGCGAACTTCCGTGAAGGCCTGAACGTGCTCGAGTATTTCTCCTCGACGCACGGTGCCCGAAAGGGTCTGGCCGACACCGCTCTGAAGACCGCCGACTCCGGGTACCTGACCCGAAAGTTGTACGACGTCGCTCAGGCGGTCGTCGTCACGGAGTACGACTGCGGCACCCGCCGCGGCATCTCCAAGCGGGCCATTTACAAGGGCGAAGAGGTCGACGTGCCCCTGCGTGAAATCGTGGTCGGCCGCACAAGCCGCCAGACGGTGATCAATCCGCTGACCGACGAAGTCATCGTCAAAGAGGACGACGTCATCACCACGGAGATCGCCAGCAAGATTGAGAAGCTCGGCATCGACTCCGTGCAGGTCCGAACACCGCTGACCTGTGACACCAGTCGAGGCGTCTGTGCCAAGTGCTACGGCATGGACATGTCCACCGGCCAACTGGTCGAAGGCGGCCTCGCCGTCGGCACCATCGCCGCCCAGTCGATTGGCGAGCCCGGAACGCAGCTCACCATGCGTACGTTCCACACGGGCGGCATCGCCTCTCGCAGCCTGACCGAAACCAGCTACCGCGCAGCCCATGCCGGTACCGCCCAACTCCGCGAATGCCGCGAAGTCAAGGTGGACATTGAAGGAACGGAGCGACTCGTTGCCCTCAAGCGGCAGGGTGAAATCGCGCTGCTCGATGACCGCGGTCGTGAGCTTGAGAAGTACAAGGTCCCCTACGGCGGCATCATTCACGCCGCCGATGGCGACTCCGTCTCGAAGGGACAGGTACTCGTCGAGTGGAACCCTCACCTCACGCCGATTCTGGCCGAAGAGACGGGCGTTGTGCGGTTCAAGGACATCGAGATTGGCAAGACGATCCGCCAGGAATCCGCCAAGGGTGCCGACAAGGACGAACTCATCGTCATCGAGCACACGGGCGAAATGCACCCGCAGATCCTGGTCGAAGACAAGGACGGCCACATTCTTGACTTCCACCACCTCCCGGCCAAGTGCCGCATTGAAGTGGAGGAAGGTCAGACCATCAAGCAGGGCGAGATGCTGGCCAGGCAGCCCAAGGACGTCGCCGGCTCCGCCGACATCGTCGGCGGCCTCCCGCGTGTCACCGAGATCTTCGAAGCACGAACGCCGAAAGATCCGGCGATCATGTCGACCGTCTCTGGCCGCATTGAACTGCACGACGACGTTCGCAAGAACAAGATGACGGTCCGCGTCGTCACGGATGTCGAAGAGGAGATCGACCACCACGTGCCGCAGGGCAAGCACCTTCTGGTGCACGCCGGCGACTGGGTGGAGGCCGGCGATCCGCTGACTGAAGGTCCACTCGACCCGCAGGAAATCCTTGAGATTCGCGGCGAGGAGATCGTCTTCAACTACATGCTGGACGAGGTCCAGAACGTGTACCGCGCGCAAGGCGTCCCCATCGCGGACAAGCACATCGAGACCATTCTCTCGTGCATGCTGTCCAAGGTGCTCGTCAAGCGGGCGGGTGATACCGGCATGCTGCCCGAGGAGATCGTCGATCGACACTTCTTCCGGGCCGCCAATCAGGACGCGGCAGGAAAGCTGCGAATCACCGACGCCGGCGACACCTCGTTCATTGTCGGCGACCTCGTGGATCGCGCCGAAGTCAAAGAGGCCAACGCCATTGCCGAGGCAGAAGGCAAGGCCCCGGCCAAGACCAAGCGGGCCCAGCCTGCGACGGGCCAGACGCTGCTGCTGGGCATCACCAAGGCCTCGCTTCAGTCCGACTCGTTCCTCTCGAGCGCTTCGTTCCAGGAGACGACCAAGGTGCTGACGGAGGCCTCCCTCCGAGGCGCCGTGGACGAACTCCGTGGTCTGAAGGAGAACGTCCTGCTCGGCCACCTCATCCCCGCCGGCACCGGCTTCCGCCCCTACACCGACATGAAGGTGGAGCGGCTTGCCGAGCCGCCGTCAACCGAAGAGGACGACGCCCGGGAGGCCATGGAGGCTGCGGCCAAGCGGGCCGAGGCCCTCGGCGCCGAGCCCCCCACCGTGATGGCATCGCCGGTCGCTGAGGACACCGTCCTGGAGACCGTGGTTGCTGGGCCGTCGGACGACGGGCAGGAGACCGCCGAGGGCTGAGCCGCTCAGGCGGGCCCTCCCCCGCTGCACCCCCGCGTGATACACCCCACCGCCCGGCGGCCCCCGCAGCCGCCGGGCGGTGGTCCTTGTGGGGACGGCCACGCGAGGCTCTCAACACCTGTCTGGGTGGCGGTTTCGGCGTTGCCTGCCCCCCCAGTATCAGCAGAGCAGAGGTATACTCTCGGAGCGGTTGAAAACCGCGTGGCAGAGGCTCGATGTGGGGCCTCCCGCCGTGGTTTTTGGACCTAAGAGGAGAGATCCCAGCAGCGCCCCGCCACCAGATCCCGTATGGGATCAGAGGAAGACCAGAGGAAGTGGAGTTCGTGGGATACCGCCGGGGGATCGGCCCGCAGTGTTGCGGACCAGTTCGGCCACACGGCTGACATCGAGATGAGAGACATGATGACACGACGCACCGTCCAGCACACCCTTCTCGCCACGCTTGCACTCGCGACCGCCGGCGCCGTTATGGCCGCCAGGCCCGGCGCGACAGGCGGGTCGCACCACGCGGCCACTCCGCCCACCGCGGCGTCCCCGCAGGCACGTTCGCTGGAGATTCCAGCCGACCTGCAGCGGCACCGCCTCAAGATCCGGCTGCACCGTGATCTGGGCGCGCGGGTGCTTCCGGACGGGCAACTTTTCTCGATGAAGGGCAAGGACCTCACAGCATTGAAGTCGCTCCTGGATCGCCTCGACGTCACGCTCACCCCCGCGATCTCCATTTCGGAAGCGGACATTCAGCGGGCCCGGCGCCGCGCCGAACGCGGCGGCGGAGGCACCCTTGCCGATCTGGGCGCCACCTTCTGGGCCGATGCGCCTGCTCGTGACATTGAACGGGTGGCCAAGCGGCTCAACCGCGCCGGTGAGATCGAGTACATCCGCTTCTCCCGCCGCACCGGCGTCGACGCGCCGGCAGCAACACCCCGCAAACCGGCCGAGCGGCCGATCGAGCCATGGGTTGCCGGACCGATCGACACAGGCGCCGATGACGCCCTGGTGATCCTCGAGCCGGTCGCAGACTTCGACGAGGCGCAGCGGCTCGTTGAGGACGCAGCGGTCGAACTCTTCGAAATCCGCCGGGACGCCGTCGCGCGGGCCAACGCCGACAACCGCCGACGCGAAGCTGAGCGACGCGGCAACCGCAACGCCGGGCAGGACCGCGTCGGGGCCTGCTGCTTCCTTGTGTACGTGAAGGACATCGTGGGCCGGGGCCCGGCCTGGGTCGCCGGGTACAACCTCGACCTCGCGGACGAGGACGACTGTGAGGCCTACGTCAATGGATCGCCTGCCAGTGGCTATCCGGGCGTGTACGCAGATCTCGCGTTGGCAGCATTCGACCCGCCGCAGCCGAATGATCTGGATTACGTGGATCCGGTCTACGAGTACTTCGCCGATGGAAACCAGGTGCAGTGCCGCACGTTCGGCGCGTGCTGCACCGGCCCCGGGTTGCGGGGCGGCGAAGACACCTACGCCGACGACTGCGACGACCCTGGCATCTTCCAGGCCAGACAGTGGGCAGGCACCGATCCAGCCGTGGACCCGGGTACCGCAAACAACAACTGGTACGCCGGATACAAGGCCTATGACAACTGCGACTCGTGTGTGCTCTCTTTCGGGATCTGCTGTTTCAGGGAAGAGGCCGTCTCGCTGGACACGACGGACTTCACGGCCGGCACCAAGTTCAGCCAGTGCAACGCCATGTCAGCCACGACCGCGAACGCGCCCGGCGTGCCCGCGCCGGTGACAGACTGGCCGGGGGCCATGATCCCGAACCTCACAACATGGGGCCAGCCCGCCATGTACCCGGGCTCACTTGCTGCCTACACCGGGTACCCGGAGTCGGCCACCATCGACTTCATGCCGCAGTGGCAGGGCTTTGGCCTGGAAGTCGGGGCCGACCCGTGGACCGGATCCAACCCGTACTGGAAGGGGTCCAGTTCTCCGGGCGGCGCGATCGTCATCGGCAACTCCCGATTCATGACCAACAGCAATGCCGAGACGGCGTGCGAGCGGTGCGTGAATCTCGGGGGCGCCTTTCTTGGTGGGGTCAATCCAGCAGACCCGGCGAGTTATCCCAACCTCTTCTTCGATGGCACCTTCGCCTGTGGCGACCCGGGCGGATACATCATTGATTGCCTTACAGGTGCGGTGGATCCAGAAATCGACAGCTACCGAATCGGCTCGTGCGCCAGCGCCGGCGAGGCCACCGTCACGTCTCTGTCGAGTTGCAATGACACCGCCGAGAGCCTCGGCCTTCCCACCGGAGCGAACAATCCCTGCTGGCTCGGCAACATGATTGACCCGAACCTGCTGGTTCCAGATCCCGCGACCGGCGCGCTGGTACACCGCATTCACCAGAATCAATACCGGCCGACGTGGTGCACCTGGTTCACGCCGCCGGCCAACTCGCTTCCTGACGGCTTCGATCCAACACTCGGCTTCTACTCGTGGTGTTCCCCGATCAACCCGGGACGCCCCGATGCTCAAGATCCCCTGTGCGTCGGTGACCAGCCGGAGTTCATCGTGCCCCCATGGGAGTACATCGGAACCTACGTGGAGTGGACCGGGTGGGACCCCCCGAGGTGGTACGACGAGATCACAACGCTCAACCGCGCCGAGACCGGCGACCCCACCTGGCAGTTCCTGAACCTGACCGAGGATGAATTCCTTGAGTGGTACCCCACGCTGGACGGCAGCGAGGGGCTGTACCCCGGCGCGACCTCTGAGGACTTCCCAGGCATCCGTGATCCGGGCCACTACGGCCAGACGGTGTCGTTTGCGATTCCACCCACGTGCCTGGAGTTTGAGGGCTCACTGGGTCTGGCGACGCAGCGGGGCGTCTCGCTCCCGTGGGATACGCCTGAGGGCGAGTCACTCTGGCCGGTCTATCCCGGTTGGAACCGCTGGGTCCACTGGTGGCAGATGCAGAACTCCGACGAAGACTTCGAAGACCCACTCAACCAGCAGGTCCTGTACCCGTGGAACGACGGCTGGAACCGGTGGATGGACACGGTGTACCTGTTCGACATTGGCGAGCCCACGCCCTACCCCGTCTTCCACGGCAAGGGCCGCTATCTCAATCACACCCAACGCGGCACCACGCCGTGGGAGTACATGGGCGACCAGGTCGCCACGCCCGACAACTCGGGAGACTCCTACATCTGGCCGAACCAGATCACGACGGCTGCGGAGCGTGTGGGCAACCCCGTCTACGGAAGTTGCTACTTCCCGCACAGCGCCACCTTCCCGACCCTCATCGACACCTACGACAACGAGGCCTATCCCACGGAGCAGGAGTGTTACATCGGCAACTACTGTGATGAAACATCCTGCTGCGAGGCCGTCGAGGCCATCGTCCCCGGCTGCTGTCCGGTACAGGGCGGCGGGGACGTCTGGGACGAAGAGTGCGCTCAGGTCGCGCTGGACCTGTATCTGCAGGACCGCGGCACCGCAGGACTCGACTTCGCCGACTACACCTGCCGCGGCATCACGCCCTTCCTCTCACCTGAGTATCCGGACTGGGAGTCCTTCCAGCCCGAGTACGTGTGGCCGGAGGGTGCAGCGACCCCGGAGGTCCTCTACGCCCTGGGCCAGTACAACGCCGACCCACGCAACATCCGGCTCGACCCGATGCTGGAGGCGACGCTGCCGAACTGGATCGACCCAACCGCGGCCGGTCTGCCGCCCTGTAGCGTGGCCGACACCAGCATCGAGAACGCGTTGAAGCCGGGCCTCCCCGTGCCGCCAACCGATGCCGGCTATGACGACTACGCTCAGGTTCGAATGCAGGCCGGACGGCTGTATCAGTTCGCGCCGCGATGCCAGGGCATTCTCTCATCGGCCGGCCAGTGCAATGTTCCCGGATCGCAGTCGGGCAAGAGTGCCTGGTCCGAAGTCGCCGAGGACGAGAGCCTGCTCGTTGGCTGTCAGGACTACGACTGCTGCATGCGTGTCATCGCCACCCTGCTTCAGGAGAAGGACGCCGCCAGCGATGGCGACCTCTACAGCGACGCGGAATGGGTGGACTTCGGGCATATGGGCGTCCCCGTGGGAGCCCCGACGCCCCCGCTCACCGGGCAGTGGACGCCGTACATGGCCATGACCGCCCGCACCATCTGCTACCCCTCCGTCAACGCCGGCACCGAGACTCCGGACTTCTTCCCACTGCAACTCAATGCAGGCGTCAAGGGATTCCGGCAGGAGTACGGCAGCCTCTCGGATGACTACGCCGAGTGGATTCAGGGCCCGGACGGTTCTCGGGTCAGCGACGGCCTGACCGATGAAGGCCTCCCCAACCCCCTGAGCCAGCTCATCTGGGCCCCGCTCTCCTGGTCGAACCCGACCGCTGCCGGAACCGACACATGCGGCACCCCGCATCAGAACATCTACGGCATGTGCCCCTCCCCTTGGTACGCGGCCGACGGCATGGCCATGTGGCCAGAGGTGGACCCGCTCGGTCCCGCCGAGTACGGAACGGATCCTCCGGACACCTGGACGGCTCGCGTCAACGCATTGGCGGACTCAAGCGGTGTTGCGCTGAACGCCTACGGCGAAGGTGTCAACATTGCAGTGCTTGGCGAGGCCGCATGGTTGCAGGCCGGCACGCCCTTCAATCCCGGAGGCGTGCACGAGGATCTGGAGAATGTGATTCTCGAAGGCCAGGCGATCGGCCTGCCCGACATCACGCTCGACTTCTCCGATCCTGAGGCCACCGCCCGCTGCACGGCCGTCCTCGGCGTGATCGCCGCCACGGCCAACGATTTCGGTGTGACCGGTATGGCGCACGCGGCAACCACCATGTTCTTCCCGACACGGACGCTTCCCTCCGGATCGTCCTCGCCGGCAGAGCGTATGGAGGACGCCTTCTTCCATGCCATGTCCGTCCTCGATGTCGGCGACGTGCTGGTGCTTGCCTTCCGGTCCAGCGGGGGTGATGACTTCCTGCTCAGCGATCCGGAAGTGCTTCCGCTGATTGAGCTGGCTGCGGCCAGCGGCATCCATGTGTTCGTCCCTGCAGGCGACGCGGGCGTGGCCATGCCGGGCGTCGATGACTTCACCGGTGCCGACAATGTCTCGGTCATTGCGGCAGCGACGCCATCCAGCGAAGACAACTACGCGCGATGGTGGTCCTCCAACTACGCCGAGATCGACACGGTCACGCCCGGTACACCCAGTCCACTGACCGCGTCCCTGTGCGCCTGGGGCGGCGGTGTGACGACTACGGGCGGCAACGCGAACCTGTCGCTGCTGACCATCGATGGCGCCGCCACCGTGGCCACCAACGGCACCTACACGTTGACCGAAGCGGGCCGGACCCGGTCGTACACGAACGACTTCGGGGCCCAGCTCGACGGGTCGATCGCCGCGACCGCTCAGGTTGCGGCCGCCGCGGCTTCGGCCCAGAGTTTCTGCCGCCAGTGGTACGGCGAGCGCCTCCTCCCCTCCGTACTCATCGACCGCCTGTACTCCACGGCCATCTTCGGCAATGCCGGCGGTATTGCCACCGGCGTGGCGAATCCGGCGGGCGCGTTGGGACGGTTTGACTGGGATCTCGACCAGGCCGAACCTGAGAACCGATTCGTCGGTCGCATGCCACAGCTCGGCAGGCTCTTCGACGATCTGGTGTCCAACGTGCCGGAGGACGACGACTTCGGAGACGAACTGCCGTTCCGGATCATCCGAATGGACATGATCACCGGCGACCTGCTGGATGGCACCCGCTTCAGCGTCGAACTTGAAGGCGACGACGAGTGGGCGCAGTTCAGGAGTTGGCAGGTCGGGTTCGGCAGCGTGACCATCCCGACTGGCGTCTACGTGCCCGGCCCCATCTACTATCCGGACGGAGCAGATGTGGTCGATGTTCAGTTCACCTGCGAAATCGGCGAAGACGTGATCGGCGGTGCCGACTTTGGCATTGATACGACCAGATCAGGCCCCGATGTCGGCGGGCAGTACGCCGTGTGGGTCTACAGTTTCCGAGCGACCAGGTGGATTTCATTCGTCCCCGAGACGACGCCGGCAGGTGATCCCCCAACCGAGTACAACGCGCTTCCATTCGGCGGGGCGCCCCCCGGAATCGAGCAGTACCTCGAGCCTGGCACGAACCGGATGTACATCCGAACGGTGACCAGAGCGAACGAGCCGGTGCCCTACCAGTGGTACATGGACTACCTCACGATTTCGGACCTGATCAGCCCGCGGCCTCCGGGGTGACCTCGGCTCCATCCTTGTGCTCACCCGGCAAGCCCCGCACGCCTGTGCGGGGCTTGCTTCCTGATGGCGGTCGGGTTGATGTCTGCTTGGTGACGTCTGCGTGTAAACCCCTCCTCGCCGACGTCTGCCGGGCGAAGCCAGCCAGTGCAGACCGGACCGTGCGAGCCTGACTGTGGGCAGGCTGGCTGGTGGCGCGTGCTCGTTGAAGTCTGCTCGTTGAAGTCTGCTGATGGAGACCTGTCAGTGGCAGCCTGGTCGTTGACGTCCGCTTGTGCGAGCCTGCCGGTTGAGGACTGCCGGTTGAGGACTGCCGGGGAAGGCTCCTTGTTGAGTTCCGATGGTTGACGTCTTCTGGTAGACGGCTGCCTGGAGACGTCTGGTGGCTGAGGTCTGCTGGTTGAAGCCTGCCTCTTGAAGCCTGCCTGTCGAGGCCTGCCTGTTGAATTCGGCCTGGTGGCGTGTGCTTGCTGAAGCCGGCCTCTTGAATGCTGCGTGCCGGCGCCTGGGCGTCGAGGCCAGCCACCTGAAGCCAGGCTCACCTGAAGTCAGGCTCACCTGGCCGGCGGCAGCGAGCCGAGATCACATGGGTGTTGAAGCCCCAGCCCCGGGACGCCTGACTGCAGCGACGCCAGGTGCCGCGTCCACCTGCATGGCCGACCCACGTCGGGGCCCCGCCTGCGCAGCCTCGTGCAGCGGTCCGCGGCTGCGCGTCCGATGCCTCCGCAGTCGGGAGACCCCGAGGCGGAACGCTCGCGGGACGACGCGCGTGGGAGAGCGCGTGTGGGAGAGCGCGTGTGGGAGAGCGCGTGTGGGGAAGCCCGTCTGGGAAACCGCGTGCGGGAAACCGTGTGTGGAAGCACGCCGGTGGGCAATCCCGCGCAGGCAGCGGAACCGTCTCGCCGACGGGCCACGAGCTTGCGGCTCGCCGCTCACTGGGCTGGCCTCTCTCCCCCGCGTGCCGCCAATCGAGGAGGGAGCGAGCGCAGTCTGAGGTCACTCCCCGCCGGAGGTCTCGACGCGATACGTCATGATGATTCGGTTTCCGGGCGGCACCACCTCGACGTCCGTCATGAAAGCTCGAATCAGACTGAGCCCCCGGCCGGACGCGATGGTCAGATTCTCCTCCGCCGTCGGGTCAGGCACCGCGGTGGGGTCAAAGCCCGGCCCCTCATCGGCGACCTCAAGCCTGACGACCCCGCCCGTGATCTCCGCCGACACGTCGATGGGCCGCTCCGCATCCCCGGCATGGCCATGCCGCACGGCGTTGGCCAACGCCTCCTCAAGCGACAAGCGAACGGCAAAGGCTGCGGTTTCGCCGAGCCCCGCTTCCTGCAAGGCCGCCTGAACCGTCTCCATCACCTCGCTGCATTCGGCGCGGGTGCCGCAGGTTCGCCAGTTGCGGCTCCAACTCTCCGGAACGGCCATGGCTCACACACCTCCGGCCGCACAGCGTTCGCACGGCTCGCCAGCGACGGTCCACCCCCCCCGCTGGAACTGCACTGCTCCACGACACATCACGCGTCGCCAAGCAATTCCGCTCTGGCAGATGCGTAGTCCTCCGCCATCGAGAGCACCTTGTCGAGCCGGGTAATCCGAAAGACCTCGCAGATGGAGTCGCACACGTTGATCATGCACAAACCACCTTCCCGGTCCTGGAGTCGGCTGTTGAGTGTGATCAGCATGCCGAGCGCCGACGAAGACAGATGCTCCACATCGGCAAAGTCGAGAATCATGCTGGGCGAGGGCGCATCGGCCACGACACGGTCGACCTCCTCACCGATCTCCCGAATGACCAACTCATCGAGGATGTGTCGGTCCAGCAGGCGAGCCTCGACCACACCGCCATCGTGCCGGACACGGACGTGCTTGAACTCTTGCGACATGACACGCTCCTCGACATCCGGTTGGCGCCACCCCGGGCGAACCTGACACCAATCGGATCATCGCCGCGTTGACCGCGGCGTTGATCTGCTCACTGTGCGAAGGCCGAACCCAGCCGCAGTTCCTCATTCAGGCCGGGGAACAGTTGATCCTCGTTCTCGTGCTGCAGGATGATCTCGGGCCGCAGCAGAATCAGCATCGTGTTCTCTTCCGTCGCCGTGATTCGGTTGGCGAAGAAGCGATTGATGTAGGGGATCTTCGAGAGCAGCGGCACACCGGCTTCCGTCTCGTACTCGTCCGAGGTGCGGTACCCGCCCAGCATCGCGGTGCCCTTATCCGGCACAGAAGTCGTCACACGCAACTGCTGAACGCTCACGACCGGCAACTGGATCTGCCCGATGAACGGCGAGGACCCGCCGCCACCGATTCCGCCACCGCCCGCTGCACCCGTCGCAAATGCGTTCGAGATCGCGTCCAGTTCGGACTTCTGGAAGTTGACGTTCATGGTGACGTATCGTCGATCGGACGAAGCGGCACCCTTGATGTGCAGCATGACGCCGACGTTCAACGTGGCCACCTGAGGCACAAACGCGCCTGAGCCGGTTCCCGCCGCAGCGGTGAGACTCGCCACGTAGGCCTGCTCAGTGGTGATCGCAATCCATGCACCCTGACCGTTGAAGAAGGTCAGGCGGGGCGACGCCAGCGAGAGCGAACGCTCATCGGCCTGCGTCGCCTTCACCAACAGGTCGACCTGGATGTCATCCAGGTACTTCATCCCGAATCCGAGGGCCGGCGCGTTGCCAAGCATCTGCTGGGCAAACAGCGGCGCGCCACCGGACGCAATCGACTCGACCAGGCTCAGGCTGTTGTTGACCACCCCGATCGGGCTCCACCCGGGGTTCTGGGCGCCCAACCGAATGGGAGCGCCGACGTTAGCGCCGCCGTTCAGGAGGTAGTCAAACCCGGTCTGATCCGCGTTGGCAACGCCACTGGTCGCGCCCCAGTTGATGGTGTTCGCCGGCGGAACGGGCTGGCCGTTCTCGTCCACCTGATTGACCGTGCCGTACACGATGCCCGGCTTGAGCTGGCCCGCTGTCGAGCCGGCGCTGGCATCGAAGAAGAAGTCGCTCAGGTTGGCGTTCTGGTCGGCCTGGGTCATCTTGTCCCAGAGGCCGTTGTTCGTATTGAAGTAGAGGTCCAGATCGACGCCGATCTCCTCAAACCAGTCGGTCTGGATGCGGAGGAATCGCGCCTCAACACTGATCAGCACCGATCGCGCCTCACGAAGCTGTCGAAGCAACCGTCCGATCTTGACGTGGTTGGCTGGGGTCTGGCGAATCACCAGGTTGCGGCTGAAGAGCATCGGGTCCCCGATGGCATCCTCGAACCAGCTCTGCGGATCGACGTTTCGCCGGATGATCTCGATGAGGTTGTTGAGCAGTTCCTCTTCATCCTCTGCGTAGTTGCCATAGACGCCGGATCCGCCGCCACCGGCACCACCGCCGCCACCGCCGCCACCACCGCCGCCGCCGCCGCCGCCGAAGCCGCCACCGCCGCCGCCGCCGCCGCCGCCACCGCCGCCGCCTCCACCGCCGCCGCCGAGGTTCAGGTTCGGCGGGTCGTTGAAGTCCGGCACGGGCATCACGAGGTCGCGGATGTCGTACACGATCGGAATGACACGCTTCTGCAGCGCCGCCTTCGTGGACACAACCAGCATGCCGTCCTGCACGTCCCACTCAGGGTGGGTGTTCTCATCACCAACCTGCTGAAGCAGGCGGGTCAACACGATGTCCAGGGGCTGCTCGTTGAGTTCCAACTGAAACTCTGTGTCCTGGTCGATGCCGTCCTCTTCCAGCGCCCGCCAGTCCGTATAGATCTTCAGTCCATTGGTCGTCTCCTGAATGATGTTGAGCGCCGCACCGAACGCCGTCGGCTCAGGAAACGTGAAGAGCATCTTCTCATCCGCCAACTTGCGGCGCACGGCGCGATCGGCCGGAGGCATCATGTACCCACCGTCCGTACCCCTGCGATAACTGATCTGTAGCCAATCCTCCGGGTAGGTCATCAGACCATTGGTCGACTTCTCTCCGGGGCCGCTCAGATTACGGAACGGAATCTGCTGCAGCCGCTGATTCTCCAGCGACACCTCGGCTTCGCCGTAGGCTCGATCTCGCTGATAGTCGCTGTATTTCCGGTAAATTTCGGTCGTCCGAATGACGTCTCGAAGGGCCAGTGCTGCGGGGTTGTTGGGATCAATGAACAGAATCTCGTCGAGCACCTGCAACGCTTCGGTGTACTTCAGTTCGGCCTGCAGCTGCCGCACCCGAACGAGGTTCTCGCTGATGATCTTGGCCTTCGCCGACTCGGCCTTGTGCACCTCGGCGGTGCGAGACGCCTGAGCCTCGGTGGCTGCGGACTGCTGGGCAAGGATGCGATAGTTGTTGCTCGAGTCGTCAATGAGTGAGATCAGCTCATTGGCCTTCTGATCCATCTCCGCAAGCTCGCCCTGAGACAAGTACTGCCTCCGCTGACGCACCTTGATCTGCGCGGTCAGGATTTCGCGATTCGCCCCCTTGAAGTCTTCCTCTGCGAGCAGTTGTCTGGCGCGATCGTAGCCTTCTTCGAACTCGATCTTGGCGCGGTCCCGCTGCTCCTGATACCGCTGTTGCACGGACGCAACGCCCGCACTGGTCGGGCCCTTGAGCGAGTCGCCCTCGTCGAGCATGGCCATGGCGTGCTGGTAGCCCCGGCTCGCTTGCTCGTTGCCGGGCATGAGTTGCAACGCCTCGGAATACTTGGCTGCAGCTTCACGCCACTTGCCTTCTCGTTCCAGGCGGCGGGCAGCGAGCATGGCGGCATTGACCTTCGCGGCATGCTGCGTCGCTAGATCGACCTGCTCGCCGCCATCGGCGGGCGTGTCGTCGGCGAAGGACGTGGTCACGCCTCCGCACAGTGCCGCGGCCAAGGTCCAGATCTGAATACGCCCGATCAGGCGAACGTTCATGGTCATCTCCACTCGCTATCCCTCGCGGCGATCCCCACAGCGGCTCGGGCCTCCGGCCCGATTCACCCAACGATCACCACGCACGGCCTTCTGAATCCATTTCACAAGGCCGTGTTGAGGGGCGTACGGTAGTTCTAGGAGGCTTCGCCTGCAACCGCTTGAGCGGCCCGAACGGCCACCATATCGTCCACAAACCGGGCGAACAGGGCCGACGCCTCGTGCGGGCCGGGCGATGCTTCCGGGTGGAACTGCACGCCCCGAATCGGCAGGTCCCGGTGCCTGAACCCGGCCACCGTGCCGTCGTTGAGGTGCTCGTGGGTCACCACGCATCCCGCCCGAGCCAGAGCCTCGGCATCGACGCAGAATCCGTGGTTCTGGCTGGTGATGAAGATCCGCCCGGTTTCCAGGTCCCGAACGGGCTGGTTCACGCCGCGATGGCCGAAGGGCAACTTCCAGGTCGTGGCCCCCAGGGCCAGAGACAGCACCTGATGACCCAAACAAATACCAAACATCGGGACGCTGCCCACGAGCGTTTTGAGCGTCTCAATGACGGAGGTCACGGCCGCCGGATCCCCCGGCCCGTTGGAGATGAAGACGCCTTCGGGGTTGAGTTCCAGCACGGCCGACGCCGACGTCCCCGCCGGCACCGGGAGCACCTCGCACCCCGCCTCCCACAGGTGCCGGTAGATCGTCTGCTTGGCCCCGCAGTCGATGGCCACGACGCGGTAGGGACGCCCCTCCGCCTCCGGGCGGCTCTCCGCCGCCGGCCACCAGGCGTCAAGACCCTCGTGCCAGGATGCCGGCGCAGGGGCCCCGGCCGGCGTCGCCAGATCCTGGCCACGCATCTGGGGGCTCTGCTTGACCAGTTCCAGCAGTTCGGGCACCGTCTGCTGCCCCCCAACGGCCACGATGCCCCGCATCACGCCCGCCCCTCGCAACCGCCTGACCAGCGCTCTGGTGTCGATGCCGGTCACGGCCGGAATATTGTGCGAAGCGAGCCACGCGGAGAGGTCCTGCTCGGCCCGGCAGTTCGACCGAAGTGTCGCCGCCTCTCGAACAACGAACCCGGCCACCTGAGGCTGTGCCGATTCGACGTCCTGATCGCACACACCGTAGTTTCCGATGTGGGAGGCCGTCAGCACCAGAATCTGGCCCCGATAGCTGGGGTCGGTCAGTGCCTCCTGGTAGCCCGTCATCGCGGTGCAGAACACGACCTCGCCCACGCCGGAGCCGGGACCGCCGAAGGAAGTTCCTTCAAACGCCGTCCCATCCTCCAGAACGAGAACTGCAGGAGTGGCCTCGACCGACATGTCCGGGAGTGTAGACAATGCTGGCGTGCACGAGCTGTTCCCCGAACCCGTTTCGTCCTGGATTCGCGTCGCCGTGGACCGCCCCATCGACGTGGGCGGGGATGGGCTGACCTATGCAGCCGGCCCGGACCTGGGCGAGCTGCAGCCGGGCGACCCGGTCGTCGTCCCACTCGGGCGGGGCAATGCCCGAACAGGCGGCTGGGTGGTGGCCGAGTGCGAGCGGCCGCGGGACACCGCAGCGATCAAACACGTGCTGGCTCGCGGCGAGACGCCGCCCATACCGCAGGATCTGGTGGCGCTGGGCCGTTGGATGGCCCGCTACTACCTCGCGCCCCTCGGCCCGACGCTCTCCGGCCTGGTGCCCGCTCCGGTCAAACGGGGTACCGGCGGCGTCGTGCGCCGCATGCTGGAGCCGGTCGCCGCCGCTGAGCCGCCCGCCCGCCTCGGCCCGGCTCAGCGAACCATTCTGGATGTCATCGGCCGGCTTGCGCCCAACGCGCTGCCCATCGAACGCAAAACGCTCCGCGATCTCGCCGGCGTTGCAACCTATGGTCCGATTGACGCGCTCGTCCGCCACGGCCTGCTCACCGAGACCAAGCGAACGGACATCGCCACGGCCTGGCAGCCGCATCACCTGGACGTGGCGGCGGCGCCGACGCCGACGGAGGACCAGCACGCCGTCATCAACGCGATTGCCGATTCGCTGGGACGCGGGTTCCATGCGCACGTGCTTCGGGGCGTCACCGGATCAGGCAAGACGGAGGTCTACCTGCGCCTCATTGAACAGGTCCTCGCTGCAGCGGGGAGCGTGCTGGTGCTGGTGCCGGAGATCGCGCTCACGCCTCAGACGGCAAGTCGGCTGGCGGCGAGGTTCCCGTCCGAGCAACTCGCCATCATGCACTCGGCACTTCCCGCCGCCGCGCGGCACGCCCACTGGCAGGCGGCGCGGCGGGGCGACGCCCGCATCGTCCTCGGCGCCCGGAGCGGCGTCTTTGCGCCCATCCCACCCGGCAAACTCGGCCTGATCGTAGTCGATGAAGAACACGACGCTTCGTTCAAACAGGACGCGGCCCCCCGCTACCACGGACGCGACGTCGCCATTCGCCGCGCCGCCACCGCCGACTGCCCCATCCTGCTCTGCAGCGCGACGCCGTCGCTGGAAACCTGGCACAACGCGCAGGCCCGACCGGACTGGTCGGTTCACCGCCTCGCCCGCCGCGCCCCCGGGCTGACCGTCCCTCGCACGCGCGTTGTTGACATCCGCAAGGAAATCAAGGCCGACCCCGGGTGCGGCTCCATCGGCCCGACGCTTCGAGCAGCCCTCCACCGAACGCTCGACGAGGGGCACCAGGCCCTGCTGCTTCTCAACCGCCGCGGCTGGGCGACGCTCCTGGCGTGCGCCGACCGTCGCTGCGGCTGGTCGCTTCAGTGCGATCATTGTGACGTCACCATGGTGTTCCACCGCGGCTCGGAACGCGCCGCTCCCGGGTTCCTTCGCTGTCACCACTGTCACAGAGAGGTGCGGCAACCAAGGACGTGCCCGGAGTGCGGCGGCCGGGTGCTCAGGCAGGGCGCGGGCACTCAGCGGGTGGAGGAAGACGTGCTGGCCATGCGGCCTGACCTTGAGGAAGGCCACTCGCTGATCCGCATGGACTCTGACTCGATGCAGCACATCGATCGCTTTCAGCGGGTGCTCTCCAGGTTTCAGTCGGGCGAGGTTCGGGTCCTGCTCGGCACGCAGATGATTGCCAAGGGGCTCGACGTGCCCGGTGTGCGACTCGTTGGCGTCATCGACGCAGACACCTCCATGCACATGCCCGACTTTCGCGCGTCCGAGCGGACGTTCCAACTCATCAGTCAGGTCACGGGGCGATGCGGTCGCAGCGAGACCGCCGGTGACGCCATCGTCCAGACCAGAGACCCGGACGCGCCGTCCATCGTGCTGGCAGCCGCCGGCCAGGCGGAGCGATTTCTCGAATCGGAGCTCGCGCAGCGGCACGAAGCCGGCCTGCCGCCGGCCACCCGCATGGCCCGCGTCCTGATTGCCGATGAGCAACTCACCCGGTGCGACGCCGATGCCGCCCGTCTTGCCGACGCGATCGGCGTCCTCGCCGGTCCCGGCGACGAGATCATGGGGCCCATGCCATGCCCCATCCCGCGTATCCGAGCTCGCCATCGCCGCGAGGTTCTGCTGACCTCGCCAAACGCCGGATCACTGCAGCGGTGGGTACACGCGGCCCTCGGCGAGGGCCTGCTGGCCGCGCCGACCGTGAGCGTGGACATCGACCCGATTTCACTGCTCTAGAAGCACTTCCGAAGCACCACCGAGTACCGGAGGCTGGGTACAATGGCCGGTCTTGCCGGCGCTGGCCGCGTGTGGCCCGGCAAGACCGCCCCCGCACGCGCCGGACCACCCCCCGATGGACCCTCAGCAGGATCCCCTGCATCCACCAACTGCACCAGGCATCAACGCCTGGAATGCACCGTGGGTGGCCGACATGCAGCAGCGGTGGCTTGACAACCCGCAGGCGGTTCCCGAATCGTGGCGGCACTTCTTTGCCGGATTCGAGCTCGGCGCAGCACGCGAGCCCTCCGCACCCGCCGGCGGCGGCATCGATCGGCTCATCGACGACCGCAGACGATTCGGCCATCTCGCGGCCGACCTGGACCCGCTCGGACTGCGCCCCCTTCCAAGACCCTGCCCCGACCTCGAGTCATTCGGATTCAGCGCGGAGGACCTGAAGCGGCCGCTCGACGCCGGTGATCTGCCCATGCCGGGACCGGCCACGCCCGAGGCGATCGACCAGCGGCTTCGCCAGGCATGGTGCGGAACGCTCGGCGTCGAATCCGAGCACATCAGGTGCGACCGTCAGCGATCGTGGTGGCGGCGGCACATCGAGTCACCCGATCACCTCCGCCCCCTGTCTCCCGAGTCACGCCGCCGCATCCTGTTGGGCCTGCAACAGGCCACCGGCCTGGAGCGGTTTCTCATGCGTCGCTACGTCGGGAGCAAGTGGTTCAGCCTGGAGGGATGCGAAACCCTCATTCCCATGATCGCGGAGCTGCTGGACACGGCGGCCAGCGACGACGTCGGCGAGGTCGCATTCGGCATGGCCCACCGCGGCCGGGTCAACGTGCTCGTCAACATTCTTGAGAAGTCCTACGACCAACTCTTCACCGAGTTTGAAGAGGCCTGGACGGAAGACTTCGTCGAGAGCGGCGGGGACGTGAAGTACCACCGCGGATACAGCTCCAACATTCTGACGGCCAGTGATCGGCCCCTGCATCTGACCATGGCATCAAACCCCTCGCATCTCGAGTGGGGCCACCCGGTCGTACTCGGACGCATCCGCGCCAAGCAGCGGCTTCGCGGCGACACCAACCGCGCCCACTGCCTGCCCGTCCTCATTCACGGCGATGCGGCACTCCCTGGGCAGGGGGTTGTGCAGGAACTGGCCAACATGGCGGAGTTGCCCCCCTACGACGTCGGTGGCTCCATTCACATCATCGTCAACAATCAGATCGGATTCACCGCCGAGCACGAAGAGGCGTTCGCTTCCGTGTATTGCACGGACGTGCTCCGGGGGCAGGACATTCCGATTCTGCACGTCAACGCGGCCGACCCGGACCAGTGCATTCGGGCGGCACGCCTCGCCGTGCGATGGCGGCAGGAGTTCGGGCGGGACGTCGCCATCGACCTCTGGGGCTGGCGTCGATACGGGCACAACGAGACGGACGAACCCGCCTTCACCAATCCCGCCATGTACCAGGCCGTCAAGGCGCAGCCCGCCATCGTTGAACACTACGCAGCAACGCTCGCCGCCGATGGGGTCATTGAGGCGGCCGAGGCCGAGCAGGCTGAGCAGCATCTTCTTGAAGTCATGGACCAGGCCCAGCAGCGGATCCGAAACCAGCCGGTCCGGCCGACGCCGCCCGCGTTTGACGACAGTTCGACCTGGGCCGGCTTTGAGAAGGCATGGGACGGCGACACGGTCGACACGTCGGTGCCACGCGAGGAACTGGAGCGGATTGCCGCGGCCCTCGGACGGGTGCCCGATGGCTTCACGCCCCACCCCAAACTGGCCAAGGTGCTGGAGCAGCGTCAGAGCGCCATCGAGGAAGACCTTCCCCTGGACTGGGCCATGGGCGAACTGCTCGCCTATGGCAGCCTGCTGCTGGACGGATACCCCATCAGGCTCACCGGCGAAGACTGCCAGCGAGGCACCTTCAGCCACCGACACGCCGTGTTGTTCGACGCCACGAGCGGCGAATTCTGGTCGCCGCTTGATCACATCGACACCGGGCAGTCCCGGATGTGCATCCACAACTCCCCCGTGACGGAGTCCGCCTGCATCGGTTTCGAGTACGGGTACTCCCTGGGCGACCCGAACATGCTGGTCGTGTGGGAAGCCCAGTTCGGAGACTTCGCCAATGTGGGCCAGGTGTACTTCGATCAGTTCATCGCGTCGGCCGAGCGAAAGTGGAAGCGAAACAGCGGACTGGTGTGCCTGCTGCCGCACGGCTACGAGGGCATGGGCCCGGAGCACTCGTCCGCGCGGCTGGAGCGGTTCCTTCAACTGTGCGCCGACGAGAACATGGAAGTGGTGGTCCCCACGACGCCCGCCCAGATGTTCCATCTCCTTCGAAGGCAGATGCGGCGGGCGTTCCGAAAGCCACTGATCGTGCTCACGCCCAAGAGCCTGCTCCGGCACAAGCAGGCGGTGAGCACGGCCCTGGACCTGACCCACGGGCGGTTCCAATGCGTGCTCGATGATCCCGCGGCGCCGGACCCGGCCAGCGTCTCAAAGGTGCTCTTCTGCGCAGGCAAAGTCGGGTGGGATCTCATCGCCCACCGAGCGGCGCATGCCGAGGACCAGGCGACGGCCATCGTCCGAATCGAACAACTGTACCCCTTCCCCCGGGCCGAAGTGGCGAACGTCCTCAACCACTATGCGGCGGCAGAGCAGCATGTGTGGGTTCAGGAGGAACCCCACAACGCAGGCGCCTGGACCTGGATCGCCGATACCTTCCGCAGCATGTTCTCGATGCGGCTCGACGTCGCAAGCCGGCCGGCCAATGCCTCGCCCGCCGTGGGATCTGCCCGGCTGCACCGGGTGGAGCAGGAGGCCGTGCTTCGAGAAGCGCTGCAGACCGGATCGCAGGCGGCCATGGAGTCGATGGAGCACAAGGCATGAGTACGGACATTCTCATCCCGAGCCTTGGCGAGTCGATCACGGAAGTCCGCGTCGGCCGATGGCTGTGCGCCGACGGTGAGTGGATCAACCGCGACGCCCCTCTGGTCGAGTTGGAGTCGGACAAGGTCACGCAGGAATTGCCTGCACCCGCCGCCGGCGTCGTGCACATCACGCAGCCGGAAGGAACCGATCTGCCCATCGGGGCGAGCATTGGCAGTATCGACACGGACGCGGCAAGACCGGCGGCGGCGGCCGAGCCCGTTCCGGCGACGCGGGTTGAAGTCGCCACGGAGACCGCCGCGTCGGTCGACGACACCCGCGCAACGCCCATGGCGCGGCATCTGGCCCAGGCGGCCGGTGTTGAGTTGTCCAACGTCGAGGGAACCGGCCCGGCCGGACGCGTGATGAAGTCGGACGTTCTGGCAAAGGCGACGCCCCCCCAGACCCCCTCCGATGCTGACGCCCCCCCGCCCGAGACAGGCATGGCCCTGCGTGGCACGCGGCGGGAACGCATGTCACCGCTCCGCCGGCGGATTGCCGATCGGCTCGTGCAGGCTCAGCAGAGCGCCGCCATGCTCACGACCTTCAACGAAGCCGACATGACCGAGGTCATCCGGCTTCGCGCCGCGCACAAAGACGACTTCAACGACCGCTTCGGCGTCAAGCTTGGTTTCATGAGCTTCTTCGCCAAGGCCGTCGTCTCTGGGCTGAAGGCATACCCGGCCATCAATGCGTGGATCGATGGCGAGGACATCGAGTACCACGACTACGTCGACCTGTCGGTCGCGGTCGGCACCGACCGGGGGCTCGTCGTGCCCGTCATTCGCAATGCCGATCAACTCAGCTTCGCGGAGATCGAGGGCGAGATCGCCAGACTCGCAGGCCAGGCCCGAGCGGGTCGGCTGGGCCTTGAGGACATGACCGGCGGCACGTTCACGATCAGCAACGGCGGCGTGTACGGATCCATGATGTCCACGCCCATCCTGAACCCGCCCCAATCGGGGATTCTGGGGCTTCACCGCATTATGAAACGTGCCGTCGAGGACCCCGACACCCCGGGAGGCATCGCGCTGCGGCCGATGATGTACCTCGCCGTGTCCTATGACCACCGCATTGTGGATGGCGCGGAGGCCGTCGGATTCCTCGTACACGTCAAGGAGTGCATCGAGTCGCCCGAGCGGCTCCTGCTGGGCATGTGAGCAGGGAGCCGGTTGGCCACGAACCGGTCCTGCTGACCGAAACGTGCGGGCTCCTGCAGCCCGCCGCCGGAGACGTGGTGCTTGACTGCACACTCGGGCGGGGAGGACACGCCGCTGCGTTGGGCGCCGCGGCCGAGGACGTCACGGTCGTCGGCCTTGATCTTGATGAGGCCAACCGAGCGTTCGCTGCCCAGCGGCTGCATGACGCGGGCATCGCCCATCACACCAGTTGCGGCAACTTTGTTCGCGCCCCGGAAGCGCTCAAGGCCCTCGGGCTCACCGCCAACGTCGTGATCGCGGATCTCGGGTTCTCCTCCAACCAGGTGGACGATCCAGCCCGCGGGTTCTCCTTTCTTCAGGACGGCCCGCTCGACATGCGGCTGGACCCGACGGGCCCCGTGACTGCAGCCTCACTTCTTGCAGCACTGCCGGAACGGGAACTCGCCGACCTGATTCGCCGCCACGGGGAAGAGCCGCTCGCGGGCCGCATCGCCCGAAAAGTTGCATCAGAACGCCTTCAACGTCCGATCGATACCACGGGGCTTCTCGCGGATCTGATCCGTGAAGCGTACGGCGCTCGTGCCCATACCTCGCGCCAGCACCCCGCGACCCGGACCTTTCAGGCACTTCGGATCGCGGTCAACGACGAACTTGCAGCGGTACAGACGCTGCTGGATCGGCTGGGGCGGGCACTTCGGACGGGCGATACGTCCTGGCTGGCTCCAGGTGCGAGGATTGGCGTCATCGCCTTTCACAGCCTGGAAGATCGACCGGTCAAGACACGCTTCGCCGCACTTGTGCGAGAAGGGCTCGCCGTTGATCTCTCGTCAGGCCCGTGCCGGGCGAGCATTGACGAAACAGATCGGAACCCGCGGAGCCGGTCGGCTCGGCTTCGCGTCATCCGGTCAACAACCCGGTGATCACCAGACCGCACGGATGCGGCGAGGTCGATCGGATCGAGAGAGAGTCCCCTTCGCATGGATGCGTGGCGATGACCCAGGAGAACAAGTTCGCGATCATCATCGGCTTTGCGCTGGTGCTTGTCGTTGGCATCCTCGTGTCGGACCACCTCGCTGGCATTGCCAGGGGTGCCCCCGGAAGCCTGCTCGCCAGCGATCCGCTGGAGCCCGGGCCGAGTTCCTCCATCGAGTTCCAGGTGCTGGTGGCCGCCCCGACGCCCCCCCAATCACGTCCCAGCCTGCCGGCCGCTGCCGGCATGTCCGACCCGGTCCACACCGTGGCCGCCGGCGACTCGCTCTTCTCCATATCGCTGGCGTACTACGGTGACGGAACCCTTGCCGACGCGATCGGCACGCACAATCGTCTCCCCAATCCGAATGCGCTCACGCCGGGCCAGCGGCTCATCATTCCAGACCGCGGCCAACTGACCATCACGCCGCCGCCTGCCGGGGCGTCAGCCGGCCCGAGCGGCGAGCCTGCCGTTGATGAACCGGGGTGGGCGGAGTACGTCGTTCAGCCCGGGGACACGCTCTCGGAACTTGCCCAGAAACTGATGGGGTCGGCTCGGCACACGGCTGATCTGCTCAGCATGAATGCGGACCGCCTTCGCAGCGCCGACGCCCTGCGGGTGGGACAGTCCATTCGCTACCCGGCTTCCGTGCCAGACCTTCACGCCGCCAGATGAAAGCCCGCTGCCTGCTCGTCATTGCCGCCGCAGCCCTGTGTGGGCTGTGGCTTCTGGCGCTTCGCCAGCAACGCATCGCCCTCATTCACACGATGAGCGATCTGCACCGGGAACTCGACACGACCCGCGCCAAACTCTGGCGGGCCCGCGCAGACGTCGCCTCCCTCGTGGCCCCGCCCCGGCTGCCCGCCATGGAAGAAGAAGCCTGGACGCCCGCAACGCCCGCCAATCCTGACGGTCTGGAGCAGGCGGCACCATGACCGCTGCGGAGCCGGCCCGGGCCAAACAATCACGACGCATCGCATCGTGGTCGACGATCATGGCGGTCGCGGCCACGGCCGCCCTGCTGGTCATTCCCATCCGGGTCATTCAACTGCAGGTGGCGCCTCCGCCTCAGCTCAGCAAGGCGGGTGTCCACGACGGGCGGTCGGTGCCACTGGTGCGGCGGGGAGATCTTCTGGATCGACGCGGCCGGGTACTCGCCACCACGACCCGGGGGTGGCGACTCTTTCTGGACCCCGGCATTGCCGACGATCCGACCCGCCTGGGCACGCGGCTGCATGAGCAGTTGGGCATCCCCGCGGTCGACATCGATCGGCTGCTTTCCGGGCGGCTGCACCGGCGGTACATCCCGGTGCCCGGCCTCCTCGAGCAGTGGCAGGTGCGCCGCCTGCGAGCCGAACCGATCAAGGGCGTGGCGATCGAGCCGAGATCCGTTCGCGAGTACCCGACCGGCACCACCGCCGGTTCCCTCGTGGGGCTCGTCGGATTTGAGCATGTTGGACTCTCCGGGCTTGAGCACGGCCTCGACCGTCGGCTCGGGCCGGGCGAGGGCAGCCTGCGGGTCGTCCGGGATGCGTCGCGGCGGACACTCTGGGTGCCGGCCGGTGGATTCGATCCCGGCCGCAACGGCGACACCGTACACCTGAGCATTGATCTGGAGATCCAGCGTCTGGCCGAAGACCGACTGGCCCAGGCGGTGGCTGAATTCGGAGCCGCGGGCGGGCGGCTGGTCGCGATGGACCCTGCCACCGGCGAGATCCTCGCAGCGGCGGACTGCACCGAGCAGCCGGAGCCCACCCGCCTGCAGCGGCACCGGTGCGTCACCGACCCATACGAGCCGGGCTCCACGTTCAAGCCCTTCATCTGGGCCGCGGCCACGCAGGACGGAACGGCGGACCCCGACGAAGTCCTGGCAACGCCGACCTCCGGCCCGCACCGCACATCGTTTGGCCGGCGGATCAGGGATGCCCATCCAAAGGGACCGACGTCCTGGCGGGGCGTCCTGGTCAAGTCGCTCAACAGCGGCATGGCCATCGTCGCCGAGCGGATGCGGCACCAACGCATGCAAGCCGTCGTCGCGGCACTTGGCTTTGGCCGGGCCACCGCATGCGGCATCCCCGGCGAGACCCGTGGCATTGTCACGAGCGAGCAGGCGTGGTCGGACTACACCCAGACATCGGTGGCGATGGGGCATGAGATTGCCGTCACGCCCGTGCAGATGGCGCGAGCGTTCTGCGTCTTTGCGGGTGATGGGTCCATGCCGGCTGCAACCATCCACCGCGCCCACGCGTCTGACGATCTGATGCGGACGCCGGTGTTCGACGAGGACACGGCCCGACTCACTCGAGAGACGATGCAACTGGTCATGTCGGAGGGCACCGGACGGCGCGCGAATTCGACGATGTACTCGATGTTCGGCAAGTCCGGCACCGCCCAACTTCCCATAGCCGAAGGGGGCGGGTATCACGAAGATCGGTACGTGTCGAGTTTCATCGCCGGCGCCCCGGCCCACGCCCCTCGCATCGTCGTGCTCTGCGTCATCGACGACCCCGACCGTTCATTGGGCGCCTGGTATGGCGGCTCAACCGCGGGGCCCGTTGTTCGCGATGTCATCGACGGCGCGCTGCCCTACCTTGGCGTTGCTGCCGACAACGCATCGGTCGCGTCCGGCCGCTGACGGCCCCCTATCGCCAGGCTTCGCTGCCCGCGGGAAGTCGCATCAGGTCCCGACTTCCGGCAGAGACGGCCAGACCCAGCACCCAGATCCCTCCGAACACCGCCGCGGCGGCTTCTGCGCCGACGCTCAGACACCACGCTGCGCCGATCAGGGGTTGCCACAACGCAAGCACGCGAACGGCCCGGTCCGCCGCGTCCCGCCGGCCACTCGCCCGAGGAAGCGTCCATCGAAGTGCCACGCCGAGCAGCAGCACGGCCAGCAGCGGCCACGCCAGGACGACCATCGACATCCCCTCAGGCCACATGCTCGCCTCCACCGCGCCGCGAAGGCCCAGCACGACACCCGACATCACAATCCACATCATCACGACCATCAGCAACGCGCGGGCCGACAACACCGGCCGCTTGTCTCCGAGAATGTGCACGCCGATCGCGCCGAGCACGCCGATCGACATGGCAAGCCACACGGCAAGCGGCATCGGCATCCGCCAGTCCGGCACGAGCATGGCGCCTGCCATGAGCGCCCCGGGCACCGCCAGCCCGATAGCGGGAATGAACCGGGCCACAGCGCTGTGAAAGAGCAGCAGACTCGCAAGCACAATGACGACCCACGTCGCATCTGGGCCGAGCACCGCAGACATCATGACGGCCAGAATCAACGACCCGACCAGCACAATGACATCCGGCCCGATGGCCGACCGGGGCGCCGCGCCCGTAACGGCGGCGTCGCGGTGACGATCCAGAAGGTTGTTGAGCGTGGCGCCGTGCCCGACCAGGCCGACGGCAGCGCCGGCGGCGGCCGGAATCGCCAGCATCGCAGGGAGTTCGCCCCAGAGCAGCGTCGCCCCCGAGCCAAGATGCCGCGTCAGGACAACGGTCAGTGCCGCATTGCACGCAGCGGCGTACGCGACGGTCCATGCGACATGTTGATTCGAGGTTCGACGCACTGACTGTGGTTCCCTCGCTGTCCACCGAGAAGCGTGCGCGGTACGATAGCCCCTCGGTCGCGGCGAAGCCACGATCCCCCCCGCACATGCCCGAGTATCGCCAAGAATCCGCTGACCTCGATGCCACCAACCTTCGCGTGGCCGTCGTGACATCGTCCTACCACGGGGATGTCACCGGCCCACTCCTGAGCGGCGCCACAGAGACGTTTCTGCAGGCCGGGGGCCTGCCAGACAATCTGGTGTGCCTCACGTGCCCCGGGGCCTGGGAGTTGGCAGTCTCGGTTGCAGCGGTTCGGGAACATGTGCACCCCGGCGTCGATGCCATCGTCGCGCTTGGCTGCGTGATTCGTGGCGAGACGACCCACGACCGATGGATCAACCAGGCCGTCTGCCAGTCGCTCGCCGCGTTCTCCGTGCAACACGTCATCCCCGTTTCGCTCGGGCTGCTGACGTGCGACACCGCGGCTCAGGCGGCGGCGCGTGCCGGAGGGGCGCGGGGCAACAAGGGTGCCGAAGCCATGGCAGCGGCCATCACCCAGGCGAACCTGATCCGAGCCATGCGGACGGCGGTCACACCATGAACGACCTGCATGAGATACGCCGAGGCGCGTTGCTGGCCCTGTGCCAGTTTGATGCTGGCGGTGATGACGACATGGCGAGCGTTCGAGCGGGGCTGGCCGCGGTCGACGTGCCCCCCCAACTGATCGATGCCGCCATGGCGCTCGCCGAGGATGCCTGGGGGGCCCGCACCGAAACCGATGAGGCCACCGGACCGCTCATGACGGAGTGGCCCATTCACAGGCAGCCCCGTGTCGATCGTTCGCTCATCCGGCTCGCGGCCTGGGAGATCCGATCCAAACGCACGCCGCCCCGCGTGGTCATCGACGAGGCGGTCGAACTGGCCCGCGAGTTCAGCACCGAGGACTCCCCTCGGTTTGTCAACGGCGTTCTGGACCGGTACTGGCACGGACTCGAGACCCCTCCTCCCGTCGAGCAGTTGGACTGACGCGGGGTGGGCTTCCTTCGATCGACACTGGGCGTCATCAAACGCGGGCTGGGCCGCACCCGCGCAGCGATGGGCGGATCCCTGACGAGCCTCCTCAGAGGGCGGCGTCTCGATGATGCCACGATCGATGCCATCGAATCCCACCTGATTCAAGCGGACGTCGGGCCGACTGCCACGTCCGAGATCATTGCCGAACTTCGAGCGGACGCCTCGGCCGGAAAGATGGAACGCGGCGAAGATGCCGTCGACTTTCTGAAGGACCGCCTCCGCGCGCGGCTCGGCTCACCCGTGCCGATGGCCGAGGTGACATCCGGGCCCCTCGTTGTGCTGGTGGCCGGCGTCAATGGTGTTGGAAAGACCACCTCGGTGGCCAAGATCGCCCACGCCCTGAGAAGCGACGGCCGCTCGGTGCTGCTTGCCGCCGCCGATACCTACCGCGCTGCTGCGGTGGAGCAGTTGGCCACCTGGGCCGAGCGGCTCGACGTGGACCTCATCCGGGGCGCCGAAGGGGCCGACCCAGCGGCTGTCGTCTGGGACGCGGTCGATGCGGCCCTCGCCCGGAATGTGGACGTCCTGCTGGTCGACACCGCGGGGCGTATGCATACCGAGGGCGGGCTCATGCGCCAGCTTGAGAAGATCCGCGGCGTGCTGGGCAAGCGAATCCCGGACGCTCCGCACGAAGTCCTGCTCGTGCTCGACGCGACACAGGGGCAGAACGCGTTGGTGCAGGCCAGACAATTCACGGACGCCATCGACCTGACAGGCATCTTTCTGGCCAAACTGGACGGCACCGCCCGGGGCGGCATCGTCGTGGCCATTGCCAGCGAACTGGGGATCCCGCTCAAGTTGATCGGCGTGGGCGAGCGGCCCGAGGACGTCACGCCATTCGATCCGGAACAGTTCGTGGAAGGACTCTTCGGCGAGGAGTAGTGGCCCCGGAGTGGCGTCCTGCGCGACGTCGGGGTATCGTCCGGGCCGTGCACGGCAGACCCGCCTCCAACCCGCGGCGACTGGTCGCCACCACACTCCTGACCGGGGTGCTCGGCGGAGGCCTTCTCGGGGGTTCCGCACGCGCCATGAACACCGCCGGGCCGCCGCCCATTCCGGCCCGCAGCGGCCAGACGTTGGGCGGTCTGGTCCTCCCGGTGGAGGCTCGCGAGGGCGACCTCACCATTCGCGCCCTGCGGGGGTGGCACTGGCGTCGAGATACCACGCAGAGGCTCCTGGTTCAGGGGGACGTGCGTCTTGAACTCGCCGGCTGGTCGTTCGAAGCCTCGCGAATGGCCCTGTGGATTGACCGCATTCCAAGCAAGGACGGTCTGGTCACACAGGTGGCGGTCTGGATTCCCGAGGCCGCATCCACGACGGCGGGGGTAGGCCGGGGCACCTCGGGCCGCAACCTGCTGGTCGTGGGCTCGATCCGCGGCGACACCGTCATCGACACGGCCCTCATGACGCCCGAGCGGCCACGGCAACTCTCCCACGTGCTCCAGCAGGCCGATGATCGCCTGGCGGATTATGTGGCAAGCCTGCAGCAGAGCCCCCCACCGCTGGCCACCATGCCCACCGTCGTCCCGCCTCCGAAGGGCCCCGCCGCCTTCGTCCCGGTACCGGGCGGCTCCATCCCAGAGGCCGCCTCGGCCCCGGTTCGCGCTGTGGGCGACACGCAGCCCTGGCTCCGCCGGCCTGGCGCCACCGTCTCGTTCAGCGGGGACCACGTCACGATTGACGCGGGCGAGGTCGAATCGACCGTCCTGGCCGACGGCAATGTCGTCATTCATTACCGACCCGCAGCCCGCGGCGACGCTCTGGGCGCCTTGCGGCTCTCGGCCGAGCGAGCCGTGCTGTATGCCGCGCCTTCATCGCTCGCTGAAGCAGCAGACTCGCTCTCGGCAGATGACGTCCGCGGCGTGTATCTCGAAGGCGCCGTCATCGCAGAGTCTGATCGTGAGGACTATGTCGTTCGCGGTCAACGCATGTACTACGACTTCGTCACCGACCGGGCCGTCATGCTGGACGCGGTCCTTCGGACCTATGACCGCGAACGCCGCGTGCCGGTCTACGCTCGGGCATCCGAGTTGCGCCAACTTGCCTCTGACCAATGGTCGGGAAGCGATGTGCGGCTGTCGGCCTCGTCGTTTGCGGTGCCCACGCTCTCGATCGGAAGCAGCACGGCCACGATCACGCAGGTCCCTGGAACCGTTCGGCCTGATGGGACCACCAGCGAGCAACGGATTCTCGTGACGGGCGAGCACAACACACTTGAGGCCGGGGGCGTGCCTTTCTTCTACTGGCCGTGGTTCAAGGGGTATGCCGAACGCATGCCACTCCGAAGTCAGGCGACCAGTTTCGAGAACTACCGAGGCCTCGGCATCGAACTGAAGTGGGATCTGCCCATGCTGCTCGGCCTGGATCCTCTGGAAGAGGATGACCTGACGCTCGAAACTTCGGGATACACGAAGCGAGGCCCGGCCCTCGGACTTGGATGGTCCTGGGACCGCCCGGGCGAGCACGGCAGATTGAACATGTGGGGCGTCCACGACAACACCGGTGTCGAGGAACGACTCAGCACAGGATTGACCCAGCAGGTGCCCGAAACCTGGCGTGGGTTTCTTCAGTTTGAGGATCGCATTGCCCTGGGCAACGACTGGAACCTGCAGGCGCAGGCTTCATGGATCTCGGACCCGACCTTCATGAGCGCCTGGCGGGAGGACGAGTTCAGGAACCGCCGCGAGTTCGAGACCAGTCTCTATCTCAGCAATGACAAGAGTGACTCATCGCTGTCGCTGCTCGCGGACTACTCCCTGAATCAGTTCGTCTCGAACAGTTGGCTGCTTGCCTCGCAGGGTTTCATTCTGGATGAGTTTCCGAAGGCGAGTTACCGCAAGTTCGGCAAGGACCTCTTTGACACCGTGACCTGGAATGGTTCGATCTCGTTCAGCAGGTTCAAGGCGGTCATCCCGGACGGCACCGCGGCCGAAAACGGCATCAACACCAATGTGTTCCAGGGCCCCAACGTCGTGTTCAACCCCGGCGACGACATCTCCGCGGCGCTCGCGCAGCGGGGCATCGGATCGAACTGGTCGACACGCGTCACCAGCATGCACGAGTTCACGATGCCGCTCGCGTGGGGCCCCGTTCAAGTCACACCATTTGCAACGGCGCAGGTCCAGGGCTTCATTCAGAATGATGACTCCGTTGCCGTGCCGAGTGCTGACGATTCGGACTTTCGCGGGATCGGCGGGATCGGTGTCCACGCAACCACATCGATGCAGCGCATCTACAACGATGTTCGCAGCGAGACGCTGGGAATCAACCGGCTCCGCATCCTCATGGATCCCTGGGCCAAGGCATGGATTTCAGGGGCCAACTTCAACCCGCTGGACGTGCCGGACTACGACCCGCTCGTCGACGCAACAAGCCGGGGCGGCGCGGTGCAGGTCGGCGTCAGGCACCGTCTCCAGACCCAGCGTGGTGGCGCGGGACGGTGGTATGACGTCGATTGGTTGACGACCAGCCTGGCCGCGACGTTCAGCACGTCCGACGCCACGCGACGGTGGTACACGCCGCGGTGGTACGACGCCAACCCGTTGTATTCGTCCTTCGGGAACTTCATGGACGGCTCGTTCGATTTCCGCCCCGCCGAAGCCCTCACGTTTACCGGTGAGGGGAATTGGGACTTCGACCTCGGCCGACTCACTCGAGCCGCGGTCGCGATGAACATCGATCACTCGCCACGGTTCTCCACCGGTGTCGGCTTCCGGTACTTCGGCGTTCCGGGCGCCTACGAAGCGGCCTTCCCGGGCTCCGTCCAGGCCGCCAAGGGCCAACTGCTGACCTTCCCGGCGACCTACGAGATCTCAAAGACCTACGCGATCGCGGTCCGCCCCCAGTACAACTTCTCCGAGGACGACTTCCAGTCCGTCGCAGCGACCCTCACGCGGCGCCTCGCCGACTTCGATCTGGCGATTTACATCCAGTACGACCAGATCCGTGGCGAAACCACCGGCGGCATCCGGCTGGCCAACACGAAGTTCTAGGCCCGGCCTCAACGACCTGACGCGGGCCTCCAGCCCCCCGGCACCCCCCCCCCCGCAGAGGCGCCCCGCAATCACACCGCCTTGTACAGCCGCTTCAGCGTCTCGATGTCCAATCGCTCGCACCGCCACTGTGGATCCACACCCACCGACTGAACGACCTCCCGCCCCAGCACGCCGCCGAGTTGTTTGCGACGCGTGGTGAACAGCCTGGTCACAAAGGCGGCGAACCCTGCCGGGTCTTCGCCCCGGTCCGAGTGCGGCACCACCGCCACCATGGCGCTGCGAACCTTCGGCGCAGGCCAGAAGCAGCTTGGAGGCAGCGACGCAATCTGCTGCACGTCGGCCATGGAACGCACAATGACACCCAGCGGCCCCCACGCGGGCTCGCCCGGCATCGCGGTCAGCCGGTCCGCAACCTCCTGCTGAATCGTGATCCACTGCCCAGCGCAGTTCGGATGATGCAGGAGCAATTCGGACATGAGCGGGCTCGCCGCCTGGTACGGGAGGTTCGCGACCAGTGAAAACGGCCGGCCACCGATGGCCTCCACAACGGGCGACGCCAGACTCCGCGAGCCGCCAAGGCAGTCGCCACGGATCAGGGTGATCTGATCGCCCACCCGATCGGCAACCAGGTCCGCAAGATCCCGGTCGAGTTCCACGGCGATGACCTCACAGCCCCGCTCAAGCAACGTCTCCGTCAGCGTCCCGGTTCCCGGGCCGACCTCAAGGACCAGATCGCCCTCACCGGCGCCCGATGCGTCCACGAGACGCCGAAGAAGATTGTGATCGTGCAGAAAGTTCTGCCCGAATCGACGCCTCGGCCGGAGTCCCCGCTCGGCGAGCATGGCCTTGATGTCCGAGAGCCGCTGCACGGCCCCCTCAGGCCTTCCCGAGGTACTCGCCCGTTTCCGTATTGATCTTGACGCGTTGGCCGGTTTCGATGAAGGGCGGCACGCGGACGCGAGCACCGGTCTCGACCGTCGCCTCCTTGAGTTGATTCGTGGCTGTCGCACCCTTGGGCTGCGGGGTCGTGTCCGTAATCTCCAACTCAACGGATGGGGGCAGGTCGACGCCGAGGGCGCGACCTTCAAACACCATCACGACGCACTCAAGATTCTCAACCAGCCAGTTGGTCATGCTGCCGAGGAGATCGCCGTCCAGTTCCATCTGGTCGAAAGACTCTCCGTCCATGAACACGAACGGCCCTTTCCCGTGGCCGCTCGAATCGTAGAGGTACTGCATGGTCCGCCGATCGATCGACACATCCTCCAGCTTGTCACTGGAATTGATTCGGTTGGTCTTGATGGTGCCTGTGTCGACATTCTTCATCTTGGCCTGAACGTAGGCGGGGCCCTTGCCCGGCTTGACATGATCGGTGTCGATCACCACCTGCAACTGGCCGTCAAAGATCAACGCCTGTCCCTTCTTCAGATCGGTCGCCTTGATGGGCATGACGCTTTGCTCCTGCTCAGCGGGCCGTCGCTTCGGCGCGGGTCTCGCGCATGACGGTCACCTTGATCTCGCCCGGGAAGGTCATTTCGTCCTCCACACGCCGAGCGATCTTGTCCGCAATGATGAATGCCTCGTCGTCGTTGACGCGGCCTGAATCCACGATGACCCGGACTTCCCGCCCAGCCTGAATTGCATAGGCCTCACGAACCGCCCCGCTCTGGCGTGCGATGTCTTCGAGTTGCTTGAGCCGCTGGATGTAGAGCTCCATCGATTCCCGACGAGCCCCGGGCCGCGCCCCTGACACAGCGTCCGCCGCCATGACGATCGGCGTGTACGGGGATGTCGAGGGGATATCACCGTGGTGGCCGCCGATCGCGTTGAGTACTTCCTCCCGCGTCTCGCCGAATCGCCGGGCGAACTCCATACCGATCGCCGGATGTCCGCCTTCCATTTCGTGGTCCATCGCCTTGCCGATGTCGTGCAGGAATCCGCACCGTCTGGCAATAGCGCCGTCCAGCCCGAGTTGGTCGGCGATGGCCTGGCTCAGGAACGCGACCTCGATTGAGTGCCGCAGCACGTTCTGGCCGAAACTCGTGCGGAAGTGCATTTTGCCCATCGCCTCGACAATCTTCGGGTGCAGACCTCGCATCTTCGCCTCGACGACCGCCTCGTTGCCCTTCTCCTGCACCCGCTCTTCCATGTCCTTCTTGACGGTCTCGACAATCTCCTCGATGCGCGAGGGGTGTACCCGACCGTCTGCGACGAGCCGCGCCAGCGACTCGCCCGCAATGGCGCGGCGAATCGGGTCGAAGCACGACACCGAAATCACACCCGGCGTGTCGTCAACGAGGATGTCCGCCCCCGTGGCCCGCTCGATGGCGCGAATGTTGCGTCCCTCGCGTCCGATGATCCGCCCCTTCAGGTCGTCGGAAGGAATCTTGACGGACCGCACGGTCGAGTCGGCCACGTGCTCGGCGGCGAATCGCTGGATCGCCATGGTCGTGATCTCTCGACTCTGACGCTTGGCATCGGACTCGGCCGCTTCGACAATCTGTCGCTTGAGCCCCGCGGCCTCCTCCTCCGACTCCTGGGCGACCCGCTCGAGCACCTGCGCCCGGGCGTCCTCGCGGCTCAGATCGGCGACCTCGGCCAATCGGGTCGTGATCTCCGCGTCCCTGGCCTCCACCTCGGTTGCCCTGGACTCGACCTCGTTCTCCCGGTTCTGCACCTTGGACTGCCGAGAATCAAGCTTGGACTCGCGGCTGGCTAGACGTGCCTGAGCCTCCTCCAAGGCGTCTTCCCGCTTGGAGAGTCGCTCCTGCTGGGCCTTGACTTCGTTGCGGGCCTCGCGGACTTCGCGGTCAACCTCGTCCTTCCTCGCCTTGGCGGCCCGCTCGGCGTCCAGTTCGGCCTTCTGCCGGGCCGCCTCGGCCTCGGACGCAGCGGCCGACTTGAGGGTCTCCGCCTCCGTCCGCGCGGCGGTGACCACACTGCCTGCAATCAGCTTGAGCGCCACGGCCCCACACACACCGCCGACGAGAATGCCGGCCAGCAGCGTGAAGGCAGCGGTCCAGTCGAACGCCAGCATCAATGGAAGGTGCACCGCGGGCCCGTCCAGCGGCGGGGTTGCTTCAGTCCATGCTGTCAGTGTCATCATCTGCACGCCCTCCCAGCATCGGCTGGAGGCCCTCACGCGGCGCGGGCGCACCGCGCGCGAGATGTGACACGGGGAGGAACCCAAGCCCCTCCAGACCCTGCACGCAGGTGGGGCAGAGTGAACCGATGGCCCTCGGATCGGGCCGACAAGGTGGGCCGCGCGTGCAACACACGCGTCTCACGAATATCCCCGGACCACGCGAAGGGCCTGCCATGGCCCCTGCAAAGCAACGCAGTTCTATCACCCGAAGTCGGGTGTCGGCCCGTTGGCCGAGAAATCGGTCCAGCCCGTGTCGTGGCCAGCCGTCAAATCGGGTCCGGGCATTGCGACGTTGCGACGCCCGATTCCCGTGTATTGTTCAAGTCGGCCATGATAGCACACGGCACGCGTGGCCCCGTTGACCGAAACCGACCCTTCAGGAGTCGATATGCCTGCGGACACGACGGCTGGGCCCCCCTCCACCTCTCCTGCCGGCCCATCGGGCTGGAAGCCGGCCACCCAGACTCACATCCGGCCACTCTTTGAGCGGATCGTCACCACGGCGTCCCGGCGGTCGCGGCACCAGACCATTCGTGTCATCTATCTGGCCATCCTGTCCGGGGTCGCGGCGATCGGGATGCTGGTCGCCACCAGCCTGGGCGGGCAGGTGTCCCTCCGCGGGCTGGCGACCGCCGCGGCGGGCGTGTTTGAGATCGTGGCAATCCTTGAAGTCGCCGCCATCTGCCTGCTGACGCCTGTGTTCATGGCCGGAGCCATTGAGCAGGAGGCCTCACCCCGAACCTGGGACCTCCTGCTCACCACACCCCTGTCGTCGGCTGGCATCGTGCTTGGCAATCTGCTCGGGCGGGTGTGCCTGGTTGTGATGCTCATCGCGGCGGCCTTGCCCATCCTCCTGATCCTTCAGGTCTTTGGCGGCATCGGACCGCAGTCCGTGCTGCTCGCCGCAGCCATCGCTGCCTGCACAGCGGTCGTCGTCGGCGCCGCCGCCGTCCTGCTGTCAGCGACCCGCACGGGAGGGAAGCGGGCCACCCTGGTGTTTGGCACGGGCGTCCTGTTCATGCTGATCGTCACATGGGTGCTCGACGCAGCCATTCGGGTCCCGATTCCAGGCGAGGCCGCCGCAACCTCAACCACGTGGGCCACACCCCTCAATCCCTTCCTTGCGCTGCAGACGGTGCTGCGGCCCAGCCAGTATGTGGCCGACGCCTCCCTGCACGGCTTTGCCGGGTTCTGGCTTGGGCACCCCGTGGCCGCCTTTGCCGCGGTCAGCTTCGGGGCTGCCTTCGTCATGGTGCTCTGGGCAACCCTCCGGGTGCGATTGATCGGGCCGCTGGCAGGCGGCGGCCGCCGCGGCGCGGCCACCGGCACCAGAGCCGCCCGCCCCATCGGGCTCAACCCCATCGCGTGGCGGGCCTCAACGGGCAGGCCGAGACAGCGTTGGGACGCCCTGCTGCGGTGGGGCTGGGCCGTGCTCGGCATCACGGCCGCTGCGGTGGTCCTGTCCATGATTGGAGGCGACGTGATCGACCGCGGGCTCGGCCGCCCGCTGCTCACCGGTCTTCTGGCGGTGCAGGTCGGCGTGCTGGTGCTGGCGGCCTCGATGACCTCGGCCCAGATCGTGACTCGTGACCGCGAGCAGGGCACCCTGGACCTGCTGCTCACCACGCCCATTCAACCCACGCCCTACCTCCGCGGCCACCTCGCAGGAATTGCTCGCCTCCTCGCGCCCGCCATCGCCCCGCCGGCCATGACAGCCGCCGCGGTGGCAACGTTGGTCCTCAGCGCCGATCCCGGCAGCACCTGGGGGCCGGTGGCCGGCCCGGCCGGCATCGATGTCCCATTGGCCAACTGGGGCGGGGCACTCGGCATCGTGTTGTGGATTGTCCCCTTCACCGCCTTCTGCATCGGGCTTGGACTGCACTGGTCCCTCCGGAGCCGCCGGTCGACGACCGCGGCCGTCATGACCCTGACGATTGCCGTGCTGCTCGCCGGCATTCTCGTGCCATGCGTCACGGCGTTGACGGACCTGGGTTGGATCGGCGTCTGGGGAGGTTCGCTCTGCCCGCTCGCCGGGGTCGTGCTCGCGCTGGACGCAGATCTGGTTGCCAGTTTCCCGGCCCCGGAAACCCTGCAGTGGGCATTGCTCGCCGGCGGCGTGCTCTCCGCCGTGATCTGGAGTCTGGCCACCATGATGATCCTGAAGACGACCAGCCGAACGTTCGTCGCCACCATGCGGCACCTCGCCGGAACGAGTTGACCGGGCTCGCGAACTCCGCCCTCGCTAGACGAGGATGCCAGCGGGATGCTCGATCAGTTCCTTCAGCGTGCCGAGCCATCTGGCGGCCGTCGCCCCATCGACCACGCGGTGGTCGTTGCTGAGCGTTGCGTTCATTTCCCAGCCCACGGTGAGTTCTCCCGCCCGGACCACCGGCTTCTGCAGGCAGGCCCCCACCGCGAGGATGGCACTGTTCGGCGGATTGATGATGGCCGTGAAGGCGTCCACGCCGAACATACCCAGATTTGAAATGGTGAACGTGGCGCCTTCCATGTCCTCGACGGACAGGCCACGTGTGCGGGCCTTCTCCGACAACGCCCGCGTCTCGGCCGAAATGGCCCGCAGGCTCTTTGTGTCTGCGCCGCGAATCACCGGCACAACCAGACCCCCGCCCCGCGACTCCGGAAGTGCCACCGCAACACCGATGTTCACCTCGCTGTGATAGATGATGGCATCGCCATCCCAGGACGCGTTCATGAGGGGATTGCGGTGCATCGCAATGGCGCAGGCTCGAACCAGCAGATCGTTGACGGACAACTTCACGCCCTGCTCGGAGAGTTCTCCATTCAGTTGCTTCCGAAGCTCCACGATGGCGTCCATCTCCATGACCATGGACACCTGGTAGTGCGGGATCTCCTGCTTTGACTCGACCAGCCGCCGCGCGATGGTCTGCCGCATGCTGCTCACGGGCTCGCGGCGATCACTCGCGGCGAGCGGCGCGGGCTGCGACGGGTGCACGGGCGTGGCCGGGACCGGCATGGTGGACTGGTCAACCACGACGGGCGCAGGTTCCGCTGGCGGGGCTGTCGCGGCGGCAGAGGGCGGCACCGCTGCACGCATTTCGTCGCCCGCCGCGGCAGCGGTGAGCACATCCCGCTTGACAATTCTGCCGCCCGGGCCGGAACCCTCCAGGGTGGAGAGATCAACGCCGTGGGATTCGGCCAGCCTGCGAGCCACGGGTGTGACCTTCCGTTGCGAGGACGATCTGGCTGGGGCCGGCTCGGCTGCTGTGGCCGGCTCGGCTGCTGTGGCCGGCTCGGTCGCTTCGGTCGGGGGAGCCGCAGCAGCAGGCGGCGGCACCTCTTCATCCTCCTCGGCCAGCACGGCAACGACGGTCCCAACGTCGACGGCCTGTCCCTCGTCCACGGCAATGTGCGTCACGTTCCCGTCGTCGAATGCCTGCATCTCCATCGTCGCCTTGTCCGTCTCGACATCGGCGAGCACATCCCCGGCCGTCACCTCGTCCCCTTCAGCAACATGCCACTTGATGATGGTCCCCTTCTCCATGGTGTCGGAGAGTCGCGGCATGGTGATTTCGATGGGCATGGCGTGCTCGGCCCCTTTCAGGCAGTCCCGAAGGGACTCAAGCGGTGTAGGTGACGCTGCGCACCGCCTCACAGATCTTGCGGGCGTTGGGCAGCATTTCCTGTTCGAGATTCCACGCGTAGGGCGCCGGCACATCGTCGCTGTGGACTCGATGCACATGATTGTCCAGATCGTCGAAGCACACGCGATGGATCTCGGCCGCAACCTCAGACCCGACGGACGCGAACGACCATGACTGGTCCACGACCACGCAGCAGTTGGTTCGGCGCACGGACGCTGCGATGGTGTCGATATCCAGCGGCTTGATCGATCGGCCGTCGATGACTTCCACCGAGAGGCCCGACTTCTCAAGTTCAGCGGCGGCTTCCAGGACAAAGTGGACGGCCCGTCCGAAGGCGACGACCGTGCAGTCGGTGCCGGGTCGCACAATGGCCGCCTTTCCGATCGGAACGACGTGCTCGCCTTCGGGCACGTCGCCGGTCAGGGAGAGCATCCGCTCGCTCTCAAGGCAGAACACCGGGTTGTCATCTCGAATGGACGCCGTCAACAGCCCTTTGGCATCCGCGGGAAAGGCGGGGATCACCATTTTGAGGCCGGGGACGTTGGCGTACAGCGACTCGACACACCAGGAATGGGTGGATCCCAATTGGCCGCCGGCGCCGTCGTTGCCTCGGAACACGATCGGGCAGCCGAGTTGGCCTCCACTCATGTAGAGCATCTTCGGCGCGTTGTTGAGAATCGGGTCGGCGGCGACCAGGCTGAAGGACCAGGACATGAACTCGACGATGGGTCGAAGCCCCATCATCGCGGCGCCGATCCCCATGCCTGCAAACCCGCTCTCGGAGATCGGCATGTCGATGATCCGCTTGGGACCGAACTCCTCAAGCATGCCCTTGCTGACCTTGTAGGCGCCGTCGTATTGGGCAACCTCTTCGCCAACGAGGAACACGCGGTCATCACGCCGCATTTCCTCGCTCATCGCATCGCGGAGCGCATCTCGAAAGGAAATCTCAGACATCCTGCGGCCCCCGGTCACTGCTGCGCCGCCGCATGAACGGTGGCACCGACGTGCCTGTGTAGGGACCCCACGTGTCGGTGTAGACATCGTGATAGAGCTCGTCGAGACCGGGCGGGGGCGACGCCTCGGCCGCCTTGACCGCGGCGCGGATCTCGGCGCGAACCTCCTTGCCCATCGCCTTGAAGGCCTCCCCGGTCAACTGATCCTGATCAACCAGATGGGCGGCGAGCCGCTCGATCGGGTCGTGCGTCTCCCACCGCTCTTCCTCTTCGTGGGTGCGATACTTGCGAGGATCGGACATCGAGTGGCCCTTGAAGCGGTAGCACCGCATTTCAACGAAACACGGACGGGACGTTTCCCGGCACCGCTCCACAATGGGCTTCATGTCCCGATAGACGTCCAGAACGTCCATGGCTTCAATGACCGCGGAATCCATATCGAAGGCTTTGGCTCGCTCGGTGATGTGGGCACCTGCCGCCGTACATCGTTCAATCGCCGTCCCCATGGCATAGAGGTTGTTCTCGACGATGAAGATCACTGGCAGGTCCAGCACGGCGGCGAGGTTCATGGCCTCGTGGACCGCCCCCTGATTCAACGCACCGTCGCCCATGAAGGCCATGGTCACCCTGCTGCTGCGGGTTCCCTCCATGACTTCCTGGCGGTACTTGGTGGCGAATGCCAGCCCGGCACCCAGTGGGATCTGCGCGCCGACGATGCCGTGGCCCCCGTACATGTGGTGGTCGACGTCGAAGAAGTGCATCGAACCGCCCTTCCCCTTGGCGCAGCCGCCGATGCGGCCGAAGAGCTCCGCCATGCCGACCTCAGGAGACATGCCCCGCGCCAGGGCGTGCCCGTGGTCGCGGTAGGCCGTGACAATCGGGTCATCAGGCCGCATGGCTGCCACGCAGCCCACGGCGATCGCCTCCTGACCGTTGTACACATGCAGAAACCCGCCTGCCAGCTTGTTCTGGTAGGCCTGCATGCACCGAACCTCGAACTCTCGAATCAGCATCATGTCCCGCAGCCATCTGCGGAGCACGTCGGGACTCGGCGTCGGGGCAGCGGCCGCCGCAGGCGTCGCGTCAGCGGAATTGGTGGTGGTATCGGGCTTGGTCATGGAGTCTGCCGGCATTGGATCAAGCCGAGCAGTATACCTCGCCGGCGCCTCATATCTGTTCACCGGACGGTGACGCGGTACGTGGCCGTTCTGGCCGGAGCCACGCCGGCCTCCCACGGACGGTGGTACTCAAACTGCACGACCGCATCGCCCGGCGTCCGTCCCTCAATGTGCCAGATGACGTCCCGGGGCCCACCCAGCCGATCCGGCGCAGGTCTGCTGCCATCCGCCGCACGCAGTTCAACATGCTGCAGGCCCTCGGACGCGGATCGATTCACCGTCCAGACGTAGCCGGTGCCCGCCGTGGCTGGAAGCACCACCTGCGTGGATGTGCCGACCGCCAGTTGGAGGGGCCGCCCGGCGGGGGCGGAGGTGGCGCAGCCTGCGAGCAGGACAACGAGGCACACCGCGGCCAGCCCGATTCCGCTCCAGAATCGCCCAGACATACACGCCTCCTCTGAGGGACTACGGCCAGTCGCACCCTCACCTGCGATGATACTGCCGGCGAAAGCGGGCTGAAAAAGCCGCCCACGACCCCGCAAACCTCCAATCACGCCTCGTTTCCGCCGGTACAATCGGCGGGACCGCGTTGCCTGAACGGCTTTCGGCCGCGGTCGCGTCCGTGTGGTGGGCGGACACATATCGGTTCTTGGAGACAGTGACTATGCGACATGTGTACTGGGCAGGAGCGATTTCGGCAGCCGCCATGTTCGGGCTGATCAGCCCCGCCGGCTGGGCCGCCGACCTCTACGTCAACGATGAATACATCGAGGAAGACCCGGACGCAGATCCCCCGGTTCCGCCGGAACGGGACACGCTCGGTGGCGATTGCTCCAATGCCAACTACGAGACCATCGCTGAGGCGCTGGAAGATGCCCAGACCGGCGACACCATCATCCTCTGTGACTGCATCGAGTGGGACGACGCCGCGGGGGTCGATACAGGCAGCCCGGACCTCGTCGCCTACACGCCTGAGTTGGATGCGACGGCGACCATCCTCATTCCGGAAGACATCGAGTCCATCACCATCAAGTCTGCGTTCGGGCCGGACTACTGCATCGTCTCCGGCACCTCGCCGATCAACGGCGCCGTCCTTCCGGTCGTCCGCCTCGATTTCGCGGAGCAGGAACTGACGCTCGGCGACCCAATGGGCGGCGGCGGCATGACCATCACCGGTGGGGCTGCCCCGCAAGAGGACATCTATCCGCCGTTCGATGAGGTGTACAGCACCCGCGGGGGCGCACTGCGGAACATGGCAGAAGACGGCCTCATTGAAGCCTATGAATGCCTGATTACGGGCAATCAGGCGTATGACGAAGGCGGCGCCGTGTACTGCCACTTCAACGCCACCGTCACGGTGGTGAACTGCACCATCACAGGCAACGTCGCCAACGCCGCCGGCGGCGCCATTTATTGTGAGCCGGGCGGCACGGTCAATGTCTTCGGCGGCTCGATTGACAGCAACGTCTCCGGCCTGATGGGCGGTGGCATCTGCGCGCCGGAAGGCGCCTCGGTCGAGCTTACCGCAGCCACGATGTGTGGGAACTACGCCCCGGCCGACCCGATGAGCGGCACGCCACATCAGCCGCTGCACTCCAAGAACATCTGGGGCGCCTGGACCGACGGCGGCGACAACTGCATCGCCGTGGACTGCGGCGTCAACACCGAGTGTGATGAGAACGCAGACGTGTGGGACGTCCCCGGCGACTTTGCGACGATTCAGGCGGCCATCAACGCAGCTGGACCGGGCGACACCATTCAGGTCGACCCGGGCACCTACTTTGAGTTTCTGGATCTGGAGGGGAAGGCCATCACACTGACCGCCCGCGATCCGGCTCCGGGTATGACGATTATTGACCCGAGGGACCTCACCGATCCGGACAACCCGTTCTCCAAGAGCCTCTGGGGCCAGTCCTCGGTCATCAAGTTCACCAGCGGCGAATCGGACACCACCGTCGTCAGTGGCTTTACATTGCAGGGCGGCACCGGCGAGTTCTTCTATTACGACGCCCTGAACCCGTACGGCGCTCTGGGCGTCGGCGGTGGAATCCTGTGCCACGCGGCCAGCCCGGTGATCGACTCGTGCGTGATTCGTGACAACGACGTATCGGCTGCAGTGGGCCCTGGCAACTCCGGCGAGGGTGGCGGCGTCTATTCCGGCGGCCAGTCGGAGCCCGAACTGACCGGCACAACCTACCTGTGCAACAACCTTCCGAACCACCTCTTCGGGTATGTGCAGTGGGTCGATGCCTGCGAGGCTCCAACCTGCGAGGACGTGGACGGAGACAACATCCCGGACTCCTGTCAGGGCGTCCCGCAAGTCTTTTCGATCGACATGGACTCGGGCGAGACGGCCATCGCAGACGCCATTGCGGTCGCCAACAGCGGCGACACCATTGAACTCGCTGCAGGCACGTACACCGAGACCATCAACCCGCTCGGCAAACCCCTCACGTTCAAGGGCGCGGGCGCCGACCAGACCATTCTGGACGGCCAGGGCGCCGACCAACTCATCCGCTGCGTGGCCGGCGAAACAGACGGCACGACCTTCGAGGATCTGACGATCACGGGCGGAGGCGGATCCACCGGCGGTGCCGTCTACCTCAAGGCATCCAGCCCGGTGTTCCGCAACGTGAACTTCATCGAGAACCACGCGACCAGCAAGGGCGGCGCAGTCCACATGTCCGACGGCGGCCGTCCGACCTTCGAGAACTGCCGCTTCGAAGACAACATCAGTGACTGGGTCGGCGGCGCCATCAACGGCGTCAACGTTGTCAGGCCCGTCTTCACCGACACCATCTTCCTGCGGAATTCCACCGGGCTCGTCGGTGGCGCCGTCTCGATGATGACCGTTGACTCGGGAACACCCCCGAGCTATCCGGTGCCCTACCCCCACGGCCTGATCGGCTGCCAGCCATCCTTCACGAACTGCAACTTCTCAACGAACCGTGCGCTGCGGTACGGAGGTGCCGTCTTCGCGGGCTTCGCCACAGCGGCCGACTTTGAGAACTGCGCGTTTGAGAACAACGTCGCCGAATGGGGTGGTGGCGGCTTCTTCATCCAGAGCATCTACGCCTATGCCGACATCTACGACGGTAGTCCGCCGCAGTCGATCCTCGAGTCCTACTACCCGCACATTCACACGGGCTCCTACTTTGCGTGCTGCGAACCCACCGCGATCAGCGGCGACGCGCAGGCGTGGTACGACCCCTGGTGGGGCGACGCCGTCATCGAGGGCGATTGCCTCGTGTGCGCGCCCGACATCAACAAGGATCTGGTCGTCGACTTCTTCGATCTGGCTGCGTTGATTGGCGCCTGGGGGAATTGCGAAGACGCAAACCCGGGCGACCCGAACTCGCCGCCCCTTCCGGTGCTGTGCGACGCGGACCTGGACGGCAACTACGTGGTCGATGTCCAGGACCTCATTCTGGTGCTGGAGCACTGGAACAAGGACTGCCCGGTCGAGTAGGCGAGCCTGCAGGCAGACCAGTTCAGACCAGCCAACTCAGGCAAACTCATGCACGCCCCCGATCGCAGATCGGGGGCGTGTTGCTGCGCGTGGCCCCCGAAGCGTCCATTCAGGTATACCCCCTGCGTCTGGCCCCCACGCGCCCGGCCCACCTGAGTTGCCCCTCTTCCTTGCCCCTCTTCCTTGCCCCCGGGGGCCTGCCAGCCGACCGCAACCGGCCGCCGCCGAGGGCGAATTCACGGGAGCCGGGGCTGGAGGGGCCTCAACGCGGGTGGCAGGACTCGAACCTGCAACCTTCGGTTTCGTAGACCGATGCTCTATCCAATTGAGCTACACCCGCTGAGGTGACGGGGCATGCTACCGACCCCTTTCGGGGCTCGCCACACCAGCCGCGGTGATTGGCAGAGAGAGTTGACGAAGGCCCCCGATCGTGGGATACTCCCCGATTCCAGTTCGGCGCCCATGGAGGGCGGCGACCCCTGTTGGAGACGACCTGTGCCCAATACCCCGGCCCGCAAGAAGCAGATGCGACAGGACGAGGCCCGCCGCGCCCGAAACCGCTGGCGCAAGCGAACCCTCAAGGACCGCACGAAGGACTTCATGACCGCCATCCATGACCGCGATGTCGCGGCCGCGGAGACGGCGTTCCGCGCGGTGCAGAAGGAACTCGACCGCGTCTCCACAACGAGCACGATCCACAAGAATCACGCCGCCCGCCGCAAGAGCCGCCTCTCGCGAAGGCTTCGCGATCTGAAGGCGTCAGCGGGCTGATCACGCCCACATCCACCGACCTCTTCTGCGAGCGTCCTCCCCCGAGGACGCTCGCTGTACAGCCGGGGCGAGAATCAGCGACACTGCCCCTGTGTCCACCGCCCCACCACAGCTCACCCCGCCAGGCCTCCGACCACTGCCCACGCTGGTCGCGCTGCTTCCGTTGATTGTCATCCTGGAGGCAGCACTGCTGCGAAGCGGCACCGACCTTTCCGCGGCCCAGATTCTCGCGCACATCCAGATCGGCGACGCCATGCACTTTTTCGGGCTGGCCCCCGAGGTCGTCCTGCACGGGACGGGCGTTGCCGTCGTCGCCATCCTGCTGGTCTGGCACGCGCTGACGGGCGATCGGTGGACGATCGGGCTGCGGGGCCCGCTGCAGCTCTGGTTTGAGGGGATCATCGCGACCGCGCCGCTGCTGGCCATGGCCGCCTTTCTGGGCACCCTGCAAGGTGCCCCACTCGCGGCCAACGCCGTCACACCGGTCTCCGGCTTCGACGCCATACTGCTGGCGATCGGAGCCGGCCTCTCAGAAGAACTTCTGTTCCGCATGGTGGGCATCGGCGCGCTGCACTGGCTGCTGGTGGACGTGTTGAAGTGGCGGGCAACCATCGGCACGCCGGTGGCGATCCTCGCCTCAACGGTGGCGTTCACCATGTACCACGACCCATCGCAACTGCCCGCCGCCGGCACCGTCTTCATCGCCGCGGCGGGACTGTACCTCGGTGTCGTCTATGTGCTGCGGGGCTTCGCCGTCGTCGTGATCGCCCATGCGGCGTACGACGCCGTTGTCCTGTGGGGAAGCGTCACGAACTGACCGAAACCTCACGTCCGGTCTGGTCGGAGCGGTACATCGCCTCCAGAATCTGCTGTACCTGAAGGCCCTGCTCTCCGCTTGGGCCTTCGCCGCCGCCGGTGCAGTGCGCGTGAAACGCTTCGTGCTCGCGTTTGAAGGCCGTCCCCCATCCTTCGCCGTCCGCGATGGGATGCGAGACATCGACGATCTCTTCATCCATCTGCGTGCCGATGCGTACACAGTTGCCCCAGATGTCAAAGTGCATCGCGCCCGTGTCGCCAAAGAGGGTGACGCCGTCAGCAATGGTGCCGTCCGGAAGGTGCGAGGCCCAGGCGGTTTCGAGCGTAATCGTCGGTCCGTCCGAGCACCGAAGCATCGCGGTCGCGCCGTCATCAACATCGAAACAGCCATCCAGATTCGGCGGCCCTGACCACATTTCCGTGAAGCGGTATCCCCGAGGCGGTTGGCCGAAGCGACTGGACGTCGACGCCGATACCCGCTCGACGACGGGACGTCCACACAGGTCCAGGACAAGATCCACCAGATGTGGCCCGAGGTCGATGAGTACACCACCGCCCGATTGACTCCGGTCTGTAAACCACCGCCCAAGCCCGGGAATGCCCCTGCGGCGAAGCATGACGGCCCGCGCCTGATACACATGGCCGAGACGGCCCGCGTCAATGTGCCGCTGTGCGGCCAGCACCGTGGCCGCGAACCGACACACGAACCCGACCTGAAGTGTTCGACCGGTTCGATCCCTCGCCTGAATGATGTCCGCGCACTCGTGAGTGGTCAACGCCATGGGCTTCTCGAGCAGCACATCCCGCCCGGCATCCATCGCGGCGATCGCGAGCGGCGCATGCAACGCATTGGGCACGGCGACCACGACCGCCGTCACGTCATCGCAGGCAAACATGTCGTCAGGCCGGGTCCACGCCGTCCCGCCCCACTCGTCCGCGGCCGCGGTCGCCTTGGCCTGGTCCGGATCGCAGAAGCCTGCAAGCCGGCCGCCCGCGTCTGCGATGCCCTTCGCATGCACGTGGGCAATCGCCCCCGCGCCAAGTACTCCAATGCCCCATGCCATGGCGAGCCTCCTTCGATGGCACGCACCGTATCCCATTGCGGCCGCCGCGGCATCATTCTGTAGCCTGCGTCTGTGAGTCGACCGAAACCAGACACCGTGTTGATCGTTGGCGGCGGCGTCATCGGTCTGACGGTGGCCCACGCGGCGTTGACCCGCGGGCTTGGCGTCGAGGTGGTCGATGCCGGACCCGACCGATGCAGCGCCTCGCGGGGCAATGCTGGTCAGGTGGCGCCGGGGCATCCCCCGGTCCCGTCGCCCTCGGTCCCACCCCGCGCCCTGCAGATGCTGCTCGACCCCCGCAGCCCACTGTCGATTCCACCACGGCCGAGCCTGCCACTGCTCCGGTGGCTTCTGGCGTTTCGCGCGGCGTGCAGACCATCGGCGTACGAGCGATCCATGCGGGTGCTTGGCGCGTTCGGAGTACTGAGCCGCGACTGTCTGGATCGCCTGGTGTCGGACCTTGGCAGCGCGGCGCCGGGGATGGCAGCGGGCGTTGCCGACATCTGGAACACTCCGCGGGGCGAAGCCGAGGCGGAAGCCGAAACCGCCTGGATGCAACGGCTCGGATTTGCAACCGAGCATCTGGATGGTGCCGCCCTCCGAAGACAAGACCCGGCCTGGGGCCCGGGCGTACGGGGCGCCTGTGTTCATGCAGACGGACTGAGCTTCGATCCCGCTGCGTTCTGTGACGCTTTGCGCCTCTGCATCAGCGATGCCGGCGGCCGGTTCCGGTCCAGATTCAAGATGAAGACACTTCGCCGGGATTCCACCGGCTGGACGGCCCGCGCGGCATCGGGCGCCGTCGCATCAGGCCAGCGGCTGATCGTGGCCGCTGGAGTCTGGTCGGCCCCCATCGTGGCTCCGCTGGGGGTCAACCTGCGTATTCAGGCCGCCAAGGGCTACCACGTCCACGTGACGCTGCCCACCCGCCCTCGCATGGCCGGCGTGCTTCGCGAGCGCAAGATTGCCGTCACGCCACTCGGGACCGGTGTTCGACTTGCGGGCACGCTGGAGTTGTCCGGCATCAATCACCGACTGGTCCCCCACCGGATTGAGCAGTTGACCAGAGGCGCAGCCGAGTTCCTGCCACAGGTCGGCGCAGCCACGCCAACCGATCACTGGTGCGGGCTCCGCCCCTGCACGGCCAATGGCCTCCCGGTCGTCGGCCGCCTGCCGGCGAGGGACGCCTGGGTGGCAACCGGTCACGGCATGATGGGCCTCACGTTGGCGGCCGGGACTGCCGAGTTGCTGGTGTCGGACATGCTTGGCGGACCGATTCCGCCATGGGCTCAGGACCTTCGACCGCTCAGTCGGTAAGCGGCGCCGCCTCGTACCGGTAGGTCACGCCGCGGGCCTTCAACTCAGCAAACATGGTGTCCACCACCGCGTCATCAACGGCAAGGTTCTCGAGCGGGTGTACGCCAGGCGCCGCAACCACCCCCGACTCAATCATCCGAGCCATGATCGTCGCCGGGAAGGCCGTCGTTCTCGCCATGCTCGTCCACCCCGTTTCAGGATCCAGTTCGTCATACAGATCCCACCGAAGTCGCGTCGGTTGACCGTCGAGCCGACCGGTGGCTTCCACCCGCATCACGGTGAGATCAACTTCACCCGGGGCAAACGTCCACAGCGGGAAAAGCAGCCGGCAGGTCAGGTCCCGCGGAATGACCTCCACACCACCGACCTCAATCGGTGATTCACCCAGGAGGCCCGTTTCTCGCAGCGCCCACGCCAGATCCCGGTGCCCCGGATAACGAAGCGTCTGCTCCAGCATGTTGGGAACGTCAAGCGTCTCGGTCAGACTGCGAAGGCCGTCCGTGTTGAACGCTTCAAGCGTGCCGGTCTCCGGGAATTCAATCAATACGGGTTCGCTCAGGGCCTCCCGGACGACGACCTCGCCCTGCTCGACGATCCGCGCCGGCCGGAGGTACTCCTCAATCACGTCATATGGGCTGAAACCGGCCTTGTAGCGCCAGGGTGGCTGTGGGACTGCCGGCATACCCCCGACGCGAATGGTGATCGATTCACACGGGTCGAGCCGCCGGGCCGCAACGCCGGCGAGGAGGTTGCTCATCCCAGGCGCGACGCCACAGTCAATCACGGCAATGGTGCCAGTCGCTTGAGCGGCTTCATGGAGCCGCCAGGCGTCCTCAGGCATGAAGGAAATGTCGCAATACGGCCGACCCGTAGCAATCACCGCCTCGAGCGCCGCGTACCCATACCGGCTGGGGAGCGCCCCGAGCACCAGGTCGGCCCGCTCGGCCAGGCTCCGCACTGCTGCTGGATCAGACAGATCGGCCTGATGGACTTTCAGGCGATCATCCTGCCCCTGTGCGGCGGTCAGCCGCGAGGGATCCACATCCACCAGCGTCACCCGCCGAACCCGATCCCGAGCCAGATCCAGGGCCATCGTGGCCCCCACCATCCCCCCTCCCAGGACGATTGTCTCTTTCATCACGGACTCACTTTGCAAGCCCCGGGAAGGCGACGCCAGGGCCAAAATTACGGAAATCTCGGTATAGATCTCACAAAAGGGTGCCGTCCCCAATAGTAGTTCAAGGAAGATCGATCCCCGACGGCAACCGCCGGAGGATTTGAAGCGAAAGTTCCTGATGGAAGGAAACGAACTTTGTCCTGCAGACACCAACCCTTAGCCCGTCCCGGATGCAGCCCCACGACTCGGGCCCCAACGATGTTTGGAATCGGGACAACAAGGAGTACCCCGGTCTCTCCTGCAAGGCGCAGCCCATGGATGCCGAGCCAAGGCGTCCAGCCCGCACCTTCTGGCCCTGACAAGGCCACCTGGCCCTGACAAGGCCACGTTCTCAGTCGACGCGTAACGTCGACGCCCTTGAGCCCTGCTCCTGCCGCGTAAGCAGGAGCGTCCTCACCGCAGCCCAGCCTTGATCGGCCATGAAATTGCCGACGAGACGCGCAACGAGGAGATCTCCCGTGCAGATCACACAACAGCGTGCCGACCTGGTGCTCGACCTCTTCGAGCAGTACTACACCCGAGTCTTCTGCTTCGCCCGCAAGTCGCTGCCGGCGGAGTCTGCCGAAGACATCGCCCAGGAGGTCTTCAGCCGCCTCCTGCAACTCAAACATCTCGAGGAACTCGACGAGATCTCGGTCAGTTACCTGATCAAGATCGCCGACAACCTCATCAAGCGTCGCTACAACCGTGGGCAGCGATTCCAGCGATTCCTGGAAGCTGCGCAGGCCGCTAAACCGACGCGGGCTTCCAATCGCGTGGAACAAGCGATGCCGGAGATGGCCGCCGATCTCGCCGCCAAACTCGATCGCCTCTCACCCAGTGAACGTGAGGCGGTCCGACTGGTTGTGTGCAATGGTCTGAGTTACACAGAGGCCGCCGAATCACTGGGCGTTCCCGTGTCGACCGTCAACAACTGGAAGTACCGCGGCCTTCAGAAGCTCAAGGAGATGAACGAGGCCGACAACGACTTCGGCAACGCCGCCTGACCGACGATCACGCGCGGCACCTTCGGGCCGCCGGTATCGTTCTGGCATATGCACGCGGCTTCCAGTGTGAGCCCCGGCCTGCGTCTTGCAGTGACGGGGAGTTCCGGATTCATCGGCGACGCCGCTGTCCGGTCGCTCCGACTACAGGGGCACGACGTGCGCCGCGTGCGAAGAGGCCGACCGGGCACCGGCGACACCCCGGCGTGGGATCCCAGTTCGCCGGACCAGGCCGACCCGCGTCTGGAAGGGCTCGACGGGCTCATCCACTGCGCCGGCGCTGGCATCGCTGACCGCCGCTGGACCTCCGCCCGAAAGGCCGTGCTGCGGTCCAGCCGCGTAGACGCGAGCCGAAACCTCTCGGCGGCCATCGCCCGCCTCCGCCGCCCACCGGCCGCCTTCGTGCAGTGCGCCGCCATCGGGTGGTACGGCGATCAGGGAGACCGATGGCTGGTCGAATCCGACCCCAAGGGAAGCGGCTTTCTGGCGGACCTCTGCGCAGACTGGGAACACGCAGCGGCTGGCCTGGATCACCTCGGCGTGCGGCGAGTCGTGCTGCGGCTGGGCATGGTGATCGGGCCTGGCGGCGCCGTCGCCAAGATGGCTCCGCTCTTTCGCCGCGGCCTCGGCGGTCGTTTGGGTGATGGATCGCAGTGGATCAGTTGGATCGCGCTTCCCGATGTGGTCGAGGTCATTCGGCGGAGCGTGACGGATCCGCGGCTGACCGGCCCGGTCAACGCGGTCACGCCCGAACCGATCACAAACCGTGACTTCACCGCAGCGCTCGCCGCCGCGTTCAGTCGTCGCGCTTGGCTCCCGGCTCCGGCACCTGCCTTGCGGTGCCTTGCTGGAGGTCTGGCCCGCGAGGTACTGCTGGCAAGCCAGCGGTGTCGGGCTCACGCCCTTCAGGCCGTGGGCTTTCAATACCAGTCGCCGGACCTGCCTGAGACGCTCAAAATGGCAGCAATAGATCTTTCAAGGGGAATTTGCCCACGCCGGGGCTTCGCAGAACGGAACTAACCCGGTAGCCTCGGGGGAACAACCCGGGCGGGGGTGTGGGCCTTCGTCCGCACTCGTTCAGGGACACTTGGAGCAGACGAGAAGGAGTATCAGCATGTTCAAGACCTTTGCTTTCGCGGGCGCCGCCACCGTGGCCGCCTCCGCCACGGCGGGAACGCCACTGATGGACCAGATCGGGGCCAACAACGGCGCCGACATGGACTCCAGTAACATCCTCGCATCGCAGTACTTTGAGGCCGCCTATTCGGTCTACGACATCGCGGCGATCGATGACTTTGACAATGGCTCCGGCTCGGCAGCATCGGCCGTGTCCGCCTGCATTTCAGGTTGGAACGGCTACGCCGGCATCGACGGGGTCAACGGCCTTCAAGTGAACTTCTATATGGCGGTCGAGGACGCGGCAGCGAGCCTTGTCGGCTATGCGTCTGTCGATGCGGCAGTCACGCTCGATCCAGATTGGACCGGGCAGGCGTTTGGCGACGTCGTCACGGTGGAAGCCGTGTGGTCGCTGGCCGCAGGCACCCAGTACGTCTCGGTCATCCCGGGTAATGAGTTCGCGGTCAACGGCCAGACGGGCATTGCGGTGTCGTTCATCGGCGACCTCAACTGCTGGCAGGCCAACCCCGGCGGCGGCTTCGGCATGCCGGACAACTGGCAGACCGGCACCAACAACCTCGCATATCGCGTCATGGGCGGCACCGGCGACCCGTGTGCCGTTCCGCTTCCACCCTGTCCTGCGGACGTCTCCGGACCCGCCGGTGAGCCCGACGGCATTGTGGACGTGAACGATGTGCTCGCAACCATCGGAACGTTTGGCGAGATCGGCGACGGCACCTATCGCCCGACCGGCGACTGCTGGCCGGAGCCCGCAGGCGACTGCGCTGTGACGGTGGACGACCTTCTGACCGTCATCGGCGCCTTCGGCGAGGATTGCCGCCCCCGAGGCGCCTGCTGCTTCGGTATCTCCGGCTGCGATGATGACGTCCTGGAAGAGGACTGCGCTGCCGACTGGCTTGGCGCCGACTCGGACTGCAGCGAGTGCCACGCGGGCGCCTGCTGCTACATCGACGGCTCCTGCACGGAAGGCACCCCTGCCGAGTGCACGGTCGCCGGCGGAACCTACGCCGGTGACGGCGTGGACTGCGCTGCGGCCAATTGCCCGCAGCCATCGCCTGGTGCGTGCTGCATCACGAATACCGACTGCCTGGACGGCCTCCTGCCGACAGACTGCAGCGACTTCGGCGGCACCTACATGGGCAGCGGGACCGACTGCGCCACGACCAGCTGCGGCTGGGAAGGGTGCCCGGGCGGCTCGACGTCCGAGGGCGTGCCGTGTCAGGAAGACACGACCGATCCCAATGCAGACCCCAACGGCGGCATGAACGTGGATCCACCTGCCTTCGGCGCCATCGCCAACGGCGAGACGATCTGCGGCCTGATGTCGACCTACACCTGCATCGGATGCGACGGTGGCGCAGACGCGACCTACCGCGACACCGACTGGTACCTGTTCGACAACTCGGCCGGCGGCGAGTGGACGATCTCCGGTGGCGGTGAAATGGACCTGGTCATGGGTATCGTCGACAACGACGCCCTGGCCTTCGTCGATTACTTCGTCGTCGCGCCGTACGAGGAAGGCACCACAACGGTGACCTTGCCTGCAGGCGGCAACTACAGCGTCTGGGTCGGATTCAACTTCGACGGTGGTACCAACCCGTGCTCCACGGGCCTCAACGAGTACTCGGTCACGCTCACCGGTGCTGCGGCGCCGGCCGCGGCCTGCTGCGTGCTCACCGAGTGCGTCGGCGATCTTGATCCCACCGATTGCGCTTCGCTCGGCGGCACCTACGTCTCCGGCGAGTCCTGCGCCACCTACGCCTGTCCCGCGGCCTTCGAGCCTTGCAACACCGGCAACGGTGAAGACCCGCTCGGCATCGACGACTCCTGGACCGCAGGTACATCGGACACCGGGTCCGGGTATCTCCGAGCGATGGGCGTCACGGCTCCGTCCGTGTCGCAGTGCACCGTGTACGGCCTCGCGCTGGCTTACAGCGGTGGCTGGTCCGAATGCGGCGCCGCGGCTGACATGGGCATGCAGTGGTCACTCATGTCTGACGGCGGCGGGCTCCCAGGCGCCGATCTGGCCACCGGGGCAGGCGGCACCTATGCGGGGACCGATCTGGTCTACGCGGGCGCCTACGCGCTGCACGGCTGGACCTTCGACATGGGGTATGCCGGCAGCGTCGACTGGGTGTCGGTCGCTTCGACCAGCTCCGGTCAAGGCGAGTGCTGGTTCCTCTGGATGTCGTCCACCGCATCTGGCGCCGGCGCGTCGGCGATCGATGACGGCACCGGGTGGATCGCCGAGGTCTTCAGCCTGAACTACTGCATCACCGAGTGATGCGGTACTGATCTCCGGACACCGCCCCCCGGCCACCGGTCGGGGGGCGGTTCTGCTTTTCGGTTGCCTGATGTCTGCGCTTGGCTTTGTGACTGCCGTTGCTACTGCTGTTGCTGCTGCTGCGCAGCGGCCTCATCGCCCCGCTGCTCATGGGCGGCGACGCGGTCCGGCGGCTCTGCGAAGACGGGCACATCCATGATGAGCGGCGCGCCGGCCTGGTGCCGCTCGCGGCGCTGCATCGGGCTCGTTCTCACTTCGACGGTCAGTGACTCTTCGGCCGCGCCTCGAAAGATGCCGCGGTTCGGCGGCACATCGACGTAGCTCCGGCCGTACGCGATCACGACATGCCGCTCGCCCACGCTGCAGGCATGCGTTGGATCGAAGCCGATCCAACCATGCTGAGGTGTCCATACTTCAATCCATGCATGGCTCTCCGATGGGCGAGAGGCGTTCTCCACATGCAAGTATCCGTTGACGTAGCGGCATGGAACGCCGCGGAGACGCAGGAGGCCCAACGCGATGTGAGCGAAGTCCTGACAGACGCCCGCTTCCGCCTCAAGCGCATCGTCACTGGTCGAATGGGCATGCGTGACCAGCGGTCGATACGCAATGCGGCCCTTGAGCGAGCCGGCGAGCCGTCCGATGACTTCACCCACGGTCTCGCAGGCAGGGAGCTCCAGTTCCTCCGACAGCAGCGAGAGCCGCTCACTCCGGACGACGGGACCTCCGAACTGAAGAAAGTCCCATGTGTCCCGCCGATCGGGCAGGCCGTCAATGGCCGCTTCGAGCGTCTGCGGGTCGATCTCCGGGGGGCTCGTTTCCACCAGTGATCGACACGCGACCTCGACGCGATCGTGATAGTCGGTGATCGAGAACCAGTGCATGGAATTGCCAAGCCAGTCTTCGTGACGGCTTGGCTGCGCGTGCGGTCCGATTGCCAGATCGAAGTCATGAAGCGCCTGCCCCGGGAGCACGCGAGGTTCCACGCGAATCTCGATATGCGATTCACGGACAAAGGCCGAGTATTCAAAACGCAGATGATGTTCAATTCCAAGCAGCATGCGTCTCTATACCGTGAAGTACAACCGTGTGAGCGACTCATGAATTCGATCGACGTCTGCCGCAAGCCCGTCGCAAACGGCCGAGAAATCGTGGCGGCCCAGTAGATCCTGCGCCTCGTACCGCAACTGCGAGGCCAGCCGCCCCACCTGCATGGCCGCATCGGTAAGCACGCCGCCCCGCTCGATTCCGGCGAGGTCCTCCTGCATGTTGGAGATCCCGAATGCAACGCTGTGGGGACACAACTGATCGAAGAACAGGAAACTCCAGACCTGTCGTGGTGACAGTGCCGCTCCGTGAACCCGGCGGTAATTCTCAAGCGAGCCTGCCGATCGCAACACGGCTCGAAGCAACGCATGATGCACGGGGATGTCGATGTCATCAGGCGTCGCCATGAGCATCGGAAGCCTGTGGCGAAGCAGAAGCAGCACGCGGTACACCCGCTCCAACATGACGCCCACGTCGAGAAAGACCCAGGCTTCGTCACGAATCAGGGTGCGGCTGATGGTGCCGCCGATCCCGAAGATTGCCTGCTGCACCTGCCCGAGCAGAACATCGGGCCCGGCCTCACCCCGCAGCCCCGCGTCGAGCCGGAGCCAGCACTCGTTGATCTGCTCAAAGACTTCCCGAGTGAGGTACTCCCGAATGGCCCGAGCGTTCTCTCTGGCGTGATGAACCGAGGTGGCGACGGAGAGTACGTTGCCCTGCCCGAGCAGCCAGGCGTGCAAACCGGCCATGCGGGCAGCGTCAACATCGATGCCCTCATCGAAAGGAGGAGACCCCGGATACACATCCGCGAAGCCAGCCCAGAATCCCACCGCCTCGTCCGGCGCCAGACCGCGAATCTCGACAGTCAGTTGCTCGGCCACCTGCAGCATGCGGCACAGATTGGCGCCCCGCTCCAGGTATCGCCCCATCCAGTAGATGTTCTCAGCGGATCTCGACAGCATGACGCTCATCGCAGGAGTTCCTCCGCGAGCACCCACGTGTCCTTGCTGCCACCTCCCTGGGAAGAGTTGACAACGTAGGAGCCTTCCTGCAATGCCACCCGGGTGAGTCCACCGGGAAGGACGCGTATCGACTCTCCGTACAACACAAACGGTCGCATGTCGACGCGACGAGGCGCATACCCGTCCCCGGTCCAGGTCGGGTGGGAGGAAAACTCGACCAGCGGTTGGGCAATGTAGGCTTCAGGCCTCTCCTCGAAGACGGTAGCGAACTCGGCGATCTCGGCCGACGATGCAGTCGGGCCAACCAGCATGCCGTAGCCGCCCGCACCATCGGTCAGTTTGACAACGAGTTCCGAGAGGTGCTCGCGAATGTAGGCGGCGTCATCAGGCTTCCGCCCTATCAGGGTGTGAACCTGCGCCAGCAGCGGTTCTTCGTCGAGGAAGAACCGAATGATGTCGGGCATCCAGGGATAGATGGACTTGTCATCCGCCACGCCCGCCCCCGGCGCATTGGCAATCGTGATGTTGCCCGCACGCCAGGCATGGATGAGCCCCGGCACACCAAGCAGGCTGCCCGCGTTGAAAACAACCGGATCCAGAAACGCATCGTCCACGCGGCGGTACAGCACGTCCACCCGCTGACGGCCGCGTGTGGTTCGCATGGAGACCTGATCATTCTCAACAATGAGGTCACGTCCCTCCACCAGGGGCACGCCCATTTCACGGGCGAGAAACGAGTGCTCAAAGTAGGCGCTGTTGTTGAGACCGGGCGTCAGCACGGCCACCGAAGGCCGCTCACGCCCGCGCGGCGCCGAGAACTTGAGCGCATCGAGCAACATCTGCGGGTAGGAATCGACAGGCCGCACGCCATAGTTCGCAAAGATCTCCGGGAACACCCGGGAGAGCAGGTTGCGATTCTCCAGCACGTACGAGACGCCGCTCGGGCACCGGCAGTTGTCCTCGAGAACGAGAAACTCTCCCTGCTCGCCTCGCAGCAGGTCAACTCCAGTGATGTGAGTGAACACGCCGTGCCTCGGCCGTGTCCCAATCAACTCACGCCTGAAGTCGCTCCGCGAAAGCACAAGATCAAACGGAACCACGCCTTCACGCAGGCACCGCTGGTCACCGTAGACGTCCTCAAGGAACAGATTGATGGCGGTGACACGCTGCACCAGGCCCTTCTCAAGCGACTCCCACTCATCCGAGCCGATGATCCGCGGAACGAAATCAAACGGGAACGTCCGCTCCGTACCCTCTTCTTCACCGTAGACCGTGAACGTGATCCCCTGATTGACAAGAGACACTTCCTGCAGTTCCTCTCGGCGGCGAACGTCGGCGGCGTCAAAGTCTCCGAGCGTCTCGATCACAGACCGATAGAGCCCCCGCGCGGTGTCGTTCGCTGCCAACGCTTCGTCATAGCCAGTTGGGGCCGCCTTCCAGGGGAGTGCCATGGGGCCGCATCCTATCGCCTGCCACGCGTCACCATTGGTGGACCGACTCAACCCGGCGGGATTGGTCGGCCGTGAGGATCATCCCTCGTCTGCCCCACCTCAGCCTCCAGCGCTTCGGCGACGGCCGCGTCGCTGACGTGCTCAAGCCGCTCCGCCGCCGCGTGGAGGTGGCTGTCAGGAATACTCGCGTGGCCCGCCAGATAGGTTTCCCACAGTCGGTGCGCCCGCACCAGCGTTCTGGCCTCCGCCCTGCCGTGGTCCGTCAGCCGCCAGGTGTCCTGGTGCAGGGCGACCAGGGCGCCGCGGCGAAGCCGGCCAAGCACCGCCCCCAGTCGGGATCCCACCCGCACGTCTGAACGCAGGAGTTCCTCAACCTCCGCCCGGCTGGCGTGGACAGATCGCTCCTCCAGCCGAAAGAGCAGCCCGAGCGCGTCCTCGATGGCAATCTGCATGGCATCGCGCCGCGCCGCCATCCGCCGCATCAGCACCCCTCGCCCGGGCGCCACGAGGGCCACGAGCAGAAAGATGCCCGCGGCGGCCACAGCCATCATGCCGGCCGAGGATGTATCCAGCGGCGCTGCCAGGATCCATCCAGGGACCGTCACCGCAGACACGTGCCCGACCACCGCCGCCAGACTGCCCAGCACAGTCGCCCACACGATGACCCATCGCATGTGTCTGGTGAGCAGCAGCGCCGCTGCAGGAGGGGCCACGAGCAAGGCCACGGTGATGATGCTCCCGACAGCCTCGAAACATGCCACGCACGTCGCGGCCGTGAGCACCATGAGCCCGAGGTGAAGCCACCGGGCACTGAAGCCCTGGGCGGTGGCGAGCGCTGCATCAAAGGAACTTGCCAGCAGTTCCTTGTACAGCACGATCGTCACCAGAACATTGGCCGCCAGCACCAGTCCGAGTGGGACAATCATGCGAGGCACATCCACCCCGCCCATCGAAAGCGTGTCGAGTGGGGCCAACTCGATGGACCCATAGAGCACACAGTTTGGATCAAGGTCAACGCTGTCAGCCGTCTGGACGATCAGCAGAAGTCCGAGCGAGAAGAACGTCGTGAACACCAGGCCCATCGCGGCGCCTCGCTCAACCCGCCCCCACCTGTGAATGGTCTGGGTCAACACCGCAGCCGCGGCCGCGGACAACGCAGCGCCAAGAAACATCCATCCACCTGAGCGGCTCCCGCTGAACATGAACCCCAATGCAATCCCCGGAAGAACCGCATGGGAGATGGCATCTCCCATCATGCCCATGCCCCGCACCACCAGCCATGATCCCGGAATAGCGCAGCACGCGGCCACCAGCACGCCGATCAGAATGATCCAGCCGTCGTAGTCAATGGTCATGCGGAACCTCGAATCGGATGCGGGCTCCGCGGCGGATCCGGCGTGTCCAGCATGGACTCCAACTCGGCGACAAGTTCATCCCCCAGAACGTGTTCGACAAAGTCCGCGTCGCGGTCGACGTGCGATGCCGCAATGTCCGCGTGCCGTATGAGAAAGATCTCCCAAAGGCGGTGGTTTCGGACCACTCGCGCGGCGGCCTCGGCCCCGGATGGCGTCAGGGTCCACCCCCTGCCAGATCGCTGAATGTCCCCGGTGCGGGCCGCCTTTCGATGCAGCCCGGCAAGCCGGGACGCGGACCAGCTCCGCATCGGCCGAAGGTCCTCGATCCGCCACGCTGCGCATCCGGACGACTCCATGAACTCGGAAGCAGCGCGGAGAAGATGTTGCCGCCCGGTCCGCTTCCGCAGCAGAAGCGCGGACCCAACGCGGCGGATCCCCCCACGACGTGCGCCCAGCGCCATGGACACGCAGAACATGCCGGCCAGCGTCAGGACGATGATGGCTCCCGCAGGCAACTTGGGCGCCAAGGCACTGATGGAGGCCCCGACCCAACACGCTCCCGCGCCGATGAACCCCGCAAGAACCACCACCCGTATGAAGTTGTCGGTCCAGAACCTCGCAGCGGCGGCGGGGATGATGAGCAGCGCGATGACGAGGATCAGCCCGACCGCCTGGAGTCCCACGACCGTCACCCCCACGGCGAGCAGCATGAGTCCGAGGTCAAGCAGCCGTTCACGCCGACCGATGGATCGACCGAACGCCTCATCAAAGCAGAGAAGCCGAAACTCCTTGGCGAGCAGTGCTGAGACCAGCAGCGCCACACAGGCCGTCACACCGATACCGACCGCATCGCTTCGGACCATCGACGCCGTCCGACCGTAGATGAAGGACTCCAGGCCCGCTTGATTCCCGCCCGGCAAGGACTGCGCCACTCCAAGCAGCGCAATACCAAGTCCAAAGCCGCCGCCCAGCACGACCCCCATGATCGCATCGTCTTTGAGCCGCGTCGCGCGGCGCAGCACAGGAATCGCCATGGCAGCTGCCATGCCCGCAAGTGCTGCGCCAAGCAAAAGCCCTGCAAACGACTTCCCCCCTGCTCCAAAGGCCTGCATCACCAGAAAGGCGGTGACGACGCCAGGGAGCATGGCGTGACTGACCGTGTCGCCCAGAAGCGCTCGCTTCCGAAGCACGAGGAACGTCCCCACAACCCCCGCCGCGCAGCCGAACATCGATGTGCCCAGCACGACGACCCGGGTGTTCCAGTCGGTCAGCAGCAGCGTGTCAAAGAGCGAAGCAGCAAGCGACATGCCATCAACGCCCCTCTGAGGCGGCAATCGCGGTGGCTGCCTGCTCCAGCAGGGTGAGCCGGCCGCCGTAGGTCGCTCTCAGATTCTCCGCAGTCAACGTCTGCGTCATCGGCCCATTGGCGACGACGCGCATGTTCAGAAGAATGACGTGCTCGAAGTACTCGGCCACAGTCTGAAGATCATGGTGCACAACAACGAGCGTCCCGCCACCTTCACGAAGGGATCGAAGCACTTCCACAATCGCCTGCTCGGTCGCTGCGTCCACCGAGGCGAAGGGCTCGTCCATGAGATACAGATCCGCCTGCTGGGCCAGCGCCCGCGCGAGGAAGACGCGTTGCTGCTGGCCTCCCGACAACTGGCTGATCTGGCGGCTGGACAGATCAGCCAGCCCGACGCGGTCAAGCGCTTCCATGGCTGCCCGCTTCTGCGCGCGGCCCACCGGCCTCAACCAGCCCAGCCGCCCGTAGGTCCCCATGGCGACCACGTCCAGCGCGCTGACCGGGAAGTCCCAATCCACCGTTTCCCGCTGCGGCACGTATGCCACACGATGACGAACGGACCGCCAGGGCGATCCGAACATCCGGACATCTCCCGAGACGCGTGGAAGCAGGTCCAGACACGCCTTGATGAGCGTGCTCTTGCCCGCTCCGTTCGGTCCGACGATCGCCGCGAGGCACCCGGGCGGCACATCCAGATCAACGTCCCAGAGGACGGGCCGGCGGTCGTACGCCACCGTCAGATCATGGATCGACAGGGCGGCATTCGGATCATGCTCGTCTCCCCGGGGAATACGTGACCTGATCGACCGAGGCGCATCCATCGATCAGTGTTTCGCCGCGTCGTCGGTGTCAGCGACGGCTCGAAACCCTCGTTCAGGCACGGTCCCACCCAGCGCCCTGGCGACCGTCGAGGCGTTGTGATCGATCATGCCGATGTAGGTCCCCTCCCACGTGCCGGGCTGGCCCATGGCGTCTGAGAAAAGTTCGCCTCCCACGACAACCGCGTGCCCTCGCGCGGCGGCGCCTTCAACAAGAGCGCGGACGTACTTGTCCGAGACGCTGGACTCAACGAATACCGCCGGAATCTGCCGCTCAACCAGCACATTCACGAGCCCGCTCACGTCGGCCAGGCCCGCCTCGGACTCGGTCGAAATGCCCTGGATGCCCATGACTTCCAGTCCGTAGGCGCGGCCGAAGTAGTTGAAGGCATCGTGGGCCGTGACGAGGACTCGCTGGTTCTCGGGAATAGTTGACATCACGCTTCGTACGTACCCGTCCAGTTCCGTGAGTTCGCGGATGTACTCAGATGCATGCAACCGATACGCGGCGCATCCTTCCGGATCGGCCTGACACAAGGCGATGGCCACGGCCTCGGTGGCGGCCATCCACGCGCCCACATCCATCCAGACGTGCGGATCGGGGTGGCCCGGCTGATCCGCCGGCTCCAGCAGGAACGACTCATCGACCATGGCGGCAACGGGCCGCACAAATCGCCCCCGCGCCGCGACTCGCTCGAAGATGTCCCCCATGCGGCCCTCAAGCTTGAGCCCGTTGTACAGAACAACATCGGCCCCCATGATGCGGCGAACGTCGGAGGCTACGGGCTTGTACAGATGCGGGTCGACGCCCTCGCCCATGATGTTGACAACGGTGGCGCGATCACCGGCGACGTGCCTGGCGATGTCGGCCACCATGCCCGTCGTCGCGACGATGTCAAGCGGCGCGGCGAGTGACGCCGCCGTCATGAGTACCACGCATAAGCCGGAAACGAGACGCTTCATGTGGTCGGTCCTCGCAGGGGTGTAGCACTTGCTACAACCTGGTAGCCAATGCTACACTTCGGGCCGTTCGCGGTCAACCCCCGGGTGGGGACCGCTGTGGAGACAGCCATGCCCAGACGCCCGAATACCTTTGCCAAGACCCGGCAGGATCATGCCACTGAAACGGCCGAGGACTACGTCGAAGCGATCGGTGACATCCTTGAGACGCAATCGACCTGTCGGGTCAAGGATCTGGCGTCGAAAATGGGCGTCACACACGTCACCGTGACCCGCATTCTCCAGCGGCTCTCAGGCGAGGGGTTGATCGAGAAGAAGCCGTACGGCCCATGCACCCTCACCGCAGCGGGTGCCGCCATGGCCAGGCGGTCCCGGGCCCGCCATCAACTCCTGCTTGAGTTTCTGCTGCACATCGGCGTTCCGCCAGCCGACGCCGCCCGCGACGCCGAGGGCATGGAGCACCACGTGAGTGATGCCACCTTGTCCGCGATGCGGCGACGCATGCGTGACTGATCCCCCCACCGCCCGCCGGCAGCGGGCAAGCATGGCCACCAGAAGGAAGAGCCCGGACGGCCCGGGGGCTGCCTGCTACTCCAGCCCGACGCGGCGACGTCTGAAGGCAGAGCCGATGGCGACGGCCAAGCCATGCTCACAGGCTGGGCGGGCCGGACGCGTTGCCGTCGTGATACCAACCGCGGCCCTGACAAGCAGGTCAAGCCTGCTCATCAGATTCAGCGCACGCTGGCGGCGGCAGGCCCGGCCGCATGGAGTAGACGCCTCAAAGGACGCGTCTCAAACCAGCGACACCCCCCCTGATGAGCATCGTCTGACATTGGGGAGGTGATGCCCGAACACCTGCCGAGGAGGGCAGGCGTGGCAATCCGGGTGCCTACGCAAACGGAACGCTGCTCATTCCAACCGGCCGGCCAGAGCCGAGCCCTACCATGACCCGCCATGCGTACCGAATCTCCCCTGCTCGCCGCAGCCCTGTCCGCGACCCTGTCCACGAGCGGATTGGCCGACGTCACATTCATGACATTCAACATCCGCTACGACACGGCAGCAGATGGCGCGCACGCCTGGCCTGCGCGGCGAGACTTCGTGCTGTCCACCATTGCCGGCCAGCGGCCCGCCGCGGTGGCGGTACAAGAGGCACTCCCCCACCAACTGCAAGCGATCCTCGCCGCGGAACCGTCCTTCACTCAGATCGGCACGACCAGAGACGGCCATGGCTCGGGAGAGTTCAGCGGCCTGCTGATCGACTCGTCCCGGCTTGAGGTGATCAAGTCCGGACACCTGTGGCTCTCGGAAACGCCGGACGAGGTGGCCAGTGTGGGATGGGATGCGGCACTCCCCCGAACGGCGTCGTGGGCGCAGGTGCGAGTGTGGGGTTCGTCCGGCCCCATCATGATGCTCATCGGAACCCATCTGGACCATCGCGGCGCAACGTCCAGAGTGGAGGCAGCCCAACTGATTGTCTCGCGGTTGGACGCGTGGTCGCGGGGCCGTCCGATGCCCATTGCGATCATGGGCGACCTGAATGCACGTCCAGCAAGCGCGTGCCTCCAGATCTTCACCAGCGCCGGCTTCACCCCCGCAACAGATCAGGCCTTGGGCACCTTCCACGGCTTTGACCCCGATCACATGGGCCCCCGCATCGACTACATCCTGCTCAATGACAAGTGGCAGGTCGACGCGAGCTGCGTGTTGCGACCCCGCGACGGCGACCACCCGGCATCCGACCACGACCCCGTTGTCGCCACAGTCACGCCACGCATGCCACAGGGCACCATCGGCAGGCCGCGCCGCTCCGATCGCATCTGGGTGCCACCGCCGCACCGGCTCCTCGACCTCGACGCGCTCCCGATACCGCCTGCACTCACGCGGCACGCCCAGCAAACGGCGTCGGTGCTCGCAGCGCGGGCTGCCACAGAAACGGATGCCAATCAACTCTCCCGCGTGCTGGCGGGCTTTGACTACCCCTTCCAACTCCCGGAGTTGGGCGCGGAGGTGTCGGACCGGCTGACCACGATCCCGGCCGATCCGTCCACCGCCCCGGCCATCGCGCGGGCCATCGCGGGCGACATGCTGGACGCGCCACCATCATCCGGCCAGCAGTTCCCGGTCGACGCCGCGTTTGCTGACGCCGTGCTGAGGCTCCTCCATGTTCCTGCCGACACCTTCTACCTTGAGCATCAGGACTTCGGGCTACTCGACGTCTTCGACCGGGCCGCCTCGATGGACTTCGGCACCATCGTCGCAGGCATCAGCCTGCCGCCGAGTGCGGAAGCGGCGCCTGGCCAGGCCGTCCCGACCGGCGTCACCGGCGAGATCATCTCAGCCACTCGCGCATCTGACGGGTGGCGGATCATCGGCGGCCCCGGCCGGAATACATACGACATGTCCCTCATCCACGAGGTCTACGACACGGGTGGAGACGACCACTACATGGCGACGGCCCTGGTGCTGGGAGATCGGCGGATCGTGGATGTCAATGGTGACGACATGTACACAGGCACAGCGAGGCAAGGGCCGGCCGCGGGGCTGCTAGGGGCCTGGATCATCGATGATTACGAAGGCGACGATCGATACGGGCAGCAAGGGGGCGCCTTCTCGACCGGCGCGGGTGCGTTCGGCGTGGGAATGATCATCGACCGCGGCGGCGACGACATCTACATGGGCACCCGCTGGTCGATCGGCGCGGCGATGTATGGCGCTGGCATCATTCTGGACCTGGGCAAGGGCGACGACATCTATCTCGGCGACTATCTCACTGACGCGGTCGGCGGACCGCGTGGATTCGGGCTGGTCCTGGACGAAGCGGGCGACGACATCCACATCTCCGATGGGCCGACCCCCTCCGCGTACGACACACCGGGTGTGCACGCCTCATTCAGCCAGGGCATGGGGTTCGGCTATCGCACGTTCGCCGCGGGCGGCATTGGGGTCCTGTGTGATCTTTCCGGGGACGATCGGTATCAGGCGGGCGAGTTCAGCCAGGGCGGCGGCTACTACCACAGTCTGGGAGTCCTCCGCGACTTCTCGGGCGACGACGTTTACCACGGCAACCGCTACGCGCAGGGGTTCGGTGTGCACCAGGCGTTTGGCGTACTCATTGACGACGCCGGAGACGATCACTACCTGGGGAAGACCGCCGCGGATCAGGGCGCGGCCTGGGACATCGCGGCCGGAGCGCTGGTGGACCGGGGCGGCGATGATCTGTACGAGGCCGATGGGATGGCGCAAGGCAGCGCGGCTCAGCAGGCCATCGCGTATCTGATTGACCTTGGCGGCAGCGACGAGTTCCGAGCCCGAGCGCCCGCGCAGGGCGCATCCGGCAGCAACACCTATCACTGGGATGCGGCGAAAGCACATTCATTCAGCCTGCTGCTTGATCGCGGAGACGGTGTCGACACCTGCTCGCTTCCACGAACTGTCCACGAGGTCACCGTCACCGCGACGGACCCCGAACCGGCGGGCTCAGGGGTCGGTTGCTTCATCGACGAACCGGCAGGAACGGCGCCGAGCCCGTAGGTGCCCGCCGCCGAGGTGCCTGCCCCCCATTGCAGACCACCGGGCCCTTGTGGCATGGCCAAGGCCGCTCGCGTGAGGCGTGTCGGCGTTCCGTCGCCGCTTCCGCCCCCCCGAGCCCGGCCGCGCGCGGTGAGGCGCGCTCAGGAGACTGCAGGCGTCAGGGCAGGCAGCAAGCCTGGCGAGCGGCCCATGGCTTCTCACAGGCGAGCGAGGGATCATCAGCGGCTGGGCCGCTGCACCGGGCCTGCCGACCATTTCGCTGTGCCGATCATTTCGCAGGTCAGGCGCTGTACGGCGCGTGCAAGCCATGGGCCATCTTCACGGAGGCATGAAAAGCGGGCCCCCCTGCCTGACGCATCAGTCCAGAGGGGCCCGCCCGAGCGATCTATGCCTGGCTCCCGAGAGGGACATGCCAGCGACTCTCATTCGGGGCAGCGTTTGCCGCCCCGGCAATCAGCCAGAGTCTCTATTCGACCAGCGTGAATCGTCCGGTCTTGAGGTCTTGCACGCCTGCAGCCAACTTGAGCGTTCCGGCCTCGACGGCATCTGAAAGAATCTTGGACCCTCGCAACAGTCCGCCAATTCCCTCGCGGGCATTGCACGCAATGGCAGCATCGAGTGCGCCAGGCGCGTTCGGGTCGGCGTTGACCGTACAAGGAATGACGATCTGATCAACCAAAGCTGGGAGGTTTCCAGGCAACGCATTGGTGTCGTGCCGATGCTCCAACGCAGCATCCACAGCACCGCACGCTGAGTGCCCCATGACCACGATCAACTTGCAGCCAAGCACGGCCACACCGAACTCAAGGCTGGCAATGATCTCTGTGGTCGGAATGTTGCCGGCGACACCACACACAAACAGATCGCCGAGCGGTTGGTCAAAGACAATCTCGGGCGCGACACGCGAGTCCGCACAACGAATCACGGCGGCCATCGGTGCCTGTCCGGCAGCGAGGCCAGCTCGGGCCGCGGGCAGGTTGTGCGACGTCATGCCACCCTCGACATATCGCTTGTTGCCCGCGACAAGTTTGGCCAACACATCATCCGGCGTCATCTGACTGGCAGTGCTTGCGAGCGCAACCCCTCCCATCACGATGCCTGCGGCTGCCAATACCCCCGCCACTTTTTTTCTTCCGAGATACTTCCACGAGACACGTCCGCAAGCCATGCTGATCCTCCCTGTGCTTGCGTACGTACGTACGTACGCGGTGAAACTCCATGAGGCCGCCACTCAAACACGCTGCTCAAGCGAAGGCGATTGATATCCTACATTGATTTGGTGATCCCACTACGGGTCCCTCGGTCATCAGCAGGACGACGCCCCACCCATTTCATCCGTGGCGCTGTGCTGGCGTCGCAGAACAGGCCGCCGCCGCGTGCGGGATCACCGCAATCTCAGACGCCTCATTGACTCCTGCCTGAATGGCGTCATCGTCAGACGAACCACCCGGGCAGGCGACCCTGGCCCCTGCGGAAGCGGCGATTGCCATCAGCGCGCATGCGATGGCGGGCACCACGCCGGTCAAGGACCGACGTCTTCTGACACGCTGCATCTGACCACTTCCTCTACCACGCGCACACGCAGCATGCCCGCTGCCACACGCACTTGCCGTACGAGACGTCGACAACCACGATCGCATCCCTCGCAGACGTCGAAACCCACAAGAAACCGACTGGGGGGAGGGGTGGAGTTCGGAGGCTTCCGGCGATCTGGTTTCGTAAAGCGTCCCTTGCCTTCAGCCAGATGGGCGCCGAGGGAGCGCGAAGTTCGGGCGAATTGGTTGCCCAGGTCGCCATACCCCCTCAGGGAACGTCTCAATCAACGCTGCCGCTTCGTCGATGACGTCGATCGACTTCTGGAACACGTTCAGCCGCTCAAACATGAATGGCAGAGGGCGGCCGTTTGGTGATTGCTCTGTTTTGTGGTCGAGAGGGAGCGGAGTGGAGCGGTGCAGCGCAGGGATCGGGCTTCGCCCTCAGCCCTCCTGCTCTATTGAAAAACCCGCCGAAGGCGGGTCTTTCAATCGGGGTGACAGGATTTGAACCTGCGACCTCGTCGTCCCGAACGACGCGCTCTACCAAGCTGAGCTACACCCCGTGGTGCGATGCAGAACCAGAAAAAATGGCCCGCTTTCGCGGGCACTCGGGAATGGGCGCGGGAGGATTCGAACCTCCGAAGGCGAACGCCAACAGGTTTACAGCCTGTCCCCTTTGGCCACTTGGGTACACGCCCTGAGCAGTCGAGCAGGGTACTGCATGGCCAGCAGGCCGGCAAGACTGGCCCGAATCAGGGACCGGCCTGACCGCGAGCCGACCAGGACTCGCCATTGACCACCAGGCGCGTTGCGGTCGATGTCAGAACCCAATCCGGGGCCGCCTCCGCCACGTCGCCCGGGCCGAAGTCATTGCTGCTCAGCGGGTGCTGCCGCCACGCGATCCGGGTGGGAATCCACAGTCCTCCACGCCGCACAAAGTCGCGGAGATTGGTCCGTGAGAGCGTGGCCTGGCCAGCGAGGTCCATGACGCGGTCAATTCGCCTCGGCGCGAAGTCAAGGGCCGGATCCAGATAGACCCAGCACGGCCACTCCCAGCCGACACGTAGCACGACGCAGTCGACACCCTCCAGGGTCATCGGGGCCGACTCGACAATGGCCACGCCAAAGGGAAGCCTTCCAAGCAGGGAGCCAAGATCGTGCTCGGAGGCTCGCGCCAGGCCGCTTCGCCGGTCGCCGATGCACCCCCCGGCCCCGAGCCAACTGTCCTCCAGGCCCAGCATCGATGCCCCGGCCGCACTCGTGAGCGGCTCATCCATCCTTCCAAACCAGACCCGGCCTCGCTCCCGCACCCATCGCATCGCCGTCGGATCGGCCGCGGCGTCACGAAGGCCGTTCCGGGCGGACGCGGTGCAACGCTCGGCCCGGTCAGGCCCCTGCGTCCACCGCGTCCACCACGAGCGATCGGCGCCGTCCGATGCGGTGCTCGTTGTCGCGTACTCGACTTCAAAGCGGCGTACGGCGTCTCGTTTGGCGCTGAAGATGGCCTCGAGGTCACTGACGTCAACCGGCGGTGGCCGCCGGCCAGCGTTCCACGCGGTCATGATGTCGCCCGCCAGGTCGCCGTCACCCGTCGGATGGTCGATGGTGTCCCGCACCAGCGCGTGCAGCGCCTGGCTCGTCTGCGGACCGGCGCCGGCGCGGAGACGCGTCAACAGGTCAGCAGGCGACGGCGCCGCCCAGACGCCACCACCAATCGCCACGGCCAGCGCAGCGGCCCGCATCATGACTCACGATCCGACAGCGCAAAGCCAAAGACCGACCGCGCCGGCATGGCTTCGCCCGTGACCGGGTCACGGAGCGTCAGCGTGCCGTCCAGCCTTCCGTGGGTGGATGGTGGGCATGTCCATCGGAGCCGGACCTCCGTGGTCTGACCATCGGTCGAACGCGCTTCGGCCTGAAGACCCGGCATCGTGGTTCTGGAGACCTCGACGTGAGGTATCGGCACGCGCACCACACGCTGCACCATGGCGCCCGGACGCGCGCACCCGAGAAAGACAGGTCCGCCGGGGACCACGGGGGCGCTCGGAAGCTCGCAGCGCACCGGTATGCGGGCAACTGGCGGCGCCGCTACATCAACCCGAAGGTCGACCGATGCCTCCCACACGCCCCCTCCACCGGAGCCCAGTTGATCCGCGTCCACCGCCAGATCGCTTTGCCACGTCGCTGGACCGTCTGCGGTGGGTGCGCGGGCGTCCAACCACGCTGCGCTGGCGTTCGCCGAAAGTTCGCGTGGTGGATTCGGCCCGTGCCAGGTGAGTCGCACCTGCATGTGGCGGGGCGAGCCCGCGTCAAACACAACCGCACGCGGCGACGCCGCCAGCCCGGCGACGACGCCCCGCATCCGAATCCTGGTCGGCTGCCCATCTGCATCGATCAAGGCGGCCCCCCAGGCCTGCGGCCCCGGCTCGGGGCGGGCGGTGAGGCGAATCGACACTCGCCCCTGCCCGCCGGGCACCAGCCTCTTCGGATGCGACAAGACCTTCACGCAGGAGGGGCAACTCACCACCACCCGGTCTGCAACCCATGGCCCAGGTCCCTTGTGGGCAAGTGCCACTTCGACAACCCGCGGTGAACCTGCGGTCACCAGGCCCACGTCGACATCAACCACGCCACCCGATGAGACCGCGCCGGTCGCCGCCATCAGCATGCACCATGCAGTCTGCATCACCGCTCGGAACTCAGTTCGTCGCACGAGAAAACGCGGCGAATGGACCCCGGGCACGCCACCTCCGCCTGAACCACCCCACCGGCAGGTTCGCAGGGCCCAGCGCACCAGCCCAGAATGTTGCCCGTACACCTGCAGGCCATCACGGCATAGGTAGCGCCGACGTCACCGCACCCGGTCAAACGCATGCTGCGGCCCGTGGGTTCATCGCCCCAATATCCGCTGGCCTGTCGCCGCCCCTGACATCCAGCGTGTGACGTCGCCGCGGCGCAGGTCTCCACACCCGTAAAGAACCCATTGGGGCAGACCTGCGGTGGCATGCGGCAGGCCAGCATGTCGAACCCGCTTGACACCCAGTAGCAGCCCGACGCCGCCGGCACCCCGTTTGCCGCGGCCGGCATACCTGCCGAACAGACCGCCACCGCCATTGTTTGAAGCGTTGTTTGAATCCACATGATTACCAACTCCTTGTTGATTTGTGTTGCAACGACACGACGGGACCGTACGCTCGCGGTGAGACCGGCTGCGAGGGGAATGCGAAAACGCATCACCTTGCTGCTGGCCGCCGCGGGGTCGATACGCTCCGCAGCGGGAGACATGGGGCGGGTCAATTCTGCAGGGGTGCCCACATGGCAACAACGTCGACATCAAGTGCAGCAGCACGAACCATCCGGAGCAGCGGCGCCCGCGTCCGCCGTCTCGGCATCGCGGTTGCGTGCATCTTGGGCGCATCCCATGCGCACGCCATGTGCGTTCGATGCATGATCGCCCCGCCCATTCGGCATGCGGTGATCGAGGACATGATGGAGACGCTGGACTGCAGTGACGCTCAGAGGCAGGCCGCAGCAGCGGCCTTTGAGGCCTATCAGGATGCGTGGACCGACGCCATCGCCGCCATCGAGGATGAGCTCCCACCGCTGGAGCGGTCGGTCGCGGATGGCACGGCGCCGCTGGGTTTACTGTTTCGCGCCGGGCTCGAAGCGATCGATGGTCTGGAGTCGCTCGACGAAGCGCTCTTCCTGAAGGTTGAGGACACGCTGTCAGACTCCCAGGTAACGCTGGCAACGGTCTGGAGGGACAGCATGCGCGGCCGGTGGCATGCCGCCTCCCCGGCGGCGTGGCGTGTCATTCCCGACCCCCTGTCGCTCATCCCGCCATCCATCTCCACGGGCGACGCGCGGCGCACGCTCCTGCAGGACCTGGCCACACCGATCCGGCGCCGGGCCGATCGGTGCGACCGCGCCTTCGGGGCATTCTCAAGGCGCATCCTTGAAGCGTGCAGCATGACGAACTCGGACGACACGCAACGCGCCATACACAATGCCGTCGCCGAAGCTGACGCCGCCTGGGCCAGGATTGCTGAGGAGGTGCGTCGAGACGTCGCGTCCGCGCTGCGCACCCTCAGCCCGCTGCAGGTCGCCTGGGCGCGTGCTCAATGGCTGCAACTGGATGGTCCCCCCTCCTACGACGATCTCGCTGCCTCGAGCATCATGGAGTGGATTCAACAGGTGGATCAACACGGCCTCTCCACCACCGATCGACAAGCCTGCGTAGCGCTCATTCTCGACGCGCTTCAGGAGATTGAAGACATCGATCGACGGCTCGACGCCGGTGGCCAGACTGCAGAAGCGCAGCGGCCGTGGCAGGATCAGATGCTCGCCATCGCTCGTGATCTGGAGGCCCCCATCGCCGCCCGCGTGGCCGCATCCGAACCCTTCGACGCCGCAGCCAGTGACCCCAGCGACGCTGCGCCGGACCTGCCCTGGTTCGGCCTGCAGGTGCGGCCGCTGACTCGGGCCCAGCGGGCCGAGGTCGCCCAGGTCCTCGGCCTGACGCCTCAGGCGATTACGCCACATGCCGACGCGGCTGCCAGGGCCATCACGCACGACGCCGCCATCGCCGCAGCCACGCCTCATTCGCGGGACGCCACCTCCCCGGCGCCCCGGCCGTCGCTCGACGAGGCCCGGAAGGTGTTCAGCCACCGCAAGGCAGCCCTCGCACGTGTGAAATCGGCCGACGCCGCCTTTCTGGAGGCGACCGGCGCACCGCCGCACCGCCGCCAACTTGCGCTCCACCTGATTGATGGGCTTCGACTTCAACCGCCGGCCCGCCCCATCCATCCGGATGACCCCGTCATCTGGTCGCAGAAACCAGCGAGGTTCAATGTGGTCACCTGCGCGGTGCGAGCCGGCCTGGACCTCGATGACCCGGTGCTCGTCGATGCACTCTGCCACGCCGCAGAGACGATGCACTCGGCGCATCTGATTGCTGGCGAAGCCCGAACACTTCAGATGGAATCCAACGCCGCCTGGGTACCCATCAACGATGGAATGTACGGTCCGAACGAGTCCATGAAGGTCTGCAACGAGATGCTTGTGTCAGCACAGGTTGCCCAGAAGGCTGCCGCCATTGAGGCGGTAGAGAGCGTCGAGGCAGCCTTGGATGCGCGCGGAAGGGCCGCCTTTCGCGTGGCTGTCGCAGAGTCGCTCTGGCCACGGTTCGCAGCGCAGATGGATCGGGCCCGCGCGCACTGGCACGCGGCCCCCGCGGAGCGCGGGCCCACACTGGAGGCCGACTTTGCCACGCTCGTCGGCGCCATCACGGACCTTCAGCAGACCATGGCCGATCGACTCATTGACGGCATGAGGCGGCCCCGAGGGGACGCGGCAGGCAGGCGGACGCTCGATGTACACGCGTTGTACGACGAGCAGAGAGGACTCGTCGATGCGTGGCTGTCGACAACAGTGGATACGGCCGCAGCGGCCCCGGACTGATCGCTCAAGGATTGAGCCCACCCGGACTGGCCCCCACCCCGAGTGCAGCCGCCAAGCCACCGACCGGAATCGAACCGGTAACCTCCAGATTACAAATCAGGTGCTCTGCCAATTGAGCTACGGTGGCGAAGCGTGCAGGGTATCCGGTGGACCTTGCCGAGTGAACCTTGCGGTATGCGTCCCGGCTGGTGAAACGCCTCAGGCGAACCTCGCTCGCTGCAACGCGTCTGCTGAACCGAACCCCAGTCATCGACATCCGTGGCCCGCGCCGAACCACCAGCGGCCTGCGTTCCGGCGGCCTCAGCGGCCCGTGCCGCCTGCCCGCTGCCGCCGTATCGCCACAGCCAGCACGGTCGCATCCGCCGGCGTCACGCCGGCAAGCCTGGAAGCCTGCCCCAGAGTTGCCGGCCTGAAGTGCGCGATCGCCTCGGCAGCTTCAGTCCGAAGGCCCGTGATGCCGGTCGGGTCCAGATCGACCGGAATGGCCACGCCGTCGGCCTCACGCTGCCGCTTGATTTCAGCCTGTTGCCGTTTGACGTACCCGTCGTACCGCGTGTCCGTCATGACCCGCTCCACGTCACGCACGCCGTCGCCACCACCCAGCCGCGCCGCAATGGCCTCGGGCGTCACATCGGGCCGTCGCGCAACGGCCGTGAGCCGCTTGCCGCCATCTCCCGGCGCTGCATCGAGTCGCCGGCGAATGTCATCCAGCCGGTGACGTCGCTGCACCCAGACGTCCCACCGGGAATCGCACACGGTGCCGGCGGCGCGGCCGACAGGCGTCAGACGCTCGTCGGCATTGTCCGCTCGCAGCAGCATGCGATGCTCGGCACGACTTGTGAACAGGCGATAAGGCTCCGTTGGTGCTCTCGTGACAAGATCGTCCAGCATGACACCGATATAGGCCTGGTCGCGACCGAGGCGCAGCGGCGGCGCCGACATGGCCCGCCTCGCCGCATTGACGCCCGCCACCCACCCCTGGCCCGCCGCTTCCTCATACCCGCTGGTGCCATTGATCTGCCCGGCCGTGAAGAGCCCGGCGACACGTTTGGTTTCACAGGTCACGTCGAGTTGGTGCGGTCGAATCATGTCGTACTCAACGGCGTATCCGTACTGCAGAATCTCGGCCCGCTCGCACCCCGGCATGCTGCGAACAACGACGTCCTGCACGTCCGGCGGCAGCGACGTGCTGATGCCGTTGCAGTAGATGGACGCTCCGTCAAGCGTCTCGGGCTCCAGGAAGACGTGATGCTGCGCCCGGTCGGCAAACCGCACGACCTTGTCCTCGATGCTGGGGCAGTAGCGAGGCCCGGCGGCGGCATCGATCTGGCCACTGAACATCGGTGCCTGGTGGAGGTTGTCCCGAATGAGCGCATGACTCTCCGCCGTCGTGTGCGTCAGTCTGCACGTGACCTGCGGCAGTGGCGGGAACTCGCCCCCTGTCAGATCGCTGAAGGGGACGGGATGGGCGTCGCCGGTCTGAACGGGGAGCGCATCCCAATCAAGGCTTGCCTTGGCGAGCCGAGGCGGCGTCCCCGTCTTGAGCCGCCCAAGCGAGAACCCGAGCCGCTGCAGGCATGCCGACACGCCATCGGCAGTCCCCTCCCCGACGCGGCCGCCAGCCGTGGTCTGAGAACCTGTATGCATGAGAGATCGCATGAACGTCCCGGTCGTCAGGACCACCGCTGCGGCGCGGCAACTGCGGCCGTCCTCGGTATGGACACCGCCGCAGACACCTGCATCAATGATGAACTCGCCAACGGTGCCGGCCGCAACGGTGATGTTGCTCCGTGTCCCGAGCAGAGACTGCACCGCCGAGGCGTACCGATCCTTGTCGCACTGCGCTCGCGGCCCCTGCACTGCAGGTCCTCGCGACTGATTGAGCACCTTGAACATGATTCCGGATGCATCGGCAGCCGCCCCCATGAGGCCGCCAAGCGCATCAACTTCACGCACGACCTGCCCCTTGGCGAGCCCACCAATCGCCGGGTTGCACGACATCACCCCGATCCGGGACGGGTCCATGGTCAGCAGCACGACGCTGCCCGATGGGCCCAGCGCATGCGCAGCCGCCCATGCCGCTTCAACACCGGCATGCCCTCCGCCCACGACCAGGACGTCGCAGGTCTGTGGAAGCGAACTCAGCCGCCCACTGTCCATGTGTCTGGCCCGCGAACCAGGTCCTGCAGTTCGGCCCCGGGTGCCGAGGCCATGGCCGCCTGCACCTGCTCTCGGCTCGCCTGCTCATAGGCCGGCCGGTCCGGATTGCAGTACAGCACACCAAGGGGCTCCGGAAGATCCGGGCAGTGCATGTTCGCAAGCGTGAATGCGAGGGTTCGGTCGGTCTCGTCAAACACGAGGAGGTCCTTCTCCGTCACGCCTCCGGCGCCCAGCGTCACGCCGCGGGGACGGCCGTTGACGATCATGACGCCCTTGTCACGCTCTGCGCCGAAGATGAGGGGTTCTCCGTGCACCAGGTCGACCGTGTTCGCCGGACGCGTGTCCTTCTGCGATGCATAGAACCACGCCTGGTGATTGAAAATGTTGCAGTCCTGATACACCTCGATGAAAGCGCACCCCTCATGCGCGGCCGCACGCTCCATCGTCGCCGTCAACGTCTTGGCGTCGATGTCGATGCACCTCGCCACAAACGTACACTCGGCGGCAAGGGCAAGCGCCAGGGGATTGACTGGCTCGTCGATCGAGCCCATGGGTGTGGACTTGGTGACCTTTCCACGCTCGCTCGTTGGTGAATACTGACCCTTCGTGAGCCCGTAGATCCGATTGTTGAGCAACAGAATCCGCACGCCGACGTTTCGTCGCATGACGTGCATCGTGTGATTGCCGCCGATCGAAAGTAGATCTCCGTCCCCGGAAACGATCCACACATCAAGATCAGGATTGGCGAGTTTGATGCCGGTAGCGAACGCGGGCGCCCGACCATGGATCGAGTGCATCCCGTACGTCTCCATGTAGTACGGGAACCTTGCCGCACATCCGATGCCGGACACAAAGACAAAGTCCTCTTTGCGGCGGCCGACGTTGGGCAGCGCCTTTCGAACGGCGGCGAGGACGGCGTAGTCACCGCATCCCGGGCACCACCGCACGTCCTGATCAGACATGAAGTCTTTGGGTTTGTAGGTCGGCAACGAGTGGTCAGTCACGCTCATGACGCCTCCTCGGCCATTTCGGCCCGAATGCCTTCGACGAGTTCCTCGACGTGGAAGCCCCGCCCTTGAATCACGTTGACCCCCCGAACGTCCACCAGGAATCGACCGCGGAGCAGCAATCGCAACTGACCGCTGTTGATCTCAGGCACGATGACGCGGCGGTAGCGTCCGAGCACTTCACCCAGGTTTGACGGGAACGGGTTGAGATGGCGAAGGTGCGCGATGGCCAGCGTGGCGCCTTCGTCGCGAAGGCGATTCACTGCTGACAGGATGGCGCCTGCCGTTCCACCCCACCCAAGTACGAGCGTGTCCGCGGCGACGTCGCCGCCCACCTCGATGGGCGGAATGATGTCGGCAAGTCTGGCAACCTTGGCGGCTCGATGGGCAATCATGTGTTCATGATTCGGCCCGTCGTAGCTGACGTCGCCCGTCACGTCCTGTTTCTCAAGACCGCCCACGCGGTGCTCCAGCCCGGGGGTCCCGGGGATCGCCCAACGCCGCGCGCCGGTCTCGGGGTCTCTCCGGTATGGCTCAAACTGCTCATCGGAATCTGGCTGCGCCTCTGGATGGCTGCACGGAATCGGTGAAATCGACGAGACGTCCGGGACCAGCCACGGCTCAGCGCCGTTGGCAATGGCCGCGTCACTGAGCACAATCGCCGGGCACATGGCCCGCGTGGACAGTCGCACGGCCTCAATGGCAATCTCAAAGCAGTCTGCTGGCGAGGACGCGGCCAGCACGATGCAGGGAGCCTCGCCGCTTCTTCCATAGAAGGCCTGCAGCAGGTCGGTCTGCTCGGTCTTGGTCGGCATGCCGGTTGCGGGCCCAGCCCGCTGGACGTCAACGACGATCAGCGGGAGTTCCAGCATCACGGCCAGGCCCATGGCCTCGCCCTTGAGCGCAAGCCCTGGACCGGATGTACCCGTTACACCGATGCCGCCCGCATAACTGACTCCAATGGCAGCGGCAACCGCGGCGATCTCGTCCTCCGCCTGGAAGGTTTGCACACCGAAACGCTTGAGCCCGGCCAGACCGTGCAGAAGGTCGGAGGCTGGGGTGATCGGGTATCCACAGTACGAAACCTGCTTCCCGATCTTCTCGCCTGCAACTGCCAGGCCGAGCACCATGGCTTCGTTTCCACTGATCTTGCGGTAGACGCCGGCCGGAAGTTCTGCGGGCGCCACGGTGTATCGCTGGGGAATCGCTTCGGTCGTCTCACCAAAGGCCCAGCCCGCCTTGAGCGCTGTCACGTTCATCGCGGCGACGTCGGGAAGCTTCTTTCTCGCGCCAAAGTAGGACTCGAGCCAGTCGATGGTGGGCTCGAGGGGGCGGTCGTACATCCAGCAGACCAGCCCCAGCGCAAACATGTTGCGGCAACGATCGATTTCTTTGGCGCTTCGCCCACTCTCAGCGAGCGCCTCACGGACCATTCGGCTGATGGGCACGGTCACAATGCGGAATCGCTGACCGAGCACCTCGTCGGCAAGCGGTGACTCATCCGGGCCGTATCCGGCCTTCTTCAGATTGACCTTGGTGAACTCGTCCTCGTCAGCGATGATCATCCCGCCCTGACGAACATCGCCCGTGTTCATTTTGAACGCGGCCGGATTCATCGTCACAAGCACATCAACGCTGTCTCCAGGTGTATGGATCGCGTGCGAAGCAAAGTGAACCTGGAAGCCCGACACGCCAAACGTCGTGCCACGAGGGGCCCGGATTTCCGCCGGGTAGTCCGGAAACGTCGCAAAGTCGTTTCCAAGAATGGCCGTGGCGCTGGTGAACTGGCCACCGGCCAGTTGCATGCCGTCGCCGCTGTCGCCGGCGAATCTGACGGCGACCGATTCAACGGGAGTCGGACAAGGTTTCGTCTTCTGGCTCATCGCGGTGGGGCATCCTGCATGGACCGGCTGAAACCGCGCAGTCTAGCAAGCCGTTTCCGAGCACCGGCTCACGGCTCGGTCGCGGGGGCTGGTGGGTCCTCCCCCCACAGGCTCATCAGAATGGCCACATCCAGAATGTCCACCGCCGCGTCGTCATTGAGATCCCCCGGCGTCGCAATCGGGCAGGCCGCGGCGAGCACCGAGACGCAGTCCGTATCGGCCCCCGACCAACGACCGCCGGCATCGTGGCAGGCTCGCTCCGTGACCTCGATGCAGACCGATTCGATGCAGCAGGCACCCTTGGGTGGCCCCGCCAGACTCGAATACCACTGCCCGAAAACGCTGTCGCCAAAGGTCCTGAAGTCGAGATCGACCTGTTCGACCTGTGCGTTGTAGCCCTGATAGATCGCACCGCCTGATCGGCCGGCCGAGTTGCGTAGAAAGGTGGAGCGTTCGACCGTCGCCCCACTCTGGTAGACATAAATGCCACCACCATTATGCGCGGCAGTACATTCCTCAAACGTCGAGTCTGAGACCGTCACCTCGCTGGCGGCATCCGCCACGATGCCCCCACCTGCGAAGAGTGCGATGCACGACATGAAGCGGCAATCGACAAACGTCGCCTTGCTGTCATGGACGTAAGCGCCCCCACCTCGCTCCGCCCGGTTCGAAGTGAACGAGCAGTTCACAAAGCGAGCGGCGGCGCGGCCCCCGATCCAGGCGCCTCCGCCCTCGTACGTGACCACATTGCCGGAGAAGCGGCAGTTCTCGATGAGCGGCGACGCTCCCTTGACGAGCAGTCCGCCGCCAATCGTGGCCGAAGGGCCGAAGCGGTCGGCGTCCCCCACCCCGCCGGCCACCCTGAATCCGCGGATCACCACCGAGTCCGCCCGGCTGCCCGTCACCGTGAGGACCGAGCTGCTCAGGCCGCTTCCGTCGATGAGCGTGCGAGACGGGCCCGACTTCGACTCGAGCACCAGGCCGCGGCCATCGATGCGGACGGCTTCTCTCCAGGTGCCGGGGCCGACCACAACGCGATCACCCGGGCCAGCCAGGTCGACAGCCCCTTGAATGGTCGCGGCATCCTCCGGCACCTGAATCGTCCGCCCATCGGCGGCGGCGACGAGCCCGGCGGCCAGGGCCATGGATGTCAGACAGCGTGTCGGCATAGCGGTGCGCGGCTCCATAGACGCGATCCACCCCACAGGCAGATCGTTGCAGCCTGTAGGATAGGATGGCTGCCGGGCCGGTGGCTATGCGGTGAAGGTCGTGTGGCCGGAGCGGCAGAACGTATTCGGGGCCATCCAGACTCATGCCACAAATCGAGATCAAGACCAAGCAGGGCCGCAAGCGATTCGAACTGACCGATCGCCCGGTCACGATCGGACGATCGGACGACAACACGCTGGTCATCAAGGACGATCAGGCCAGTCGGCATCACTGCATCATTGAGCCCTCTGAGGAGGGCTTTCGCATCCGGGATCTGGAGTCCCGCAACGGCACAACCCTGAACGACCAGAAGGTCTCTGAGGACCGGCTGGGCAATGGCGACATCGTCCGCATCGGCCGGACCCGGATTACCTATATCGATCCCGATGAGTTGATCTCGATCCCCGAGATGGAGGCAGCGCCGCCGGTCGAGGACGAACTCTTTCCTCCAGACCTCGACACCCTGGACATCGACCTTCAGGCGGAAGCGAAGCAGGCTGCGCAGACAAACTGGGAGCGGCGGCTCGAAGAGATCATCGAGTCCGGAGAGGACCGCGGGTTTGCAGAGGACGACATCAGCCTCGTAGACAACCGCGGCGTGACGGTCCACCAGGCGAAGTCAGGCGGGCTGGATACGGGACGGTCAGGCGACGCCGCCGAAGGTACCCGCGCCTTCCGAAAGCTGCTGTATGCATCGTTCCGCACGCGGGCAACTGACCTTCACATCGAACCTCGCATCGAAGGGTGCGCGGTCCGGCTTCGCGTTGACGGCACCATGATCTCGGCCGTGCAATTCTCCAAGCAGATTTTCAAACGACTGCTCGGCATCGTGAAGATCCTGTGTGAGATCGAGACCAGCCTCAAGAATCAGGTTCAGGACGGGCACTTCTCGGTGTCCATCAACGGCCGCCGGGTCGACTACCGGGTCAGCCTGACCCCGTCGGTCCACGGGCAGAAGCTCGTCATTCGTGTGCTTGACTCCAGCAACAGCCCGAGCCGGCTGCACGAACTCGGCCTGATCCCATGGATGTACGACAAGTTGCGGACGATTGCCACCAAGGACGCAGGCCTGCTGCTGGCCTGCGGTCCGACCGGATCCGGCAAGACCACGACGCTGTACTCGTGCCTTCGGGAGATCGACGTCGAGCAACGCAATGCGATCACCATCGAGGACCCTGTGGAGTACTACCTTGAAGGTTGCACGCAGATTCCGATCGACCACGGCCAGGGCACGACGTTCCACAGCGTGCTCCGATCCGTGCTGCGGCAGGACCCGGACGTCATCTTCGTCGGGGAGATCCGCGACATCGAGACGGCGACCGTTGCCATGCAGGCGTCGATGACGGGGCACCTCGTCTACACAACGGTCCACGCCAAGGACACGATCGGGGCCATCTTCAGGCTGCTGGACCTCGGCATCGAGCCACCGCTCGTCGCCAACGCGCTCAACCTCATCGTTGCCCAACGGCTCATCCGCCTCCTGTGCCCCAATTGCCGCAAAGCCGTCGCCCCCACGCCCGCCCAGACGCTGAAAATGGGGCAGAGTGTGGCCGGGCTGGCCCGGGTCTATGTACCCCAGGCGTGCAAAAAGTGCCTCCGAACCGGTTTCCACGGCCGCCGGGCCCTCTTCGAATTGCTCGAGATCACGGATGGCATTCGCGATCTCATCATGAAGGGCCCATCCATCAAGGGCATCCGCTCGATGGCCAAGCAGGGCCTGTTCACCTCGCTGGAGGAGTTCGGGTTCAATCTGGTGGCAGACGGACAGACCACATTCGACGAGATCGAGCGGGTGGCGGGGTCGGAATAGCCCCCACACGGCACCGCCGGGGGCCCGAGGAGTGGGCTTGGCGTCATCCCGGTGCTTGATATACTGCGGGGCTTCCCCCTGAGGACCATCTGCCATGAGCATCGAGATCGCACCGAACCAGACTCTGACCTTCACCGTGAAGGCGGTCCCCCCGACCGCCTCCAAGGTCAAGACGATCGAACGGCTCATGTGGATGCAGCCAACTATCCAGAAGGGGATGCGGGATCTGCAGCGGCGCCGCCGCCAGACCGACAACCACACGTACATCCGCGCTGGGCGTCCCTGGACCAATCGCAAGCGAGCCACCCGGCTGCAGCGGTGCGAAGCCGGCCAGGAGTTCACCCTGGCTGTGACGCCTCAGATCGTCGGCGATCTCAAGAGCGTTGCGACCTGGCTCGACGTCCGCTCCGCCTGACGGTCCGCCGAAGGCTCAACCAAACACAAGGGTTCGAATCCGCTGCGCGATCGGTGTGAGATCGTCCGGCAGTTCGCCCGGGCGGCACCAGGTGAGTGACTCGTACTCGTCGGTCCTGGGCGCCACGTCCTGCCCTTCGACATCCAGCATCAGCACGACCTCCCACGATCGGGCCGACGCGTCGTACAGCACAGCGACGGCTCGCGGTACCGGACGCTCAAGCCCGCCAACCTCCTCGGCGAACTCGGCCGCTACGGCGGCCTCGGGCGAGTCACCAGGCTCGACGCCTCCGGATGGCGCGAACTCGACCTGGCCAGGAAAGCTGGCTGTCCACGCGGCCCGGCGGCCGATCAGGACCTGGTCGCCGCACCGCGTGACACCCTTGACGCCAAGTGGCCTGCACCCGAGTTCGCACTCGGGATCCTGCACCTGCGCCGCGTACCAGCGGTACGCGCACGGGAAGCCCTGAATGACCGCGGCCCCCGCTCCATTGCGGTGGACACCCGCGACCTGAATCAACCTGCCGTCGAATGCATGCGGGTTGGCGTGCTGCATCGAGGCCCACACCCGCTCTGCATCCCCCCGCAGGTGCGGGTCGGGCAGCCACTCCCGGTCCGACAATGAGATGACGGCGGGCCGGCGAAGTCGAATCACCGCATCGGTCGGCACGCCGGATCAGCCGAATTCAATGCCCTGGGCCAGCGGCAGATCGTCGCCCCAGTTGATCGTGCACGTCTGGCGACGCATGTACGCCTTCCAGGCATCCGAACCGCTCTCTCGGCCGCCTCCAGTGTCCTTCTCACCACCGAATGCGCCACCGATTTCAGCACCGCTGGTCCCAATGTTGACGTTGGCGATTCCGCAGTCGCTGCCACCATGGGAGAGGAATCGCTCCGCCATCCTGACCGAGTCCGTAAACACAGCACTGGAGAGGCCCTGATCCACGTCGTTCTGCAGTTCGACCGCTTCGTCGAACGAACTGTACGTGAACACATACAGGACCGGCGCGAAGGTTTCCTCCCGGGTGATGGGCGGAACCTGGCCTGCCGGAACCTTGATGATTGTTGGCGTCACGAAGTGACCGGGTTCCCCGGCAAACTGGTCGATGCCGTCCACGCCGCCGCAGAGGACCTCGCAGCCCTGATCCACCGCTGCTTCAATGGCCGCCCGCATCGTGTCCACGCTTCGCTGGTCGATCAGCGGGCCGACCAGCGTGGAGGACTCCAGCGGATCGCCGATGGGAACCTGACCATAGGCTTTGACGAGCCCGGCTGTGACTGCGTCCACGACCTGCTCGTGGCAGATGAGTCGCCTGGTGGTGGTACACCGCTGGCCAGCCGTGCCAACCGCGCCAAAGAGCGTGCCCCGTACCACCAGATCGACGTCGGCCGACTCGGTCACGATGATGGCGTTGTTGCCACCAAGTTCGAGGAGACTTCGGCCAAGCCTCTTGGCAACCTGAGTTCCGACGTGCCGGCCCATCCGGCACGAACCCGTCGCGCTGATGAGCGGCAGCCGGCGGTCAGCGATCATCGTCTCTCCCACCTCGTCATCGGTACCGATGACCAGACCGAAAAGATCCGCGGGATCACCTTCCGCCGGTGTGAAGAGATCCTGCTCCTGCATCACGCGGCGAGCGATGTTGGTCATGGCGATGGCCGTCAGCGGCGTCGCAAGGCTGGGCTTCCAGATCTGGGCGTTGCCGCACACGGCGGACAACATGGCGTTCCAGGCCCAGACCGCCACGGGGAAGTTGAAGGCCGTGATGATTCCGACGGTGCCCAGTGGATGCCACTGCTCATACATACGGTGCAGCGGACGCTCGGAGGGCATCGTCAGCCCGTACAACTGCCGAGAGAGCCCGACTGCGAAGTCGGCAATGTCGATGCACTCGACGACCTCACCGATTCCCTCAGGAAGGATCTTGCCCATTTCCATGGTGACAAGCCTGCCCAGCGGCTCTTCCTGCTCGCGAAAGGCGTTGCCCATGCGCCGGACAAGTTCGCCACGCTTCGGAGCGGGGAACATGCGCCAGTGCTTCTGCACACGCTGCGCGGCCTGAACTGCCGCCTCGTACTCGGCCTTGGACTGCAGACGTACGGCGCCGAGCGTCTCCCCAGTCGCGGGGCTGGTCGACACGGCGCACCCGTCTGTGTCAGGTGAGACCAGAAGTGGGTGCTCGCAGAGGTCCTGCACGATATCGGTGGTAGTGGACATCCGGAGATTGTAGAGGCGACCGCCACCGCCCGGGCCCTACAGGCCGACTGGCTCGCCGGCGCTGGGTCTTCACGCCTCCGGCTGTGGGGCTTCACGCCTCCGGACGCGGCCCGTACACTTCCCCCCATGCCACTCACCCGCGACGACATCGCCCGCCGCGCCGCCCGCGAACTGCGGGACGGCTTCTACGTCAACCTGGGAATCGGCATGCCCACCCTCGTGGCCAACCACGTTCCCGATGACATGACGGTGTGGCTTCAGTCTGAGAACGGACTGCTCGGGATGGGGCCGTTTCCGGCGGATGCGGAGGTGGACGCCGATCTGATCAACGCAGGCAAGCAAACCGTGACAGCCGTGCCCGGTGCCAGTTTCTTCGGGAGTCATGAGTCATTCGGGATGATCCGCGGCGGCCACATCGACCTCGCCATCCTCGGCGCCATGGAAGTGAGCCAGGAAGGTGACATTGCCAACTGGATGATTCCGGGGAAGATGGTCAAGGGCATGGGCGGCGCGATGGACCTTGTCGCCGGCGTCCGCCGCGTGGTCGTGATGATGGATCACTGCAACAAGCGAGGTGAGCCCAAACTCATCCCCGCGTGCACACTGCCTCTGACGGGCGTGCACTGCATCGACATGATCATCACAGACCTGTGCGTGCTTGAAATGGATCCGAAGCGACGCCGCTTCGTCCTGACCGAACTGGCGCCCGGGGTCACCGCCGAGGAAGTCGTCGAGAAGACCGCCGCCGAGATCATCGTCGAGGGATCGCCAGCCGAGTTCGAATCGGTCGCGTGACCTGAAGTGCGTTCAGACGTCCTTGGTGCGGTGCTGCATCTGCGCCTTGAGCCTCGCCAGGATCGACGAGTGCATCTGGCTGACGCGTGACTCGCTCAGGTCGAGCGTGACACCAATCTCCTTCATCGTCATCTCCTCGTAGTAGTAGAGGATGACAATCAGTCGCTCGGCACGCGAAAGCCCGCGGGTGAGGAGGTACTTGAGATCTTCACGCTGCAGCTTTGAGACCGGGCTCTCCTGACGGCGATCCCGCACAACGTCCACCTCGGTCACGTCGCGGCTGGAGTCGGTCTCATACCACTTGCGATTCAGGGACACCATGCTGACGGGACGCGAGTCACGCTTGATCTTGGCAAACTCCTCAGGCGTGACGTCCAGATGGGCGGTCACTTCCTGCTCGGTCGCCGTCCGGCCTGTGGCCATCTGGAGGTCCTTGCGGGCTCGTTCCATCTTGGCGGTACGCGACCTGACCAGCCGTGGAACCCAGTCCATGGCGCGAAGTTCGTCGAAGATGGCGCCGCGAATGCGTTGGGCGCAATACGTCTCGAACTTGACGCCCCGGTCGAGATCGAAAGCATCGATCGCGTCCATGAGACCAAATAGTCCCGACGACATGAGATCCTCAACATCCACTTCAGATGGCAGTCGCGCATGCAGTCGTTCTGCTGTGTAGCGCACCAACTTCAGGTAGTGCTCGACGAGAACGTTGCGTGTCTCATCGCTGGGGTCATCGCGATAGGAAAGCCAGACGTCCACGACCAGACGACCGTCGGTCGTCGTGTCCGGAATGGCTCGGCGCGACGACGTTGCAGTCGCCGTTCCGCCCTGTTTCTGCATTGTTTCGATCTTCGGCATCGGGTCCACTCCTTGACCGCTGCGCCGCCGTTGTGTTGAACACGCAGATCCTTCGGCGTGTTCCGCCGCGTCCAGACTCCTCCTTGAGCTGGCACATGACGCGTCAGCACCATACACATGCCGACACAGGTTCACAAGCCAACGAGGATGCGTAGGTGCGGTGGATTCAATCGGAGTGGGGTTTGGCGTCTTCACGGTCAAGTCAATCGAGAAGAGACGATTTGGCTTTCGCGTGTGCCACGGTTGTGTCACGATTCCGCGTCGTACGCGCAAATCGGCGCCAGTTGCTCCGGTCGTTCCGGCGGTGCGGGGAGTCTCCTCTCAACTCGAACGCCCATCGCTCGAGCGGGCCCCGCCTGGCGGAGCCGCATCGCCCCTCTGCTCGACCGTCCGAAACGTCGGCCACCAACCCCGGTCGTGGCAGCGGGTTATCGGTCCTGTTGAGCAGATCCTGCGCCCGGCCCTGCCGGCCACAAGCGGGGGGGCCAACCCACCAGGCCCCGCCCCGGGCCCACGGAGCGCAGTAGGATGCCGCGCCATGACGGGACCCACCCACCGCCGCCCCGGAGCTGCGAGCCTGCCCACGGCCACCCTGGCCCGCCGACTGCGTCGCGGCATCGCCGCAGGAACGGCTGCGTGGGCCTTGTGGGCCTCCTCCGGGCCTGCAACGGCCCAGGAGGTCTACAAACTGGGCCCGGATGACCAGTGGCAGCACGAGGCCACCCCCGCCGCCGGGTCGCCCGCCGCCAGGCTCTCACGAGCCCGCGTGCTCCTGGCCGAGGGGCGATTCGATCGCGCGCTCAATATGGCCAACCGGTGGATGAAGCGAAACCCGACCTCGGCCCTTCTGCCTGAGGCATACCTGGTCCGGGGCGACGCGTTGGTCGGCGTGGGGGACGAGTACGAAGCCCTCTACGACTATGAATTCCTCGTCCGCAAGTACCCGGGGAGCGAGGTGTTCTCGATCGCACTCGAACGCGAGTACCAGATCGCCGTCAAGTACGCGCACGGCCTGCGGCGAAAGCTCATGGGCATCCGCATGATCGACGCCACGGATGAGGCGGAGGAACTGCTCATCCGGATTCAGGAGCGACTTCCGGGCAGCGGGCTCGCAGAGCAGGCGGGACTGCAACTGGCCGACATGTACTTCCGACACCGGCGGATGACCATGGCTGCCGAGGCCTATGCCGTCTTTGTCGAGCGATACCCTCGGTCCACCAAACTGGGCTTTGCCCGCCGACGCCTGATCTACGCCAACATTGCCACATTCAAGGGACCGGAGTTCGACATCGTCGGACTGCTTGAAGCCAAAGCAGAACTCCAGGAACTCGCGGTGCGACGGCCGGCGGAAGCCGAGCGGATCGGCGCCTCGGCGTTGGTGCGTCGCATCGAGGAGTCCGAGTCCAACAAGATCCTGACGACGGCGCTGTGGTATCTGGACCAGGGCGACCCCATCGCCGCCGAGGTGACCATTCGAAGCCTCGTGCAACGGTTTCCGAGATCCGCCGCCTGCGTGCGTGCGCTCGATCGCGTCCAGGCCATTCTCCCGATGCTTCCGGCGTCGGCCCTGGCCAAGGCGCCCGACTACGCGATGCTCCGAGCGCGGCTCCAGCAGGTCGGCGCACCTGCGGTCGAAGACGCCGCGGAGGAGACGCCATGATTCGGCAGGCGATCGTCCTTGCTGCGGCGCTGACCGCCGCCGGCTGCGGCACGGACCCGACCACCGGGTGGGTTGTCGGGACGACTTTCAACACGGACTACAAGACCGTTGCGGTACCGGTCGTCAAGAACGACACATTTGACCGTGAAGTCGGCTATCTCCTGACCAGCGCCCTCATCCGCGAGATCGAGACGCGGACGCCGTGGCGTGTGGCAAGCGAGACGGAGGCCGACACGCTGCTGGAAGTCACGGTGACCACGGTGGACCTGCGGGCCCTCTCCCAGTCCAGACTGACCAAACTGGATCAGGAAGTGGCCGTGCAACTCACCACCGACTGGACATGGGAGCGGCTCGACGACAATTCGACGATCACCGGCTGGGACGGCATGGGGACCACCGGCGTGTTCCTGCCGTCCAACCCGATCGGAGAGCCCATCGAACTGGGGCGACTTCAGGCCGTAGATCTCATGGCGGAGGCCATTGTCGATCGCATGGCAACATCCTGGTAAAGGCCGCCAAAGCAGACCTTCCACGTCAGCGTGTTCGACGAAGCCACCCCCCGGGCGTAGCATGGGGGCTCTCCTGCACCTACTCCGGAAACCCCTATGCCCGACCCCGACCCGAATCAGCCTGATCCCCAGCAACCTCAGGGACGTCCGCAACCCTCCAAGCCCGCCGGGCGTGGATTGATGAGTTGGGTGTTCATCATCGGCCTCATGATTGTGCTGTTCGCGGTGATGCAGCAATCGACGAGCGGCCGGGAGATCAAGAGTTGGCAGGAGTTTCGGGAGATCATCAACCCCGAGTCAAAGGAACTGTACGCCACGACGGCGGGGTCCCCGGATCCGGTGCTCGTGAAGAATGATCGAATCATGGCCACGGTCAAGCCGGAGATTGAAGGCGTCAACCCGACCAAGGAACCCGCAATGGTCTACCACCGCATCGACGGTGACAGCCGCGCGTGGTACCTCTCGCAACTCGAGGCGATGCACGTCGACTTCACAGCCGACACAAGCCGGAGCGTATGGGGCCAACTCCTGATCACGATCGGTCCGATCCTGCTGATCATCCTGGTGCTCTGGTTCTTCATGGCCCGAGCCGTCCGCAGCGCCGGCGGTGGTCCGGGCGGCATGTTGGGGAGCTTTGGAAAGTCGCGACACCGCATCTCCACCAAGGAGGCGTCCACCGTCCGGTTCACGAACGTTGCAGGCATCGATGAAGCCAAAGAGGAAGTGCTGGAGATTGTCGAGTTCCTCAAGAACCCCAAGAAGTTCCAGCGACTGGGTGGCCGCATTCCGCGAGGCGTTCTGCTCGTTGGACCTCCCGGATGCGGCAAGACGCTTCTTGCCAAGGCGATCGCCGGCGAGGCTGACTGCCCGTTCTTTTCAATCTCGGGATCGGACTTTGTTGAGATGTTTGTCGGCGTGGGCGCGAGCCGCGTCCGTGATCTCTTCAAACAGGCCAAGGAGAACTCGCCCTGCATCATCTTCCTTGACGAGATTGATGCCGTGGGCCGCCGAAGGGGCAGCGGCTTCAGCAGCGGTGGGCACGACGAACGTGAGCAGACCCTGAACGCGATTCTCGTCGAAATGGATGGCTTTGAGGCAACGGACCAGGTCATCGTTATCGCGGCAACCAACCGAGCAGACGTGCTGGACCCGGCGTTGACCCGACCCGGCCGGTTCGACCGACAGGTTCCGGTGTCACTTCCCGATGTCGAAGGTCGCCTGAAAATCCTTGAGGTGCACGCGACATCCATCACACTGGCGCCCGAAGTTGACCTGCGCCGTGTCGCCCGAGGCACGCCGATGTTCTCCGGCGCAGAGTTGGCAGCGCTCATCAACGAATCCGCGATCATCGCAACCCTTGAGAACAAGGATGCCGTCGACCAGCTCGATCTGGAAGAGGCACGGGACAAGATCAAGTTCGGCCGGGCACGTCACAGCAGGAAGATCGAAGAACGCGAGCGGATCGCCACGGCCTATCACGAAGCCGGACATACCGCGGTGCAGGTACTGCTGGAGGATGCCGACCCGGTGCACAAGGTCACCATCATTCCGCGTGGACAGGCAATGGGCGCCACGTTCAGCCTTCCCGAGAAGGATCGGTACGGGTATGGACGCAAGTACATTGAGGCCACACTCCGCGTGCTGTGCGCCGGTCGCATTGCCGAACAGCGGATGACAGGAGACATTTCGTCCGGCGCTGCCATGGATATTCAGATGGCAACGGCCTACGCCCGAGCCATGATTCTCGACTGGGGCATGTCCGCCCGCTTGGGATTTGTGAGGTACGCACCGGAGGAGGGAAGCGAGTCGCTCGTCATCGACAAGGAGTACTCGCCGGAAACGGCCCGCATCATTGACGAAGAGGTCAAGGCCGTCATCGACGCTGCCTATGCGGACGCAGAGCACCTCATCGAGTCACATTGGGACACGGTGGCGGCCGTTGCCGAAGCCCTGCTCAAGTACGAGACGCTCCAGAGCGGCGAAGTGATGACCCTCATGGAGGGCGGCACCATTGACCGCCCAACGGTCTCAGACCTCCTTGACGCCGAATCGGCGCCGCCCCCGGCGGCCGATCCGCCGCCGGCCCCGGAAACCGTTGACCCGGGCGACGAGGGGGACGGGCTGCTTCCCGCCCCGGCCTGAGCGACAGGAGCCTCTCGTGGAGGGTGCGTCCAGACAGATCGCTGCCGTCGACCTGGGGTCAAACTCGTTTCACATGGTCGTGGCCCGCGCAGGCAACGGGCGAATCCAACTGATCGACCGCATTCGCGACCGCGTCGCGCTGGCTGCGGGCCTCGACGCCGGCGGCGTGCTCGAGGACGCCGCCGCCGATCGCGGGTTGCACTGTCTCCGGCAGTTTTCGGAACGGCTCCGCGACATTCCCTCCCGGCACGTCCGGGTGGTCGGCACCAATACGTTTCGGAAGGTTCGAGATGGTGGCCGGTTTCTCGCGGCGTCCACCGAAGCCATGGGCCGCACCATTGAGATTCTCGGCGGCGCAGAGGAAGCAAGGCTTGTGTTTCTCGGCATTCGGTATGACGTTGGAGAGACCGACCTGCCGCTGCTCGCCATCGACATTGGTGGAGGCAGTACGGAACTTGCCATGGGTCGCAGCGACACCCCCTCCGTCGCGGAGAGTGTGCAGGTCGGTTGCGTCGGCCTGAGCAGCCGCTTCTTTCCCAACGGTAAGTTGACTCGGTCACGCATGAAGGAGGCGGCCATTGCGGCCGGCGTCGAACTTGAACCGATCGCGCACCTCTTTGCCGGCGCCGCCGCCGACATCGTCGCATCGTCCGGCACGGCGCTCGCCATCGAAGAGATCGCGGCCGCGTGCGGATGGCGTGACAGTGGCATCGACCGGGACGTACTCAGCCGCCTCGCCAAGGCGCTTCTGGAGGCCGGGAACATCGACGCATTGGATCTCCCCGGCCTCTCTGACGGGAGACGTCCTGTGATCGCAGGCGGACTGGCTGCCATGCAGGCCGTGTTCGACGCCGTGGACATTGACCACCTTCGCACGAGCAGGTGCGCGCTTCGCGAGGGCGTGCTCGTGGACATGGTCGGACGTTTCACCGGAAACGATCGCCGCGATGCGAGCGTGGCAGCACTGGCCACGCGGTCCCATGTTGATCAGGCACAGGCGACCAGGGTGACCAGAACCGCCAGACAGTTGTTTGAGGTCGTCGAACCCGCATGGGACCTGAGCGAAGATGACGCCCGCCTGCTCGGATGGGCGGCGGCGCTGCATGAGGTTGGCCTGTCCATCAGCCACACCGACTACCACCGCCATGGCGAGTACATCGTTGCAAACACCGAGATGCCGGGATTCTCACGCACCACGCAGGAGACACTGGCCGGCGTCATTCGTCTGCACCGCAAGCGGATCTCGTGGAACCGACTCGCCGAAGGCGACGACCCCACTCGCACGCGTATTCGCGACCTGGCTCTGCTCCTCAGGGTCGCCGTCCACCTGCACCGGAGCAGAACTCCGGGCACCATTGCCAACATCGGCCTTTCCGGCACGCCTGAGGGGTTGGAGTTGACGCTGACGAGTGAACAGGCCGCACGCCACCCGCTGACCATGGCCGACCTCGCCTCCGAGTGTCAGCAGTGGGCGCGGATGGGACGCACGCTGGACATCGCGATCACCACGAACTGAGAACCGCTCCGTTCAGCAGGACGTGCCGTAGACGCCCAGCAGTTCAAGCAGGTCGTCCACACCAACCTCCCCGTCGCCGTTGATGTCCTCCGGACAACCCGTGCAGGTGTCTCCGTAAGCGGCGAGCAGGCCAAGCAGATCGTCGACGCCGACAGTTCCATCCCCGTCGAGATCGCCGGCACAAACGCCCGAAACATCGATCGTTCCGGTCATGTCCATGCCGCAGTGAGGCGTGCAGTAGTAGTCAATCGTGCCCGTCGGTTCATCGTCTGGAACGACGTAGAACGGCATCTGGTGCAGATTGTCGAAGAGATCGTCAAACCTTCCATCGGGCGTGCAGTTCGACCCTGAGGTGACGGTGTGGGATCCCCCATCGTGAATCCAGATGACAACATCACCGGCATCGACTGAAATGTCAGCAGGCTCAAACGCGAATCCGTTTGATGACACGAAGTGCGTGTTTCCAACATTGACGAGCAGACCACCGTATTGGTTTCCGGCAACACAGTGGTTCCCGACGCTGCAGTAGTACGGGATGACCTGGCCGTCGTAATCGGCGGGGATCGTCCACTCAAAGGATGGAGTTCCGGATGTGAGCGGCGAGTAAAAGATCCCCGTGTCGTCGCCACAGAAGGCGCCGCTGGTCACATCATGGTTTCCCCCGTCCCAGAGCCACCGAATGGTGTCCCCGACTTCGACATGCGGAAACTGCGGCTCCATGTAGTACGTGCCCACCAGAACCTCGACAACCGCCGCCGACGCGGGTGCGGCGAATCCTGCACACAGAACAGCCCCGAGTAGTACCTTTTTCATGCCACTTCCTCTCGAATCTCATTTCAGCCCCGATGCCCACAATACCTCCCCCCGTGACCGATTCAACCGCGTATTTGCTCAATCATCAAACAGACGTTTGCGTCGCAGCAGGTGATGGTAGGACTGGGCAAATCGGTGGGCCTCATCCCGCACGGCCTGGCAGAGCCGCAGGCCCGGATTGTGCCTCCCAAGCCGAATCGGGGCATCCCGGTCCTGAATCCAGATGAGCTCCTCCCGCTTTGCCAGCGAGATCACGATGGGCGGTTGATGCGGGAAGGTCGCCAGCACCTCCAGGGCGGCGGCCAACTGAGCCTGCCCCCCATCGATGAGGATGACATCCGGAAACCGCTCGATGCCGGCGCCGGCGTCTGCGTACCGCCGCGCCACGACCTCTTTGATGGAGGCGTAATCATCGTTGCCGGCCGTTTGGATGCGGTACCGCCGGTACTGCTCCTTGAACGGGCGTCCGTCAAGGAAGCACACCTTCGACCCAACCGTCTCTCCGCCAGCCAGGTGGGCAATGTCGATGGCTTCAACGCAGCGACACGGGCCCTCCAGAGCAAGCGTCCGCTGCAGACTTCGCAGCGCTGCGGACGGGTCGGTGGCAAACACGGTCACCTCGGGCTGCCACGCTTTGGCCTCCGCCTGCGTTGCGGCCCGATCTCCCAGCCGCTCGATGGCCCTGAGTTGATCACGCAGGACGGCGGCCTGCTCATACCGGCGGCCCGCCGCGGCCTCCTCCATCTGGGCCTTCAGGTCTCTGATCACGGACGCCCGCTTCGAGCCGATGAAGCGAAGCAGGCGGTCGATATCGGCCGCGTATGCCTCCCGCGTGACGCGATCCGCGCACGGCGCCGTGCATTGGTCAATGGCGTGCAGCAGGCAAGGGCGAAACCGGGCGTTTGCCGGATCCCCCTCGGTGATATCCAGAAAGCACGTACGAAACCGGAAGATCCGTTGCATGACGTCGACCGCTTCACGAATGTCCCGCCCCGACGTGAACGGGCCAAAGACTCGCGCGCCGCGATAGCGGGGGTCGGCGGGATCGCGGGTCACATGCACACCCGGAAAATCGTCGCGGACGGTGACGGCCAGATAGGGATACGACTTGCCGTCGGTGAGCAGCACATTGAACTTCGGCCGAAGGTCCTTGATGAGTCGCGCTTCGGCCAGAAGCGCTTCCCATTCGGCCGCGGATTCGATGCACTCGAACGACTCAATGACCTCCAGCATGGGCTGCTTTCGCGGGCCCAGATCCGCAGACGGCAGGAAGTAACTGGACACGCGGTCCCGCAGCGACGACGCCTTCCCGACGTAGACAACCACGCCGGCCGCGTCCTGCATGAGGTACACGCCCGGACCGCTGGGCAGGTCCCTGGCAAGGCCGTGCAGCCGTGATCGCCGGTTCTCAAATGCCCGTGCAGGTGCCATTCCGAGGATCGTAGGGCCTGCCGAGCCTCCGGTCAGAGCGGTTTCAGACCGCCTGCCGCGCAATTGCCCAATCTCAGCCACTTTCAGGCCGCCTCGGTGGCACGGATCCGATACAGTGACGGGCTACCAATTGAAACACCCGATGACGGGTTCATCCCCACAGGAGTACAGATCCATGAAGACGCTTGCATTGACCGCTGCCCTTGGCGCCGCCGTTCTCTTTGGTGGCTGCAACCAGAAGGCCTCCACCGCGAGCCCCGGCGCCATCGACGCTGCGGCCTGCTGCGCCGACAAGTCGAAGTGCCCGGACCAGGCCGCGTGCGCCGGCAAGAAGAAGGCTGACTGCAACAAGGCCAAGGCTGCCGCAGGCTGCCCCCAGGCTGCCCGCGCCGCCAAGGCCGCCGGCACCTCCCCGTGCTGCGCCAGCAAGAAGAAGTGATCGAACCGATCTCTTCGATCTGATTTCCACGACGCCCGAATCACGCTTGAATCACGCGTGCCTCGGGCGTCGTCGCGCGCGGAGAACCCCGTACCATGCCTGACATGACTGACCTCCTGCTCAGCGGCGGCCGGGTCATCGACCCGGCGAGCGGCCTTGACCAGACCGGCGACGTGTTGATCCGCGACGGCATGGTGGCGGACATCAGCGTGTCCCCCATCACGTCCGACGCGCCGAAGTTGGACTGCGAAGGCTGCATTGTCTCTCCAGGGCTCCTGGACATTCACGTGCACTTCCGAGACCCCGATCAGGCCGCCGCGCACGAAGAGACGATCGCGACCGGAAGCGCAGCGGCTGTTGCCGGCGGGTTTACCTCCGTGTGCTGCATGCCGAACACGACGCCTGCAATCGACTCAACGGAGGTCGTCGAGTCGATCCGAAGCCGCGGTGCCGCTGCGAACCTCGCACGCGTCTTCCCGGTCGCCTGCGGCACCATCGGCCGCGCGGGCGAGACGGTTGCGCCCATTCTCGACCTCGTCGAATCCGGCGCCGTCGCCATCTCCGATGACGGCGACGGAGTCGCTGACAGCGGGGTCATGCGTCAGGTCCTTTCTCTGGTGGCCGCCGCCGACTCCGTCTTCATGCAGCACTGTCAGGATCCAACACTCACCCGGGGTGCGGCGATGAATGCCGGCCCGCTCGCGGCCCGCCTTGGCCTCGGCGGCTGGCCGCGTGAGGCCGAATCGCTCATGCTCCGCCGCGACCTCATCCTGAACCGCTCCGTTGGGGCCCGATACCACGCGCAGCACCTGAGCGTGGCCGAGAGTGTGACCACGCTCCGCGAGGCCCGCGCCGAGGGCCAGGCCGCGACGGGCGAAGCTTCGCCGCACCACCTGCTGCTCACCGAGGCGGCATGCGACGGCTGGAACACGATGGCCAAGGTGAATCCGCCCCTGCGAACGGATGCGGACGTCGCCGCCATCAAGGAAGGCATTGCCGAAGGCACGATCACCGTGCTCGCCACCGACCACGCGCCGCACCCCGCCCACGCCAAGCAGACCGACTTTGCCTCAGCCGCCTTCGGCATGGTCGGGCTGGAATGCGCCCTCCCGCTGTATCGGGAGGCACTGATTGACGACGGCGTGCTCGACTGGCCCGCCATGCTCGCCATGATGACCAGCGAGCCGGCCGCCATCGCGGGGCTCCACCACCTCGGTCTGGGCAGGCTGGAAGTGGCCGGGCCCGCCGACGTCACGGTGATTGACCCGGAGGCGGCCTGGACCATTCAGGCCGACCGATTCCACTCCAGGGGCCGCAATTGCCCCTTCGAAGGGCGATCCGCCCGAGGCAGGGCGATTGCGACCCTGGTGGCAGGCCGGATGATGCACCAGGCAGCCGGCCCGCGGGCCGACGCAGCCATTGAAGATGCGGCCGTGGTTCGGTAGACTGGCGGGTCTTCGCTTGTGGCCGTGTGGCCTCGGGCATCCGGTCGGTTCGCCCCGTGCGGGGGCGTCTCCGACAGTTTCGATTCCGCCGGCCTCGGCCGGCCCCCCCCAAGCGTCCCTCGGACGACCGGTTCCGCCCCCGCGGAGCCCGCACACCGGATCGTCGGTGACGCTGAGAGAGAGCGCGATCCATGTCGGATAATCTCGTTCAGGACCTGCTCGACGCAGGCATTCACTTCGGCCAGCGACGCAGTGCCTGGGACCCCCGCATGAAGCCCTATATCTGGGGCCAGCGGAACCGAATTCACATCATCGATATTCGCGAAACGGTCCGTGGACTGTTGCTCGCCAAGAAGTTCATCACTCGCACGGTGGCGAATGGCCGGGACGTTTGTTTCGTCGGCACGAAGCGGCAGGCCAAGGGGTCCGTCGAGCACTATGCGACCGAGGTCGGCATGCCGTGGGTCGTCGAGCGTTGGCTTGGTGGCACACTCACCAACTTCCGAACGATCCGTGAGCGACTCAATCGTCTGGTCGAACTCGAGAAGCTCGTGGAGAGCGGCGAGATTGACACCTACTCAAAGAAGATGACCTCGCAACTCATGCGGGAGAAGCGAAAGATCACCCGCAACCTGCAGGGCATTCGCAACATGAACAAGTTGCCCGGCGCGGTCATTGTCATCGACACCAACCGCGAGAGCAACGCGCTTCGCGAGGCCCGCGTGCTTCGCATCCCGACGATTGCATTGATCGACACGGATGGCAACCCGGGCGACTGCGACATCCCCGTTCCCGGCAATGACGATTCGATGCGTTCGATCGACGTCGTCATGCGAGAGTTCGCAGCCGCAGTCCGTGACGGTATCGCCGGCCGAACCGCTGCCGCCGAGGGCGCCGACGAGGCCGAGCAGGCACCTGCAGAGGACAAGCCACGCAAGCGTTCCAGCCGCGTCGCCTTCTCGGCCGATGCCCCAACCACCGCTACTGAAGAGGTCGCCGCTACAGCGGCCGACAAGAGCAACTGACCCTCGAGTCAATCGGAGAGAACACCGTGAGCATTGCCGCCAAAGACGTCATGAGCCTGCGTCAGAAGACCGGGCTCGGCATGATGGACTGCAAACAGGCCCTTGAGGCAAACGACGGCGATATGACCGCCGCCGAGGAATGGATCCGCGCCAAGCGGAAGGGCAAGATGGACAGCCGCACCGAGCGGACGACCGGCGAAGGTCGGATCGCCATCGAGATCGGTGACGGCTGCGCCGTCATTGTGGAAGTCTTGACAGAGACCGACTTCACGGCCCGCAACGACGAGTTCGTCGACATGATGAACACCGTGAGCAAGTCCGCCCTCGAGTGCCCCACCGGCGACATCGCCGTCACCGACGAGATGACCGCCGCCATCGACAACATTCGCGTGAAGACCGGCGAGAATGCCAACTTTGCACGCGGCGAGAAGCTTGAGGGCGGGACCTTCGGCCAGTATGTGCACCACGACAACAAGCGTGCATGCCTCCTGCAGATCGAGGGCCAGGCGGACGCCGACACGCTCAAGGGCATCTGCCAGCACATCACGTTCTATGACCCTGCCGCCATCTCCCCGGAGGATGTCTCGGCCGAGAAACTCGACGAGATTCGGGCCAAGGCCATCGAGGAAGCGAAGGAGTCGGGCAAGCCCGAAGAAATCGCCCAGAAGATGTCTGAAGGCAAGGTCCGCAAGTTCCTCGAAGAGAACACGCTCATCAAGCAGAAGTACGTGCTCGATGAAAGCCAGACCATCGAGGACATCCTGCCCGAGGGATGCACCATCACCAGATTCGTTCGGTACACGCTCGGCGGCTGAACGCATCTGCAAGCAGTTTCCCACGCGGGAGTCGAGCGACGCTCGGCTCCCGCTGTCACTGCTTGCCGGCGATCAATCCGCCGAAATCACGTTCGGTCCCCCGCCCGCCTTCTTCTCGTAGTGCCCATCCCCGGCCCGCTCGTACTTGGTGAAGCCGAGCCGGTCGAGATTCTTGTTGCTCAGTTGTGACTTGCCCTTCATGTCGGACCACTTGCCGGCGATGTTCGGGAGCGCCGGTATCCGTGTCACTGGCTCACCGGTCTCGGGGTGTTTCGTGAGCGGGCTGTCGCTCATGGGCTGCACGACCTCGAAGATCTCGCCTTCGGAGTCATCGTCGGTCACGACCTGATAGAGGTAGGTGGGCATGTCCGCCATTCTAGGCGGCACTACCACCCGGCTGGCGTGCCGTCCTTGCGAGGATCGCTCGCCGGCGTCATGCCCGCTTCGGTAATCTCGATGATCTGCACCTTGCCGACTGTCGGCCGACGCTTCGTTGCATGGCCAAGCCCCTCGATCGCCTCAAGGACGCCCGCGTCTGACCAGGCCTCCTCCAGTTGCACGACATCCGGAAGCCACTGGTGATGGAGCCGCGGGGCCACAAGGGCCTCTTCCGGGGACATCCCCCGCAGCAGCACGTTCAGAATCACCTGCAACGTTCCGTTGATGATCCTCGGCCCGCCCGACGCGCCGGCGATCAGACGAACGCGACCGTGCTCAAGCACGATGGTCGGTGACATGCTGCTCAACGGACGCTTCCCTGGCGACGGCGCATTACGATCACTCTGCACAAGCCCGAATGCGTTGGCCTTCCCCGGACTGGTGGCAAAATCGTCCATCTCGTTGTTGAGCACGATGCCCCACTGGGGAACGGCCACCAGACTTCCAAACTCCAGGTTGATCGTCTCCGTGCACGAAACCGCCCATCCATCAGCCGTGTAGACGCAGAAGTGACTGGTGCCCGCATCGTCCGGGGGAGGCAGGACGCCCGCCTCGGCGCTTGATCGGGCGCGGTCCAACGGAATTGCCTCGGCCGCCGAGTCCAGATGGGCAGCGTGCGTCATCTCGCGAATCGGCACCGCGACATGGGTGCCATCGGCTCCGAACCTGGCGCGATCCGCAAATGCACTTCGCATCGCCTCCACAAGCAGGTGGTACCACGCCGCCGTCCCGGGGTCTCCCACGTCCGCCATGCGGCGGTCCAGAATGCCCAGAATCTGCTGCATGGCAATGCCGCCGCTGCTCGGGGGTGGCATCGAGATCAGGCGAAACTTCTCCAGGACGACGGCGCTTTCCAGCGGGACGGCCCAGGTTGCGTCGTACCGATGCAGATCCCCTCGCGTCATGACACCACCGGCCGCCTGCACGGCCGCGGCGATGTCACTGGCGACTTCACCCTCATAGAAGACACCTGGACCGCCCGCGGCGATCATCGTCAGCAGGGATGCCTGCGCCGGCTGACGCACGATGTCGCCTGCCTGCAGATCGCCGCCGCCGCACAGATTTCGCCACACCCAATCCGAAGGGCCCACCAACGCTGGATCGTCGGCCCGCCGCGTGCGAACCCACTCGACCGCCCGCAGCCAGGGGCCACCCACTTCGACGCCGCGGGTCGCGGCGCGAATCGCCGGCTCGAGGCAGTCGCTCCACGGCAGCACGCCCCACCGCTGATGGGCCTCCCAGAGCCCGGCAACCGTGCCGGGCACGCCGACTGCACCGCCGCCATAGCGGCTGGACACGCCGGGATGGTCAACGAAGAACGTCGGCCCCACGCCCTGGGGGCATCGCTCGCGGTAGTCGAGCGCCACGTTGGTCCGCTCGCCTGCGGGGCCGGGAACAGACACAATCATGAACCCGCCCCCGCCCACGCCGCAACTGAACGGATCCGTGACCGAGAGCGCGAAACTTGTCGCGACAGCGGCATCGACGGCGTTGCCGCCCCGCCGGAGCATCTCGACACCGGACGCCGAGGCCACAGGATGATCTGCCGCGACTGCGCCGCGGGTATAGGTATCGGCCGCCGCAGATCCAACGGTCAGGCAGAGCAGGACCCAGGCCATGCACCTCACTTGAAGTGCGCTCGCACGAAGTCGACCGCCTCGCGAATCTCCTCGACGCGGCGGTCTCCTCCCTCGCGCTCGATGACAGCGTCAACCTCGCGGGGCAGATCTCGAGCAATGGAGAAGAAGGCGTCCCAGTCCACATCGCCGCGGCCGAGCGGCGTCTCCGTACCCCATGCCCCGGGCGATGGCGACGGTGTGGCGTCCTTGAGGTGCAGTGCCATGATGTGCGCCGCCAGCAGTTCCATCGCCCTGGTCGGATCCCCCGAGCCGTACAGGAGCATGTTGGCGGGGTCGAAGTTGACCCCGAGCATCGGCCGATCGATGGCCTCCATCGCAGCCAGCAGGGTCTCGGCCGACTCCTGTCCGGTTTCGAGCGCCAGGTGCACGCCCTCGGCGGCAAAGATGTCCGTGAGCAGCCGGAGGCGGTCAATCATGACGCCGTGTTCCGGGGCCGACGCATCCTCGGGGATGAACCCGGCGTGCATCGTGACGATTCCGATCCCGGCGTTCGCTGCCAGCACGGCCATCGCCCGGGCCATGGCTTCGTTGGCCTCCCAGGTACTGTCAGGACGAATGCCCCCCGTCTGCCTGATGCGTTCGATGGTGCTGTAGTCCTCGCCAACGGGCTGCATCATGCCCGAGAGCAGCGTCACGTCGGCCTCAATCAGCGCCGGTACGGCGCCCGCCCAGTGAGCTCGATCGCGGATACATGGCGTCAAGCCCAATTGCACGGCCTCGAGCCCGGTGGCGTGCACCAGACGCACCAGGTCCGCCGGATCCGTGGGCTGAAGGCTCCAGGAAGTTGTTCCGAGTCGGGCAAGTGGCATGGCGACCGTCCTTTCCACGCCGTAAGCCCGGCGGGCGGCGTTCCCACAGGATCTCCATGGTCATCAGGGGGGTCAACGGGTACCATGCATCCTCTCCAAAAAGACTCCAACGCCCCGCCCCGGGGCCCGGATCCCCACCAATGTCCATGACACCTGCAGCCGGCCCAGCCGGCGTCGACATCCAGACTGTCTCCCCCCCACGAGGGCTCTGGCCTCGGATGGAGGCCTTCTTCAGCCGGCTGAGCACGCGGAACAACTTCTGGCACCGCGTCTGCTCATTGATCTGGCTTCCATACGCGTGGCGGTCCGGCATCTCCATGAAGCGGCTGAACACCGGACGCTTCACCGCGATCCTGCCCTTCAAGCGAGTCAACCGCAACTGGTACAACGCCATGGCTGGCGCGGCGCTCCTCGGAAACTCCGAGGTCGCCGGCGGCATGTTTCTCTTCTCGGAGGTGGGCGTCGACTACATCGTCATCTGCAAGGAACTCAAGTACAAGTTCCTGCGACCTTGCTGCGGCCCCGCGGTCTACGACGTCGTGGACATGGACAACCTGCACGACCAGATTGCCGCATCGAAGCAGAGCGGGACTGAGTTCAACGTGAACCTCACGATGGACGTTCGCCAGATCATGGCCAAGCGTGACCGCACGCTCCGGGTCGGTCGGTGCGAAATGACCTTCCACTGCGCTCCGAAGGCCATGGTTCGAAGCCGCAGCAGCAAGAAGGCCCGGAAGCGGCGCAAGCTCACGGTCTGAGACCCGTGCCACACCTCATTCGATCGCTCGGATGGAGCTTCTACGCCGCCTCATCATGGACGTGGTGTATCGGCCTGTTCCTGCCCACGATCCTGATGCAGTGGTTCGGCTGGACGGGCTTTCTGCTCATCGCCATACCAAACTGCGTCGGCGCAGCCGCCATGGGGCTCCTGCTGGGATCGCCGGGGGCGTCCCGCCGCTTCTGTCGCCGTCACCCTGCTGCCATCGCGGCATTCATCGACGTCACCATCGCGTTTCACCTCTTCTTCCTCTTCATGGCCGGTCTGTGGCTGGCCCCGGAGGGTGGCGACCTTCCCGCCGCCGGCGTGCTGTGGTCGGTTGCCATTGCCTACGGCGTGTCGTGGATTCCAAGGAAGTTCTGGCCCCTGATGGGGACCGCGGCGTTCGGCGTCGGCGCATTCGTTGTGCTCGAGTGGGGGCACATGCTGGCGGAGCCTGCGTGGACCGGCCAGCGATCGCTCTGGCACGCGGCCTGGTTTCTTCCGGTCTTTGCGATCGGCTTTCTCATCTGCCCGTGGCTGGACGGCCCCTTTCATCGGGCAAGGCAGGAAGTTCGCGGGCCCTGGACCTCGCTGCTGCTCGGGCCGCTCTTCCTCTGCATGCTGCTCGTCACCGCCACCTACTGGTGGATCGGCGACGGCAACGCGCCGGAGATCGTGCTCGTGTGGATGTTCGGCCAGTCGATCTTCACGATGGCCGCGAACTTCAAGGAGCGGCGGACCCTTCCGGGCGTCCACACCGGCTACCCCGCAGGTGGCCGCGCCCTCATCACGGCGGCCATCCTTGTCGCCGCCTGCATTCCCGCGGCCACGTCGCGGGACCTCGCGCTGGACGCCTACATCAGCCTGCTGGCCGCCTATGGCATCGCCTTCCCGGCCGTGGTCCTCGGATGGTGCCTGCCGCGATCGCCCCGGATCAGTGCTGATGCAGCCGCGCGGTTCACGATCCTGCTGATCGCAGCCGGCGGGCTGGGCACCGTCGGCTTTCTCACCGGCCCGGCCTGGGTGGCGGTGCCGGCGGCCGGGCTCGTCCTCACAGCACCGTGGGTGGCCGGGCGTCGTGGCCCGGCCTGACCTTCGCTAGGTCGCGCCGCAACACTTCTTGTACTTCTTGCCGGAACCACACGGGCACGGCTCGTTCCGGCCTACGACACCCGTCGCCGCGGCGGCCGATGCCGGCTTCGCCCCGCCGCCCGTTCTGACCCGCCGCCCTTTGCTTGCGGCTGCAGCCGCAGCGGCGACCGCGGAACGGTCGGCCTCCTGCTCAGGATCTGCCTGGGAGGCCGGCTGCTCGGGTGCAGGCTGCGGCGCGGCTTCACCTTGATCGGCAGGATGCCCTCGGTCTGCCGCCGCTTGTGGTTGCTGCTTCTGCCGCACCTGCGGCTGCAACCTCGCCTTGAACACCAGATCCGTCACCTTGTCCCGGATGGCGATCAGCATGTCTTCAAAGAGGTTGGCCCCTTCCCGCTTGAACTCGATGCGAGGATCACGCTGGCTGAAACTGCGGTAGCCGATTGACTCTCGCAGTTGGTCCATCTGGTGCAGATGCTCCTTCCATGAGGAATCCAGAATCTGCAGCAGGATCCACTGCTCGAGATGCGACACCTCGGACCGCATGACTCTCCGGATGCAGTCAGTCGCCGCCGCGGCCGGGTCACGTTCGCACGACTCCCGCTCCGCCTCCGACATCGCGGCCCCCATCGTCTCCCTGAACCAGGTGTCGATGGCATCGACGTCCGTGCCGACGGACTCGACGACGGCGGCAGCCCTCGCGGCCATCTTCTCGTCGTCCCACGTTCGAGCAATCTCGACGAGCGCCGTACGAATCTCCTGTGGATCGGTCGCCGGAAGGGACTCAGGCGTCCAGTCCACCTCGTACCGCGACTTTGCCCAATTGCAGAACTGCCCGATCGCCTTGGCTGGGTCCGACTGAATGTTGGCCGTCGTCATGTCGATGGCGAAGTCGATCGGATAGCAGACTTCTCGCTCGCGATAGAGCGTCCGAGCCGCCTCAAGCACCACCGCGGCTGCAGCATCGGCCTCGTGCGCCTCAAGCAGGCGGTCGGCCGCAAACTCGACTCCGAAACGGGTCGAAACCCACTGGGCGAGTTCCCGCTTCGGATAGTCCTCGACCAGGTAGACGTCAAGCGGACCGAGATCGATGACCTCCAGCGCCTTCTCAGCTTCGTCTTCCATGTAGTCGAACAACGTCGAGCGATCCATGCCCTCCAGATCGGCCACGGTCACACTCGTACCGAAGTGACCATTCATCCAGTCGGCAAGCCCCTTCCAATCGTCGGCCTGAGCGTCACGTTCGGCCAGAGCGCCGTCGCCAAGGTCGATGTCCTCGGTGAGGAACTCCCCGATCGAAACCCGGAGAATGGACATCGACTCCTCACGCGCCAACTGCCGGATGCCGCCGTGCAGATCCTCACGATCTGAAGTCTTCAGCCGCGTCGGATCGATGGTCACCGACATGTGCTCTCGCACCCACTCGGAAATGCACTTGGCTGGGAAGAGCGGGTCGTAAAACCTCCATGCGGCATCCAGCGATGCCTGCTCAAGGTGGTCGAAAATGAGTTCCTTGATGTCGCGGCCTTCGAGGATGCGTTGCCGGGTCCCGTAGAACTCGTGCCGCTGGTGATCCATGACCTCGTCATACTCAAGGATGTTCTTTCGCACCAGGAAGTTCCGCTCTTCGACCTTCCGCTGGGCCCGACCGACGGCCTTGCTGAGCATCGGGTGCTCGATGGCATCGCCCTCCTTCATCCCGAGTCGGCTGAGCAGTTTCAGGGTCGTCGGCCCCGCAAACATCTTCATGAGCGGATCCTCCAGGCTGAGGAAGAACCGCGAAGACCCCTTGTCTCCCTGCCGGCCGGACCGACCCCGCAACTGGTTGTCGATTCGTCGCGACTCATGTCGCTCCGTACCAACCACGTGAAGGCCTCCGAGATCCTCCGCGCCGTCAAACATCCGCAGGCGGTGCAGCGTGCACGCGCCACTCTCGTCGATCGCCTCCAGAAGCGCAGCGTCGCTCATCGACTTCGCCTTTGACTCCTTGCCATAGCAGTGCTTCTCGTACCACGCCTCCAGAAGCATCCGCCGAACCTGCTCGTCCGACAACGCCGCAATGTCACTCCTGGATGCTCCGGTCTCGCGGGGCGCCACGTGTCGAAGACACCTGGCGACGATCTCGGCCTCCGGCATGTCCGCAGTCACGTCTGCCGGGCAGAGGTCACGCCGCTTCCAGTGCTCGACCAGCTCGCCTGGAGTGAATGGCTGCAACTTGATGTCCGTGCCGCGGCCCGCCATGTTGGTGGCAATCATGACCGCCCCCAGCTCGCCGGCGTGCTTGACGATCTCACTTTCACGCTCGTGCTGCTCGGCGTTCAAGACCTCGTGCTTGATCGAGTGTCGCTTCTTCAGGAGGTCTGACACCTCCTTGGAGTTCTCAACACTCGTCGTACCGACCAGTACCGGCCGTCCAATATCGTGAAACCGGGCCACCTCATCGATGATGGCATCCTGCTTATCGCCCACGGAGAGGAACACGACGTCGTTGTGATCACCCCGAACCACGGGGACGTTCGTGGGAATCACCACGACATCGAGACTGTAGATCTCGTAGAACTCTGTCGCCTCCGTATCGGCCGTACCGGTCATGCCGGAGAGGCGTTCGTACAGTTTGAAGAAGTTCTGGATGGTGATGGTGGCCATGGTCTGCGTTTCCTGCTTGATGGGAACGCTTTCCTTGGCTTCGATCGCCTGATGCAATCCATCGGACCATTGCCTGCCAACCATTTTCCGGCCGGTGTTCTGATCGACGATCACGATGCTCTGCTGGCCCTGGTCATCAGGGGCCACGATGTAGTCGCGATCACGCTGGTAGACGCTGTGCCCCCGGATGGCCTGTTCAAGCAGGTGAGGCATGTCGATGTTCTCACCAACGTAGAACGATCCCAGCCCCGACTCCCGCTGGGCCTCCGCAATGCCGTCATGCGTCAACGTCGCCCGCTTCTTGTCAAGTTCCACTTCGTAGTACTGGGTGAACTTGTCGCGGGCCGTTTCAAGTTTCGGCAGGTCGGCCTTCTGCTCGTCGAGTTGACGCTTGAGGTCCGGCACATCCGCCCGGTCTCGGGCGTTGCGAATGTCGCCTTCAAGAGACGAGACTCTCACAAGACACTTCTGGACGTCTTCGTCGGCCCGATTCCACTCAGTCTGCTTCGCAAGCAGATGGCAAGCCAGCCGATCTGCCAGTTCATATCGAGGCTGCGAGTCGTGCGCCGGTCCAGCGATGATGAGCGGCGTCCGGGCTTCGTCGATCAGCGTCGAGTCGACTTCGTCCACAATTGCAATCTGACGCTTGCGCTGAACCTGCTCGCCGACAGACATCTTCATGTTGTCGCGGAGATAATCGAATCCGAACTCGGATGTCGTTCCGTACACGACATCGCAGTGGTACATGATCTGCTTGAGTTGGGTCGGTTGCATGTGCTGCGGGTGGATCGCCCCGACCGTCATACCCAGTGCATGGAAGAACGGGAACATCCAGTCACGGTCCCGCTGCACGAGGTACTCGTTCACGGTGACCAGGTGCACTTGCTTACCTTCAATCACCGACAGGTAACAGGAGAGCGGCGCCACAATCGTCTTGCCCTCGCCCGTCTTCATCTCCGCGATGCGGCCTTCATACAGCACCATGCCGCCGATGATCTGGACGTCGAATGGCCTCGCCCGGAACGGTGGCCTGGACTCGGGCCACACCGCACGCACGGCGTCATACAGGGGCAGCGGGATGTCCATCCACATCCACGCCGGGACAGGCGCCGTGTTTCCCAGGAGCGCTCCCGTCGGCGGCTGCGGTTCGGCCGCGTCCATCGCGGCCTTGGTCTGCTCGTAGAGGGCTCTGGCCTCGTCGCTGAGCACCTTTGGATCGAACGCGGCGTCAGGATCGAAGATGGTCCGAATCCCGACAGCTCGATCCATCGCCTCTCTCGCCACAGCGAACGCCTCGGGCTGGAGATCGCTTGTCTTCTCCCCCGCCTCATGCCGCCGCTTGAACTCGGCGGTCTTTGCTCGAAGTGCGCTGTCATCGAGCGTCCGAACCTCGTCTTCGAGATCAGACACTCTGTTGACGATGCCCAGATACCGCTTGACGAGCCGGTCGTTTCGCGTGCCGAACACCTTGCGCGCGAGTCCCGAAACTACAGGAATGGCCATGTCTCAAAATCCTCTGGAGTGTGTTGATTCCACCAAACCGCACGCCACGGCGTGCCCGACCCGGAAACCGCGTTCACGCAGTCGGTGGCGGCAGGTGCAGACGGCCCGGACCCAGTCGGTCGGCCTCGCGAACTCGAAGTCGACCCGTGCGGGGCGCGGGCATGGCACCTGCAGGGAGGCCGGGCTGAGGCGACGCCGTCACTTCCGCCGGCGGTGAGCCCGCCACTCGCACGACGAAGCCGGACCGATCGCACGATGTCGACTGGCCCGCTTCGGAGATCGGGTCTCCCAGCAGAGCGACCATGACCGCCAGAAGTGGCATCAGGGTCAGCGTGATGGATCGTCGGGCTGCGGGCATGAAGCCGGTAGTCTACCCCACGCCATGCCCAACGACCCCATCCAGTTGGAGATTGAAGAACTCAGCTGTGCCAGTTGCGTCGAAACGGCCAGACGAGCCCTGCTCGCCCACCCGCAGGTTGAGGAAGCCTCGATCAGCGTTCAGACCGGCCGCGGGGTGATCACTGGTTCCATCGATCCCACCGAGGCCGCGCGAATCGTGACCGCAGCCGGGTACCCCGCCCACCCCGTTGAGTCTGATGTGTCCTCCGCAGCAGACCTGCACGACCACATGGAGCGGCAGGCAGCGTGGCACGAACGGCAGTGGAGACGGCGGGCCATCGTCGGCCTTGGCATGTGGGTTCCCATGGCGGCGCTGCACTGGGGCGCCCCCCCGCTCGGGCTGGCCGGGCCGTGGCTGCACTGGACGCTGGGCGTGCTCGCCACGGCGGTGGTCTGCATCGTGGGGCCCGGCTTCTTTCGATCCGCATGGGGCGCGCTCCAGCGGGGCGGCACCAACATGGACACGCTCATCAGCATCGGTGCCGGCACCGCGTGGGCGTACTCGATGGTGTTGTTCATTCTGGAACTCGCAGGCTTTGAGCACGGCCAGCCCATGTACTTCACCGAGGCAGCGGCGCTTCTTGGACTGATCAGCCTGGGGCACTGGTTCGAGGCCCGCTCGTCGGCGCGGGCAGGATCTGCCATTCGCGACCTGCTCGAGTTGCAACCGGATACCGCCGAACTCATCGACGAGCAGGGTGAGGTCCGCGAAGTCCCCGTGGCCGAGGTGGCGGCCGGCCTCCGGCTTCTGGTGCGTCCGGGCGGACGCATTCCGGTCGACGGCATTGTGCGGGAAGGCGAGTCCGAGGTTGACGAGTCGCTCCTGACCGGCGAGCCATTGCCGGTTGTTCGCCGCGAAGGCGACGCCGTGGTCTCCGGGTCGGTCAATGCGCTCGGAAGGCTTGTCATTGAAGCCACATCAGGTGGCCATGACTCGACCATCGCGAGAATCGCCCGCCTGGTCTCCGACACGTTGAGCAGCCGGGCAGACATTCAGCGGGTCGCGGACAGGGTCAGCGCCATCTTCGTCCCAGCCGTCCTGTTGGTCGCGATGCTGACGATCACCGGGTGGACCATCGCAGCGGCATCCACGGGCGACTGGAGTCGGTTCTCCACCGGGGTCATCGCCGCCGTGACGGTGTTGATCATCTCCTGTCCGTGCGCGCTCGGCCTGGCCACGCCCATGGCAGTTATGGTCGGAACGGGCGAAGCCGGGCGACGGGGCATCCTGATCAAGTCTGCAGCAGCGTTGGAGCAAGCCGGTAGCGTGCGACAGGTCGTTTTCGACAAGACCGGCACGCTGACCGTGGGGCGACCGATCGTCGTGTCCATTGCCTCGGAACCGGGGCACGAGGATGCGGACGTTCTCCGACTCGCTGCAGCCGCGGAGTCCTCAAGCGAGCATCCCGTCGCCAGGGCCATTTCCGATGCGGCGAGCGAGCGAGGTATTGAGGTTCCACGGTCAACCGAGTTCCGGGCGCTGCCCGGTCTTGGGGTCGAAGCCGTCGTCGATGGTCAACGCGTTGAAGTACACAGAGATGCCGAGGCAGCGTGCGCGGTCACGCTCGACGGCACACTGCTCGGCCGCATTGACGTTCAGGACGAACCGCTTCCGGATGCTCCGGCCGCCGTCACCGCTCTGGCGTCCCTGGGCGTACCGGCGGCCATGCTCTCGGGAGATCGTGAAGGCTCGGCGATGGACATCGCCCGCCGGGTGGGCATCGACGCGGACCGCGTCACCGCCGGCGTCACGCCCGAGGCGAAGGCCGCTGCCATTCGGGACGCCACCGAGCCCACGCTCATGGTTGGAGACGGCATCAACGATGCCGCCGCCCTCGCGACCGCGACGGTCGGTGTGGCCGTTGGATCCGGCACGAACGTCGCCATTGATGCCGCCGACGTCGTGATTCCCGCGCATCGCCCATCGGCGGTTCCGATGCTGATTGTGATTGCCCGAAAGACGCTGCGGGCCATTCACCAGAACCTCTTCTTCGCATTCTTCTACAACACGATCATGATTCCGGTTGCCGCATTTGGCCTGCTGGGGCCCTGGGGTCCGCTCATTGCGGCCGGTGCCATGGCCCTGAGCGACATCACGGTCATCGGCAACGCCGTCAGACTCGGTCGGAAGTTGCGGAAGTTGGCTCCATTTACGCCTGCCTGACTGGTTGGACAGGGATGCCTCCCACCAGTTGACCGTAGACTCGCATGCAGGCCGATCAGGAGGACCTGACATGGCACAACCGCTCGCTCCGCTTCCGGCAAACGAGTTCGGATATGAAGAAGCAGCGCACCTGCTCCGGCGGGCGGGCTTTGGCGGAACCCCCTCCCAGATCGTCGCGCTCTCCGACATGGGTCTGGATGACGCAGTGGACCACCTCGTCGTCTGGGAGCGGGTCGCCGACCCGGCCTCGCCCGCCGACGGGTACAGCTCGGACATCATGCAGCCACTAGCCCCGGCGGACCGCCAGCGTGTGCAGCGGGCTCGCCGGCAGGGTGACGAAGCGACGCTGGAGATCTTTCGCAACGCCAGGCAGGAGAGGCAGCGAGCGGACCGGCGGCAGATGCGGGAGATTCAAGCGTGGTGGCTGGAGCGGCTGATTGAGACGGCCAGACCGCTGCAGGAGAAGATGACGCTGTTCTGGCACGGACACTTCGCAACCGGATACCGGTCGGTCGAAGACAGTTGGCACATGCTCCTTCAGAACGAGTTCTTCCGACGCCACGCCGGGGGGAACTTCAAGGACGATCTGGTGCACGGGATCATTCGCGATCCGGCGATGATCAAGTATCTCAACAACAATCAGAACACCCGTGAAGCGCCCAACGAGAATCTTGCCCGGGAGTTGATGGAACTGTTCACGTTGGGCGAAGGCAACGGCTACACCGAAAACGACATCAAGGAGGGCGCCCGCGCGTTGACCGGCATGACCTACCGGGACGACCAGTTCGCCTTCAACCAACGCAACTTCGATTCCAGCGGCAAGCGACTGTTCGGCCGCAGTGGGCAGTTTGATGCAGATGACTTCGTCGAACTCATCTTCCAACGCCCTTCGGCCGCCTGGTTCACCCCCTGGAAACTTCACCGGTTCTTCGTCGACGATTCGATGCGAACGGATGGCGACATCAAGCGGGCCGTCGACCGCATGAGTCGGACGTTCCGCCGATCCAACTGGGAGATTCGCCCGGTGCTTCGCGAACTCTTCCGCTCGGCGTGGTTCTATGCCCCTGAGAACAGACGAACGCTCATCAAGAGCCCGGTCCAACTTGCCGTGGAAGCCATTCGATCGTTCGGAACACCTGCCCGGAGCATCGGACGAATCAATCAGGCCTGTGGAGTGATGGGACAGGAACTCTTCCAGCCTCCCAGCGTGAAGGGCTGGGAAGGTGGCCGCAAGTGGATCAACACATCCACCCTGTTCGTGCGAGAGAACCTGCTCGTCTATCTGTTGACCGGCCGCGACCCGGCTGCCAAGGCCTGGGAGTCGGGTGAAACCGTCTGGTCGGCTGAACCGCTCATCGCGCATCTCCGCAGTCTTCCCGGGCGGGACGAGGCGGCGGACATCGTGATGTACCTGTCACGGCTCACGCTGGGTGAACCGCCCACCGACGGACGGGTGGAGCAGTGGACAAGCCTTCTTCGTGGACGAGACACCATCGACAACACGGCCCTCGTCCACCTGCTCTCCCTTATGACCGCTTCCCCCGAGTACCAACTCTCCTGACCGCCGGACGCCGACTCATGACCGATCATCACGCCTGGACACGACGACACTTTCTCCGCCGAGGAACGGCACTGGCCAGCCTCGCCACCACGGCTCCCCTCTTCATCGAGCAGGCGAGTCGTGCGATGTCCCTCCCCGCCCACTCGATGCTGACGTCGCTGGCGGGCGTCCCTCAGGATCACGTGCTGGTGGTTGTGCAACTGGGCGGAGGCAACGACGGACTCAATACCGTGGTGCCCTACGGCGCAGACGAGTATTACAAACGCCGACCTCAACTCGCGATCGCCGCACCCGGCCGTGGCGGCGACGCCGCCCTGGAACTTCCAGGTGTGGACGGGCTCGGCCTTCACCCGGCATTCAGCGGCATGCGAGAGTTGCTTGACCGGGGCGTTGCCAGCGTCGTGCAGGGCATCGGATACCCAAACCCGAATCGCTCCCACTTCTCCTCCATGGACATCTGGCACACCGCCGACACAAACGGGCGGGACAACGGTTGGATCGGTCGGTACTTCGACAATGCATGCACCGGAACACCCGAGGCCGCCAGCGGCATTGCACTGGGCAACACAGCCCCACTGGCCATGCAGGGCGACCGCTCGCTGCCCGTGAGCTTTGAATCGGCCGACCTCTACCGATGGGTTGGCGAGGACTTCGGCGAGGACGTCGACACCACGTACCGCGCCATGCCCGTTCAGCAGCAGCAGCCTGATGGCAACAATCTGGCGTTTCTGAAACGGACCACCCTCGATGCCCAACTCTCGTCCGATCAGGTGAGGCAGGCCGCCTCACTCACGCCGCTCGTCGAGTGGCCGCGGAGCGACCTCGCCAACCAACTCCGCATGGTGGCAGCGATGATTCGATCGGACATGCCCACGCGTGTGTACTACGTCTCGCTTGGCGGGTTTGACACACACGCCAATCAGGCCGGCGCCCACCAACGCCTGCTCCGCCAGGTGGGAGACTCGCTGCTGGCATTCAACAACGAACTCAGGGAACAAGGGAACGACAGCCGCGTGTTGACGATGGTGTTCTCGGAGTTCGGAAGGCGTGTGGGCGAGAATGCGTCCGGGGGTACCGATCACGGCACGGCCGCCCCCATGTATCTCGTGGGACCAATGGTCCAGCCTGGTGTTCTGGGCACACATCCCAGCCTCACCAACCTCGACAACGGAGACCTGAAGTTCACCGCGGACTTCAGGCAGGTGTACGCGGCTGTCCTGGAGGGCTGGATGGGTGCCGACCCCGACGTCATTCTCCGCCGCCGCTGGAGCCGCGCCCCTGTACTCAAGACGTGAACAGGCTGCCAGCCACCGACCGCCCTCCACTCTGCCATACTGCTCCCATGCGCAAACGCACCCTCATTGCAGCACTCTTCGGGTTGACTCTGGCAGCCTGCGAAGGCGCCGAGCCACCGAAACAGCAGACGCAAACCGGTGACCGCATCGTGATTCCAGTGGGTGGCATGTCGTGCGGCAGTTGTGAAGCGGCCATCGAGGGCGCAGCCATGCAGTGCGAAGATGTCAATGCCGTGGAGGCTTCGGCGCCCAACGGCGAGGTCGTCCTCTGGATCAAGCCCGGCCACTCCGCCGACCCGGCGATCGCCCGAATCAAGTCGCTGGGGTTCTCGCCCTCGCCTCAGCCCGAATAGGCATACAGCCCTGCCGCCGACGGACGGTCCGATGCGGTCTATCCTGCACCGATGCTGACGCTCTGCCATCTCCTCATCGTTTCGTCGTTGTCCGCCCCCACGCCGCTGGGGAAGTGGATGGACACGCAGGCTGACGTTGGCGGCATCACCGCAGTCGCAGCCACCCCCAGCGGAGACATCGCCCTGCTCGACGGAGACACGTCCGCCGTGCTGTTGCCCGGTGAAACCACACCGTTCGACGTATCCAAGTGGGTCACGCAGCCGAGCGGACTTGCCTTCGGGCCGACCGGCCGCATGTACATCACGTGCGCCGATCGAAACCACGTCATTTTCTTCGAGCCGGGAGGGCGCATGTCGGGTGGGTGCGGGGGTGTGGGCGAAGAGCCCTTCCGGCTCCGCAGCCCCTCGGCCGTCGACGTTGACGCCGAGCACCTCGTCGTCGCAGACACAGGAAACAACCGCATTCAGGTGTACCAGCCTGACGGGTTGCACCTGCGATCCATTCGGGGCGGCGACGATGGCCCACTTCGGCGACCTGAAGGAGTGGCCATCGATGACGCTGGCCGCATCTGGGTGGCAGATACGCACAACCATCGCGTGCAGTGCTACACGCCATCGGGCGACCTCGTTCGCTCGATCGGATCGTGGGGCACGTTTCCAGGCCAGTTCATGGAGCCAGGCGGTGTCGAGGCGGGCGGCGGCCGGGTGATCGTCACGGATCGACTCAATCACCGCGTTCAGGTCCTGGATGCAAGCACCGGAGCCGTCATCGAGTCCTGGGGCATGCACGCGTTTCGTCCGCGGCAAGGCGAGGGACGCGTTCACTACCCGGAAGATGCGGCCCTCGCAGCAGATGGCACGGTGACGATTGCCGAACCCTTTGAGGAACGCACCCAACGGTTCGGTCCCGAAGGCATGGACATCCCGACAGCACCACCATCGCCGCGTGACGTCCAGTCGCACTTCGGCCCGACCGCCGCAACCGACGGGCGTTTCTTCTGCACATGGGAGCCCGAACTTCGCGCGGTGCACATCTTCGACCTCGATCGCACAACGCCGCTGCGCCTCTGCACCTTCGGAACACCGGGCACCGCGGCCGGACAACTCGGACATCTGACATCGCTCGCCGTTGACGCCGATCGAAACCTGCTCTGGGCTGTGGATGCCGGCAATGGCAGACTGCATGAGTGGGCCCTTTCCCCGCCTCCACCCGATCGCCCCGCATTTGATCCCGGCATGGCCGTGCTCAGCCGCTCAAGCCCGCTCCACCATGCCGGAGATGGCGTCCTCCACCCCACCGACCAGGGGCTCCTGCATCTGGATGGCGTCACCGGCCACGCTCGATGGCTCCAGGCCGATGGCCAGCACACCGCGGCGCCGCCGAGCGCCGCGCGACTCCCGATCGCCGCGGACGGGCCTGCTGGCCGCATGGCCGTGCTGGATGCATTCGGGCCCCGAGTCCAGTTGACGGGCGACTGGCCGGTCGACACCGTCGCCTTGCCCGCCGTCGAAGATCCGGTGGATCTGGCGGTCGCGGCAGATGGATCACTGCTCGTACTGGACCGGGCCGGACACCGCGTGCACCACTTCAGTCCCGCCGGCGAGCCGCTGGGCCACTGGGGAGGCCGGGGCACCGGGCACGGCGAATTGTGGAGGCCAGCCGCCATCGAAGTGGACCACCACGGCCGCGTCATCGTGCTCGATCATGGAAATCACCGCGCTCAGATGTTTGAGCCGGACGGCACATGGATCATGACGTTCGGCGCCGGCCGCGCCTGGACGCGGCAACATACGACCCCCGCCCGAGGCGGCGGCGAAACGGAGGATCAATGATCAGACTCCTGCTGTGTACGACTCTGCTCGCGATCGGCGGATGCGGATCGCAGGGCCTGCGAACGACGGACGGACAGTACGGGATCACGTGGACCCCTCAACCACCGCAGGTCGTCCCAACCAACGAGTACTTCGACATCGTCGTGCAGGTCGAACCGGCACATGGTTCGCTCCGTGGACATGACATGGTGTTCGATGCCACCATGCCCGCACATCGGCACGGCATGAACGTCATCGTGACGCCCGAGCAGACTGGTCCGGATGCCTGGATCGTCCGCGACGTGCTGCTGCACATGCCCGGTGAATGGGTATTCGACTTCGACGTCATTGACGATCGCGGCGTACTGCACCGCGCCCGAGAGGCAGTCGTGCTGAAGTGATCGCAGTTGTCGTCATGGCGTTGCTGTGTCAGCCGTCGGTCGATCTCGACCCGGCTGTGATCGCATTTGCACGGGCCGCAAGCCCGGTCCCACCGCCTCCGGCAGAGCCCACCAATGCACTTGCGGACAACCCGACGGCCGCAACGCTGGGGCACATGCTGTTCTTTGACCCGGCCTTGTCCGGGCGTAGAGACACATCGTGCGCCACGTGCCATGACCCGGCGCTCGCCTTTACGGATGGCCGGGCGGTCGCGGAGGCCGCCGGGTCCGGGTCGTTCAACACGCCCACCGTGCTGGGCGCAGCGCACCATCGCTGGCTCTTCTGGGACGGGCGTGCCGACTCGCTCTGGTCTCAGGCACTTGGGCCGATCGAGAATCCGATTGAAATGGACGGATCACGCCTGGATGCCGTGCGGCACGTCGCGGAAACACCCCCACTTCGCAGCCTGTACGAGTCCATCGCTGGCCCCATGCCGGACATCTCGGACACCGTTCGATTCCCAAGTGGCGCGCGGCCGGGCACTTCGTCGTGGGAGGCTATGCATCCCGCCGACCGCCAGACGATCGACACGGCGTTTGCCACACTCGGCAAGGCGATCGCTGCGTACGAGCGGCTCCTTCAGCCTGGCGAATCCGACTTTGATCGATGGGTCGCTGCCGTGAACGCAGGGACTCGGGACGATGACATTCTGGGTGAGCCCGCTGTTCGAGGCCTGGCACTCTTCGCCGGAGCCGCAGGCTGCCGGCAATGTCACTTCGGGCCAACCTTGTCCGATCTGGAGTTTCACGACCTGTCACTCCCGCCAGCCGACGACGCCACGCCACACCCGGGGCGGGGGGCCGGCTACCCGTTGCTTCGGGCAAGCGCCTTCCGCGCCGACGGGCCGCACAGCGACGCTCCGGAGAGCCGCAAGGCCAGGCGAACCGCTGCCATTCGCATCGGAACCGAACACTGGGGCGCCTTCAAGACGCCCTCGCTGCGGAACGTCGCAGCGACCCCCCCCTACATGCACGCTGGCAACTTTGAAACCCTCACAGACGTCCTGACCTTCTACAACACGCTGGAGCAACAGGTTCGCCGGCACCACCACGCGGAGGATGTCCTCAGGCCGCTGGACTTCTCCCCAGCACAACTGGCCGATCTGGAAGCGTTTCTTTCGGCCCTGACCGGCGACCCGCCCAGCACACTCCTCCGCAGCCCGCCCCCGGAAACCGGCATCCAGAACCCCGAAACGCACGAATAGACGCTCGCCTCGCCCCCGCGATCGTGTACCTTGAGTGGCGGGTGAGGGTTTCGAGAGGAGTGCCCACATGTTGCGTATCTGCTTGGCCTCGGCAATGGCTGCCTCGGCAGTCGGCCTAGCGTCCGCCCATTCGGACGACCCCAAGGTGAACGACCGGTTCGGCCCCTATCGAGGCCCGGGCTGGACCGCGGGCGAAGGGGTTCCCATGCGGGGCGGCTTTGAGCAGTACGGAGACATCACGCTCCAGGCGTGGCTCTCGCTGGATGATCTCGGCGGCGCCGAAACCGGCAGCGACTGCTGGGGATACGTATCCGGCTCCGGCCGTGAGTACGCGGTCATCACTGACTCCAGCGGAACGAGTTTCGTTGATATCACGGATCCCGCGTCTCCGAGCATCGTCGGAAAAATCACGGGGCCGGAGAGCCTCTGGCGGGATGTCAAAATCTTCGAGGACTACGCCTACATCGTCAGCGAAGGTGGAGACGGCATCCAGGTGGTGAACCTCGCCAACATCGACCTCGGTGTCGTGACGCACGTCAACACCGTCACATCGGGCGGCACGACGGCAACGCACAACGTCGCCATCGACACAGACAGCGGCTTCCTCTATCGATGCGGCGGCGGTGACAACGGCCTGCGAATCTACGACCTGAATGCGTCGGCCACCAACCCGCCCCACGTTGGCAGCTGGATCACCAAGTACGTCCACGACGTTCAGGTTGTGACCTATCCGCCCGGAACCCAGTACGAAGGTCGACAGATTGCTTTTTGCTGCGCCGGCTACAACGGCGGCTGGAACGAGACAGGACTGTCCATCGTGGATGTGACCGACAAGGACAACATCTTCGTGGTCTCCCAAATGCAGCACACCAACAACAACTACTCCCACCAGGGGTGGCTGACCGAGGACTTCCACTACTTCTACCTGAATGATGAGTTGGACGAGCAGTACACGGGGACCCCGACGACGACCCGTATCCTCGATGTCAGCAACCTGTCGAACCCGTTTCAGGCAGGCACATGCACGACCGGGTCTTCGTCAGTCGACCACAACCTCTACATCCGCGGCGACACGATGTTTCAGGCGAACTACCGGAGTGGCCTGCGCATCTTTGATATCACGGACCGGCTCAACCCGGAGCAGATCGCCTGGTTTGACACCTACCCGGGAAGCGACGCTGCCCAGTTCAACGGCATCTGGAGCACGTTCCCGTACTTCCCCAGCGGAACCGTGATCGGATCCGACCTGGAGCGTGGCCTCTTTGTCTGGACCACGACAGCGCCGTCCGTCGGCACCATGGTCATGGACCCCATGCCGGAGCTCCTTGCCCCAACCGGCGGCGACTCGTTCCGCATTCAGGCAACCATGATCGACGGCGTGGATCTGGACATGGCCGAGACGGCCCTTCGCTGGAATGATGGGACCGGGTGGACCCAGGCTGGCATGTCGATCGAGAAGCCTGGAAACCCAACCATGCTCCGCGCGACGTTTGGCCCCACCGAGTGCGGCCGCATGGTGGACTTCGAAGCGATCGTTACGACCAATGACGGGTTCAGCGTCACCGCCGCATCGGGCTCGATCCTGTCAGCAAGCGACATCACTGTCACCTTTGACGACGACGGCGAAACGAATCCGGGCTGGACGGTCGAGAACAACTGCACCGATGGCCAGTGGGGCCGAGGTGTTCCCGCGGGCGGTGGCGATCGAGGCGATCCTCCGACCGATGGCGACGGCAGCGGCCAGTGCTGGGTGACCGACAACGTCTCCGGCAACAGCGACGTCGACGGTGGCACAACAACGCTCATCTCACCCATCCTGGACGCCTCATCCCCGGCGGCAGTGCTTGAGTACACACGGTGGTACTCAAACAACTTCGGCGCCGCGCCGAACTCGGACATCTTCACCATCCGCATCTCCGACGACGGCGGCAGCACCTGGTCGATCCTGGAAGAGGTCGGCCCGACCGGGCCGGAGGCCGGAGGTGGCTGGTACACGGTGCAGTTCGACCTTGCATCAGTCCCGGGTATTGACCCGACGACCCAACTTCGCGTCGCCTTCGAGGCCGCCGATACGGGCGACGGGTCGGTCGTCGAGGCAGGCGTCGACGGCGTGTCCATCTCCTCCGTTGACTGCGAGGACTGCGTAGGCGATCTCGACGGCAACAACGTCGTCGACGTCGAGGACATCCTTCTGGTCATCGCCGGCTTCGGAGATCCGTACACGGTCGATGACGTCCTCATTGTGCTCGGCGCCTTCGGCTCGGGCTGTTGATCGGCGTACATCCGAATGATCCAGCCCGCCTCGGCGTTTGCCGAGGCGGGCTGTCGTATCCTGCGACACCATGTCCGGCTGCGAATCCTGTTCCACATGCGCTTCACCCTGCGGGGCCCAACTCCCCGAGGCAGCCCTGCCGTCTGATCGACCACTGGTCGTCTGGGACGGCGACTGCGAATTCTGCAGGCGATGGATCCGCCGACTGCATGCGCTGGCCGGTGACCGCGTCGCACTGGCGACCATCAACCATGCGGCGGCGGCCTATCCATCGATCCCCCGGACGTCGTTCCAGGCCGCCATCCACCTCATACTTCCTGACGGCACGCATCTGAGCGGCGCTGCGGCCGTGGCACGCGTGATGGCGATTGCAGGAATCCGTACGTGGCCGGACACACTGCTTCGGATGCCACCAGCCCGGCGTGTGGCAGATCTCGCCTATGGGTGGGTGGCGCGGCGACGGCGAACAGCCCTGACTGCATCCCGGTTGCTGCTGGGCCGTATCGAGGCGCCCAGTACGCTCCTGCTGACCCGCCGGATGTTTCTTCGCCTCCTCGGCATGATCTATCTCGCCGCCTTCCTCTCCATCGGGCATCAGATTCTCGGCCTCGTGGGCGAGCAGGGCCTTCGCCCCGCCGCAGTCATGATGCAGGCGGCAGCTCCCGCCGGCGCCTGGTGGAGCCTCCCCACGCTCCAATGGTTCGGCGGCGACGGCCTGTTGACCGCCACCTGGATCATCGGCGCGGTTGCAGCCGTGCTGTTGACCCTCGGCGTCGCGCCACTCCTTGCCTCACTCACAAGTTGGGCGATGTACCTCTCTCTGGTCACGGTCGGCAGCGTGTTCATGCAGTTCCAGTGGGATGCGCTCCTGCTTGAGTGCGGGCTCCTCGCCGTACTGTGGTGCCCCGCGACGTGGCGGCTGAACAGTCCCGCCGCTCGGCGGCCATCGCGGCTCGTTCATTGGCTGCTTGTCCTGCTCCTGGCCCGCCTGGTGTTTTTCGGCGGGCTCGCCAAACTGCAGAGCGGCGACCCGGTGTGGGCGGACTGCACTGCATTGACATTTCACCTCTGGACGCAGCCGCTGCCATGGTGGCCGGCCTGGCTGGCCGTGTCGCTTCCCGACTGGATACTCCGCGCCGCCTGCCTTCTGATGTTCGTCATCGAACTCGGGTGCCCCCTGCTTCTGCTGCTTCCGAGGGTGCCCCGGACCATTGGAGCGGCGTCCATCGCCGGCCTGATGCTCTGCATCGCCGCAACCGGCAACTACGGATTCTTCAACTGGCTCACCATCGTCCTGTGTATCGCCATGCTGGACGATGCCGTCCTCCTTCTGCTCTGGCCAAAGGCCGCCCGCGGGCGCATCGCGGTGGGTCTTCGAGCAGTCAACGGCCGCACCGTCCGATGGACACGGTTCGTCCTGGCCAGTGCGATTGGCGTTCTGGTCCTTGCATCCATCTGGAATCAGGCAACCCATCGTGCAGCCTGGCGGCCGATCGCGATTGCCCAGGCCGCCGCCGCCCCCTGGCATCCAGTGGGCTACTACGGGCTCTTTGCGGTCATGACCACGACCCGACCCGAACTCGGGATTGAATGGCAGGACGAAGAGGGCGTGTGGCAGCCCGTCGTCTTCAAGTGGAAGCCCGGCCCGCTGAATCGGCCCGGCGCCTTTTGCCAGCCGGGCATGCCCCGCCTGGACTGGCAGATGTGGTTCGATGCCATTGGGTACGAGCGTGCCATTCGCGAGCGACGCGTGCACGACCAATCCGGCGCGTTGCTCGTCACAGGCCGGGAGGTGCTCCCCATGTTGATGCGCAGACTCGCCGTGCTCGATCCGGTTGTTCTGGATCTCATCGAAACAGGTCCCACCAAGCCCCCTCGGGCCATTCGATGGACCATCGACCACTACGAGTTCACGACGCCTGAAGACCGGGCCGAGACGGGCGACTGGTGGAAGCGGACTCGCTTCTTCAGCTCGTCCCCGCTTGCGTATCGGCCCGCACCCTGAACACACGCGCCGCTCGCTGCACCGTTTTCCTGACGTGATGTGCCACTTCGTCTGCAGCAGACCCAGCGGCGAATCCGGCGACGCTTCGCCGAGGCTTGGATGCCGGCCTGCAGACCTGCTGCGTCCACAATCCGAGCCGGGCCGTCAACGTCGCCGCGAGAAGCCCCTGGCCGCCAGCCGCCGCCACTGGTCCCACTCGAGTCGATACCACATCAGCCGCATGCTGCGAGAGATCCACGGCAATGGCATGCACCAGCACCATGCGAGCAAGCCGAAGCGTGCCGATGGCGCCGGGCCGCGCGCCGTAGGTCGATGCCACCTGCCGCATCAATCGGGCACTGCGCCAGAGACAGATCACAGAGTCAAGGGCAGCTACGCCGGACAGCGAGACGAGCAAACCCGTCTTTGCAGACTCACGGCGAATGTGGCAGTCGGCCTGGGCGTCGAGTTCTCGTAGCAACACATCCGTGGTCGCAATGGCCTGCTGCAGATCGGACGCTTCGAGGTGTCGCGTCAGGTCTGTCTGCGCAGCACTGCCGGCCAGGGACGCGGGGAGGCTCCGAGCCCACCGACGCAGCACGGTGACACCGCCGGCGACCGCCGAACCTTCAAGAACAGCCCGCACGCGGTCCACCCGTCGCACCGCCAGCCACCCCCGGATCTCACGCACGATCAGCCATGCCGCCCCGATGAGCAGCACGCCTGCGCAGAGGCCGACCGACCAGGCCCACACCGAGCCCATACCGGCCACCCGGTCCATGAGTTGCAGCACCTCGGCGGTGCACAAGACGACCGCCAAGGCGACCAGACCGCCAACGCACAGCATGGCCGGATGTGGAATGCGTGGAAATCGAGTGATGGTGCTGGCCTCCGCGGCATCGCCGTGACAGTGTTGTTCGGATTGCTCGCACTGCTCTTACGAGGATGGCCGAATCAGAGTTCAATTGGAAAAATTTCAGGGAATAACTGTTCTCGGACACACCATCAACCGACCTCGTGCGTAGGTGATGGTGGAGGGCATGGTGCCCCCCACCGACTGGACCTGACCCATGCAGACTCGAACCCCCCACGACTGGACTTGGGACGCCTGGCGAACGCGACTTCGCCGCCTCCTTCGTCGAACCGAGCACCGGTACGACCTTTCGCGGGGCGAGATTCTGCTCGCCACAGGCACCGATACGACCGATCTAGAAGAACTCTGGAACTACGGCTGGACCCCGGGTGAAGCAGCCCATGTCATCACCGAGGCGCTTGGACTCCGCTGAAGCGTGACTTCGAGCCCCTTTCACCGGATGCAATACGGCCTCCCCTCACGGGGAGGTCGTGTTGGTTTTGAGACGGACCGGAAACCGGCCGCCGATTGAGGTCCGAAAATGGCCGGATGTTCGCTTGCGTTGCAGGTCGCTGCCTGTAGGCTGAGGGTGAGTGCACCCCGTGAGCGAGAAGAGGACATTTCGGGCCGGTGTGGTTGCGGCTGCCTTGCTGGCAGCATCGCCCCTGGCGCTGGCAAGCGGCCAGGATGGCAGCCAGGAGGGGTACGAACAGGCCATTTTCGACCTCTCCGGCATCGCCTACGTTGGCGGACCGCCCGCCGTGGTGGGCACGTTTGAGGTCGATCCGGACCGGCAGATCATGCGGCTGCGGTGGGAAGACGTCGTCCTTGAGACGTACGACAACACCGGCACACCCAATTGGGCCAGCGACGCCTATCTGGGCATTCTGGCCGTCGATCTGGCCGGTGAGCCCCTGGGCTGGCTTGAACAGCCGTTTCCCACCGACTACGCCCACGGCGTCTTCGGCCCGGCCTCCGGATCGGTCGATCTGGAGGTGGCCAACCTCTTTACCGGGGACGACGGGCACGTCCAGGTGCTGATGGCGTCGAGTTGGACGGACGGCTCGGGCGAGCCCGCCGGGATGTATCTCGGAGGATCGCTGATTCTGGAGTATCTCGGCATTCCGGCCCCCGGCGGGCTGGCCCTGCTGGCGTCTCTGGCGGCCAGCCGGCGAAGGCGGCGGACGGCCGAGGTCCTGGGCAGCCCTGACGCTTGAATCAATGGTGACCTCACGGTAGCATTCTTGCTGAGACTGATTCTCAGCAGGAGACCACCGTGACCCTCGACTGTCTGGAAACCGGCACAACCGCCCTGGTCGTTGCGACCCAGGGGGCAGACGCGGCGCTGCTTCGCGCGATGGGGCTTCGCGAGGGGGCTGAGGTCACCATGTGCCGCGCTGGCGCTTCCTGCATCGTGGAGACCGGGTCCACACGGCTTGGCTTGGCGAGGTGCCTGACAGAATCGATTCAGGTCGAAGTCGGCAACTGACCCCGCTCGGCCATGACGAGGGAACAATCGAACATGCAGGCGGGGCTCGGCGGTCGCTCCGTCGCGATGGTCGGCCAACCAAACGTCGGCAAGACGACGCTCTTCAACCTGCTGTGTGGCTTGCGGGCGCAGACGGCGAACATCCCGGGAACGACCTTTGAAGCACGGGTCGGAAGCAGCGGCGATCTGACCGTGATGGACCTCCCGGGGGCCTGGTCGCTCTCCCTGAGCGTGCCGGAGTCGGACGTCGTTCGCGACTGCCTCGCCGGAGACACGGACTTTCAGCCCGATGTCATGCTGCTGGTCCTCGACGCGTCCAACCTCTCCCGGGGGCTTCATCTGGCTGCCGAAGTCCTTGCCGTTGACGTCCCCTGCGTCGTCGCCCTGACCAAGGTGGATGTCGCGCGGCGACGAGGTCTGGAGATCGACCCCGACCGGCTCGCATCCTGGCTGGGGTGCCCGGTGATACCGACCGCCGGCAGAAAGGGCCGAGGTCGCAGCGAGTTGGTCGCAGCGATCCGTACCGCTGCGGTTCCAACCGCTTCGCTCCCTGCTGCGGACGACCCTGCCGCCGTTGAGCAGTGGGCCAACGGCGTCGTCCGGGAGAGCATCCCCACGCCCAACTCCGAGAGCGGTGGACGCATCGGACATCGGCTGGACATGGCGTTCACACACCCCGTGCTGGGCATTGCGACGTTTCTCCTGATCATGGCCGGCCTGTTCTGGACCATCTTCGAGTTCGCAGGTGTCCCCATGGATCTGATCGAGCAGATCTTCGGGCACGTCGGAGGCTGGGTCGGCGCGGTGCTTCCTGAGGGTGCCATCAGGGATTTGATGGTCGATGGTGTGGTCGGCGGTCTGGCCGGCACGGTTGTGTTTCTCCCACAGATCATTCTGCTGTTCTTCCTGATTGCCATTCTGGAGGACACCGGCTACCTCGCCCGCGCCGCCTTCGTCATGGATCGCGTGCTGCGACGATTCGGGCTTCCAGGTCAGGCATTCGTGCCCATGCTGTCGGCCCATGCGTGCGCGATTCCCGCCGTCATGTCGGCCAGGCTCGTCCCGGACCGACGCGACCGAATTGCGGTCATCCTCGTGGCGCCGTTTCTTTCGTGCTCGGCGCGGGTCCCTGTGTACGTGCTGCTCATCGGTGTGTTGTTTCACGACCAGCCGGTCGTGGCAGGGCTCGTCTTTGCCGGCTGCTATGCGTTGGGTATCACGGCGGCGCTGCTGAGTTCGCTACTGGTCCGACGAACTCTCCTGAAGGGCAAGAGCCGACCCATGGTGCTGGAACTACCCGCCTACCAATGGCCGTCGATCAGGACTGCCCTGCTGGTGTGCTGGGACCGCAGTCTGCTTTTCCTTCGCAAGGCCGGGACGGTCATCCTCGCCATGGTGATCGTCCTGTGGTGGCTGAGTTCCTATCCCAAACCGCCCGAACACGCCTCGCCCACCACCATTGACACGCCGGCGGCGCAGGTCGAAACAGCCAACCCGATGGCCTGGTCCTTTGCGGGACGCATTGGCCGGGCGGTACAGCCTGTGTTCGAACCGATCGGGCTGGATTGGAAACTGACCGTTGGTGTCATGACATCGTTCGCTGCTCGCGAGGTCTTCGTATCCACGATGGCCGTGCTCGTCGCCGACAACGAAGACATCGACGACCCGAAGGTCATCCAGCGGATCGAACAGGCCACCCGCGACGACGGCTCGCCCATGCTCGGGCGGGCCACCGCAGCAAGCCTGCTGGTCTTCTTCGTTCTGGCCATGCAGTGCCTGCCAACCCTCGCCGTCACGGCCCGAGAGGCCGGCGGCTGGAAGTGGGCGTTTCTGCAGTTTGGGTGGATGACCGGCGTCGCGTGGACGGCGGCATGGATCGCCTATCGCATCGCATTGGCGGCGGGCTGGTCCTGATGCCCTGGGCCGACTGGCAATTCTGGGTCGTCTCGGTCGCAGCGATCGCCGCCATGGGGTTCGCCCTCAGACCACTGGTGAAGCGGGCAGTGCGCCGCGGCCGGGCCTCCGGCGGCTGGAAACGAACCACGCTGACCCACGAGGGTCGACATCTGGCCCGATCTCGACGATCCTCCGAGCATGACTGACCGAGTGAGAACGATTGCCATCGTGGGGGCCGGTGCCATGGGGGCTGCACTGGCCCGAGGCGCGCATGCTGCCGGAAGGCAGGTGGTCGCGATCGCCTCACGGCATCCCGAACGGCGTGAAGGGCTTGCCCACGAGATCGGATGCCAACTCGTTGCGTCGCCAGGCGACATCGACCCGAGCGTCGGCGCCATCCTGCTGTGCGTTCCCGATGACGCCATCTCACCCGTCGCATCGACTCTTCATGATGTCGAGGGAACCATTGTGGCCCACACCGCCGGGGCGAAGGGGCTCGCGGCCGTCGATGTGGCCGTCGGACGCGGGGCGCACGCGGGGTCACTCCACCCGGTGATGGTGGTCGCTGCCGGCGGTCGCGGCCACGAGGCCCTGCACGGCGCTACTGCCGCCATCGACGGTGATGCGGTCGCTCGGCCGTGGCTGACCGACCTGGCACGCGACCTCGGTCTGGAACCTGTTGACATCCCGGCCTCACACCGCGCCCTCTATCACCTGTCCGCATCCCTGGTCGGCGGGCTCATGACCGGACTGCTCGCATCGGCCGTGGACTTGTGGACTCATCTCGGTCTTGACCGGGAGGTCGGAGCGACAGCCATGGGCCGAATGGTTCGCGAAGCCGGCACGAACCTTGAACGCCTCGGCGTACCGCATGCCGTCATGGGCCCGGTTGTTCGCGGCGACGCGGGGACTATTGAGGAGCACCTCCGCGTGCTCGCGGTGGAAGCGCCGCACCTTGTCCCGCTGTATCAGGATCTGGTCGCGTTGTGCCTTCCCTACGCGGTCGAGCGAGGCGGCCTGGACGCGGACAAGGCTGACGCCATTCGGTCGTCCGTCTGCGCCCGCGGTACCGATCCGTGCTGACCGAAGCCGAGCGACGCCGGTTCGACGCTGCCCTGGAGTCGGTTCTGAAAGTGCTCCCACGGCACCTCCACGCCGTCATCGAAGAAGTCCCTGTGATTGTCGAGGACCAGCCCGCGCCCGACGTACTCGAGTCGTTTGAAGCCGAACCAGACAGTATCTGCGGCCTGCACTCGGGGCTCCCACTGACCGACCGCAGTGTTGAAGACTCCGGCGTGCTCCCAGACACCGTCCACCTGTACCGGCGAGGCATTCTCGCGGCCGCGGCGGACCGTGCCGCGGCAGCCAGCCCGCCGTGTGCTGACGCGTGGTCAGTGGTGCGTGAAGAAATCCGGATCACACTGCTGCACGAACTCGGTCACCATCACGGCCTGGACGAGGATGATCTGGATCGTCTGGGGTATGCGTGAGTGCGACGGACCCGCGAGTCTATTCGGCGCCGATACGGCGCTTGAAGGCCTCCAGCACCTTGCTCGGCCCGACGTACCGGCCCTGATCGTAACTGCCCATCGTTACCGAATCATCGGGACCGAGCCACACGAGATTCGGAATACCGCGGGCGCCCCATGCCTTCTTGATGCCACTTGAATCTCGCCGCGCGTACGGCACGGCAGGAAAGTTCATGCCGTAGTCCGTCATGTATTTGAACATGTCGTCCTTCTTGCGGTCGCTGCTGACTACAACGATCGCAAAGGTCTCGCTGTCGGCGTGGGCCTTGGCAAACTCGACCAGGCTGGGCGTGAATCGGCGGCACGGGCCACACCACTTGGCCGTGAAGTACAACAGCACGTGTTCCGTGTCAGCCAGCATGCTGGACGGCATCTCGGTGCCGTCGGCGTTGACGAGGGTCGGTCCGATCATGTCGATGAGTCGACCGTGCCACGCCCCCCGCTCGGCCGACCCGCTGGACGGCTCCGGTTCCGCGAATGCCTCCACCGCGCAGGGCGGCAATGCAACCGCCTCCGGCGGTACTGCGACGGCCTCAGCCGTCTTCAGGGTCATGGTGACGTGGCCCGCCTTGGACCACTCACGAACGGTTCCCGGAACCTTGATGGGGCCGGCCGGCTTCCAGTCTTCGTAGGCGTGCGTCACGAGGAGCATGCCGCCGTCGCCATCGGGTCTGCTGAATTCCAGCCGGTTCAGCAGCCCGGTCTCTGCGTCGAAGAACAGATACCAGGGCCGCCCCGCGGTCGGAACCGCGACCAGACGCCAGCACTGACGACCCGCGACCTCGACCTGCCCTGTCACCGTCATCGCGCGGGTGTATGACTGCAGGTCGAGCATGGCCGTCGGGTCCTGCTCCATACGGAGTTGCAGGCCCACCTCCGGGTCAACCTTCCAACAGGTGCCGGCCGCGTCTTCCTGCCAGGTCCGCATGCCATCGGAGCCCTGGGATTCGTGCCAGCTGCTTCCGCGCATCGTCATGTCCTGCGCGAATGCGCCCCCGGGCCTGGCCCGCACCTCGGAGTCTCCCGTGTCGTCCCCGATCGTCCATTGGTATGAGCGATACAAGCCCTTGAGCCCCTTGTAGGCCGCTGCGCCCCCGGTGGCGTCGATGAACGCGTCCAGCACGGTCAGCGGCTCGGGATTCGGTGGTTTGATGTGGGGCGGCTTGATCTTCTGCTGCGCCGCTGCCGCGGTGGACAGTGCCAATGCAAGGGCCGTCATCGTGATTCCACGCATGGGGTGGGTTTCCTCCTGAACAAGCCCAGTCTAGCAGCCGCACCAGCGACCTCTTGAGAGCAAACCGCTGCAAACGCCGCATCAGGTGAAACGAATCACTACCTTGTCGCCCCTCACACGACAGTCACCGGCATCGGGACCACCAATTCCCAGAGAGAGACCCCCCATGAGAGCAGCATCCGAAAAGGCCTTCCGGACCATGTATCACGCCGTGCTTGAGCCCGGCACCCTTGACGTCAAGACGAAGGAACTCATGGCGATCGTCGCCGCCGTCAGCAGGCTCTGCGAGCACTGCCTCCACCACCATGTGCCCCTCGCCGTCAAGGCGGGCGCATCCCGCGAAGAATTGCTCGAGTCGCTCGATGTTGCCGTGTTGATGGGCGGGGGCCCGGCCCACGCCTTCAGCAAGGTTGCTATCCGGATCTTCGATGACGCGGCCGGGCCGAGCACTCCAACGGCATGAGTGACGTGGAACCAGCCCCGCCTCCCGCCCTCTCCAACCCAGAGACTCCGCGACGCCGTCGGATCTGCCGTCGGCGCCGCGGCTGTTGTGGATGGGCTGAAGGCACCGCCGTGGTCCCGACCTGCACCTGTGGCTGCGGGAGGCTGACGCCCGATGTGGATCAAACTCTGGCCGCCCCCGTCAGCCGGACGTCCAGCCCGCCAGAATGACCAACAGATCATCGGTGCCGACAAGGCCATCGCCGTTGATGTCCGCCTCGCATGACGCCCCACACGGGCCCCACTGGGCGATCACCATCAGAAGATCATCGGTGCCAATGATGCCATCGCCATTGACATCCCCTGGAAGAGATGCCAGCGGCCGGAGCAGTGCCGCCCGGTTGTCCTGACCGTCAAAGGCCATCGACGTTGCGATCCAACCATGCTCGTTCACGCCGCGGGCAACGTTGAAGGCAGCACCCTCTTCATTACCGACCACCAGGTCATCCAGAAGCACAAACGTGTCGTCAATCCACAGGCAGGCGTGGTACTCGATGCCCGCCACCGATTCGGGGCCCCACGCCTGCCCGACGATCCAGCCCGATTCATTGATGTCGTATGCGAATGCCTGCCACCCCGGAGGGGCTTCCAGATACTCCATACCACCTTCGATCGACCAACGCAGTCCGTGATACGTGCCGTCTTCATTCGCCCCCCAGCCGCACACAACACGCTGTTCATTGATGTCGGTTGCCCGCGCGCCGCCGCCCTCTGGCGCTTCAAGTTCAATCACGGCATCGACGTTCCCGTTTGGCGCCACGAAGCCACGCATCTTTCCCGACTCGAGCCGCGCGAAGCCGACAACGTCGTTCAGTTCATTGACCGCCAGGCACTGTGACTCCGTACCACCGAAGGGCTGTACCTGCCGCATGTCTCCATCGATCCAGATGCACCCTCGGATGTTGTACGGAACGGTCCCCACAAGCCCCACAATGGTCCCGGCATCATTGATGTCCAGCGCCCGACCGTAGTCGCCGGAAGCCCAGGATGGCACGCCAAGATCGACGGTCCCCTGCTCCGGTGACCACACGTAGGGATGAAAGGTCGAGCCGGTCGCCGCCGTGGAGTACCCGACCACATGCCCATGCCTGTTCATCGAGAATCCCCAGGTGTTCCCGCCGGCAGGCGCATTGAGCGGTGGAATGTTGTGCATGACCGCGCCGTCCCAGTAGAAGGCGTGTAGCGACAGTCCGTTCGGCGCTGTCCCCTGCCCACACGCCGTATCCACCTCACTGACGTCATGGGCGCCGCAGGGCCCCGTTCCAAACGTCCCGATCTCGACGATTTCGAATTGCGGCACCGCCACGATGCTGCACGTAGCCATCCATACACCAATCATGATGCGCTCCTTTCGGCTCGGTGAGCGGGGACACCCCGCTTGCACCCTACAGGCGAAGTCTGGAGCAGAGAACCGCAGATCTTCTCATTCAAGGTCACATGCCGTGTGAAGGCGTGTTCAGACCCCCCCGGCTCAGAGGTTTCTGCCGACCCACCACCCCACGACCACGGCCAAAAGCGTCCACCCGAGCCAGGAGGGCCACGCAGGCCATCGAATCCGCCGACCTGCGACCAGCACCACGCCCTCTCCGAGGCCGACGATGGCTGCGGCAGGGATTCCCAGCAGCAGCATGAGCGGGTTCAGCCGCCAGGCAGCCATCAGGTCTCCCTGCAACAGGTGGTGCATTCCACGTCCGGTGCCACATCCGGCGCACAGCGTCCCGGTCGCCTCTCGCCACAGGCAGATGGGGGCCCACGAAACCGTATCCGGATGCCGCACCGCCAGTGTGAGCAGCACCACGCCGCCGAAGAGCAGCATCAGGCCGGCTGCAACCCGCCTGCGCACGCCGACTGCCTCACGCTCAAGCACTACAGCACGTCCGGTTACAGGCCCGCGACCACCACGCCTCAATCAAAAGGAGAAGAGCCCGATGCGGAGACACCAACAATGTAGATGATCGTTCCGGCAAGCCCCAAGCCAAAGCCGAGCCACATCCACATGGTCGCCTTCCCCCGTGACTCTTCGGCACCCGCAACATCTCCAACACTCGCCTTGGAGTTCACCTGCGCGGCGTACACGATGCTCACGATCCCAAACGGAATACAGCAGAAGAGCGTGACGAGAATCGGACCGGCCAGGCTCATGCGTTGGACGTGCACGGGCTGGGCCACCTGGCCCGTTGGCGGCGCCATGCCCTGCGGTGGCATGCCCGGAGGCGGCATGCTTTGCGGCGTCATACCCTGAGGTTGGGAGAACTGCTGCATCGTCTGCCAGTGGGCCGCGCCTACTTCACGCACCTCATCGGTGGCGACGACGCGGCCTTCCCGGTAGTAGTTGAACAACGTCTCATGGTCATAGGGACCAAACTGCTCTGAGCCCCGACGCACTTCATACTGTGCCACTGCATGTCCTCCCGCGGGTGCTCAGCTTGGGCCGTGCTGCCGAACTGTGTTCCCCGACCTATGTTCCAAGTTTGGCCACGTTCTCAGGTTTGGCCGCGACGAGCATAGCAGGTCTCTCCGGACCACCCGGCATCACTGGTCCATAAGCGGGCTTGCGATGCGAGCTTCAGCCCTCGCGTGTCGCAGCGAGTCGGCCGAGTACGTGATGACGGCGGCCCAGATGAAGCCAAAGGCAATCACGCGTTCCACACCGAACGGCTCATTGAATGCAATGACTGCAAGCAGAAGTTGCCCGGTCGGCGAGATGTACTGAAGCACACCCATGGTCGTCAGTTGAAGCCGCCTGGCCCCACCGGCGAACAGCACGAGCGGCACGAGCGTGACCACGCCGCCCGCCAGCAGCAGAAGCGTTACCCACCATGGTCCCGCGATGGCGGCGTTTCCATGCTCGACATGGCCCCACCACATGAGGGCCAGCATGAATGGGCTCAGGAGCAGCATCTCGACGGCCAGGCCCGCCGCTGGCGCTGCGGCGACCTGCTTTCGCGTGAGGCCATACAACGCAAACGAACATGCGAGCGTCAGTGAGATCCAGGGAACACCTCCGAGACGCCACGCCAGAACGGCGACGCCCACGCCCGCAAGGCCGACGGCAATCCACTGAGCCAACCGCATCCGCTCCCCGAGCAGTATCGTCCCGAGCGCAACCCAGACCAGTGGATTGATGTAGTACCCCAGACTCGCCTCGCTCAATCTGTTGTCGATCACCGCCCACACGAACACAACCCAGTTGATGGCAATGAGCACAGAGGACACGGCCAGCAGCCCGAGCACCCGGGGCGTGCGAATCGCCCGCCACACCTCTCCCAATCGTCCGGTCACCGCAAGCAGCAACCACATGGCCGGAATGCCAGACAACACCCGCCACGCAAGCAGTTCACCAACCGGAACGTCATCAACGATCCGGTAGTAGAGCGGCGTCACAACCGCCCACCACCCATACGCGCCCACGGCCATGAAAACGCCCGCCGTCGCGTGGTCACGTGCTTGTGTGGGACGCCCTTCCAAGCGTGACAGGATATCGTGTCGACCATGTCGCCCGTGGCCGACGTTCGAATCCTCTCGCCTGCAACAGGGCTCGCCGCTGCGTGCGAACCCATCCTTCGCTCGCTCCCGGAGTGGTTCGGCATCGAGTCATCGATCATTGAATACGTGGAGAAGATCGAACAATTGCCGACAACGCTGGCCATGCACCGCGATGAAGCCATCGGGTTTCTGACCATTGACCAACACTTCCCGTCATCGTCCGAGTTGCATGTGCTTGGCGTTCGGCCTGAATGGCATCGCAAGGGTGTGGGCCGGCTGCTCCTGGCCGAAGCCGAGCGGCATGTCCGGCGGACCGGAGGGCGATACCTGCAAGTCAAGACGCTGTCCCCCCGCAGGATCTGCGAGCACTACGAACGGACGCGGCGTTGGTACGAAGCCATGGGGTTCTCGCCCTTGACCGAGTTCCCGACGCTGTGGGACGAGGCCAACCCCTGCCTGCAGATGATCAAGGTGCTGGACTGACTCGCCCCGGCTCCCGGAGACCGACGCCGAGCCGCTGCGTCAATGCATCTCCGAGGTCGGCCCGGGCAGCCTCGACCGTGGCGAGCAGCCGCTCCACAATCTCCGGATGCGACGCCTGCACGTCGGTCGTCTCCCCCGGGTCCGATGCCAGGTCATACAGGGCCAGCGGCTGGGGCACGTTCCACGTGTAGGTCGCAGGCACGCCACCGCTGCCCCCCGGTCGCCCTTCCAGCGATCGATATCCATGGGGAAGATGCAACTTCCACGTCCCCGACCGCACGGCCTGCAGTTCGTTCGTTCTGTAGTAATACAGGTCGACCTCTCGAGAGGGCTCGCCGTTGCCCCGCAGCACCGACGTTGCATCGCGGCCGTCGATCCCGTGTCCGATCGGCGTGCCGATCGCACTGGCCAGGGTCGGCATCACATCGATCGACCCCCACGGGGCGTGCTCAACGGCGCCCGCCGGAACCTGGCCGGGCCACCGCACCAGACATGGAACCCGCAACCCACCCTCATAGGTCGTCCCCTTGCCTTCACGGAGCCCGCCAGTCGATCCCGCGTGATCACCGTAGGAGAGCCACGGGCCGTTGTCGCTTGCAAAGAGGACGATGGTCCGCTCGGCGAGGTCATTGGTGTCCAACGCCTCCAGGACCTCACCGACGCTCCAATCGATTTCCTGCATCACATCGCCATAGAGCCCCTGCTCACTCGATCCCCGCCACTGATCACCGCACGCCAGTGGCACGTGCGGCTGTGGATGGGCCAGATAAAGCAGAAACGGTGTGTCGGCGTGGTTGTGGATGAACTCAACAGCACACCGCGTGAACCGCGATGTGAGTGGACGCTGACCCTCCAGCGTCTCGATCCGCTCGATGACGACGTCCTGCTCGATCAGGGGAAGCGGTGGCCAGTGCTTCGGGAGTTCCGGATGGCCGGGCCACATGTCGTTCGAGTACGGGATTCCGAAGAACGTGTCGAAGCCGTGGCGTGTTGGAAGGAACGCAGGGTGGTCCCCCAGATGCCACTTCCCGATCGCGGCCGTTGCGTACCCGGACGCCTTGCAGAGTTCTGCCAGCGTCGTCTCCTTGCTGTGAAGCCCAACCTCGCTCGAGGGACCCAACGCCCCGTGAATGCCCAGCCGATTCGGCCAGCACCCGGTCAGGAGCGCCGCCCGCGACGCTGAGCACACCGGCTGGGCAACGGTGAAGTGCGTGAACCGCGTGCCCTCACGCTCCAACCTGGCCAGGTTCGGCATGGACCATCCGCTTGCACCCTGTGAAGGAAGATCACCCCATCCCATGTCGTCGACGAACACGATGACGATGTTGGGCGCCGCGTGCGTCACCTCGGTCGCTGATGGTTCGGCCAGACAGCAGGCAAGCAGCAGATCGATCATGGTGAGAGCCTACCCGGTTTCGAGTCGAGGCCCAATCTGCGCATTCTCCACCTTCGGCGAAGCTCAATCCTCCGCCGGCGGACGGAATGCAAGGCGAGCCCGATCGACGGTGTCATACAGTTCGAATACGGCGTCGAGCCGCATCAGCCGCAGGACCTGCATCGGGAGGGCCTGAACACCCGCCAGTTTGACGTCACCGCCGAGCCGGGCCGCGCGGGCATGCAACCGCAGCAGGGCTCCGATGCCAACGCTGGTGACGGCCGTCAACCCGCTGCAGTCCAGAATCAATCGCTTCACGCCGCCGTCAACGATCGACAACACATCGTCGGTGAAGCCGGCGGACGTCGTACCGTCGAGGCCACCGTCAACGGCAAGCACCATGATGTCGCCATCAATCTCTCTCGGGTGGAGCTGCATGTTTCAGGGCGTCTCCTCTTCCGCGCCGTCTTCCACATGCGAGCGAGCCGACTCAATGGCGGCCATGCACTTCTCGATCCTCGCCTTGACGGCTTCGGGCAGGGTCGGATCCGCTCCGCGATCTTCGAGCATGGCCGCCGCGCGATCGAGGTGCCGGCGGTACGACTTCAGGTCATCGATGGATTCAAGGACTGCCTTCATGACACCCGGGCAGATGTTCTGCACGGCCGTAGCCAACGGCCCTGCCGGAGGGCGTCCGCGGCCCCCGGCAGCAGCATCCGCCTGGACCAGCAGTCTGGCGATGTCTGCGTGGCAGTGCCGCGCTGCCTCGTGAAGTGCCGTCCACCCGGCCGGCGTTCGATCACCAGCATCAGCATGATGCTCGAGCAACGACTCGACACATCGCGTGCATCCGCTTCGGGCCGCCGCCATCAGCGCGGTCCATCCGCGAATCGTCGCGCGATCTGCTTCGCCCCCGGCTTCGAGGAGCAGGTTCAGGCAGTCGGGGTGGTCTCGAACGGCCGCCAGATAGATGCCATCGTGCCCGGCATGGTCGGTCGCAAGCAGGTCGGCGTCATGCGCGAGCAGCAAACGAACACACCCGGACGAGCCCCACCAGGCGGCGGCCATCAGCGGCGTCAGGCCGGATGGGGTCACCAGGTGCGCGCTGGCTCCATGATCGAGCAGCAAGCGAGCCACGGACGGGCACGACCCCTGGCACGCGGCCATCAGGGGCGAGGCGGCATCAGGACTCCCTGGCCCCGCCGGGCGGGCCCCGTGCGCCAGCAGCAGCGTCGCCGCCTCGGGCCGGCACGCCACGGCCGCAGCGGCCAGCGGGGGCACGCTCCTGCCTGCGCCGTTCACATCGCCCCCAGCCCGGATCAGGACCGTCACCATCTCCGGCCCTGCCACGGCGGCAGCGAGTGCGGTCGCGGTCATCGAGGCTCCTGCCGCCGAGATCTGCAGCACCGCGTTGGGATCAGCCCCGGCGGCCAGCGCGTCGGCTGCCGCGGCAGCATCGCCGGACGCGACGGCTCGCATCAGGCCCCCCCCCGAAGCCGCCGCGGCGGCCATGGCAGCCGGCGTCGGGATGCTCGGCACCTCTGCCACCGAAGCCGTCTGCGCTGACGCGGCCGCTTCAGAGAGCAGCCATCCCGAGGCCAGGGTCAGCAGCAGGCACATTTTCTTCACGACGGAACGCCTCCAATCGGGCCGCAACGGGCCCTCGGCCAAGTCTACCCGGACCGGCCGAAACATCCGGGGGGTGGCAGGCATTCTCGGACTGGAGGTTCTACATGCCCAACGTCAGGCCTGGAAGCGAAGTACAAGGGTCCACCCACTCGGATGATGTTGATCGAACCCTGACACAGTCGTGGCCAGTCGTATCGGTCCGGTGGGTCGACGCCGAGGCGCGAGGCGGGCCGGGTTGGGAAGACCCCGAAGACATGGTCGAGTTCGCGCTCCGCCCACTTGCGGAGGTGCATACCGTCGGTCTGCTGATCCACGAGTGCGACCAGTTCATCGCGCTGACCGACTCACGGGGTCCTGATCAGGTGGGAAGTGTGCAGAAGATCCCGAAGGCCTGGATCAACACGATCGATCTGATGGTGCCCTCGGAGGAAGACATACCACCGGCGTTGCCCATCGACGGCGTCCGCGCCGGGTAACCAGGCCGCCCTCAGCGGCGCACGCACCGCCGAACGCCCCCTCCAAACGCCCCCCCAAAACGCCAAGTGCGCAAAAAGAAACGCGGGGACGAGTCGTCAAACTCGTCCCCGCTTCTTCTCTCCTCCCCCAAGCGCGGGGGTACCCCCCACACACTTGAGGTGTCGCTGGCTGCTCGGCCGGGCTGAACCAGACCGATCCTCATTCGACGTCTTTCGACGGTCGACGATGATCGGCGCTCGCGGTGATCTCGGCAGGCGGCCCTGCCTTACCCGGTGCACATCGGGCGTGTCGGTGTCCTTGAATGGCCGCGGCCCCGCCGCGTTGCCTCGCGACGAGCGTTGTGGCATTTCCGCTCCATCCTCTTCGAGCGATGCTCTTTTCGGTACGGCATTCGGATCTCCCCCGGTGTCCGTCGACTCCGGGGATCCCGTACTTCTTGGTCATCGTCCCCCTCGCGGTCTTGGCAAGACTTCCACCAACCTTGACGCTGTGTCTGCACGTTTGCACGCACATACACGTTGCCGTCCCACGTCCGGTGTGGGCATCGGCTGGCTGCTCGACTTGGTCGCGTGAGGTGGTCCACGGCATCAATTGCTCGGGCCGCCGGAACCGCCGGCCCGGGCAGTCATGCCGCCCTCGAACTTCCCCTGTCCCCCCTTTCATCGCCCGGTGCAGGACACCGAACGGTTCTGTGGGGCGGGGCTCTGGACTGTCAAGATCGACGCGTCGCGAATGACGTGTGCCCGCAGGCATGCATCATTCACTTTATGAGGCGTCGTCCGTGTTCGGTGGCGTGGCCAGGGCCCTTTCGGGTCCTGGTCCTTCAGAGTCTCCTCTGTTGAACTTGCTCAATGTGGTCTGGCCAGCCGAGGGGGTTCCCTTTCGGGTCCACACGCTGCCGACCTCACACACTGACCTGCCGATGCCTGCTTGCCTCTTGCGAGACTCGCCTTCACGCGGCACGCTCCCTCCGTCGAAACGGAGTTGTATCCCCCGCCGAAGCGGGTTCGTCACGTCCTTGCCGATCACCATTCGATTCTGCAGTGGCCTGCCGGCGGTTTGAACCGCGGCGGCCTTCGAATGTGACTGCGGGCGCCCTGTGTTCCTTCCTGGTGATCCGCATCGTGGAATGTCGGGAAACCACGCGCGTCGAGTTCGACCTTTCGATCTCGCTCCGTTCCAGGTCGGGCGGGGCCCGCCGTCCGACACGTACTTCTCCGCTTTTCAAAGAGCCTTGCGCCAGTCCGGCCTCGGCCGAGCAGGCAGCGACAACGCATGTAGTAATACGCCGCCGCAGCCGCGGGTGCAAGCGCCGCGAACTCGGTGGATGAAATGGGGGACAACCCGGTGGACAACCGGTGGAGCCCATGGCCGCGACCCTGTTCAGGCCCGCCAGAAGGGCCTATTTCGATTCGTACTCAAACTTTTGGCCGCCGACATCCGCCGCCACGATAAGGCCGCTGTTGTTTCGCGTGAAGATGGCGACCCCATGGCTGTAGTCGGCCATGTTGAGTCCGCCGCTCTCACCGGCAACCGCACCAGCAGACGCTGAGCCGGTGAACTGGTTGTTCTTGAACTTGTCCAGTGCGAAGCGGTTCTCAAAGAAGATGATTTCCGAGAACGTCTGCCCGCCGATCTGCGCGCCGATGGTCACACTTGTCACCTTCGCGTAGCCGATGAGCGACCCTCCAACATAGACCTCCCCCGATCCGGACGCGACACCCAGACCAACGGCGCCTTTGGTGATCTTCGGAAACACCGCCCAACCATAGGCTGTGTCAAAGAACTTCCCGGCCTTTGGATCACGCCTGAACCCATCCAGCGCCGACGACGAAGCGTTGGCACTGTCAAGCCGCTGGCCTTCTGTTGCCGGCGCCGGAGAACTTGAGCTGCAGGCCATCGCCAGCACCGTCGCTGCAAGCAGCGAAACAAAGACCAGACTTCGGGCAGCGTGCATCGTCATCGGCAAACTCCTTATTCGGGTAAGGCGCCACAAAGCGATCGGCGCGCGGGGGCACAGTAGCAGAGCCGCAGCGGATGATGCGGGCACTCAGCGCCGAGCACGCATAAGCGTCTTGTGCCAGGCGTGAAGGCGCGTATCGGCAGCCGCGTCTTCGGCGGCCACGTGCAGCAGGAGCGCCACTGCCCCGGTTCTTCGCGCCATCGAGAGCCTCTGGACCGGCACAAAGGGATTCCGCGGGTTCTCCTCCGTGTTGGCAATCCGCCATGACGTCCGAAGCACCGTTCCGGCCGGCAGCGGCGCCGGCTCTTCCAGCACCAGCGGCTGCCGCCAGTGAGGATCCCACGCGGTCGACTCCAGCAACACGACCTCTCCCTCTCCGGGGATGTCCGCTACCGCGCGAATGTCGGTGCAGACCCCCATAGCGCGGGGCGGCAGCGCCAATCGACACCCGGCTATGGTGCCTCGGATGCCATTGGACGTCGACACCCTCCTCCAACACATTGCCGATCGTGGCGGCGACGCCCCAGCCGCCATCCACGCGCTGGCCATGGCAGGAACCGAGGGTGAGACCATCATTCCGGAGGTGACCGCCCGGCTTTCCGGACCCACCGACCCGGCGGCCGCCCGCCGCGCCGCCGGGGCGTTCTATACGCCGCCACCGCTCGTCGCCCTGCTGCTTGACCAGTCGCTTGACCCCTGGATGGAGGCCCACGGTCAGGAAACGCCCATCACGCTGGACCCGGCCTGCGGCACCGGCCGCTTTCTCCTCGCCGCGGGCGAGCGACTGACCGCACGGTGGCGGGGCCGCCACGGAGGCAGCGTGGCCGAATCCTGGCGCCGCTGCGGGCCGTCGCTCCGGGGCTTCGATGTGGACCCGCTCGCCACCGCCTGGCTTCGCGGACGGCTGACGGCGCTGGCAGGCGGAGACGCGGCAGCCGCCAGTGGAATCCGGACGATCGACGCCTTTGACGACGACGCCCTACCCGGCGTGAAGGCCGACGTCATCCTCGGCAACCCCCCGTTCGGGAGTCCGCTTCGGAGCCGAACGCCGGCGGAGGGCCTTCGCCGCCGCGCGTCCGCCCTGTTCGGCGTGCCCATCGGCGCCTATGCAGACCAGGCCGCGATCTTCCTTCTGGCGGCGACCCGGGCGCTGCGGCGAGGCGGCCGACTCGGCATGGTCCAGCCCATCTCGCTGCTCACGGCGCGGGACACGACGGCCATCCGCGATGCGATCACATCGACGTGCTGTGTGACGTTCGCCTGGTCAAGCAGCACGCGGGTGTTTGACGCCCAGGTGCATACCGTCGCCCTTGCCCTGCACCACTCGAAGACCCGCCCATCCATCGCCCGCCGCGCCGACCTCCCCCCCCGGACCCTTCCGGACGCGACCGCCCTGTCGCGTGGTTCGTGCTGGTCTTCGCTCGCCTCGGCTGCGTTGGGTGTACCGGACGCTCCGACCTTGCAGACGGGCGGCACACTCGGCGACATCGCTCGGGCCACGGCAGACTTTCGCGATCAGTACTACGGCCTTCGGGACGCCATTGAGTCGGTCCGGAGCAGCCCTCCGGCTGACGTGGCGCCTGTTGTGACATCCGGCGCGCTCGATCCGGCGCGGTGCGCCTGGGCAGACCGCGACATCCGCCTGCACGGTCGCCGGTGGCGGCGGCCCGGCATACGCCTCTCGAAGCTGGACGCCGACATGCGGCGCTGGGCAGCCACCAGGCTCGTCCCCAAGGTGCTTCTCCCGACGCAGACCCGCGTACTTGAGCCTGTTCTGGACGAGCGCGGTCACTGGCTGCCAAGCGTTCCGGTCATGACCATCACGTCGGACCGACTGGCTGCGGTTGCTGCGGTGCTTGCATGCCCGGCCGTTTCCATCCACGCCATGCACCGACGACTCGGGGCCGCTCGATCGCCCCACGCCATCAAGTTGAGCGCCAGCGACGTCCTCCAACTTCCGACGCCGGCCGGAGAGGACGCCTGGGCCGCAGCGGCTGAGTCCTTTGAATCGGCGCAGGCTGCGGAGGATGACGCGGCGCGATACAGGCACCTCACGGCGTGCGGCCGTGCCATGCACGCGGCCTACGGGCTGGACCGAGCGCGCGGCGAGCCGATGCTCCAGTGGTGGCTGGACCGGGCGCCCCGTCGTCGGTGATCAGCACCACGTGAAGAAACGGCCGGCTGAGTCTCGCGGCTCGGGAACAGGCCCGAGTTGCCCTAGCGCGTACCGAACATGCGATCGCCAGCGTCGCCCAGCCCCGGCAGGATGTATCCCACGTCACTCAATTCACGATCGAGTGACGCGGTGAAGACCTGCACCGCGTCATCGGCCTCGGCCATGGCCCGAACGCCTTCGGGGGCTGCAACCAGGCACACCATTCGGATGTCCTTGCAGCCATGATCCCGCAACACCTTGACCGCGGCTGCAGCCGACCCCCCCGTCGCCAACATGGGATCGACCAGAAACACGGGGCCGTCCGCGATGTCATCAGGCAGTTTGCAGTAGTAGCTGACGGGCTCGAGCGACGACTCGTCGCGGTACAGCCCGATGTGCCCGACGCGGGCTTCCGGCATCAGTGACGCCACGCCGTCAGCAAGCCCGATTCCGGCGCGAAGAATGGGCACAATCGTCACAGGTGCCGCGAGTCGAAAAACCTTCGTGGTCTCGAGCGGCGTCTGAACGGTGTCGGCGCGGAGCGGCAGATCCCGGCTCACTTGAAACACCATCAGACCGGCGACTTCGGAAACCAGTGCCCGGAAGAACCCCGGAGGGGTTCCAATTTCGCGAATCCTCGCAAGTTTGTCCTGGATGAGGGGGTGTTCCAGAACGTGCAGGTTCGGGTGGTCCGGATGTGGCATGCCTTCACGATACCCGCCGGATTCGTACCATGGGACGCTTCAGGGAGCCCGCGATGACCACACCCACCGATCACGACCCAGCCGCAGCCCTCGCTTCGGTTCGGCATGAGTTCGGCGAACACGGGGGCGTCAACCTGTCGATCGAGACGAGCAGCACGTTTACGGTCCTCGAAGCCGGCACCATGCCCGAGATGTTTCAGGGCATGCGCGGCCCAGACGTGGGCGGCTGTTACCTCTACGGCAGGCACTTCAACCCGACCGTACTCGTGCTCGCGAGACAACTCGCCGCCATGGAAGCGTGCGAGTCAGCCTATTGCACAGGCAGCGGAATGGCCGCGATCTCGGCGGTCATTCTCCAATGCTGCAATGCGGGCGAGCATGTCGTCGCGTCCAACACGCTCTATGGAGGAACGTGGGCGTTCCTCAATGACTTTCTTCCGGCCAAGGCGAACATCACGACCACGTTTGTGGACACGCAGGACGAGGACGCCGTCAAATCCGCATTCCAAAGCGGAACACGGGTCCTCTACGTCGAGACGATCTCGAACCCCACGCTCCGGGTGCCCGATCTGGCCCGACTCGCGGACCTGGCGCACGCCCACGACGCTCGGCTGGTCGTCGACAATACCTTCGCCCCGCTCGTCGTAACGCCTCGACTGCACGGCGCGGACGTTGTCATCCACAGCCTCACGAAGTTCATCAATGGCGCCAGCGACCTGGTGGCCGGGGCCGTGTGCGCCGACCGGGCCTTCATCGATGAACTCTTCGACCTGCACACCGGCGCGCTCATGCTGCTTGGCCCGACACTCGATCCACGCGGCGCCTACGAGATCGCCATGCGACTGCCCCACCTTCCAATTCGCATGCGAGAACATGCCGCCCGCGCGGCGACCTTTGCCCAGCGGCTGTCCGACCGCGGCTTGCCAGCCTGCTACCCGGGGCTCGCAGATCATCCGGACCACGAGCAGCTCTCACGCATATCGAACCCGGGTTTCGGCGCTGGTGGCCTGCTGACCGTCGATCTTGGCACAACCGAGAAGGCCAACGCCTTCATGGAGCATCTCCAGAATCAGGAGGGCTTCGGGTACATGGCCGTCAGTCTCGGGTATGCCGAAACATTGCTCTCGTGTCCGGCCGCATCGACGTCCAGCGAACTGGATGACGCATCACTCGGAGACGCCGGCATCCTTCCGGGGCTCGTGCGGATCAGCGTCGGCTACACCGGGTCGCTTGAGCAGCGATGGGGGCAATTGGAGCGATCGCTCGAAGCGGTCGGGCTCTAAGCGGCGACCGACCTCCGAACCACTCACGCCGGTACGCTACGCCCCCCATGGCCCCAACTCCTGACACACCCCGTAGCCCGATTTTCGTATCCGGGCGGCAGCACTCGGGCAACACCGTGACTGCCCTGCTGCTGGGGCAAATCCCCGGGGTCTACTCGCAGGTGGCCGAATCGGTCGTGCTGGAGCAGCACCACTTGCTCGACCGCGATCGCGACCCGGCGAGCCGGGCTCGCCGTCTGACCCGGCTCATCGATCTGGAGGCGCCGGCGCATCGCGAGTGGCTCGCCGAGTACATCCTCAGCGCGGTCAGGGATGCGCCCGACACGCCCACCCTGCAGTTGTATCTCGATGCCATGAACGCCGTCTCAACGCACATGGGATGCCACCGATGGGCTCAGAAGGGGACGAGTTACATCTTCTACGCCAAGGAGATCCTCGAACGCATCCCCGACTCCAGGCTGCTGTACATGCTTCGCAATCCGTGGGATCTCGCGGCGTCCGAACGCCGCCGGAATCACCGCGTGGAAGTCATTCTGAGCACCATGATGGGATGGAGCCGCGGGTCGCGGATCGCGGAACAGTGTTCGACCGCGTATCCGGATCGCTTCCGAGTGCTGCGGTATGAAGACTTGGCAGGACGCCCCGCCGAAACCGTCAAGAGTCTCTGCGACTGGATCGGGGAGCCGTACGACGATGCGCTCCTGGACATTCCGCACGTCAACCCGGCCGAGAACAAGTATTCACTAGAGAGCAAGACGCGTGGTCTCAACACGTCTCGCATCTTCCAATACCCCGATCGCCTCATGCCGTATGAGATTGCGGCCATGGATCTGCTCGTGGAGCGATACGGCCTGGGTGATGCCATGGCCCGCTGGTACCCGGAACTTCCGCACACCATCGGCAAGGCGTCGGCCCGCAACATGAAGCAGGCACGCAAGTCGCTCCGAATTGCGCCCATTCGGTACGGGTGGTTCTACCTCACCCGCATCAAACGCAGCCCGACCTATCTCATCGCCAGAACCTGGCGGCGGCTTCGCGGCGAGTGAGGAAGCGGTGGTGGAGCCGCAGGCTCCGACCACCGCGGACGAATGGGCGATACAGGACTCGGCGCCCGAGTGAAGCGAGGAAGATACGGCTCCTGACGGCGGCGAAGCCGCCGGTGGCGACGTCTGGTCGCCACCATCGTCCATGAGGAAGCGGTGGTGGAGCCGCAGGCTCCGACCACCGCGGACGAATGGGCGATACAGGACTCGAACCTGTGACCTCACGGGTGTGATCCGTGCGCTCTAGCCAACTGAGCTAATCGCCCGATGCGGGCGAGCACGCCAAGGCGTGCTCCAATCGAAGCGGCGGAGTATATCGCCGCCCGGCATTCAACCGGCGGAGTCATCCTGCCGGACAGGCATTTCATCGACGGGCATCTCGGACTCCGACCCCTTGGCGGCTATACGCGGGGTGTCCTCCGACTTGTTGGACTCGGCCTCAATCTCTTCGTGGATTCCCTTCACGCCACGCTTGAATTCCACAATGCTCTTGCCGATGCTCTTGCCGACCTCTGGAAGGCGGCGGCCGAAAATCAGCAGGCCGATGACCAGGATGACGATCCACTCCCAGCCGCCGGGCATGCCGAAAGCGAACATCGTTGAGTGAAGGGAGAGCGTGCCAATCATGGGAAAAGCCTCCGAGGCGGGTCTGCAGGTGCCGCCGGGATCTGTTCAGTGTACCCGCACGTGAGCCAGAGCACCCCCGAATTCAGGATGACGACGGGCTGCGAGCCGCCCCACCTCCCGCTGCACGCCAAGCGACATCGCCGGGAGCCCACGCCGGTATGCTCAAAGTCGCCAAAGGCAGGCCTCCACGCCCTTTGGGACCCACCATTGACTGTCCTCGCACGCCATATCCGGCCGATGCAAGGAGGGACGCGGCCAGTCGAACCGCCCGCCCGATCGAACCTACGCTCCGGAGCCCACCCCGATGCGACATCTCACCGCCTCAACCGCCGCCCTGATCGCCTTGCTTGCGGGATTCCTTGCGGGATGCCAGCAGCACGACACACTGACTGAGCCTGCCGCGACCGCCGGCCCCAACTACGCTCGCCCGCTCCCGGAGGGACGATCGCCCCTGCGAAAGGTCGTTGACCCGGAGCGACTTACCGCCATCGACCGGGCCTGGGAGCAGCGGGACCTCTTCCTGCGCGACGCTGCCGATGCGTCGATTGCCTGGTTCGACAATCCATCCACCCTGCAGTGGTATCCCAGTTGCGACATCGATCACGACCGGGCACGCGCCAGCGTCGTGGCGTTTCGTGATCTGTGCATGCAGGCGTCCGACGCCGCCGCCTTTCGCGCCGAACTGCTCAGTCGCTTCGACGTCTACGAGTCCATCGGCTGCGACGACGAGGGCACCGTGCTGTTCACTGCGTACTGCTCACCGACCTTCCGCGCCAGCCGCACCCGCCGCACGGGCTATGACACGCCGCTGTACGGTCGGCCAGACGATCTGGTCACGCACCCGGAGTCCGGCGAACCACTCGGCAGGCGCCGGCCCGACGGCGGGATCGCGACCTGGCCGAGCCGCGCGGAGATCGAGCGGACGGGACTGCTTGACGGCACCGAAGTCGTCTGGATGGAGAACCCGCTCGACGCATTCATCGTGCACGTCAACGGGTCGGCGAAGCTCATCCTGGAAGATGAGGAGCCGATGTACGTCGGCTACGCCGGAAAGACCGATCGCCCCTACGCCAGCCTCGGCAGAGCCCTCATCGACGAAGGTCTGCTGCCGGAAGGTGGGGCGAGCCTGCCGTCCATTCGGCGGCTATGGAAGCAGAACCCACACGCCGTCGAGCAGGCCATGCGTAAGAACGAGTCATTCGTCTTCTTCCAGGAGTATGACGGTGGCAGTTGGCCAGCCGGATCTCTGGGATTCCCGGTGACATCGCGGCGGTCGGTCGCCACCGACAAGTCGCTGTTTCCCCGCGCAGGCGTGGTGCTGGTTGACACCGACACCCTGCGGTTTTCGGGCAACCGCGAGCGGTTCACACAGTTCATGCTGGATCAGGACACGGGCGGCGCCATTCGCGCGCCAGGCCGGGCCGACCTCTATCTCGGGACCGGCCCGATGGCCGAACTTCTGGCCGGCCGCCAGCAGAACGAGGGTCACCTCTATTACTTCTTCCTGAAGCCCGGCGAGGTCGCTCAGGTCAACGACGGGTGGAGCGGCCCGGGCGCTCTGGCCTCACACTGAGGTCCAGCCAAGGAACGGTGGCCAGGGGCGAACGGTCGAACCGGACTTGGACCTTGCGTCGATGCGCATCACGCCGCTCCGGACCTGCACATCGCGCGACGGGTCGATGTTGGCGAGCATGTGAAACCACACCCGCATTCGATCCCGCAGATCAACGTCTTCGTCAAGCCGCACCATCAGCCCGGTCCATCCGTCAGGTGGGGCGGCGTCTTCAACGCAGAGCAGGCACCGGCCCCGCCCCCACTCGGGAGCGTGCGCCTTCGGCACCGCCGCGCGAACACCCGGGAGGTCAACCACGGCCGGCGTCCCATCGCCCTCGCCGTGCCAACGCGGCGTGGCATCGAACCCGATTTTGCCGCCGGCCCCACGGGAAACGGCCGCATGGTCGAGGATGTCCAGCGGGCCCTTCGTGAGTTCCACATCCCGCTCAAAGTCAACGTGCGTAAAGACCGCCCGCATGACCGCGTCCTGATCGTGCACGTCAACCTCGTCGGCGTCGACAACCACCACGCACTTGGTCCAGGCCATCTGTCCCGCACCCCAGACCGCATGCATGATGCGTCTGGCCTGCATTGGATAGGCCTTGCGAATGCTCAGGACAACCCAGTTGTGGAAGCACCCGGCCATGGGCAGGTCGTAATCCACAAGGTCCGGGACGAGCGTCTTCAGAAGCGGCAGGAAGACGCGTTCGGTCGCCTTCCCAAGCCAGTAATCTTCCTGCGGTGGCGGGCCGACCACTGTGGCGGGGAACACGGCACCCCGCCGATGCGTCACTGCAGTGACATCAACCAGCGGGTAGCGATCGGGCAGTGAGTAGTAGCCGGTATGGTCGCCAAATGGTCCTTCCAGTACCGCCCCATCACCGATGGGCTCGCCCGAATCCGGTGTCCACCCGCAGGCGCCGCAGTCCGTCCGCACCCAGCCTTCGATCACGATCTCCGAGTTGGCAGGCACGCGGAGCGGCACCGTCTTGGCCCGCACCATCGGAATGCCGCGACCCTCAAGGTACCCGGCCATGAGCAACTCGCTGATGCCGGGCGGCAGCGGCGCCGTCGCCGCGTATGGAAGCACCGGCTCGCCGCCGAGACAGATCGCAATCGGCATCCGCTCACCGATGTCCTTCCACGACCGCCAATGGGCGGCGCCATCGTGATGGACGTGCCAGTGCATGGCGAGCGACGTCGCGCCCACGAGTTGGGCCCGGTACATCCCGATGTTGTGCGACCGAGGCCGCGCTTCATCGCGATCGCGGGCATGAATCGTGTGCATGCCGGCCAAGGTGATGTACCTCCCTTCCCCCGCGGCTGTGCCAGCCTGCGCAGCGTCGACCGGCCACCCCACGGCGGCCGGATCACCATCAAGCGGCCAGCACTTGATCAGTGGGAGCCGCCGCAGGTCAACCTCCCCCCGGGAAGTGAGGCGTACTTCGTCCTGACAGATGCCCCGGCGCACCAACTTGGGAGACGCTCTGAGCACAGGGGCGAGGGACCGCACGCGGCGAGCCAGGTCACGCAGGCCCCGCGGGGGCTCAAGACGCGTCAAGGCCTCGATTCGCGCGGCAAGCCGCTCCAGACCTCCGTCTTCACATCGCATCGCCCGCTGAATGCGGTCATAGGAGCCAAAGACATTCATGACCAGAGGGAAGTCGCACCCATCGACCTTCTCGAAGTAGAGAACGCGGCCGCCCAAGTCCGCCGCCTCCTGATCCACGATGCCTCGCCCTGCAGCAAGCGACGGACAAGCGGACTCTCGCACCGCCAACGCAGCAACTTCCAGAAGCGGCGACACAGGGTCCGAAATGCGATGCAGGTGTCCTGCTTGATCGAGGTCGGACAGAAGGGTCTGTAGCGTTCTCGGCGCCATGCCCCGGAGGATAGCTCCTCGGCTACCATCGATCCGTCGTGTCACACGTCATTGAACTCACCGATGTTCACAAGACCTTCGGCCGCAAGGTGCTGGCGCTGCGTGGCGTGTCCATGCACGTTGATCAGGGGCAGATCTTCTGCCTGCTCGGCCCGAACGGCGCAGGCAAGTCGACGCTCGTGAAGATTCTGATGACCGTAATTCACGCGTCCAGACTGTCAGGCACGATGCTGGGCCATCCCATCGGACACAAGCCCACGCTGCGGCGTGTTGGCTATCTCCCGGAACACCATCGCTTTCCACCGTACATGACGGCCGAACAGGCGCTGCACTACTACGGCGGGCTCTCCCACATCCGCCGCCCGGAGCGGGTTCGACGGATCGCAGAGAAGCTCGACCTCGTGGGCATGACGGCGTGGCGGTCCCACAAGGTGGGGACGTTCTCGAAGGGCATGCAGCAGCGGCTCGGCCTGGCGCAGGCGCTCCTGGCCGACCCTGAACTGTTGCTGCTCGATGAGCCGACCGACGGCGTGGATCCGGTCGGCCGACGAGAGATTCGCGACCTCCTCCATCACCTGAGGCGTGAGGGCCGCACCATTCTGATCAACAGCCACATTCTGGCCGAGTTGGAGTCCATCTGCGACCAGCTTGCCGTCGTCGTCAAGGGCCGCGTCGCCATGGAAGGCACGCTGGAGGAACTCACCTGCGGTGGCCTGCGGTGGGTCGTGCAGTGGCGGGGCGCCGACGTGGATTCCCTTGCGTTCGAGGTCGAGCGAGAAGGAGACCTGCGAACCGTCTCGCTTCCCAACGCATCGGACGAAGATGTGCAGGCGGTCATCGACGCCGTCCGCGGTGCCGGCGGCATCGTGACGTCGGTTCAGGAGTTCAGGGAGTCTCTCGAAGACCTCTTCATGCGGGCCCTGAAGGATGCCGACGACCTCGACGGCGCCGTTCCGGGCGCGGTCCAGGGCAAGGTGAGCAAGGCGACATGACGTCCATCCTTGCCATCCTTCGCGAGTCGTGGTTGTCCCTGAGGGCCGAGTGGTTGTTCAAGGGGGTGATGGGCCTGAACGTGCTCGTCATCGTCGCCTATGCCTCCATCGGATTCGACGCGAATGGCATCAGCCTCTTCTACGGTCTCACCCACATCGAGAGCGAGTTCATCTACGCAGGCTCGCCGATGTCCAGGACGCTCTACCTCGGCATCTACTCGGCGTTCATCGTGAATATGTGGCTCGCCTGGGCCGCTTCAATCCTGGCGCTCATCTCAACATCCTCGATCTTTCCGTCCTTCCTCTCGGCCGGCGCCGTTGAACTGGTTGTGTCCCGCCCAACCCGGAGATCGACGATCTTCTTCGTGAAGTACGCCGGCGGCCTCCTGTTTGTCGTACTCCAGGTATCCGTGTTCACGCTCGGCGCGTTTCTCGCGGCGGGGTGGCGGGTCGACGCCTGGGATCCGGCCATCTTCCTGGCGATTCCGATCATCACGCTCTTCTACAGCTACCTGTTCTGCGTCAACGTGTTGGTCGGGGTCATCACCCGATCGACACTCATCGCGCTACTCGCAACGCTCCTGTTCTGGTTCAGTTCCTTCAGCGTCCGCACGGCCGACGACATCATGTCACAGTTCTCCTATCGCCTGGACGCGACGGTTGAGCGGACCGAAGCGAGAGTCGCGGAACTGGACGAGGAAACCAGTGAGGCCGAGGCCGCTGGCGACGAGTTGGACGCCGAGGACGCGGCGCACTGGGCGGTGGGCCCGCAGGCGGCGATGGACCGGGCCCGAAAGGCACAATCGCAGCTGGCGCCGTGGGCAGCGATCATCAGCGGAGTGCGAACCGTGCTGCCGGAAACAGCGAGAACGCTGGGCCTCCTGCACCGGGCGCTGGAACGAAACACCGACACGACATTGATGGACCTGATGTCAGGAGCGGCCTTCGATGACGAAGACGAACCGCCGCGGAAGCTGAGTGAAGAAGAGGAAGCTCAGGCGCGGCACATGGAGAAGGAAGAGGAGATTCCTGCGTGGTCAATCATCCTCAAGTCACTTGTCTTTGAGGCGGTCATCCTGATCGTCGCCCTGATCATCTTCCGGCGCCGCGACTTCTGATTCGCCGAGTCAGCCGTCCGACAATGCCTCGCTGCGGCGGCAGGCCGCTTGCACTCCGGCGCGAACCGCATTGACCAGCCCGTTGGCCCGCATGGCCTCAAGCCCCGCCTCGGTTGTCCCCCCCGGGGTCGTGACGGCATCACGCAGTTCGGCCGGCGAGCGTGAATCGCCGCCCATCATGGCCGCGGCGCCCTCCATCGTTCCCCGAATCAACGCCTCCGCAACGCTCGCTTCCAAACCCAGCGCCATGCCCTCTTCTCGAATCGCCTCGGCCAGCAGGTAGAACCACGCCGGCCCGGACCCCGACACCGCTGTCACCGCGTGCATCGATGACTCCGCAACCTCCACCACGCGGCCCACACCCGAGAAGAGTTCCGCCGCGCGATCCAGATCGCCCGCCCGGGCGCCGGCGCCCGCGGCAATCGCGGTCATGCCCTTGCCAACGGCGGCCGGCGCATTGGGCATGGCGCGGACCACTCTGGAACCAAGGCCGCACGCCGCTGCAATCCGCGCCGACTCCACGCCAGCCATGACCGAAACCAGAAGGCGGTCCCCGTCACTACGCAGTTCTTCTGCCGCCTCGGCAAAGCTTTGAGGCCGCGTGCACAGCACGATCATCGGCAGACCGCGGACGTCGGCAGCGTCAGCGGACACCTGACACCCGAGGGTCGACGCCCGCTCACGACGTCTCGCCTCATGGTCCACCGCAAGAACCGCCTTCGCATCGACCATTCCGGATGCGAGGACGCCCTCCAGCACAGCCATGCCCATGTGTCCGACGCCGAGAAAGCCCATGTCCATAGGTGCGGAGGATACGCTCAGCAGCCCCCCCCGATACCATTGCAGCCACCATGGCCGCGCCGACCGAACCAGCCCCGCTGCCGTTTGAGAAGCCCATTCAGGATCTCGACGCGCAGATTGCCGCCCTGGAGGGGCGAGGAGACGCCGACACACTGGCCGAGGAGATCGCGTCCCTTCAGGCCAATCGCGAAGAGTTGTTCCGAAAGATCTACGCCGGACTCCCGCCCGTGGACATCGTCAAGGTGGCCCGGCACCCGCAACGGCCACAGACCGCAGACTACATCAACGCCATCTGCCGCGACTTCCGCGAGCTCCATGGCGATCGCCGCTTTGGAGACGACCCAGCCATCATCACCGGCCTTGGCCGCATCGGCCCGTTCAAGGTCATGGTGATCGGGCATCAGAAGGGGCGAACCACAGAAGAACGCATTCTGTGCAACTTCGGATGCGCGCACCCGGAGGGGTATCGCAAGGCGCTGGCCAAGATGAAGTTGGCCGAGAAGTTCGGGCTTCCCATCGTGACGCTCGTGGACACGCCCGGCGCCTACCCGGGCATGGGCCCTGAAGAACGGGGACAGGCCGAGGCGATCGCAGTGAACATGCGGGACATGAGCCGACTGTCCACCCCGATCGTCTCCGTGGTCATCGGCGAGGGCGGGTCAGGGGGCGCGCTGGGGATCGCCGTCGCCGACCGCGTCGACATGCTTGAGTACGCCTGGTACTCGGTGATCAGCCCGGAAGGCTGCGCGGCCATCCTCTGGAAAGAGGCCAACGAAGAGACCAACGCGGCAGCAGCGAATGCCCTGGCGTTGACCGCCGCCGACAATCTCCGAAACGGCATTGTCGATGCCGTCATCGAGGAGCCCGTGGGAGGGGCCCATAGGGATCCTCAAGCCGCCGCAGAACGGCTGGAGCGGCACCTGGTGGATCGGCTGCATGAAGTCACGCGACTCAACCCGCGAACGCTCGTTGAGCACCGATATGACCGATTCCGCCGCATGGGCACGCTGACTGAGCCCGCGGCCTCCTGACGCGGCGTTGACCACCCACCGCGTGTGCCGTATCCTCCCCTGATTCGGCCCACCCGGCGGCGGACCCGCCTCCGGCTCGGCCGAAACCTAAGTGCCTGCAAGGAAACAATTTCGAGGCGACCCATCCCCCTTCCGGGGCCGAACGAGGCTGGGAATGGACCGCCCCTGACAGGATCGGATCACGTGGCGAAGAAGACAACTCGGAAGGCCCCGTCCGCCAAGAAGGCAGCGACCAGAAAGAAGACCACGCGGCCAGCCAAGAAGGCTGCGTCGAAGAAGGCTGCGTCGAAGAAGGCTGCGTCGAAGAAGGCTGCCACACGCAAGAAGGTGACCCGCAAGACCTCGGCCAAGAAGTCTGCGGCCAGGAAGACCACGAAGAAGGCTTCCAAGAAGACCGCGAAGAAGACCGCGAAGAAGACCGCGAAGAAGACGGCCAAGAAGACCGCGAAGAAGACCACCAAAAAGGCCTCGGCCTCCAAGGCAGCGTCCAGAGCATCGGCGGCCACCAAGTCCACAAGCAAGAAGTCGACGACCAAGGACAAGGCGGCCCCGGCCCGCCGGCGCACTCGCCGCACCGTGATGGAAGCAGCCCTGTCCAGTGAGGCCGATCGAGATGGATACGTCGTTGTCAATGGCCGCCGCGTCCGGCGCATCGCGGTCGACGCGTCAGCGACCGCCGGCAAACGCAAGGCTGCGGCCAAGCCGACCTCGAAGACCGCTGCCCGCCCACGCAAACCCGCCAAGTCCCGCCTGACTGCCGACGATCTCAAGGAGTTCCGCAAGCTCCTGCTCGCCAAACGGGGGGAGGTCCTTTCGGCGCTGGATTCCATGGAGACCGAGGCGCTTCGTACGAATTCCGGCGGGACGTCCAGTATGCCCATTCACATGGCGGACGTCGGCTCGGATGCGTACGAACAGGACCTGATGCTCGGCATTTCCGCCTCCGAGCGGGAACGCATTATCGAGATCGATGCCGCACTGAAGCGCATCGCTGATGGCGTATATGGCATCTGCGAAGAGAGCGGCAAGCCGATCCGCAAGGCAAGGCTCCGCGCCAAGCCCTGGGCGAGAATGACGATTGACACCGCCCGTGAGCAGGAACGAACCGGGCGTCGCCGGTGACCCCACCAGCGACGGAGGACCCGGGGACTCGACCGCAGCGACAGGCGTGTACTTCCGCCGGCGCGTGGTTGCTTCTGGCGACCGTCGTGCTTGCAGGACTGACGATCGACCTGAGCACCAAGCGATGGGCGTTTGCCAGCGTTGCGCAGACGCCGGTCGAAGTGGACCGCGTCGCCGCCCTGAACAACCCCGGGTACGCCCCCATTCCTCCACACGCCGGTGTGCAGGCCCTCCCCGGTGACCTGCTGAACTTTCAACTCGTGCTCAACAGCGGCGCCGTGTTTGGCATCGGGGCGCACCAGCGTTGGTTTTTCATCTGCTTCAGCGTGGTGGCCGCGGGTGTCGCCATCTGGCTGTTCGGGTGGCGGACCGAGGCCAGACAGCGGCTACTCCACATCGGTATTGCGTTGATTCTGGCCGGCGCACTTGGCAATCTCTGGGACAGGCTGCTGCTCGGCCGCGTGCGGGACTTCCTGCACATGCTTCCGGGATGGGAACTTCCGTTTGGGCTCGCATGGCCCGGCGGGGCCACTGAAGTCTGGCCCTGGGTCTTCAACATCGCGGACGTCATGCTCTTGACGGGCATGGGTCTGGTGATGGTGGACATGTGGGTGCGGGACCGCCGAGCGAGTCGACCCAGCGGCGCAAGCGAATCGGGCTGAGAGGATTCGAACCTCCGACCTTCTGACCCCCAGTCAGACGCGCTAACCAAGCTGCGCTACAGCCCGTGAATGGGGCATGGTACCCGACCAACGCGTTGGGGCAATGTGAGGTGGCGAAAAGCGGCCCGCACCGACGTTTCGGCCCGAGCCTCTCGGCTCCGGCCGAAACGGACAGGGTGGGATTCGAACCCACGGTACGAAAAAATCGTACACGGCATTTCCAGTGCCGCACCTTCAGCCGCTCGGTCACCTGCCCTATGAACGGCGGATTGTAGGTCGGACACGCCAGCAACGGCAACCGGGGCCGCGTCGGTGATCGCCTACCCTGCCGTCCATGGCTGATACGGACGCGTCAATCAACGGCTTTCTCGTGCTGGACAAACCGGTCGGCCCGTCCTCCATGCGTGCCGTCGCAGTGGTTCGACGCCGCGCTGGCGGGCGGAAGACAGGGCACGGCGGCACGCTCGACCCCCGCGCCAGCGGCGTGCTGGTGCTCGGCCTGGGCAAGGCCACCCGCCAACTGGAGCAGGTCGTTGCAACCGCCAAGCGGTATGAGACCGAGGTTGATCTGTCGATTCGGACCGCCACGGACGATCTGGAGGCGGAGCCGATTCCGGTTGACGTCGCGGTCCCGCCGACCCCGGCATCCATTCGGGAGGCCCTCAGGAAATTTCAGGGCGACATCATGCAGGCCCCACCGGCCTTCAGCGCGGTCAAGGTCAACGGCCGCCGCGCCTATGCGCTAGCCAGGAAGGACCAGCCCGTGGACCTTCCCCCGCGGCCGGTCCGGGTCGACCACATCGAACTGCTGGAATATGCCTGGCCGATGGCCCGCATTGACATCGCCTGCGGGAAGGGCTTCTATGTCCGCTCGCTCGCTCGTGATCTGGGGACCGCATTGGGGACAGGAGGTTGCTGCGCGTCCATTCGGCGGACTGCGGTGGGTCCGTTCTCGCTCGACGAGGCTGTCCATCTGGACGATGTCCCGGACCCCCTGAGCGGAGCGCATCTGATCGGGATCGCCGAAGCGATGGAGCGAATCGGCGGAACGCCCTGAAGGTCAGCGGCGACAGCGGCCCCTCCGGCGGCCTCCACTCCGAGAGACGGGCGAAGCATCAAACGGACGTCGGTACAGGGTGCGAGGCGACGCAGCCCAGAATGCGGGGACTGGCTCCGGGACATACCAACCGGCCATCATGAGCCGGTAGATGATCTCAATCGCGCAGTTCGACTGTCCAGTACGCTTCATTCAGAAACACCTTCCAAACTTCATAGTGACGACGGCGAAGCCTGACCGAGCGATCCGGACAGGTCTTCGGTTGACGAGGGGCGCGGACAAGCGCCATTCCGGCTTCCCGCGGAGTCTTGTTTCCCTTTCGCGCGTTGCACCGAACACAGGCGCATACGAGATTTGTCCAACTGTTCTCACCACCCCGTGACTGCGGCTGAACATGGTCGATGGACAGTTCCGCTGTGGGGAACCGCTTGCCGCAATACTGGCATGTGCTGCCATCCCGCGCATAGAGATTGCGGCGGTTCAGTGGCACGTGGTGATCGGGTACTCGGGTGCAGCAATGCACCCGAATGATCCGAGGGACCGCGACCATCGCCGAGGCCGTTCGAATCCAGTCGTGCTTGGACGCCTCATATCGCCGCTGCAACGCAGCGACCTCCAGCCAGGAAGAGACGTCAAACTGCTCCCAGCGGCCATCGACCACCGAAATGACTTCCGCGACGCGACGAAAGAGAAGGACAAACGCCTGACGAGCGGGCACGATGCGAGTCGCCGCGTAGCCACGGTTGAGTACCAGAACCGGGTCGTCGAGAAAGCTCGTCAGTGCCGTCATGTGCGATCGGCGTCGCCAGATCAAGGGCGGCGAGGCCGAGTAGGTCCTCCTTGCCATCACGTATATCGGACGAACCCCGCCCAATCAACACGCGAATTGGTGGCATCGCTGTTCAGATTCTGCGTACTCCAGCATAGACATCATGACTCGAAAAACGCCGGCGGCCAGTTCCGATCTGGAACCAGCCGCCGGCAATCTCCGCAAATGCGAGCTTTCCTCGCTGATTATGGCAGTTCCAGCAGTTCCACATCGAACACGAGCGTCGCGTTCGGGGGGATGGGGCCGCCCGGCGTACCCCGCGAGCCGTAGCCGAGATCCGATGGAATCACGAGTTTGCGCTTGCCCCCGACCTTCATCGACCCGACCCCTTCGGTCCAGCCGGGAATCACTCGGTTGAGGGGGAAGTCGATGGGCTCGCCGCGGTCGACGCTGCTATCGAACTTGGTCCCGTCAACGAGATAGCCGGTGTAGTGCACCCGCACGGTCGTCGAAGGGCCCGCAGGCGCCTCACCACTTCCTTCAACGAGATCGAACCACGCAAGTCCCGTGTCACTGCGTTCCGCCGAAGCGTCACCCGTCGACGCGCCGGGAAGGTCATCCTTGGCATCCAGACACTGATCCACACTCATCGACAACATCTCCCTTCGTTTGGCTTGTTGTTCGGCCTCCGCTTTGGACGCCTTCGAAGCGGCAACCTGCGCCGCTCTCCACTGCTGCTCTCCGGACGTCGCGCCCTTGGACGCCGCTTCTGCTTGGGCCGGCGTGATCGCACGCACGGACTCGATCACGACTGCATCAACCGGCATGTTTGGAAAGGGCTGCCCGGTGGGACCGTTCACCGAGCCGCAGGGCGTGTCCCTGATGGCGTCCAGAACGTCCTCCCCGGACACGACCTCACCAAACACGGCATAGGCCGCGCCGTCCCGCTGCGGCCGGTCAAGCTGGCTGTTGTCACGAACGTTGATGAAGAACTGGTTGGTTGCAGATTCCGGCTGGCCCCCGATCCTCGCCATGGAGATCGTTCCTCGGCGATTCTTCAGCCCGTTCTGCCACTCGTTGACAATGCCGCCCCGCGTCTGACGCTTGGCGAGTTCCGTATCGAACCCGCCGCCCTGCACCATGAAGTTTGGAATGACTCGATGAAAGATCGTGCCGTCATACGCGCCGTCGCCGGCGTACTCCATGAAGTTCCTGCACGTTTCCGGCGCAGCAACGGGGTCGAGCATGAGCACCATGTCACCCCTGTTCGTCTTCATCTCCACGTACTGCATCGGAGACTCGGCCGAGGTGGACGCCCCGTCCTCCGCCAGCGCTGAGCCTGTAGCGACGCAAACAGCCATCATCAGAAACATCGATCGTCGCATGGTCTTCCTCTGTTGTTGAAAGGGGATTGAAGTGCTTGAAACCCCGCCGGAACGGCTCATCCTACGCGAGCCGCCCGCATCGTGTTCAGCCCGCATGGTCACTTGGGGTGTCCTTGAGCCTCGCGACGATTTCCTCGACCGTCACGACGGGGCCACTCCCCATGCCGGGGCACGGCGTGTGGGCCCGCACCGCGTCCCACGCCCCTCTGGACTCCAGGTTCTCGGGCCAGAAGGGCCAGGTTCGGCACTGCCGCGGCCGGGCTGCATACAGCCGGCACCCCGCCCGCCCTTCGCCGTCTCGCGTGAGAAACACGCAGTCCATACCCCCCGGCCCCTTCCTTTCCTGAAGCGACCAGTGCCCGTTGACCCGCCGGGCATAGCGCCGATGGAAGGTCGACTCGCTCACACCGAGCACCCCGGCCATCGCCGCCCCTTCGGCGGCGTCAAACCACACGGCGCCGGGCGGGCCGGTGCAGCAGTTTCCACACCGGCTGCATTCGAATCGGAGCCCCGACGCGTACCAGGGTGCCTCAGCAGGCTCAGCCATCGCGACCATCCCATCCGCCGGGCGCGGTGCCAAGCACCTCAACCTGGTACAGCAGCACACCATCGACCGTCAGGGGCGACGTCAGCGCGTCCAGTTCCGGTGGTCGGTCATCCAGCGCGACCCGATCGAGATTGAGGACCTCGATGAGTTCCCACTCCTCGTCTGATGCGATGTGGTCCCGGATCATCTGTGACATCGCGCGGCGGCACGTGGCGACGCCCCAGATGCTTGCCTGGCCGATTCGCCTGCCAGCGGGATCCTCCTGGTCAACCTGGGCCAGGCCCCTCCAGAGTGTCAGCCCGATGTCCCGGCCCCGCGCGTCGAGGTTGCGGTCCGGGTCGTCGTCGAGACGAAGTTTCCAGGCGACTCTGAGTTCCTGAAGCAGGTGATCTGAATCGAGCATGGCGGCCGGTCGCTGCTCAAGCACGCCGCGGAGAGACAGGTCTGCAATCGACCGAATCGGCTGGATGTCCTCGTCGTGCCTCCGCTCGACGCCGAAGCGGCGGAGGATCTTCTCGATGACGCCCAGACCCCCGGACTCGACATGCACGATGATCCGCTTGTCCGGATCGAGGAAGATCTCCAGGAAGGGCGACGGCGTGTTCACCCCCGCACCAAGCATGGCGTCCTCCAGCAGAATGGGCTCAAACAGGTCCCAGGTGCCCCGAAAGCGGTCCAGATCGATGTCGTCCCCGATGAACACATCAACCTCCCGATAGGCGTCACGGCTTCCCAACTCCAGCAGGCCGTTCACGCGACGGGGAAGCAGTCGAAACAGTTCATGCAGGAGTGGCCGGACCAGTTCGTGCGACACGGCAATCGTGTAGGTCAGCGTCTCAGGATGCGTTTCGTCCGCCTCCAGTACACCTCGCGACCACCCCGCCACGCGTGGCCGCTGCCCACCGGACTGAACGCCGAGCGGATACGCGAACCCCCCCTCGACAATGCGGCCGAGATCGCTGCGGATACGAAATGGTGCCTCCATAGGGGCATGGTATGAGCAGCACCGCAGGCGGGGCGAGTCCTCTAAGATGGCCGCCGACCGTTCCGGGCAAACGGAGGCGTGTATGCAGGAGTCGAAGGACGAGGGACCTGCCAAGGCAGGTCGAACTCACTGGGGCAGCCGCACCGGATTCGTCCTTGCCGCGGCCGGATCAGCCGTCGGGCTGGGCAACATCTGGAAGTTCCCGTACATCACCGGCGAGAATGGTGGCGGGCTCTTCGTCCTCATCTACCTCGTCTGCATCGCACTGGTCGGCCTGCCGATTCTCATCGCGGAGATCATGATCGGCCGCGCCGCACAGGCCCAACCCGTCGAAGCATTCAAGCGACTGCAGGGCGGCCCGACAGGCTGGTCGGCCGTTGGCTGGCTGGGTGTCGTCGCGGGGTTCCTCATTCTCTCGTTCTACATCGTGGTTGCGGGCTGGGCGATGGACTACACGCTCAAGTCGGTCGTCGGGTTCACCAATCCAATCAGCCAGAAGGCCGAGGACGCGGCGGTGGTGTATCGCGGAACGGTCGGGGTCGACTCCATGCGGGACACCCTGATTGCCCAGGAGGCATCCGAGCCGACAGAGGATGCGGTCAGGGCGTGGAGACGGCAGTTCGCGCCGTCCACCTGGGAGGCATGGGAGGTCTACGAAAGAGCCGCATCAAAGCCGGGCGTCGACCACGAACTGATTCTGCAGGATCCGCTCATCAAGGCTGCCTATGAGGCGGTTTCGCCCGAGCTGGCAGATCGAGAGGCGGCCGTCGACGAGGCCAAAGCAACCGCGGCCGCGTCCGTCGCTGCGCTATCCGATGACGAAGTGAGAGAAGCGGCCACCACCCTGAAGCGGCGATCGATCATCAGTGGTGAGGTGACGGACGTTTTCATGGGGCTCCTCAAGGATGGCTGGACCAGCACGTTCTGGGCCGCAATCTTCATGTTCCTGACGATTCTGGTCGTCGCCAGCGGCGTCGGCGCGGGCATTGAACGGACGTGCCGCGTGCTGATGCCGCTGCTGATGCTCTTCATCGTGTTCCTCGTTGTCTACGGGTTCTTCCAACCCGGATTCGGGCAGGCCGTGTCTTTCGTGTTCAGTCCCGATCCAAACGAATTGGAGCCCCGTGGCGTGCTCGAAGCGCTCGGCCATGCATTCTTCACGCTCTCGCTCGGCATGGGCGCGATGGTGACATACGGGTCGTATCAACGCCGCGGTGGAGGCGGACTGATGGGTGAGTCCGTGTCGATTGCAATCTTCGACACGTCGATCGCCCTGTTGGCTTGCCTGATGATGTTCCCGATCATCTTCTCGTATGGACAGGACCCGAGCAGTGGGCCGGGGCTCGTCTTCATGAGTATGCCGCTGGCGTTTGCGGAAATGGGCGAGTTGGGCATGATGCTCGGCATTGTCTTCTTCGGATTGCTCGTCTTCGCCGCGTTGACCAGCGCCATTTCGCTGCTGGAGGTTGTGGCGTCCTATCTGATCGACGCGCACGCGTGGAGCAGACCCAAAGCCGCGTGGACGCTGGGCGGAGTCATCTTCGCGTTCGGGATCATCACGGCCTTCGCCAATTCCGCAGGGTTCAGGATGACATCCTGGCTGCCCGGGTATGGCCAGTCCTTCTTTGACACGATGGACCTGCTCACCAGCAACTGGATGCTGCCGCTCGGCGGCCTGCTCATCGCCATCTACGCCGGGTGGATCATGCCGGCCAGAATCCGTAACGCCGAACTCTCGGACCTGTCCGGGCCAGTCGCCACGGGCTGGTTGTTCCTTGTGAGATTCGTGGCCCCCCTGCTCGTCGTCGTCGTGCTGCTCGATAAGGTCGGGCTCATCGATGTCAACGAGATCTCATTTCAACTCATGCACTGACCGCTCAGGATCGCGGAGACTCCCATGGATCGGTTCAACAACGCGCTCGAAACCGTCAATGGCTACATCTGGACCGACTGGATGCTCTACATCCTGCTCGCGACCGGCCTGCTCTTCACACTCTGGAGCGGAATCTGCCAGTTCAGGGCGCTGACGCACGGCGTCGCGGTCACGTCGGGAAAGTACGACGACCCCGACGACCCCGGCGCCATCAGTCACTTTCAGGCGCTCTCGGCCGCACTCTCGGCAACGGTCGGGATCGGCAACATCGGCGGCGTGGCCATCGCCATCGCCATCGGCGGGCCGGGGGCCGTCTTCTGGATGTGGATCATCGGCATCGTGGGCATGGCCCTCAAGAGCACTGAAGTCACGCAGTCGATGCTCTTCAGAAACACCGATGACCCGGACAACCCGCACGGCGGGCCCATGTTTGTCGTCGCGGAAGGCATGAAGCGATGGGGACTCGGGGCCATCGGCCAGTTCATCGGCGTGTTGTTCTGCCTGACCCTGCTCATCTCGGCCGTGACCGGGGGGAACATGTTTCAGGCGTGGAACGTCGGTGACATCACCCGCGAAGCAACCAATCTTCCCGAGTGGATGACGGGGCTTGCGCTCGCGATCATCGTTGCCCTGGTGATCATCGGGGGCATCAAGCGGATCGGCTCGGTCGCCGGCGTTCTGGTGCCGTTCATGTGCGTGCTGTACGTCGTGATCGCGCTGGCCGTGCTTTCATTCAACCTTGGCGTCATCCCCGACGTCTTTGCGTCCATCTTCACCGCCGCGTTCAACCCCTCCGAGGCAGGCGGCGCCTTCATCGGCGGAGCCGCCGGAACGGCGTTTCTTTGGGGCATGAAGCGTGCCCTCTTCTCAAGTGAGTCCGGGCAGGGGTCCTCCCCGATTGCGCACTCTGCGGCCCAGACCGGTGAGCCGGTCAGCGAAGGCGTCGTCGCAGGCCTGGAGCCTTTCATCGACACGATCGTCGTGTGCACGCTCACCGCCCTGGTCATTCTGTCGACAGGCGCCCTGACCCGTGGCGACGGAATGGAAGGGGCCGACGGCGTGTTCACATCGAGCCCGCCCGTGTCACTCGTCCACTGGCAGGACGAGGAGGGCATCGACCACCGGGCCTGGGTATTGGGGACCCCACACGAGTTCAACATCGATGGCGAGCCGATCACCTACGGCCACACGGAGTTGCCGGAGCGAACGGAGGCGGGACTCGAACTCGGCGGGCCGTGGGTTGATTCCGACAACGTCTTCTCGATCGCCGCCGGCGGCGGGCTCAACGAAGCTACGGCGTCCAACAGAGTCATGCTCACGGGCACTGTCATCATTCCAGAAGCGTCGGCCTCCTATGTGCGTTGGGACAAAATCCATGTGAATGACTCCGAGGTCGACCATTGGAGAGCGATGGCCAACTCGGATGAGCGACCCGAACTGGTGGAACCGGCGCTTTACGAGGACTACATGGGAGCCACACTCACGGCATACGCCATCAACCGCCAGTTCCCCGGCGTCGGCACGTGGCTGATCCTGATCGCCAGTTGGCTGTTTGCAATCAGCACGATGATCTCGTGGTCGTACTACGGCGAGCAAGGCATCGTCTTCCTGCTTGGAGAGTGGGCCGTAGGCGCCTACAAGATCATTTACTGCGCCCTCATCGTGGTGGCGACGGCAGGCATCGTGACAACCACCAAAGAGATCGGCAACCTCTCGGACCTCGGCACCGGCCTCATGTTGTGGGTGAACATCCCGATCATGCTGATCTTCGGTGGCACCGCCATGGCGGCCTGGCACGGCTACTTCGGCAGGCTGAAGCGAGGCGAGATCAAACGGCATGATGGCAAACGCAACTGACCCGCCCGGCGTGCGGTGGCACGTCGCTGACATCGCCGACGCGGTGGAAGCCGGACTGGCCCGCCGTATCGACCTTGACCGAGAGGCGCAGGCGGTACACGGCATCGACGTTCTGGACGAAGTGTCGCTGCACCCCATGCTCGCCGACGCCATGGAAACGGCCGGGTTCGGCGTCCACCGGGAAGTGCGGTACCCGGCGGCCCGACCTCGCCGCTCGCGGGCCGAAGGTAGGCGGTGTGACCTTGTCCTCACGCCCGACGGCAGACCGCTTCAGGACCCCGCCGCCGCGGCCACGCTCTTCGATGACCCCGAAGCCGTTCCGCTCGAGGAGGCGTTCTGGCTTGAAGTCAAGGTCGTCGCGCAGTTCTCAGAACGCGGCGCCAACCCGTCCTGGTCAAACGAACTTCTCGGCACGGTGCGAAAGGACATTGCCAAACTGCGTGGCGACGCCAGGATCTTTCACGCCGGCCTGCTCATCGTGCTCTGGGTCGAGCGTGCGGAGGTCGCGGCGCATGACTTCGAGGTCTGGCAGCGACATTGTCTGGATCAGGGGCTCCCGATCAGCGCCCCGACCGAGCGGCAGTTCTCTCTGCAGGACCGCGTGGGCAATCGCCACGGGGTCGCCCGCATCTATCCGGTTCACCATGCCTGACGCGTTAGGAAGCCGCCCCCGTCAGACCTAGGCCTTCGCGGTCTCAGCAATGATGGTGGCGCACTCGGTCGCAAAGTCATGACCCCGATAGGCCCCGAGCGCTCGCCGCAGTCCCTGCTGCTGCTCGGCTGCTCTGCGGCTGTCGTCCAGAAGCCACTGGGCCTTTGAAATGATCGGGCCCGCCCCCCGGCACCACGGCACGTACTCGGGAACGATCGCGTCGTCAGCGATGATGTTCGGCAGCAGTTTGTACGGCGTACGAAGCAGCACCTTGGCGCCCAGGCACGACAACATCCCGGCCTTGTACACCCCGATCATCGGCTGGCACTGTCGCATGATGTCGAGGGTGACCGTCCCCGACACCGCAATGGCGAGATCGCACCAGGCGATCGACTCGTCCCGCATATTCTGGACCATGCTCAGGCCCATCGGAAACTCCCCGAGTCTGGACCGGACAGCCTGAGCGGCCTGATCCGATGCGGCAACGATCACACCGGACATGGTCATGTGGCGGTGCCGCAACTCCTCAAACACCTTGACAAGCAGCCGTATGTTCCGGTTGACCTCCTGAGTACGCGACCCCGGAAGCAGCGCGATGCGTGGGGCCCCACCGGGCATGCCGTGAAGTCGCCGCTGCAGATCCTCGCTGTCGAGCACCCGGTTGATGGCAGGATGCCCGACAAAGCTCCCCTTGATGCCCTTTTCTCCGAACCATCTGGGCTCGAAGGGAAGCAGGCAACAGACATGATCGGTCAACTTGCGCAGCTTCCTCACCCGCCAACTCCCCCACGCCCACATCTGTGGCGCCGCCAGATGAACAATCCTCGCGCTCGCCTTGCGGGCCGCCTGGCAGATCGGAAAGTTGGCGGCCGGAGAATCAACCGGCACATGGAGCATCAGTCGGCAGCTCTTGATCCACCGCCGAATGGCCTTGACCTGGCGACGCACCGTGCGGGCGTGGGCGATCGCGCCCAGCCCCATGGCGCCGTCTCCGGCGGTCCGGCCGGCCAGATGCGCCCCGGCGGCCTCCATGGCGTCGCCGCCCCACGCGTAGATCGACCACTCCGGATGCATCTTCCGCAACTGCCGGATCACAGGGGCGGCAAGCGCGTCACCACTCGGTTCGAATGCGGTAAAGAGAATGACGGGACCTGATGAGCCCGAGTCGGCGGCCATGCGGGGCAGGATACAGTTCCAGCGGCGACTGGGCGGCAGGCTGGAGAGATGCGATACAATGCGTCGCTTCAAGCTCCGGGGATGAACATCGGCACGCGAGGAGTCCACCGACATCATGGCTATGCGCACCCACACCTGCGGCGAACTCGGTCTGGATCAGATCGATACCAGTGCCACCATTTGCGGATGGGTCAACACCTTCCGCGATCAGGGCAAGGGGCTCGTGTTCGTGGATGTTCGAGATCGAGCGGGCATGACGCAGGCGGTCTTCGACCAGGAGGACTGCGACCCGGAGGTCATGGAAGCAGCACGCTCACTTCGCCGTGAAGACGTCGTTCAGATCACGGGCGCCGTCGGACGACGCGAAGGTGGCGTCAACCCGAGACTCGCAACCGGCGAGATCGAGATTCGGGGCAAAGGCCTGACCATCTTCTCCAGAGCGAGCAACCCGCCCATTCTCCCCGATGACCACGAGGCGTCCAAGATCTCAGAGGAAGTGCGGCTTCGCCATCGATACATCGACCTGCGCCGGCCCTCCATGCAGCGAACGCTGCAGATGCGACACGACCTGTGCGCCTTGACACGCCAGTACTTTCACAACCTGTCATTTCTTGAGGTCGAGACGCCGCTGCTCATCAAGAGCACACCGGAAGGCGCCCGTGACTTCATCGTTCCGTCCCGCATCTACCCCGGCAAGTGGTACGCGCTCCCGCAGAGCCCGCAGATCTTCAAGCAGATTCTGATGGTCGCAGGATGCGACCGGTACCTGCAGATCTGCAAGTGCCTTCGAGACGAGGACCCGCGGGCCGACCGGCAGGCGGAATTCACCCAGATCGATCTGGAGATGTCCTTTGTCGACCGCGACGAAGTCCTCAAGATCATGACGGGCTTCGTGCGGCGGGTCTTCAAGCACCTGCTGGGCCTCGACCTCGGCCAGGTCCCGCGGATGTCCTGGCGTGAAGCCATTGACGTCTGGGGATCGGATCGCCCCGACCTGCGGTTCGACCTGCCGCTCACGGACATTTCGGAGATCGCAGGGCGGACGGACTTCAAGGTGTTCCAGTCAGCACTGGCCAAAGAGGATGGCGTCGTCAAGGCGATTCGTATCCCCGCGTCGGCCGACAAGCTCACGCGGAAAGTCCTCGACCAGCTTCAGGAGACGGCCAAGACGCACGGAGCCGGCGGGCTGCCGTGGACCAAAGTCACTGAGAACGGCTTTGAAGGTGGCATCGCGAAGTTCATCAACAACGTGGCCGATGATCTGGCCGCCACCCTCGAGATTGAGCCGGGCGACACCATCCTGATGGGCTGCGACAGTTGGCTCCATGCCTGCGAGTCACTCGGTCAGGTTCGGCTGCATGCGGCCCGCGTGTTGGATCTGGTCGACACCACCGCCTGGAAGGCGCTCTGGGTGGTCGACTTCCCGATGTTCCGGTGGAGCGAGGACAAGCAGCGGTGGCTCAGCGAGCACCACCCGTTTACTGCTCCGCTCCCGGAAGACATCGAGAAACTCGAGACCGACCCCGGCGCCGTCGTCTCTGCCGGATACGACATGGTGCTCAACGGATCTGAGATCGGCGGTGGGTCCATCCGTATCCACGACCCCGAAGTGCAGGAGACGGTCTTCAGGATTCTCGGCCTGAGCGAAGAGGAACGGGCCGTCAAGTTCGGCTTCCTGCTCGACGCCCTGAAACAAGGCGCTCCCCCTCACGGTGGCGTCGCGTTCGGCCTCGACCGGCTCGTCATGCTGCTCACGAGCACCGACAACATTCGAGACGTCATCGCCTTCCCGAAGACCCAGAACGGTGCCGACCTCATGACCGACGCCCCCGGGCCGGTGGACGGCGAGCAACTCGACGAGTTGCACGTCTCGGTGGTCGAGGAAGCCAGCGTCTGACACGATCGGCCCGCGATCGGTAGGCTGGCGGCATGAAGCCAGCCACTCTGCTCACCACGCTGATCGTCACGGGAATGGTCCTGGGGGCCATCGTCGGCCAATTCGCGCTGCACGGAAGCGAGATCGGTGGCGACCACTGGACGAAGGTCGCCGGAGACCTCGTACTCATCCGGCCGCTCAAGCTGCTGGTCATCCCCCTTGTGCTGTTCAGTGTGGTCGCGGGCATCACGAGAATCGGCGATCCTCGCAAACTGGGCCGCCTGGGCGGGGCCACGCTCGTCTACTACTTCGCAACCATGCTGATCGCGGTCACGATCGGCACCGCGCTCGTCACCTTTTTCGATCCGGGGTCCCTCCCCCCCGACGTCCAGGCATCTGTTCGCGCCGGCGGAGAGTCGGCCTTTGCCGCGGACGCTTCGCTGTCGGCCAAGGTCGACGCCAAGACGATGGGCGGCACCTGGACCAACATTCTGTATCAGCTGATCCCCACGAACATCGTGTCCGAGATGAGCGCCGGCAGGCCGCTCGGCATCATTGTGTTCGCCATCGGGCTGGGGCTTGCCCTGGCGGCCGGAGGCGAACGGACCCGCGCCGCGAGAGAATTCTTCGACGCGGGCTTTGAAGGACTGATGACCCTCATTCAATGGGTCGTGTGGTTGACCCCCATCGGCGTGTTTCTCCTCGTCGCATGGACCGTCGGCCGCATCGGCCTCGAGAACGTCACCGGACCTCTCGGCGGGTACATGGGGACCGTGCTGCTGGGTCTGCTCATTCACGGCGCCATCGTGCTGCCGCTCATCCTGCGACTCTTCGGCCGCGTGCGCCCCTTCCAGTTCATGGGCAAAATGAAGCCGGCCCTGCTGACGGCGTTCGGCACCGATTCAAGCAGTGCCACGCTGCCAGTCACCATCGAGACGGCGATCGACGAAGGCGAGTGCTCTGAGCAGGCAGGCAATTTCGTCCTCCCGCTCGGCGCGACGATCAACATGGACGGGACGGCCTTGTATGAGGCAGTTGCCGTCGTGTTTCTGTTCCAGTTGTACGGCATCGAACTTGAGTTCGGGCAACTCATTCTGGTCGTCGTCACCGCCACACTGGCCGCCGTCGGCGCTGCGGGCATTCCCTCGGCGGGCCTGGTCACCATGGTCATCGTGATTGCAGCAGTCAACGGCAGCCTCGGCGACGCGCCGACGCTGCCGGTCGCCGCCATTGGCGTGATTCTGGGCGTTGATCGCATCCTTGACATGTGCCGCACGACCGTCAATGTCTGGGGGGACGCGGTGGGCGCACGGATCATGACCCGAATCACACCGGACACGCCGGCGACCCCGGAAGCCTGATCAGTCCGCGTGCTCGGAGAGCCACCGCTCGGCGTCAAGTGCAGCCTTGCACCCCATGCCGGCAGCCGTAATCGCCTGACGATAGATCGAGTCGGCGACGTCGCCCGCCGCAAACACGCCGTCAATATTGGTGCGTGACGATCCACCATCGACAACGACATAGCCTGCGTCGTCAAGCAACACGCCGCTGCCCTCCAGGAATGACGTCGCCGGCGTATGGCCGATCGCCACAAAGAGACCCCGCACGTCGAGCCGGGAGCGTTGACCGGTCTTGGTGTTTTCGAGCTCCACGGCCTCAATCACCGTCTCGCCGATCACATCGACGACCTGACTGTCCCAGACCATCTCAATGGCGTCGTTGGACAACACCCGCTCCTGCATGGCCTTCGAAGCGCGAAGTGTGTCGCGGCGATGAATCACATAGACCTTGGACCCGAACTTGGCGAGATAGGAGGCTTCCTCCATGGCGCTGTCCCCACCGCCGACGACCGCAAGCGGCTGATCCCGGAATACCGGCAACGCACCATCACAGACGGCACATGCGCTCACCCCCCCACCAGACGTCGCCAGCCGCAGTTCGTTGTCCAGGCCGATCCAGTTCGCAGTCGCGCCCGTCGCGATGATGACGGAGTCGGCCTTGACGGTATCGCCTTCGCTTGTCGTCAGCGTAAAGGGCCGGGACGAAAAGTCGCACGCCGTCACATCGACCCCCCGAACCCGGGTGCCAAACCGTTCCGCCTGCTGCTGAAAGCCCTGCATCATGTCGGGACCGGAAATGCCCTCTGGGAAGCCCGGGTAGTTCTCGACTTCAGTCGTCAGCATCAACTGCCCCCCGGGCAGTACGGGCGCGGGGTTGGATCGGGGCACGCCGATCAGGCACACAGGCTCCAGGTCCGCCCGGGCTGCGTAAATGGCCGCCGTCCAACCGGCCGGGCCACTGCCAATGATCACTACACGCTCCGAACTGGAGTCACCGCTCATGAATCTCGCTCCCTGATTGAGGATCAACGGGACGGAGGCGTCGCTTTGGCGTCAGGCTTCTCAGCGCCGCGAAGTAGTTCCTCGGTCGGTGGCCAGATGATCAGATCACCCTGCCACCGCTCATCCGCGTGTCGCGTTGCCAACCCGTCCACGCCGTCGAGCCCCGTGCTGTACAGCAGCCCGATACCTGCGGGAATCTCGACGCGGGCCGTCCCGATATCGAGGTCTGCGGGCGCCTCGAGTCTTCGGTATCTGAACCATGGCCGATAGCCCTCGCTGACCGTCGCGTGGCCGTCCTTCGCCCATTCCTTGTTCATCGTGATGCCGAACGCGGTTCGCAGCGTCTGGGGATACAGACCGCGTTCGATCCTGTACGCGGCCAAGCCAGCCGCCGTCGCCGATGCATTGACTTCCATCTGCAAACGCGTTCGAGCCTTGAAGAGATTCCTCATGTCGTGAATCACGGCGTCGATCGCCGCAAATCTCGCGATGTTCATCAACTCGAACTGTGACTGTTGATCCAGAATCAGTCGGCCCATCATGTCCTCGTCGGAGGACCGCCAACGACGCCACCAGTCGTCGAAAATGAGCTGGAGGCGTGCCTTGTTGGCTTCCAGACTGTCCTGGCCTTCGTAGATCGACTCCCACCGTCGCCTGGCTCCGAATCGCTGCAACGGCCGGTTCGTGGCCGCCACCTGCACCTCGGTGAATACTGCCGGGAACTCGTCAGCAAGCGGCAGACCGAGCGACTGATCAAACGAGTTCTGCAGCAAGGCCTCGCACAAACGCATGTCATGCTCCGGCATGAACAGGCTCTCGCGGCCCGGGCTCAGGCTCGGAATGTCGTGCAGCGCCGCGTGCGTCAGAAACGCTCCGGAGAGGTCGTCCATATAGCGATACGTCACGTCACGGAACACATGCATCCCGGAGGCAAGCAGCGTCAGCGCCGCCTCCTTCTCGTCCATGAACTCGCGATCCGCGAGCCGCCTGAGCACCATGAGTTCGTCCAGCAGCAGCGTCAGCCCCTCCTGGGCCTTGCCCGCTTCGGCAAGCCTGTACGTCTCAGCGACGGTCCAGACGGCCATTTCCGCCACCCCATCGAGATACCGGAATGACGGCAGGATCAAACGGTCGTCTTCCGTTCCCAACTCGACAACCAGTCCGGCTGCGGCATCCTCGGGGGCTGCGGCGGCGACGCCGTACTTGATTCCGAACACCGGCCGCTGCGCCGCGTCCGTGATGGCCTCGGCAAGGTCGCCACCTGCGGCAGCCCACGCTGATACCGCGTCCCAATCGGCCATGCCCGGCCAGATGGAATCCTGACGCAGCGGTTCCACGGTGTCGGGAGGTGCCGGCAACGCCCGGATCGCCGGTGCCAGCGCCGCCCATGCCGTCTCGGCCGGGGGAGCCTTCACCGATGCATGACTGTTCAGCTGCGCGGCCAGATCCTCCGGAGATACGCCTCCCGCATCGGGGGCGGCAAATCCGCACATCACACACGCCATGCCCACCTGCATCACGACCATCATCTGGCTCCTTCGCCCGACTCCACGTCCACCCCGTGCCCCCCCTCCAGCAGGTGGTTTCGAGGTGTCTTCGGGGCCTTCGAGTGTAGCAGGTCGGTCGGCTGTCGACCCTGCCCGCGGCATCGAACGCCGAGGGCCCGTGGGTATACTCCCGGCATGTCCGTCGAGTCGACCCAACGGCGGTATTTCGACAACGCCGCAACGAGTTACCCGAAGGCCCCCGCCATCGGGCCGGCCATGCATGCATGGGAAGCGGGCATTCCAGCAAGCCCGGGCCGGGGCGGATACGACGAAGTCCACAACGCCGCGGCAGCCATGCTGGCCTGCCGGACCGCACTGTGCCAGACCATCGGCGTGGATGATCCGGATCGGATCATCCTGACCCTCAACTGCACCGACGCGCTTTCGCTTGCGATCGAAGGCACGGTCAGGAGTGCCCGGCGAGCGGGCAGACCGATGCATGTCGTCACGACTCGCATGGACCACAACTCCGTGCTGCGGCCACTGCGTGATCTGGAAGCAGACGGGGTGAGCACCACCTACGTGCGTGTTGACCCCGAGACTTTCCTTGTCGACCCCGACGAGATTGCCGAGGCCATCGGCCCGCACACCAGCCTGGTTGCCGTCAACCACGGATCCAACGTCACCGGCTCGGTTCAGCCCATCGCGGCGATTGCCGACCGCTGCCGGCATGCCGGTGTCCCGCTGCTGGTTGACGCCGCCCAGACGCTGGGGCACCGCCCCGTTGACGTCAGGGCGTTGGGCGTCGACCTCCTCGCCTTTCCCGGCCACAAAGGGCTCCTGGGACCGCTCGGCACGGGCGGACTCTGGATCCGGCCCGGAATGGAGTCGACCGTGGCACCCGTGCGGCTTGGCGGAACGGGCTCGCGAAGCGAGTCCGACGTGCAGCCGATGGAACTTCCTGATCGATACGAATCGGGCTCGCACAACATGCCCGGGATCGTCGGGCTCGGCGCGGCCCTTGAGTGGGCCATACACACCCCGTGGAGCCACCTCCACGAGCGTGATGCCCGCTGCACCGAAGCGATGCTCGAAGGTCTGCTCTCCATACCAGGGCTCCGCCTGTTCGGCCCCCGAGATCCCGCCAACCGCTGCGGCGTCTTCGCGGTTGAAATCGACGGGCGGGAGCCGGCGGAACTGGCCAGCGTGCTGGAGTCGAAGCATGGAATCCTCACGCGGGCTGGCATTCACTGCGCTCCCTACGCCCATGCTGCAATGGGAACGCTGGATCGGGGAGGCGCGGTTCGCTTGAGCGTTGGCGCATTTACCACCAGAGAAGACATCGACGCAGCCTGCGCGGCGCTTGCAGCGGAGGCGTCATCACGCGTCGGAAGGGCGGTCGTAGGTTGATGGAACACACACAGATGATCGAAGCGCGGCTCCAAGGCTCCACCCGCGCCGTCCAGTCGCTGCAACAGCACAGCGATGTCGTCGCAGCCATGCTCGATCTCATGATCGATCGGCTGCAAGCGGGCGGGACTATCTGGACCGCCGGCAACGGCGGCTCTGCTGCGCAGGCACTGCACCTTTCCGAAGAACTCGTGGGCCGCTACCGCGCGGATCGGCGTCCACTGGCCTCAGCCATGCTCGCCGCGGACCCGACGGCACTGACCTGTATTGCCAACGACTTCGGATTCGAACAGATCTTCACGCGGCCGCTGCAGGCACTGGCAAGCGAACACGACGTGCTCGTTGTCCTCTCAACATCGGGCCGAAGCGCCAACATCGTCAATGCGCTGACGGCCGCGCGGGCCATGGGCTGCGCGACCGTCGGGCTGCTCGGCGGAGACGGCGGCGAGAGCCTGCCGCTCTGTGACCACGCCATCGTCGTCGACGCCAATGACTCAGCTCATGTTCAGGACGCCCATCAGGTACTCATTCACCTGCTCTGTGAAGGCCTCGATGCGTGGGCGACCAGACCGCAGGGAGACCAGACCACGTGACCGATCCTTCTCGCACATCTCCGTCGTACGGTCCCGCCGGCATAGCCGGGCTGGTGCTCGTTCGGCTCATCGTTCCCTTGTGGATCACCGTGGGTGCCGCCACCAAACTCGTGGAGCGGACCCCGAAGCTCCTGCCTGAACACCTCCGCAAGTTGCTCGACGGAGCAGGATGGGACCTGTACGCGGCCCTTTCGATATTCATCACCATTGAATTCGCCGCCGTCGCCATCATGCTCTTCATTCCGCGACTGGCAAAGAGTTGCGCGATCGTCATGTTGTCGACGTTCTGCGGCGTGCTGTTGTACGAGATTTTCAATGGCAACCTCACCAATTGCGGATGCTTGGGGAGTTACTCGCCGCCAGCATGGCTCATGCTCTCCATCGACCTCACGCTCCTCATCCTCACGATCGGACTTCCTGTCCGGCCGGTCCGTGTGGCATCAAATCGCATCGCCTGGGCGTTGGCGACCATCACTACGGTGGCCCTCGGCCTGACAACATTCATCCGGGTGGGCGCCGTCTCCGGTGACGTCGGCGGCCCCACCGAGGTTGAGTCCACCGATGCGCCGGCGCAGACCATCGACCCCATCACGACCGAGACGCCCGGCCGCACACTCCCGGGCTACTACAGTCTGGACACCTCGGACTGGCCCGGCCGGCGTGTACGTGACATCGACCTGATTTCCTGGGTGACCGCCCTGCCGGATTCCCTGGAGGACGGCCGGCAGTACCTCATCTTCTACAGCAGGACGTGCGAACACTGCCACGACCTGCTGCTGGAGTACTTCTCCTACGATCCGCCGGCCCCCACGACGATCGTCGCCATCCCGGAGATGAAGGAAGGCTTCATCGAGGACGGGCAACTCGAGAATCCATGTGTGGACTGCGCCGAAGTGGAGCTGCCCGTCGGCGTGGACTGGCTGATGACGCCCCCCGTTGTCGTTGCCATCGAGGATGGTGTCGTGCAGTGCGCCCAGGAGGCGGAAGACTTCATTGACCCGGCCTGCCTTCCATGGCATGGCTTCTGAGACGTCCTGAACCGAGACCCCTTCATGTCAACATCACTCGACACGGTCCTGGCACACCTCGACTCGACACACGAGTCCCAGATGCAGCGGCTCTTCGACCTCTTGAGAATTCCGAGTGTCAGCACGGACTCGGACCATGACGCCGACGTCCTGACGGCGGCTGAGTTATGCGCCCGGTATCTGACAGAGTCAGGCTTCAAGGCTGCAGTACGTGAGACGACGGGGCACCCGATGGTCGTCGGGCATGTCGACGGTCCACCGAACGCGCCGCACATCCTGTACTACGGCCACTACGACGTGCAGCCACCCGACCCGCTGGAACTCTGGGATGCGCCGCCGTTTGAACCGGTGCTTCGAGCCGGCGCCAACGGCGAGCAGATCGTGGCCAGAGGTGCCGCCGACGACAAAGGTCAACTCATGATGTTCCTGGAAGCGCTCCGCGCTTGGAATGACGTCGGAGGTGGCATTCCCATTCGGGCGACCGTACTGCTCGAAGGCGAAGAAGAGAGCGGAAGCCCAAGCCTCGATCCATTCCTCGAAGCCAACGCCGACGAACTCCGGCCAGACGTATGCATCGTGTCCGACACCGGAATGTGGAATCCGAGCACGCCGGCCATCACGACGATGCTTCGCGGCATGGTTTATCTGGACGTCACATTGCACGGCCCGAGCCACGATCTGCACTCGGGCATGTTCGGAGGCGCTGTCGTCAACCCGCTCAACGAACTTGCGAAGATCCTCGGCGGCCTGCACGACGCTTCCGGGCGCGTGACGATCGACGGGTTCTACGATGGTGTCCAGAACCCCTCCGATGCGCAGTTGACTGAGTGGAACAATCTTGGATTCGATGCGTCGGCATTCCTCGCGGAAGCGGGACTCTCGTCATCGACGGGCGAAGCCGGATGCAGTGTGCTTGAACGCATCTGGTCACGACCGACGCTCGACATCAATGGCATCACCGGCGGGTACGGAGGGGAGGGCGCAAAGACGGTCATCCCGGCGCAGGCCAACGCCAAGTTCAGTTGCCGACTCGTCCCCGGGCAGGATCCGGCCGCGATTGAGGCGGCGATCCGCCGGCACCTCGACCAGGCCCTCCCGGAGGGGTGCACCTGGTCCATCGTCTCGCACGGCTGCAACCCCGCGATTCAGGTGCCCACCGCCTCCCCCTGGCTGGAGGCAGCACAGGTCGGCCTTGAGAAGATCTGGAACCGACGAGCCGTGCTCGTCGGCTGCGGCGGGTCCATCCCGGTCGTTGGCTCATTCCAGACGGTGCTTGGCGCGGACTCGCTGCTGATCGGCTTCGGGCTGGACGACGATCGCGTGCACTCACCAAACGAGAAGTTCGACGTCGCGAGTTACCGGGGCGGCACACGCTCCCACGCGGCCGTCATTGCGTCCATGGCGGCCATGGGGCGGCCTTGAATCGGCGCCTCCAGTTCGCCGTGGTCCTGACAGGAGCGGCGATGACGCCGTGCTTGCGTGCTGCGGCCGCGCCGCCAACCATCGAAGTCGTTCAGGCGGGGGCAGCCAACGTACTTCCGCCGGGGCGATATGCGGGGATTGAGGTTGCGGTTGATCCCGGATCACTTGAGCCCGGCGCCTACGTGCTTGAATGGGAGTCACGAACCCCTGACGGCGACACCGTCGCGCGGTCACAGTCCATTCCGCTCGCGGGCGCGCCGGTTCGTGAGTGGATCTACGGGCTGGTCCCCCGAGTGACTGATCGGCCCATGAGGATTTCGCTGCGCCACCCGGACGATCTCACCCTGCTGGCCTCGACCCAGGTGTCGGACACCGACCCGGGCGTCTTGTCGTTGGACGAGGGCGCCGAACTCATCCTTGTTGTCGGCGACCGCAGCGGCGGCCTCGAAGACTACGACGCCCAGACGACGGCCAGCATCACTCCCTGGACCACCATCGAAACGTTCGTTCGGACGATCCCACCCGACGCAGTCCCCGACGATGCAGCGGGCCTGGCACCTGCGTCGACCATACTCATGACCGGCCGCCCGGACGATCTGTCGGCCGCATCACGCGATGCGCTCCGCGGGTGGCTCGAAGCGGGCGGGCACCTCATCGTGTCGCTCCCAACGGTGGGCGATCCGTGGGAGATTCGAGGAAGCCGCCCGCTGTGGCCCCAGGTACTCGACCCTCCGAGCGAGCGGGTCTCGATCTCGCTCAGGTCGCTCGCGACGGCGCTATCACCGGACCCCCTGGCGCCACTGCAGCCGGGTGACCTTCCGATCACCGTCTTCCCGGGTGCGGTCGGGCCGAGTCAGCCCTGGCATGAGGTTCTTGCCTCGCCCTCGGGCCAGCCGCTTGCCATCGCCAGACCCGCCGGCCATGGAAGGCTGACGGTCCTTGGCCTGGACGTGGCCTCGCCCGTGCTGACCCGCTACACCGTGCAGGAGGACCAGACCGGGCCCCTCCCAGCCGCCGCCACCTTCTGGAATCCGATCCTTGGCCGCCGCGGTGACGCCCTCACACCACGGCAGCGGCGGCAGCGCGCGGAAGGCTCGCGACTGCCGCCAGCGGCCGCCACCATCACCCCCCTTTCAGACGACATCGTCAATTCCGGGATTCAACAGACCGTGGCCGCCGGGGGCAGACTGGCGTTGGTCTTCGGGTGGGTGATCGGGTGGCTTCTGCTCGGTGGGCCCGGCTTGTGGTGGGGCCTGCATCGTCTGGGCCGGCCCGATCTGGCGTGGCCAGCATTTGGCGTGCTCGGTGGGGTCGGCGCTGTGGCCGCCTGGGCCGTCGCGGGGGGCGTGAGCCTCAGCGGCGTCGAGGGGAGACACTTCACGATCGTGGATGAACTGGCGCACACACCGGTACAGCGAGTGCGGAGTTGGGTGGACCTTCGCATTCCGGGCGCTGGGCGCCGCGACGTCGGGATCGCCGGCGTTGATGGCTTTCCCGCCCGTATCGACACGTGGGCGACCAAGGGCCCGGGCCGGGCCACCTTCATGGACACCAGACTGCTGCGGACCGATGCCGAGTCACCGCATCAGGTGCCCATGCAAGCCCGAGCCACGTCGCAATCATTCGCCATGGAACGCTTCGGGTATTCGAATGCGGCCGACGACGGCCCGTGGCTCCGAAGCGTCGCCCCGGTCACGACGGTGCGAGATGCAGCCGGCCGCCTGAAACTGAGCGGGCGTCTCCAAAGCGGCCTGGCCTCGCCGCTGCGGGATGTCACGCTGCTCTGGGTCGAGTCCAGACGACCCCCGCGTCGAGACGGCGGCCCACCCTCCATGCCGGCCAACGTGTGGGCGTGGTCGCTCACGGACCCCATCCCTCCCGGTGGTGTCCTCGATCTGGCAACGCTGCCTGAGCCCGAGGCTGGCCATGCGGCATCGGCGCACCTTGAGTCTCTGGCGGCAGGCATCCACAAGATGTTTGGTCTTCGATCTGCTGCGCCGCCCCGACATGACGCGGTTGAACTGTTGGGGCTCTATCGCCTCACGCCCCCGCCGCACTGGCCCGCCGGCAGTGACCCGGCACCACCTGCGGTTCACCGCATGGCGAGAGGATTTGCGGCCGATCTGGACCTTGGCGCGGGCCTCGGCGGTCCGATGCTTCTGATCACCGGTTTTGTCGAAGACGATCCGCTCCCCGTCCCCATGTTCATCGACGGCGACCCCATCGACCCGCCCCTGGGTGAGACCATGCTGCGATGGAGCACCTGGCTTCCGGACGCGCCTCCTCGACCGGACCCGTTTTCAGGGGTGCGGTAGAGTCACCGCTACAGCCATGCCGATCATCGAGACCATCAACCTTTCGAAGTCCTACGGCGACCTCAAGGCGCTGCACAACCTCAACCTCACGGTCGAGGAAGGGTCGTGCTACGGCTTCATCGGCCCGAACGGCGCAGGCAAGACGACCACCATCCGCATACTCGCAACGCTCCTGAAGCCAAGTTGGGGCGAAGCGAGGATCGACGGCCTCACGGTGGGCTATCAGAACGCGCTCATTCGACCGATCATCGGATACGTCCCCGACTTCATCGGCACCTATGACGACATGCTCGTCTCGGAGTATCTCGAGTTCTTCGCAGCCTGCTACGGCATTCACGGATCCAGAAGGCGATCGGTCGTGTCCGACGCGCTCGAGATCACCGACCTGACCCACAAAGCCACGATGCAGGTGGAAGGGCTGAGTCGAGGAATGAGCCAGCGTCTCTCCATCGCCCGCGTACTCCTGCACGATCCGAAAGTGCTGTTGATGGATGAGCCCGCTGCAGGGCTCGACCCGCGAGCACGGGTCGAGGTTCGCGAGTTGCTCAAGGAACTGCGACGCATCGGCAAGACTATTCTCATTTCGTCGCACATTCTCAGCGAACTAGCGGAACTCTGTGACAGCGTCGGAATCATTGAACATGGCTCGTTGTGCTTCTCGGGAGCCATGGAGGAAGCGCTCCGCGTTGCGGAATCCGGCGTCTCCTACGAGGCGATCGTCGCAGCTCGACCGGAAGAAGCCGCCCAACTGCTCGAAGCCGTTCCAGGCATCTCCAAGGTGCGTCTGGAGCGGGTGGGCGGGGACGCGGTCCTTCAGATCGCCCTGGACCCCGCCCAGCAACTCGACCCCTCGGAGATTCCGTCACGCCTGATCACCGCGGGCTTTCGGCTCCGTGAGTTCAGGCGAGGCCGCGTCGATCTGGAAGCTGCATTCATGCGACTGACGAAGGGAATCGTCGGGTAGCCGGCGGGCCCGTTGTGAACGATACTGCCCCCATGACCGCCCGAGACAAACCCCGCGTGCTCCTCCTCGGTGACCGGTCCCGCGATGACATCTGCGGCGTCATGGACGCCATTCAAAAGGACTTGCGGGCGCATGTCTCCGCGTTTCTGAACGATCCGTGCCCCGACGGTGGCCAACTCCCGGAGGGACTCGCCGCGGACCTGGCGGTGGTTGTGGGCGGCGACGGCGCAGTCATCGGGCAGTCCCGGCGGCTCGTCGGGCGTGATCTTCCCCTGATCGGGGTCAACTGCGGTCGTCTGGGCTTTCTCGCCGCCTTCGACCACGACGCACTTCGAGATCAAGCCGATGTGGTCTTCGGCGGCGAGCCACCCATTCGACAGCACATGCTGCTTCAGGTGGTGCATGAGTCGAGTGGATCGGTCGTCCGTACGGTCTCGGTGAATGACGCGGTCATCACAGCCGGCCCGCCGTACCGCATGATCGAGGCCGTGCTGCGTATCGGAGGGGTGCACGGGCCGCACCTCCGCGGTGACGGACTCATCGTCGCCTCCCCCACCGGCTCGACGGCGCACAACCTGTCTGCTGGCGGGCCGATCATCGGGCCTGGCGTCGACGCGCTCGTCGTTTCCCCCATCGCACCCCAGTCTCTTGCCTTTCGGCCGATCGTCATGGATGCTGTTCGCGGCGTCGAGATCGAGGTTCGCCGGTGCAACGAGGGAACGACGCTGGTCGTTGACGGCCAACAGCAGTCGCCGCTGCGTGAGGGAGACAGGGTGCAGGTCCTTCGGCACGACCAGACCATTCCAATGGTCACTCGACCGGGCGAACCCTTCTGGCGGATTCTTCTCGAACGCATGCGATGGGCGGCACCGCCGGTCTTCCGCTGATTCGACGAAGGCGGACCTCAGCCCGGTACACTTCCGCACATGATCGACCTGAAGGCATTGCGTGAAGACCCCGAGCGGTTCATCGTCGGCGCTCAGGAAAAGGGTGTCGATGTGGACATTCCGGCCCTGCTCGAACTGGATGCCGCCCGCCGGGAAGCGCTGTCGAGACAGGAGTCGGCCCGCGCTGAACAGAAGCGGATCTCCAAGGAGATCGGCCCCCGCATCGGCGCGCTCAAGGGCCAGCTCAAGTCCGCGGACGCCGGCGATGTCGCTGCGATTGAGGCCGAAATTGCCGAACTTGAGACGCGACCAGCCGCCCTCAAAAAACAAGTGCAGGACGCCGAGGCCGAGGTCGCGAAGATGGATAGCCCGCTTCGGGCACTCCTGCTGCACGTCCCCTTACCGGCCGACGCCGACGTGCCCCGAGGTGGCTCGGCGGCAGACAACGTGGAAATCCGACGGTGGAGCCCGGACGGCTTTGACCCCGCCACGCCGTTCCAGGGCCAGCGTGGCTTCGAACCCGCAACGCATCTTGAACTGGTGGACCGACTTGGCCTGGTCGACTTTGAGCGGGCGGTCAAGGTTGGCGGAACACGCCACTACAGCCTGATCGGCGATGGCATGCGACTTCACGAAGCGGTGCTTCAATTCGCCATGGACGTCATCACGAGTGAGGCTGGCTTCACCCCCGTGTCCGTACCGGTCATTGTTCGGGAGGAGTGCATGCTCGGCACGGGGTTCTTCCCGGAAGGCCGCGAGCAGGCCTATCACATCGAAGAGTCGGCCCGCGGCGCGGGGCAGGACCTGTTTCTCGCCGGCACCGGCGAAGTCGGGCTCATGGGGAGGCACGCGGACGAGATTGTCGAAGCGGCATCGCTTCCGATGAAGATGGCGACTCGATCGACCTGTTTCAGGCGTGAAGCGGGCGCGGCGGGACGTGATACGGCGGGCCTGTACCGCATCCATCAGTTTGACAAGGTTGAGCAGGTCGTAATCTGCCGCGCGGACGAGGCAGAAGAACGCCGACACCACGCGGAGATGATCGCAACGGCCGAGTCCATCCTTCAACG
>JASMLR010000002.1:0-27928 GCA_030748575.1 Phycisphaerales bacterium | reverse complement strand
ATCTGCCGCGCGGACGAGGCAGAAGAACGCCGACACCACGCGGAGATGATCGCAACGGCCGAGTCCATCCTTCAACGTCTCGGGCTTGCCTATCGACTGCTGCAATGTTGCACGGGCGACCTCGGGCCGAAGAATGCGGACATGATCGACATCGAGTGCTGGATGCCTGGCCGGGGCCCACTGAACGAGGCAGGCCGACCGACTGGCGAGTGGGGTGAGACCCACAGTGCCTCCCGACTTCACGACTACCAGTGTCGGCGGCTCAACCTTCGATACCGCGACGAAGACGACGGCACCACATTCTGCTGGTCACTGAACAACACCGTGCTGGCGAGCCCGCGCATTCTGGTGCCGCTGCTGGAGATGCACCAGCGATCCGACGGCACGATCGAGATTCCCGAAGTGTTGCGGCCCTACATGGGCGGCCGCGATTCGATCGGCTGAGTCGCCTGATCGATTCGGACGGCGTCGGCCTCCACAACGAGCATGGCGCCGGCTCCGAGTTCAAAGAGCCGCCGGTGACGCTTGCGATCGGCAATGGCCGCACTGGCCCGCCGCAGCGTTTCTCCGGAGAGACCATCGGCGGAGCCCGTCAGTCGCATCGCCGCGGCCTCAATCGAGGCCACCCGCAGGCCCTCCCCCACGCTGGCAAGTTCGCTTCGATCCCATCGCCCGTCCACCGGATGCATGACCGAAGCGGCCAGCGCGTCGGCCGCGGCGGCGCGGAGGGACGTCGAGCGGGCCAATCGATCGGCCACGCCCGGCCGAATCGCCTCGAGCAGGGGCAGGACGTCGGCTCGGAGCCGCCCTCGAAGGGTGTCGGGATCGACATTGGTCGGGTCATCGTGCCAGGGCAGGCCCGCGGCGCGGCAGAGATCCGTCGCCTGCTCGCGGCTGGCCCGAAGCATCGGGCGGATGAGTTGCACACCCGATCCCAGAGGCCGCTGCGGCCGCATCCCCACAAGCCCCCGTGGTCCCGCGCCGCGAATCATGGCGAGCAGCACCGTCTCCAACTGGTCCTCCGCCTGATGGGCCGTCGCAACGGTGGACGCGCGGGCCGAGGCGGCCACGTCGACCAATGCGTCGTACCGCGCGTCCCGCAGTTCCGCAGGGGTCGCCGCGTCGCCGAGTTGAATGTGCCGAATCTCAAAGTTGCACGCCAGATGGCCGGCCAGCCTGCGGACCGCGTCCGCTTCCTCATCTGCCTCCGCTCTGCGATGGTGGTGCACGTGGGCCACGGTGAGCGGCGGCAGGCCGACCCGCGCCTGGCACGCCACCATGGCGGCCGCGAGCGCTACGGAGTCCCGGCCACCACTGACGGCCGCCACAACACCTGACGTGGCCGACCAATCCACCGCCGCAAGCGCCGAGGACACAGCCCGCACGAGCGGATGCTGCTCCAGGCCCTTCACATCACACACGGTCAATCCACCGGTCGTCCCAGAGCAGGCCCTCCGGAACAGGCGCCGCATCACCGGTCTCGAGCAGACTGGCGACCGGATACGCGCAGAAGTCAGAGGCAAACGCCGCCGCCGGCCGATGATTCCCGCTTCGCCCAACGCCCCCAAAGGGCAGCGCACTACTCGCCCCAGCCGTTCCGGTGTTCCAGTTCAGGCATCCGACCTTGAGCCGAGACATGGCCGTCTCAAAGACGCTGCGGTCCGCCGAAAACACCGACGCAGCCAACCCATATCTCGTCGCCGCTGCTTCGCGGATCGCCTCGTCGAGTGAGCCGACGCTGCAGACCTGGACGAGTGGCCCGAAGATCTCCTGATCTTCACCGCCGATGAAGGTCTCCACCTCGGTGACACCGGCTGTCACGAACCACCCGGGGCCATCGACAGGCACGCACGGCACGACGACCCGCGCCCCGGCGCTGGCCAGTCGCGACTGCGCTGCCAGCACGGCGTCGCGGGCCGCCTCGGAGATGACCGGCCCCATGAAGACCGGGACGTCACCGGCGGGGTCTCCGACAAGCAGCGTGGACGCGCACGCGGCCAGCGCCGGAATGAAGGCATCTGCGATGTCTTCGTGGACGATGATCCGCCGCGTGCAGGTACATCGCTGCCCGGCTGTCGCGAACGAAGCGCGTACGCACTCGATGACCGCCTGCCGCAGATCGGCGTCCGGCATCACTATGGCGGGGTTGTTCCCACCCAGTTCAAGGGCCACGATGCGTCCCGGATCATCAAGGCACGATTCAAGAATCTTCCGCCCGACGGGCCACGAGCCTGTGAAGAGCACGCCATCGACACCGGGGTGCGTCACGAGTTCGCTTGCAACCGTGGGACCGCCGTGAACCAGTGACACCACACCCCTGGGCAGCCCCGCGTCGTGCCAGCACTGCACGAGCGCCTCTCCGCACGCAGCAGCCCGCTCGCTGGGTTTGAAGACGACCGCATTGCCGGCCAGAAGCGCCGGCGCCATCTGGCCATTCGGAAGATGCATCGGGAAGTTGAACGGGCCGATCACGGACATCACACCGTGCGGCCGAAACGTGCAGGCCCCGCTCCGAGAGTCGTTGACCGGGAAGGTCCATGGAGTCACTCTCGCCGCGCCCGGGCCATCAATGGTGATGGCAATCTTTGCAGCCAGGGCCCCGGCCTCGGCGGCAGACTCGGCCCGCGTCTTCCCCGTCTCCCGGAGAATCAATGCGGCAAGGTCGCCTGCCCGTTCGGTCACAAGTTCAGCAAACCGCCTCAGCACCGCGGCCCGAGACTCCAGCGGGGTCTCGGCCCATGCCACAGCCGGTTCCCGTGCCGCCCGGACGGCTTCATCGACGTGACCGACGACGGGCGTACCCGACCAGCAGCAGTCGTCCGGCCTGGACGGGTTGCAGGAGCGGAGTGCCTCCCCTTCGATGGGCTGCCAGGTACCACCGATCAAGTCGCGGCCGCTCACTCCGGCTGACCCGCAGACTCAGGTGTCACGCCAACCTCATCACCCTTAGACACGCCAAGCAACTCCGCGTCAGCGCGGGCGAGCACGACGCCTCCCCCATCGGGACGCTCCACGGAAGCCCTGATGCCCCGAAAGCCTCCCCCCGCCCCGGACGTCACAAAGCACGACGAGCCTTCCGCCACGTCTTCAACGAGCCCGTCGACAGCGCATTGGATGGTCTGCCTGACCAGAGGAACCTCGTCCCGCTCGGCCTCCAGGTTTGGCCCGCCGTCGAAGGGATCAACTTCGTCGCATCGCCTGAAGCCCTGCCGCTCGAGCATGCGCATGGCCGGGACTGCGGCTGGCGCAACCCGTCCGATCAGTCTTCTCGCCTCCGCAGGAAGCAATGACGCGTAGATCTCCCCCTCCGGGAAGAGCGACATGATGAACTCTTTGCTCGTTCGGCTGAACGCATCGGCCTCCACGTACGAGAGGTTGATGAACCGCCGTCCGAGATGATCCCAGAGCATCGTCCGTCCATCGGCGGTGAGATCGCCCATGATCTCTCCGATCAGTCTGTGATCGAAGCGGTCCGGGAAGGACCCAATGTAGGCAAACCGCATCTTGCTCAGAAGCGATCCGAGCCGATGGGGGCTTCCTCGCCACGAGGACGCGATCACCAGCCCGCCGAGTTCCGTCGGGCCACTGGCATCGCGACCAAGTTGCAGCGTCATCTGAACCTGGCCGGCCTGCAGATCCCGGCTGTAGTGCTCACGCTTTCGCACCCGAAGGAAGAGTCGCGGGCGGTCCGCCGTCCCCTTTCCGGTCACCAGGCTGGACGTTCCCGCAACACGTCCCGCCGTCGTGTCTTCCAGCACGAACATGTAGACGGCGGGATCGCCGCCGGACCGACCTGCGAAACACTCCGAAGACCACTCCACCCGATCGCGGAGCGCCACCGGGTCTGGAGGCAGGTTGCTCGAATGCACGGTCCTTGCCAGCCGCAGCAGGGCCGGCACATCATCATCAACGGCGCTACGCACGACGAACACGTCAGCCCTCCTCGCCTTCTGCGGCAATCGCAGCCTGGATGATGTCCAGCACCGCGTCGAGATCCGCAGGTTCAATCACGCCGACAGGTGGAAGCAGCCGCAGATGCACGGGACCGTGCCCACACAGGAAGGCAATGACGCCATCACGGAAGAGACGCTGCACCAGAGCGCCGATGCGACTCCGGTCGCCGCCGAATGGCGTCAATCGCATCATGCCACCGGTACCGCCCCACTTGGGAATGGGACCGCGGCCGCCGACGACGTCAGGAAAGCAGTCCGGGATGGCCGCGACCATGGCTTCGCATCGCTCCGAGAACTGCCTGAAGAGCCGCGCGTGACGCCCGTCCTCGCCATACGCGTCTCCGGACGCCAGCCGCTCGATGACCCGCCGACCCACGGCCATTGCCGCGGTCGATCCAAGAAACGTTCCGCTCAGAAGTCCGGGCCGCGGGTTCAGCGATGCCCGCCACATCGCCGCGCACCCCTGCGCCATCTTCCCGACGGTCACGACGTCGGCCATGGGCCCAAGCCCGAGGCCCTCGAATCTGAACATGCGGTCGGTGCGGCCGAAGGTCTGAATCTCATCGAACCAGATGGGCACACCTGCCGCCCGCGCCCGCTCAAGAAGTGGCTGAAAGAAGCTCGCCGGCGCCGCCGCGAATCCGCCCTCGCCCTGCACCAGTTCCATGACGAAGCATGCGTGCTCGTCTGGGGCCCGCTCCAGCGCCGCTTCCAGGGCGGCGACGGCTTCCGCCGTGGACCCGTCCGGATCTGCCGCGTCCCAGTACGGCAGGTAGTCGACTTCGATGGACCGCGGCACACCCTCCCGGTGTCCCTCACTGTCGCCAATGTGTGACAGCGTGACGGTTCGGCCGATGAAGTTGTCTCGGAACGCGAGCACCCGGCCGGCACCGTTTCGGGCCTGCATGCACACCTTCAGCGCGTTCTCGTTGGCCATGGCACCCGAGCAGGCCGGATAACAATGGTCCATGTCGGCCCCGCCCCGCCGCGCCGCCGCCCGCAACGCCTCGGCAAACTCAATGGCCTCGGCATTGCACTGAAGGTTGCCCTGCATCACGGTGTCCTGGAGGGCCGCCTCCAACGCCACGCGGGTCAGGTCGAGATCTCCATGCCCGAATCCGTGCACGCCGATACCAATGATCATGTCCCACTTGACCGACCCGTCTGCAAGTTCGACCAGTGCGCCGCGTCCACGGCCGGACCCGATCGCAGGGTAAACACCCGCTCGGCCCCGGACATCTGCGAGTCGTTCATCCAGGTCAGCCAGTACGGTGGCTCGATCCGGATCAGGGGGACATGGCTTGGTCAGGTGAACTGTTGCGGCGTCAATCGCATGGAGTAGTTCCTCCTGCGCTGCCATCATCCGGGCGTCCATGTTGCTCATGGCCCGTATGGTAGTTCAGCCGCTGGTCTGAAAGCGAAGCGGCACCCACGCGCCTCGATCCGCCGGCCCGCGGCACGCCAGGATGCTCCGTCTGGCCGGCTCGCCGATCACGCACGCGTTTGTCGCCGTCGGCATGCCGTCGTCATCGTGCCGACAGATGGAGTCGACCCCGTCAGCCCGATCGGTCATGAGCACCCTGAGGGACTCCATGTCCAGGTTCCGATGTGACGCGAGTTCGGTGGCTCGATCGACCCGACGCAGACTGCTCGACGACGGGGCTTCCGCGTCCGCCCCGGCCAGCGGGCCTTCGAGGCAGTGATTGGTGCGCACCAGCGGCGTACAGGCCAGATCCCGCCTGACGGTCATGGTCGCGGAGCATTCAAGTTCAATGGCGCCGCCCTCGTCCGCCAGCAGGAAGGTATGGGCCGCCACGCGGGGCGCATGTTGAACCACGGCAGCCGCCTCTTCGCGATCACGGCAGCGAATGGCTCGATGGAGCAGGCTCATGTATCCGACACCCGGCCTGATTCCCTGCACCTTGATGTTGGTCGTCCCCGTCCAGATGCCATGGATGTTCATCCCGATGAGTGTCGGCGCGCCGGCCACGGTCACGCTCCACGTCTCGGGGCCCTCCAAAGGGGTCCGATGCACCGCGACGACCGAGTCGACGTCCAGCGGGTGAAGATCCCAGGTCTGCCCCACCAGAATGTTGCCATCACGCGATGCTGACGACGGTACTGCGATGGACGTGCAGCCCTCGTCCGCGTCGGCCTCCAGCGTGACGACATCACGCATGTCGCTGTAGTTCGCGGCGGCATAGAGCACATCGGCAGGCACGCCGGCTGCCGCAGCGGTCGATTCGTGTTCCTGCCATCCCTCCGGATCCCACTGCTCCAGAATCTTCAGTGAAGACCTGGCCGCGCCAATCATGTCGTCGAAGCTTCCTCGGTCGCGAAGCCCGAAGTAAGCCTCCGCTGCCGACCGCCGCCGATCAATCATGCTCGCGATCTCATCTGAAAGCGCATCGCCCACGCCTTCACCGAGTTCGGCAAACGTCCCCTCCACTTTGACTACAGGCAGTTCCAACACGTTCAGGCTCCCTCGCGAGCATACACATCTCCCGGACACGACCACACACCATCGCACACAAATGTGGCTGGCCCTCTCGTTCGGGCAGGCGTGTCCGACGTCCCCGGGGCGACCTGGAGTACACCGCCCGGCATCTGAACATCCCAACTGGTGGACTCGCCTGTTGCAACGACACCGACCGCGGCAGCGGCGCCTGTCGCGCACGCTCGAACCGCGCCGGCACCGCGTTCATGGGACCACATGCGCAGGCGGCCAGGCTGCGAGACCTTCACAATGTGCACGTTGACCCGGCCGCCAAGGGCCGTCATGGCAGCCTCAAACATGTCGTCGATCGCATCGTCGTCGTCGCCGCTCACAACGATGACGGCATGCGGATTGCCGGTTGACACCATGCGGGCAGCGAGCGTCCCCCCACGCCACGGAATGATCATCTCCTCCCCGAGCAGCACCGGGACGAGATCGACCGCGACGTCAAAGCTGTCCTCGTCTGGGCGGACCGTTGCGTGATGTGCGCCAATCACGGACCGAAGGGTAAGACGGTCGCCACCCCCCGCTCGCACATGGGCCGCCGCTGCGCACCGCAAGCCGTTGCCACACAGTTCCGCGGAAGAGCCGTCCGAATTGACGATCTGAAATGCAACCTCGTCGCGATCGCGGGCCTCGACCAGAAGTAGTCCGTCGGCGCCCACGCCGGTTCGACGATCACATATGGAACGAGCGAGTTCGGACACGCTGAGACCGGCCGCGGCCCGATGTTGGAGGATGACGTAGTCATTCTCCAGACCGTGCCACTTCTCAAAGGCGATGTCGTGGCGGGCGCCCATCAGCGAGGCGAGCCGGACGATGGGCGGAGTATGACGCCCAGGTCAACGAGCACACGGTCGTGTCTGTAGTAATCCACGTTCATCGTGTTTTCATCGACAAAGGTGAGCACCAGGCAGTTGGCCCGCGTGTTGTCGGCGTACTTCATATCACCAGCTCCGGGGCCTGCGTGGGCGAAGTTCCGGTGCTTCTGCGCGTGATAGTGAAAGTGGAACAGGGCCGTATAGCCTGCGTCGAACATGTCCTGGGAGGCCTCGAACCGGCGGTCGTGCACCCGCATACGCGGCGGGAACTCCCGGACATTGAAGCGTCCCTTGTGGTCGAGATCGATGACACCGCCGTACTCCGTCGTCTCGTCATGCACATCCCGATCGGCAAAGTGAAACAGGTGCGCTCGGACTTCGGGGCTCGACAAGGCATCCTGCGCCATGCGGAGTGCCATGAGATCCCCATACGTCAACCGATCGCGGTGCGTGGACAGTCGGTGATCGATCTCCTGCCCGGGAAGAAAGCCGGGATCCTGCTCCCGATAGTGACGTTGATTGATCAGCGCCCGGTCCACGGCGGCGAGAAGCTCGGGCCTGGTGGCCTGGAGCAGGGCCGGCCGGTGCGCGGCGGCGGCCGCAAGCACAGGCAGGTCACGTATCTCAAGGTCGGCCCGCCGTTCCGCCGGCACGTCCTTGCAGGCCGCTTCCGCTGACGCCCAGAACGCCTGCCGCTCCGGCGCCGCCAGTTTGTGAATCCAGAGGACCTCTTCCCTGTTCCACGGGATCGTTCCGAAGGACTCGGCTGCGGCATGGAGATCGGCCAACATCGGGTGATCGCCCGAGGCATCTTCTGAGGACGCCCGCACAAGCTCAATCAACTCGTCACGCGCCCCGAGCCGGTGCAGCAACTCCCAACACCGATATCGCATGCCTCGCTCCGACGGACGCGTCGCGCCAAGAAACGTCTTCCACACAATGGCCTCTGGCGCGCCAGGGCCGTGCATGGCCAGAAGCGCCTGATACTCAGGCCGCTGCGCATCCGGAAGATCTCCGGTCCATGGCCGACCCCAACTGCTCACCAGCGCCTCGTCGAGGTCGGTCATGTCGTGCTCGGCCACGAAGGCGCACAAGGCGCGAAGCCACTCATGATCGGTCACGCGAGGCAACCGCCGGCGAAGGGTCACCGCCGCGGCGTCCCGGTCGACCCGAATGAGATACTCCAATCCCTGCAGACGAAGTTCCTCGGAGTAGCCGGGGCGGTACGCCAGTCCCTGAAGTGCGTCGAGGTCGGCCTTGTTCGGCGTGGCCCCGCGTTCCATCAACATCTGAAGGGCAAGACGATGCTCGCTTCCCGATCGCGACACATCGCGGAGCGAGGCCGCCGGATCGGTAATGGTGTGCCCGCACCCACCCGTCAGGGCGAGGAAGGCTATGGCAACCGCATGTTGAAGTCGGCGCATGGTGGCCATCCTACGAATCTGGCTCGCGTAGTGGCTGTTGTCACAACCCCGCACCATGAGATAGGCTGCCCTGATGGTGGAATCCAAGGCCGACCAACCCAGCCTCACCCAGCGGGTCGAAGCTGTGCTTGCAGCGGTCCGGCCCGCGATCCAGGCGGACGGTGGTGACGTCGAACTCGCGGAAATCACCGACTCGGGCGAAGTCAGGATTCGACTGCTCGGCGCATGTGTCGAGTGCCCCTCCGCCAACCTGACACTGAAGGTCGGCATTGAGCGGACCATGCTGGAGCGGGTTCCCGAAGTCTCCTCCGTGACGGCGGTGGACTGAAACGGCCTTTTGAGCCTCTGAGCGGGGGCGTTCTGGGTCCGGCTTGGAGGCAGGGACCGGCTGTTGTACGCTACGGAATGGTGGGTCGGGCCCGAGCGGGCTCGGTCAGAATGGTTGTCAGGAAGGCGTCTTGCCGGCAGGAGGGCCGGACCATGTTGGTCATCACACGTAGAGAAGGTGAAGAAGTCGTCATTGGCGACCCGACGGACCCCGTCGGTGTCGTCCGCATTGCTTCGGTCAAGGGTGACCGGGTGCGATTGGCTCTGGACTTCCCCCGCGACATTGAAGTCCACCGGCGTGAAGTCGCCGATCAGATCATGGCCGAGAAGCCATCGGTTGTCGGGAAGATTCGCCCCAGCGGTTGACCCCTCGGCATCGAGGCTCCAATGCGCCTCTGAGCCCGGCACGGTCGCCGCGACGCTCACGACGATCGCCAACCGGCTGGAGGTGGGTCGCCTGCCTCATCCAGCGGCGCGTCACAGATGTGCGGCCGCCGCCGGCCCTGCACACGAGTCCCCAAAAACACCGGACCCAAAAAAAAGTTCGTGACGCGTGGTGGGACGCGTCACGAACCGGGAAGGGTTCGGTCCGCCCTGGACGGGAGAACCGAGAGATCCTCCGCAGGCAAGGCCTGCGGGTGGACGGGGCACGCGGCAGTCCGTGCCGCGTGGTGCGTGCCACCGTCGACGGCGAGCCATCCTTGGCTCGCGAGGTACACCGGGAGTCGTCCGATCCGCCGGGTTACGGGAGGCGGCTAGGAAGCCACCCCGCGGGCGTTCCCTCCAAGGCGTTTCCCCGGTCGAGAAACCTCCCTGCAGCCTGGCGCCTGTGTACCGTTGCAGGTCGCCCGTCAGCCCGACGCGAGCGATTCCTGAGTCATGAAGTCTCCTGATTGGGGGTGCGTGTGCGTTGGATGGCCCTGCGGGCCCGCATCATGATTTCTGATTGCTTGGCGAGCTTCTCGTCGCGTTGCCGCGCCCAGCGTTCGGGGTCTCGAAGTTCCAAGTGGTCCTTGACGCCCAGCAGCGTGACCGACGAACCAAGGCCCGCCAGCGACAGGAGCCGCTCCGGAATGCGGAGCCGCCCCGACTTGTCGAGCTCGGCGCGGCACGCCTGGGAGTACAACAGTTCCTCGAACTCCAGCAGATCCTCGTCCGGAAGCAGCGAGGCCTCCCCTGCAGAGGCCATGGCCTCGAACAGCCGCTCCGGCCAGAGCCAGAGCGTGTCGGCGGTGCCGGGTGCCACGTAGAACGCCGTGCCATACTTGGCGGCCTCGAGCCCGGCGCGAATCTCGGCTGGAATCGCCAGCCGCGACTTCGCGTCGATCGTGTGCTCGTACTCGCCCGTAAACAGCACGGTGAATCCCTCGTTGGCAATGCCAGGCCGCAGCGTCATGCAATTCGGTTGTCATGCGTTGCGGCCACCTCATCCCTGTCGGCTGGGACAGTACCCCACTCTCCCCCACTTCACAACACTTGCCGCCATTTTTCGAGCAAATCGACCCCCCAGGCCGCAGCACTCACCGCACAGGACCCGCTCAAACCCCGAACATTCGCCGCTTGGGCGGCCGCGATTCCACATCGCCGGCAGATTCCGGTCGACCCACCCGTGATTCGGCGCACACTGAACGGCTTGCCCATCCGGGCTGTAGGGCTATTGGAGTCGCGCTGCATGGATGCCGCTCTGGAACAACGAATTGCGGGAATGCTGCCACAGCATCCGTTCCTCCTGACGGGACGCGTCGACGAGGCGCGGACCGGGCTGGTGACCCGCTGGGTGCAGCAGTGCAGCGACGAGCCGATGCTCGTGAGCGTGGCCATTCCCAAGGGCACGGAAATCGAGCCCCTCATTCGGGATGGGCGGACCTTCGCCCTGACCGCGCTGGACCCGTCCGACCGACTGATCCCCCGCCGCTTCACGCCTCCGCCGCCGCGGAGCGAAGATCCGTTCGTCGGCATGCGATTGTTGACCGCCGAGAGCGGCTGCCCCATTCTCAGACGCGGGCTCTTCTGGCTCGACTGCGAACTGGTCGGTCACCTGGCACCCGATGCGTCGCATCGAATCTACCTCGGCCAGGTCCTGGCCATGGGCCGCAGCGAGAAGTTCGACGAGGCGGGGCCGACCTCTCTGGAAGCAGCGATGGCGTTCCCCAACTGAGCGCGCCGCCGGCAGCCCTACCATGGCGGCCATGCCTCACGCGCCGTCCCCTTCCAACAGGCTCGGGCTGAACTACCGCGACGCCGCGATGGCGCTCGGCCCGCCGCCGGTCAGGATCATTGACGTTCACACCCACCTTCGGGGCGCCCACGCTACACGCATCTACCAGGACGCCGCGCAACACTTTGGCGTGAGCCACACGTGGAGCATGACGCCGCTCGCTGACGTGGACACCGTTCGCAGCGTGCTGGGCAACACCGTCAGCTTCATTGCCGTTCCAAACTTCAGAGACGACGCGTTCGCTCATGCGATGGGACCGGGCTTTCTGGAGGCCATCGGCGCGTTCCACGCACGCGGCGCACGCATCGTCAAGTTCTGGTCGGCCCCGCGAGCCACAACCATGGCCCGAGAGGCCGGATGCGACGATCTCATGTCACTGGACGGTCCCTGGCGCCAGCGACAGATGCGAGCCGCCTGCGACCTGGGCATGTCGATCATGACTCACGTAGCGGATCCGGATACCTGGTTCGCAACCCGGTACACCGATCGCGCGGCGTACGGCTCCAAGGCGGATCAGTACGCGCCCCTTGAGCGTGCATTGCGCGCGTTCCCCGTTCCGTGGATTGCCGCCCACATGGGCGGCTGGCCCGAAGATCTCGACCGGCTCGATGCGCTGCTCGATCGGCACCCCAACCTGTACTTCGACACGAGCGCCACCAAGTGGATGGTGCGGGAACTCTCCAGGCACGATCGCGGCGCGTTGATCGCGTTTCTGACCAGGTGGTCCGGCCGCATCCTGTTCGGATCGGACATTGTCGCGCAGGAAGAACACGTAAGCGACGCGTCGGACGGCCGCGGCAGGTCGGATCAGGCAGCGAGCGAGCGAGAGGCATTTGACCTCTACGCCAGCCGCTACTGGGCCCTTCGAACGCTGCTGGAAACCGAGTGGTCAGGCGAGTCCCCGATTGCGGACCCTGACCTGGAGCGGGTCGACCCCGACCGCTTCGGGCCCATGGACGCGCCGCCTCTGATTGGAAAGTCCGTTCCTCCGGAACTCCTGACGACCCTGTATCGCGGGGCCGCCGAGGCCTTCACGCAGGGACCCGTGGCCGGGTAACGGCGGCGGACACACCCTCCAGGAGCGCATCAAACCAAGCGGAAGCCGATGACGTTCGATCGACGCGGGATGCCTCAAGGCTCGCATCCAGTTGGCGTACAGCGGTGTCCGGATCGGTATCCACGTGCAGGAGGGCGCCATCGCACGCCCCAAGCACCGCCTCGGCCGGATGCCCGGAGGGCAGCAGCACCACAGCGCCGGCTGCCCACGCGGCGAGGGCCGGTCCCACCGGCAGGACCACCTGTGAGCCGGCGACCGCCCCCCCGCACCAGACAAGGTCCCCCTGTCGCACGCAGCAGGCCGGACCGTCCGGGGGGCCACTTGTCGTCTCGTCCACACCGACCGCGGCGAGCATGTCCGCGACCGGCATGATGTGTTCCGGCGTGCCCGCGACCCGAACGCGTACCGGGCGGCCAAGCAGGCGAATCCGGCCAAGGAAGGGCACGAGCTGCCTGCACTGATCGGCATACATCGGCTCGGCGGCAACATGCACCCGCAGCGTCTCATCAGCGGTGGACGCAACCGGCGCCGCGGGCGGCGGTATGGCCGCCGGCGCGGCACCCGGAGCTTCCACGCCGACCGCCGCCTGCACGTCCGCAGACGCCACGATCAAAGATACATGCCGGTCATCGAGCACCATAGACATGGTCCGCGCCGCCGCCCCACCGGACAGACCGTCAAGAATGACACCAATCGGCTGGCTCGTTTCCGCTGCGACCGCCGCCGACTCTTCATCCCACGCAATGAGCACATCGTCGGGACCGATGGTTGCTTCGCACCAACGTCGCAACGCAGCGGCCGCGACGCCGATTCGGCCCGCCGGCATGGGGATCACCACCTCACAGCCCGGACATCCGGCCCCCAGGGACACCAGCGGCTCGCCACGGCTTGCAGCGACTCCGCGGGCGCTCGCCACCCGGGTGGGGTACGCACGGGACAGCACACCAGACACGAGGTGCACGGCTTGCGTCATTGACCGAGCAGTCGGTTGCCGTGCTGACTGTATGCGGTGTCGCAGAAGAGTCTCGCGATCTCGTCGCCACTCCGACGCGCGAGTTCACGGACGACTGCAGAGTTGCTCTGCGAAGCCAGCCGCATGGCCTCGTCGCGTGTGAGAACGACCTGAACGCCCCACCCCGCGGCGCCGCCCTCATCGTCGCTCGGCCACAATCTCTTGCGGGTCGCGGACTCGATGACTTTCACTCGAAACGCCGCCCTTGGCTCCGCGGTGCCCACGACGGACGGGGACGAGAAGACGATGGGCTCGATGTAGATCACCTGATCGGCGCCGACGCCGGTGCCGACGGCGCTGATGGACGCACGCCCCTCACGGTCAAGTTTGTGCGCCAGACGCGTGGCGTCCATGGGAGAGATCATCTCGCTCATGTCCGCGCACTCCATGAGCACGACGGTCGTTTCTTCGGCGACGTCTCGACGCAATCGAACGGGCGTCACGATGCTTCGCTGGTCATCAAACATCACGACGGTGGGCCGAAGGGCCAGGTCATACTTTGCATCGACGATCGGATCGGGGCGCGTGAGTGTCTCGACGGCCTGCGCAATATTGCAACCGGTCATCTGGGTGGACGCCGCAACAATCAGGGCAAGACCTATGCATCGCCACGGACTCACAGATCCATCTCCGAATCCAACTGCTTGTTGTACTTGTCGGGGTGCTTGGGCTCGAGGTGGGTGTAGAACAACCAACTGGTTCGCTTGACGAATTCGGAGAGCAGCCCGGTTTGAACTTCCCACTCCGAAGCCGAGTCGCGATCGATGCCCTCGATGTCGGGGAAGGCGGCCGCAACCTCCCAGAGATCGGCGTAGGAGTCCGTGTCGTATCCATCCGCCTCGAGCACGCCGACGGATGCCCTGCAGCGGCCCTCCCACAGCCACCTGTTCCCCCGGGGGTGCAGCCGGAACTCCTGAAGATCCACCAGCACGATGCGGTCGACCGACAGTTCCGCCGTCATCTCTCCAAATGCAAGCGCACTCCACTGGGGCGTCGTGAACTGCCAGTTCCGCACTTCGACCGGGTGCTTGATGGTGACGCCGGGAACGTGCTCCTGAAGTCGCGTTGCCAATCCCCCTGCAACCTGATCAATGAGATCCGGCTTCGTGTACTGCAGGTCGAGTGGTGCATCGACGAGTATGGCAACCGAGCGATGCTCAAGGCCGTCATACCGAGGCAGCACTTCAATGAGCTTCTGGTACTCAAAGTTCTGCGCTGCACCCGCGGCCCCGATCACACCGGCCTGACTCGCGCCCAGCGCAGCGCTGATGGCCGGCAGGATTGCCGAGCACCCGCTGGTTGAGCTCGCCAGGGCGGCTGTCAGGAGGATCCAAACGCGGGTCATGCGGCTCCTCCTGCCTGCACCAGTTTCCAACTCCAGCCCACCAGCAACACACCGATTCCCGCCCAGACAACCGCCGGACGCACAAACCACCCGGCCACGTGCTGCATCGGTGCTCCACTCACTGCGGCGTAGACGCCCCCGAGTGCGGCCATGGCGACCAGTACACACGCGAGCAGTCCCGCTGGCTGGGTCGTCGCCGCAGCGAGAAAGTCGGCCCGGACGGCGTGCGAGAACGCGGTCGTCATGCCACATGTCGGGCACGGAAGGCCCATGTTCGTCTGCCAGCCACATGCAGGAAGCCCGAGAGACCGATGCGTCCCGATCCCGCTGGCAGCGGGCGAGAGCACCGCGGCGGTCACCAGCGGTGAGACCGCGGCCACCGCGACCAACCCGGCGATCACTCGGCCACGCAAGGACAAACGAGGTGGGGCATCCGCTGCCATCCGAGAACGGTACCGCACCCGTTGCAGGGCGGCAATGAGTGACCCGCGTACCACTGATTTTGCGGTCAGAAGCCGCTGAAAGACGTGGGCTCGGGTGGAGGCACCTCGAGCATGCCGCCCTCGTGCACGAGATGGACCCGCCATGGGCCGCCCGCAAGAGACGCAGCGCGGTGGTAGTCGGTGACGAGCAGATCGCAGATGACCTCAGCACCGGCATCGATCCCGCTGACCGCAGCGGCGAGCAGCGGCCGGTGGCTGACGGCCCATCGCCGGGCGGCCTCCAGCACGGCCAGGCCCGCTTCGCCCGTCACCAGGTGCGGGCAGCCGGACGCGTCGTAGGCCACCTGAATCGACGCCGGCAGGGGCGTCTCGACGGCGACCCGCTGGAGGCCCCGGGGGAGGTCCCGGGGGAGGTCCCGGGGGAGGCCAACCGGACGGTCGTCGGCGGCAGGACCAGCGGCGAAGCGTCCGGGAAAGGCGTCTTCGGATGGCGGCTGGGCCGCGGGCGGCTCCGCCAGGGCCGGCTCCGGCCGCGGGGCCTCCCGAGCGGACGGATCGGCGGTGGCCGCCGCCACCCGCGTCACGGGCGGCGCCTCACCGCCGCGGGTCCGAATGCAATCGAAGAGCACCCGAGCTCCACCGGAGGGCATGGGCACCGTGGTTCGCTCGGACGTCCCGGCGACGTCCAACTGGGGAAGCACGCCAACCAGCCGCGGCTCAACCCCCAGGTGCCGGCGCAACGTTTCTGACAGCCGCTCCCACACTTCCTCGGCGGTTGACTGGGGCGATCCCGCAATGACCACGCCCACACCCACGCCGTCAACCGCAGCGGCCAGGACCTGCTTGGCCAGACGATACGCCCCGACGACCGCCGCCTGATTGGCGCCGGTGACAATCACCAGTTCATCCGCGGCGCTGACTTCCGACATGAGCGTCGGCATCTCACTGCCTGCCAGGATCCAGAGGTGTCCACCGCTCACCCCACCGACCAGATGCTCAAGCGTCGCCACCTCGCCGATGGAACTGCCCATCGCCGTTGCATGAAGATGCCGATCGTCAACGTCCAGAAGGGTTGCCGGGTCGTCGTTGGCAACGAGTGAGGCGGCGGCAAGCCGCCAGAGGGCGCCGCGAACAGGAAGATGTCCTTCCAGCAGCACAACCACCCGGTCCGCTGGAAGGTCGCGCGAGGGCGGGGGCTGGCCGACGAAGATGTCGGCCAGTGCCTCAATCTCCCGCCGCGTGCGATTCATGCCTGCTCCGGAACGGGCTCAACCAACAGGGTGCTGGTCGTCGACGCCTCCTCCCCGTCGGCGGCCGCGGTATCGCCGTTGAACGGATCGGGCCCCGGCCGGCCGTCCACCACAAGTTGATACCGATAGGTCCCGGGGGGCAGGGGAACGGTCGCCTCAAAGTGGCCGTGGACCGCATTCCACCGCAGCGGCGTGGCCGACGTCGACCAACCATTGAAGTCACCGCACACCGCCACGATCTGATCGGGACGACCGGGCTGCCGGAATCGAACGCCGTGCGAGGTCAGGGACGCCCCATAGCCGTCATGATCCGGCTGCGTTTCACCCGAATGCAGCGGCGCGAGCCGATCGGCCGGCTGTGGGACCTCCGGCCGCACCTTCTGGAGCCGGCCCAGGATTTCGCTCGCTCTGGAGGCAGGTGCCTCGTCGATGGCGGACAACGGCGAATCCGTACGAGGAAGCGTTTCAAGCCAGTCGAGCAGCGCGGCAAAGTCGCGTTCAGCCGAGCCCCCAGGATCAAAGTCACACACGGGCTGGCCAAGGCTGGCAGCTTCGCGGAGCGACTCGTGCTCGCGGATCACCAGCGGGGCCAGGCATGGTTCGAACTCCTGCGAGAGCGTGTCCAGAATCTTGGCGGCGAGTTTGGATCCCGGGTCATGGATGGTCGGGACGATCCAACGAGGGAGCGAGCGGCCCATCCGACGGATCAGCGCCTCGATCGTATCCCACTGCCGCCGCGCTCCCTGAAGCGAGAAGTACCCGGTCTCGACCGGGATGATGGCTTCGCTCGCTGCCCGAAGGGCCGCAAACGTCAGCACGCCCAGCGCGGGCGGGCAGTCAATGAAGCACGCGTCGAACCGAGTGCGGCACCGAGCCAGAAACTGCCCGAGTCGGGCCTGCACATCCGCGGAGTCCTCTCCGGTTCTGGCCTCGACCACGGAGAGCAGCACCGTGCTGGGCAACACATGAAACCGATGCCCGATCTCCCAGCACAGTTCCGCAGGGTCGATGGCGTCCGCCTCGCCCCGCATGACACTGGTACTCCCGCCCTCGATCGCCTCCTCTGGAATACCCAGGCCGGCGGCGCAATGTGACTGCGGGTCCATGTCAACCAGAAGCGTTGACGCGCCGCGCTTAGCCGACAACGCAGCCAGATTGATGGCGGTCGTGGTCTTTCCGCATCCACCCTTTTGATTGACGATGGCGATCGTGCGCACGGGGCTCTCTGTCTGTCCGTGTTCCGGTCGCGAGCGACGGCTCGCGGTGCCGTTCTTATCGGCCCCGTGGGGCGGGCATCTTGAATCGGGGGCGGGGGCGGGTCAGACCGCGTCGGGCTGAACCGCGTGCCATGCCGACGCGACCCTTTCCATCGGCACGTCGTCCCGGACGACCGCGCCGTCGCCGCTCGGAAGCACGAGCCGCAACTGCCCCGCCACGGCCTTCTTGTCATGCCGCATCGCCGCCAGCAGATGATCCACCGGCACGGTGTGCTGCAGGCAGACGGGCAAGCCCAAAGACGCCAACAGCGTACGAATGGACGCCTCTCGCTCCCGGGTTATGAGGTTCAATCCCGCAGCACACGCAGACGCAGCAACCATCCCGATCGACACAGCCTCCCCGTGGGTCAGGTCGAGCGATTCAATAGGCTCGATGGCGTGGCCGAAGGTATGCCCGAGGTTGAGCAGCATGCGAGCCCCGGACTCCCGCTCGTCCTGCTGCACCACCGCTCGCTTGACGGCAATGGCCTGCTCGATCACCGGATCAACGCCGTCCAATCGGCCCGCGGCCAGCGCCTCGGCCTCGGACAGCAGCAGCGACTCCAACGCCCGATCACCAATGACCGCATGCTTGGCGCACTCAGCGAGGCCGCTCCGAACCTCCCGAACAGGCAGCGTGCCCAGGGCGTCGGCATCCACAAGCACCAGGTTGGGCGACCAGAAGGCTCCCGCCATGTTCTTTCCGAGTTGGCCCACGTCGGCCAGGGGCACATTGACCCCGGTCTTCCCGCCAATGGACGCATCCACCATCGAAAGCAGGGTGGTGGGCACCTGCACGACGTCGATGCCTCGAAGCCAGGTCGCGGCGGCAAAGCCCGCGACGTCCCCGACGATGCCGCCCCCCACCGCGATGATCAGGTCGCCACGATCCACACCAGCGGCGGCCGCAGCGGCCCAGATGCCCTCGACGGCCGCCATCTGCTTCAGATGCTCCTCGGCCCGAAGCGGATGCCGCGACAGCGTCCAGCCCTGCGATTGCAGATGGGCCGCCACCACCTCCGCGTGCGTCGCCGAGACCGCCTCGTCCTCCACCAGAACGGCCCGCCGGCCCGAGTTCACCGCAGCGATCATGGGGCCGCAGCGGCCCAGCAGATCCCGCTCGATCACGATGTCGTACGGCCCTCTGGACGCCGCCACCTGCATGCACGTCATGATCCGCCCTCCTGATCGGCCTGCCTGGCCAGCGCCGCCAGCGCGAGCGCCGGATCCGAGGGAAGGTGCGAGGCTTCAAAGACCGGTGCTGCCGCGGACGCAGGGGCAGCCGGTGGTCGCCGCGAAGCCCGCCGCCGACCGGTGAGCACCGCCACCAGCAGAAACAGTACAAAGAGCCCGCCCACGACCGCCGGGAGCCACCAACCTGCCCCGGCGTCGCCGACCTCCTGCCATATGCCCCGCAGCCGCACCGCCCTGTAGGCACGTGTTCGGCCATCGCGAGCCGCCTGAACATGGTCTTCAAGGGGCGTTCCCTGCACCCGCACCCGCGTGCCGATCTCGGGCGGGGGCGCCGTCAGCGGCGACTGCACCAGTACCGGCTGGCCGGTGGCTGGCCGGAGCCATGTGTTGATGACGTCGGCCCCCCGATCGACCTGCTCGATGCGGCCTACGGTCACATCGGCGGCCGCGGCCGGCGTGGCGACCAGCGTGGAGACGAGCACCAGGCTCGATACGCAGGTGACGGGCATCCGCACTCCCCGACGCGCTCGGCGCCGAACGACCCCAAGGGGATTCGAACCCCTGTTCCCAGGATGAAAACCTGATGTCCTAGACCTGACTAGACGATGGGGTCCTGTCGCGGGATGATAACGTCTCAGGCAGCTCAAGCACCCCCCCCCGATGACCGCGAACACGCCCACGATTCTCTGCCCGCTCCGGATGGAAGCCGCCAAGGTGCGGCCGGTCGCGCGCCGCCGGGGGTGGACCCTCGTCACGACCGGCATCGGGGCAACGGCCGTCACCTCAGCCGTCGAAGCTGCCGCAGACACTGGACCCCTGGTGCTTGCTGGAGTTGCGGGGGCATTGCAGCCCGACCTAAAACCTGGCACGGCGCACCTGGTCCACGAGGTGTATGACGAAGCGGGCATCATCGCCAGCCCGCTGCTGACCTCAGGCCTGCGGGTGACGGGCGCCGACGAGATCGTGGCCACTCCGGACGACAAGGCCGCGTTGTCCGGTCGCACAGGCGCCCATCTGGTTGATATGGAATCGCACGCGTTCGCCGCGGCGGCCAATCGACTTGGCCGGCCGTGGGTCATCGTTCGAGGTGTCAGCGACGGCGTTGAGCACCATCTGCCGCCAGGATGCGACCGCTGGTTCACGCCCGACGGGCGGCTGCTGCTCCGCCTGGCGGCGAGAGATCTCGCCGGACGCCCCCGAGACCTGCTGCACCTTATCGCCTTCGGCCGACGCACCGCTGCCGCCATGCGGGCGGTCGCCAGGCTCCTGGACTGCACCTTGGCGGCTGGTGCCGACGATAGACTGAAGACATCCGGGTACGCTGCCCCCTGATTCAGCCGCAGGAGATGCTCCATGCTTTCAATTCACCTCGTCGGGACTCTGGTCGGTAGCACACTGCACGCAGGGCCACTCCCACCGCCTCCTCCCCAGGACGCCACTCGGTCAGCGCTGGCGACGGCGCTGCAGACGCAGGACGCCTCCGCTTCAGCACCCCCCTGGTCTGATCTGCCCCCACTCACGACGAATCTCCGCTCGCTTCTGCTTCAGGACGAAGCGCCTTCGGAGCAGCCGGCCGCGGCCTTTGGCGCCGAGGGATCCACGCGATGGAGCATCACCGGCCGGTGGGGCATCGACGTCATGGACAGCGGCAACAACGAGTACGGGCTCGGACTCGGACTGCAGTGGTTCCTCGTGGACGACTTTGCCTTTGCCCCCGAAATCAACCTGTGGGGCTTCTCGCAGGAAGGCGAGAACGCAGTCGGCGGCAGCCTCGACCTGATGTTTCAATGGCATGTCATCAACGGCGATGGCTGGTCGCTCTATGGCGACTTCGGCTGCGGCATGCTCGGCACCAACCACAACGTGCCCTTTGACGGTTCACAGTTCAACTTCACGCCTCAGGCGGGCCTGGGCGTCACGTTTGATGTCGGCCAGGATCGTCGATGGATCATCGGCGTGCGGTGGCACCACATCTCCAACGCGACGCTGTACCAGAACAACCCGGGCCGCGACAGCGTTCTGGTCTACACCGGAATCAGTTTCCCGTTCTGATCGTTCCGATCACCCGTCCCATCGACGGAACGCAAGCGACACGTTGTGGCCCCCAAAGCCAAACGTGTTGTTGATCGCCACGTCCACGGTTCGCTCAGCCGCTTCATTGGCGACAAAGTCGAGGTCCATGCCTTCATCGGGATGCTCAAGGTTGATGGTGGGTGGCAGGACACCGTGGTGCAGTGCCATGACGCATGCAACCGACTCGATTCCGCCTGCCGCCCCGAGCGCGTGCCCTGTCATCGACTTGGTCGATGACATCGCCAGGGCGTCGGCGTGGCTTCCAAACACCCGCTTGACTGCTGCGACCTCCGCCGCATCGCCCAGAGGCGTGGACGTGCCGTGGGCGTTGATGTAGCCGACATCAGACGTGTTCAAGCTGGATGACGAAAGCGCGAACTCCATCGCCTTGCCTGCGCCGGTGCCCTCTGGATCGGGCGCTGCAATGTGGTGGGCGTCGCCCGTGATTCCAAAGCCGGCCAGCTCTGCGTAGATGTCAGCACCTCGGGCCTGCGCGTGCTCAAGGTCTTCCAGCACGAGAACCGCCGCCCCTTCAGCCAGCACGAAGCCATCACGGTCACGGTCAAATGGCCGAGACGCGGCGGTCGGCGCGTCATTTCGCGTCGACAGGGCCTTCATGGCGCTGAATGCGGCGATGCACAGACGGGACACGGCCGCCTCGGTGCCACCCGCAAGCATGACATCGGCCATGCCTCGCTGAATCATCATGTAGGCGTCGGCAAGCGCGTGGCCCCCGGTGGCACAGGCCGTGGCAACGGCCGTGTTGCACCCCCGCAAGTCGAGCTTGATCGATACCTGCCCTGCGGTCGCATTGACCATCAGCTTCGGAACGACAAACGGGCTCAGTCGCTTGGGGCCCTTCTCGAGCAGGCGTTCGTAGTGCGTTTCGATCGTCAGGATGCCGCCAATGCCGGAACCAATGGCAACGCCTCGCCTGTACGGGTCACCGGAGCCGAAATCAATCCCGCAGTCCTCCGCGGCCTCCATGGCAGCGGACAGACCCATCTGGCACGCTCGATCGGCCTTTCTGGCGTCGGGCGTTGACATGATCGTGGAAGGATCAAAGTCCGAGGCTTCGCCGGCAATCGTGGTCGACCACTCGTCACCCTGATCGAACGCGGTGATCGGGCCGATGCCGGAGCGGCCGGCGGCCAGACCGTCCCACAGCGCAGTGGCACCAACCCCGAGGTCGGTGACAGCGCCCAAGCCCGTTACAACGACACGGCGTTCAGTGGCAGCCATGAGACGATTCCGAGGTCGCGATGACGCGACTCAGGACTTCGATGCAGCGACGATGTATTCGATGGCCTGCCCGACCGTCTGGATCTTCTCGGCTTGATCATCGGGGATGGAGGTGTCGAATTCGTCTTCGAACTCCATCACCAACTCGACCGTGTCGAGACTGTCCGCATTGAGGTCGTTGGCGAAACTCGTTTCCCGACTGACCTCGCCCTTGTCCACACCCATCTGCTCAGCCACGATCTCGACGACCTTGGCTTCAACCTCTGCTTCCGTCACGGGAGTCTCTCCTGGCGACAGGGACCAGCCCCTGCCGTGGTGGTTGGAATTGTACCGATTCACACCTCGCCGCGGGCAACTCAAGGCCCGGGGGGGCTCTTCAACTGAGCATGCCGCCGTCGACCGCCAGAACGTGGCCCGTGATGTACCCGGCACGGTCCGACGCCAGGAACGAAACGGCGTCAGCAATCTCCTCGGGCTGGCCGAGACGCCTCAGAGGCAGCCGCCCGACGGCCTCCTTGACGAGTTGCTCAGGCAGGGCATCGGTCATGTCCGTCTGCACAAATCCCGGGGCCACCACATTGGCGGTGATCCCCTTGCCACCCAGTTCCTTGCAGATGGACTTGGTCATGCCAATGAGGCCCGCCTTGGCCGCCGCATAATTGACCTGCCCTGGATTGCCCATCACGCCGACGACCGAGCCGATGTTGATCATCCGCCCCCACCGGCCACGCATCATGGGCCTGGCCGCGGCCCGACACAGACGGAAGGCCGCCCGGAGGTTGGTCGCCCAGACCAGATCAAAGTCCTCGTCGCTCATACGAAGCATGAGCCCGTCTCGCGTAATGCCGGCGTTGTTCACCAGAATGTCGAGCCGACCGTGCCGCTCCATGACGCCGTCCACCATCGCGTCGACGGCGGCATCGTCCGCCAGATCACAGGTGCAGGCATCTGCCGTTCCTCCGGCCGCGGTGATCTCCTCGGCCGCAGCCTCGATGCCGCTTGCCGAGCGTGCGACGAGCACAACGGTATGGCCGTCTGCTGCCAGACGATTGGCGATGGCTCGTCCAAGCCCCCGGCTTGCGCCGGTGACGATGGCCACCCTCTGCTCATTGGACGAATCTTCGGCGCTCATGCCACTCTCCTTGGCGCCTCGGCGCCTTGCTGCCGTATCTCTTCGGGTTCTACAGGCCGCCGGGGCGGCCGCCGCCCCCACCGCCCCCGGGGCCCCCACCGATGGCGGATTCATCTTCCGGCGGCTCGACCGCCTCTGCGGTCTCGATGCCCAGATCCGACTCGTTCATTCTGGCCTGCTCCCGGGCAACCACCGCGTACCAGTCCGCAAACGGATCGGCGCCCAGTTGATCACACAAGCCGGGAGGTGAGGGCGCCGCCCGAAACACAATACTCCCGCCCTGATCGTCGAGCTCCCACATCTGCCCTTCGATACGGTCGGCAAACTCGAAGAGTCCGATCACCGCAGGTCGCCCTTCGTGGGTTGAGCCCGATTGAATCTCGACGCCCTCGATGTCTGCGGCCAACCGCTGCAGGTCGCCTGAGGCGACCAGCGCGTCGAGCTCACGCTGCTCGACATCGGCAAGAAACGGACGAATGGCATCCGCATCACCAGTGACGAACCCATTGAAGAACTGGAGGACCAGGATGCGCCGCTCATCCGTCGTGGGCGCCAGACGGTCCTCCATCCAGATTCGATCATTGATGTCGTGACGGACGATGAGATCGGCCACCGGTGTCGTGAGCGGGCCTTTGGGCTGCGTCACTGCCTTCCGCGTTTCCTTCTTGGGCGGAGGAGGGGCATCCTCCCCACAGCCGGCGGCGAGCAGAATCGCAGCCAGATTTCCAATCAGGACGCTACGCAGAAACGGTCGGATCTGGTTGGTCATGATTCTCCACCTTCGCGGATCGGTCGATCCGCCGCATGAGTCCCTTGAGCACCTTCCCCGGCGCCAGTTCCGTCCAGTCCGACACGCCTGCCTCGATCATGGCCGCCATCTGGCTGCTCCAGCGGACGGGGCTGGTGATCTGTTCCGCAAGGGTATTCCGAATCACGTCGGGCGAATCCGAAGGATAGCGCGACGATGTGACATTCGTCCAGACCTCCCCCTGAAGCGGACGAATGTCCACGTCTGCAAGCACGTCGAGCATGGCGTCTGCGGCAGGCTGCATGAGCGGCGAATGGAACGCGCCGGCAACCGTCAAGGGCGTGGCTCTCCACCCCCGTTCGGCGCATGCCTCGGCAGCCCGGCTGCACGCGTCGCTGTCGCCGCTGAGCACAATCTGCCCGGGTGCATTGAGGTTCGCCGGCACAAGCACGCCGCCGCCTTCGGTGACTTCCGCGCAGAACGCCTCTGCCTCCGCTTCGGTCGCCCCCATCACCGCAAGCATGCCGCCGTCGCTGGCTTCGGCAGCGGCTTGCATGAGCGTGCCGCGCCTGGCCACGAGCCGAAGCCCGTCTTCAAAGCTGAAAGCCCCCGCCAGATGCAGGGCCGTGTATTCCCCCAGCGACAATCCTGCCGCCACCGCCGGGACAGCTCCCTCGCCATGAAGTGCCCGCCAGCAGGCAACCGACGTGGTATAGATGGCCGGCTGGCTGAGGTCGGTTCGATTGAGCACATCGGCCGGGCCGTTGAAGCAGATCTCGCTGAGTTGCGTGCTGAGCACGTCTTTGAGCGTGTCATCGGCCCGCGTGAAGACGCCCCGTGCGGCGTCGCTGGCCTCGTGCCACGCCTTGCCCATGCCGACGGCCTGGGCCCCCTGGCCCGGGCAGAGCGATGTCACGTTGATGGTTGTCTCGTTGATGGTGGTCATCGACACATGGTAGGGCGGGGCCTGTTCACGCGCCGCGCTACACCTTCCAGACCGAACTGGACCAGGTCAAGCCCCCGCCGAAGGCGACCAGAATGATGGTCTCGCCCTCGTTGACCTTGCCGGCCTTCCAGAGTTGATCGAGGCAGAGCCCAACGGAGCCCGCAGAACTGTTGCCGAACCGGTCGATGTTGATGTACACCTTCTCAGGCGGCAGCCCGATCTTCTCCATCGCCGACTGGATGATGCGGATATTGGACTGGTGGCAAACGAACTGGGAAATGTCGTCCACAGACAGGCCGGTGGCCGCAAGCGCGTCTTCGATGACTTCCCGGAACTTGCCTACCGCAAACTTGTAGACCTCGCGGCCGTCCATACGCAAGGTGCCCATCCGGGCGCCAGAGTCGCTGAAGTCTTTGGGGATGTCGCTCGGGCTGTTGGGTATGAAAAGCGAAGGCCAGCTTCGGCCGTCTCCGTTCATTGTCTGGTGGATGCACCCGCGATTCGGGTCGGGGTCACGCACAAGCACGGCGGCGCCCCCCGCGTCGCCAAACAGAATGGACACCGAGCGGTCGGTGTAATCAATGGCCGTGCTCATGGCGTCGCAGCCCACGACTCCAATGGATCGGTATCGACCGCTCCGAATGAGCGAGTCGGCCACATTCATGGCATACACGAAGCCGGAACAGGCGGCGACCAGATCGAATCCGCCTGCAGGCTGGGCATCGAGCGCCGCAATGATTCGGCACGCATTCGACGGGCAGGTCATTTCGCTCGTCACCGATGCGTGGATGATCAGATCCAGATCGCTCGGGACCATGCCTGCATCATCGATCGCGCTTCGCAGCGCCTCGGTCGCAAGAGACAGTTCGCCCTCGCCCTTCTCCGGGTCGACGATCCGCCGCTCACGAATGCCCGTCCGCTGGACGATCCACTCGTCGGACGTGTCCATCATCCCAGCGAGATCGTCATTGGTGAGCCGCTTCTCGGGCACGGCCGAACCGCATCCTGCGAGCCGCACGCCGCAGGGCGTCATCGTGCTCATCAGGCTTCGACCTTCTGGGCGCTCAGGATTTCGGTGATACGAGCGTTGACGCCAAGGTCGACAAATCGCCGGGCAGCGCCGATGGCGTTGGTGATCGTCCGGGCCTTGCTGGACCCGTGGCAGATGAGACACCCGCCGTTGACGCCCATGAGCGGCGCGCCGCCGTACTCGTGGTAGTCGTACTCCGCATAGAGCTTCTGCACGATCGGCGAGAATTGCCGAGCCACCGAGGGCTCAAGCGAGCCCAGTTCGGTTTTGATTCGATTGAAGATGCCCTTGCTGAGGCCCTCGGCAAGCTTGATGGTGACATTGCCGGTCACACCGTCGGACACGACAACATCGCAGGCTCCATCGAAGACGGCTCGGCCTTCGACGTATCCGGCAAACTCAACAGCAGGGTCATCGCGAAGCAGGTCTCGGGCCCGCTTCATGTCGTCCGTGCCCTTCTGCTCCTCGCCGCCCACATTCATGAGTCCGACCCGAGGCTGGTCGATTCCCAACACGCGGCGGGCATAGACCGTTCCCATCACACCGTACTGGTGGAGATGATGCGGTTTCGGGTCGATGTTGGCGCCAACATCGACAAACGTGACCGGTCCGGCAAAGGTCGGCACAACGGCCGCAATGCCAGGCCGAGCGACGCCCTTGAGCCTTCGCATGTGCATCTGCGCAGCCGCCACGAATGCCCCCGTGTTGCCGGCGGAAATCGCCATGTCCAACCGGTCAGCCCCCGCCTTGGGACCGGCGAGTTTCGCCATCGTGACCAGCGACGACCCCTGTTTGCTGCGGGCGGCTTCGACGGGCGCATCGTCCATCGTGATTTCATCACGTGTGGCAACCACCTCGATCAGCGCGTCGTCGACTCCGGCGTCTGCAATGCCCGAGCGAATGATCGCCTCGTCACCGAAGAGGACCAGCCGATCCCCTTCGCTGAATGTCGGCAACGCAGCGAGCGCGCCCTCCAGGATGGGGGCCGGCGCGAGATCGCCGCCCATGACGTCGACGCCCAATCGCATGGGGTCAGACTGTACCGGACGTCTTCAGCGTGAGGCCGGGACGCACGAACCCACATTCGCGGCAGGCCGCATGCGGGTGCTTCGTCGCGCCGCAGGAGGGGCACTCGACGAGGTTCGTCCTCGACAGGGCATGATGGCTCCGCCGCTTGCGCTTGCGGGCCGGGGATGTCCTGAATGCGGGAACGGCCATGGTCGGGGTCTCCTCAATGGCTGGAAACGGGCCTGAAGGGCCCACCAGCGAGCCGCACAGGGTACTTGGCACCCCACTGGCTTGTCAATCGCTGCCCCGCCCCGAGCCCCGGCAGATGGCCCTCGGCCGCCGTCAGTGTCCCTCCGGGGCTTCGCCCGGGGTATCACTCGGGGCGTCGGAGGCAAGTTCTGCGGCCGCAAGGGGATACGTAACCGACTCGGCCTCAAACCTCGCCGCCAGTTCCAGAATCGGCCCGATCCGAATGCACCGCGTCTGCCGACCGCTAGTGGCCGCGCCCGCCACGCCCGCGTCCCGGCCACAGTCCAGCATACGTTCGCCCTGGGGTCTGGCCTGCGACGTGCCAAACTTAGGACTGGAGGCGGCCGCGACTTGAACGCGACCCCACCACGCCACTCAGGCCAGCGAGCCGCGGCGCCGGCCGCGCCGGCGCCGCGTCACCGCCATGTCAAAGCAGATGCAGCCAGTCCTTGAACAGGAAGTCGAACCGCTCACTCAGCAGCGTGATACGCCCCATGACGGTCAGGCCGAAGGCCGCGCCGAACGTGACCATGAGGACGAAAATGCCGGCCCGAGCTGTCTTCCCGACCGCACCCTTGTGCTCCATCGAGAAGAAGAAGTAGACCAGACAGCACAGCACGCTCAGCAGAATCACGACGGCGCCCACCGAGTTCCAGAACTCGAAGCCGCCAGCGGCGTCGACCGCCCAGAGCGACGTGATCGT
>JASMLR010000029.1 GCA_030748575.1 Phycisphaerales bacterium | reverse complement strand
CTTCACCGTTGAACCAGAGGCCACCAAAGGCATCGCAGTCCGGGGCAGTGGTCTGGCCTACGCAAGAACCAGCAACACAGCAGGCACCCGTCGCGCCAGCACCCGTGAAGGTGATGGTGCAGGTACCGGCACCGGTAGCGCACTGCCAACCGGCAATCCGGATGTACACAGTGCCAGCGCTGACCGGGAGGTCATAGACGCCGGAGTAGTACGACTGACAGCCAGTCTCGACGGTGGAATCACCGTTGCATGCGATCTGAGTCAGGGCTCCACAATCGCTGCCGGAGTACAACGCCAAGGAGGTGTCGTACGAAGCGGCGTCGCAGAGGCTGACGGTCAGGGTGCCGTCGCTGGTGACATCATAAGCCAACCAGACATCCGGGCAACCAGCCCAATCCAGATAGGTACCGCTGCATTGGCTGTCGTCCGGATCACCAAAGCCACTGTCCGTGGCATCGGTGGTGTCGAACGCGTTCGGGCCATCAACGGCCGTCACGGCATCGGCGCAGGTGTCGCCAGCAGCGCCGCACGAGGTGGTAGCGCAGTCGGTGCCATAACCCATGAACGTACCGCCGAAGGCAGCACAATCAGCATCGGTCATGTCATCGAGGCAGTCGGTGCCGCTGAGGCAGCAAGCACCTGGGGCAGCACCTTGGCAAGATACGTTCAACATGCCCGTGCCGGTGCCGCCTTCAGCGAAGGAGCCGACGCGGATGATGAGCGTGTCGCCAGCAGCAGCATTGACGACCAGTTCGGACGAGAGTCCGTTGACCGAGCCACCGCAGTCGTCGTTGCAGGCGAGGTGAGTGCCACCGCATGCATCGTAGACCGACAAGCGACTGTCGAAGTCGACCAAATCACAGGTGGAGATGGTGACCGCGCCGTCGCAGGTGACGTCGTAGGAGTACCAGAGATCGTTGTAGATCATCTCTACTCCGAAGTTGTCGCAGATGTTGAAGTCTGCATCGCCATTGCTGGTCGCCGTGGTGTTGTCGATGGCGGTATCGCCGTCGCCAATCACCTCAGCGCC
>JASMLR010000028.1 GCA_030748575.1 Phycisphaerales bacterium | reverse complement strand
AGGGATGAGAGTTGCACGTCACTTCGCCCCCCACGTTACCAAATCGGCTGTGGCAGTACCAACCGGGCTGAGGTGGATTGCCGTCTGAGAGTGTCATTCTCATGGCCCAGTCTGCCCTCAGGGGTAGACTCTGTTTTGAGACCAAGCAGGCAGGGCCGCTGGTGTAGGGTCATTGTCGTGGCCTGATGACGCCGTAGATGAGCCAACTGGGAGGCTTCGAGCATGAGAGCGAGGCGATCGCGACAGGCACCACTGGCGCCATCCCGACGTCACGCCCAGGCTACAGTCGCCCCGTTTCATCGGGAGATGCGAGCCGATAGCTCGTGCTTCGCCCCCCGCCAGGGTTCTGAATGAGTATGCCGCGATCGAGGAGTTCGCGGATATCACGCAGGGCCGTGTCCGGAGAGCACTTGGTGAGTTTGGCGTACTTCGACGTGGTCAGGTGCCCCTTGAAGCCATTGAGCATCCGGTTGATCACCAGCCGCTGCCGCTCGTTGACCGGACGCTGGTTGATCTGCTCCCAGACCCTGGCCTTGTGCAGTACGGTCGAGAGCAAGGACTCGGCATCCTCCAGTGCGCGATCGAGGCATCCGAGGAACCACTCCAACCACGCGGTGATGTCCAGACCGCCGCGCTGCGCCGATTCGAGATGGAGGTAGTACGCCTTCCGCTCCGCCTCGATCTGCGACGACATGCTGTAGAACCGTTCCTTCGTGCCGTCTGACCGAGCGAGTGCCATGTCCGCGATGGCGCGGGCCGTGCGGCCGTTTCCGTCCTCGAAGGGGTGGATCGTGACAAACCAGAAGTGCGCGAGCCCCGCCTTGAGCACAGGATCGATCCGAGGCGTCTGGTTGAACCAACTCAGGAAGGCGTCCATCTCAGCGTCGAGCAGTTCAGCGGCCGGGGCCTCGAAGTGGACCGTTTCCCTTCCGGCCGGTCCGGACACAACCTGCATCGGACCGGCTTCGACTGGACGCCACGCACCAACGGTGATGCGGCGCATGCCGCTCCGACCAGTCGGGAACAGGGCGGCATGCCAATCGAAGAGCCGCTCAGCACTGAGTGGTTGGTCGAAGCGCTGCGTGGCGTCGAGCGTCATCTCCACGACACCCTCAACGTCCCGCCCCGCTTGCGGCAGGCCTGCGACATCGAGGCCGAGTTTCCCCGCCAGAGAGGACCGCACCTCGTTCGGATCAAGCGTCTCCCCCTCGATGGCTGAAGACTTGACCACGTCGCTGGTCAAAACAGCAAGGCTTGCCTCGGCGCGAAACTCAAACCCCAGGCCCTGCATCTTTCCGAGCAGCAGGCCCTGTTTGTGCCGCGCTGCGGCCAGTGGCGCCGCGAGGGCGTCGCTCGACCAGGTCAGCGCCGGCCAGCCGGGGATCTCGTGAATGAAGGTCATAAACTCCGCATCCTATGCGGCGAATATAGCCTGGAATCGCCGCATCGGCAAGTATTATCCGCACGATGTGCGGCGAATAGAGCCGCGCTTCGCCGCATCGGCTTGCGGGGCCCAGCAGGCGGGAACGCGCCGGCCAGGACTGCTTTTCCGCCTGGGTTGCAGCCTGAGCCTCTTCCGCGCGAGGTCAGCATCCTGATGATCTGGTCGTTGCGGCGGCACCATCGGCGGCCCCCAATGCCTCACCACGACCTCAACGTCCACGGTTCCAGGCTCCAGAGACCGGGCTGAGCCGCGCTGACTTCAACGGATGTCCTGTCACCCCATCCTGTCCCCCAGAATCACCCCCCCCCCGGGGGATCACCCCCGGAGTCACCCCGATCGCAACGGCCCGCCACATGATCCGCCTACGCGGACCACGGCCGACCAACCCCGCCTGGCTTCACTGGACCGAAGATGGCGGTGCAGGCAGTTGCTCGCTCATGTCACCGCCAGA
>JASMLR010000027.1 GCA_030748575.1 Phycisphaerales bacterium | reverse complement strand
GTGCGGCCTGGCTCGACGGCCGATGTCCCTTCGGGGTTTGAAGATCACATGCCGACCATCTGCGAAGCCGCGGGCACGCAGGTACCGAAGGGGGTGGATGGAACATCGTTGCTTCCCACCCTGCTCGGGCAGCAGCAGCCCGAGCGGTCCACACCGCTGTATCGCGAGCTCGCTTCCCGGCAGGCCGTCCGTGTGGGGCGATGGAAGGGCGTGCGTACGGGGCTCAAACGGGGCGACACCTCGATGATGGTGTTCGATCTTGAAGCCGACCCCGGCGAAACGACCGATCTGGCCTCAGCGCGGCCGGATATCGTCGCCATGCTTGAGGGTCACATGGCCTCGCAGCACGAGCCGTCCGCCGTGTTTCCACTCCCGACGATCGACGCTCCGGCGTCCGCGCCGTGATGGGCCAGGCGATCAGCCGTCGGCCGAATCGCCGCCCTTGATCTCATCGATGACACCGTTGAGGGTGCGGGTAGTGCCTTCCCTGCCGCCGAAGCCAACCTCGACCGCGCGGATGACGCCCTCCGGGTCGATGACGACGGTGTGTGGAATGCCGTTCACCTTGTACTTCGCCCCGACGGCGCCTTTCGTGTCCAGGAGCACCGGAAGCGCCCAGCCCTTCTTTTCAAGGAAGGACTCGACCTTCGACTGAGGTTCACTGAGGTCAACGGCCCACAGGACGACGTCATCGGCGGCTCGCGCCTTGGCGATGTCCATCAGCACGGGCAGCCCCTGTCGGCACGGCCCGCACCAGGTTGCCCAGAAGTCGAGGATGACCGTCTTGCCGCGGAGGCTTGCAAGCGAGACGTCGTCGCCCGCAAGGTTCTTGAGCGTGAACGCCGGGGCCGGTTTGCCGATCATGTCGTTCTGGCCATCGCCTCCGCCCGGGCTGCCCGCGGGGCCACCGCCCATGTCTGCCATGAGGGACCCCATGATGTCGTCAACTTCCCGCCAACTCTCTGCGGGCGTGAAGACGAAGCGAGACGCGTCGGCCTCGCTGAGCTTCTTCCAATCGACGAAGTCGAAGGCCATTTCCTGGGGCATCCCAGGCATCTGCTGTTCGGTTGGGATCTGGACGGCGAGCCGGTGGACCCAAGGCGCGTTGGCCGGGCCGACCGTCAGAATGATCGAGAGGGGCGGCATCATTTCGTTGTGCTGGGAGGTGAGCTTGAGGAGTCGGTTCTCGCCGCTTGAACCAGCCAGTTCAACCGATCCGAATTCGTCCATAAACTCCGACTGGTCGTCCGGGCGCACCAGGTCCAGTACGAGTCCCGCGGGGCCGATCATCTGCATCAGCGGGATGTTCTCGACATCGAGGTCGGCGGGCGGGGTTCCCTTGGACCACATGCCTTCGTCCGGCATGGCCTGCCACAGCGTCGTGCCGTCGCTGACGATGGTGGGCGATGGCGGGCTCGGCATCGGGCTGGTCTCTTCGGTCTCGCCCGCCCGAACCAGAAAGCGGTTGGGTTTCAGGACGGCCACTTCCGTTCTGGATTCCAGCAGGCCCATGCCCGGGATCTCCATCCGCTGCGTGACGACGGTCGAGGCGCCTGGAAGGCCGGCATAGAAGTCGAGCATCTCATGGAGGATCGGGGCCGCTTCGGCGGACACCGCCGGGGCGTCTGTTGGGGCAGTGCCCGCGGTGGGCGGTGCGATGAGGGCGCAGGCAATCAGGGTGGCTGGGTGCATCAAAGGTCTCCTTCCAGTCGGGAGAGCATACCGGTGCCGTACACTGCGGTGGGCCTGTGGCGGAATTGGCAGACGCAGCGGCCTTAAAAGCCGCAGCCCCGAGAGGGGCGTGTGGGTTCAAGTCCCACCAGGCCCATATCGAGGCTGCATTGGCGGAGGAGAGCGAGTTCAGGCGGCCGAGGTGGGCACGGGTGAATGGCTCAGTGCCGGTACTCGTTTGAGCAGCACGTAGTCCTTTCCTTCGCGTCCCGAGTCGAGCACGCTGGCCAGCGTGTCAAACACCGGCGCAAGCCTCGGCCCCGTGGGCGACGCGAAGTGCTGCTTGCGATCGACCGCCCAGTTGGACACGGCGGAGCGTTCGTTCTGGTTGGCGGGGCCATCGACTTCAACGAGTTGCGAGTGAAATCGCCAGAGGCCAGGACGGGCCTGCTCGAAGATGGTCTCGACGGCGGCCGGAATCATCCGCCGCTCGATGGCAATGGTGGGTCGGGAGCGGACCAGCACGGCCCGGCACCGTTGAACGCGGTCACTGAGGCCCGCAGGAAGCGCGGCCAGTCGACGTCGAAACGCGGCGATGTAGATTTCGGGCAGGCTGCAGCCGCTTGGCCCCGAGCGTGTGGTGGCCCGGGGGGTGTCAGCCGGGGGGGTGTCGGCGCGTGGGGTGTCGGCGCGTGGGGTGTCGGCGCGTGGGGTGTCGGCGCGTGGGGTATCGGCGCGTGGGGCGTCAGCGAGGAGGCCGCTGGCCTGTGGGGCGGCCCGATCCGGGAACACCTCCAGGAGCCTTGGGGCTCGGCCAAACGGGGTCGCTGCGTGACGCGCGGAAACGGATCGATGCTTGATGTCAGTCATGGACATCTCCTTGGATTGTTGCGGGACGATCGTGGCCCCTGTTGGGTCGGATCGTCTCATCCGGGGCCGGGGGACTCCAGCACAAAGTGGTGAAAGTGCCTCCCGGTTGCCGCGGGGGGTCGGGTTACGCGGGCGGGCTCTATCCTGCCGCCGCATGGCCATACTCTCAGAGCAGGGCGGGGAAAGACCCATCAGCGGTTTCGTGGCGCTGCTGGTGACGATGGGTTGCGGGGCGATCAACGACAATCTGCTCCGCGGCGCCTTGCTGCTGAGCGTCGCTCCGGGTGGATTGTGGGGGGATGACCTGGGGAAGGGCGGGACCGGCTGGGTGACCACCATGCTCTACGTGCCGTTCATCCTCCTGCTTGGCATCACCGGCCAGATGGCGGATCGATATCCCAAGCGACGGGTCATTGTGTGGACGAGAGTGGTCGAGATCGGACTGGCTGGGGGCGTCACCGTGGCGCTCGCGACGCAGAGCCTTCCGATGACGTGCGTGTTCTTCGTGCTGCTCGCTGCGCAGAGCGCCTTCTTCAGTCCGGCCAAGTATGGGTCGGTTCCGGAACTCGTGTCCGATCGCAATCTCAGCCGAGCCAACGGCGTGCTGAGCATGCTGACCAATATGGCCATCATTCTCGGTGTGGCGGCGGCCGGCGTGCTTCTGGAGGTCGGTCCGGTGTTTCTCGGCCTGATCATGGTCGCCGTTGCCACCGTGAGTCTGGTGAGCAGCTTGTTCATTCCTGCCGGCTGCGCTGCAGACCCGTCCCTACGCGTCTCTGCTCGCACATTCACGGCCCACGTGCGGGTGCTTCGGCGAATGTGGGGTACACCGCTCATTCATGCGACGGCTGCGTGGTGCTGGTTCTACGCGATCGGTTCGCTTGTCATCACCATCGTTCCGTTGTGGCGCGAGCGGATGGAGTTGTCCGACGCGGCAGCCGGCGCCATGCTCGCCGCGCCGGGAATTGGCATCGGGGTGGGCGGACTGATCGCGGGGTTGGGATCGGGTGATCGCATCCGAGCCGTGTTGATACCGATCGGCGCGGCGGGCATGACCGTGACATTTGTCCTGCTTGGTGTGATGGAGCCCGCCTATGTGCCGGTGCTCGTGCTGCTTGTGGCATGCGGCATCTTCGCCGGATTTTATGTGCTTCCGGTCCTGGCAATGCTCCAGCATCTGCCGGTGACAACCTTCCGGGCGCGAACCGTTGGAACGGCCAACTTTGCGACCTACCTTGCCATGGCGGCATCTGCGATCCTGTTCGGGGTCGCGGCTCCGGTCGTCGGCGGCGAGCCGGGTCCGTGGTTTCTGGGATGCGCGGTTGCCATGGGATGTGTGCTGGTGCTCTCGCTGGTTCGTCGGCGGGTCATGCAGGCCGGAGCCTGCCCAGCCAGCTTTGCGAGTGTGGGAGGGGATCCGTGACGCATCGCCCGGACCACATGCTCTTTGATCTGGATGGCACGCTCATCGACTCTGTTCCGGACATTGCATGTGCGGTCAACGCGATGCTCGTCGAGTTTGACCGACCAACACACGATGTCGAGACGGTGCGGGGGTGGGTCGGTCGCGGTCTCTCCGTCTTGATACATCGCGTGCTGACCGGGGGAGACGATGCAGCTGCATCTGCGGATGAACATGCCAACGCAGTCAGCGCCTTCAGAAGGCACTACGCCTCGTGCTGCACAAGTGAGACGCTTCCATTTGACGGCGCCGTGGAGTTACTGAACTGGCTTCCGACGGCAGGCGTTCGTGTCGCGGTCGTTACCAACAAGCCAACGGCGTTCGCAAGACAGATCATCGAAACGCTTGCGCTCAACACAGATCTGGTCATTGGCGCCGAGCCACATCGGCCGCTCAAACCGGATCCGTCGGCGGTGTTCGAGGCGGTCGATGCGCTTGGTGGAGGGGTCGGGTGGATGGTGGGAGATACGACGTACGACCGGGATGCGGCCCGCGCCGCAGGGGCGAGGTTCATTGGCGTTGAACTCGAAGGCGACCAGGGACGCAACATCTCCCAACACACATCCGAAGATGAGCCCGTCTTTGCATCACTTCAATCCCTGCATCGCTGGCTTGCCGATGAGGTTTTGCTGTGACCGACCCGATCGACCGGCGGTTCAATCGCGTTGCTGGTGGCTACGCGGCCCATCGGCCGGGGTGCCCTCCGGAACTGGCCGCTGTCGTCGCGTCGGCTTGCGAGCGCCGCATATGCGCCTGGGAGCCGGGATGTGGAAGTGGGCAGGCGACGGCAGTGCTGGCGCCTCACTTCGCTTCGATGGTCGCGTCGGACCCTGCGGAAGCGGCGATTGACCGCGCGCCGGAGATCGACGGCGTTCGGTATGAGGTTGGAGACGCATCGTCGGTGACGCTTGCCGATGCAAGCGTGGACTTGATCGCGTCGGGCCAGGCGGCGCACTGGTTCGACATGGCGGCGTTCGCGGCCGAGGCCCGCCGAGTGGGCCGCGTTGCGTGCATCGTTGCGCTCTGGTGCTACGACAGGCCGCGGGTTGACAACGCGGTCGACGCGCAGATCGACCATCTGTACCACGACGTTCTGGAAGGTTGCTGGGATGTTGGCCGCCGGCACATCGATGCGAGGTACGCTGATCTTCAGTTTCCGTTTGCGGAGTTCCCCTTGGAGGTCCCGGACTATTCGGCCAGGTGGACCGCCGCCGAGATGCTGGGGTATCTGCGTACGTGGTCTGCCGGCGACGCCTACCGCCAATCCGGCCGAGGCGATGCGGTGGATGTGATTGAGGGGCCGCTTCTGGAGGTGTGGGGTCCCGGCGCGCGTCCGGTCCGGTGGCCGGTGGGAATCCGAGCCGGACGGGTGCATGGCTGAACACCTGGAGCAGCCCAGGCAGGCGCACGTTGCAGGTCATGCGGCAACCCACGGTTCCGGGTAGGCTGCGGTCCTCGAACAGGAGGATCGCGATGCATCGAATCGCACTCACATTGGCTGTCGGTTTGGCTGTTGGCGGCGCGGTCGCTGTGGCGCAGGATCATCCCGGTGGGGAGCATCCCAGCCAATGACGCTGACGATCACATGGCTTGGGCACAGTGCCTTTCTGCTCAGCGGTGATACGCATACCGTCGCGGTCGATCCGTTCCTGACCGGCAATCCGAAGGCACCATGCGGACCTGCCGACGTGACGTGCACGCACGTGGCCCTGACCCATGGGCACGAGGACCACGTGGGCGACACGATTGAGATCGCCAAGGCCAATCAGGCGCCGGTCATTGCCGCCTTTGAACTCACGAATTGGGTGCAGCAGCAGGGTCACGATCTGGTCGAGCCAGGCAACCCCGGCGGCCGGATCGACCTTGGCGAGGGCAATTGGGTGGCGCTGACCCAGGCCTTCCACTCATCGTCATACGGCGGGCAGTACATGGGCATGCCCTGCGGGCTCATGCTTCATGTCGGCGGCATGACGGTCTATCACTGCGGTGACACTGGCCTCTTCAGCGACATGGCCATGCTCGGTGAGATATACAAGCCGGACGTCGCGATCATTCCCATCGGGGACCGATTCACAATGGGGCCGGAACTGGCCTCCCGCGCGGCCGACCTCATCGGCGCACCGGTTGTGGTTCCGTGTCACTACAACACATGGCCACCGATCGAGGTCGACGTCGATCGTTTCACGCCCTCCA
>JASMLR010000026.1 GCA_030748575.1 Phycisphaerales bacterium | reverse complement strand
GGATGATGCCTTTCTGATGTCCATGCTGCACAGCATCACACACTTGAGAGAACAGCGCGAGTCGATCTCGTGTTCCGAGCTTCTTGTCATCTGCGTACTGGGACACCGGCTTGGCACCTGTGATGTACTCCATCACAAAAAACGGTCTGGCTCCATAACCATCGTCGTGCGTTCCAGCCTCATAGATTTGTGCAATGTGTTCATGCCGCAGACGCCCGAGTATCTGGGCTTCATACTCAAACCTGCGAAGCGCGCTGCGAGAAGTCGTCCCCCGCTTCATCATCTTGAGCGCGACCGTGCGGCGGGGCGACTGCTGCATGGCTTCGTACACCACGCCCATGCCGCCCTCACCGATCACCCGCTTGATGCTGTACTGACCGACCTGCATGCCGATCAGTGGATCTTGCGACGGCTTCCCGCGAAGCATGGCTTCGGACTTGTTCAGTGTGGCTGCCTCGGACTCTGGCGGCTCGGTGCCTGAGTTGGATGAGTGTTCGACCATCGAACTTCACTGTACCACCTCACTGTTCCTTGAACCGACTCCAGCCCACGGGGAGCCTCCGCCCCAGAGCCTGATCCCCGCAGCCATGCCCCGTCCGACTCCCACAGTGCTTCGGTCGATCGTCACGCCTGCGGCCTTCCAGCCACGCGCAGCGTCCCCCGCAGACGAAACCCGCCACCCAGACCCAACGCCACAAGCGTTTACAGCAAGAGTCTCTTGGACACCAACCAAGATCGATTCCATGAGGGCCGGTTCGGGGCCCAATTGGGTGGGTGTTCAGGAGTGGCCGCGGAAGGGTGGCGTTGAATCCAACATGCCAGCGGTGTGCAGACACTGAAGAACGGCGGGCTCGCGAGCGGGCACACGCCCTTGCGCTTGAAGTGCAGGCAGAGGACATCGATCGTGACGCCGGCAGCCTCCAAGAGGTCGCGGATGGATACCGGCCCGTTTGCCTGACGGCCGGATTCGCCTGGCCGGCGGCGTGCAAGCGGGAGGTCGATGTGCAAGTGGACGGCGAGCGTCGTACGGTGGAGAATGTGCCGCGGCACCTCCGGAGGAACCGCTGGTGGCGGCCACACTGCGTGGTGCATGGAGCAGCAATGTCTCGATCAGTTCAGCCGACGGCGGTAGCGATCACCCTGGCACTCGGCGCCGCGATTGCATCCTGCGCTTCACCGCCTTCGAGCCGGACGATGGTCCACGACGCCGCGTCGTCGGAACCGTTGCCTTCCGTCGATGCCCCACGCCCGCAGGACTATCCGGGTGTGCACAACGCCGTCGCCTTTCACGACGGATTCGTTTCGGGCAGCGCCCCGGAGGGCGACGCGGGCTTCGACACACTCGCGGCGATGGGTATCCAGACCATCATCAGTGTCGATGGCGCCATACCCGACGTGGCTCGGGCCGAGGCCCGCGACATGCGATACATCCACCTTCCAATCGGATACAACGGCTTTGACGAGGCGCGTCGCCTTCAACTTGCCCGCGCATCACGCGACGCGATGACCGATGGACCCGTCTACATCCACTGCCACCACGGGAAACATCGCAGCGCCGGAGCGGCGGCGGCGATCGCAGCAGCACTCGGCTGGAAGACGCCCGAATACGGCATCGCGCGGATGGAGGTATCGGGAACCTCGCCCAGGTACACCGGACTGTACGAGTGCGCCGCCGAATCCTCGCCCGTCAGCATGCACGCGCTTGCTGCGGTGCCGGCAGACTTTCCTTCCATTTGGACCCCGTCGACGTTTGTCGGAGGGATGGTCGAGATCGGGAGGACCTTTGAGCACTTGAAGTTGATCGAGCAGGCGGGCTGGACGACGCCTCAGGATCATCCCGACCTCGTTGCCGTGGCCGAAGCAGGACGACTGGCTGACCTCCACCGCACGCTCGAGTCGACCGCGTACTCAAGCCGACAGCCCTCGGACTTTGCTGGAATCATGCGAGACGGATACACGGCAGCCCAGGCCCTTGAAACGCTGCTGCTTGCGCCCGAACTCGATCACGCCGCGCTGCGATCGCAGATGGAACGGATCAGCACGTCCTGCGATGCCTGCCACGCGAGCTACCGCGACGCGGCACGTTTCGCGGGCCGCAGGAACCTTCAACGCCCCTGAGCGGGCCGGCACCCCAACCCGCCTCGACTCGCGCCGATCACCACGCGCATCTCGTCTCGCGGCATTGGCCGCGGCAATCCCCCCGCGCAAGGAACCGCCGACCGTCGCGAAACGCGGCGGCCGGCGGCGTGAGGAGCGCGGGGCACTGCGAGTAGATCAGCCTGGAAGAGGAATGCTGTCCAAACGCTGCACCTCGACAAGCGGGCAGTCCTTGCAGCAGTCTTCCATGGCATTCAGAAAGTCCTCATCGTTCTGATCTGATGCCGCCTGGGCATCGCCGTCCGCCTGGCAGACCGCTTCTGTGTGCGTGGACCTGCAGTCGGCGACGGCCTCGCCATGGGCGTCAGCGCAGATCACCAGTGCCGCCGTTTGCTCGTCGGCGCACTCCTCGAGTTCTTCATCCATGAGGTGATCGAAGACCAGCGCCGTGATGCCGATCATGATGCCACCGACCGGACCTGCCAGCGCTCCAATCACCACGGCCCCGCCGCCGGACACCCACCGCGTCTCCTGGAGTCCACTCGAGCAGTCCTCGTACGCGTCGTTGGCATCGTTCTCGCATGCTTCTCGGTCAGCGTCTGCTTCATCCTCGCAGGTGTCCAGTGCCTCCTGGGCGCTGTCGATGGCATCGCTGTAGTCCTGCGTAATGTCATCCAACCCGTTCTGCCAGTCCGCAGCTGCCTCATCGAAGCAATCCTGGTCGACGTAGTCCTGCGGGTTCTGCGGCTCCTGCCACTCGCACGGCACCATGTACCAGCCGTTGCACCAGGCGTCGCCCCCAGGTGGCATCGGCCAGGTGCCGGGCCCGGCCCAGTCGCCGCACCCGTCACCGGTAGCACCGTAGGTCTCGTGCAACACCGTGCCCGTCGGCGTCCATCCGACCGAGACCCACTCGTCTCCGGTCGTCGTGATCCTGCCGCTGAGAATGGTCACCCAGACCGCGGCGGCCCCGAGATCGGTCGTGACGAAGCCGGACACATTGGTGTAGTGGTAGTCGGTGTCCAGGAAGAACTGCACCTCCGTCGGCGTGAACAGACCCGAGGCGGCGGCATCCTCCGGCGTGCGCGTGTCGACATACCGCACATCGATCTCAAACGTCTCGCCCCACCCGTTGTGCCCCGAGTAGACACCCTTGTCGAAGATGACCTGATCGAAGAAGAACAGGCCGCCATCCCGCACCAGCGGCGCATCAAAGAGTTGGTCCCAGATCTTGCCCCGCTCGCCCGTATAGGGTGAGGCCGGCTGAAAGCCGGGCACATGAACCTGCGCCTGGACGCTGCCCGCGCCGCAGGTGGCTGCCAACGCGATTCCACAGAGAGTTCGAAGATGATTCATGAGGGTGCTCCAGTCTGTTCGTTCAAAGTGTCCTGACGGGCACTCGTGGCCCGCTCACCCCAACAGGCGTGGAACGCTCCCACCGTCCGCACTGAATCTCAACCGCACCCGCATGCCGGTCGCTCCACACCACAGGCAGCCGCCACGCTCCACGAATCAGTCCCCCGGAATCAACCCCCCGAGCCACCCACCCCGAATCACCCACCCCCGAATCAGGCCTCGGCATGCCACCCCCCCTCACGCGACGGCGCATCCATGACCGCACCGCCGCACGCGGCGAAGCGCCATGCACGCGCGGCGCGTTTGCCCCCGGTGACCCCGGTGACGGCCATGGTGACGCGGCGGGCCGGAAGACGCGGCGTTCACCACCTGGCCTGGCCGGTGTCGTACCCTGCCCACGGAGGGAGGCCCGCGTGCCCCATCACGGCCACGACCACAACAGACCCGGCCCTCCCCACGCAACGGCGATGGCAGACCGCCCATGAGCACGCCCCGTCATCTGAGCGTGTTCTCCGGAATCGGAATCTGCGCCGCCTCCATGATCGGCTCCGGCATCTTCACGGTCACCGGTTTCATCGGACCCTCGCTGGGCACGAACGCCAACGTGCTTCTGGCGTGGCTGCTCGGGGGCCTGCTGTCTCTGGCGGGCGCCCTGACGGTTGCTGAACTCGCGGCCAACAGGCCGGTTCCCGGCGCGCTGTACGTGGCGGCACGGGAAACGCTCGGGCCACGTCTGGGGTTCGTCAACGGCGTCGTCACGGTGCTTGTCGGTTACATCGCCGCTGCGGCCTTCATCGCCTCGGTCCTCGGCACCTACGTGGCGTCGCTGGTGCCCGGACTGCCGCCCATGCTCACGGCACTGCTGCTCGTCGGGGCGCTCACCGCGCTCCACGGGCGATGGCTCCGCTCGGGCGCCCGCATCAATGACGCCATGGCCGCGCTCAAAGTGGTGGTGCTGCTCGCGTTTGCGATCGCGGGGCTGCTGGTCACGCCGGCAGACCCAATCGACGCGCCAGCCATCGCCACACCGCCAGCGGCCTGGTCTGCCGCGGTCGGCGCCGCCGTGGTCTCCATCAGTTTCGCGTACCTGGGGTGGAGCGCCGCCGCCGACGTCGCGGGCGAACTCAAGCGACCGGCGCGGTCCATTCCGATGAGCATTGTGAGCAGCGTCGTGCTGGTGACGGGACTGTACCTCCTGGTCAATGTCGCCTATCTCCGAGCCGTCACGCCTCAGGCGATGGTGGATCCGGAAAGCGGAGAACCGATGGCGGACATCGGCGCGGTCGCATCAACCGCGTTGTTTGGCAGCGCCATCGGCACCGTCATGACGCTCGCCATCATCGCCATCCTCCTCTCCACCTTGAGCACCATGCTGTTCACGGGTGGGCGGGTCCTGGTCTCGATGGCGCGGCAGGGCGAGGCCCCGGCCATGCTTGAACGAGCCGGCCCGCACGGCGCGCCGGCCGCGGCGACCTGGGCGCAGGCCCTGCTGATCATTCCGTTCATCGTGCTGCCCACGCTCGGCGGACTGCTGGAGTACATCGGACTGCTCATCACCTTTGCAGCGTCCATGTCCGGCTTCGCGGTGCTTGTTCGCAGAGCGCGTGGCGAGCCGCGAGTCTGGAGCATGCCGGCGCATCCTGTTCCGGTCGCCGTCTTCCTCCTGCTGTCCGGCTGGCTCGCGGCAAGCGCGGCGATCGATACGCCGATGACCGCCGTGTACAGCGGCGGAACGCTGCTGCTGATCATCCTGCTGCGACCGGTCCTGGCTCGTCAGGGCTGAGGGGGAAACAGCAGGTCACGCGAGATGGCGTCGATACCGGCGCAGCCACACAGGGCCAGATCGATCGCCAGTTCCCGGCGGAGGATCGCCCACGCCGACGCCACGCCATCTGCCCCGTCGCTTGCAAGGGCCCACGCAAATGGCCGGCCGATCAGCGTGCAGGTCGCCCCCGCCGCGATCGCCTTGACGATGTCGGTTCCCCGACGAATGCCCCCGTCCACCCACACCTCCGCCCGGCCCGCTACGGCGTCAACGACCGCCGGAAGAACATCGAACGTGGCCGGCGCCGCATCGAGTTGCCGGCCGCCATGGTTGGATACGCAGATGGCCGACGCCCCGGCGTCGACCGCCCGGGCCGCGTCGTCTGCGCGAAGCACGCCCTTCAGGACGATCGGCAACCGCGTGATGGACCGGAGCCAGGCGACGTCATCCCAGTCAAGGTCTCGCTTCAGATGCCTGCGAAAGAACGTGACCAGCCCGGACTCGCCTTCGTCAGGCATTGGCATCGGCCCCTCGGCCGTCAGACACTGGATCGACATGCCCTCACGCAGCGTGAACTGATGGACCTCATCGCGGTGGCGGTTTCCCACCACAGGCAGGTCCACGGTGAGCACCAGCGCCTGGCAGCCCGCCGCCTCCACACGGGCCACAAGCTCACGCACGATGGCGGGATCGTCATAGACGTACAACTGAAAGAACACCGGACCGGACGATGCCGCCGCGACCTCTTCCATGTCGGTCGTCGACATGCTGCTCAGCACCAGGCCGCCGCCGACCGCCGAGGTTCCAGCTGCCATGGCCACCTCGCCGTCGGGGTGAATCATGCGCTGGTAGGCCATCGGCGCAACGAGTACCGGCATCGGAAGCGGGCAGCCCAGCACGGTGCAGTCCAGAGACGGCGCGTCCACGCCCCGCAGCACGCGGGGGTGCAGCGCCGCCCGCCCCCACGCTGCTTCATTCTCCCGCAGCAGTCGTTCGTCATCGGCGCCCCCCGCGTAGTAGTGGTACGCAACGGGGTCTAGCCTGGGCTGCGCAGTCCGCTCAAAGTCTGCCAGAGACAGCGCAGGCCGATCCCCCACGCTCACGCCTGCCCTCCGACCAGACTCGCTTGAATGACCCGCGCGTCGCAGCCGGTGACAAGGGCTGCAGGCAGGTCGGCCGGCGACACACCTTCGAGCATCGGGTGGTCCAGGTCCACGATCACCACATCGGCAGCGCAGCCTGCCTCAATCCGACCCGCCGACACGCCCAGCGACGCGGCGCCCCCACACGTGGCCATGTCCAGCAGTGGTGTACCGATGCCGCCCGTCGCATCGACGCAGGCGCCCCGCCGCCTGTCCCGAAGCCGCTGGCCATACTCGCACAGCCTCATCTCCTCCAACATGCAGATCCGCGCGTTGGAGTCGGTTCCCAGACAGATGGAACCGCCACGGTCCCGCATGCCAACGACATCAGCAATGCCGTCTCCGAGATTGGCCTCCGTCAGCGGGCACAAGCAGACGTGCGCTCCCGTGGCTGTATACGCCGCCATCTCGGTCGGGTCGGTATGCGTGCAGTGCACCGCCGTCATGTCCGGACCGGGCTCAAGGCGATCGAGCACCAGACGCATGGGAGTGCATCCGTGGGCTGATCGGCACGCGTCAATCTCGGCGGGCTGCTCTTCCAGATGCAGATGCACGACCAGCCCGCGGCGGGCGGCCTCACGGCGGACCTCAGCGGCAAGATCAATCGGGACGGCGCGCAGCGAGTGAATCACAACGCCCATCGACTGCAGCGGCGTTCGGCACGCACGCTCGGCGCGATCAACAGCCTTCCACCACGCGTCCAGGTCGCCACCGTCAAACCGCCGCTGCGCGCCCGCGAGCGGGCGATCGAAACCGCCCGAGAGGTAGAGCGCATGCAACATCACAATGCGAATGCCGGCATCAGCTGCCGCCGCAAGCACCGCCTCGTCCAGCGCGAAGTCCTGGCCCGCGCCGGAGTGGTGGATGTAGTGAAACTCCCCCACCGTAGTAATGCCAGCAGCACGCATCTCGCGGAATGCTCGGAGGCTGAGGCAGTGCGCGGACTCGGGCGTCAGCGTATCGACCAACCCGTACATGGCCTCTCGCCAGGACCAGAAGTCGTCGGCGGGGTTGGTGAACGTCTCGCCGCGGCCACGGAGTCCGCGCTGGAATGCATGGCTATGCGCGTTGACGAACCCGGGCAGCACGGCGGTGCGGGCATCGGTGGGTCCCGCCTCGGTCGGGCGAACAGCAGCGATCTCGCCGCCGCCCAGTTCGATCTCCATGCCTTCCCGAAACGCGCCGTCAATCCAGGCGTACCGCGGCCGCAGCACCGTGCTCATCCGCCACCTCCGCAACGGGCCGCGATCAACCGGCACATGAGTTCCCTGGCCCGCTTCATGTCGTCAATCGGGACATACTCATCCGGGCGGTGGGCGACTGCAATGTCCCCCGGGCCGAAAAGCACGCATGCCATGCCGAGCTGGCCGAGGTGCCCGCCGTCGCTGCAGTACGACACACCGATGTCCTGGTCCTGCCCGACCAACGCACGGCAGGCCACGTCGATGTCGGCGCCCCGCGGCGTGCACATGGGAGGATTGTCGTTGAAGGGTTCGATCGACCACCCAAGCGGCCAGCCCTCCAGCGCTGCGCCGACCGCACCGCGAATCTGCTCGAGCATGTCTGCTGCGGACTGATCCGGCAACACGCGAAGCCCGCAGTCCACGGCGGCCTCATCCGGAATGACGTTCCAGGCTGAACCGGCCCGCATCCTGACCGGTGCCAGAACGGGATGCGGCACGCGGGCGAAGGCCCCGGACTCCGCGCTGCGAACATCTTCCAGACGCGCCCGCTCCGCGTCGATCGCGCCCAACACCCTCCGAAGGCCCTCAATCGCATTGACGCCACTGACGGGCGTCCCTGTATGCCCGGTCGCGCCAGTCACACGAATGGTGAACTTCAAGTGCCCCTTGTGCAGCCGAACGACTCGAAGTGACGTCGGCTCCCCGACGACACAGGCATGAGGCAACGGCGGAAGCGAATCCTGACCTGCAACCAGACGCCCGGCCCCGATCGAGCCCAACTCTTCGTCGCTCGTCAGGACCAGGGCGAGCGGTCGATCGAGATCGCGGGCCTGCACGAGCAGATTGACGGCCAGGGCCACAAATCCCTTCATGTCACATGAGCCCCGCCCGTACCACCGATCGCCCTTCTCCAGCAGCGTGAACGGATCGCTGTTCCAGCCCTCGCCAGGCGGCACGCAGTCGATATGCCCGGACAGGGTCAGCCCGCCGTCGCCACCGACCGGTCCGGCGATGGCAATCAGGTTGTCCCTGCCCTCGCCTGCGCCGGGAAGCCGGTGCACGGCACACCCGGCGGCCTCCACTCTGGAGGCCACCACATCCAACGCGGGGTTGCATGGTCCGTTCGACGTTGTGTCGATCGCCATCAACTCCGCGAGGAGCGCTCGGTCGGCGGCCAGTCCGGTAGGCTGCGCTGGCATCGCTGCAGGATACCGCAGCGGCCCATCCACCCCTTGAGGAAGGACCCCCCCATGGCCCCCCGTAAGAAGACAGTGACGCCGGAGGATCTGGAACGCATCATCGTCCCTTCCCAACCGCAGATCTCACCAGACGGCGAAACCGTGTTGTACTGCAGGCGGCACGCAGGCCCGCGGAACACCAACGTCCGCAATCTCTGGGCCGTGCCTGCTTCCGGCGGCTCGCCACGCATCATGACCAGCGGTGACAAGGACTCGCACGGCCGCTGGTCTCCGGACGGCTCGCAGATTGCCTTCCTCTCCGGGCGAGGAGACCGCGGGCAGCACCTTCGGCTGCTTGCTGCAGGGGGCGGTGAGTCTCGCCCCCTGACCTCGCTGCCCGAGGGCTCGTTTCTGAACTTCAAGTGGTCTCCGGACGGGCGGTCCATCGCGTTTCTCTGGCGGGCCGCCGATCCGGACTGGACCGAGCAGGCGAAGAACGCCCGGAAGGATTCCGGCGCCAGCGATCCGCCACGCATCGTGACAACGGGCTGGTACCGCCTTGATGGTGACGGCTACTTTTTGCAGCGGCGGTACGTCCTGAAGGTGGTGGACATTGCGTCGGGCCAGAGCCGCACCCTGTGGGACAAAGATGGCTTGGGGTTCATGTCCTACGACTGGTCGCCGGACAGCAGCACGCTCGCCATCACCACCGTGCCGGGCAAGCGGGCGTTTCTGAAGTGGGAGCAGACGCAGATCCGTCTGCTTAACGTCGCCAGCGGCCGAGCCACCACACTGGACTGGCTGCCGGATGGTCCGAAGGACACGGTGTGCTGGTCGCCCGACGGCAGTCGACTGGCCTGGTCCGGACGCGAGGGGACCGACGGCATGTACTCAACCGAGAACCTGGAACTCTGGGTCTGCCAACCCAAGAAGAAGGGCTCTGCCCGATGCCTCTCGGGCAAGACGGACCTGTGCCTGATGGCTGCGACGCTTGGCGACACGGCCGAAGTTTCATTCGAGGCGTCCCTGCAGTGGACGCGGGACAGCAAGGCCATTCTCGCCCGGATCGGCATCGAGGGCGCCCAACAGGTGTACCGGTTCAAGCGAAGCGGCGGCCTGCCCGAGCCACTGACCAGCGGCCGCGCCATTCACGACCCGGGCAATCTGTCCGCCGACGGCACGTGCCTGCCCGTCATGATTGACACGCCAACGACGCCGCCCGAGGTCTACCTGATGGACCTGCGTGGCCAGTCAAAGCCGCGGCGGCTTACCAATGAGAATGCAGAACTCCGACGGACCATCGCCTTCGCCGCGCCGAAGTCGTTCTGGGTCTCGACCGAGGACGGCACTCGGGTTCAGACGTGGATGATCACGCCCCCCGGCGTCTCCAACGCCCGCCGCAAGCCGGCCGTTCTTCAGATTCACGGCGGCCCCCACGCGCAGTATGGCTATTCGTTCTTCCATGAGTTTCAATGCCAGGCCGCGAAGGGCATGGTCGTCGTGTACTCCAACCCGCGTGGGTCGAAGGGCTATGGACGCGACCACTGCGCGGCCATCCGCGGCGATTGGGGCAGCGCCGACTGGGTGGATATTCGCGCGGTCATTGACTGGATGCGAGATCGACCGGAGGTGGACCCGAAACGCATGGCCATCATGGGCGGCTCGTACGGCGGCTACATGACGAACTGGGCGATCGGCCACACCAACGAGTTCGCGTGTGCCATCACGGACCGGTGTGTGTCCAATCTGGTGAGCATGGGGGGCAACAGCGACTTCATGTCGAAACCCGACAGTTACTTCCCGGGCAATGCGTGGGACCGACCGGAGGACCTCTGGAAGTGCAGCCCGATTCGATTCGCGCGATCGTGGAAGACGCCCACCCTCGTCATTCACTCGGAAGGTGACCTGCGATGCAATGTTGAGCAGGCCGAGCAGGTGTGGACAGCACTGCAGGTGCGAAACATCCCGTCCCGCTTTGTTCGCTACCCAGCCTCCACCAGCCATGGGATGAGCCGAGGCGGGCCAACCGACCTCCGCATCCACAGACTCCATGAGATCCTGACGTGGCTCAACCGCTACATTGGAACAGGAAGAAGGAAGCGATGAGCCTCGACCTCTCAACCATCTTCGGCCGCGACCGCGACATCCTGATTGGCATGGTGCACCTGCGCGCCCTTCCAGGCACACCCGCCAGCGGCGCCGCCCCCACCGCCATCACGAGCCAGGCGGTCGAGGAGGCTCGCACGCTGGCGGACGCCGGATTCGACGCGATCCTGATTGAGAACATGCACGACACCCCGTACATGCTCCGCGACGTCGGCCCTGAAATCGTCGCCTGCATGACCGCGGTCTGCGCAGCTGTGCGGGCCGAGGTGGACGTGCCGATCGGTGTGCAGGTTCTTGCGGGCGCGAACCGGGCGGCGATGGCCGTCGCGCACGCTGGCGGCGCCCAGTTCATTCGGGCGGAGGGGTTCTGTTTCACCGCCGTCGCGGACGAAGGGCTCATGTCGGAGGCCGACGCCGGCCCGTTGCTCCGATATCGTCGAAGCATCGATGCGGATCACATTGCCGTACTCGCGGACATTCGCAAGAAACACAGCAGCCATGCCCTGACCGCGGACCTCTCCATGGCGGAGTGGGCGCAGGGCGCCGAGTTCATGGGCGCCGACGGTGTGATCGTCACGGGGGCCGCCACGGGCACGCCAACTGACATGCAGGAGGCTACCGATGCCGCCAACGCCTGCGGGCTGCCGGTCTTTGTGGGAAGCGGCGTAACCGACCAAACTGTTCGAGCCACGCTCGATATCGCCCATGGCGCCATCGTCGGATCGAGCCTGAAAGAAGGCGGCCAGTGGAGAAACAAGGTCGATCGTCAGCGAGCTACCAACTTGGTTTCTTCTCGCAACTCCTGACCGAATCTGATCGAGAAGGCAACATCTTCTGTCGCTCATCAGTGACTGGGGGGCGTGCCAGGAGAAGCAATCAGCCATATCTGGGCAAATCGCCGCCATTGCCGATACATGGACTTATTTGGCCCAAAAATATAGTTGCGGTACCCCACCGCTGCCCTATAGCCTCGTCGGTGCGCCCTCGGGCTTCCATGCGGGAAATCGATTTCGACTCCCAGGCCTGAGAGGCCTGTGGGAGAGAGATCGACATGAACAACATTCTTAAAAGCATCTGCATCGCAACCGTCGGCCTGCTGGTAG
>JASMLR010000025.1 GCA_030748575.1 Phycisphaerales bacterium | reverse complement strand
GCGTTTGCGCCGGACGGCTCGCTCGTATGTGGACTGACCAATCGAGGCTGGGGGGGGTTGGCACCTGGCAGTGGTGTCAAACGCATCTCATGGACGGGTGAGACACCGCTTGAGATGAAGCATGTTCGGGTTACCCCGACGGGCTTCGACATTGAGTTCACCAAACCAGTCGCGGGCCCGGTCGATCCGGGCCAGATTTCGGCCCGCTCGTACGACTACAACTGGTGGTGGAAGTACGGCTCGCCGGAGCAACGCGTGAGCGACCTTGAGGTCACGGCAGCGCGGCTGTCGCCGGACGGTCGGTCCATGCGGATCACGCTTCCGGAACTTCGGGCCGGGCGAGTTGTACGACTGAAGCTGGTGGGTCTGGAAACGCTCGCCGGTGAGCCCCTACGCATCGACGAAGTTGCGTACACCGTGAATCGGCTTCCTGGTGGGCCCCTTCGGCACGTTGCCAGACGAGTCGCGCCGCCGCCGCTCGAGTCGATGGCTGGGGAGGAGTCCGGTTGGCTTCGACTGACGTGGGGAGATCCGACGGAACTGTGGTCCGGGTCGTGGCGTTTATCAAACGGGCGGTTGGACCCCGCCGATCGAACTCGGTTCCTTTCAGCGTCGGGCACCGACGCGTTGGTCAACGATCAGACCACCGATGACCTCGTCTTCCGGCTTCCGGCGCCGCTGCCGGCCCGGGTTCGGGCCTCCGTGAAGCTTCCGAAGTTCGGGGCAAGCGGGTTTGGTTTGCCCGGCGGAGCAACGCTGGTCGCCCGCGACACCGAGGGAGGTGGATGGGTGGGCGTCGTGTCGGCCGAGGGCGACGCACTGGCCGCGGTGTCGGAGGACACCTGGCGGGGGCCCGGGCAATGGCACGAGTTGGAGTTTGCGGCGGGTGCGGGCGGGGTCGAGGAGGTTCTGCTTGATGGCGTGCGGGTGCTGGGTGGGGTCGAACTGCCGGCGGGCGGGGGCGACTGGCTTCGCCTGCGAGGAGACGTCGGACCCGGGGGCCTTGCCGATGTGCGGCTCAAGGTGGCGCATACACCTTCGGCCGACGGCGACTCCATGCTGCCCGACGCGATGGTGCTGTCGAAGACGTTGTGGGGAGGGATCGGCCCGGAGGGCGTGACGCTCCGCGGCGCCGGGAGCATCCCCCTGGGCGGCACGCGTCAGAGCGCCGCGAAGGTTCATGGCCGGCTGCGGTTTGAAGCCGGAACCGAGGCGACGCTTTGGATCGGCGACGTCGGCATCGCGATTGCGGAGGGGCGCGACCTTGCGCCGACGACCGGCAGTATCCTCGGTGAGTCAGAGCGGTCGGTTCGTCTCGTGCCGCCCGGGACGTGGTACGACCTGGAGATTCGAATGGAGGCCGCGTGCCTGGTCGTCGCGCTCAACGGTGTCGAGGTGGCCCGCGGGTGTCTGGGGGCCAGCGGGGATCCGCTGCGAATCGACATCGACCGCGGCGCGCTGGACATCGGTTCCCTGACGCTTCAGGTCCTGCCTGCGCCGTGAGGCCGCTGGCCACGGCCGCCAGCGGCGAGCAGAACCATCCCCTGCGGCTGGCCCTGACGCATCCCGGATCCGGCTCCATCGCTTCACGCACTGGGGGCGCGTGAGAATGGAGAGACAGGCATGATTGATCGGGCTACGGAGCGGTGGGCGCAGCCGAGGGTTTGGACGCCTTGAGGACGGCGCCAAACCGCTCATCCTTGTTGTAGATGAGGAAGGCGCTGACATCCTTGTAGTTGACAAAGGCAACCGGCCCGACACCCTGCGCGTAGAACGCCCAGGATGAATCGGTGATGGTCGCCGGGCCCACCTTTCCTTGGTACGTGATCTTGATGAGCCGCGTGTCAAACGTGCCGGCTGGAACCTGGACGCGGAAGCCGCCCAGATCGCGATAGTGCGCCGTGAGCGTGCCTGAGTGCGCCAGCACCGTCGGCTCGTGGATGTCGTACACCCGGACCTGGAGCGTATGTTCGATGACGTCGCCTGGCATGGCACCGGGAATCAGGAGGGGCTCGGGCGGACTGAAGTGACTGATGACTGCGTGCGGAACATTGATGGTGGTCGGCACATGGATGCCGCTGTCCGAGTGTTTGAGATAACGGGTCCAGCGGGCGGGGTTCCGCATGGTCCACCCGCGTGGGGGCGTGGCCGCGCCGTGAAGCGAGATCGTCTCGGTGTCGCCTGCATGATCGCCGCTTGTTCGGACGTAGGTGTTGGTCGAGTCCGCAAGTGGCAGCCAGTCGGAAGCGACCGAAACTGGCGCAATGTCGATCGCGTTCTGTACGACGTGTGGGCCAAGCATGGACACTGCGTCGCGATCGTCGTGTGTGAGTCCCGCGAGCGGGTCGGCTGCGCAGGCGAGTGTCAACGTGAGGGTCATGAGCATGAAACGCACCTCTGTGCCGAGGCAGTCGGTGTGGCTTGCGGCCGACCTTCCGGCAAGACAATTGTGCCGTGGTTGATGACGAGTGTCAATGTGCGGATGGCCGATCCGGAAGGCTTCTGCCAGATTCTCAAATCGCCTCATCAATGTGTACATTGGGCCGCATGTGCAACCACCGGCAATTCATGGACCGAGCCGTCGAATTGGCGCGGCATACATCGTTGATCGAGAAGGCGGGGGGCCCGTTCGGCTGCGTCATCGTGCGAGCGGGCACCATCGTCGGCGAAGGCGTCAATCGAGTCCTGGCCGAGCGTGACCCCACCTGCCATGGTGAGGTCGCCGCCATTCGCGCGGCATGCAGCGCACTCGGGACGCACGATCTATCCGGGTGCGTCATGTATACGAGTTGCGAGCCGTGCCCGATGTGTTACGCCGCCGCCTGGTGGGCGAGGATTGAGCACATCTACTATGGGGCCACCATCGAGGACGCGATGGAGTACGGCGACTTTGACGACCTGCCAATCTACGAGGCGGTCAAGCTTCCCGGACCGGATCGCCGCCTGCCTGCGACGGAACTGGGCCGGGCGGCCATGCTGGATGTCTGGAAGGCCTTTCGGGACATGCCGGATCATCCGCACTATTGATTCGCCTTGACCCCGCCGCGGGATTGGGTACGGTGGCTGTGCTGAGAGGACGCATCGACATGACAATCAAGTGTTTCGTGACCATTGTTGGCATCGCTGGTGTGTGCAGCGCAGACGTTCTGCACGTTCCGGGCACGTATTCGACCATTCAGGAAGCCATCGTCTCGGCGGCCAACGGGGATACGGTTGAGGTCGCGGCTGGCTTCTATCAGGAACAGATTGACTTCATGGGCAAGGCCATCACCGTGTCAGGGGCCGGCGCCACACAGTCCACGATTGATGGGACCGGGCTTGACGGGTCCGTCGTCAGCTTTGTGTCGGAAGAGGGCGCCGCAAGCGTGCTGGAGGGCTTTCGGATCGGGCACGGCACGGGATCGATCGTGCAGGACGAGGTGTTTGGTGAAGTGTTGTGCGGTGGCGGGATCTTCATCAGGAGTGCCTCGCCAACCATCCGCGACTGTGAGGTTGAGAGCAGTGAGTGCTGGGGCGGCGGGGGCCTGTGCATCGACGGCGGAATGCCGGCGCTGAGCAACTGTGGCTTTCGAAACAACGTCGTCGAAGGCCATGGAGGCGGCGTGTATGCGCTGCATGGGGCGAGGCCGAGCATGACGTCCTGTCGCTTTGAGTACAACACGGCCAACTGGGGCGGGGGGATGACCTGCACGGACGGGTCCGATGCGGAACTGACGGACTGTTCATTTGTGGCCAACACAACGCTGAATGTCGGGGGAGGGCTGTACATTCGGTCGAGCAGCAACCCAACGATCACCAACTGCACCTTTGCCTGGAATGATCAGATCAGCAACCCGCTCGGCAGCGGTGGTGGAATCTGCGTATACGGGTCGGGAACCGGTGGGGGCCCGTGCTACCCGATCATCACGGGGTGCCTCTTTGAAGGCAATGTGGTCAATGGGGACGGCGGCGGCATGAGCAATGCGTATGGGACGTTTGCAACCGTCGAAGACTGCGTGTTTCGCGGAAATGTTGCGGGACGTGATGGCGGCGGCGTTGCCTGCGTCGGTGCGCACGATCCGGATGTGCCGAGCAATTCGATCTTCATCAACTGTGTTTTCGAAGCCAATGCAACGGTTGAAGAGGGGGGCGGGTTCTTCTCCCGGGCAAGCGAACCCTCGATCAGCGGATGCGTGCTGTCTGAAAACGAAGCGGCGGCCGGAGGCGGCGTGTACTTCTTTGAGAGTCCGGCAAGCCTGATGGAGGGGACGACGATCTGTGGAAACACGCTCCCGCAGGTCGGCGGCGACTTTCTGGATCTCGGGGGCAATGCGATTGACGATGGGTGCTCGGCCTGCCAGGGCGATCTCACCGGCGATGGCGTCGTCGGCGTGGACGATCTCCTGATGCTGATCAAGTTCTTCGGTCCCTGCGATGGCTGCCCGGCGGACGTGGACGGCGACGGTCTGGTCGGCGTGGACGACATTCTGCTGGTCATCGCCACCTGGGGGCCCTGCTAGCAGGCCCAGCCACACACCTGACCGGCGGTCAGGTGGCCGCAGTGAGGTAGGCGACGAGGTCGCGTACCTCCTCGTCCGACAGGAAGGGACTGAGGGCAGGCATGGCGGACCGGGGGTGCGGCCACCCGTCTGCCATGGCTGCGTTGGGGTCGAGGATGGACTCCAGAATCTGCTCGGCCGTCAGCCGGGCGCCGACCTGCGACAAATCGGGCCCGAGTCTTTCAGCACCGCCGCTCATGCTGTGGCAGCGGGTGCAGGCCGCGACCGCGTGCCGCTCAAACACCTGGCGGCCAGCCTCGGCGTCTCCCCCGGCCAGGGCGATCGTTCGTGCGCCAGTGCGGGCTGGCGCGTTACCTGCATGCCGTTTGACAAGATCCATCACCTGCAGAAGCGCTTCGCCTGCGGACTCCCGGGCGACGGCCGGCCCGAGGGCCGCTGCACATGCGTTGGCGTGCTGCGCCGCCGCCGCGCCCAGGGGAACGGCCAGCCATGGATCCTCAAGCGACTCGGCCAGCGCGGACCCGGCCAGCGCGGCACCAAGCGCAGGAGATTCGGGAAGGCGAGCGGCCGCGCGATAGGCATGCCGCCGTGTGGCGGCGCTCTCGTGATGCAATGCGTTCGACGCGAGCAGCAGGTCAGCGGATTGACGCCTCTGCGGCAGGCACGCCAGCGCGGCGTGCCGCGCCGCCGGGCCTGGCGCGTTCAAGGCGGTTCGGAGCGTTTCGGACCCCTGATGGCCACCGAGCAGTCCAATCCCGTGCAGCGTGCGAATGGCTTCCGCGGCCCCGCGGTCCTCGCCACCACGGGCCCGCGCGTGCAGCGCGTCGGCCGCCTCGGTGTACAGGCCCTCGACAAGCAGCCGCCTGGCCGTTGTTCTCCAGAACCGATTTGGGTGGTCGAGCGCCTCCATCAGCGCATCGAGCGACGGATCGGAGAGGTCCGGCGTCTCGCGGTTCTCAGTCCGCGTGATGCGGTAGATGCGGCCATGGTCGCGGTCGCGAAGCGGGTTCAGATGCGCGTTTCCCGGGCCAAATGACACAGAGGGCAGGCCCCGTTCGGGGTCACCGGGCAGATTGTGCAGAACAACAAACTGCGCGAGATCAGCGACCCAGATGGCGCCGTCCGGGCCAACCTCCGCCTGCACCGGGCAGAACCACCCATCGGTACTTGCGACCAGATTGAAGCAGTCTCTGGCTCGAAAGCCCGCGCCATCCGGCACGACGTCCTGCCGCCCAACCAGACGTGCCGTCGGCTCGCAGATGAATGCCATGCGGTCCAGCCAGTGGGCCGGCACCTGCGTCCCGGTGGCGAAGCGATGCCCGGCGGCGGCAGTAAAGGCGCCGTGAAAGTCGCCCTGCTGCATACTGGGCACTGCAGGATGCACGACGTTGGAATCGCTGACGTACGCGGCCGCCGGATGATCCGGATGGCTGCTCGCCAGTTCGGGTCTGGTCGCTCCGGCAAAGAAACTCGGCGCGCCGTTCGCGGTCGATCCGAACACCTCGCCGTCACTGCGAAACCCCAAACCCCATGTGTTGTTCGAAAACTGCGACATCAACTCCGGATGCGGATCCGTTTGGTTCCATCGCCACAGCCCGGGCCCGAATGTGATGCCGCCGCGCTCGAAGCCTGCGTACCCGACGGCGCCCCAGATCGCATTGTCGGGCCCCCAGGACAGGTTCGACGGCCCCGCGTGGGTGTCCCATGTTCCGAATCCCGTGAAGAGCGTCTCACGCCGGTCCGCGCGGTCGTCTCCATCGAGATCTTCATAGAGAAGCAGATCCGGCGGCGCGGCGACGACAAGTCCGCCTGTCACCACGAGCAGTCCGGTAGGAAGATTGAGATGTTCCGCAAAGACAGTTTTGGTGTCCGCGCGTCCGTCGCCGTCGACGTCTTCGAGCACACTGATGCGGTCCTTGCCGACGCCATCCGGCCGCACATCGTTTGGATAGTCGGGTGATTCGATGACCCAGCACCGGCCTCGCTGATCCCAGGTCATGGCGATTGGATTGACCACCATGGGCTCGGCAGCGAACAGTTCCGCACGAAAGCCCGCCGGGACAATCAAGGCGTCAACGGCTTGGGCGGGCGTGGAGGGCGACTGCAGCGGTGGTGGGGGATCCGCGCCTTCGTAGTTGGGAACCCACGCATGGGGCTCGAACGAGAACGGAACCGACGTGAATGCGTCGTGCCGGTCCGCCGCTGTGTCGCCGGAAGCCCAGCGTATGGCGCGACCGAGATGATCGGGCCAGGCCGGGTCAGCCCAGGTGCGGCCATCATGTCCGGAGGCGGTGTAGAAGATGCGGCCATCACCGTGCCCGCGAACCCAGCACCAGGGTTCGTCGCCGCGTGTGGTCAGGACGGTGCGGTTGTCGGCGACGTGTGTCTGGACGTACGTCTCATCCCAGGTTTCAAAGGGCGCCCACTCCCGAACGATGGGGTGGCTTGGGTCGACAACCTGCTGCGAAAAAACCTCTGCGCCATGCGATTCGAAACGAGCACCAATGAGGTTCGCCCAGGCGGGGGACTCCGGGAAGCACCCACTTGTGCAGTGCAGTGCCGCAAAGCCGCCACCGCTTCGAATGTATGCGTCAAGGCCGCTCAGAAACGTGGGCGGGACTTCGGCCAACTCGGGATGGTTGGCGTACATCACGACGCAGTCATACCGGCTGAGCAGTTCCGGCGTCACGGCGCGCAGGTCTTCCTCCCAGTCGAGCGTGATGCCCTTTCTTGCCAGCGATCCCCAGACCTCGTGAAGGCGAGCTTCCGGCTCGTGGTAGGCGCGGTCCCCGAGGAAGAGCGCATGAATACGCGTGTCCGCCTGGAGCGAGGACGCGAGGCAGACAACCGCGGCGATCGGAACGATCGGGGTGCGCATTGCCGCAGGGTAGGCCGTCTTTCAAGCGTCGTCCGGAAACCGGCCAGGCCCGTCCGGCGCGCCGCGGATCAGGGTGCAGGGCTGGTGGAGTCGCCCCACGACTGCATCACCTGCACCCGGTCCGCGGCGTCCACGCGGCTGCGGTGATCTGCCGTGCATCATGGTGATGTCTCCAGCGTGCGAGGGGAGCCTGTGGAGTCTTCCATTCTTGAAGCGCCGGTGTGTCAGGCTGACTGCAAAAAGGGGGGTGTCCCCAGACGAGCCGGGACAGCGCGATTTGCCCGCACAAGCCCTCCCGGCGTTCTGACCGGGATGGCAGGACCGCCCCCCCTGAACCGCACGGCCTGCCAGCGGGGTGGACTAGCAGCGGTCGCTGAGGTCGGCCCACCGCGCGTACAACGCCTCAACCCGTTGCTGGGCCTCCGCGAGGTCGGCAAACAGGGTGGTTGCGCGGTGGTGATTCTGTGACAGGGTTGGATCTGCCGAGGCCGCTTCGAGTTCCTCGGCGCGGGCTTCCGCCTCAAGAATGGAAGCCTCCATGCCATCGAGTTCCTGCTGCTCTTTCCAGGTGAGCTTCTTCGGCCTGACCTTGTGAGCCGCCGTCTTTGGCGCAGCGTCTCGCACCCGCGAGGCGTCCCGGGCGGCCGAATCGGCCTCCTTGCAGTGGCTCATCCACTGCTGAACCGTTTGAAACTCCTTGATCGTGCCATGGCCGTCCAAGCCGATGAACTCGGTGGCGATGCGATCGAGCATGAAGCGGTCATGTGTAATCATGGCAATGGCGCCCGGGAACTCCAGCAGCGATGCTTCAAGCACCTCCAGCGATGGAATGTCAAGATCGTTCGTCGGTTCGTCCAGGAGCAGCACATCAGCTGGTGTGAGCATGAGATTGGCGATGAGCAGCCGCGCCTGCTCCCCGCCGGAAAGGTTGCCGACATAGGTGGAGAGTTGGTCGGCTTCAAAGAGGAATCGCTGCGCCCAACCGGTGACATGCACCTGCTTTCCTCGGTACTCAACCATGTCGCCCACCGGACAGAGCGCCTCCTGGAGCGTCACATCTCGCTCGAGCGTACTTCGGTGCTGGCTGAACGTCACAACCCGAAGGTCTGCGGCCCGCTTGATCGTGCCCGAGTCCGGCTCGAGTTCGCCATTCATCAGGCGAAGCAGCGTCGTCTTGCCCGCGCCATTGGGACCGAGCACGCCCAGCCGCCTGCCCGGCGTCAGGACGAGGTCAACTCCGCTGAAGAGTTGCGTGCCGCCCATCGACTTGGCCACGCTGTGGAGCGCGAGCAGTCGGTTCGTCTTCCGCTCGGTCGCCTGGAAGTCGATGGTCGTCGTCCGCGTGGGGGCGAGGTTGCGGTCCTTCGTGGACTTGAGTTCGGCCCGCCTCGCTGCCGCATCGGCGACCTGCGTCTTGTTTCGAGTCTGCCGCCCCTGTATCCCCTGGCGAAGCCACGCGGTGTCCCGGCGGACCTTGTTGGCCAGCGCCGACTCGGCTGCGGCCTGCCCATCAAGGAAGGCGTCCTTGCGAGCGAGAAACTCAGAGTAGTTTCCGGCGGCCTCAAACATGCCCCCGGGATAGGCCGGCGCCAGTTCGATGATGCGGCTGGCCACGTTTTCCAGAAACCGCCGGTCGTGGGTGACAAAGAGCATCGCCATGGAACTGGATTTGGCGAGCGCTTCCAGCCACAGCACGCCCTCAAGGTCCAGGTGGTTGGTGGGCTCGTCGAGCAGCAGCAGGTCGGGGTCGGTCCCGACCGCGCACGCAATCGAGAGTCGCTTCTTCCATCCGCCGGAGAGTTCGGCCACGGGCCGCTCGAAGTCGTCAAACCCGAGTTTAGAGAGCGCGATGCTCGCCCGGATCTCATCGTCCAGCCTCGGGTCGGGGCGGCGGGCCATGGCGGAGGTCGCCACCGACAGGGGGGTCGCTCCATCCGGGAAGCGGTCGTCCTGCTCGATGTAGACCGCCCGGAGCGACTTCTGCCGCAGAACTTCGCCGTCATCGGGCGGTTCGAGGCCAGCGAGGATACGCACGAGGGTGGACTTGCCGGCACCGTTGGGGCCAATCATGCCAATCCGCTCCCGCTCGGAGATCGTGATCGCCACACCCTCAAACAGCATCGCCGCTGGATGCGATTTGGTGAGATTACGGGCAGAAAGAAGGTCGGCCATGAGGACGAGAGCCTATCGCAAACACCTCGATCGAACGTACAATTCCTCGCTTCGGACCACATCTCATGCTTCATACCGCCGACCCGAATCTCCGAAACATCGCCATCATCGCGCACGTCGATCACGGCAAGACGACGCTCGTCGACTCGCTGCTGGCCTATTGCGGGTCGATGGAACTGAACCGCGACGAATCCGATTGTGTGCTCGACTCCGATCCACTGGAGAAGGAGCGGGGCATCACGATCACGTCCAAGAACTGTGCCGTGACCTATCGGCCCACGGTTGGTTCGCATGCCGGTGAGACCTGCCGCATCAACATCATCGACACGCCCGGGCACGCCGACTTCGGCGGCGAGGTCGAGCGTGTGCTGAAGATGGCCGATGGCGTACTGCTCCTCGTGGACGCCTTCGAAGGACCGATGCCGCAGACGCGGTTTGTGCTGGGCAAGGCCCTTGAACTCGACCACCCGATCATTGTTGTTGTCAACAAGTGTGACCGGCCAAACGCCCGTCCGGATGGCGTCATCAATGAAGTCTTCGATCTGCTCGTCGCGCAGGATGCAAGCGATGAGCGACTGGACTTTCCTGTGATCTATGCATCGGGACGCGACGGCTGGACAAACACCGAAGAGGGTGTTCATGAAGGTGACATGCAGCCGCTTCTCGAAGCGATCATGGACTGCATTCCGTCACCGGTCGGCTATGCCGACGTGCCGCTCCAGATGCTCATTGCCAGCGCCGACTACTCGCCGTACGCAGGCCGCATCGCGATCGGCCGTGTGTTCGCCGGCGCCATCAGTGCCGGCCAGGCAGTGACGGTGTGCCACGAGCACGAGCATCGCATCGCGCGGGCGCAGAAGATCTACAGGTTCAAGGACCTTGGCAAAGCGCCTGCGGAACTCGTCTCGGTTGGCGATCTCTGCGCGGTCGAGGGCATTGGCGACTTTGAAATTGGCGACACGATTGCCTGCCCAGAGCAACCCTCGCCCATTGCGCGGATCGCGGTCGATGAGCCGACGCTGCACATGCTGTTTCGCATCAACGACTCACCTAACGCAGGCCGAAGCGGCAAGTTCGTGACCAGCAGGCAGATTGCCGAGCGGTTGGATCGAGAGCTTCGAAGCAACCTCGCGCTTCGGGTGGAACCCGGCGAGAGCGCCGAGGAGTTTCGCGTCTCAGGCCGCGGGCTCCTGCACTTGGGCATCCTGCTCGAAAACATGCGGCGGGAGGGATATGAACTGACCGTGGGCCGGCCGCAGGTGATTGAGAAGGACATCGACGGCGTTCGAAGTGAGCCGATTGAACTGCTCACGATTGACGTCGATCAGGATCACGTTGGCCCTGCGATGGAACTGCTTGGGACGCGAGGCGGCGAGGTGCAGACCCTGGATCAGCGGGGCGATCGGATGCACATCGAGGCCGAGATTCCGGCACGGGGCCTGATCGGTCTTCGAAGCCACATGCTGACCGCGACGGGGGGCGAGGCGGTGATGTATCACTGCTTTCAGAAGTATGCGCCGGTTCGCACGACCATGTACCGCCGCCAGAACGGCGTGATGGTCGCCACGGCTGACGGGCAGGCAACGACCTATTCCATGCTCAGTTTGAGTCAGCGGGGCGTGCTCTTTGTCGAGCCGCAGGACGTGATCTACGCCGGGCAGATTGTGGGCGAGAACGCCCGTGACAACGACCTCGGCGTCAACATCGTCAAGGGCAAGGCGTTCTCGAATGTGCGGGAGTCCACCAAGGAAGCCACGGTCGTCCTCAAGGCGTCCCGCGAGATTACGCTCGAATCGGGGCTGGAGTACATCCAGGACGATGAGCTCGTCGAGATCACCCCAGACGCCATCCGCCTACGCAAGCGGATTCTCGATGAGGGCCGCCGCAAGCAGATCGAGCGGAGCCGGAAGGCCGCCGCCGCGGGAAGTTAGCAAAGTCCGGCGTCGCCCTCCGCCCGCCAGTACGCTGCCATCTGCAGAGGAGGTGCAGCATGTTCTGGAGCGCAGTGTGTGTGGCGTGCGCGTTGGCGAGCCCGGTCGATGATGGCCTTCGGGTCATGGTCTGGAACGTGCTTCACGGCGCCAACGACGTGGAGCAGGGGCCCGAGAAGACGCTGCAGGCCATCCGAGACGCCCAGCCCGACATCGTGCTCTTGCAGGAGAGTTATGACATCGACGGTGATCGGCCGCGACTGGGCGAGTGGCTCGCCGGTGAACTTGGCTGGCACCAGCACCAGGCGGAGAGCAAGCACCTGTGCGTACTCACGCCGCTGGAGTTGGAGGCGACCTTCTTCCACCATGAATGGCATGGCGTGGGCGCGAAACTCAAGGACACGACCGGACGCGCGTTGCTTGCGTGGAGCATCTGGATCGACTGGCGGAGTTACATCACGCATGAGGTGCGGGACCACCCGGAGATGAGTGACGCGGAGGTCCTTGCCGCGGAGGATGAGCGGTCAAACCGCGTGCCGCAGGCGACAGCCATCCTGTCGCATCTTCGAGAGACGGGGCAGTTGGAAGCGCACATTCCGCTACTCGTCGGTGGCGATTGGAATTGCCCGTCGCATCTTGACTGGACTGGTGATACAGCGATGAGTTGGCGATACCGGCGGGCACTGCCGTTGCCGGTGAGCACGATGATGCACGATGCGGGTTTCGTTGACACGTTCCGCGCGGTCCATCCCAATGCCATTCAGCGGCCGG
>JASMLR010000024.1 GCA_030748575.1 Phycisphaerales bacterium | reverse complement strand
CGCCGTCGCCCGCTGGCGACACGAGCAACGACTCGCCCGGACGACCCAACGACGACCCGACCTGCGTGCGCCGTCCAACGAGGACGGATGAACAGACCACTTCAGACGTGACCCCTGGGCAGAACGACCCAAGTCGCGGCGGCCGGAACGGCCGAAAGCGAGATCAATCATGAACAAGCAACACATCATCGAAAGCGTGACCGAAGGACAGCTCAAGAGCGACTTCCCCGCATTCAGCGTGGGCGATACCCTCGATGTGCACGTCCGCATCATTGAAGGTGACAAGGAACGCGTGCAGGTCTATCAGGGCGTGCTGATCGCCGAGAAGGGCCGCGGCGTCAACCACACCATCACGGTGCGCCGCATCGTCGCCAACGAGGGCGTCGAACGCATCTTCCCACTGCACTCACCCAGGATTGCGAAGATCGAAGTCGTCCGCCGAGGCGACGCCCGCCGCGCGAAGCTCTACTTCCTGCGTGACCGCGTCGGTAAGTCGCGGCGGCTCCGCGATCAGCGCCGCGGACTCAAGCACGTCTGAGGCGCTCCGGTCAGGAGCGGTCATCCACTCCGGCACACAACGCACCCCCGAAGGCGCACCGCCTTCGGGGGTGCGTTTCGCGTCTCACCATGCGGCCCCGGCAAACATGCCAAACAGCCACCCAGAAACCGCCGCGATCGCAGCCTGGGGCGTTGCAGATCCTGCGGAGCCTCGGGGGATGACGTGGCATGACGCGCGGCATCGCCAGCCGCGGCGTCGTCCGACCTGGCGAATCACCCGGAGCGGCTCCCCGGCACGCGCAGCGCCCCGCTGCCCAACTCAGTCGGTCGCGGCGGCGATGTTGTACTGCGCGATCTTTCGGTAGCGAGGGCCCGCCGCGGTCAGCGTCGACTCCTGCAGCGACACGAAGGCCGCAGACGCCCCAAGGGGAAGCAGCGCGACATCTTCCATCGCGCGGATGGCCGCCTTCGTCAATCGCCGAGCGCGGGCAATGGTGACATGCCCCATGAATCGGTGCTCGGGCTCAAACAGACCCTCCAGCGCTGCATCGACGCGTTGCTGGATGGCCTCTGCGCCTTCTAATGACACCCAGACGATTCGCGGCAGAAAGGTCCCCACGCACCCGATTGAAAGCGTCGCCGGAGGCCAGTCCACCCCGCTCAATCTTCTGGCAGTTTCATCCAGCCGGGCTGCATCGATCTCACCCAGAAACTTGAGCGTGAGATGCAGGTTCTCAGGGCGCGTGAGCCGCAAGCCCTTCACCCGCTGACCGATGGTTCGCTGCGCGGCGAGCATGGCCATCTGCAGATCGTCAGGCACATCGAGCGAAATGAAGCAGCGGCAGCGAGGTCCGGACATGCCGACAGGCTACGGGACGTCGCCCTTCAATCGCGATGACTGCGTTTCACGTGCGGCGAGGGCCTTCGCTGCGCGTCCATGTACGCTGGTGCGGGCTCATCCGTGCGATCGAACCGCGCCTTGCGAATGGCAAGTTCCATCCGCCGCAACGCCGTTCTGGCCTGAGCGACAGCATCCTGAGTCCTTGATATTGGCTGCACCATGACACGCTCCTCCGGGCCTCTCAAAGCCCACCAGCAGCGACTTCGGCTTGATGTGGCGTCCGCTTGAGCAGACCTGAGGATTCAGCCCGATGCGTCTTCGTCGCCCAGCGGGGCATCGAGCAGCCGCGCGGCCTCGGCCGCTGCCTCGTCATAGATCGTCGCCAGCAGGCCGCTGAGCGGGAATTTGCCGCCAAGCGTGGAAGGACCGAGCCGTCGCAGCAGGGCGTGCCGCACGTGCGGCTCCCGATCAACGCGATCGACATGGGCGTGGGGACGCCACCAGGTCTCCATGGAGTCCGCCAGAAGCGGACCCGTGGCGAGATCGGTATCGATGATGACCGGGGGATGCGCGACACTCTCTTCGGTTGAGCGGAGGGCGCGGTGGTGACCGATGCGTTCGACCAGCGTCTCGCTTGGCATGCCCCGCACCATCAGGATGGCCAGCGGATCCCGATGCATCCGCTCCGCCGCAATCCAGGCAAGCGATGCAATCCGCCATCCGTCCCGGCGGCCAGCATCCTTGACGGTCGCCTCGATGTCTGACGCCTCCGGAATGACGGGCGTGCCGCAGCCCCGGAAGAGATCCTCCAGCCCTTCGGGCACAGCACCTTCGAGCAATTTGGCGGCCCAGACTGCCTCGCACGCCATCGCCTCGATGAGCCGCTTCCATCCCGACTCGTCAATCTGCTTGAGCACCATGGCCACGTCTCGGGGTGGCTCGCCATCAGCCTGTACCGGGCCTGCAATGCAACCACGCTCCACGTTGAGCGTGCGGACGGCACCGTCACGCGCCGCCAACAGTCCTTCCTGCATGGACTGCTGCCCGACGATGGACTCGATGACGGCCAGCCAGTCTCCGGTGAACCGCCCATCCAGCAGAACCTGCTCATCGACCTTGAGCTTGAGCCTGCCGCCGCGCCGACGGGAAGGCCGTGGCGCCCTGCTTGATACGTCCACCCGACTCATGCCTCAACCTCCATGGCATTGCCCCGAAGGATCAGCATGTCACGAAGTTGGCTGCTGTCAAGTTCGGTCAGCCAATTGTCGCCCGTGCCGATGATCTGCTCGGCGAGTTGCGTCTTCTCTTCGATCATCCGGTCAATGCGCTCTTCAAGCGTCCCCATGCACACGAATTTGTGCACATGCACCGTCCGCGTCTGCCCGATCCGGAATGCCCGGTCGGTCGCCTGACGCTCAACGGCGGGATTCCACCACCGGTCGAAGTGGAAGACGTGGTTGGCAGCCGTGAGATTCAAACCGAGCCCGCCCGCCTTGAGCGAGAGCACGAAGACCGGCGCATCGCCGGCGGGAGACTGAAACTCGTCGATCATCGCCTGCCGCCGCTTCATCGGTGTGCCCCCGTGCAGGAACAACGAGCGGCATCCGAGATCGTGTTCGATCATGGCCGAGAGCAGCCGACCCATGCGTCGGTACTGCGTGAACACAAGCGCACGCTCGCCGGTCGCCAGCACTTCGTCGAGCAATGTCATGAGCCGCCGGGACTTGCCCGATCGCTCAGACAGCCGTTGGACGGCGGCACCTTTCTCCACGGCAGCGATGACTTCATCACCCGACTCCGCAAGCTCGGGGTGGTCGCAGATCTGTTTGAGTTTGGCGAGCATCGCAAGAATGAGCCCACGCCGCTGAATGCCCTCAGTCCGATCGACCTGGCCGATCATCGAATCGACGACGGCTCGGTACAGCACGGCCTGCTCGGGCGTGAGCGTCGCGTACTCGCGCGTTTCGACGCACTCCGGGAGATCGTCGATGACATCGCGGTCGGTCTTGAGCCGCCGCAGCACAAACGGCTGGACGAGGCTGCGCAGGGACGCGGCCGCATTCGGATCGCGGTGGCGTTCGATGGGTCGTGCGAAGCGGCGGCGGAAGTCGGGTGCGGCGCCAAGGAAGCCTGGGTTGCAGAACTCCATGATCGACCACAACTCGCTCAGCCTGTTCTCCACAGGCGTGCCGGTCAGGGCGATTCGGCGTGACGCATCGAGCGATCGAATCGCGCGGGCCTGCTTGGTCGGCGGGTTCTTGATGTACTGCGCTTCGTCCAGCACGACGCGATGCCACGCAACATCTCCGAGCGTCTCGGCGTCTCTGGCAACAAGGGCGTAAGTCGTGATCGTGACATCAACGTCGTTTGCCTGCAGGGCAAACGCTTCACCAAGCGGCCTGTCGGGACCGTGCTGCACATGCGTGCGAAGCTCGGGGGCGAACCTGGCGAGCTCACGCTGCCAGTTGCCCACCACGGAGGTCGGAACGACGAGCAGCGTTGGACCAACCTGGGCCGCGCGGGCCCGCTCGTGCTGCAGCAGCGCGATCAACTGCACCGTCTTGCCCAGGCCCATGTCGTCGGCCAGACACCCGCCGAGGCCGAATCGGTCCAGGAATCCCAGCCAGTTCAGCCCCGTCCGCTGGTATGGCCGAAGCGTGCCGGCAAAGCGCTCGGGTTGTGACAGGTCTTCGACGCCCTCGTCGGTCGGTCCTTCCAGGAGCGACGCCACCCACCCGCTCGCGTCCACACCCAGAATGGCCAGCCCGGTCTCCTCCTCCGAGGCGTCCGAGGCAATTCGCATGGCCTCAAGCAGGGACGCCTCAACCGACTCCTGCCCCTCCAGCAGATCGATCGCTCTGGCCAGTTGTTTCTGGTCCACCTCGATCCACCGTCCATCGACCTGCACCAGCGGCGTCTGCTGATCCCGCAAGCGGCGCAGCGCCTCCAGCGACAGCGGTTGATCGCCAACGGCAACCTGCCAGCGATAGCGAACGGTGGAGTCCATCCCGCGGGGCGGCCCGTCCGTCTCGTCCAGGTCGTCACTCTCGATCACCAGCCGTACGCCCAGCGTGTTGGCCTGTCCGCCCCACCACGACGGAACCGAGACCACGCACCCCGACTCCTCGAGCAGCGGGCGGAACTCTCCAAGAAGGGACCAGGCGTCTCGGGTCGACAGAGACATCTCAGACGGCGTCGCCTGTGAGAGCAGCGGCTCCAGCACCGGCCACAACTGCGCCGCCCGGCCAAGTTCAGAAAGCAGCACGTCCTGCGGATCGCTGTCGCCGGAGAGTTGAATGGCTTCCGGACTCGCCTTCCACACATCCTGGGCGGTCACACATCGCGTCGGATCACCAACGGCAGAGAGCCCCAGATCAAGTCGCCAGACTTCCACGCCCTCGGCAGGTGGATGCACCTCCAGCCGGAGGCGAAGGGCCTGCCCGGAGGCAAAATCATCCAGCCTTGCAATCCAGGATCTGGTAGCCCGCATGAGTTTGACGGTGTCTTCACCCTCAAGAGGCAGCGTCTGATTGCCGTCCAGCAGTCCGCCCAGCCACTGCACGTGGGGGTCACCGTCATCGCGGCCATCGATGGCTTCGACGAAGTCCTCGCGGTGCAGCATGGTCCGGATGAGGTCGTCGGTCATGGCCTCCAGCGCGGCCTCAAGTCGCGGCCATGCCGTTTCGCCCAACTCGTCATCAACCCCCCGCGCCACCGGAGGCATGGCCGCAAGAAGCATGGTCAACCACCCGGCAGCTTCTTCGTCCTGCAGCCAGGGCCGCCACACCGCCCGAAGATGTCCATCGCCATTGCGTCTGAGTGATGGCACAAACCGCTGCGACTCGCACCGGTCGGCCACCAGTCGCGCCACTTCGGCCCAGAAGAGCAGGTCGTAGCCCGGATCTTCCTCGAAGGTGATGTCACCTGACGTGACCGCCAGCAGAAACCGCATGGCCTCAACGGGCGCCAGACTGCGCGTGCCGACGCGAAACCGCGCCAACCAGGGCTCGCCACTGCGATCCACGCCCCCCACCGAAGAAGCGAGTCGATCACTCGGGAAGGGGCCAAACAGATTGCGAGGGAGGCGGAGCACACACTCGTCATCCCGGCCCATGGTCGCCGCGGCCCCGAGCAGGCCGACGAACTCCCCGCGCCTCGCTCCATACGGATGCCACGGAAAAGTGGCGTCAGGGGCGTCACCTGCGGGCCTGGGCTCGCTTCGGGCCGTCAGCAGTCTCCATCGATCGACAGACTCCGCCCACACGTGGAGACGACCTTCCGTGAACGTGGCATGAAGAACGTAGGCCAAGGTGAACCCTCGCTTCCCTGCTTCCATGCCCCGGGGGGATGCCCGAGGATGATCGCGCTGGGACTCGAACCCAGGACCTACCGCTTAAAAGGCGGTTGCTCTACCAACTGAGCTACGCGATCTGAAGCCCCGCAGTCTACCACGCCCCCGCCTCCAACCCCCATTGTTGATGGATTGAGGACCGTTTTCGGTCCCGCAGCGCGGAATCTGCGCCTATCGGACGGACCGAGAATCTTTGTGCGGCCTCCCCGGCCACGGTCGATCTCACAGAGGTCGCCGCCGCCCTCGGCAGCGTATGCCCCCCAGGAGTCCCCCCTTGAATTCCGCACACCAGACCCGCGTCCACCAGATCTCATTCCTGCGAAACGGCCACACCTGGCGGTTGCAGTGGGACAGCGGCGACGAGTCCATGCTTATCGACACGCTGGCCGCCCTGGTTGCGGACCCCCAGTGCCCCCTGGATGACTTCGACCAACGGCTGGTAGAGCAGCACATCGGGCCTTCCGGGAATTCCTCAGACCCCATGAAATGACCCACCCGGATCCTGATTGTCTCGTGCAGGTTCCCGGACCTGAAGCCGCCGGAACAACCCCAGAAAGCCCGATTGAGAACCCCCACCATGCCCACCAAGTCGGCCCGCCCAGAACTCGACTACCCGATCATCAAGGCCTTTCTGGACTACCTGATCGACGAGCGTCACTTCAGCCAGTACACCTCGCGATGCTACGGCGTCGATCTCCGGCAGTTCATTGCGCACCTTGAAGATGAGCTTGGACTCGAATTCAACGCCGACCGCGAGCAGTTTGCCTGGACGCGGGCCCAGCAGGGCGACGAGGCCATCGCCGGGACCGTCGGGCCGACGACCTTCACCGCAACCATCATGGCATGCGACGCGGCGCCCATCCGCGGCTTCCTGACCCACCTGGCCGACAGCAACTACAGCGCTGCGACCATGGCTCGCAAGATCGCCACGCTCCGTTCCTTTCACAAGTGGCTTGAGCGGACCGGCGTCATTTCCCGCAATCCCATGACCGTCATCCGCACACCGAGGCAGCGGCGCCGCCTCCCGAAGGCCATTACGGTGCAGGACGTCGAGCAGTTGTTGGCGGCTCCCGAGGCCGACACGCTGCTGGGCTGCCGCGATCGGGCGATGCTTGAGACGCTGTACTCGACCGGCATCCGCGTGAGCGAACTGGTCGGCATCGACCTTCAGGATGTGGATGAGGCGGGGCAGGCGTTGATCGTCCGCGGAAAGGGCCGACGCGAGCGCATCGTTCCGCTTGGCACCCACGCGCTGCGGGCCATTTCTGACTGGATCGCCATGCGAAACCGCCACGGGCATGAGATCGTCGGCGCCGAACCACTGTTCATCAACCGGCACGGCAACCGCATCTCCACCCGATCCGTTCGCCGCAAGGTCAGCAAGTATCTCCAGCAGGCAGGTCTGGACCCGGACATCAGCCCGCACACCCTCCGGCACTCCTTTGCCACCCACCTGCTCGACAACGGCGCCGACCTCCGGGCCGTGCAGGAACTCCTCGGGCATCGTTCGCTCTCGACGACTCAGGTCTACACACACCTGACCACCGAACGCATGCGAGATGCGTACGACGCATCGCATCCGCGAGCCGAGGCTGGCTGAGCATTCCCCTCCGGCTGCTTCGGCAGGATGCCGCAGCCGACACACACGCGAAACGCCCCGGACCGCGAGGGAAGCGGCCCGGGGCGTTCTGCATGTGTCCACGCGAGGTGCGTTCTCAGGGCATGAAGCCACCACTCAACCGCACGGTCCAGATGCCAAGAAGCATCGCGATGCCAACCACGGCCCAAGGCGACGAGTTCACGACGCGTATCGCCAGCGGCAGGCCATCACGCCGCCGCCGGCGAAGAAACAGGTCCATGGCTGCCACGCCAATGCCAAGCATCAGAGGGATGCCAAGCGGGTGCATCGCGAGCGAGGTCACCACGTTGCCGTGGGCGGCATGCGCCACCGCGCGTGTCAGTCCGCACCCCGGGCACGGCACCCCTGTGGTCGCCTGGACGGGGCAGGGCACCACACCTCCGAGCGGTGTCTGCGGGCTTCCTGCGCGAAGAACGAGAACCAAGGCGACACCCGCTAGGGGCACAACACCCCACGCAGTGGACCAGTGATTCATTCCGCGTTGCAAGCCTCTGCAATAGCATTCCAGTAGGTGAGTTGCCGGAAGATCTCAATCGGCCCCAAGAGGATCAGCAGCACGAGATTGCCTTCAACCTTGTCGACCTTCAACTGCTTGGCCTCACAGATTTCATGCATCGCACCCCAGGCATTCCACGTCTCGATGTAGCACCAGATGGGCACGATGGCTGCAATCGGACTCAACTTCTTTGAGCCCAGCACATCGTTGACGGCCCCAAACTGCTGTATCTGAACAATGAAGGTCCAGATGACCCCGACGCAACAGAAGAAAGCGCCAAAGCCTGCAATGGGCGGAAAAGTGGGCACCTTGGATTCAGACATAGCGTTCCTTTCATGACTTTGTGAATGCGGCCGAAGTTGCAGTATCACCCCTAGGGTTCCCAAGCCACCAGAAGTACCTAGCGACAGAGGGCCAGCAGAGTCTAGCCCATTGGCACGCCCACGATGGCCATGCCTCGACTCATCGCTGGCGCCCTACGCAAGCCACTGCCATCAAATAGTTTGCGTCGCCCGGATCAAGGGCACGGTCCCCAGTCGCTGATGACCTTCAGAATGTCATCGGCGCCCACGATTCCGTCACCACTGATGTCCGCGGGGCAGTCACCGGGGCACCCGGCGTCTTCACACAGGACTCCGACGCCCTGGAACGTGCCACCGAGCAGGGTGCAGGTGTCCGCGTCCGTCTGCGCGCACATGCCATTGGAGCAGCACGCCCCATCGGCGCACGACCCGAAGAACGCGTTCTTGCCTGCATCGGTCCAGGGGCCCTCGATGGGCTCAACCGACCCGCAGAACGTACTGGCAGAGACGATCACCGTCGCCAGCGGCGTGCCCGGGGGATCCCCCGTGTACGCCACGCGAATGTCACCGCCGGCGAGCCCGTCATTGTTCTGGAAGGCAGTCTCATGAATGACGGCCGTTCCGCAGTTCATGTTGATCCCGCCCCCCGCGGTCGCTGCATTCAGTTCAAAGACGCCTCCCGAGATGGTGACGTCGCCACACTGCCCGTACACCCCGCCGCCCCCAAGCCCGGCCGCATTCCCCGTCACTTCGCAATCGCCGAGATCCAGTTCGCACTGATCCAACAGGTACACGCCACCGCCATACCACTCCGCGACATTGTTGCGGAGGATGCAATCCGAAAGCAGCGCGGCGGAGTGCTCCGACACGTAGATTCCTCCACCCTTTCTCGCTTCGTTGGACTCGAACTGGCACTCGACGAAGTCGACGACGCTCTTGCCCGCCAGATACGCCCCACCACCGAGCCCGAGGGTCGCATTGCCCTGAAAGAGGCACGCCTCAAAGCGTGGGTATCCCCGCATGACCGCCACTCCCGCCCCGCTCTCGGTGTAGTACTGCCCGCGGGTGCCGGACGTATTGAAACTGACTCGGCACGCTTCGATCCTCGGAGATGAATCGACAATGACGATGCCGCCGCCGGGCGCGGATGCGGGGCTCATTCCGTTCTGGAGGGTGAACCCGCGAATGATCGTGCCCAGCGTCTCGCCACTGGTGCAGACCAGACAGCGACGCGTGTGCTGCCCGTCAATCACGGTCTTGGCGGCCCCCGCTGTACTCTCGATCGTGATCCGCTTACCACGAGGGTCCACCAGTTCCGCATAGGTGCCCGGCGCGACCAGAATGACGTCGTTGTCCGACGCAGCCTTGATGGCCTGATTGATCTGGGTGAAGTCGAACTTCGAACCGGGACCGACGGTGATCGTCTCCGCCGCCGCCGCAGACACAGCCAGACACAACACCGGAATACTCAGTCGTCGCACCATGCGGCTTGCTCCCTCTGTCCCGGAGCCACGCCCCGGACCGGCCCCGACTCTACCGCCACCCCAGCCGAGGCACAACGTTCATATCTCCATTTCGCGGGGAGGGCCGCCGCGATAGGGTGCCAGCACATGAACGGTCTCACCGCCACCCGAACCGAATCGCCACTGTCGCGTCTGCACCGCGTTGTGGCGTGCGTCGGCGTCGCCGCCCTTCCGATCGCCGGGGGGTTCGACACGGTGGGGCTCGCCCTCCTGACCGCCGCGGCCGCGCTGGGCATTCCCCTGCTGCTGCGAACCCCTGGCGGCCTGTCGTGGTGGCTGGCTGGCGTGTGGCTGGCGTGGTGGGCGATGGCTGCGGCATCGCTCGCCTGGTCCACCGCGCCGCAGGATGCCGCCTTGCAGAGCGCGTGGCCGCTGGTCATCCTCCCGGCCCTGGCGCCTCTGCGGGAGCGGCCGGCCTGCTGGCTGTGGGCCCTTGGTCTGGGTGTGGCGGCGCAGTCGATCATTCAAACCGCACTGTGGCAGTTCGGCAGCGGCCCGGACGGACTGCACTGGTACCCACCCTACACCGGCATGTGGGCGGCGGCCGGTGTCATGCTGCTGATTGGCCTCGCTCGAACCCGGCGCAGCACACTGCCAAGACTCGCCGCTGTGGTGCTCACCGCGGCCGCACTGGCTGGCGTGCTGCTCAGTAGCAGCCTGGCGTGTTGGGCATCGCTCGGCGCCGGCGGCGTGATCCTGGCGTGGCGATGGGCGTCCACTTCAGCGTATTGGCGATCCGTGTGCTGGGTCGCCGTCATCGGGTTGGGCGCAGGGGCCGCGATCACACTGCCACACATGTGGCAGCAGGTCCGGACGGCGGGCCATGATCTTGAGCAGGCGTCGCGGCCGATCGAAACCGAAGGTCCCGCTGCGCTCGACTCGGGCGTTGGGCTCCGCGTCGCCTGGTGGCACGCCGGATGGGTGGCGCTGCAGGATCGTCCCCTCGCCGGTTCCGGGGCCGGATCGGTGGAGCGAACACTGGCCGAGTTGGAAGCGAACATGCCGTCGCGATGGGGCGCGGCGGTGCCCGGCTTTCTCACCAGAAACCCCCACTGCTCCCTCATCTCGACCGCCATTGAACAAGGGGGCATCGGCGTGGTGCTGCTCCTTGGCGCAGCCGCGGGCGGGCTGGTCGCCTCCTGGCGACTCGGCGGTCGGCGGCGTGTGCTGTGCGGTCTGACCGCTGCGTGGGGCACGCTGCTGGTGTCCGGCGTCACCCATGCGGTGCTGCTCGAACCCTACACCGCCGCTCTGGCCTCCCTTCTGCTCGCCGCATCGCTCGGCCGTCCACCGCTACCATGTGCCGCCCCGGGCGATTAGCTCAGCTGGCTAGAGCACCGTGTTTACATCGCGGGGGTCACTGGTTCGAGTCCAGTATCGCCCATTCGTCTGCGGTGGCCCCTCTCAAGGTCGCCTGCGGCTCCACCACCGCTTTCTCATCATCGATCGCGGCGACCAGGAGTCGCCACCGGCGGCTTCGCCGCCGGCCCAATCTTCCTCGCGTCGCTCGGGCGCCCGGTATAGGAACGGCCATGGCGCACGGCCGCCCCGTGGAGCGTCCTTGTGCAGATGCGGTTGTGCAGGTGCGCGGGCGACGCCCACCTACAGGCGTACGCGTTCGCCTTCGGCGGTTTCCGAAAGTGGGTGCAGATCGCCGCGCCACCGCACGCCCCCTCGCCACAGGGCAATCACCATGGCCCGCAGTGTGATGAGCAGTCCCCCGATGACCCCGAGCGGCGAAAGCAGCGACCAGCAACGCGGCAGACCGAAGGATGCGGCCAGCATCGCCCCGAGCACCGTTGCCGTGGCGGCGGTCGCGGCGGCGAGCAGGGCCGGCGGCGATGGCCACCACGCCACAAGAACAAACGGGGAGACATCCACCGCAATCAGTACGGTGGCAGCAAGGCCCGCAAGCACGATCCCTGATCGGGTCCGCGCCTTCGCCACGCCCTTCTCGCTTCCCCGAAGAAACTGCCTGGCGGTCCGATACCACTCGATCTCCACCCACGCAGCGCCGATCGCGTTTCGGCTCCGGCCGCCTGCGTCCTTGATGATGCGAGCGATGCCCACATCGTCGGCAATCTCCAGCCGCAGTTGGTCGAGGCCGCCGGCACGCTCCAACGCTTCGCGGCGGGCCAGGTTGAAGGCGCCGACGCCCATCGCTCTGGGCTGTGAATCGTCGTTCGCCAGCCAGAGCCGCAGCGAACAGATGAGCAGACGCATGAGCGGTGTGATGCACAGTCGAAGCAGCCAGGATCCTCGGATGATTCGAGGCGTCAACGCAACATGATCGGCACCCTCCTGTTCGGCCCAGGCGATCGCCGCCTCGACGGCGCCAGGTCGTACATGCGTGTCACCGTCACTGAAGAGATACCAGCCTTCCGGGCATACATGGGCCTGTTCCAGGCCGACCTGCTGCGCATGGACTTTCCCGAGCCAGCCGCGGGGAAGGGTCTCGTTGTGGATGACGCGGGCCCGGTCGTCTGATTCGCACGCGGCTTCAAGCGCCTCGCCCGTGCCGTCGCCGGACCGGTCGTTGACAAAGATGAACTCCATCCATGGGGCGGGATCTGACAGCCGCGTGCGGACCGCCGCTGCGATCGCATCGGCTTCGTCGCGTGCGGGGCAGATCACAGACACCAGTGGCGCCGCCCCACTGGGCGGCGTGATTCGACCCGGCGGGAGCGGACGAACGGCGCGAATCGTTCTGGCAATGCACACGGCCTGAAAGAGCCACCACAGCCCACCGCACAGCGCGATGATCCAGAGTGCCATCACCGAATGGCGCGGGTCAGGCCGCCATCCATGCAGATCGACTCGCCGGTGAGATACCGAGCCTCGTCGCTGCAGAGCCATGCCATCAGTCCGGCAAGTTCGTCGGGATCGGCCGCGCGTCCCGATGGAATCTTCGCCACGATTTCCTCTGGCACGTCAAAGGTGCTGACGAATC
>JASMLR010000023.1 GCA_030748575.1 Phycisphaerales bacterium | reverse complement strand
CTCGCTCGCGGAGCGAAATGAGGCATTGCCCCGCGAAGCGGGCCATGCCTCTGCAGCGAAGCGGGCGAAGGGACTCGGCGCCCCGCCGCAGGCGGGAAGACATAGGTGGCCCTCACCGCGGCGCTGCCGCGGTGGCTCGCGACTCGTCGCGAGCTCGCTCGCGGAGCGAAATGAGGCATTGCCCCGCGAAGCGGGCCATGCCTCTGCAGCGAAGCGGGCGAAGGGACTCGAACCCTCAACATTCAGCTTGGAAGGCTGACGCTCTACCATTGAGCTACGCCCGCGTGAGATGAGCAGTGTATCGGCTTGGCCCACCGAGGCGAGGGCGTGGTGCTGCTTGGAGGGGTGGCGGGCATCGCATATCCTCCGATGCATGACACCTCCTCCTGAGCCGGACTCAACTGCGGCGACGCTGCATCTTGACGTCGAGTCCGTACCCGCTCGCCATCACACGTGGCCAGGCGTGGTTGCCAAGTGCGGTGCGGCACTGCTTGTTGTCGCCGCCCTGTTTCTGCTCTTTCACTACTTGCTTGAACCATACATGCCCGAAGTCGAGGCCTTTGTTACGCGGCTGGGCGTCTGGGGACCGGTGCTCTTCGTTGGCATCTTTCTGCTGGGCACATCCATCTTTGTTCCCGAGTCGCTGTTCGCTATCGCCGCCGGGGCGATCTTCGGGCTCTGGATGGGGCTCGTCTGGGTGGTCATCGCCGGAACTATCGCCGCCCTCGTCATGTTCGTGATCGGCAGGCACTTCCTCCGGGACCGCGTCGAGTCGATCCTCAAACAACACCCAAAGGTACGGGCCGTGGATGCCGCTGCCTCCTCAGCCGGCTTTCGGCTTATGGTGCTGCTGCGGCTCTCCCCGCTGAACTACACGCTGCTCTGCTACTTGCTGGCGGTCAGCCGAGCACGCTTTCGACCCTACCTGCTGGCGTGCCTTGGCATGTTCCCCGGCAACTTCTCAACCATCTATATAGGTTTCGCTGCCAAACACGCGGCAGACCTCACCAAGCGGGTGAAGGCTGCCGATGGTCACCTGCCCGCCGGCGACAGCCTCGTCCATGAAATCACCATCTTCGTCGGATTGGCCGCCGCCATTGTGGCGAGCATCGTGGTCGCCCGCATCGCCATGCGGGAGATCAGAAGGGCAACCGCCATGGCCGTAGAATCGGCCGCCGAACCCGTTTCCTGACCAAGATTTGGGTTGTGGTGCCACTCCGGCTGGGGTACGGTTGGGGGTCGCCCCTGTGGGGGGCGTTCGGATGAGATGAGGAGATCCCAAATGTTCATGCGCGCTACCGTGGCAGCCACGCTGTTGGCTGGCTTCACGTCGACCGGCTCCGCCAGCCCGATTGAGATCGTGCCGACGGTTGAATTGCCATCGCTTGACTTCCACGCCGTGGAAGTTGAAGACGTTGATCGTGAGGCAGCCGGACTGGCCCCCCGCTATGCGATCCCGCACGAAAGCGCGTTCTCGCCATCCGGAAGCGGCATCTGGGAGGTCCTGCCGGACGGACGCTTGAACTGGCGACTCCGCATCACTTCACCGCTGGCCAGTTCCATCAATCTCGGATTCGAGCGGTGGGAACTGCCGAACTCCGCAGAGATGACCGTCTCGACCGCAGACGGCCGAACAAGCCTGCGGGCCTTCACCAGTATGGACAACAGGGACCACGGCGAATTGTGGACCCCCCCGCTGCCGGGCGATGACATTCTCATCTCCATTGCCGTGGCCCCGAAGGAACGCTCGCTCGTTGAGTCGCAGGTCGTGCTCACCAGCATCAATGTTGGCTACCGAGGCTTCTACGACATGGTTGATGCGGCACGTTCCGGATCCTGCAACTACGACGTGACCTGCCCCGAGACCGTCGGCTGGGAGGATGAGATTCCCTGCGTCGCAGCCATCTCCACGGGCGGCTCGCTCTTCTGCAGCGGCTTCATGGTCAACAACATCCGCAATGACCGGGACCCGCTCTTCATGACGGCCGATCACTGCGGTGTCAGCGCTGGCAACGCCGCATCGCTCGTCACGTTCTGGAACTACGAGAATGATCCCGCGGTCAACTGCCCAGGTGCTGGCGGCGAGACCGCCACGCTGGATCAGTTCCTGACCGGGTCGGACTTCCTCGCTTCCGGGTCCGCCAGTGACTACACGATCGTTCGGCTCAACTCGTCCCCACAGGATGACTGGGAGATTTCGTACTGCGGCTGGGACGCCGGCCCGCAGGCATCCGAGTGGTCGGTAGCCATTCACCATCCCAATGTCGATGCCAAGCGATGGTCGATTGATTACGACCCAAGCGAGGTCTACGGCTACGGCAGCCCTGGCGATGATCACATTCGCATCATCGACTGGGATCTTGGCACCACCGAGCCGGGCTCGTCCGGTTCGCCGCTCTTCGACCAGAATCATCGCGTCATCGGTCAGTTGCACGGGGGCTATGCCGCCTGTGGCAACGACTCTGAAGACTGGTACGGCCGCCTGTACACGTCATGGAACGCGGGCCTGAGCAGCGTGCTCGATCCCGACGGAACGGGACAGACATTCTGCGACACCCTGCCGGGACGCGGCATGGCGGTTCAGCCGGGCGAGGGAACGACCCACGTCTGCGTCGGTGGCTGCGCAAGCCCCGATCCCGCCAGCGTGCTGTACACCATTTCGAATGCCTCCCCTGAGGCGATCACCTGGTCAGCTGGAATCAAGGGCGCGGGTTTCCTCTCGATTGACGGCCCCTCCTCGGGCAACATCGCGCCAGGCGGTACAGCGGACCTGCTGGTCGTTGTGAACGGCGAGGGCTGGGCAAACGGGACCTACCAGTCCGTGCTCTCCATCTTCGATGAGACGAACGATATTGAAGTCAACCGAACGCACACGCTTGAGATCGGACTCACCGGATTCGGCACCACGCCCGAGCACGACTTCGTGGCCGGTGGCCCCCTTGGTGGACCCTTTGAGACGACGCAGGCCTACACCCTGACCAGCACTCACCCCACGGAGACGACCGTACGGGTCTCGGCGGATCAGCCGTGGATCTCGCTCAACGGCAGTGCCGGGCCGCTTGACATCGCACTCAACGGTGTCGGTGACAGCGCGGTCGTCGAGGTCGGCTTCTCGTCTGCAGCAGACGACCTTCCTGCCGGTCTCGTCTACGGCATCGTGACGTTCGACAATCTCGATGACGTCGGCGAAGGCGATACCACCCGTGACGTGACACTTGACGTGGGCCGTTTCACCTACACCGCCTACGACACCCCGATTCCGATCACGGACAACGCCGAGATCACCAGCACCATCCAGGTGGGCGATGCTTACTGCATCGGTGACCTCGATGTGGAACTGGACATCACTCACACGTACATCGGCGATCTCATCGTCGACCTCGAGGCCCCCAGCGGCGTCATCGTGCGGCTGCACGATCGCTCGGGCGGAAGCACCGACAACCTGAACGTCGTGTACGACGACGATGGTGGTGCGCTCCCGGACGGCCCCGGCGAACTCGCTGACTTTGTAGGCGAGATCGTCACCGGCACATGGACGCTCCGCGTCAGCGACAACGCTGGCGCCGACCAGGGTTCGCTCGATGCATGGACACTCAAGATCGCCTCGACGGGCGATGCGTGCCCCCCGTCGGCCAACGACGTCGCGACCGCAACCGATGTTGATACGCCGGTTGATATCCAACTTGAGGGGGCCAGTGCGGAAGGCAACCCGCTCTCATTCGAGATCACGAGCCTGCCAAGTGACGGCGACCTGTCCGATCCGGGCGCGGGCCAGATCAACTCAGTGCCCTACACGCTCGCCTCCTACGGGGATGTGGTGACGTATTCGCCCGACAGCGGGTTCCTTGGCGGTGACCTGTTCACGTATCGCACCTTTGACGGTGTGTACTCGGATGAAGCCGTCGTGACGGTCGAAGTCGGCGCGATTCCCAATCCGGATGACTGCCATCAGGCCTTCGACCTGCCCAACGGGCAGTGGGACTTCAGCACGCTCGAGGCAACCACCGACGGTGCCGCCCACGACCAGTGTGATTTTGACGGCCAGACCTATCACGACATCTGGTTCCGGTACACCGCCTGCGGTGACGGTGGACTGACGGTCAGCACCTGCGATGCAGCAGACTACGACACCGATCTGGTCCTTTACGAAACGTCGTGTCAGGGCAGCATGCTGGCCTGCAACGATGATGCCAGTGGCTGCAGTGGCTACACCTCTGAAGTCAGTGTCAACGTCACCGAAGGCGAGGTTGTCATCATCCGCGTCGGTGGATGGAACGAAGGCGATCAGGGAACCGGAACGCTCACGATCGCCGGTCCCGAGGGTGACTGCGGCGGCGAGCCGTGTGACGGCGACCTCAACGCGGACGGTGTGGTCGATGTGGACGACATCCTCGAAGCCGTCGCTGGCTACGGGACCGACTACGACGTCGATGACATCCTCCTGGTTCTGGAGAACTACGGCAGCAACTGCTGACCGAGTCACCCGGTTTGAGGTACTTGCATCGCCCTCGGTCAACCGACCGGGGGCGATGTTCATCATGGCCCTACAATGCGTGGTTCCATGTCACGCCCGAGGGCCCAATCACGTGCGACCGGCCTGCTGCTGCAGCCCAACCTGCCGATCTGTCAGGGAGACCTCCCGCTGGATCGGTACGAAGCGGCCTTCCGTCCATATGCCGAGGAGTACCTCGCGCTGCCCGATCGAACCCCGGAGACGGTGCTGCCCTGGCTGGATCGCTACGTCACACCGGCGATCGACCACTTCGGAGACTCCCTCCTGCTGCTCGCGCACTACTACATGGGCGGCGAAATCGTCAAACTCGTCGAGCGGTACGGCGGCGCGGTGGCGGACAGTTACGTGCTCGCCTTACAAGCCCTGCGTCAGCCCGAGAAGAAGGTCATCGTCGAGTCGGCCGTGCATTTCATGGCCGAGACGGTGGCGATTCTCGCAGCCGACGACCAGGCGGTCTGGATCACGAACCCACGCGCGGGATGCACGATGGAGATGATGGCCAAGGACTGGATGGTTGATCCGATAGCCACGCAGTTGCACGATCGTTATGGCGATGACATGGCCACGGTGGCCTACATGAACACGTCGGGCCGACTCAAGGCACTCGCCGGACGTACCGGCGGCGCGGTCTGCACAAGCAGCAACGCGCATCACATCGTCGGATCCATCCGCGAACAGGCTTCCAGGATCTTCTTCGTCCCCGATGAACACCTCGGTCGGAACACGGCGCACCGACTCGGGATTGATCAGGATCGGATTGTCGTGTTGCCCCAGCCGACAACACTTCCGCCGGACTTCGATATCTCGGACTGCCCCGGCGGGCTCTCGTCGCTGGACGGCGCCGAGATGATCATCTGGGGTGGCTACTGCGGCGTTCACACCGTGTTCACAACGGCGCAGGTCGCCTGGTGGCACGAGCACGGGTGGGAAGTCCACGTCCATCCCGAGTGCCCGCTCGACGTGGTGCTCGCAGCGGACGGCGCGGGAAGCACGGGCTATCTCTGGAAGCTCGTCGAGGAAGCGCCCGAGGGGGCCAGGCTGGCGATCGGCACCGAAGGGCACTTCGTCCAGAACGCCCGAACGTTCGCCGCCACCCGCGGGGTCGAAGTGCGACATCTGACAGAGACACCCGGGACCACGACCGCAGGGTGCGGGTGCGCGACCATGAGCCGCAACGATCCGCCGCATCTCGCCGGAATGCTCGACCTGCTTCGTCGTGGCGAAGCCCCTGACAGCAACAGGGTACTCGCGGGCGATCAGGTCTCCGAGGACACCGGCACCCGCCAGCGACTTTCGGAGGAGCACCGTGCCAGCCTCGTCTACGATGCGCGGCTGGCGCTTGATCGGATGATCACCATTACTGAGGCTTCCAGGCAATGAACACGCTGCCGACCGGTGTCCCTGCTGAACGCATTGCAACCATGCGGTTCGACGTCGTGATTGTGGGCGGCGGCGCGGCGGGCGCTTCGTGCGCACTCTCCGCGGCTGCCAGAGGTCTTCGCGTGGCGCTCGTCGCCAAGGGATGCAGCACCGATACGAACACGAGTTGGGCTCGAGGCGGCGTTGCGGCGGTGCTCTCACAAGATGACTCGTTCGACCAGCATAGAGCCGACACGCTTGCATGCGGGGGCGACCTGTGCGACGAGACGGTCGTTCGCGCGGTGGTCGAGGGTGGCCCGAGAGCCATCGAGCGGCTCATCAGCCTTGGAGCGACCTTCGACCGCCGGGACTGCGGATCGCTCTCCCTGGGACGTGAAGGCGGGCACAGACGTCACCGTATTGTTCACGCTGCGGGCGACGCAACCGGTCCAGAGGTACAGCAGGCACTTCGCCGCGGTGTGCAGCACGCAGCGCGGATCACAACCTTCCAGAATGCGTTTGCGCTCGATGTGCTGACCACAGACGATGGCTCGGTCACCGGGCTGCTCGCCACGCTGGACGGCGGACAGGTCGTGGCGTTTGAAGCATCCGACGTCGTTCTCGCAACCGGCGGTGCCGGGCAGATCTACCGCGAGACCACGAACCCTGTTCTGGCAACCGGAGACGGGCTTGCCATGGGTCTTCGGGCCGGTGCCACGGCCCGCGATCTTGAGTTCTATCAGTTCCACCCGACGTGCCTCTACATCGCAGGCGCCGCCCGCGTGTTGATCAGCGAGATTGTGCGTGGCGGCGGCGGCGTGCTTCGGGACAAGCACGGCGACCGATTCATGCTGGAGGCCCATCCCGACGCCGAACTGGCGCCCCGCGACGTCGTCACGCGAGCGATCACCACCCGAATGGCGGCGCATGGAGAGACGAATGTCTTCCTCGACCTGAGCGACATCGCGAGTGACCCGCACACCCTGTACCCCGGCATCAGCCGGACGTGCAAGGCCTTTGGTATCGACATTGCCCGCGATCCGGTGCCGGTACGCCCAGGGGCCCACTACATGATCGGCGGGCTCAGGACCGACCTCGATGGTCGCACGAGCACCTCCGGACTCTGGGCGATCGGCGAGTGCGCCAGTTCCGGTCTTCACGGCGCCAACCGCATGGGCTCGAACTCGCTGCTCGAGGGTCTGGTAATCGGAGATCGCTGTGGCGCAGCCATCGAGCCGGGCAGGGCTGGCCCTGCGCGGGTCCGCTCCGCCTCGGGCGAGTCGTCTCCACAGGTCCGGCTCAACCTGACCGATCTGACGTATTCGATGAAGTCGCTCATGTGGAGGCAGGTTGGTGTCGAGCGGCGCGGCGAGCAGCTTCGGGAGGCCGCCCTGCAACTGGCGTTCTGGGCGACCGTGACGCGGAACCTCGCCCCGCCGGAGCCGCAGGCGTGGGAACTCCGGAACATGCTGCTTCTGGCACAGGCGATCACCGATTCGGCCGCGCATCGGACCGAGTCGCGGGGCGCCCACTATCGCATCGACTATCCCGATCAGGATGCCACCGCCCTCCATACGGACTGCCGGCTCGTTGAGGGAACGCTGCAGGTCGACTCGCTCCGCAAGGAAGAGGCCTCTGCGTGAACGCGTCACAGCACGCCGCGAACCATCAGACGTCCATCTTTCGAACGTGGTGGCCGCTCGCCGCCAGTTGGCTGCTCATGGGAGCGGAACTGCCCGCGATCAGCGCGGTTGTAGGACGCTTACCCAGCGCCGAAGTCATGCTCGCGGCCTTTGGCGGGGTCGTCTTCCCGATTGCGCTGCTTGTCGAGTCGCCAATCATCATGATGCTGGCGGCATCTACGGCCTGGAGCCGAGACACTGCCTCATTCCGCCAACTTGAGCGATTCATGTACGTCACAGCAGTGGCGCTCACCGTACTGCATGCGGCCATCGCCTTCACACCGTTGTATCACTGGGTCGTGGTGCCGCTGCTGGACGTCCCGGAATCGGTTCAGGCCCCGGCGCTGCTCGGACTTCGAATCATGGTGCTGTGGAATCTGGCGATCGCCGACCGGCGTTTTCGACAGGGGGCACTCATTCGCTTTGGTCATCGTGAGACGATTGCCCGCGGCACGGCAGTGCGACTGGCCGCGACGTTTCTGGGGCTGTGGATCTGCTGGCGAAGCGGATGCAGCGGCATCGTGACGGCTTGCCTCAGCCTTTCGGGTGGCGTCCTCGTCGAGGCCCTCTTCGTGCGTGCTCGCGCCCGATTGCTGCTCCCCGCCCCGCTTCAAGCCGCCAGCACCGCTCCACAGCCGCCCCGCGCGACCTCACTGCTCGCCTTCTACGTGCCGCTGGCGATCACTCCGATGCTGATCCTCGCAATGCAGCCGATCGCAGCGGCGGGGATCACGCGCATGCCCCTGCCCCTTGAGGGGCTGGCCGTCTGGGGCCCACTTGGTGGCCTGGCGTTTCTCATGCGATCGGTTGGCATTGCCTACAACGAGGTGGTGATTGCCCACGCCGATGACCCCGGGGCTGAAGCGAGGCTCAGGCGATTCGCATGGGGTTGGGGGCTGGCCATCTCTGGCGTGCTGGGTGTCATCGCCCTGAGTCCTCTGTCTGACTCGTGGTTCTCAGGGGCCATTGGGCTCTCGCCTGAACTCACGCGGCTGGGTTCGGCCACGCTCTGGCTCGCTGTGCCGCTGCCGCTGCTCACCTTCCTGCAGTCTCACTGGCAGGGACTGTTGGTGCACCGGCACCGGACGCGGGCGGTGACAGGGTCTGTCGCGGCGTTCCTGGTGGTGGCCAGCGTGCTTGTGCTGGGCGGGGTGTTGGTGGGTCGCTGGAATGGCCTTGAGGTCACGCTGCTCGCCTTCACGCTGGGCAATCTGGCCCAGGCCCTCTGGCTGCGATGGCGGTGGCACGCCGAGGGGCCGGCCCGCCCCGAGCAGCCAGCACATGGCATCGCTGCCCCCGAGCCACTCTGAGGTGAGATTCCCGACTTCCGATGGAACCAATCTCATGCAATTGGCGGAATACCTATGAAATCGCGGGTCTGTGAGGTACGCTGATTCGCGATCCGGTGGGGCGTCAGAGCGGTATTGACCTACGCGGCCATGCACGCCGCTGGGCGAACAGAGAGGATTGTGAACAATGCACACGGGATTCGTAGGAGGCATCGTCACTGCGGCGATCGCTGGTTCACTGGCCGCCACGTCGGCCTCCAATGCTGGTCTTACTGAGTATTTCGACATCATCACGCTCTATGCCGGCGAAGACGGCTACGGCGGCGGCGGCACGGATGTCGAGTACTACGGGACCAGCGGCGACATTGGCGGTTGGGCCATCGCGACGACGGCCTGCAACCTGGGCAACATCGTCGCGCCATGGGATGGCGGAACGAATAACGTGCCGGTCATTGCTCAGAATCTCTACCGGTACAAGAGCGGTCGCTTTGAGCAGATTGGGCAGAGTTGGCTCAAGCACAGTTTCTGCGCAGTCAGTGAACCGGGCTGTGGAAGCTGCCAGAGCACCGGCTGTAGCACGCTGGGCATCGGGTGCGCCGACACCTATTGGGCCGATCTCAACGCCGACGCGGACGCCCCCCGCAGTGAAATCAACGCGACGACGGGCGAATACGCCTATCCCTTCAACCTGGCCCCGAGCGGTCCTTCCTCAATCAGGGGTAGGCTGCAGGTTGATCCGGACGATATCAACCCCTCCCTCAACGCGGGTGCTCAGTACTTCATCGAGGGCCAGTATGTCGAGCCCGGTGAGAGTGTGTTTGACATGCAACTCAATAACGCATCGTCTCGAGCCGTCAGGTTTACGTCGACGACGAATTGCAGTGGCTTGGGCGACACCGTCCCCGAGCTCCCCGCGGTCATGCGGTGGAGTTCGCTCGACCCCAACGCGACCGTCGTTGAGGTCTTCACCGAGGAAATCGGCCAAGGCGGCGTCGGGAGCACCACCGGCCTGCTGCACGCTGGCCATGCCGCTACGGACAACGGCAATGGAACCTGGCACTACGAGTATCTGGTCCACAACCAGAACTCTCACCGCTCGGCGGGTGTTTTCACCATTCCGGTCCCCGACTGTGTGACACTCTCCAACGTCGAGTATCGCGGGCCCCGGTATCACTCGGGCGAGACGGTCTCGAACGATCCATGGTCCTGGACCCACGAAGGCGGGCTCCTGACCTTCTCCACCGACGCCCACACGGCGGACAATGACGGCATTGCTCCGGCCATTCGCTGGGCCACCATGGCCAACTTCCGCTTCGACGCGGACGCTGAACCGGCTGCGGGCGATGTTGAGATCGGTCTGTGGCGATCCGGTCCGGGGGCGTCCTCCATTCAGGTGGCCTCCGTGGCCCCTGATTGCGAGCAGGCCGAGTGCCCCGAGGACCTCACAGGCGATGGCGTGGTCGATGTTGATGACCTGTTGGCTGGAATCGCCGGATTCGGCACCCCGGACGGGGATGTCAACGGGGACGGAATCGGTGATGTGGACGACCTGCTCGCCCTGATTGCCGCCTTCGGCTCCTCCTGCTGATCCACCTGCGACGAAGAATCTCAGCGACGGGCTCGGCATATGCCGAGCCCGTCGTTGGTTTCCAGCGCCGAGCCGCCCCGAATCGTCCTTTTTCGACCCGTTAGAGGAACCTCAAGCCCCTGATATGCGGACCTGTGCTTGCACCGTGCTCACATTCCCGTATAGTTTGTGTGGGTTCGGCGCGTCATTGTGGCGGCACCGGTGGTGGCTCCATACGTGACGTGTTCCGGATCTCGATCTGGCCCTCAGGATTCCAACCCTCTCCGTATGAGCGTTGACTCAACTCACGAAAACGGCCCCCGTGCCCTTTCAGGACGACATTCAGTATGAACAAGCGACGAGCCTTCACCCTGATCGAACTGCTGGTGGTGATCACCATCATTGCGATCCTCATGGGCATTCTCCTCCCCGCACTCTCACGAGCGCAAGAGAACGCCCGCATGCAGACGGATAAGAACCTGCTCCGCCAGATGCACTCCGGCTGGGTTGCCTACAGCGGCAGCAACAAGGGCTCGTTTCCGATCCCCGCCTTCGTCGATCGCGAACCGGTCGAGACGGGCATGGGCATGATGCAGGTCGCCGGATCCGGCACCCCCGAGTGGGGCTTCAATCACACTGCTGCGGTTGACTCGCTCAGCGTGATGCAGAACCTCTTCACGCCCGGCGAACTCGTGTCGCCTTCGGACCCGTCCCCCAATGTGTTCGTGTATGACAGCTATCGTTACAACGACTACATGCCGAACCCCTCGCAACCCGACGATGACGATGTTCACTGGGACACCAATCTCTACATCGATTATGACCTCGACGGCGAGCAGTCGCACTCGTCGTACTTCATGATGCCGCTCGTCGGCAAGCGTGTTGACCAGCAGTGGAGCGAACGATCCAAGAAGCGTGGTCCCGACTTCGCCGTCATCGGCACGCGTGGTCCTGAGCTCAATGGCATCATGCATGACGCCGAGAAGGCCAATGACGCATACGGCTTCTATGGCGCGGACAACGAGTGGGTTGGGCTGATCTGCTACAACGGTGGCAACGTTCACGACGAACGCACCTTCTGGCCCGCTCACATTGCCCCGCTGACGCCCGAAGACACCTCCGGACCGGACGTCCTGCGTGACAGCCTGTTCAACTTCGAGTGCGCCAATCCCGATGGTGGTGTGTGCCACCCTGCCAACAGTTTCGACGGCATGCTCTGCGGCATGCTGTACACGGCGGATAACCGCACCAGTGACGGCAAGATCTCAGGATCCCCGCTTGAGACGTTTGACTTCCGTCGAGCGACCAAGGATCCGACCAACAACGACTACGGCATGCAGGAGAACGAGTTCCGTGACATGCTGACCTGGGACGAGGATCAGGACTGAGCGAATCACCCGCTCCCCATCGCCTTGCGGCGGTGGGGAGTTTTTTAAGAGTCGCAGCCCGCGGCAGGCTGTGGGTTACCGCGGGCAGGAGATGAGACAATGACTTATTCCAAGATCGCGTTTGCTGCATCTGCAGCGCTTGTCACCACCGCTACTGCAACTGCAGCCCAACGGGTGGTCATCGCCGAGGAGTTCACCGCAACCTGGTGTACATACTGCCCCTCTGTTGCAGAGGCGCTGTACAACCTTCAGGATGATCGTCCCGCCGAGATCATCGGCATGATGATTCACTGCAGTGACAACTACTCGACGACTTGGGGCGACATTCGCCAGAACTTCTACAACGTCGGGGGCTACCCCACGGTCCAACTGGACGGTTGGAATCAGAAGGTCGGTTCAAGCGGCTCGGTGCCCGCAAACTACAGCGACCTGAACAACCGTCTCAACTCCTGCCTCAGTCGACCGACAGATGTGTCGATCACGATGCTGGGCGAGGAACTCTCCGCCAGCCAGTACCGGGTCTCCTGCTCCCTGAATGTGGACGCTGGCGGCTCCTCCACGCCCATGCGGGTGCAGCTTCTCCAGTGCTATGACGATCCGGCCTACCCCGAGGCGAACGAACTGCAGTTCAACACCATCCGCAAGGCCATGACATCATTCGATGTGACCATCCAGCCGGGCGACTCCCATGAATTCGACCACGTTTTCACCCTCACGGGTGAGAGCCTCTCCTCCCCGGAGTACGTGACCTACCTGTGCATTGCTCAGGAGCAGGCCAGTTCCGGACCCGCCGATGTCTTCAACGCTGCGATTCACGGGCACGGCGAACTCCCCCCCGAAGATGTCACCGTGGGCCCGGGTGGCGACTACACCTCCATCCAGACCGCGATCGATTCGGTCGGAAGCGGCAGCACGATCACCGTGATGGCTGGCACCTACGTCGGCCCGCTTGACTTCAATGGTCGTTCCGTCCATCTGATCTCGGAGGATGGTGCCGAGGCAACCATCATCGATGCCGACGCTGCCGGAACCGCCATCACGCTCATGGGTCATGAAGCCGCCTCAATGGACGGCTTCACCATCCGAAACGGATACGCGGCACTTGGATCGGCAATGCGGATCAATGGGAACCCGTTGATCTCCAACTGCATCATCCGGGACAATGTCGCTACGAGCAACTACTGCATTCTCTCGTCCGGCAATCCGGTGATCTCGGGGACGCTGTTCTGCAGCAACACCCCCAACAATATCGCCGTGTCGTGGGTTGATGGCGGCGGCAACGACTTCCAGGACACCTGTCCAGGCGATGAGCCCTGCGATGGTGATCTCAACGGCGACGGCGTCATCGGCGTTGACGACATTCTGGAAGCAGTTTCCGGGTTCGGAACCGATTACACGGTGGACGACATTCTGCTCGTCCTCAAGAACTTCGGTAACGCCTGCTGAGTACCACATCTGTGACTTCACCACCGCCTCGAATCATGTGATTCGGGGCGGTGTTCGTATGGGCGTGCAGTCCAGCGGCACCCCCTCAGTCGGCTGCGCCGACAGCTCCCCCGCAGGCGGGGGAGCGGTGAGGACAGCGGCACCCTTCCAAAACCGTCCCCCCACTTGTGGGGGGACAGGCCGCGGAGCGGCCAGGGGGGAGCAACTCCCGTCTGTCCAGCAGCACCCCCTCAGTCGGCTCCGCCGACAGCTCCCCCGCAAGCGGGGGAGCGGTGAGGACAGCTGCCCCCTTCCAAAACCGTCCCCCCACTTGTGGGGGGACAGCCTGAGCAGCGGCTCCCTTCCAAAACCGT
>JASMLR010000022.1 GCA_030748575.1 Phycisphaerales bacterium | reverse complement strand
ACGGACGCCCGCTTCCGCGAACTTCACCTGACCGGCGACCGCGTCGCGGGTGATTCGGAGGAGCAGTCACTGCTCTTCAGCGGCATCTCCAACATCGTCACCACGCGATCCGACGTCTTCACCGTCCACCTCCGCGTGCGGACGTTCCGTCGGAACCCGGATACAGGCGTGTGGGACGCCACCGATCGCGATCAGATTGTGGATGACTCACGGTACGTGATGCTGGTGGACCGCAGCAACGTCGACGCCCCGGGCGATCGGCCCCGCATTCTCATGCTGCAGCGGGTTTCCGACTGACCTACGGTCTGGCCCCGAATCGTCTGGACCGCCCCGCGTACGCGCGGATGGCGTCCTGGAGGGCTTCTCCGTCGAAGTCCGGCCACAGCGTGTCGGTCACGACCATCTCCGCGTAGGAGATCTGCCAGAGCAGGAAGTTCGACACCCGCATCTCGCCGCTCGTGCGAATGAGCAGGTCCGGATCGGGGAGCCCGGTGGTCCAGAGGGCGTCACTGAAGGTTGCTTCGTCGATGTCATCCGCCGTCATGTCGCCGCCTGCGACGCGGCGAGCGAGCGTTTGCGCCGCGTGGAGAATCTCCTGCCTTGAACCGTAGTTCAAGGCGATGGACAGGTGCAGGCGGTCGTTGTTGCGGGTGAGGTGCTCGGCGTCTTCGAGTGCGGCAACCACCGGTTCGGGAAGCCCGCTTCGCTCGCCAATGGCGCGGAAGCGGACCCCGTTCTCCATCATGCCATCGTGCTCGCCGGGAAGCATCTCCTGCACGAGCGACATGAGCGCTGCGACTTCGGCGGGGGGGCGGTTCCAGTTCTCGGTGGAGAATGAATACAGCGTGAGGGCCTCGATGCCGAGCCGGCCGCAGGCTTCAATGACCCGCCTCGCCGCGCTGGTCCCCTCGCGGTGTCCTTCAATGTGGTCGAGTCCCCGGGCTTTCGCCCAGCGGCCGTTGCCATCCATGATGATCGCGATGTGCCGGGGCCGGCGGTCCGCCGGAACGTCGAATGCATCGCTGCTCACAGGGTGGCTGCCTCGGTGCACCGGATGGTTTGCTTGCGGTCCGGGCCGACGCTCGCAATCTCGACCGGACAGCCGACGTAGCCCGCAATGCGGTCCAGGTACGCCCTCGCCTCCGCGGGCAATGCGTCCATGGTCGTCATACCGTCGATCTCCGCGGCCCAGCCGTCCATGGTCTCCCAGACGGGTTGCACCTGCGCGAGCCGCCGGGCGTCGGGGATGAACCGGTCCGATACCGTGCCATCGGGCAGCCTGTAGGCGGTGCATAGTTGCAGCGACTCGAATCCGCTCAGGACATCCAGCAGCATGACGGCCAGCGACGTGCATCCGCACACCATGGCCGAGTACTTGACCGCCACCAGATCAAGCCAGCCGCAGCGGCGGGGGCGGCCGGTGGTGGTCCCGTACTCGTGCCCACGCTCGCGGATCCGCTCGCCCGCTTCACCAAGGTCTTCGGTGGGGAATGGGCCTTCGCCCACGCGGGTGCCGTAGGCCTTCACGATGCCGACGACGTCCGAAATGACCGTGCCGGGAAGCCCCGTGCCTGAAGGGATGCCGAGGGTGGAGCAGTTGCTGCTGGTGACGTAGGGGAACGTGCCGTGGTCGATGTCAAGCAGGCACGCATTGGCGCCCTCGAACAGAATGCGGCGACCTTCGGCAGCCGCGTCGTGCAGGGCATACACCGTGTCCGTGATGTGCGGCGCCAAACGCTGGCCGAGCGTGTGGTACTCCGTCGCCAGCGCTTCGGGGTCAAGTGGCGGGAGATCCACGCCGAGTGCCTCGAGTTCCCGCCCGCGAATGGCGCACACGATGTCGAGCCTGCGACGCAGCACCTGCTCGTCCAGCAGATCACCCATGCGAATCGCAAGCGAGCGATGCACTTTGTCGGCGTAGGTCGGGCCGATGCCCCGCCGCGTCGTCCCGATCGAGAGATTCTCATCACCCTGATCGGCGGCGCCGGCCAGCGCCGTTTCGAGCGCGGCGTCGTGCTCCTTGTGGTAGGGCATGACGACATGAGCGCGGTCAGAGACGAGCAGGCGACGGGCGTCCACGGTGATGCCGCGTTCCGCAAGCGCGTCGATTTCGACGAGCAGTTGACGCGGGTCGACGACGACGCCGTTTCCAATGACGCACATTTTGTCTTCGGACAGAATGCCCGAAGGAAGCAGGTGCAGTGCATACCGCTCGCCTTCGACGACAACGGTGTGGCCCGCGTTGGCGCCGCCGTTGTATCTCGCGATGACGTCATGGCTCGCCGCGAGCAGATCGACGACCTTGCCCTTGCCCTCGTCGCCCCATTGCAGTCCGACCACGGCGGTAGCGGTTGATCGATTCATCGATGGGAATGGTAGGGACTGCCGGAGGGCGGCGGGCTCAGTCGCTGCCACGCTCGATGGTCATCCGGGTGGAGCCGTCCGGCCCGATGGAGGTGATGGCCACGCGGAATGTCACCGGCCCGATCCGAACCTCGTCGGCATCGGAGAGTTCGGCCCTGCGGACCGGGCGGCCGTTCAGAAGGGTCCCGCTGCCCGCATCGCTGCTCAGCAGCACCGCCCGCTGATTCTCCAGGGCAATCTCGCAGTGCCGAGGCAGGATCGACGGGAGCGGCAGACGAAGATCGCACCGCCCGTCCCGCCCGATGACGGTTCGGTCTTGGAGGATCGGAAAGGTCCGATCGCTTTCACCGCCGGTCTGCATGATCAATGCCAATTGCACGACAAGGCCCTCTAGGATGCACGCCCCGGTTTCGCTCCACGCGTAGGGAGCGGCTTTCAACAGGACACACTCCGATGTCCCGCTTGCACGTGCTCGATCATACCACTCCGCCGCCGGACCACCCGCAGCGGCCGCAGACCGCCGAAGCCGCCCTGGCGGCCGCCAGTGGCGTAGGTGCTTGTATTCACGGCATTTATGTGCATGTGCCGTTTTGCGTTCATCGGTGCCACTACTGCGATTTCTTCACGATCGCCGGCCGCGACGAGTCTCGGGCCGCGTATGTGGATCGGCTCCTGGCCGAAGCAGAGGCGAGCATCCCTCGGATGCCCAGGGGGGTGCAGTCGGTGTTCATCGGTGGCGGCACGCCCACGCATCTTCCGGCGGCCGACCTGGCGCGGCTGCTGGTCGGGCTTCGGCGCCTGCTCGCGGCCGGGGGGCATGACATTCGCGAGTGGACCGTCGAAGCCAATCCCGAGACGGTCGACCCGGCGGTAGCCGAGGTGCTGGTCGCCGGCGGCGTGACCAGGGTCAGCCTGGGGGCCCAGTCCTTTGACGCGGCGTCCCTTCGAATGCTGGAGCGGCGGCACCCGGTGACGTCGGTACCGGCGGCGATGGCGACGCTCCGAGCGGCGGGACTGACGGACCTGTCGCTTGACCTCATCTTCGGCGTCCCCGGGGCGGATGACCCGCTGGCGGTGTGGGCGGCCGACCTGGCCGCGGCCCTCGCGTTGCAGCCGACCCACCTGAGTTGCTACGGGCTGACCTACGAGCCGGGCACCCCGCTTCGGAGGCGGCTGGAGCAGGGCAGGGTGGAGTCGGTGTCTGAGGAACTCGAGGGTTCCATGTACCGCCTGACCCGAGCGCGGCTGGCCGAAGCCGGGTATGAGCACTACGAGATCAGTAACTGGGCCAGGCCCGGCCACCGATGTCTGCACAACGAGACCTACTGGCTCAATCGCAACTGGTGGCCACTCGGGCCCTCCGCGTCGGGGCACGTCAACGGCACCCGCTGGCGGAACATCCCGCGGCTCGGCCCGTGGCTTGAGGGCGAAGGCCTCTCGCATGTCGACTCCGTGGAGCGTCTCGACCGCGATGGAACGGCCGGGGAGGTCCTCATGCTCGGGCTTCGCCGCATGGACGGCGTGCCGCGCGGCGTCGTGGCGGCGGCCTGCGAGACGCCCGGCCGCGGGGCCACGCGTCGCCTGGCGCTCGACGCGCACGTCCAGGGCGGCCTGCTCGCGTGGGACGGCGATGCGCTGCGGCTCACGGATGAGGGCATGCTGCTGGCGGACACCGTCCTGCGTGATCTGCTCTGACAGGTATGCTTCAGGTCGGGGTCCCCTTGGCCCGATGCAAGGATGGCCTTCCGGCCCACTGCACATGGAACGAGCCACCACCTTTTGTCGACTTCGAGCCGCGCTGGCACCGCTTGCTCGCCCCGTACTGACCGGCTTCCCTCCGGCGCGGTGGTTGGGACTCTGGTGGCTGGCTCGACGGCAGCCCGCCGAAGTCGACGTCGGCGGGCGGCGATACGACGTGCACCCCGCGGACTTTGGCGTCACGTTTGAAATCGCGTCCACCGGGGACTACGAACCCGCCAGCCGGGCAGCCTGCCGATCGGCCCTCCAGCCCGGCCAGACCTTCGTCGACATCGGCGCTCACGTCGGCTTGTTCGCCGTTCCGGCCTCGGAGGCGGTCGGGCCGAGCGGGACGGTCATCGCCTTTGAGCCGGACCCCGACAACCGCGCGCTGCTGGAACGCAACCTGTCCCGGCACAACTGCGACAACGTCACGGTCGTTCCCGCTGCTTTAGCGGACCGGGACGGCGAGATGCAGTTGGCCCGGTCTCGCTTCAATACCGGGGACCATCGCATCAGCGAGGCGTCCGGCGGGCTGCGGGTGCCGGTGTACGCGCTCGACGACTGGCTCGATCGCTGCGGCGTCGTGCCCGATGTCATCAAGATGGATGTGCAGGGGGCCGAACCGCTCGTCCTGGCCGGGATGCGCCGCACGCTCGAGGCCGACCGCCCGCTGCACGTCCTGTTCGAGTTCACGCCGGCCATGCTCAGGAAGCGGGGGGCGGCCCCCCAGGCCCTGCTGGAGCAGTTCCTGGCAGACGGGTTCACGCTCTTCATGATCGATGAGCGGCGGGGCGACTCCATCGCGTCAGCCCCGGCGGACATCATGCGGGCCTGCCCCGCGCGGGGTTACGTCAATGTGCACGCGGTGCGAGGTGCCGCGTGAGTCGGGGCCTCCTGGACGCCGATCGGGCGGCGCGGGATCGCAACTGGGCCATGGCGTCCCTGCTGCTGCTGCTGCTCATCGCATTTGGCCTGCGGTGGGGGACCGAAGTCGGTCGCCGGGGCCCACTCTTTGACGAGCGATGGATCACGCGGCCGATCGCGGAACTGCTGCGGCACGGATGGTCCGTTGAGACCGCCGTTGACTTTCAGGAAACCAAGGGGCCGGGGCTCATCTGGCCGTATGCAGCCGTTGGCGGGCTGTTGATCGAAGACCCTCAGGAAGTGGCCGGGGCCGAGGCCCCGCCGGGCGGGCGGCAGGGGCGGTTGCCAGATGTGTGGAAGCCGCCGGTGGAAGGCGGCCCCGCGCCGGCACCTCCCGGAATGCTCGCTGCCCTCCGACTGGTGTCGGTGCTGTGCTTTGTGCTCTCGGGGGTTCCGCTGCTGGTCCTGGCTGCGGCGTGCGGGATTCGCGGGCCGCCGCTCTTCGTTGTGACGCTGCTTCTGGCACTGCTTCCACAGGAGGCGATCTTTGGCCAACTCGTCATGGGCGAGGCGTCGTTTGTCCTGCTCTCGCTCGTGTTGGTGGCGGTCGTTGCCTGGGGCATGGGCGTGGGGAACGGGACGGCGCACCGCGTGGCCGGCCCGGTTGTGGCGGCGGTGGTGCTGGCCGTCATGCTGCACAGTCGCCCGCACGCGGTGGCCTGGGCGCCGGCAATCTGCCTGGCCGCATTTGCCCGTGAGTCGTGGAGGAGTTGGCCGTGGTGGGTGGCGATGCTGTGCGCGGGGCTGCTCCGCATTCCGCTCTGGATGCGATGGGGCGGACTGGTCGGGAGCGACTTTCAGAACCTCCACGGGCTCGGAATTCGGCTTGAGAGCCTGACGTATCTGGCCGCTGCCATGGCACTGCCGCTGGGCGTGTTTCTCGTCGCCTGGCTTGTTGGGCCGTGCCGCCGCGGCGCGGTGTGGGTGGCGGTTGGCGTGGGGGCGGGCCTGGTGCTGGGCCTGATTGCGCCGGTGATGCCGAGTTTGCACGGCGGGCTCGATCTGGCCGTGCAGCATGATCGCTATCAAGGCGTGGCCGCGACGATGGCCCGCGGTGTGGCCGGTCCGGGCCGAGGTGGCGCGGCGGTCATCGCCTTCATGGCGATGGTGGGGCTGGGCGGGCTCGGGGCGCTCTTCGCCGAGACGCGTCGCCGGTCACCCCGCGAGGTTGCCGGCGCGATTCTTCGCGTGCAGGCCTGGGTCCTGCTGGCCGGATGGGCGCTCTATGCCCTGACGCGGGGCTTCGTGTTCGACCGCTACCTGCTCGCGTGGTCGGCCCTGCTGCCGATTGCCTGGGTGCTGACGCTCCCGCGTTGGCTGCTTGGCGTGCAGGTGGCGATGCTGGGCGGCGCCGCCGTGTGGTTCATCCACACGTGGCTCATGTGAGGCCGCGGATCACTCTGGCGTGATGATGCCAGGGGCTCCGCCGCCCTCGGTTGCCGGCGTCTTCTGCATCTGCTCTGCGAGCAACTGCGTGATCTGAACGAATCGCGCCCGCAGCTCCGAAAGGACGGTCGACAGTTCCGTCGCCTCTTCGTCCTCGAGGTTGCCCTTCGACTTCTCCTCAAGTACCGCAAGCAGGTCGATCGCGAACTTGGCCCCTTCGAGGTCAATCATCACGCCCTTGCCGGACTGGTCCGGCACAGCGCCCAGACCCATGATCGCCTGAGACGCCAGCACCCCGACCAGCCCCTTGAAGTCGGCTGGGGGCAGGCCCTTGGATGCTTCCTGCTTGGCGGAATGCTTGTCCTCCGCTTCGGCCAGTCGATCTCGCTCGGCCTGGGCCTCGGCTTTCCAATCCGTGTCCACGTGAATCTTGGGAGTTTCGTCGGTGCTCATGGTCGCTCCTGTAGGAGGTGGTGGCCGTTTGGCCGAGGCGACCAGTATAGGTGGGAACGTGCGGTATGATCGCGGCGATGACGCAGGATGCGGAGAACAAACGGTGCCGGTTGATCGGAGGGATCTTCGTGGGCGGTGCCTGCGCGGTCATCGGGCTTTCCGGGTGCGGGCAGGTCTCGTCGACGGCCGGCCCGCTGGCCCTGAGCGATTTCTCCAACCAGTCACGTGCGGTGGACCAGCAGCCGTCTGCCAGTGAGGCCAGCGCCGTGCTGGTTGAGGCCGGCTTGACGGCGCCTCCGCCAGCGCCGGCGCATCCGGCTCAGGATTCCGACCGCGGGGCGTTCTTCGATGTCGATGCCCGCCCGGGGCAGGCGGTCGTGGTGGACAGCCTGATCGGCCAGGTCAATGGCCGGCCCATCTATGCCGATGAGGTCCTGGCGCCCGTCATGGACAGGCTGGTCGCGACCTATGAAGACCAGCCCTATGGCGTGTTTCAGCAGCAACTCACCACGCTGGTGATCCAGCAGTTGCAGGCCGTGGTCGTCAACGAACTGATCGTCGCGGAGTCCCGGGCGTCCATGTCCACGGCGCAGCAGGGGGGCCTGCTTGCGTTCATGAACCAACTCAGGGAGGACGCCGTACGCAAGCGGGGCGGCGTGTCCCGCGAGGCAGAACGGCAGCTTCTGGAAGAAGAAGGCAAGACCATCGACGAGTACCTCGATGCCGAGAAGCAGAAACTGCTGATCGAGGAAGTGCTTCGTGACAAGGTGGCGCCGCACACGATCGTGTCCTGGCGGGACATCGAGCGGTCCTACCGGGCGAGGATCCATGAGTTTCAACCACCCGCCACCGTGACCCTCGGCCGAATTCGACTCCGCACGGCGGGGAACGAGCCGCAGATCACGCTGCTGAGTTCGGAGTTGAAGGCGGGTGAGCCGTTCGAGGTCGTGGCCAGGCAGGCAGGCATGGCCGAGGACGGTGTGTGGGAGACGTTTGATCTTCCAGCGGACGGAAACCTTGAGGACCTTCCGCTTGCGGACTTCTACAAGCCACACATCAAGGGGCTTGGTCCGGGCGAGGTGACGGAGGCCTTTACACGCGGCACCTGGACCCTGTGGGTGTCCGTGATCGACATCACTCAGCCGGAGCAGCGTTCGCTCGACGACTCGGATGTGCAGCGACTTCTTCAGCAGCAGATTTCCATGTCTCGCGCGCAGGAAGCGGAGAGCCGGTTCATCGGACAGGTGCTGCAGCGAGGCATCTACGACGACATCTCCATGATGGGCGAGCGAGCTGTCGCGATTGCCGCATCCCGCTTTCCTCCGAAGTGAATCAGCGGGCCTCGGCCGCTCGCGCGGGCCGGCGCGGTGAGCGGGCGGTCGCCTGGTGGTTGCGGCTGCGTGGATGGCGGCTGCTCGCCCGAAACCTGCACGTAGGGCCGGATGAACTGGACATCGTTGCGGCGCACCCGACTTCGCAGGTCCTTGCCATCGTGGAAGTGAAGGCGACCCGCGGTGGCGTCGACACCCTCGCTCGGGTGGATGCTCGCAAACAGCGGCGGATGGCCCGCGCCGCCGATCGATTGCCCGCACGCTGGCGAGCGGGGCGGCGGTTGCGGTTTGATGTCGCATCCGTTCGCGTCGGACTGTGGTGCCGTATCCGCTATCGACCGGGCGCGTTTGAAGACGCGCGATAGGGGGGCCATCAGGACTCGGGAAGCACTCTCGCTTCGGCCACCTCGGGCGGCTCCGCCCCGGTGACTGCTGCAGCAATGCGTGGCCCGTGGTCGTGGCTGGTTTCGATGTAGGCCTTGAACCGCTGCTGTGTTCCTGCGATCGCGGTGCCGGCGACATATACGTCGGGTGCCGTCGTCTCCAGCGTGGCAGGATTGAACTCGGGCGCCTGCTGGGGTCCACTCGTCCGGGCGCCGAACAGCCGCATGAGCGTGTCGTCCTGCTCAAACCCGATCTGAAGCAGGACGTCATCGACCGGAACGCGCGTCGTCTGGTCGCCTCGCCGCAGCGTCACGTGCTCCGGTGTGATCTCAACCGGTGTGGTGCCCGGATGGGCGGCGATGCGTCCCTCGTCGATGAGCGATTGGACCTCGGGGCGGAGCCAGTATTTCACGCGTTCGCTGATGGCATCACCGCGATACGACAGCGAGACGTCGGCGTTCACCCGCCAGCAGCGGAGGGCCGACTCCACGGCCGAGTTCCGGCCTCCGACCACCAACACGCGGCGCTGGAAGAAACGGTGGGGATCGCCCAGCCACGTGTGCACGTGCGGGAGGTCTTCACCTGGAATGCCCAGCCGCCGGGGCCGATGGGTGCCGCCGCACGCAAGCACCACCCGCCGCGCGTGCACCGCCCGCTCCCGCCCGCAGGGGTCGCTCAAGGTGACCTGCCAGCCGGCGGCCGCTGGCTCGGCGGCAGTCACCCGCTGATAGGTGTCGACCTCGATGCCCCGGGTGAGCACGACGGCGCGCAGATAGGCGAGGTACTCCTCCCCGGTGATCTTCTCCTGCGTCGGCACGGGCACCGCCATGCCGGCGATCGCCAGCCGCTCCGGCGAACTGAAGAAGCGTGTGGCCGGCGGAAAGTGCGTGGCAATGGTCTGGCCGATCCCGCCGGCATCGACCACACGCGTCCGGACGCCTGCCTCCTGAAGGTGCCAGGCGACCTCCAGCCCGATGGGACCGGCGCCCACAATGAGAACCTCGAGGGGGTCCATCGGCGTAGACTATCCGACCTTCCTTCCCCGGAGTCCGGCATGCCTGTGCTCGCCATCCTTACAGTCCTGCTGACGGTTTCCGGACGCACCGCCGCGCCGCTGCTGGCCCCGGACCTCCTGCCACGCGACGTGCCTGTGGTGCTGGAAGCGCTCGCAGTGGAGGGCGACACGGCGAGCATCGTGGCCTCACTGCTTGAGAACTACCTGGCCGAAGACGCCCAGGCCGTTGCCGCGGCCACCCGGAGCCTGGCGGCGGTCGACCGGGAGCCCCTCGACGCCGACTGGACGCCGCGGGACTGGACCGCGCGGCATCAGGACTGGGCCCGCATCCGGGAGCGGGCAAGCCAGATGGATGATCCCGGCGAAGCTGCAGCATGGCTGGCCGGCCAGCGGGAATGGGCTCGTGGCGTGCTCGCAGAACTCGTCGAGCAGACGCCGCCATCGCCCTTGTCCGATCGCGGGAAGGTGCTGAGGGCCCTGACCGCCGACCGCCGCGCCCGCCACGCGACCCTGCAGCGGGACGTCGAACTGGTTCTGGAATCAGACCGGGGACGGTGGGAACACGTCGAGCAGGCGATTCGCCGCGACCGGTCGCACTTCCGGGGCGGTCTTGCGGGCGAGATGCTGGACCTCCAGCCGCTGGTCGCGCGGGCCGCGCCCGAGGCCTGGCGAAACCTGCAGCCGCTGCTCGCCGAGTATGAGCGAGCCTGGTCCGCTGCGGCGGCCGCTCGGGACGCCGTGCTGGCGTCGCAGTGGCCGTACGTGCTTGACGCGGCGGATCGGCGGGATCGACTGTCCATCCTGGCCCTTGAAGCCGCGGAAGTTGCGGCGCGTCGCCGCGTCGTTGAGGTCAACCAGGACTGGTACCGGCGGCTCTCCGAGGCGCTCCCCGAGGCGGCGGTGAATCCATTCCAGCGAGCGGTCAATCGCGCGTGGTATCCGGACATCTTTGCTCCTTCACGCGCGGAACGGACGGTCGCGCACCTGCTCGCTGATCCCGAGGTGCCGGAGCCACTCAAGGAGGCGCTCGTCCAGTCTCGGATCAGGTTCGGTGGACCGAAGCTCAGGCTCGCCGCCGAGGAACGGGCGGCCCGCCGCGCAGCGGCAGGGCGGGCGCGGACGGCGCGTGCCGAACAGCGGGCCATGGCGGAGGTGTTCGGGCCGACCGCGCTCTTTCGTATGAGCGTGTCGGATGCGGATCGATCGCTCTCGGAAGCGGCGTCGCTTGCGTCTCGGCGGCGGGCCATTGATGTGTCCTGGCTGCAGCACTTGCGTGGACTGCTTGGCAGTGAACGCTGGGCGGCGGTCCCGGATGAAATTCTGATTGGACCGGTGGCGCCTGCCGATGTCCCGAAGGGCGAAGACGGGCAGCCGTTGCGGCTGCGACTCATGCCGTGAGCAGGAGGCGTTGAACATGCGTTGGATGGTGCAAGTCGCCGTGGTACTCCTGAGCCTTGCGGTCCCCGCGGGCGGGTCCGTGCTTCCTGGCTATGTTCCTCAGCGTCTGAGCACGCCGGTTGTGTCGGTCGCTGACCTTCGCTCGCTCGTTGAGACACTGGCATTGACGGGCGATGAAACCGCCGCGTCACATGCGGCATTGACCGCCTACACCGATGCCCTGCAAGCAGGGGCCGCAAGCGTGCGCCGAGATGTGGCGTCCATTCAGGTGGACGCTTCGCCCGTGGCCATCGATCGCCTTGAGGAGGGCCGCCGGGCGGTGGAGGCAGCCAGAGAACGCGTGGAGGCCCTGCGAGCGCAAGGGGTCTTTGATGGTGATCCGTCCGCCCTGCGGGAGGCCTACGCCGAAGCCGTCGAGGATGCGCGGCGCGAACTAGCCGAGGCCGAACGTGATGCCGCCGCGCAGGACGTGTGGGGTGACGCGTTCCTGAAGCAGGCCGAACTGCTGGAAGCGTGGTTTCAGGTGGCGGAGGCCAACCATCAAGGCATTCGCGCGACGCTGCGGGGGGTCGCCGGGGAGGATCGCGCCGCAGCCTTTGATGCGTGGTGGACCAGCCGGCAGTACAAACACATGTTGAAGCGGGGACGCCTTTCGGGGGCGCGGCTCGACCCGCTTGCCGAGTTGGCGGCGGCCGGGGTGGAGGTGGACCCATCGGCCGCCCACGACTTCATGGCCGCTCACGTCGCCCGCGGCCTCGCCCGGGAGGCGACACTGCAGGCATTGCCGACCGAGGCCGCTGATGCGGTCGCTGCCGGCAGGCCAGCGAGGTGGCGACGCGCCGCCAAGCGGGCCATCGACGCGCGTGAGGCCGTTCGCGATCATGCGCTGGCCGGCGCCCGCGCGATGCTCGCGGGTGTTTCAGAGGACGAGTCCGCTGCCGTATGGCTGCGTCTGAAGCGGGCGGCCTTTCCCGGCATCTGGAGGCGTGACCACGGCACGCGAACACTGAAGGCTGCAACGGCGCTGCCCGACCTTGATCCTGCGCAGCGCGGCATGGTCGCGGCGCTGCTTGAGGACCACAACGCGCGCATGGAGGCCCTTCGCCTCGAGCATCTGGACGCAGTGCTGGCCGAGGAAGGCCGGCGCATGGTGGATCAGGATGTGGCGCAGGCGGCCCGGTTCTTCACGGAAGCGCCGCCGCCGCCCGGGGACTACCCCGGGATGCAGTCGTCTGCAGCGGACCGCCAGGCGCTCGTTCGCGACTCCCTGCGTCGGTTGCAGGCCACACTGACCGAGACGCAGTGGGCCTCGCTCCCGGGAACACGCACGCAGCCTGTTCGAGATTGATCAGGCGGTCCCGAGTTGGCCGCACGCCGCCATGACCGATCGCCCGATCGTTCGCCGCCGGTTGACGGGCAGTCCTGTCCGGGCGACGGCGTCGATGAAGGCGTCGACGTTGTGATCCGTTGGTGCCGGCCACGGCGAATCCACCTTGGGGTTGTATGGAATGACGTTGACGCGGCACGGGAGCCCAGCAATCCATGCGGCCAGCAGGCTGGCGGCGTCCGGGCCATCGTTGACGCCCGGGATCAGGACGTACTCAAGCAGGATGGGCCGGCCGCCGGCATCGATCCAGCCTTGCATGGCACCGCGGACCGCCCGCATGGACACCGCGCGGGTGATGGGCATGAGCGTGCGGCGCGTGGGCTCGTCGCCAGCATTGATGGATACGGCCAACCGGATCTGATGCATGCCATCCCGCTGCATGAACTGCGTGAATCGGCCAATGCCCTCGGCATGTCCCACCGTCGAGACCCCAATGCGGCTGGCGGGAATGGCCGCGGCGTTGTGGTCCGTCAGGATCTCGATGGCTGGCAGAACCGCGTCCAGATTGTCCATGGGCTCGCCCATGCCCATGAAGACGATGTTGGACACCTGAGCGTCCAGATGGTGCCTGGCATGATGCCACTGGGCGATGATCTCGGCGGTTGTCAACTGACGCACACGGCCCATCGTCGCCGTCTGGCAGAACGTGCAGCCCATGGCGCAGCCAATCTGGCTGGACAGGCACAGGGTGTGGCGAATGCGGCCGGACCTGCCTTCGATCGGCATGATGACCGACTCCGTCTGAAGGCCGTCTTCGTGGGTGAGCAGAAACTTGCGGGTGGCGTCCTCGGTCTGCACGGCCGCGACAACCCGGCCGTCCGGGCAGACCGCGGGGTGGCTGCCGTTGCGATGGAACCGCCGATAGACGTCGGCGGCCTCCGCTGACGGCAGGTCGGAACGGGTTTGCCAGTCGCTGAGCGTTCGTGAGAGCAGGTGGTCGGCTGGAATCACGGGCCGAGGATAGCACTCCGGCGAGGTACAATGAACCTCTTCAGTTCCCGGAGTGCACAGCATGACGCAACGGACCATTCTCATTACAGGGGCATCCGGAGAGATCGGCCACGGATTGATCAGCCGACTCTCAGGGACCCCGGGCGTTCGGCTCATCGCCATGGACCTGCGTGACGTCCCGGAGTCGATTCAGGGCAAGGTGGAGTCGGCCCATCAGGGGGACATTTGTGACCGGGCTTTCGTGGAGCACGTCATGTCGCTTCACCGGGTCAACGAGGTCATGCACCTGGCGGCGCTGCTCAGCACCTCAGCGGAGCGGGCCCCGGAGCAGGCGCACGAAGTCAATGTGCAGGGCACATTCAATCTCATGCGAACCGCGGCCGAGCAAGCTCAGGCATACGGCGACCCGATCCGCTTCGTCTTTCCGAGCACCATTGCCATCTACGGGGTGGAGCCGAGGGAGAAGGACACGATTCCCCCGGTTCGCGAGTTCCAGGCACTGCGGCCCATCACGATGTATGGCGCCAACAAGTTGTACTGCGAAGCGCTCGGTCGGTACTACGGTCGGTACTACCGCTCGTTGACGCGTGGTGACCGAAGGCCACCACTGGACTTTCGATGCCTCAGGCTCCCGGGGATCATCTCAGCCGAGACGGTTCCGGTCGGCGGCACCAGCGACTACGTGCCCGAGATGATTCATGCCGCTGCTCGCGGCGAACCGTGTACCTGCTTCGTGCGCGCCGAAACGAGTCTTCCCTGGATGATGATGCCTGAGTGCGTCGACGCCATTTTGCAGTTGGCCGAGGCGCCGGTACTCTCGCGGTGCGTCTACAACGTTGCGTCGTTCTCAGCGACAGCAGGGACGTTTGCCGACGCGGTGCGGCGGCACTTCCCAGGTGCGGAGATTCGATTCGAACCCAATGAGGGGCGGCAATCGCTGGTCGACACATGGCCGGCAGACGTCGATTGCGTGCGAGCGCGTGAAGACTGGGGCTTCACAACTCGGTGGACGCTGGATGAAGCCATGACCGAGTACATCGTGCCCGCCGTCCGGGCGCGATATGGATCAACGACACCACCCGAAGGAGCAGCGTCATGACAACGACCCATGCGTCCGGCGCGGAACTGTTCGAGCGTCGAACCCGCGACGTGCTTGAAGCGTTGGAGGACTCCGGCCAATACAAGCACCTTCAGATGATCGAGGGCCCGATGGGGCCGAGCATCGACATCCGGGGGATGGGGACGGTCGACTGCTTCTGCTCGAACAACTATCTCGGGCTCGCCAACCATCCCGAGGTGGTTGAGGCCGGCATCGAGGGCTTGAAGCAGTGGGGCGGCGGCACGGCGTCGGTCCGATTCATTTGCGGCACCTTCACCGCGCACGAGCACCTGGAGCGGCAGATCGCGACGTTCCTCGGGACGGAGGCTGCCTACACGTTCGTTTCCTGCTGGACGGCCACCGAAGCGCTCTTCCCGACGGTGTGCGAGGCTGGCGATGTGATCGTCAGCGACGCTTTGAACCACGCCTGCATCATTGACGCCATGCGATTGACTACGGTCATCAAGAAGGGCGTCCACAAGGCCGTCTTCAAGCACTCCGATATGGATCACTGCCGAGAGGTGCTTGCCAAGGCACGTGAGACGGCCGGCGAGTCGGGCGTCATATGGCTCGTCACCGACGGTGTCTTTTCGATGGAGGGCGATCTCGGAAACCTGCCGGGTCTGCGGACGTTGTGCGACGAGTTTGGGGCGATGCTCGTCGTCGACGACTCGCACGGCACCGGTGTGATGGGCGAAACGGGCCGGGGCACGCACGAGTATTGGGGAATGGACCCGTCGCAGATTGACATCTTCACGGGCACGCTGGGCAAGGCGCTCGGTGGCGGTGCGGGCGGCTATCTCGCTGGCACCAAGACTGCGATGGAAATGATCGTGCAGCGGGCCCGCCCGACGCTCTTTAGCAATGCATTGCCATGTACGGTGGCGGCATCGGCGACCAAGGCCATCGAGATCATTGCTCGCGAACCGGAGCGGGTCGCCAGACTGCGATCGAACACCGAGAAGGCTCGTGCGGGGATTCGTGAAGCGGA
>JASMLR010000021.1 GCA_030748575.1 Phycisphaerales bacterium | reverse complement strand
GGACGTTGAACTCCATGACTTCGGCGTAGTCAGCGCCGTCCACGCAGTGTCCGGCCGTCAGAAACTGGCGGGCAGGATCGTCAATCAACCACGCCGAGCACCCGATGGGGGCCAGGCGGCCGCTGCGGGCGTCATCGCTGAGTACGCGATCGTCATCGCCGAAGCAGATGGATCGGCTCTCAAACACGCCGCGCATGGACGTGGCCGAAACGATCGTGACGTGTGAGGGCGGGCTTCCAGCGTCCATGACCAGTTCCACGAGCACATGCGGCCCGTTGAACCAGGCGCTGTGGTGGCTCCACTGCCTGAGCGTTGAGGCCGTGTGATGCTGCGAGGCGCCGTCGGCCAGCGAGGTGAGCCGCAGCACCGTGCCGTGCGAGAGTTTGGTGCGTCCAAAGGCCAGTTGCATGGACGAGGCAGCGGGGTCCGAAACGATGGTGCTGAAGGCGACGGTCGGGGCCGCCGCGTCGCTCACAAGGACGCCGCTGGCGATGTCCAGGTGACGGGTCGAGAGGTCGGGTGTTGACGTCTGCGCGGTGGCCACTGCGGTGATGCACATGAATGCCGTCAAGAATGCGAGTCGCATGAATCTCTCTCCTGGCCCGCTGGTCAGTGGGGTCGCTTCTGGTTCGGGCGAGTCAGGAAGGCGGTTCCACAGTGTTGGGGGGCCACCACACCCTACCTGATGACCTCGCAACCGCCGGTCACATTATCTCTCGATCTCACAATGGCTTACAAAGTCGCAGAAACGGAAGTCCGGCAGTGGCAAGCACATCAAGGTGCCGGCGGCCGCTGTGGCCTGAGGGCCGATTGGGGCCGACTTGGCGGAAGGGGGTTCGCTTTGGTGTCTGCAGCACCCATACTGGGGACCGGAGGTGCTGTATGGAGAGGCGATGGTCCGCTGGCATGGCATGCGTCGCTGCGGCGCTGGCGTCGGTGCCAGCCGCCCGGTCGGATGTCATCATCATCGGGCCCGACCCCAAGACGCAGGTCCAGACCCTGACGCAGGCCGCGGCGGCCGCGAATGCCACGGCCTTTGGCGACGTGGTGATTCTCGTGACGCCCGCCCTCCCATGGCCCGGCGAAGGGACGTTCACCAGACCGGTGTCGATCATGTCCCTGACTCCGGGCATCAACGCCACCCTGGTCGGCGCTGCAACGTTCACCGAAGACGCCGAAGGCAGTTCCATTGAGGAGATCTCATTCAATCTTGTGGTGCCGTCGACCGCGCCCCGCGTGACCGCCGAGGGCGCGGTGACCCTCTCGCAATGCAACTTCAACGGTCTGCCCTCGAGTCCGGGCGGTACTGATGGTGGCGGGGTGCACGTGGCGGCCAATGTGACCGTGGTCGGGTGCGCGTTTTCGACCATCAACACGGTTGGCGACGGCGGGGGCATTCAGGCCGTATCTGGCGATCTCACGGTGATGGACTCCTCCTTCGCAAGTTGCGCTGCAAATGGCGGGGGCGGCGGAATCAGCTTTCGCGGCGGCGGTGATCTGGTGATCACTGACTGCACGTTCGCGGCTTGCCGGGCGCCTGCCGAGCGTGGTGGCGGTGTCCGCGCCGATGCCGGCACCGTGCTGCTGGAGTCCTGCAGTGTGACCGACTGCACCGCAGGGGTGGATGGAGGCGGTGTTTGGATTCAGGCTGCAGACGGCGGCGCGGTTTCGAATTGTGAGTTCTCCGGGACCTCGGCTGAGGGCGACGGGGGCGCCGCGGTGGTGCGCGGCCCGGTGAGCATCAGCAGCGACCCGCCTGGGATCGTGTCCATGTCGACCGCTGGTGGACGAGGCGGCGGTGTGGCGTTGGCCGACGGTGCCGCTCTTTCGGGATACGACTTCATCTCCAACGAAGCGGGGGATGCCGGGGGGGCCGTCCACATGTCCGGAACCAATTGCACGATCGAGGGCGGCGGCCTCATGGTGCTCTCGCTCAACGAGTCCGGTGCAGCGGGCGGTGCGATCGCGGCAGACGGTGACGGGCACACGATTCGCAATCTGACCTGCGAGATGAATACGGCGGAAGCCGGAGGCGGTGTGTCGGTGAGTACAGGGGACGTCACCATCGAGTCGGTGCAGTGCGTCGACAACACGGCGGAGGAGGGCGGTGGGATGGCTGCCATCGGCGGCGGCGTGCTCAACCTCACGGACGTCATCCTCGACACCAACCATGCGGCTGCGGGCGGCGGGCTTCTGGCACGAAACCGGACACTGGACGTCTCCGGACTGCTCGCCCTGCGGAACACGGCCGCGGCGGATGGCGGGGGCATGCTGCTGGAGGCGTGCGAGGGTGTGGTGCAGGAGAGCACGGTCCGAACACATGACATTCCGGGCCAGGGCGGCGGTGCGTACGTGCAGGCCAGCGACGTCACGCTACGCGAGTGTCTGATTCAGGACAACTGGGCCGCGGAAGCCGGAGGCGGCGTGCGCATCGTTGACGGCGAGGTCGCGTTCGATGGCGGAACGATTGAGGCCAACATCAGCCTGCTCGAGGGGGGCGGCCTGGCCGCCGAAGCAGAGGCGCTGACGATGATCGGCACCACGGTCGCCGGGAACGGCGCCATTTGGGGCGGCGGTGTGCGGTGCGTGGGTGGAACGACCATGATGATCGAGCCGATCATCCTGGAGAACGTTGCCGAGTTCGGTGGTGGCGTGTCCTGCGCGGCAGGCGAAATCTCAATTGTCGACGGGAAGTTCAACAACAACGAAGCGCAGGAGGACGGCGGCGGCCTGCACATGAGCGGTTTCGGATCTGCAGATCTGGAGCGGACCTCCTTCATCGAGAACGTTGGCTACCTCCGCGGTGGCAACGTGTTCTCCGTGGAGTCGCAGATTCAGATGCAGGAGTGCGAACTGAATGACGGCTGGGCGGAGTGGGGCGGCGGGGGGTACTACGGACTTGCAACGAATCTGACGCTCGGGGAGTGCGCGCTCTCCGGCAACATGGCCGGTGACGGCGGCGGCATCCTCGCGGCCAACGGCGGCAGGGTGGCTGCGCTGGCAACGACGATTCAGGGCAACACGGCCATGGTTGACGGTGGTGGTATGTGGATCGGCGACGCCACGCCTGCGCGTCTGGATCGCGTGGTGCTTGCTTCGAACACGCTGTCAGACGACTTCGGCGAGGAAGGTGCCGCCATCTACGGCGGCAAGAGACTGCGCATCAGTAACTCGCTCGTGGCCCGCCATGGACTTGGCATCACGATTCGAACCGGGGGCGATCTGATCATGAACACGTCGACCGTGACCGAGAATGCGGGGGGCGTCACGTGTGACGGCGTGATCGGTGTGGCGGACAACTGCATCTTCTGGTCCAACGGCGGGGCCGTCGTGGGCGTGTCGCGGCGATACTGCTGCTTCGAGGACGGCGGGCCGGACGAGGGAAACATCGGCGACGACCCGCTGTTCGTGTTCCCCGAGGCCATGGACTATCGACTGCAAGAGGAGTCTCCATGCATCGATGCAGGGAAGACCTCGCTGCTGATGGAGGACGACCTGGATGCGGACGGCGACGGCGTCATCGCAGAGCCGACGCCGCTCGATCTGCCGGCCGCTGACCGAGTGGTCGGCGTGGAAGTGGACATGGGCTGTGTCGAGTGGCCCGATGAAACCGGCACGTGTCCCGGCGACCTCGACTTTGACGGCGGGGTGACGATCGATGACCTCCTCATCGTCATCGCCGGATGGGCAACGCCCGAGGGCGATGTCGACGGCGACGGTATGACCGACATCAATGATGTCCTGCTGCTGCTGGGTCACTTTGGCCCCTGCGAGTAGGCTCCGCCGGGTCACTCGCTGCCTCCGATCACACCGCTTTCAGCCCAGTCGGTCTGGAGCAGGGGAGGCCTGCAGGGGCAAACGGCCCGTCGAGGCAGACCTCCATGGAACTCGCTCGCCTGCTTGATGAGGCGGGGCTGCAGCCGAGGCCGTGGCATTCGGACCCGATATCGATGGGGGCGTGGTGAATGGGCGGCGATCCTCTAGAATGCGGTCCCATGTCATTGATGAAAGCAGCTGCGCGAAGAATTCCAGGGCTCCGGCGTCTCGACGCGCGTGGGCGACTCCTTGGGCTGACGCCCAGCAACGCCGTGTGCGCCGAGATCGGCGTGTGGAAGGGCGCTTTCACCGAGCGGGTGCTGCGGCAGCGCAAGCCCGCCTCCTATCACCTGATTGATCCATGGGCCTTTCAGGGCGACATGCCCGACCGGTGGTACGGCGGCGCCATTGCCGATGGGCAGGGATACATGGATGCGATTCATGATGACATCCAGCAACGCTTCGGAACGCTCCCGAACGTCACGATTCATCGGTCGCCATCGGTCGAGGCTGCTGCCGAGTTCGATGATGATTACTTCGACTGGGTGTACATCGACGGGGACCACTCGTACGAAGCAGTGCTCGCGGATCTGGAGTGCTACGCGCCCAAAGTCAAGTCCGGTGGTTGGCTCCTTGGCGACGATTTCCTGTGGGGCGGAGACAGCCTTCCAGTGAAACGGGCCGTCGAAGAGTTCGTGGCAAGTGGACGCGCCGAGTTCGCGCAGCGGTTTGATCAGCAGTTTGCGCTGCGGCGCCTCTGAGAAGTACATCAGAGGTAGCGTGTCGGGTTACCCCACTCGCGCTGCCATGAAGGCGGACACCTTGTCCAGCGCAATGCGTTCCTGAGCCTGCGTGTCGCGGTGGCGGACGGTGACGGCCTGGTCGCTGGCCGTGTCGCCGTCGATGGTGAAGCAGAAGGGGCAGCCGGCTTCGTCCATGCGGGCGTAGCGTTTGCCGATGCTCTGCTTGACGTCCGTGACGACGTCCCATCGTTCCCGCAACTCCGCCCACAACGTTGCGGCAATCTCGGGCATGCCATCCTTGCCCACCAGTGGGAAGACCGCGGCCTGAATGGGGGCGATGCTCGGGTGGAAGGCCATGTAGACCTTGCTTGCGCGGTCCGGGTCCGGTGTGTACGCCTCGCACAGCAGGGCAAGCGTGCCCCGGCTGAGCCCCGCGCTTGGTTCGATGACGTGGGGGATGTATCGCTCGTTCTTGGGCTGGTCGAAGTAGCTCAACTTCTTCTTGCTGAACTCCTGATGCCGCGTGAGGTCGTAGTTTCCGCGGTGCGCGACGCCCTCGAGTTCGCCGAAGCCCGGGTGGGTGAAGGGGAAGCGATACTCGATGTCGAAGGTGCCGCAGCCCTCCCTGGCGTAGTGGGCGAGCTCGTCGTCGTCGTGCTTGCGCATGAGGATGTTGTCGCCGGTCAGGCCGATCGACTGCCACCACTTCGATCGCACATCGCACCAGAACTCGAACCAATGCTCGGCTTCGTCCTCGTGGCAGAACCACTCGATCTCCATCTGCTCGAATTCGCGGGAGCGGAAGATGAAGTTGCGGGGCGTCACTTCGTTGCGGAACGCCTTTCCGATCTGAGCGATGCCAAATGGCACCTTGACCCGCATGGTGTCGACGACGTTCCCGAAGTTCAGGAAGATGCCCTGCGCCGTCTCGGGCCGAAGGTAGACCTTGCTGTCCTCGCTCTTGATGGCGCCCGCGTAGGACTCGAACATGAGGTTGAACATGCGGGGTTCGGTGAGCGTGCCGGCGTTCTTGGTGTCGGGCCCGACCGTGACGGCGAGTTCGTCCGCAGAGAGGTCCGTCAACGCGCAGGTGTCAAGTTCTGCATCGTCGAGCGATCGCTTGATGTACTTCTCGAGTTTCTTGCGGGCGCTGGCGAGCGACTCGTCATCACCACTGACGAATGCGTAGATCTGACCCGAGGCGTTGCCTTTGATACCGAGGCAGGCGAGGTGGTCCGCCCGGTAGCGGGACTTCGTCTCGCGGCAGTCCACCATCGGATCATTGAACCCGCCGACGTGCCCGGACGCCTCCCACACCCGGGGGTTCTGAATGATGGACGAGTCAAGCCCCACAATGCTGATCTCGTTGCCATCCGGCCCCAGCGGCGGCCGTTTGACCATGTCCCGCCACCAGCGGTCACGCAGGTTGTTCTTGAGCGCCGTCCCGAGCGGCCCGTAGTCCCAGAAGCCGTTGATGCCGCCGTAGATTTCACTCGCCGGATAGATGAAGCCCCGCCGCTTGCAGAGCGAAACGAGTTCATCCATCGAGTACGTATGTGTGGTGCCTGACATGGTGGGGGATGGTACTCGCCTCCCGTACCAATGCGTCACATCCCACGGGTGCCTGCTTCTTGCGTCGGATCAACTGTTTGGCGTCTCACCCTGCATGGGCGGCCTCTATCGACCGCTGCTCGGCTCAGGCGTCAATGTTGTGGAGGCAAGCGATGCAGCCATTTCAATTGCTGCTCTCATCGATGAGGGATCGGCTTGGCCAGTACCCGCAATATCGAAAGCAGTCCCATGATCGGGACTGGTGCGAATGAAGGGGAGTCCGACAGTCCAGTTGACGGCATTTCCCTGACCCAGCAGTTTCAATGGAACCAGCCCCTGGTCGTGGTACATCGCAACTACGAGATCAAACTCACCGCCGACGGCACGTCTGAACAGGGTGTCGGCCGGATACGGCCCGTGGACATCGACTCCACCAGCGCTTGCCATCTCAATCGCGGGTGAGATGACCTTCTCTTCTTCCCAGCCAAGCACGCCCCCTTCACCTGCATGCGGATTGAGACCGCACACGGCGAGGCGTGGGCGAGTGATGCCCAGTTTTCTGCAGGCCTCCTCGCCACGATCAATGGCGTCGAAGACCCTGCCAATTGTCAGAATGTCACGAACAGTCATCAGTGGCACATGAACTGTTGCGAGTGACACCCGAAGATTGGGCGATTGGAACACCATGGTGACCTGCTTGGTCTTCGATCGGTGGGCAAGCAACTCGGTATGCCCAGGCCAGTTGAATCCGGCCAAGGACCAGGCGGCCTTGCTGATGGGCCCAGTCACGATCGCATCAAGACGTCTGGGATCTTCCTTGTCACGCATGGCGTCTGCAATTGCTAACTCGACCCAACGTTTGGACGCAGCACCCTGGAGTTTGCAAGCACCTCGCTGTACCTCAATGAAGTCGCCATTGTCGCTGTCATCGAGCACGATCGGCGTATCGTCGATCTGTTTGTCGCGGCAATCCTTCAGCCCGGCGCGATACCAGTTGTGCGTTGTGCCCAGATGGTCGGCAGCCATGGTCAATGGGCCGGCAGAACCATAGATCACGAGCCGGGCTGACGTTCTGATAGCGGGATCAGCGAGACATTGCGCAACGATTTCGGGACCGATACCCCCGGGATCACCGAGCGTCAGGCCGATCAAGGGTCGAGATCGCATTGATGAACACATATCCGCGTATCGTAAGGGAGAATCATGGTGGGGCCTACGGACAATGTGGCGATGACTGCCGCCCAACTGCTTCATGCAGGAAAGGCACGCAACATCGGTGAGGCGATTGTGCAGGCTCGAGGTCTTCTGGACGAGTTGGCATCACCATCGTTTGCAACGGTGCGGAAGCATCTTGAAGCCATCAGCCAAGCTTCCATTGGAATGGCAGCATGGCAGGATGATCGCCTGAGGCGTCTGGAGGCCTTGGAAGAACTTCTACAGACCATTGCCTATCTAGCAGGTGATTGCACGATATATGTCACTGGCCGTTCTGCTGAAGGCCGCATCGATCAGACAGATTCAGCGAGCATTCGCGTTGTCGGCGTCGACTCGCCGTCAATGTTGATGGACGCTCTTGAAGCGCACGGTTTTCCGCCGATGGAGGTGTCCAGTCTTGCAACGTTGCTTGGATCAATGACGGTGGCGCAGGTGCAGGATGGCATGCTCGATGCCCGATTGCTCTTCTTGCCGGATGTGCCAGCAGCACATCTGGCCAAGCGGATAGCCGACGATCGCCCGGTGGCGATCGTCGGGCTCGAAGCTTTCAGTGAACATATCGAGAACTTCAGGTCAACAACCGCCCCATGATCCGATCAGGATGAGCATGTCATTGACGTTCACAATGCCATCATCGTCAAAGTCCCAAGCCGAATCGGCCTCCCCAAAGGCTGCGATGATGGAGAGCAGATCGTGGACGTCTACTTCGCCGTCGCCATTGCCATCGCCGGGGCAGGAGCATTGATCTTCGAAACTGTTTCCACCAAGATCGGTCCAAGCCCCTGAGACTGGCACAGTCATGCCGCAGAATGTGCAGTTTGAGATTTCGGCATGTGAGGGGGGGAACAGTTGGACTGTGGGATTGCTGGTGCCTGCGAAGGTGCTGTCCGAAAGGATGAGTGAAACTTCTCCATCAACTTGGAGCATCGGGCCGTCGTTTTCATCGAATTCACAGTTGATGAAGGTGACATCGCGCTCGCCTTCGGATCCAATACTCTGGTTGATCAGAGAGACCCTGGGGACGTCGCCATGACCATCGCGAAATGCGCAGGAGTCGATTGTCACGGATCCATCGGTTCCGTTGGCATTGATCGCCAGATGCCCGCCTTGTTCGGAAGTGTTCTCTTCGAACACGCAGTTCGAGACGAGCAGGGACTCGCCATCAAGCAGTAGTGCGGACATCGCGCCGCCAGATTCACTCGTTTCGTTTCTACGGAAGGTGCAACCTCGTACTTCCGCCTGGCCCGCGTTGCCGAGACTCCATAGCTCGATTCGGAGAGCGCTGCCAGAGAAGTAGTTCCGATTGTCTTCGAAGATGCAGTCGATGATCGAGGCTGTGGCATCCTTGACGGTGACAGCGCCTGTGAAGGGATGCTCGAAATGACGGAGCGTCAAGCCTTGCAAGGTGCCAGATGTGCCCGTATTGAAAAACGCGAGTGCATAGGCCTGACTTTGTGAACCATCAATCACGGTTGACTCGGCGCCATCAGATGAACGAACCGTGATGTGTGGCTCCTTGAACGCGAACGCCTCTGTGTAAACTCCGGGGGCCACGACTACTTCGTCGCCGGATGAGGCGGCATCGATGGCATCCTGAATGGTGTTGTAGTGAGCGGGAACGTGCAGCGTGGCTGCGGTGACAACGCTTGATGTGGCAAGGAACGCGATGGTGCTGGTCATTCTGAACATGGTGCCTCTCCTGAGTATCCCGGACCTCTGACTTCAGAGGAAGCACCGATGACGCAGAGCCTGCGCGGGATTGTCACAAAGTCAGCCTAAACCGCCCTTGAGATCCCCGCCGCCGCCGAACCGGGCCCGCAACTTGCGAAGGGCGGGATCGTCCGCGCGGGTGCTCTGGCCGCCTCCGCTGCCTTTGGGCCCCTCGGTGGTCTGCTTGATGGACAGGCTGATCCGCTTGGTATCCGAGTCGATCGAGAGCACCTTGACCTGCACGACCTCGCCCTCGCGAACCACCTGATTGGGGCGAGCAATGCGTTTGTGCGCCATCTCGGAGATGTGAACGAGACCCTCGATGCCTTCAGCCAGTTTGACAAAGGCGCCGAATGCCGCCAGGCGTGTGACGGTTCCGGACACGATCTCGCCCTCTTTGAGTTCGCCGGCGGCCGCCGTGAAGGGGTCGCTCACAAGTTGCTTCATGCCCAGCCCGATCCGAGGAGGATCCTGGTCCATGTCGACCTTCAGAACCTGAACGCGAACGGCGTCGCCCTCCTTGACGAGATCGCCCGGGTTCTTGACGCGTTCCCAGGCCATGTCCGAAACATGCACGAGCCCGTCCACGCCGCCGATGTCAACAAACACGCCGTACTGCTGAACGCTCGTCACGACGCCGTCGAACGACTGACCGGGTTGCAGCGTCGCCATCAGGGCGTCCCGCTTCTCCTTGCGTTCGGCGTGGAGCACACTCTTGCGGCTGAGCACCATGCGGCCACGTTGCTTGTCGAGCTCCATGATCTCGCATGGGAACTTCTTGCCTACGAAGTCGCTCAGATCCGGAATGTGACGAAGGTCCACCTGTCCGGCTGGCATGAACGCCTTGTGCCCGGAGACTTCCATCTCAAGCCCGCCCTTGTTCGTGCCGGTGCACATCGCCTCAATGATCTGCCCCTGCGCGACGTCAGACCACTTGGCCTTTGACACAGCACCCTTCCGAGAAAGAATGAGCATGTCATCGTCAAGGTCACGCCGCTCGATCGTGAAACTGTGCTTGCTGCCAAGGGCTGGCGGCTCATCAAATGCCGCCAGCGGACACACACCGCTGATGCGGGGGCCGAACTCGACCAGCACTTCCTCGCCCCTGATCTGAACGACACGTCCTTCCTTCTCCGCTCGGGCGCCGCGCGTCGGTGCCGCGGGCACTTCCTGAATATCAGCCATCGATACGTTGGCCAGCGCGGCTTCGATCTCGGCTTCGAGGGCGGGGTCCATCGGCGAACCGCCAGGGGTGTCGGGGGACATGGGTCTGCGTCCTTCTCGTCTTTCCAGTGGGCGACTCAGCGCCTGGATATCAGCGGGAGTGCGTGCCCGACCGGGCACGCCCTCGCCGTCATCACATCATCCTCGATCTTCTGAGGGATTGCACGGACGATCTCGCCTCGCTCGTAGTTTCCGGCAACGGTCATGAGGGCGTAGTGGTCGCTTCGTCCCAACCAGTGCCCCGGCCGGTTGGTGTCCGGCTGTTCGATCAGCACGCGGACCTCGGTGTCGATCAACATGCGGCGAAACGCATCGGCCAGCCCGTCTTGGCACTCCAGATCAATGAGCCGCCGGACGCGATCGGCGGCCACGGCACGCGGCACCGCCGCCCCGGTCCACCTCGCCGCGGCTGTCCCCGCACGCGGGCTGTAGGGGAACACGTGCATGTGCAGGAACCCGACGCGGCGGGCGACGGCCATCGTCCGGTCAAAGTCGGCCTCGGTCTCGCCGGGGAAGCCGCAGATGACGTCCGTCGTGATGGCTGGAGCCAGACCTTCCCGCGTGAGCGCCTGCTCGACGCGGTCCACCATCTCGAGGTAGTCGGCGACGCGGTACTGGCGGTTCATCCGGCGGAGAATCTCGTCCGATCCCGACTGCAGCGGCAGATGCAGGTGAGGCACCACCGTATCGGCGTGGTCCACCATGGCCTGAAGCAGGGCGTCGGAGACGTCGCCCGGCTCGAGCGAACTCAGTCGCAGGCGGGCCAGGCCCGGCACCTGCGCCACCCGCTCAAGCAGTTCCGCAAGCGGCTCTCTGTCAGGGTGCGTCTGCCGGCGACGAAGGGCTGTCTCGTGTCCATAGGCGCCGAGGAAGATCCCTGTCAGAACGACCTCGCGGTGGCCGAGCGATACCAGGGCCTCGACTTCATCGAGCACGGTTGCCATGGACTTGGACCGCAGCACGGGCCGGGTTCGGGGAATGATGCAGAAGGTGCAGTGGGCGTCGCAGCCATCCTGAATGCGGACTTCGGCGCGGACGTGCGAGGCAGGTTCGTTGGGCAGCACGTGCAGCGGCAGCGGGCGGATGCCTGTCGGGGAGGCGGTGGCCGCTTCGGCCACCCCGGTGTCTGGCACATGCGCGCCAAGCCAGTGGTCGACGGCCTGAGGCAGGGGGGTGTCGTGGCCGATGGCGGCGCCTGCGCCGCCGGCGAGGGATCGGGCGATCTCAGGATCGGTCCCGACCAGGCAGCCGGTGACCAGAACAATGGCGTCGGGGCTTGCCCGGCGGGCCCGGCGGGTCGCCTGACGGGATTTTGCCGCTGCTCGGGCCGTGACTGAGCAGGTATGGATGATCTCCAGGTCACCGGGGTGGCCGGGCGGCGCTTCCTCCAGCCCCCGGCGACGCAGCACGGACGCCAGTTCTCGCTGTTCGGCGTGGTTGACGCGGCAGCCGAGGACGCGGATGCGAAATGTCCGTGGGCGAATCACAGGTGCATCGTAGAGCGGAGGTTGAACTGGCCGTGCCGGGACCCTGAACGGGCCTCTCGGGGGTATGATCCGAACCCTTCAGGCATCGCTGGCCGTGGAGTGGATCCGCCGGCGATGCGTCGCGAATCGTGGTTTCGGGGCAGGGAACGATACAGGACATCCGTATGGCCACCGCACACGCAGCATGGGGGATCGAGATCGGGGCCTTCGCGATCAAGGCGATCCGGCTCGAGCGAGGGGGGGACGAGGTTGCAGTCTCCGACTTCGCCGTTATCCCGCACCGCAAGGTCCTGACCACGCCGGACATCGACGTCGGTGACGTGGTACGGCTCAGCCTCGGGCAGTTGATCAGCGAGAAGTCGCTCGAGGACGAACTGATCGTCATGTCGATTCCCGGGCACTCATCCTTCGCCCGGTTCGCCAAGTTGCCCCCGGTGGAACCCAAGAAGATTCCGGACATCGTCCGATTCGAGGCCGTCCAGCAGATTCCGTTCCCGATTGAGGAAGTGGAATGGGACTATCAGACCTTCAGTTCCGAGGACTCGCCGGAGGTGGAAGTCGGCCTCTTTGCGGTCACACGCGAGAAGGTCGATGAGCTGCTCGACCTGTATGGCGAGGTCGGGCTCAGCCCCGAGGTGCTCACGCTCAGCCCGGTGGCCCTCTTCAATGCCATGCAATACGACCAGCGGCTCGGCGATACCGATGGGGCCACGGTGTTCATCGACATCGGCACGACCGCCACAGACGTGGTCATCGCGGACCAGAGCCGGTGCTGGATTCGGACGTTCCCGATCGGCGGCAACCACTTCACGGCAGCCATCGCCGATGCGTTCCAGATCTCGCACTCGAAGGCTGAAGGACTCAAGAAGGACGTTTCGACCAGCAAGTACGCCAAGCAGATCATGGCTGCCATGCGGCCCGTGTTCACGGACCTGCTGCAGGATCTTCAGCGATCGCTCGGCTACTTCACCAACACGCGGCCTGAGGTGCAGATCACCAAGATGGTGGGGACCGGGTCGACGTTCAAGATCCCCGGTCTACGGAAGTTCATCGGGCAGCAACTGCAGGAGAGCGTGCTGCGTCTGGATGAGTTCCGCCGCATTCGCGTGGACGGCAAGGGGGCTGCCTCATTCGCGGAACATGTCGTCAACCTCGCCACGGCCTACGGCCTGGCCCTGCAGGGTGTGGGGCTGGCAACGCTGGACGCCAATCTCGTGCCGTCGAGGGTGCGTCGCGAACAGGTATGGCACAAAAAGACGAAGTGGTTCGTGGCCGCTGCAGCCGTTGCGGTTGCCGCGGGCGGCGTCAGCTTCATTCGGCCGTTCACCGAGCAGGAGACCCTCGGAGAGCGTGCGCCGTCGGTCGTTCAGAAGGCACTGGACATGGCCGAGGGCGTCAACAACAGGTATCAGCAGGCCGAGCGTGCGTATGCCTCCATGGTGGGCGCAGACTGGGCGATGAGCCTGCTTGACCGACGGGATGTCTGGCCCTGGATTCTGCACGATGCGGCCCAGGCCCTTGCGGCAGCCAATCCTCAGCCCGAACTCACCGGTACGGATCTGGCCACCGCCATGGAGGTCGATGCAGCCAGCCGGCGTCTGGTCGAACTGATCGATCTGAAGGGTGCCTTGGCCGCAGACGCGGCCCCGCCCCCCGGGGCGTATGGCGGGCCGGTCGGTGGTGGCGGGCCGCCGAAGATCGAGGTATCCATGACGGTCGAACTGACGCACGAAGATCCGGTTCGCTTCCTTTCCGACCACGTCGTCAAGTGGCTTCGGGATCAGGCGGCAGCCGAAGTGCCCGGCCGACCGTATCGCATTGTGTCGGCCACGACCGATCGCGGCGCGATGACCGAGCGTGTCGTTGCATCCGAGGATGACCCGAAGGGTGGTCCAGGTGGTGCCCCCGGCGGCGGTGGGGGCCCTGGCGGCGGCGGCATGGGCCTTGGCGGCGGCGGTATGGGCCTTGGCGGCGGCGGCATGGGCCTTGGTGGCGGGGGCATGGGCCTCGGCGGCGGTGGTCGCGGCGGTGGCGGCCTTGGCGGCGGCAGCGGCGGCGGGGGCAAGGTGGAGACCATGGCCCCATTGCCGGATGCGCCGAGCCGCTATCCGGAAGGCACGAAGGTCTACACGCTGCCCATTCTCTTTGAAGTGGAACTGCTTGATCCGGCGGAAATGACAACGGCATTCGGGCCATCGGAGCGTGGCGAGGTGAGGTCATGAACGTTCAGGCGGTATTGCACTGGATCAAAGCGAATCTGGTGATCGTGATGTGCTCGGTGGTGATCGTTGGCGTGCTGGTCGCGGCCCCGATCGTCGCCGGCGGCATGAATGAAGCGGTAGCCAAGGAAGTGAAGTCGCGGCTTCGCAAGGTTGACGCGCTGGAGAAGAAGGCTCAGTTCAAGTGGCCCGGATCAACGGACACGCACCAGATGATCATCACCGATGATCTCATCGCAGCCTACGAGGAGGCGGCGGCCGAGCGAAAGTCCGAGTCCGAGGGCGTGATCGCACGGGTTCACGAGCGAAACCGGGCCGGCGCCGAGTTGCTGATGGAAGGGCTCTTCCCGGTGCCGCAGGACCGCGAGCGTGACCTGCAGGTGCTGCCTCCGGAATTGCATCGCCATGTCATGGCCGGCTACGACCAGTTGCTGAGCCGCGTGCATGCCGGGTCTCCCCCGTCGGCCGACGAACTTCAGGACGAACTGACGGCCAAGCGTGCCGACTACATCGACCGGGAGTTCAGGAAGTCAGCCGGGGAAACCCTGACCAAGGTCGAAGAGGCGTCGCTCAAGGCATATCTGGTGGGTCAGCGCCGCGCGATCTGCCGCGACCGTGCCAGTGACATCGGTGTGTACCTCTCGCTCGAGACCCTGGGACCGCCCGAGTACTCGAAGACCCAGAAGCCGACGCTTGACGAAATGTTCGGATGGCAGTGGCGACTGTGGGTCCTCGACCGGGTCGCAACAGCCATGGAAGGCATCAATGGAAGCGACCCCGAGCCACAAGCGGCCATCCATGCCGTGGATCGGCTGGCAGTGCGAGGCCTTCTGAAGCCTGACACGCCTGCCGCGTCGGATCGATCGTTCTCGGAGGAAGGGGGATCGGGGAGCCGCGGTGGGCCGCAGGCCGGGACCGTCCCTGGCGCCGGGTTCAGAGACTACAGCCGGTCGATTTCGGGCCGGGTGACGAACGAGGCGTTTGACGTTGTGCTGGTCGATCTCGACATGGTGGTGGCCACGAGTCGGATCGACGACGTGTTGTCGGGCTTCACCCGGGCGCCTGTCATGTCCGTGCTCGACGTTGAGTTGTCTCAGGTGGATGCGTTCGATGCATTGAAGAACGGCGAGTACTTCGGCGAGGCGCCGGTATCGCGGCTGGTCGTCACGCTCGAGACGCTCTGGCTCAGAGAATGGACCGGTACGTTGATGCCGGACGAAGCGAGAACCAGAATCGGCATGGCTGCCCGGGCGGGTGGGCAAGACGATGAGCATGCGCCCTATTGACCTCAGGTGAAACGAGTTCGGATACACGATGAAGAACACCATCCTGCGTTTGATTGAACAGTACATCGAGTTCGTGGTGCTCGGCATCACCCTTGTCGTGTTTGCGGTCTACCTTGGCGGGCAATTCGTGGGCGACCCGAATGCCGGCGAGATCGGTCGAGGTGGCGAGGTGGTTCCCCCGGCAGATGTCAATGCCGAGTTGAAGGGCCGTGCAGTTGCCCTTCAGCAGGATGTTGGCAGGAAGGGGCTGCAGGGACTGACGCCGCCGGAGGCGTCGGGGCTGCTTGATCGATACACCAAGGCGTCCGAGGCGCGGGTCGGTCCATCTGCTTCCATGGCATTTGCAAGCGGTCCCAGAGGGCCGGTGGATGAGGAAGGCGGCGACTCCACAGTCGGCGTGAGCTCAGTCAATCCGCCCAGCGTGCCGGCGCCGTCGCAGGCGTTTGTGTACCAGACCAATGACACGCTCTCGCCGGCGGTGGTCAGCAACGATCCCGAACTGGCCGCGCGGTTTGAGGGGACGCCCCACGACGTCACATGGTTGACGGTCGCGGCGGAGTTCAATCTGGACGAGGCACTTCAGCGATTTGCGGCGGAAGGCGCCGCGGGCGAGCGGGCCCTCAGCGAGCGGTGGTACGACGGCCGCATCGATGTACTCGACGTCCGTGTGGAGCGGAGAGAAGTGTTCGCTGACGGAACCATGTCGGACCCGGAGGAGGTGGCCTTGCTTCCCGGTCAGGTCTCATTCCGGGAGCGCATCGATGGAGACGTCTCGGCAGGGGAGCGTGACGCCATCCTCGACGACCTGCGGGGAGACGGAACCCAGCAGCGGGTTGTGAACCCTGAGTTCCTGGGGACGACCGCTGCCCGGTGGGAAGATCCGGCCGAGGCGTACGGTCGGTATGAGCGCGGCGGCGAGGAAGACCCGGAAGACAAGTTGAAACGGCTCATCCTGGCGCGTCGGGGGTACGAGGAAGATCTCGCCGGGCTCGGGGGCGGCGGAGATGATGATCCGATTGGCGGCGGCGGCGGAAACCGCCCACCGATCGGTGGCGGCGGCTTTGGCGGGCCCGGCGGGGGCGGCTTTGGTGGGCCTGGCGGCGGCGGCTTCGGTGGACCGGGTGGCGGCGGCGGTCCTGGCGGGCCAGGTGGCCCCGGTGGCGGCGCCCCGGGCGGCGGCGGCGACTCCGGTGAGGATGACCGTGAGCGGAAGATCAAGCGGCTGGAGTCCAAGATTCGCCGCGCAAGCGTCGAGATCAACAAGCTCGCCAAACGGTTGGGTTGGACCGACGAAGAGATCGAGGCGTATGCGCCGGACGAAGGGCCGGGCCGCACGTTTGCCATGGAGGGCACCCTCTGGGTGTGGGCGCACGATCTGGACGTCGAGCCGGGGAAGACGTACGACTACCGGATCTCCGTTGAGGTCTACAACCCGCTGTTCGCTCGATCACTCAGTCTGCCCGAGTCGCAGCGATCGCTGACGACCGACGTGGCCCTGGCCTCCCTTCCGGGAAACTGGTCGTCTCCAATCACGGTTCGCCCGCCCATCCTGGCCTTTGTGGACCGGGCGATCGCGGCGGGGCAGGGCCGCGGGCAGGCCGGCGTGATGGGGCTCGGTGTGGCAACGATCGACGTCTACAGGTTCAGAGATGGGGCGTGGCACCGCTCGCGGCAGACCGCCCAACCGGGCGATGTCGTCGGCGGCAAGCCGCGGGCAGGCGGGTCGGAAGACGAGCAGCATCTGGACTTTACGACCGGCTGGTACATCTTGGACATCGTGCCCGATCCTGCGGCAACGCCGATGGAGGTCGATTCCGGCAGGGGGGGTCTGGTGCTGCTTGGCAGCATCGGCGATGGCACGCTGGCCCACATCAGGGCGCCCCGCATGGACCGCAAGCAGGTCAAGCCGGAGCTGGACGAGTCTGACGAGGACCCCGACGAAGACGCCTGAAAACGAAGATTTGCGCCCGCCAGCGACCTTGACAGGTGTTCCGGTCTGTGTATCCTGTCGGGCTCGCGCCGTGTCGGTCGTTTGAAGGCCACGCGGCGTTGGTTCTGGACCTGCTCTTTGACAAGTCATGAGTGATCGATTGGCCGACAGGCATGCACCTCCCCGGCGCATGCCAGCCACGTTTCGCTGACCATGGATCTGAACACCCCATGCCAGCGGAAGTCGATTGCACCCCTGCGGGTGCGACCGGCCGCCCCATCGCGAAGGGCTCTTTCATCGCGACGGGACGCAGTATGTGGGTCGGCCAACACCAAGAGAATGTCGAGACAAAATTGAGGCCCGGTAGCACAGTCCGCTCAGGACTGGTACTTCGGTCATGCCGCCATCGGCGCAGTGTTCTGGATTTCGGTCCAGACTCGGTGTCGGGGTCGGGATGGCGCGAGAAAGCTACCAAAGGGCACACGGTGGATGTCTTGGTGTCCAGAGGCGATGAAGGACGTTGGAACCTGCGATATGCCTCGGGGAGCC
>JASMLR010000020.1 GCA_030748575.1 Phycisphaerales bacterium | reverse complement strand
AGTGCGGCACCTGCATTACCCGACCCGAAGATGCCAACGGCAGTTCCATGAAGACGCCTTGGAAACCATACGGACGTATAGGCGATCCCTACCGCAAAGCTCGACCCGGCAAGCCCGAAGCCTAAACTTGCAAAGAAGAACTGCCAATAGGTATTGCAGGAGCCCAAAAGGAACATCGGGACCGCCGTCACCAGCAGCAACACAGTATTGACGAGTCTTCCACCCCATCGGTCTGTAGCGACGCCAAGTGGAAGCCGGAAGACTGCACCAGTCAGGACCGGAATGCCGATCAACCAGCCCATCTCTACCGGTCCCCACTTGAAGATCCCGTGATCCACAAGGAAGGCGATCAGAACACCATTGAGCATCCACACTGCAAAGCAAACCGTGAACGACAGCGTGTTGGCAGTGAGAATCCACCAACTCTTTCTGTCCACGTCACCAGACATTTCGAACTCCCGTCGACAGGACTTTCCCCCGCGGCGACGCGCCGCGGAACCATGCAGAGAAGCACAGGAAGAACGCGAACCACGTCATGTGGAACGCTCGCATCGGCCTGGTCTTCAGGCTGAAGAGATCAATCGCAGTTGCTTTGTTCTGAATGTCCATGTCGCGGCTCTAGGAGGTTGGTTGAGTCGGGCGCAGCCCGAGCGCCACAGGGGGGAACACACACGAAGAGACGGCGCATCCGACAGACACGGGCCTGATCCGAATGCAACCTGTCTCACTCGTGTTCACAATCGGTCTCCAGGCCCCTTCCGCCCTCCCGACCCGTGCCTCACACGACCGCCGCAGCGGCGATCACTCGGCCATCGTCACGCTCTTGGGCAGGATGTTCTCTCGAACGTGATGCACCAGTGCCCACCGCTCTTCTTCCGTGAGTTTCGGGAACGCGAACATCAGATTCGAATCGCCAAAGGCCCCGGGCACCCCCAGCGTGATTCTGGTGTACAGATCCTTCGGCGCATCACTCAGTTTGATGGCGCCGTGGTCCAGCCGCGCCGGCTTGATCTCCTCCCACGACTCCGGACCAGTCTGCCGCCAACTGATGATCTGCTTGGTCCCCCCACTTCCGTCTGCGCCATGGCACTCCACGCAGTTGGCCGCCCAGAGTTCTGCGCCTTTGGCAAGCAGTTCTGGAGTGGCTGGCGGCGGATCTCCCACGGCCAGCGCGGCTCCCGGGGCCGGGCCGTCCGCTCGGAACTCATTCAGGACATCCACGAGCGAGAGAATCTGCTCGTTGGTCAGGTCCGGGAAGCCGGGCATGCCCGAACCATCAAGGCCGAAAGCAATCGTCCGGAACAGGTCATCGTCGGACGCAATTCCGTTGTCGGTCGACACGAAGTGGTACCGCGCACCCTTGTGGCCGTTCCGATGAACCAGGTCTCGGGGCAGGGAGGCAAACGTCGGCGAGTGCATCCCCGGCCCGTCGCCCTGGCCATCCATGCCGTGGCACCGCGCGCACTGGCTGACGTAGAGCGGATACCCCATGAGCCAGGTGCCCGACTCGGTTGCCACCATGCCGGAGTTGCGCTTGACCAGTTCCATGGTCGGCGTGTCCGAACCGGCCATGCGAGGCTGCCCCAACAGCGACGCCGCCACGATCCAACCGGCCGCGACAAGGCAGAGGCTGTAGAAGAGCCAGGACTTGTCGCTCCTCCATGCAAACTCCCACCGGCGCTGGAACCGGTACTTCTGCGTTCGCATCGACTGATACGGGCGGGCGAAGTAGTTGACCGGGAAGGTCCAGAAGTGAACGAGTTTGGTGAACGGGAAGTACGCAAAGAAGCACAACGCCAGGAAGATGTGCCACTTGGTCAACAGGCTCGCTGACTCCATGAGTTCCGGCTGCGGATGCAGCGTCCAGAGACTCGCGGACCATGCCGACGCCGTATAGGCGACGCCGAAGATCCGGTGCGAAATCACCTGAAAGAGGGCCAGCGCCACAATTGCAATCAGAAAGAAGTGGATTGCATAGTCCTCGAACTGGCTCATCGCAATCACTTCCGGATTGGTCATCCGTCGCCAGAGCATCACGATCGATCCAACCAGCACCATGAACCCGCCGACGAGCCCGAGCCAGAAGAAGACGGTGACCGATGCTTCCGAGCCCACCAGACCACCAAACAGCCCGAACAGGTGCCCGGCCAGAAGCAGCATCAAACCCCAGTGGAACAGCGTCGATGCGCCCCCAAGCAGCCGCCGCCCGAACAGCCCGCTGGCCCTGGTGCTCCAGGAATACGGCCTGAACACCATTCTGACGATCGGCACCGTAAAGAAGAGCACGATGCAGATGTACGGGAACACACCCCAAAGAAAGTTGTTCATGGATTCGCTCTCAACTGGCTGCGGTCGTAACTGCGAAGTCCGGCGTGCCCGGACCTCAGGGTGTCAACAAAGGACGTGGGTGCCGCGGACGCGGCGGGATCCGCCGAAGCAGCGGAACTCGCGTCGCTCGACGCCACGTGCGTGATGGCCGGGGAAGCGATGACCGAGGGCGCGACCGATCGAATGACCACAGGTGGCGCCGACGCCGGCGGCTCAAGCATGGCTGCCATGTACTCGACGGCATCTTCTGAGGGCCCCGTGGCGACGAACCGGACGACGACAAACGACACCGCCGAAACGACCAGAAGTGATCCGATGAAGCCCCAGGTTTCCATCGCATGGCCCTTCATGGGGCGGCTCCTTCGATCACCGGAAGTCGCACCGTGGAGCCCTGCTCACCTTCGGGCTGCCATGCCGGCGTGTCGTCCATTCGCCGCAGATCCTCAACGGCAGCAGCCTGAATGGACGGAAGCAACACGAGGTACGGACTCTCGTACTTGACCATGGCCTTCTCCATGGCCTCAACGCCAGGAAGAAAGCATCGCTCGATGAATCGACGCCGCAGACCGATGCTGTCCCGCCCCTGCTGCTCCAGACTGATCGCAAGAAACTCAAGCATGATCGGAAGAAAGTCCGGCATCTCCCGGCCGCCGAGATCCAGACCGAAGTGCTCGTAGATGCCCGTCAACTCCAGCATGTACGGGTTTCGGGCGCCGCTGCCAATGCCGTTGCAGGTTGACGGCTCGTCGAACATGTGCGAACCCAGATACAGCGGCACCGGTGGGTTCAACTCCATCGTCTGGAGATACTCGGTCTCACTCTGGCAGTCCGGGTCCGCCATGAACAGGTCGATTCCGTAGGCGATGCCGGCATACTCGTCGTCCAACGCGGCGCGAAGCTCCTTCATGCGGTCCGCATCGCGCTCGCGCGGGCTGAGAAGTAGTTCTGACAGCAGTCGCCAGATGGAGATGAGATCGTGATTGTCCATGGATCAGCTCCCGACTTCCTCTCGCGCGCCGTGGAAGGTGTCACGGCGAACGGGCCTTCGTCCCGGGGTCATTTCAGCGAAGCCGCTGTAGCCACGCTCGATGTACGGTGAGTTGTCCGTGCGTTCTCGCTTGGTGGTCGGCACCACGAACCGCTCGTGATAGTGCGCGAGCGAGAGCAGCCGGTGCATGTCTCTGGCATCCTGTTCCGTGAGGCCGACCTGCTGAAGCACGTCCACATCAGCCTCGCCCTCGACGCGAATGGACCGCCGATACCCGCGGACGGCCAACTGCCGCATCAGCGCGACTTCGACCGGCTCCGGGTTTCCGGCGGAGAACAGGTTTGCCAGGAACCGGACGGGAATCCGGAACTCGTCCATGTTGGGAAGCACGGTCTTGCCATCCACCATGTTGAGCGTGTCCTGCCCATCCGACGTGGTCTTCACCGGGCTCTCCGGCGGGATGTAGAAGAGACTCGGAAGCGTCCGAAACTCGGGATGAAGCGGCAAGGCGATGTTCCAGTCCTTGACCATTCGATACACGGGCGAGCGTTGGCACGCTTCAAGCCACGTCTCAGAGATGCCCTGCTTGCGAGCCTCAGCGATCACTTCCGGATCGTGAGGATCGAGAATGATGTCCCGCTGCGCTACAACCAGATCCTGCTCGTCCATGTTGGCGGTCGAAGCGACGCGATCCATGTCGTACAGCAGCGGACCCATGTACCGAATCCTGCCTGGGCACGAGTGGAAGCACGCCGGAGGCTGCCCCGTCTCGAGCCTCGGATAGCACAGAATGCACTTCTCCATCTTCCCCGTTCGCCAGTTGTAGTACGGCTTCTTGTACGGGCATGAAGACACGCAGTACCGCCACGCCCTGCACCGGTTCTGGTCGATGAGCACCACACCGTCCTCTTCACGCTTGTACCCGGCCCCACTCGGACAGGCTCCGACGCAGGCCGCATTGAGACAGTGGTTGCAGATTCGAGGCAGGTACATCATGAACGAGTCGCGGAAGCTGAGAAACGCCTTCTTCTCCTCTTCGCTCATGCCATCGAAGTTCATCTCCGCGCCGCCGGTGCCGTCATAGGTGGCACCGGCCCCGTTGTCCTCCCAGTTCACGCCGTACGTGATGTCCACGTTCTCTTCGCCAGTGATCATCGACTTCGGTCGTGCCACGGGCTGGGAGTACTTCGTGGGCTTCTCCGAGTGGAGATCCTCATACGTGTACGTGACGGGCCCCTTGCCGTAGTACTCTTCCATCTGCGGCATCACGGGGTTGTAGAACAGGTTCATCATGGTCCAGAAGCGGGAACCGATCCGCAGCTTGGGACCACCTCCCGACGACTGTTTCCAGCCGCCGCGATATCGATCCTGGTCCTCCCAACGCTTCGGATACCCCATGCCGGGTTTCGTCTCGACGTTGTTCCAGAACATGTACTCCGCACCCTCGCGGTTGGTCCACACGTTCTTGCACGCCACGGTACATGTGTTGCATCCAAGACACTTGTCGAGGTTGAACACCATGCCCATCTGTTGTTTGATCTGCATCAGCAGGATCTCCAGTTGTGTCTCATCGAAAGCGTGACCATCACGGAAGCTTGGCGATGTCCTTGTCTTCGTAGATGACCTTCTGCTTGCCGGTTGCGAGTGGCATCTTGCGAATCATCACGGCGCAGTCTCGCTCCGACGGACTCGGTCCCTGGTAGTTGAGGAAGTAGGTCCAGTTGGCGTACCCGCCGACCATGGTGGATGGATTCATCATCACCCGGGTCGGCGCGTTGTTGTTTCCGCCACGCAGGTCGGTCATCCCCCGCTCGCGGGCGAGCGGCGAGAAGGGAACGTTCACGTGCCGCTCTGAGGAGTGGTAGAAGATCACACTACCTCGCGGAATCGTCCCGCTGACCACTGCACGCACGTTGGAGATTCCGTTCTCGTTGTAGATCTCGACCCAGTCGTTGTCGACCACGTCAATCTCCCGGGCGTCCTCGTCATTGATCCACACGACCTGGCCACCACGGAACAGATTGAGCATCTGCCAGGTGTCCCAGAACATGCTGTGAATCGACCACTTTCCGTGTGGCGTGAGGTATCGGAAGACCTTGGACTTGCCCGCCGCCGCTTTGTCCGGCTGACAATCGCCGATCTTGACCATGTCGACCGGAGGCTTGTAGGTCGGCAGCGCTTCGCCAAGATCGCGATACGCCTGATGGTCGTAGTAGATCTCCTGGCGACCAGTCAGCGTGTGCCAGGGCTTGAGCGTCTCTACGTTGAGCGTCCACGGAGCATAGGTGCGTCCGGGGCCTTCAATGGCCGACCAGTGCGGTGATGTCATGCTCCGTCTTGGCTGCGACTGCAGATCCGGATAGTGGTGATGCACTTCCGTATCGCCCTCCACGAGATGCGCCAGCGGCACACCGCACCGCTTCTCGAGGTTCTTGAAGAGCATGTGCGAAACTTCCCCGTCGCTCTCGGGCGAGATGCGGAGAATGACCTCCGCCACCTGATCAGCCTTTTCAAGGGACGGCCGCCCGTCCTTTTCGCCGACGAGGTAGCTCTCCTTGAGATCATCGTAGACCTCGGTCAGATCGCCCATGATGCCCTTGCAGCCGTAGCCGTTTGGCGCGCACACGCGAGGGCCGAAGGTTGTGTACTTCTCCAGAATCTTCGTGTAGTCGCGAACCACCGTCTTGACCTTGGGGAAGGTCTTGCCCGGAATCGCCTCGACGTCACCGGCGTGCCAGTCGTTGATCTCACCCAACGGCTGGGCCATCTCGTCCGGCGAGTCCGTGATCATGGGAGTCATGACCAGGTCCTCGAACTCACCGGGCAGATGTTTGGCGGCCAGTTCACTGACCTTCTCGGCGCAGGCCTTGAACGAATTCCAGTCGTCCCGCGCCTCCCATGGCGGATCATGGGCGGGCGTGAACGGGTGGAAGAACGAGTGGAGGTCGCTGCAGGTCAGGTCGTACTTCTCATACCAGTGCGCGGTCGGAAGGACGATGTCTGCGTAGTTCGCCGTTGAGTCCATCCGGAGGTTGACGCTGACCATGAGGTCGAGCTTTCCGGTCGGCGCGTCCTCATGCCAATCAATGCCCTTGATGAGACCCTTCGAGCGGTCCTCCCCAAGCACATTGTTGTGGGTACCCATGAGATGCTTGAGCCCGTACTCATGGCCTCGCATGCTCGTCCCGATGAGGTTGCCCCGCCAGACCCAGAGCACCTTGGGATGGTTTTCGTCCGCGTCCACATCTTCCAGCGCGAAGCGTTCCTTCCCCTGCGTGAACTGGTCGGCCACAAAGGCGCCGACCTCTTCATCTGTGGAGGCACCGGCAGCGCGGGCTTCCTTCAGCAACTCGATGGGGTTCTTCTTGTCGATCTGGGGATAGAACGGAAGCCAGCCGTTACGTACGGCGTAGAGATCGACATCGGCAACATGGTTGCCCCCCTTCTCGGGGAACCGCTCGGCCCAGGGCGCCCAGATCGGGTCCAGCTCCATGCCGTCATAGCGGTACTGGTCGGTGTGGAAGTAGAAGTAGGACGTGCTGTTGGCATGCCGCGGCGTATGCGTCCAGTCGCTCGCCCCGCCCAGGGTTCCAATCGCGGCGTAGGGACGGATCTTCTCAGTGCCGACGTAGTGGTTGAAGCCCCCGCCATTGCGACCCATGCACCCGGTGAGGATGCCCATGACCGCCATGGCGCGATAGATGAGCGGGCCACCGTGATACCAGTGCAGGACACCGGACCCGGTGATGAACATGCTCTTGCCTTTGGTCTTCTCCGCGTTGTCCGCCCATTCGCGAGCGACGCGGGTGACCAGATCACGGCTCACACCCGTCTCCTGCTCCTGCCACGCGGGCGTGAACGGTGCCGAAGCGTCGTCAAAGTTCTCCGGATAGGCGCCCGAGAGCCCGCGCCGCACGCCGACCTGCGCAAGCAGCAGGTCATAGGCGGTCGTGACAACGACTTCCTCGCCGTCCCGGTTCCGCACACGCTTGACCGGGACGCCACGATGGTGCGCCACGGCATTGCGGCCTTTGCCCGGCGTCGTGCCGAGTTCGAGATCAAACGTGTCTGTAAAGTCCGCAAACTGAACCTGGACTTCCTCGAACGACCCATCATCGCCCATGCACGAGAGCATCGGGTCGAACTCGGCGCCCGTGTAGTCCTCACTCTTGAGGTTCCATCGGCCGGTGTTCTCCTGCTCCCACCGATACCCGAGGGTGCCAACAGGCAGTTTGACCGTGTCGGTGCCAGTTTCAAGCTGAACGATCTTCCACTCGGCATGCTCCTGGTCGGCATACTCGGCAAAGTCGCTGCCCCGCATGAAGCGGCCGGACAGGTACGAACCGTCGTCCTGCTTCTCCAGTTGCACGACAAACGGAAGATTGGTGAACTGCTTGGTGTACTCAAAGAAGTAGGGAGCCCGCCGATCAACGTGGAACTCCTGCAGAATGACGTGGATGCATGACATGATGAACGCTGCATCCGTTCCGGGGTTGAGCGGCACCCAGAGGTCTGCAAACTTCGTCATGTCCGAGTAGTTCGGCGCGAGATTGACGATCTTGCCGCCGTTGTACTTGTGCTCGGAGGCAAAGTGAGCATCCGGCGTTCTGGTCATCGGAAGGTTCGAGCCCATCACGATCCAGTAGGTGCTCTGGTACCAGTCCGCCGACTCCCCGACGTCGGTTTGGTCGCCCCACATCATGGGCATGATGTGCGGAAGGTCGTGGTACCACTCGTAGAAGCTCAGCATGGTGCCGCCGAGCAGATTGCACAGGCGATGACCACCCAGGAAACTGACCATACTCATCGCCGGAATGGGCGAGAAGGACGCCAGATGGTCCGGCCCGTAGGTCTTGGTCGTGTAGATGATCGCGGCGGCCCAGATCTCGGTCGCCACCTCCCAACTGCTCCGCCGCCACCCTGCCTTGCCACGCGCCCCGCGGTACGTCGCCTTACGCTCCGGATCCTCGACGATGGCTCCCCAGGCCTCCACCGGATCCTTCCCCGATGCCCGTTCTTGCTCGTAGTACTCAAGAAGCACACCACGGATGTATGGGTACTTCGGACGCACCGGGCTGTACGGATACCACGAGGCCGAGATGCCCCGCTGACACCCTCGCGGCTCGTAACTGGGCGTGTCGTCCCGAATCTGCGGCCAGTCGGTCTTCTGCAACTCCCAGCAGATCAGGCCGTTCTTGACGAACACCTCCCACGAGCACGACCCGGAACAGTTGACGCTGTGGCTGGTCCGGACGGTGCGGTCGTAGGACCATCGCTCCCGGTAGAAGTCTTCCCAGTCACGCGGTTCGTCGGCGACGCGGAACCAGCGGGATCCCGCCGATGTGTTGCCATTGGATCCAACACTCATGCCTTGGTCTCCTGTGACCGCGGTTCGATGCCGCAGCCGATTCGGAAGGCTTCGATGAACGGACGGAAGTCGCGTGCGGTGCCGTACACCGCAACGACCGACTCACGCCGGATGTCGTAGACAAGGTTCACCACGACGTTGCGGCCGATCGGATGCTTCCGTTCAGGGCCGCCGGTCACGGGATCGTCGCTCATGGCCTGGATGGCGACGTACGTCAGGTCGTCCGGGTGCTGCTGCCACCAGATCTCAAAGTCCCACGCATCGATTCGCACGTGGGCCTCCCCTGAGTTCAGCGCGGGGTTGGCCGGATCGATCTCCCACTGCGGCACGGCGGGCCACCCGGTCCAGTGCTCGTCGGGCAGATCCATCTCGGGCGATGCCAGCGGCTCGGGACCGCCTTCGCCAAAGCCGGAGTCTTCCGCGATGCCGGCCTGCTGCAGGCGGGCGGTGTTCGGGTCGAGGACTGGAAGCGAGACCGAATGGTCTTCGCACGTCCCGACCGGCTGGCCACAGCCGCAGGATGCTGTTTCGGCTTTGGGCCAACGCACCCGCACGCGTTCGACGCCCTCAAGGGCGCCGATCTCACGCTTGATGGCGGCCGCGAGGGCGTCATGCTGGAAGGCATCGCCCTGCGGCGGCGTCAACTCAACGCGGACCACCGAGGCATCCACCTCGACGTCTGCGATGAGGCCTGCCGACATCAGATCGCCTTTGGACTTTGGATCGCGAAGTGACGCGAGTCGCTGCGACACAGCAGTTTCAATCGTGAGCATGGGTGCCCGCCTCTCCAAGTTCGGGTGAACCACTTTGTGAACAAAAGCACGGTACCAAATCTCGACTAGTTTGTCCCGATATCCGCAATTCATTTTCAAAGTTGTATTTTGACCCTCAAATCAGCGTTCTTGGCATGATGGGAGCGGCCCGAAGCCGCTGGCTCGCAGCCAGCCTTCGGCCCAATGGCGCCCCGGCCGCGGCGCAGACTCCGAAATTGCGACAAGTTTGTCCTGTATGATGCGATGCTTCCCTCATCGCCGCAAAGGAGCCCGCCATGACCATCACGCTCGACACACCGGTCGGCCATATCGCCGCCCAGCACCCGCTCGCCACCCGCGTCTTCGCCCGCCACGGGATCGACTTCTGCTGTGGCGGCGGGCGTCCGCTGGCCGAAGCCTGCGCCGCCAAGGGCCTCGAGCCAGTCGTGGTCATCGATGACATCGAGCGGGAACTCGGGGACGCCCCAGGCCCCACCACCGCCTGGGACACCGCCCCCCTTGATGACCTGATCGATCACATCGTGTCAACGTTCCACGAAGGCCTGCGGGAGGAACTGCCCCGCCTGGCTGCCATGCTCGAGAAGGTGCATCGAGTGCACGGAGACAAGGACCCGGAGCGGCTCGGCGCGTTGCTGGAGGTGTTTCGCGGACTGCAGGCGGAACTCACCGATCACATGATGAAGGAAGAACGCATCCTCTTCCCGATGATCGAGCGAGGTGAAGGCAATCGAGCAGACGGGCCTGTGTCGGCCATGGAGCACGAGCACGCGTCAGCAGGCGATGCGCTCCGCCACATACGAATGCTGACGGATGACTACACACCTCGCGACGACGCCTGCAACACGTGGAGGGCGTTGTGGGCGGGTCTGGAGCAACTTGAACTCGACCTGCACCAGCACATCCATCTCGAAAACAACATCCTGTTTCCGAGAGCGCTTGCCGGTTGAGCCACCGGGTTGAGCCCCCCGCCGAGGGGTCAAACCCTGCGATCAGTCCGCCGACGCTGCCTGGTCAACCAGCAACGCCACCAACATGCCAGAGATGACGTCGTTGAGCGCGCCGCTCGGTCGCATGGCTTCGGCGGCCAGGGCTGGATCGGGCTGGTAGTAGCCACCAATGTCCCGAGCCGCGCCCTGACAGTCGATCAACTCGCCGGCAATGGTCGCCTCCGCATCCCGCAGGCTTCTGGCAGTCTTCTCAAACCTCGCCGCGAGTTCCTCGTCCGTCGTCTGGGCAGCAAGCGCCTCAGCCCAATACAGCGCCACGTAGTAATGGCTCCCACGGTTGTCGATCTCGCCGCTCTTGCGGGAAGGCGCCTTGTTCTCCATGAGATACCGGGTTGTCGCCTCGTCCAGAGTGGTCGAAAGCAGTCGGGCGTGGGGCGCTGCCCGCCGGTCGGCCAGATGCTCCAGCGACGCGGCCAGTGCCAGGAACTCACCGAGGGAGTCCCAGCGAAGGTGGTTCTCCTTCATGAACTGCTGCACGTGCTTCGGGGCCGAACCTCCGGCGCCCGTCTCGAACAGCCCGCCACCGGCCATCAGCGGCACGACCGAAAGCATCTTGGCACTCGTGCCAACTTCAAGAATGGGAAAGAGATCGGTGAGGTAGTCACGAAGCACGTTTCCAGTGACGGAGATCGTGTCCTCGCCCCGGCGAATTCGCTCCAGGGACCACCGCGTCGCCTCGACCGGCGCGAGGATTCTGAAGTCGAGACCTTCGGTATCGAGGTCGAGCAGATACGTCTCCACCTTGGCAATGAGTTGCCGGTCGTGCGGGCGATCCTGGTCGAGCCAGAACACCGCCGGGGCACCGGTCGCCCTGGCTCGCGTCGCCGCCAATTTGACCCAGTCGCGAACGGGCGCATCCTTGGTCTGGCAAGCCCGCCAGATATCACCCTGCTCGACCTGATGCTCCATCAGCGTCTCGCCGCCCTCGGTCACCATGCGAACCGTCCCGGCGTCCTCCATGACGAATGTCTTGTCGTGCGATCCGTACTCTTCGGCCTTCTGCGCCATGAGCCCGACGTTGGGAACGCTGCCCATGGTGGTTGGATCGAAGGCGCCGTGCGCCTTGCAGTCGTCGATCACAGCCTGATACACGCCCGCGTAGCTGCTGTCCGGAATGCATGCGATGGCGTCCTGCTGCTCGCCCTGAGCGTTCCACATCTGGCCGGACGTGCGAATCATCGCCGGCATGGAGGCGTCGATGATGACGTCGCTCGGCACATGCAGGTTGGTGATTCCGCGGTCTGAGTCCACCATCGCCAGACCCGGGCCACGCTCCAGGACGGCCTGAATGTCCTGCTCGATCTGCTGGCGCTGGTCGGCGGGCAGCGTCTCGATCTTCGATCGCAGATCGCCCAGGCCGTTCCGAGTGTCCACCCCGAGTTGCTCAATGACATCGGCGTGCTTCTCGAAGACCGGAGCAAAGAAGACTTCGACAGCATCGCCGAAGATGACTGGGTCGGACACCTTCATCATGGTGGCCTTCATGTGGAGCGAGAACAGCACGCCATCGGCCCGCGCTGCTTCGATCTGGGCCTTGAGGAACGCCACGAGCGCACGCTTGCTCATCGACGATGCATCGAGAATCTCACCCTCCAGGAGTTCAATGCCGTCGCGAAGCACGGTGACCGAACCATCCGCTCCGACAAACTCAATGCGGACCTCGCAGGGCTCAGTCATCGTGACCGACTTCTCGTTGTGCCGAAAGTCGCCTTCGTCCATGGTCGCCACGCGGGTCTTGCTGTCGCTCGACCACGCGCCCATGCGATGCGGGTGGGCCTTGGCATATGCCTTCACCGCCTTGGGGGCACGTCGATCGGAATTGCCCTCACGAAGCACCGGATTGACCGCGCTGCCTTTGACCGAGTCATAGGTCGCTTTGATCGCGCGTTCCTCGTCGGTCTCGGGCGTCTCCGGATAGTCCGGCAGGTCGTACCCGTGCGACTGGAGTTCCTTGATGGCAGCCGTCAACTGCGGAATGGACGCGCTGATGTTCGGGAGCTTGATGATGTTGGCCTCGGGCGTCTTGACCAGCTCACCCAGCTGCGACAGCACATCGGGCACCCGGTCCTCCTCCGGAAGGCGATCCGCAAACTTCGCAAGAATGCGGCCGGACAACGAGATGTCCCGCAGTTCGACGCTGATGCCGGTCGGGCCCACGAATGCCTGGACGATCGGCAGGAACGAGTAGGTCGCCAGAGCCGGCGCCTCGTCGGTGTGGGTGTAGACGATGGTGGAATGCTGCTGCATGGGGGGCGGTCGCTCCAAGTCACAATGCGTCACGGGCCCCGGCCGCGTCAGCCGGCTGCCCATTGCGTTGAGCCACGCATTCTACCGTGAGCGGCCTGTCCCCGAATAGGGGCCGATCAGACGCACGGCCCCCAGGACTCCAGCATCATGAGCAAGTCCTCCACGCCGATGTCCCCGTCGACGTCGAGATCCGCCGGACACCCTGGCGGGGGGCACCCGCCGCAACTCGCGCCCCCGCCAAGCCAGAGACCTCCCAATTGCCCGCACGCGTCCTCCGACAGTGCATGACAGCCGGATGCAACGCAACACGCCCCGACCGCCGCGCACGGAAAATCGGAGTAGGCGGCGAGGTTGGGCGCGCCCCCGTCACACGTGAGAAAGACCACCTGCTGCTCACCACCTGCGCCGAGTCGCCCGCAGCCCCCGCGTCCAACAACCGCAATGCCCTCGATGTTCCCCTCGGGCATGGCCGAGTTGTACAACTCCACCGTTTCGATCACACCCGCCTCGGAAGCAAGCGCCCATATCTCCAGTGAATTGATGTTTGACGGATTGTGCCAGATGTACATCAAGCCGCTCTCGCGGTCGAAGTGCAGTCCTGCCACTTCGTCGGCAGCCGTCTCAAAGGAGCCGTGATTGATGAAGTCACCCGACACGTCCGGGTTCACGTCAAAGACGTGCAAGAGCCCCTCTATCTGATGCCCGACGAAGATCAGCCCCCCGGCCCCCTTGACGCTGCCCGCAAACTCATCGCCGCTGGGAAATCGGAACCCGGCGGCGAGAAGCGACGCGTCGGGAACAAACTCGATGGCCTCGGGTCCGGCACCGCCCTGCTCGCCCGGCATGACATAGCCGCTGTTTGGTGTCGAGAGGTTCCAACTTCGAAGCGCCAACGGGCTACCGCCGATGTCGACGACCCGCGAAACCGTACCCGTGTTCTCATCAAGAACGTACAGTTCGTTCGCGGCCAACTGGTTGATCTGCATGCAGGCTTCGATGTCGGACCCCACCGAATCCGGAAGCCCCACGCTTCTCACGAGTTGGAATGTGGCACCTGGGTCGTCATACGCGTACTCCCAAAGCTGCCCCTCTTGACGAACAACCCACAGTGTCTCGGTGGCTGGATTCCACGTGGCACCGCTGAGGTTACTTGCGGCACCATCGATATCAATCGCAGCGTCCTCGCCACCTGGCCACGGGGAGGCTGGCGAGAGCCCGCAGGTACTCAACAACAGCACGCCAGAGACGAATCGACAGCAGAGTGGCATGCACCGTGTACGCGAAAGGGGCCGAGCGCTGCGCCGGGTAAGACTGGTTTTCAACCACACCCCTCATGCCCACATCCGATTGTGACGCCTACGCCACTTATGAAGGCCCAGGGCTTCCGGGTTGGTCGGCGGCCCGGGTTGGTCGGCGACCGGCACTTCGCAGCGGTTCCCCATGCCTCCCAACCGCGATGTTGGTGCGATGCTGGTGGGTGTCCCGCCAACTCCCCCTGGTGGGTGTCCCGCCAACTCCCCATGCTGGTGGGTGTCCCGCCAACTCCCTTCGCAGCGGTTCCCCATGCCTCCCAACCGCGATGTTGGTGCGATGCTGGTGGGTGTCCCGCCAACTCCCCGCCAACTCCGGTGCCGAGCAAATCTCCCTCTCTTGCCCCGCCAGCCCCCTTTGCTGTTGCACCTGTGTCGCAATAGCGATACCCTGCCCCGCATGACCACCATCCACACCACCGTCACGCCCCACTGGGCCCGCCTCGCCTCCATGATCGTCCTCGCCGTCCCGGCCCTGCTTCCCGAGGCAGCCCACGCCGATGAGCGGCGATTCACCTTCCTCCGAACTGCCACCACCCACGCCAAGGGCACGGTCGAGTTCGAGCATTGGACCACCGTCAAATGGGACAGGCCCGGCGACTCCTATGACGGCTATTGGCGGCTCGACTTCCGCGAGGAAATCGAGGTCGGTCTCACCGATCACTTCCAACTCGCGTTCTATGTCGCCGACTGGCGGGTCAAGCACACCGACGACACCGGCACCAAGACTGAGTTCCGCAACAGCGCCCTGGAGCTCAAGTGGAACCTGACCGACCCAACCACTGATCTGGTCGGCATTGGCGCCTACCTCGAGGGCAAGTTCGGCGACGAGAAACTGGCAGCCGAAGGCAAACTGCTCGTCCAGAAGAACATCGACCAACTCCAACTGCTCTACAACCTCACACTCGAAGGCGAGTGGGAAGACGAGAACTACACCGAGGCCAAAGGCAAGATCAAGAATCAATTCGGCGCTTCATGGCAACTGACCGAGAATCTGTTTGCGGGGGCCGAACTGCTCGTCGATACCACGCTCCCCCGCTGGCGGACGAGCGATGCGACCACCGGCATCTATCTCGGACCGGCCGTGGCATGGCACGGCAAGGGCTGGTTTATCGCCGGAACGCTTGAGTTTCTCGTCAATCGAGGAAGTTATGACGGCGACGGCATGATGTTCCGAACCATCGTCGGCATTGACTTTTAGATACCGATGGCTGACCGATCAAACCAACCATCGACTCTCCTGGCGACAGGGCGGCGCGTCTGCGGCGCCCTGGCGCCCCTCCTTCTCGCGGCGGGGTGCGTGTCCAACAACGTCATTGCCCCGCCCGTGGCGCTCGTCGCGACGGAGTCTGCAAACGTGGACCGGCTCGAACAGGGACGCACCCTCTATCTGCAGCGATGCAGCCGGTGCCACGCGGCGCCAATCATCCGAACGCTGACGCCGGATGAGTGGGACTACTGGCTTCCAGACATGCTCACGGATTCCGCGTTGAAAGGCCCGCCTGCCGAGGCGGTCACCGCGTATGTCGCTGCGGTCCTGCAAGCGCCGGCTGTTGTCTTCGCGCCGCCACCTCGCGACTGACACGGTGTTGACCCGCAGCCCCGTTCGGGGACTTCACCCGATCAGGCAGAATGCCGACCGACGCAATCTCCTCCAGACGTCACCGGGACCACGCTCGCCACCAAATCCCATCCACCTCCCCGCAGTCGCTGAAGATCGACCACGCCCTGCATGCATCGGAGGGGATGCGGGACGAATGGCTGCTCCCCTCTTTCCACGCTCTCCCCAGCCTCTCCCCGGTCTCTCGCATGCGCCAGCACCTGAACCCCCCTTCACCGGCAGCGACTTGGCCTGCGCCGACGGCTTGCTGAGGGCGCTGGCGTCGTGGCGTGTGTGCCCGCGGTCAATCACCGCCGGAAGCGGACTGGCCCCCGAGCCGAGCGCCTGCGGTCGTCCGCTCGCTGCAAGGCGCGTCGCCCGTATTGAGCGTGCCCGTTGGCTCGAACAACAGCACCTCGCATGTGTCCTCGGCAACCGGCCGGTGCTCGACACCGCGCGGCACGACGATGACTTGCCCCTCCTCCACGCGGACCGCTCTATCCCGAAACTCCATCACGAATCCGCCGCGCACCACCAGAAACAACTCATCCGCGTCGGCGTGGCGGTGCCACTCGAACTCCCCCTGGAACTTGGCCAGTTTGACATCCTGACCGTTGAGCGAGGCCACGATTCGCGGCGACCAATGATCGGTGAACTTCGACAGCGCCTGCTTCAGGTCAATCACATCCATGGCTGCACTGTACTGCAGCCTGCGCCGTCTGGATCCTTCAGAACCGTACGGTCACACCGGTGAAGACATTGACGTCGACAACCTCGCCGGCAAAACCGATGTTCACACCGGCGTCAAACTGCAGGCTGTCGTTGACGGCAGAGGTGCCAGCGAGACCAAGTACGTCACGAAACCCGACGTCACGATCAGTGCTGCTCTGCCAGCGGTATCGCCCCTCCAACCCCCAGCAGCAGCTCCCCGCACGCCTCATCGGCCATCGCGGGCCGCCCGTAGATCCAACACGTCGCACACGCCAGCATCAACGAACACGTCACGCGGCTTGGCTCGACGTTGTTCATCCGCAAATTGTTCCCGTTTGAACCGTTCACCAGGGGACACTGGTCACCATGGACACAGTGTGTGGCACGGAACCGCAGCGGATGCGACAGCGTCATTTCAAGTGAACACGTGCCCCGTGCCGGCGCAGAGGAAAAACACTCCAAGCAATCAGCGAGCCGGTGCCGCCTTCAAAACCCCTGCGTGATCCGTGTCGTCGCTGAAAAACAGGAACGCGGAGATATCCCGCGAGTCCGAGAACGCGACTGGGCCGACACCGGGCGCATAGAACGTGTACGTGTACCCGGACACCGATGCCGGACCGACACTCCCCGAGTAGTGCATGCGAACGAGCCGCGTGTCGTACTCCCCCGCCGGCGTCTTGACTCGCCACCCTCCCATGTCTCGCCATGTGCAGGTCACCGTGCCCGAGTGCGTCACAATGGACGGCTCGTGCACGTCGTAAATCTTGACCGCAATATCACGCGGCGGATGCGGCCCGCCTTCCAGCAGAAGCGGCTGGGGTGGGTTCAGTCGTATCAGCAGACCGTTCGCGGTGGACACGTCTGTCGGAACCACAACGCCCCGCTGCGACTTGGTGGCATCCAGACGCAGGTATCGGGTCGGGCCATCGGACACATCCATCCGCCACCCCCCTGACGTCGCGCCCACCGGGTGCCCCGGAGGGCGGCTCGTCTCTGCGACCTTGATGGTGGCCTCCCCTCCAGATGGCCGTGTGTACTGATAGGTGGTCTGCCGGAGCGGAAGCCAGTCGACCGCTCGCTCAAGCGGCGCCACCTCCACAGCATGCTGCACCACGCCCGGGAGATGCCGCTGGATGCGGGCGGCATCTTCGGCGGGCATGCCCTCGACGGTCCCCCCAAGTGCTTGCGCACACCACATCAAGGACGCAGAAACGAGCATTGCACGGGTCATCATGGGGTGAAGTATGAAGGATCACCGCCACGCCATCAACCCGGCCCAGCATTCTTGCGTATGCTGCGAGCCAACTGGGACACGGGATCTTGACCACACCGCCCCGATGGAGCGAGGCATGCTGGACTGGATCAACAACTGGAAGCGGCCACTGATGGGCTGGGTCGGCATTGGGGGTGTTGCCGCCTCGCTGCTCATTGAGCACCCGGACCTGACGCTGCGGTTTGTCGTCCTCGTTGTGTCGATCGGGCTGCTGGTCTTGGCGGTCCCCACCCGATTCTGGCGTTCCTGGCGGACTTGGTTCACCGATTGAGCGGCTGCCGCTTGCGTGCGGCAACACCCCCCCTACGATGGACGCATGCTCACGTCGCTGCTCGTATGCACTGGCCTGCTCGCGCCCCTCGAACCCCAATCGGGCACCGGGTCGATGTACATCTTCACCCAACTGGGAACACCTCCGACTGAGATCTGCCAGGTCGCCCGAACGACTGAACTCTCTCTGGAAGACATGCTCGCCGGCGGGCTCGATCATGAAATCTGCATTGATGGAGGAACGGATGCGCAGTCCCGTATCGAGGGCCGCATCGACGTCTACGACGGCGGCATGAAAGTGGACGTCAATGGATGGGGCGAGGCGGTCGGCTCAGACGTACACGACGCATTCAGCCGCCACGACGCGGACTTCAGCATGATCATTTCCGTGACCGAGCCCGTTCGCATGCGTGTTGACTGGTATCACCACGCGGTGGGCCTTGGCGGCGCCTGGCTCCGGGTTCAGCGCCTCTACGACCCAGACGGCACCTGGAACCCCGGCCCCGATGTCATCGACCGAAGCGTCTCGTCCTACATCGACGCGGTCCTGGAAGATGGCGTCGACGTGCTGTACTTCCAGCCGGGAGGCTGGTCGTTCCGAGCCGTGACAACGC
>JASMLR010000001.1:262567-378746 GCA_030748575.1 Phycisphaerales bacterium | reverse complement strand
GGCGTCTATGCCGCCACCATCGCCACGGTGTTCATGACGTTCGGCGCGGCATGGGGCGCCATGTATCTCGAGCGGAAGTTTGGCATCACGCCGCAGGCTGCCGCACCCATGGCGTCGCTGGTGTTCGTCGGCGCGATCCCCGGAAGCTTCTTCTTCGGATGGTTCTCCGGATGGCTGCAACGTCGCAAGCTGCCGATGATCGTCGCGGGCGCAGGCACGCTCACGTCCTACCTGCTCCTCGCCTTCGTGATCGGTGATGCCCCGTGGCTTGGTCGAGCATGCCTGCTCGGCATGGGGTTCTTCGGCTGTGGCAACGTCGTTGCTTACGCCGTTGGTGATGACAACAGTCCGATCGGAGGCGAAGGCATTGGCCTGGGATTCATCAACACGTGCCTGATTGCGGGAGGTGCCGGCTTCGGTCCGCTGATCGGCCTACTCCTTGTCTGGCAGGCACCGCACACCCACCACGCGAGCGGCTACACCCTTACCGAACTCAACATCGCCTTCGCGCCCCTGCTCGCCTGTCTGGCGGCCTCCCTCGTGACCTCACTGCTCGTCAGGGAGACCCGGTGCCAACGGGCCGCTCGCCCTGCGGGACCAGGCTCGCCGGCAGGACTGCCTACGGCGCCGCGATGATGCATCGAGGCCCCGCGCCTCCTGGCGCGCCGCCATCGCATCGGCGGGACTTCGCGTCCACACTCAAGACATCGACCGGCAGCGTGAAGGCCAACGTCCGATAGCGTTTCTCGTTTGTGGATCTTTTCGCCAGCATATTGCAGTGCGCGCCGCCGTCATGCCGACAGTGTCTCCTGCAACCACGACCGAGAGGAGTACTGCGATGACTGATGGAACAGACACGGGATCATGCTGCTGCACTGGCCAAAAGAAGTCGTGCTGCCCCGGATTCAAGTGCCTCTATGCCTTGCTGCACATCGCCATTTTGACATGCATGTCCATGGCCCTGTGGAAGGCGGCGTGGGCGATTGAAGCACTCGCCCCGGCAAGCGGCTGAGGCGCACTACAACCTGAACTCCTTGGAGCCCTTCCCCTTTCCGCTGTGAGGAAACGGGAAGGGCCCTCACCATGAGGGCCTCGCGTGCGCGACGTTCCATCACGCATTGCTGCCACCGCCGCCTCAGTCAACAGACGCCGCCGTAATACTCCAGCACGATAAGCAGATCGGTGACGTCGGTCTCCCCATCATCATTCACGTCGCCCGCCTCCGTCATCCACCCGTCAATCACGGCCAGAATGTCCCCGAGATCGACCTGACCACTTCCATCGAGATCGGCATTGCATACGTCGGCAATCGTTGAAGGCTTCCACGAATCGGGCATACGGGCGTACTGAAAGATGGCGTACCTCGGTGGCTGCGCATCGCCGCCGGGGCTGCCGGCATTCCAATAGTGCGTATAGAACGCATCGTCGAACTTTCCGCAGAATGTCTTGAAGGTCTCCACGCTTGCGCCGCTTCCCGGCTGGGCGCTCCACGTTCCGAACGCATCGATCGTTCCAAGCGACGTGGACTCACTGCTGAACATGAGCCATACGCGGGACATGTCGGCGCCGGTCATGCAATCTGGGGGCGCGTAGGAGCCGGAACAGGGCGGCGCCTTGTTTCCGAAGAGGAAGCCGAAGTCAGACTGCGTTGGACACGACGCTGTGGGCGTCCCAAGAATGTCGGTCACAGGATCCGCCGCGGCGGCCGCCCGCGTATAGATGGTCTGGGGGCTCGCAGGGCTCGGGTTGGGCGTCTGAGGCACCGTGCTGTAGGCATCGACAAAGGTCGTTTCGCAATTGTCACCACCGCCCGGGCAACACTTGGCCATGTTGTAAAGCTCAAGCACGCCACTGGCCAGGGGCGGCTCGGGCATACCGGAACCCGACAGCGGCACCGTCGTCCACCGCAACATGTTGAGCGCCGAGGTGTATCCCTTCGTGGCAGCCAGCCCGATGAACCCGGGAGATTGTGACAGGCTCGGCCAGACGCTCTTTTGAAAGGTCTGTACGGCCAGGAGGGTCGCGTCGTCGACCTGAAGGATGCCGCCGGAATTCTCGTTCTCAAAGTTCACTTCGAAGAAACCCTGTGACACACCGGCCCCGGCCAGAATCGCATTGGCCTGCTGCGCCCAGTAGAACGGCTTCTCCCACTCGTGCGTAGTCGTCGTGCCGGATGGCTCCCACACCCAATTGCCATCGAAGTAGGGCAGCACCGCGACCTCCCCGGCAAACTTCTCGTCTCGGATCGACTTCATGAACTGCAGAACACCAGCGTTCATACCGTTATCAAGTTTGAAGGCGTCGCCTGACCCATTGGGCGCGTCGGGGTCCATCAACCTGATAGTGAGTTTGTCACAGGTCGGCGCGGCGTTCTTCACCCAGGCAACGACGCCGTCAAAGTCCGGCGGCGTCCCTTCTGCCCAGAGCATCCAGCCGTCAACCGACCCGCGACTCTGGCCAGACACCATGACGCCCACAGCCGTCACCGCCCACACCATGCTGTTCCATCGTCTCATGAGCACCCACCTCCACCGTACCAGCAGCGGGGTCGACGTCAAAGCCTGAAGCGGTCCAACTTCGAGCGAGGAAAGCCCTTGCGATGCCAGCATCACGCCCGGCGCGTCGGTAGGCTGCGACCGTGGACATGCGTGAGCCCATTCAGATCGTCAAGTGCGGCGGGTCCATCCTGGCGAGCGACCCTGCCCGGGTCGCTGATGCCATAGCGACCGTGCAAGGTCCGCTGATCATCGTCGTCTCCGCGCCGGCGGGCGAAACCGACCGCCGACTCGCGTCCATTCCCCTCAACGCCTCCACGTCAGGTGAACAGATCGCTGAGTTTGTCTCTCGCGGGGAGCGTGCCATGGCCGACACCATGGCCTCGCTGCTGCAGGACCGGGGCCGCAGCGCCCGCCGGGTCACCGTTCAAGACATCGGCCTGTCGGCCGCGGGAGCGGCCCTCGATGCCGACCCGGTCGGGCTGGACCACGACGCGGTCCATCACCTGCTGCAGGACTGCCACGCCCTGGTCGTGCCGGGATTTGTCGCGACCAGCCGATCCGGCGCGTGGCGACTCCTTGGACGCGGGGGCTCCGACGTCACCGCTGTGTTTCTCGCTGCGGAACTGGGCGCCTCCTGCCGGCTGATCCAGGCGGCGCCGGGCATCTTTGAGTGCGACCCGGCCCGGGGACCAAGCGGCAGGTACGCCCGCATGCACTGGGACGATCTGCTTGAGCTCGACGCCGAGGTCGTGCAGGCCAAGGCGGTTCGGCTGGCCAAACAACGCCGGGTGCAACTGACCGTGACCGGTCTTGCCGAGTCGCCTGCGACCATAGTCAGCGACAGCACCATGATGGCATCTGAGACATCCCATGCCGATTCCTGACGACTGCCGCGTTGCCGTTGTCGGCGCGACCGGTCTGGTCGGCCGCGAACTTGTGACCATCCTCCAGACGCAGGGAGTGACGCCGATTCCCGCGTCCTCCCCCCCTGCCGATTGTGACATCTGCGTGCTCGCGACCCCCGAGGAGGTGTCCCGCCAGTGTGTCGCCGCCGCTGCAGGCGGCCGCTTTGTTGACATGTCTTCGGCCTTCCGCGCCGACCCGGCCATCCCGCTCGTGGTGCCCTCGCTCAACGCAGCGGCACTGCGAGGCGCGCCCGCTGTGGTCGCATCTCCCAATTGCACCGCCACGATGCTGGCTCTGGCCATCGCGCCGTTTATGCGGTGGGGCATCGAGCGGGTCGAAGTGACAACCTGTCAGGCAGCGTCCGGGGGCGGCGAAGCAGCCCTTGAGACGCTTGAGACCCAGACCCGAGCGGCCCTTCGAGGCGATGCCATCGACGCCGAACCGTGGGCGTTCAATGTGTTCTGCCACGAGTCGCCCGTCGACCCGGTATCGGGACGCTCGGGCGAGGAGCAGAAAGTCGTTGACGAGACCCGGCGGATTCTGGATCGACCCGAACTCGATATCACGCCGACCTGCCTACGCGTCCCGGTGCGACGCGCCCACGTGGCGTCGGTCACGCTGGAACTCTCGGAGGCCATCACCGCCGAAGACGCCCGCGGGGCCATACGGCCAGCGGAAGACCTCCGGCTCATCGATCGCCGAAGTGCGCATGCCTTTCCCAGCACACACTCGGCCGAGCATGGCGACACCGTCGATGTCGGTCACATTCGGGTGGACGCCCGCCGGATCTCCTTCATCACTGCTGGCGATCAACTTCGCATTGGCGCGGCGCTCAATGCCGCCAGAATCGTGGCCGCGATGTGCGCCGATCAGGAGCCGCAGTAGCGGCAGGTGCTGGTGCACGTTTCGTGCACGGTGACGCTGCTGAGCAGGGGCAGGGTCGGCTGAAGCCGGCCCCAGATCCACGCGGCAAGCACCTCGCTGGTCGGATTCTCAAGCCCCTCGACCTCGTTGAGCAGGTGATGGTCCAGATCGCACATCAACGGCGCCCAGGCGGCCGCGATCTCTCCGTAGTCCACCAGATAGCCCTTCTCCGGATCGACGGGTCCGGATACCTCGACATCTACGATGAACGAGTGCCCATGCATGCGTCTGCACTTGTGGCCCTCCGGAAAGGTAGGCAGCCAATGGGCGGCTTCAAATCGAAACGTCTTGACCAGCGCAACCTGCATGATGGGCAGCAGGATACTCCCCCTGCCTCATCTGGAGCGAACGGGAGGATCTTCCGATCTAGTATGGACACCCATGCGAATGCTCACCTGTGTCACACTACTGCTCGCCTGCGGGTGCGCTGAGCCTCCGGCCGACGCACCGCCCCCAGATCCCCCGCCGTCGGAGAAGCCCCCACCCATGTCGTCGACCATCTCACGCAGCGGACACGATCTCCGGCCGCTTCCGCCTGAGCGGAAGGCGGAACTGGTTGCCAGGCTGGATCCGGAGACCATCGAAATCACGCAACGGGCCGGCACGGAACCGGCCCACTGCGGCACCCTGCTCGACAACCAACGGGACGGCGTCTACACGTGCGTGGTGTGCGGACTGCCGCTGTTCTCCAGCGAGCACAAGTTCAAGTCGGGCTCGGGGTGGCCCAGTTTCTTCACGCCCTACGACAATCAGCATGTCGACCGGATTGAAGATCACAGCCACGGCATGATTCGAACCGAGATTGCATGCGCCCGGTGCGATGCCCACCTCGGCCACGTCTTCAGCGACGGCCCGAAGCCCACGGGCGAGCGGCACTGCCTGAACTCGGCAGCGCTTCGATTTATCGAAGAGGGATCGCCCATGCCGGATGCGAGCAAACCCCTGGACACCGAAACGGCCTACTTCGCCGGCGGGTGCTTCTGGGGCATCGAGCACTACATGCAGCAAGGACCGGGCGTCATCGACGCGGTGAGCGGCTACATGCAGGGCGACAACGACAAGACGGACTATCACGCGGTCTGCAGCGGCGAAACAGGGCATGCCGAATCGGTCATGGTCATCTTCGACCCGTCTGCCATCTCCTACCGCGCATTGGTCGACGCATTCTTCCGCATGCACAATCCGACCGAAGTCAACCGGCAGGGACCAGACATCGGCACCCAATACAGGTCAGGCATCTGGACGACGAGCGACGCCCAGGACGCCATCGCCCGCGCTGCTGTGGCCGAACTCGACGCCTCGGGCCAGTACGACGCGCCCGTTGCCACGGAAGTCGCCCCGGCCGAGACCTTTCACCCTGCTGAGACGTATCACCAGGACTACGTGGCCCGTACAGGACGTGCCTGCCATATTGTCAACCCGTGGTCCATTAAAGAGGCTGCAGCCCAGGACCATTGACACGCCGGCCCTTGATGACCACACTACCCACCAAGGAGACCAATCACCATGCGCATCACTGCACTCTCATTGATCACGATCGCCGGCCTCGGACTTGCCGGATGTGAAACGCACACCCAGACGGACGCTCTGATCGGTGGCGGCGCTGGCGCAACCAGCGGCGCGATTATTGCGGGCCCGGTTGGCGCGGTCGTCGGCGGCGCCGGCGGTGCCGTCACCGGCGCGCTCATCGGCAACGAGCAGGACAAGCAGGAAGCCAAGAACGAGTAGCGACCTCAACCCGTTGACTTGAACGTGCAGGGCCCCCACGGGGGCCCTGTTGCATATCGACTGACGCACATGTCGACGCGTATGCCCCCGGGGAGCCGCTCCAACACCCCGGATTTTCCGATCGGCGTGGCGACCACACTCGGGCCCGACGCTACGGCGACGGGGCCGGCATGTCCACAGTCATGGTCGGGAACGCAAAGTCCGCGCCGTGGGTGTGAACAACACGGCCCACTTCGAGCATGATCCGCTCACGCACCTTGACAAACTCCGCGATGGACGTCGTGCAGGTGTATGCCAGCAGCGTGATGTCGATCGTCGAATCGCCATACCCACCAAACGTCACCCTGACGGCCTGTTCCTGATCTATTCCGGCGTCCTTACTCAAGAGCGTCTGGATGTCCGCAATGATGGCCTCCACCGCATCAAAGTCGTCATACCGAACGCCAATCGTTTCGCTGAGCCGGCGATTGGTCCGCTCCGAGGTGTTCTCGATCACACTGCTCACGAACGTGGAATTCGGAATGTAAACAAGCCGCTTATCGCCGGTGCGAATATGCGTCGCATACAGCCCGATCCGCTCGATCCCGCCTTCGACGCCCTTGACGACGACCCAGTCGCCGACGCGAAACGGCCGGTTGAACAGCACCATGATGCCGCCGAAGAAGTTGGCGATCACGTCCTTCGATGCGAAGGCGAAGGCGGCTGAGCCAATGCCTCCGATGGTGAGAATGGCACTCATGTTCATGCCGAGTGCCTGCATCCCCACGATGACGCCGAGAATCCAGACGAAGATGACACCGATGCCGAAGAGCGCCTGCAACGCGGTCATGTCCATGTCGGATCCGGTTTCAGCAACCTGCCGCTCGATCATGGTCTGCGTACGCCTGACGGACCTCGCCACAAACAGCGTGCCGCAGAAGACGGCAATGACGATCCTCGCCGCGGGAAGCGCCACCAGAATCAGGTGCTCGACGTCTTCGGCGACACTGTTGTCGCCGTCAGACAAGAACGCCCACAACGCGGCGGCGTGCTCCAGCGCCCACGTCGATGCGAGGAGCCAGATGGCCAGACCTGCCGGCAATTGCATCGCCCCGGCGAGTACACCGCCCCACCGCAACCTGCCCCTGGACAAGCGAGACAGTCGGCCCAGCAACCACGCCACGACCAGATGAGAAACGACCGCGACGACAACAACGACGCCGAGCATCGTCAACAGGCTCGTCAGTTCCGGCTCAACGAGGGGCGTCCCGGCCTCGCCGGGTTCTCCACCATGTGCCGGAACGATGGCAACAGCCGCTCTGGATAGCTGGTATGCAATGGACATGCCGGGAAGAATAATCGAGGAGGCCTGATGGTGGCGGGGCGCTGCAGTGGGGCCGCCCGCTGTCGCGAGGCTCTACTGCTGCCCGGACATCACTTCGGCCAGCGCGGCCGTGACCTCGGCGGCCCCGGGCAGGCCACCCGGATACACCCGGCACGAGATCGCCGGCTCAGGCCGTGGCGGCAAGCCAAACAGATCAACGCCATCGACCAGCACGGTTGGAGCGGGCCAGCGAAGCCGTGGATCACGCAGGGAAAGGCTCGTCAGGTCGGTCGTGATGATGACCGCGGCCGGAGCAACCGTGGTGGATGCCTCGCGGACCAGACGCGTCAGCGTCGGCGCCAGAGGGCACTCCGGGAAGCCCAGCAGTTCGATCCGCACGCTGGGCGGTGCCGCCTCCACAGCATCCAGAAGCGCGCCACGCGTGGCGCGGTATGCCTCCACGCGGGTCTCAAAGTCATCCGCGGCCCGGTAGACCCGCTCGATGAGCCCGGCCCTGACATCGCTGCTGAGTTGTCCAAGCAGTTCATGGTCTTCGGCGCCAATCCGATGCGCTTCAAACCGCACGCCCGAGTACGGACCGCCCTCGCCTGGAAACAGTACATGCGTATCGCCCGCAGGCAGCCGATTGTCCGTGCCCGGCATCGCGGGGTGGTCGACAACACTTTGCGTGAAAGGATCCGCTTTCCAGTGATTGAGCCCCCAGTGCAGGTAGCCGTCCCAGCCATGCCGCGCGGCCCCCCACCCGAAGTACACGCTGCGGAGCCGCTCCTGGTCGAGCAGACGGTTCAGCCAGGGCCCTCCCGGCCGAAGGCACGTGTACACCCAGACGCGATCGCCCGCCCGCTGGCGCTGGTCAAAGAACGACTGATTGCCCTGCCACGCCTGCACCTGCGGGCACCACCAGTCCACCGCGTCCACGAGTTCACGGCTCATCGTCGCCTCGAAGATGGGAACACCGGGCAAGTGCTGGCGGAACATCGTGGCTGCGAGGGCGTAGTCCTCCGCGTTGACGTCCGTAGGCTCGTCTGCAATGTGCTGCACCCACCGGTCAGACCAACCCCGCCGCTCGATGGCTGCCCAAAGTTGCGACGCCTGATCTTCAAAGGCAGCCCGCCCGGCGGCGCTGGTCAGGAGGGCCCCACCGATCTTGAGTTCCAGCACCGGGCTGGACCAGTCTCCGCCAGGGCGGCCTGCCGGGGGCGCGCCCTCAATCCAGTGCAGGCCGGCTTCTGAAAACGCGTTGACATACCGGGCCAGCCGCGCCTCGTCGAGCACCGGCCGGCCATCCCTGACGTCAAAGAAGTCTGGCCACCGCACCCAGAACATGTTCTGCCGACCTCGATGCATACATGCCGCATAGCGTTCCAGAATCGTCCAGAACGGTTCACTCCAGAGTTCGACGCCGTGATAGGACGCGATGTTCGACGGGCTGAACCAGTTGGTGTACCCCAGCGTGTCCCGGCCCGGCGGCGGAACAACCGCGGGACGGACCGTCACCGCAATCGGGTGGACAGACACGTCGTCGCCATGCTCCAGCACAATCTCCATGGCCCGAACACCGGGGACCGTGTCCATGGGAAGCGCCCACTCAACCCGCAGTGCTTCCGGATCGCGTGGCGCCGCGACGGTACCGTCGATGGGCGACAGAACCTCATACACCCGGAACGGCGCGTCCCGAATGACGTGTGGATTCTCAGCCTTATCCCACCGCTCCGTTCTACTCTCCGGACCGGTGTTCTCCTCGACAGGTACGTCGACGAGCCGGTACCACGTCGGCGACGGCAGCGAGGCTTCACCGCGAATGGACGCCCTGAGCGGCGCACCCGCCGCGCATCCGGTGATGAATACGTGCACGCCCACGATGGCCCCGCGTGGAGCTTCGATCGACGCGACACTTGCTTCGGGTGCCCGGTCCGGAAACAGGGGCTCGAGTTCATCCACAAGGACCGCGTCAACGGCCAGACTCGCCAGCAGCGGGACCATCCACATGCGATCCATCCTAGTCGCCATACCCACGCCACCACCCCCTGATAGTCTCTCGGCATGAGGAGGGATCCGTGAAGGAGGAACTCAGAGGGCTGCTGCGGCATCTCCTGTTCGGCCACATCTGCACCAGCGGCGTGCGGCGGGGCCTGACGGCATCTCTTGAGGGCCCCCCACTGGAACTGGATCGCGACGAGCAGCGTGCCGTCCTGCAGTCCATCGCCTGGAAAGCCGGCGAGATCATGACCTCCGACCGCATGCGGGCCCTTGACCCTCCCGCCCGCGGGCATCTGGAATGGAGCGCCTGGATCCTCGCGGCGTTTCAGACGCTCCGCCCTCAGTTTGATTCCGATGAATCTGCGATCGACTTCCTGGGCGATGCCGCGATGCGGGGGTTCAACACCCGCTCCCTGCGGCTCGGCGTCTGGCTCGCGCTTCGGGCGTGCCGTGGTGGCCGGCTCGAGCGGGCCCGGGCGATGTTCGCCGCGATGATTCGCCAGTATGGCGGCACGTTTGAGTCCAACTTCACGCAAGCGAATCAGCGTCTGGAGTTTCACGTCACCAGGTGCTTCTACTTTGACTTCTTCAAGAGCCATGACGTTCCGGCGCTGACGACGGTGATGTGCAGGCTTGACCACCTCTGGTTTGACCGCATCGATCCGGCAAAGCACGGCCTTCGGTTCGACATGGCCGGATATCAGACCTTGAGCCGGGGCGCCGAGCAGTGCTGCTTCCCCATCGTTCAGGCCACGGTGGGGGGCACCGACTGATACGCCGCCGTCTGTGAACGACTTCACACTTGCATGTTCTTCATCGGCGCGGCATGATCATGGTGGGAGCCTCACTCCCCCGGGAGGTGCCACATGCCGACTGTTACCTGTTATCTGGATCGAAGCGATCCCAGACCGCTCATCTCATGCCGAATCGGCGACACCGTGCTCGATGCGGCAAAGCAGATGAATGCCCACCACATCGGTTCACTGCCAGTGCTTGAAGGTGATCAACTGGCCGGAATCGTCACGGAACGCGATGTGCTCAAGCGGGTCGTCGCGGAGGGCCGGGACCCTGCCACAACAACTGTTGCCGACGTCATGTCCAGCCCTGTCACCATTGCATCGCCCGATGCGCCACTCGCACTGCTCCGAACGCTCATGCGGGATGCGCACATTCGGCACATCCCCATCGTCGAGGATGGAACGCCCATCGCCATGATGTCGATCGGTGACCTGAACCGGGCGCAGGCCGACGAGCAGGACGAAACGATCCACGCCCTTGAGGCCTACGTCAACATCAGATGATCTGACCGGGCTTGCAGACCGTCGATGCACCATTGAATGTGTTCGGCAGGCTCAAGTCCGATCTCGGCACCGCCCACCGCGATGTCCTCGCGATTGACCGCCGCTGCAAAGTTGGAGGTCTTGAGCTTCTTTCGTACAGACTTGGGCGTCAGCCCCTCGATGCCGCCCGGCCTGACCTTGCAGCAGGCAACGATGAATCCGGCAAGTTCGTCCATCGCAAACAGGTGTCGCGCCATCGCCGTCTCTCGAGGGACACCGCTGTAGGTGGCGTGACCGAGAATCGCGGCGATGACTTCTTCGTCCACGTCCGTATGCTCACGCAGATACGCCACCCCTGCAAACGGATGCTCCTCCGAGCTCGGATGACGCTCATAATCGAAGTCATGGAGCAACCCGCACACGGCCCAGCGTTCGGCCTCATCGGGATCAACCGTGCCAGCACAGTGCCGCATACATGCAGACACACACTCCATGTGCTGCCGAAGCGGCTCCGATTGCACCCACTCGTGCATGAGTTTGCGCGCATGCTCAATGTCCATGTCCGGTCTGCTCAGCAGTCTCCCCATGCGGCAAGCATGAGCAACAAGTCGTCGGCATCAACAAGACCGTCGCCATCGAGGTCACCGCTTCCCGGCCCGCCGAACTGCCCGATCAGGACCAGAAGATCGTCCACGCCCACGGTGCCACTTCCATCGACATCACCCGGGCACTGGCACTCATCCGGCACGCCATTCCCATCATCGTCGTTGCTTCCACCGCCTTCAATATCGTCCACGTCCGGGACGCCATTGCCGTTGCAGTCCGGGCTTGACTCGATGGTCACGCACGCCGCAACCATGCTCCCGGAGTCGATGGGTGAGAGATCCCGGACGACCACACTCCAGTCTCCGGCAGCCTGCGTTCCGTACAACATCGCCAGGGACGCATGCGGCCGCAAACTGCCGGACAGGACGGGAACGTCGAACTGCGTGCACGTCTCCTCGGCAGCGGCGTCCGCGTCGTCGCGGAAGATTGCCTGCACATCGTCGCCGCCACACCCCCAGGGGCCGATCCAGCCGCCGTCTGGCATACCGGGCCGGTCAAGAATGGAGACGACATCGCCGGCGGGCGACACCAGCGAGACCTGAAGATCACCGACCCACGTGTGGCTCAGATCAAGATGCACCGCAACCGACACAATCAAGTGATCCGCCGGCAGGTCGACCGTGGCCATCCAGGCGCGGGCCGTCTGGCCGTCGTCGGGAATCGATGCCGACCCCGAGCCGCACCAGGTGGCCGCGGAGGCCGCGGAACTCACACATCCAGCCAACGCCATCATGCCTGCCTTCATCGCGCCGCCTCCGCGTTGATCTCGCTGTTTCGCGTCGAGTCGCCTGTCTGGGGCGGATCGGTCATGCCCTCGATGTGGCACCAGCCCTCCTTGAGTCCCAGGTAGTTCCCGCCATCAATATCGCCGGAGAACCCTTCGACGACGCCGTCCTCAGGATCCGCAAGAATCAGATCCGCCGCGATGTGACAGTAGTCCCAACTCCACCAGTCGTCTGTGAAGGTCGTTGTCCACGACCAGCACTCCTGCCTGGCCCACGTGGGCACATACGAGAGCCACAGAGCCGCGCCGTCGTACGTCATGTCATAGTTGGCACCGCACTGGATACCGAAGATCTCGCCGAGCGCGGCGATGCTGCCCGCAAGCGCCGTTCCCCGCAGTGGCGCCCCAAGCGCCTGCACCAGCCTGCCGCCATCCTGCGGGCTCGGTGTTGCCCAGTCCAGGCCGCTCCAATAGAAGGCGTAGAGATGGAGTCCCGCGTTCCCACCCTGGCTGTGCCCGGCGATGCTGAAACTCTTGAACTGCTGCCCGAATGCCAGAATGTCCAGCGCAAAGGTGTCGTTGCTGAAGTTCTGATCAGGATTGTGGTAGACGGACAACTCACCCGAGAAGTCACTGGTCGGCCACGGATTGCCGCCGGAACAGTATCCATGCACCAACATCAGGTTGTGTCCGCCGATCGCCGCTCGCTCCGGGCCTGGAAGCGGCATGCCGCCTTGATCACCTGCCCCCTTCTGCATGATCTGCCGCGCTGCTGGCGTGATTGGCACCGCATCGCAGGCGATGGCCCCCGCCGACAGATCTGCCGCCCGGGCGAGCGTCACCGCGGACTTCGGGTCGGCCACCCGGACGTTCCGAAGGCGAACCTCGGCGCCGGCGCCCTGAAGCCATCGCGTGTCCAGAACCAGGTGGACCCCGTCTCGGTCCAATCTGCTCATCCCGCCAATCCAGCACCGCAGTTCGCCATCAGACCAGACTTCGGCACCTGCAAGCACGCGGTCACGCGAACCGACTTCACTGCAGGAAAGCGTGATCGCAACGCGATGCTCATCGATGGCCGCCACGCCGACGCCCCCATCCAGCACTGGCGGATCCGCCTCCACACGAACCATATGGTGCGTTGTTCGGCGGACCATCGTCCCCGTCACCGGGTCCACCCCCGCCGCGTCCACGCAGATGACGTGCTCGCCCTCGGGCAGGCGAAGTTCGCCGCTGATCACGCCCCGCGACATCGTGACCGCCAATGGCTCATCTGACCCCACCACGCGCATCTCGGACGACACAGCGACCGGCGCACTCCGCTTTGGCGCCGTCGCTTCAAACCAGGCCGTCACACGCACCGGTTCACCGGCAAGCACCTGATAGGTGCTGAGCGTGCTTCTCAAATGCGCCGGGAGATCATCGCGAACAAGCAGCACACCCTGCTGTCCCTGCCCGACACCGGAAAGCGTCGCGGTCCACGCGCCAGCCGCCGGATCACTGATGTCCCATCGGTCCGACTCGCCCGGTCCGAGCGGCCACAGCGGCGCCCGCCCGTGCCGTACGCGGTCGCTCGTGAGATCGAGCGGCACGCCCGACGGGTCGACCAAAGCAAGAGACCAATCAACACTCGACTCGCCGATGGGCACGACCGCCAGGTGCGCGCAGGCAGGGACATCCAGTGACAGCGTGAGCGGTTCGCCGGTCCCCACAAAGGGAATGGATGCGCATCGTCCGACAGCGCCGTGAGACGCCGGGTCGGGCGGCGCCAGCCTACCGAGATGTACGTCCTCGGCTGCCGCGCCAATCTGCTTGAAAGCTGCCATCTGACCGGACGCCGCGGGCCCAACCAGAAAGAACACCAAGGCCACACATGATCCACGACGCATCCGAGGGTGTCCCATCACTGCACCCTATCGAAATCTCGCCCGGCGGCAAGAAAATCAGTTCGAAGCCGCCTCGGCCTCGCCCTGACATCGTTGCAACTGCGACCGAATGTCGTCCTCGGACTTCTCGATGCCCTTGGCTGCGAGGTCGGCCCGCGCCTGGCGGATCACATCATCATCACCGGGTTCGGCCAGGTCCGCCTTGACGAGTGTCATGGCGTACGCCTCAGCCGCTTCGCCCTCGAGCCCCATGAGGCCCGCAGCCCAGAGCCCCAGAAGCTTGTCGCGACGCGCATGAAGCCTGAACGTCTGCTCCTGCTCGCGGGCGTACTTTTCTTCGAATCCCCGTTCTCTTTCGTCGAACCCGGTCATGTCAATGCTCCGAAAAAGGGACCGCACTCCGCGGCGGCTCACCATGGTACACCGTCGCCCCACCGGCCGGTCATGGGCGCGGCGGGGCGACGTGCAGGAACCTGCCGGCGTTTCATGCCGCTGTCATGCATCCCCAGACTTGGCTTCGTTTGAACGATGCCCGCACCGGCGGGCGCCACCGCGCCGGCCTCCGCAATCGTTTCGGCGCGGAGAACGACATGCATGCCGCTGCCGATGTACAGGCTGCGTTCTGTGCCGCGCCGCCGGGCAGCGCCATGCACCGCGGCGATGCACACCGATCACCTGGCAGCCAACGGGCACCTCCGGCGATGGCCCGTGCCAGGTGCATATTGTTGAGAAAGGAACGTATTGCCGCATACCCCGAGAGGCGGCATCGATTGAAGATCCCCGCAGGTTTTGCCGGATCCTTTCTATACTCGGGCCACGCAGATGGCTCACGACTCCTCCCAGCCCGACGACCGGCCGCCATCATCCAGCACCTCAGAAGTTGCCGGCGAGGTCTATGACGAATTGAGGCGGATCGCCCAGAAGGCGATGAACAACGAGCGGCCGGGCCACACACTGCAAGCGACGGCGCTGGTCAATGAGGTGTACCTTCGGCTCGATGCATCCGCGAGGCGGTGGCACTCCCGGGCCCATTTCTTCGCTGCAGCGTCCGAGGCCATTCGCCGAATTCTGATCGACCATGCGAGGAGCCGCGGCGCGGCCAAGAGAGGCGGCAGCCTCGGACGCGTCCCGATGGACGACGGCCTGGCCCTTGCTGGAACTGGTGCGGTCGATCTGCTCGATCTCGACGCGGCACTTCAGGATCTGGGCGACATGGATCCACGCATGGCACGCGTCGTGGAATTGAGGTTCTTCGGAGGGCTCGATGTCGCCGAGGTTGCAGAGGTGCTCGGCTTCTCCAAGCGGACCATTGAGAACGACTGGTCGACCGCCCGAGCCTGGCTGCGAGGCCGACTGGACGCATGAGCAGCGGCGGCAGGGACCAGTGGACCCGCACACGCGCCCTCTTTGAGCACGTTCGGACGCTGCCCAAGGCCGAGCGGCCTGGCTTCCTGGATGCGTCCTGCGGCGACGACAAGGAACTGCGGGCGGCGGTCGACATGCTCCTTCGCAATGACTCGGACGATGCGTTCCTCGAAGCGCCAGCGATGGGGGAAGGATTCCACGCCGGCGCCGCGACCGGGGGCGACCACGGCCATGGAGCCGAAGAGGGCGACGCGGAACTCGACGAAGTACCCGGCTTCAGGCCAGTCCGCATCATTGGCCGCGGCGGCGATGGGATTGTGTACGAGGCGGTTCAGCAACATCCGCACCGCCGCGTCGCCATCAAGGTGCTGGCCGATCGGCTCGCGTCACCAACCCGCCGGGCCAGGTTTCACACCGAGGCAGAAGCCCTCGCCGGCATCGACCACCCCGCCGTGGCCCGCGTCCTGACCGCGGGCGCGTTGCCGGATGGGCGGCCCTGGATTGCGATGGAACTGGTCGACGGCGTGCCGGTGACGCGGTGGGTTGAAACGCACGACCCGCCCATGGATCGTCGCATCGCCCTGATCGCCGACACGGCCGATGGCGTGCAAGCGGCGCATGCGGCAGGCATCGTGCACCGCGACCTGAAGCCCGAGAACATCCTCGTCACACCTGAGGGCGCGCCGAAGATTCTCGACTTCGGCATTGCGAGGCTGCACGACCCGGACGAGCCTGCGTTGACGATCGAAGGTTCCATCATGGGCACCGTTCCATGGATGAGCCCGGAACAAGCCGGCGGCGCCACCGATGTCGACGCTCGAAGCGACGTGTACAGCCTGGGCGTGCTTCTCTACCGGGTGGTCAACGCAAGGCATCCGTACGACGTACCGCCGAGCAACCTTGCAGCAGCCGCCCGCGTCATTGCAGAACACTTCCCTCGCCCCTCCAAAGGGCCGCGAGACCTGCGAGCGGTACTGATGCGATCGCTTGAGAAGTCCCCCGCACGCCGGTACGCCAACGCCGGCGCCATGGCGGAGGATCTTCACGCCATCCTGGAACATCGGCCCGTATCGGCCCGCCCCGACACCGCTCTGTATCGCTGGCAGCAACGCATCCGCCGCGCCCCTGTCATGGCAGGCCTGATCGGCGTGCTCGTGCTCGTCGCGGTCATCGCATCGGTGACGATCACCATGCAGCGGTCACAATCGGCTGAGACGTCCGCTGCAAAGCAGCATGCGGACTACCGGGCCGGCGTGCAGCAGGCAGGCGATGCGCTCGGGCGGGGGGATGCCCCAGCCGCACTCGTGGCGTTGGCGTCCTGCCCGGAGCAACTGCGTCACTGGGAGTGGGGCTGGCTGCACCAGCAGGCACTTGCCGGTCAGGCACTGCCAACGGTGTCGCCCCGAGGAGACGCCGCCCTCGACGCCTCGGGCGACGTGGTGCTGGCGGAAACACGACTTCAAGACCGCTTGTGGGCCCACGCCGGCATCTCGCCAACGGGCGACGTGATCGCGGTGGACGACGCAGGCCGCCTCCGCTTCATTCCGCAAGGCGGCTCGCCGCGAACGCTGCGGGACGGCATTGATCCTTCGATGGTGGCCGCGCTCGCGATCGACTCACGGGGCGAGACCATCGCCATCGCGTTGACGCCGCCCATTGACCCTCGAGATCCGACATCGGTTGACGTGCCGAGCCAGGTATTGATGCTGACCACAGCGGAGGGGGAAGTCCTGCTCGACGACACCATCTCCCACCGCATGCTTGACACACCGTCAGCCATGAGCATGTCCGACCATGGCCGCGTGCTTGCCACCTGCGACATTCTGGGAGGCCTGACCATCTGGACGCTGGCCGACCCGCCATCCCGGCAGCGGATCCACGTGTCCCAGGGCCCTGCAGCGATTGACATCAGCGAGAGGGGTGACCTGCTTGCTGTCGGCGCGGTCGCGCGAGGTCAGGCCAACGCCTGGCTCCTGTCGGTTGACACACTTCGGGCGGCTCCGAACACGCCCGTCATCGCGCACGAGCGCGGCATCGTCAGCGTCGCGGTGTCACCGGAGAGTGACGCCGTTGCCAGCATCGACGCGGGCGGCACGTTGAAGTTGACGGACGTTGCAGGTACCAATCGATCCTGGTCCATCACGGCGCACCCTGGACAGGCAGCCCGCAATGTACGGTTCTCGCCCGAAGGAACCTGGCTGTTGACGCACGCATCGGACGGATCGTTGAAGCGTTGGCCGATCGACGGACCCATCGGAAGCACCACAGCATGGCCGGCGCCCATTCGGTTTGCCAGGTTTGAGCCCGATGGCACCGTCGTTGTCGACTCAGGAACCGGACTGGTTCGCCGCCGCATTCCGGATGGCACCGCCGTTGACAACGCGGTGCCGCCAGCGGAAGCGTTCCCGTCACAGTGCCGCGAGGCCCGAGGACCAGACATGCTGGTGCGAGGCGACGAGCACGGGTACCTGACGGCGCTGGACGGACATGGCACGCAGCGGTGGCGGGTAGCTGCGCACTCTGGCCCGGTCCGCAGCGTCGCAGTCAGCTCGGACGGTCGGCGGGTACTTTCGGTGTCGCTTGAAGGTGATCCCCTGCTTCACGACGCGGCAACTGGAGGTTTGCTGACGGCTGTTCCATGGCCGAACACCATGGTGGTGGCCGCCGGATTCACCGACGACGATCAGACCGTTGCCATGGTGTCCATGAGCGGCTCTGTTCGACTCCTGCGAGCGCCCTCACTCAATCCGGAAGTCCGACCGGGCCACCCGGCAGGCCAATGAGTTCGTGCGATCGAATCGCCATGATCAGATACTCGTAGACCGTGGTCAGCGACTCAGCCAGCGTGTGATCGGGCGACGCCCCCCACCAGCCACCTCCCGGACCACCGGGGAGTTGAGGCGAGAACCCGAACCGCCAGCACCCATACACCGGGTCTTCCTCGTACACCATGAGGTAGACCTCACCGTTGCGGACCACGACGACCAGCCACCGGCCGTTCCCCAACTCGATGATCTGCCGAATCTCGTGCTCCAGTTCAGGGATGTACTCACATGCCTGCGGCTGCCCGTCGGGCGTTGGCGAGCCGTCCCCGGCGGCAATCGCGTCGGTCATCGTGGCTTCGTCGGTCCAGTGAATGCCCGCCCACGCCCAGCCGCCCGTATCGCCCGGCGGCACTGAGGCCATCAGGCCGAGCCCGTTGGGCACGGGTGAGTCCGGGTAATCGACGTTGTTCACGTCGAGTACGGCGTACTTGGTGTAGGACCGCACCTCGCCGGTATCCGGGTCGATGTCCGCAATCATGTACAAGCGAATGTCGACCCACGGGCTCCCGGGGGCGGCCCGCAGCGGAACCATGCCCACACCCGCGGGCGAGGCGTCCAGATACCAGGCTGCATCGACCCGCGCGGTTCCGTCGCCCAAGGGCGTTGCGATGCCCTCCAACACAACGCGTGGCGACTCCTGCACGGTCACCGAAAACGCCCCACCACTGGCCACGCTGGCCGCCCACGCAACCCACAGCAGCACGGCCAGAGGGCCCCACCGTCGGCATGGTGTGATCGAACTTGCTCGATGTGCGTGCATGAAAGACATCCCTCGCGGCACCTGATCGTACATGCGTACGGCGTGCAAGCAATCCGCATCTTCTTACTCATCCGCATCAGGGCGGCCTGCGGATCCGCGAGCGGAGGCCTGCCGTGCCGCCACCGCGGCAAACCCCGATCAGGTGGCCCCTTTTAAGGTCTCGCCGACCCGAGACGGCGAAAATGAGGCCAAACCGGCCCAATTGGTGCCCCGCGGCGGGGCAGATGCCGGGCCTGCAGGTCGCTGGATCGGGCGACCAGGCGGCCTGCGGACACCACAGCCCGCCGCGGAATCCCCCTTCAGGACGGAACTACCATCGCCGGCATGAAATCCGACCCAGCAACCGCCATCGACCCGGCCGCCCACCGCGCGTGCGGCGTCGCCCTGTTCAACTACGTATGGACCCTGCTGGACAAGGAGGACCGTACTCGGGAGGAGTCGGACGAAATGGTTCGGGCCGCCTACGCCAGCCGGTGGCACTGGGGCATCGTCGGGGAACCGATCAATTTCGCCCGAGGCGAGTGGCAGGTGAGCCGCGCCTGCGCGGACGCGGGCAGGCCCGAAGCGGCCCTCCATCACGCCCGGCTGAATCTCCAGGCCTGCGAGCAGGAGGACCATGGCCCATTCGACCTGGCCTTCGCTCATGAGGCCATGGCCCGCGCCCTCAAGGTAGCAGGCCAGTCTGCCGAGGCTGCCGAGTACGCCGCCAAGGCCCGCTAGGTGGGGAAGGCCATCGAGTCGGAAGAGGATCGGTCGTGGCTGGAAGCGAACCTCTCCTGAGCAGCCGCCACCGTGGACGACGTGCTGCTGATGATGACAACTTCGGGCCCGCGCAATGGGTGAGCGAGATCAACGCGGAATGGCGTCGGTCAGACTGCAAAGTCGGTCGTAGTACGCCTCGACCTCCAGCCCGAGCAGTTCGGCGCCGAACGCCTCCGCGTCATCGCTTGAGACAATCGGGCCGTAGTTGATCGACGGGATGTGGTAGGCGATCAAGAGCGGCAACGCCGATCCATGCCCTTCAAAGAACGGGTGAATCGCCAGACGAAACCCCGCCCCTGGAACGTCGCCGACCAGATCCGCCCACGCGAACTCCCCTTCGTGCAGCGGTCCGTCATCAAACACGACCTCCACCGGAAACCGCACGACGTCCCGGTCGGCCAACAGCGGCTGCATCCCTCTCAGCGTTCGAAAGGGTGCGTGCCGCTGTCGGCCGGTCCGGGCCGCACGCAGGAGATGCTCGCGCAGGGCCTCACGAGCATCTCCCTCAAGATCACGGTCGATTCCAATCACACTCAGTCCTTGTAGCGAGCCTTGAATTCCTCAGCAGCGGCCTTTCGAGCTGCGGCCTCCTCGGGATCCATCTCGCCGATGAACCACTTGTGATCATCTGAGGCGAGCACCTCATCCATCGCTGCCTGGAGCGCCGCTGCGGCCTTCTCCTTCTCCGGGTCACCGGAGTGCATGCCCTTCTCGACAAGTTCCTCCAGTTCGGGGATGAACTCCGTGTAGAAGTTGCGGGCGATCTCGTAGGTGCCGTGCCAATGCGTGTAGTCCGGCCCCATCATCGAGGCAGCATGCCGGGCACGCCGGCCCTCATGGTGCCACAACTCAAACCACGTGAAGTCGATCTTGTTCCCGAACTTGACGTCCTTCATGAGCGGCTTGGCCAGCCCGTACAGCCGCTTGCCGGGTTCAGCGAACTTGGTGTTGTAGAGGTCAACCAGGCTGTCGTACTGGATGTAGAAGTTGTCGATCCATCCTTGATTGTGGCAGTTGATGCAGACGTCCTGCATGTTGTTCCGCCTGACCTGCCACGGCACATCGGCGCCCGGCAGACCCATCTTCTTGTCGCTGAGTTCGGGCCGCACTGAAATGGGCGGGCGATTGTTCCAACTGATCCGCATTCCCACATCGTGCGTCACGGGCTGGTTCTTGGTCGCGGACATGTGGCACGTGGCGCACGTGGGCGCGGCCGAATAGTCCTCGCCCACAATCCACTTCGGTGAGTCCAGATTCATGTGCTCCTCGTTGGCGAAGAACTGAATTCCGTGCTTGGACTCCTCATAGATCTCCTTCTGCGGGTGATCCGGGCCCATGTGGCACTTCCCGCAGGTGTCCGGGTGCCGAGCCTGCGCTGCGCTGAACGAGTGGCGACCGTGACAGGCCGCGCAGGACCCTTCGGATCCATCCGGGTTGATTCGACCAATGCCACTGTTGGGCCAGGTCGCCGGGTCGAGGCTGCCGTCGGCGTGCACCTTGACCTCGCTGCCATGGCACTGCCAGCATCCATTGACCGCCGCCGCGGAAACGCCCATCGGGAATGACTCGGTCACCATGCCGCGATTCCCTTCGACGACTTCCGCAAGCACGTTGTCAAGCGAGCCGAGAATGCGGCCGGCCTTTGCGTGGTGCGACGCCTCGAACTCGGCAACTTCGGCCTCGTGGCACCTGGCGCAGTCGCGAGGGCTGACGATGACCGAGATGGTCTGACCATAGTGCTTGAAGGCGTCGATGTCGTCTTCGTCTGCCATATGGCACTCGAAGCATCCGACGTTGGCGCGGTAGTGAAGGCTGTCGCCCCACTGCTCGTACAGCGCGGGGCTCTGCTGCTGGTGGCACTCAATGCACGCCTTGCTTGCATCGCTCAGTGTGGCAAGGCCGAACGCCCCCGCCTTTCCGCCGCTTCCGTGCGGTGACCCGCTGCCGGGGTACGCCGCTGCAGTCGCGGCCATCGCCATCACGGCGAGCGTGGCTGTCACTGTGTGTTTCATGATGGAACCTCCTGTGTCCGAGTACGCCGTTGATCTGCCGCGAACTCTGCCGCAGCATTTGGTGTCGTGTGAAAGATCTGATCTTCGACAAGCCTCCCGGAGAGCACGGGGATGGTGACGCGAACGAAGATGGTGTACAGAAGAAGACCGAACGCCCAGATGCCGAGGCAAATCAGAATCTCGTTTGCAGTCGGCATGTACTCAACGACTTCGCCGATGGGCGTCGGCACGAATGCGGGAACGATCAGCCCCATGCCCTTCTCGATCCAGATCCCGACGATGAGCAGCAGGCACGCCGGCGCCAGCAACTTCTTGGACTTGGTGATCGGCAGATACAGCATGACCAGGGCCAGAAGATTCATGCCCAGCGCCGTCCAGATCCAGGGAACGAGTTGATCGTGCCCGTGAATGCCAAACCAGAGGTACTTGACGGACGCGATATGAGCCGAATCAGCGTAGAACTCGGTGAAGAGCTCGCTTCCGAGCAGGAAGACGTTGATTGTCATGGCCACCAATACGATGCCTCGCAGCGTCATGTACGCCTTTCGCGGCACCGGGTGGGTGGTAAACCACTCGATGGCCATCAGCGTGAGAATGATGAACGCCGGTCCGGCCGAGAAGGCCGAAGCCAGAAACCTCGGCGCGATGATCGCACTGTTCCAGAAGGGCCGGCCGCCAAGTCCGACCAGCAGAAACGCCGTCACGGTATGGATGCTGATGGCCCACACAATCGAGATGAAGACAAACGGGATGTAGAACCAGCGGCTTGGCTCTTGCCTTCGATACCGGCAATAGATGAGATAACCGCAGATGTGCAGATTGAGCAGCAGGTAGACGTTGAGAACAAGAACATCCCACGTCAGAAGTGACATCGGAAAGTTGAAGCGAAGCAGCATGTGGTGCATCCGGTCCGGTCGGCCGAGATCCACAGTCACGAACAGAAGACACATGATGATCGCGGCAACCGCAAACAACTCCCCGAAGATCACCAGATCATGGAGCTCCTTGTTGCGATAGATGTAGACGGGTATGACCAACATGACGGCAGCTGCCGCCATCCCGACCAGATAGGTGAAGTTCGCGATGAACAGACCCCACGACACCTGATCGGTCATACCGGTCGTGATCAAGCCCTCGGTGAACTGCCTCGCCCAGGCGTTGATGCCCAACAGGGTCAATATGGTCAGGCCGAGCATCCACAACTGGTATCGCCAGTCGCCGACGAAGCTCACGCGGAAGCAGCGATAGAGGAAACGCGCATAGGCCCTCATGCCGCACCCCCTTCATTCGGCTGGGGTCCGCGTTCATCGAAGTAGTAGAAGAACCGAGGCCGCGTCCCAACCTCCTCCTTCAGCACGAGAATGCGCTTGTTTCGGAGAATCTGGGACACTTCGCTGCTGGGGTCGAGGATGTTGCCGAACTTCCTGGCGCCCGTCGGGCACGCCTCAAGGCATGCGGGCATGCGGCCCTTGCGGGTTCGCTGCAGGCAGAAGGTGCACTTTTCCATGACGCCCCGGCTCCGAGGCCTGTTGGAGAGGTACGCCATGTCCGGATTCAATTCATCCGCTGGAATCTCTGGGTCAGTCCAGTTGAATCGCCTGGCCCAGTACGGGCACGCCGCCTGGCAGTACCGACAGCCGATGCACCAGTCATAGTCGATGACGGTGATCCCATCCGCCTCCTGCCAGGTTGCCTCCACGGGACACACCTTGGTGCAAGGCGGGTTGGCGCACTGATGGCACTGCATCGGCATGTAAAAGTGACCGGGCTTCGGCGTCTCTTCATCCCCGTAGTAGTGGTCGCCATGCTCGGGATCGAACGTGCCGATCGGCATCTCCACAACCCGAATGTATTGAATCTCCGGGCTTCGGCTCTGGTTGTTCTCCTTCACGCATGCATGAACGCACGCGCGATTCCCATCGCACCTCGAAAGGTTCAGGGCGTACACGAACTCCACGCCAGGGATCGGTTGCGGATCGCCCACGCTCGCCTTCACGCCGTACGATCGGTCGATCTGCGCCTCAATATCCGCGAACAGGCGGGCCTTTTCCTCCGCCGAAAGTTCCTTGTAGTGGTCTCGGAGGAGGCTGTCGCCACTGAATGCCTTATCGACGTCCAGATCTCTGAGCGGACTCAGCGCTGCGCCCAATGCGGCAAAGCCTGCGCCAACCGATACGGTGGTTCGGAGAAACGAGCGACGCGAGTCGCCAGGCGGCTCGGGCGGGCATCCACCACCACATCCACCTCCGGAGTCGCCCTGATTGAGTACTGGCAGTCTCATCAGTGGTCAGTTCCGTCAGAATGAGCGTCGTCGATGATGTGGTGCATCCATTGGGCAAGTGGGCGATGGACCCCATCGTCCCCGTGAGCTCCGTGTTTGCCCATCCGGATGGTGTTCGGTCCCGGAAGTGGTATGCCCGCCGCAAACGCTGGCGAGTGTGGGTCGTGGCACTCGGTGCACGAGAGGCGGCGCTGCCGCTCATCACCGGTCTTCCACGATCCGACAGTCTTTCCATGCGTCCCCCGCTGCCAGTCCCGCCACGTGGGACCATGGCACTTGCCGCAGAGGCGAGGCACCTCGTCGTACCCCACGGTCTCACCCGCCGTCAGCGCCAGCCGTTGCCGCTGTTCGATGTCATGGCAACTGAAGCACCAACTGTTCTCCCCATGGTTCATCACAATGTCGTTGTGCCGAGTGAGTCCGGGCGGATTGATGCTGTCGTGCTCGAACAGTGCGTGGCACTGGTTGCAGTTCACGTCAAAGCTGGCAACCTCAATGGCCGCCGGATCATGCATGGCCACGCGGACCGGATGAGCACCAAGGCTCATCCGGTCCACATGGACCGGCGCGGGAATCGGATCGTCCAGTTCGATCGGTGACCAGAACATCACGGCCGCAAGTGCCAGCAGCACAAGGGGGATGCCCCAACTGATCACGACTTCAAATGGACGATTACTCATGGCGGATTCCCGACAGGGAGGAAGGACTCCTGGAAACTCAGAAACAGAGCTGCACCTGCGAACGGATCAGCCACTGGCCGTCACCGGCATCAGCTGTCCATCCAGTGAGGTTCGTGCCACCGTTACCGAGGCCGCCCTGCACAACACTGAAGTAGGTCGCGGGCAGTTGGTTGAACGAGTAGCCGATATCGCTCGACCACTTCACATTCTGGCCGTGCATATAGTAGTTGACACCGGCCTGTACGATGCTCATGTCATCGTCACCGGCGTACATGGAGTCGGCCCACTCGTAGCGGGCAAACGCCTGCAGGTCTTCATCGAGGAAGAAGCCCCCCTGCACATTGAAGCCCCAGACGCTGTCGCGTTCTCGGGCTAGACCAAACGGATCTTCGTTGATGTTGGCCATGACGACCGCTGCGGCAATGGAACCGCCATCAAAGTTGTACGTCACGTCACCGGTCCAGCGGAGGTCGTGCTGCTGGCCAGTACCACCCACCAACTGCTGGTCGGTCGTGGCGTAGGCCACCGCGCCACCGATGAGCAGTGACGCCTCTGCAGGCGCGAACGCGGTGTAATTCTTGACGTCACCCCAGGAGCCCATCGCCAGGTACTCGGCCCGTGCCGCAAATGCGATGCTGTCGTAGGTGTTTCCGATCGGTCCCAGCGCTGGGGTACCCGCGATCGTGTCAAAGGCCTCAAATGCAGCAGCCGAGAAGCGGAAGTTGTCGCCCTTGTTGCTGAGTTCCAGGCCCTGCGAACGGCCGATGCCCATGTAGTACTGCATGAGCGAGCGGTCCACAGCAAGCTGCTGGGTGTAGCCAACGAGCGTTTCACGCATGAATGGCTCTCGGAACTTGCCGGCTCGGAGTTTCCATCCACCATCGAACGACTTGCCGATCCAGGCATCCATCAACGCGCCGTTGTAGTTGGCGCCGTACATCGCCTGCACGAAGTACGTCAGAGACGGGTCAAATGCATGGCCTTTGAAGATCAGCGCCGTCCGTTGGTTCGAGAATCCGAAGAGATCCGATTCGGTCGGCGTCGTGATTGGCTGATCGCGGTGGTTCCAGGCAAACCGGAACTGGAGGTTCGCGTTCATGGTCAGCTTGAACTTTCCGTCAGCCGACGCAATGAAGAAGCCCTTGTCGTAGCCGCTCGTGGCGCCGTTGCCCTGCAACGATGCCCGCGTGTCGGCGTCAGCAAGAACGTCCTGCACGATTCCGCGAATCTCTTCGGCCCGCGCTTCGCTGAGCCATGTGTCCGACGTCTCGGCCTGAACCAGGTCGAGATCGCCCTGCAAGGCGCCGAGCAGTGCATTGGTCTGCGACTGCTGCGCCTCCAAATCGGCAATCCGCGCCCGCAGCGCGTCGCCGTCGTCCGCCAGCAGCATGGGCGTCACGACGCCCGCCATTGCCAGCCCGATGAACCTTGATGCGTTCATGATTCGCACCTCCTGATGTCCGCCCGCCATGGGCGGCGTTCGACACAGCGTACCGAAATCTAGATCGGTTGTTCCAGATCTCGGCGGCCCACATGCCATTTTGTCGCATTTTTCACAGACCGGCTCGCCGCTGTTGAGAACTGGTCGCAGAATGGCTTTCGGGGCCGTAAGGCCGCATTTCTTTTGTCGGATTTTTCACAAATCAGCGATCATCAGAGTCGACGAAGCCGACCGATCGCAGTAGGATGGCAAATCGCGGACGCACTTGTCCGCGTTACACGCCTCCTCTCTTCTCAGGGGAGCCTCGGAGCCTGCGTCATGCCTACCAGCGGACTTGTCATCACGCTTGCGGAGGACTCGGCCCGTCGCGCCCCAACCCTGCTGGCCATCGAGCGGCTTCCCGACATCGCGATCGGGCAGCCGGTCGATGGCCGGTACCTCCCCGCCACCATTCAGGCGGACCAACCAACGACCACGAAGTGCATCCAGACCATCGAGTCGTACGCCGGCGTCGATCACGTGGCCATCACATGGATCGGCCTGGACGAACCCGCGCCGCGCCCTCACGCCCCGTCCACGCAGTTGGAGAGTGCATCATGACCTTTGACAGACGACAGTTCATGGCCCGTACGGCAATGGCCGCCGCAGCGGCAGCCGCCACCAAGATGGCCCGCGGGGATGTCTCCCTTGACGTCCTGGATTCCGACGAACTCACCTGGGATAAGGCCCCCTGCCGTTTCTGCGGTACAGGGTGCCACGTGATGGTCGGCACGCGGCATGGCCGCGTCGAGGCCATTCGCGGAGATCTCAAGGCCGACGTCAACAAGGGCCTGCTCTGCGCGAAGGGGTATCACGTCGGCGGCATCCTCTACGGCCCCGACCGGCTGAAGACCCCGATGCTCCGCAGGAACGGCCACCTGGAGCCGGTGACCTGGGACGAGGCCATGGATGTGATCGCCGACCGGATTGAGGGCGATCAGGCGGGCTTTGCCATCTACGGGTCCGGCCAGTGGACCATTCCCGAGGGGTACGCCTGCCAGAAGTTCATCAAGGGCGGGCTCTCCAACAACAACATCGATCCCAATGCCCGCCTGTGCATGGCGTCGGCCGTGACCGGGTTTCTGGCGACCTACGGGGTCGACGAACCCGCCGGCTGCTACGACGACCTCGATGTGTGCGATGTCCTGATCACATGGGGCAACAACCCTGCGGAGATGCACCCGGTGCTGTTCAGCCGAGTCATGGACCGTCGATCACGAGGCGAGAAGGTCGAACTCTTCGACCTCGGCACCCGCCGCACGCGAACAACGGACTTTGCAGACCACTACCTGAACTTCACGCCTCAGACCGATCTGGCCATTGCCAATTGCATTGCCAGAGAACTCATCGCGCGGAACGCATGGGACAAGGACTTTGTCGGACGGCACTGCGCCTTTCGCAAGGACACGGAGAAGCCGAGCCTCTTCGGCGAAGCGTCGTCCTTCAAGGAGTACGCCACATCGCTCGATCCCTACACATTCGAATACGTTGAGGAGATCTCAGGGGTCCCCGCCGAGCAGCTCCGGCTCCTCGCTGACCGGTTCTGCGACCCATCAAAGAAGATCACCAGCCTCTGGTGCATGGGCGTCAACCAACACACCCGCGGGACGGCCATGAACACGCTCATTCACGGCCTGCACCTGCTGAGCGGCCACTTCGGAACGCCCGGCGACTCCCCCACAAGCCTGACAGGCCAGCCCTCGGCATGCGGCACCGCCCGCGAAGTCGGCACGCTGGCCCACGCACTCCCCGGCGGCCGCATCGTCAAGAAGGAAGCGCATCGCGCACACTGCGAGGACTTCTGGAATCTCCCTCGAGGCCGCATCAATCCCAAGCCCGGCACGCACACCATCGCCATGTGGGACAACTTCTGCACGCCGACCGACGAGGGCGGCAGCGTCTCAACCGTCTGGGTGCAGGTGACGAACCCGGGACAGACGCTCCCCAATCTCGAGAAACTCTTCCGCGGCAAGGCTGGCCTTGAAGACAAGTTTCTGATCGTCTCCGACTGCTATCCGACAGCCACGACCGAGATGGCGGACCTGGTGCTTCCATCGGCGATGTGGGTCGAGAAGAACGGCATCTTCGGCAACTCAGAACGCCGCACCCAACAGTGGTTCCGGCAGGTTCTTCCACCAGGAGATGCTCGGGATGACACGTGGCAGGTCATCGCTGCCGCAAGGCGACTGTATGACCGTGGCCACGAGGGAATGCGTGACAAGGACGGCGACTTCATCTTCACGATTCGAGACCAGCAGGGCCAGGAAGTCCCCGCCTGGGAGTGGGCGCACTATTACGACACCAATGTGGACCGCTACCTGTTCGAAGAGTACCGCCCCTTCGCGCGAATGAAGCACAAGGACCTTGCCCCCTACGACGTCTACGTCGCGTCCCGCGGGCTCCGGTGGCCGGTGGTACAACAGGACGACGGGTCCTGGCGGGAGACCCGGTTCCGATTCTCCGGATTCGACGACCCATACGTCGCCGACGGCGAGGACATCGACTTCTACCACTCCAAAACGGGGGACGGAAAGGCGCAGATCTGGTTCCGCCCGTATGTGCCGCCGCCCGAGTCGCCCGACACTGACTATCCCTTCTGGCTCTGCACGGGCCGGGTTCTCGAACACTGGCACAGCGGAACGATGACCGGGCGGATTCCTCAGTTGCAGGAATCCATGCCCACGGCCTACGTCGAGCTCCATGCCGCAGACGCGGGGAGCCTCGGTGTCAAGAGCGGAGACCGCGTCACGGTCTCGACGCGACGGGGCGAACTGACGCTCCCAGCATGGGTGGATGGCCGCGGCCAGCCGCCGCGAGGATCGATCTTCGTCCCGTTCTTCGACGAGCGTCTGCTCGTGAATGCACTCACGCTGGACGCGCACGACCCGATTTCCAAGCAGCCCGACTACAAGAAGTGCGCAGCGAATGTTCGCCGCGCCTGATGGAGGATCGCCATGACTCGACTCCAATCCATCGCGCTCACTGCGGCCGCCGCGCTGGTTGCAGGCGCCACGCTGCTGGCCGCCGGGACCAGTGACCGACCGGCAGCACCAACGCCGCCGCCGGCCGACTCACCGACCCGAATGCTGACCACACCCGCGGCGCAGGGGGAGCCCCTCATCAGACGGCTGCCCGTGCTTGCAGATCAGGAGCAGGTGTGCCTGGCGTCGCTCAAGGCCCGCGCCGAGCGACGCGCCTACGACGGGGCGCCCCCGGTCATTCCCCACGACGTGGAGTCGTTCACGCACACCAAGTCGTGCCTCGATTGCCACGGCGCCGGTTTCAAGATGGGCGCGCAGGTGGCCCGAGCCATGCCTCACCCCTATCTGGCGGCGTGCGAGCAGTGCCACGTAACCGCCGAAGCTCCGCTCGCATTCGCAGCACGCGCGGCGGGCCCATCCCTGCCGTCATCGACCTTCGAGGGACGCTTCCGGACGGGGCCCTCCACCAGAGCCTGGGCAGAAGCGCCGCCGACCATGCCCCATGGGACCTTGATGCGAACGAACTGCCTCGCATGCCACGGTCGTCTTGGGTGGGCAGGTCTCCAGACGAGCCACCCGGAGCGGGCCAACTGCATCCAGTGTCATGTGTCGCAATCGGGGCAACCCGAGGGCCTCAGCACGCGTGGCGACGCGATTGGGGGCCCGGCACAGAATAGCAGAAATCTTTACCGATGATTCGTCCTTTGCCCTAGGCAAACCCGCTTCGTCGCCATAGGATCGCGGGTGGAGGCCTGCGCCCATGCCGACCGCGTCCCACCCGGAGCACGTTACCCACGGCGGCTTTCGCATTCTGGTCGCCACCGACGCATCTCCCGCCGGGAATGCCGCGGTCGCATGGGCCGCCTCTACCTTCCAATCGCCAGGGACCACCCTCCACATCACCCACGTGGTCGACGCCGCCCACGGCCCGGCGGCGGCCACTGCTGCCGAGGAAACGCTCCAGACGACGGCCGCGAGCCTCGACGGCAGCGACGCCCACATCGAGACATCCGTCACGTCCGGCCGCCCCGTCTGGGAGGCCATTGTCGAGCAAGCGGCCCGCGCCCGGTCCGACCTGCTCATCATCGGCGTGCGCGGCCACTCCAAGTTGCCATGGGTCCGTCTCGGCACGACGGCCCGCAGGCTTGTTCGCTTTGCGCCATGCCCAGTCTTGTCGCTGCCGCCTCAGTCGGGCCCCGATGCGGCCCGACCGCTGCACGGGCTGGTGGGCGTCGACTTCTCCGAAGAGTCGGCTCTGGCAACGACCGCCGCCATCCGGCTGCTCGGCGCCGCAGGCGGCGGGCGGCTGACACTCCTGCATGTGTGCGAGTCACCATCGATGCCGTATGAGGCTATGGGGTACGGCCCGGCCCAGGTGACCGATGAACTGGTCGAGCACCGCCGCCGCGAGGCCTTGCACATGCTTGAGGGACTCGCCGCGGACGCCACCGGCGGAGGTGTCGAAGCAACCTTTGCAGCCACCACAGGACAGGCTGCTCAAAGCCTGGAGCACTACGCGGAAGAAGCCGATTGTGATTTCATCGCCGTCGGCACGCGTGGGCATACCGTGATGCAACGCATGATTCTGGGGAGTGCCGCTCAGCGTCTCCTTGAAGGGCACGCCCGGCCCGTTCTCACGGCCCGCTCGCCAGCCGCTGACCAGAGCATTGCCCTGTCCCCTGCCGATACAAACGAGGTCCCGGCATGAGTCTTTCTGAACCACGCCCCACGCTCGATCTGGCCGCGCTCGATGACGCCGCCTTGCTGCACTGGGTCTGGAACCGGCTCGCGGCCGCGGCGGATACTCCGGAAGACTCCATGCACCTGCATGTCCTGGCTACAACCGCCGAGGGCGGCGGTCCCGATGCGCGGCTGATGGTGCTGCGCGGCGCCTCTGAAGTGCAAGGAGCCATCTGGTACCACGCGGACGCGGCAAGTACGAAGATCCGCCAGATGCAGGCCGATCCGGCGGCCTGTGTTGTGGTCTACGATGCACCGACGGACCTGCAACTGCGGCTCCGCGGCACAGCGAGCATTGTGACATCCGACGAGGAGATCCGGGCGCACTGGCACCACATCAGGGCCATCGTTCAGCAGCTTCGGCACGACACGGGCGAGGCGCCACCGCATGATCTTCGGCTTGAGGCACTCAACCGCAGCGACCACGATCCGGCGTGGCAGCCAGACCACTTCGCCGTCATTCAGATCCACCCAAACACGATTGATGTCCTCAGCCCACAGAATGGGGCTCCTCGCAGGAGACGGCTGACCGTCGAGCATCAACACTCCAGAGACGACGCCCACTGAACCTCCGTTCATCGGGCCCCCACGCACAGGGACAGGGACACCACACGCATGTACAGCAAGCAGACAGAGACAGCCATTGCGGCGGCCTCCCGCCTGGCGGAGGTATACGACGGAGGGACCACCCGCCTTTCGGCAACCCAGATCGCGGATTCACGCGGCCTGCAGCGTCCGTTTGTGGCCAAGATCCTGACGAGCCTCTCACAAGCCGGCCTCGTCTCCGGCACGCCCGGGCCAGGGGGCGGCTATACGCTGGCCCGCCCACCGAAAAAGATTCGCCTCTTCGACATCTACCGGCTCTTCGAGCGGGAAGACTCGTCTGACGCGTGCCCGTTCGGCGGCGGTGTCTGCGGTGTCGGTGAGCCATGCCCGCTCCACGGGAAACTTGTGGAGGTCCAGGACGCGGTAGACCGACTCCTACACGAGACGACTCTGGAATCGTTCCGAGAGGCCTATCAGGACGAAGGCATGCGACCGGTCGCCAAGGGCGAGCACCCACCCGGTCACAGACGATCATTCCGGGCATCCTCACGGTCGAGATAGCCCCGATCCTCCGACCGCGCATGACACATGCCGACGACAGACCTCCTCCATCTCGGACTTGCCACGGCCCTCGGGCTCTTGGTCGGTCTACAGCGAGAGTGGGCTGATCAGCACCCGGCGGGGCGGACCTTCACGCTGCTGACCATGTTCGGCGCGCTCTGCGGACTGCTCGCGAAAACGATGGGCGGCATGGTGGTTCTGGGCGGCTTTGTGTCACTTGCAGCGTTGACGGTCGCCATCCGATCAGGATCCGCCGAGCGAGTCGGATTCACATCCCTCGTAGCCGGCCTGGTGATGTTCTGCGTCGGGCTTCTCTGCACCAGTGGCCACGCGGGCTCGGCCGTGGTCATGACCGGCATCGTCGCGTTGCTCCTGCATTGGAAGAAGCCGCTCAAGCGGTTGATTGAAGCCACGAGCCAGGCCGACGTGCAAGGCGTTGTGCAACTGGTTCTGGTGGGCATGGTGATTCTGCCTGTGCTGCCCAATGTCCCGATGGGCCCATACGGCGTGCTGAACCCGTTCCATGTCTGGCTCATGGTCGTCCTGATCGTCGGCATCAGCCTCGCCGCCTGGCTGGCGCAACGCCTCTTCGGCCGGCGATCCGGCACGGTCGTTGCGGGCATCCTCGGGGGACTCATTTCGAGCACCGCAACGACGATCGCAGTGAGTCGCCAGTGCCGCAAAACCGCCGACCGCCGCGCAGCGGGCGTTATCGTGCTGCTCGCGTCCACCGTCGTCTTCGCCAGGGTCCTCTTCGAGGTGGCACTGGTCGCTCGCGGAACGCTACCCGACATCGGCCCGCCCCTGTTCGCACTGCTGGGATGGATGGGCTTGCTGGCGATCATTGCCCTGGTCCTGCTGTGCAGGCACAAGCCATCGACGGATCTCTCGCATGCTCCTTCCAGCATCCGCGGCGCGGTCGTGTTCGGCCTGTTGTACGCGGGCGTACTCCTGGCGGTCGCGGCCGGGCGGGAGTATCTGGGCGACTCCGGTCTCTACGCCGTCGCAGCGCTCTCCGGCCTGACCGACATGGACGCCATCACACTGGCAACATCCCAGATGGTTGATCAGGGCGATCTTCCCGCCGCGGCAGGCGGGCGGCTCATTCTCACCGGCGCCATCAGCAACATCATGTTCAAGACCATCCTGGCGGGCTGCCTCGGCGGCCGCCGCCTGCTCACGCTGCTGCTCCCATTCATGCTCGCCGGAATTGCGGGGGGCGCCGCACTGATCATCTGGTGGCCGGCCTGGTAAGCGACGGTTCAATACTCCACTGATAATCCTGCGTACACCTTCAGGTCGTTGGCGGTCGATCCGCCGCTCGGGTTGGAGTCGTAGATGTTTCGGAGGCCAACATTGAAGGCCCAGGCCGTCTCGTCGCCCAATCGGTACTTCCAGTCAACCGACAGGGTCGCGAGGTAGTGGTCCCACCGCACGGGATCCGGCGCAATCGACGCAAAACCGGACAGATTCTGTCGATCATCAATCTTCCAGTCCGTGTTCGCCTCAAACAGCAGTTGCGGGTCGACTTCGTTCCCTCGGTACTGCCATGTCACACCAGCACCCCCTTTGAGCGTCAGGGACAGGTCGTCCCGATCGAACACGCGATAGCCGACGCCGCCGTAGGGACTCACTCGATGGCCCCAGTCCTCAAACTGATCGTACTGCCACGTCCCTTGCGCAAACAAGAGCCATCGGCTCTCCGGAATGAACCACTCCTGGACGGCCCGCACCAGGATGTCATTGTCGGAAGTCACCCCATTGGATTGATTCCAGTACCACGACGCGGTGAGGTCGAACTGCTCGGCGTCGGTCTTGCGGTGCGCCTCTGCGCCAAGGCGAATGTTGTAGGTACTGCTCGAGGTGCGGCTCGCCGTCGCGGCAAGCGAAACGGAACCCGACCATGGACTCGCCTCTGCAGGTTCCTCGGAGGCCGAGGCGTTTCCGTCCGCGTGGTCCCCATCGCTGGAACCACTGCTCGCTGAACCTGAATCAGCCTTGTCCTCCACGACGTATGACGCGGGGACCGAGACGTCTCCGAGCACGGCATGGTGAATCACCGTGGTCTTCCCGTCGGTCGACACCAGCGTGCCGGTCAACCGATCACCGTCAGGAAGCGCCACGTGCACCGCCTCGTCGGCCATCACGCCGGTTGCCACAACCAAAGTCAACCCTGCCACCAGATAAGCGCTGCTCACTCAGGTGCTCCCGTCAAAAGTCCCACGTGACCCCCGCCCACAGCTTGAAGTCGCTGTGATTGGCTCCGGATCCCGGAGTTGAGTCATAGATTTCACGAACGCCGATGTTCAACGCCAGTGGCGACTCCTTGCCCAGCCGCAGCCGCCAGTCCCACTTGATCGTCGCGAGAAAGTCAGCGGGGTTCTCGACATCCGGCGCGATGGACGAGTACCCCGCCAAGGACTGCAACTCGTCAATCTTCCAATTGACTTCCACCTCAAACAGTGCCTGCGGCCGCACAAGGCCGGCGCCCTGCTCCCACGTCACACCGCCCCCTCCCTTGACATTGAGCATGAAGTCGTCCTCCTGGACCAACTGCAGACCCAATCCGCCATACGGGCTCAGGCGATGCGCCCATGCCTCGAACTGGTCGTACTGGTAGGTCGACTGAACAAAGACTTCCCACTCACTCTCGGGATTGAGCCAGTTCTGCTCACCTCGAGCCAGCAGGTCATTGTCCGTGATGTTGCCATCGGCGGAGTTGAGGTAGTAGGAGACGCTGAGATCGGTCCTGCTCTCTGGTGCTGTGCGATACAGCCGACCGCTCAAGCGAAGGTTGTATGTGGTCTGGGTGGTCTGGCTCCCGGTGAACGCTGCGCCAAGCCGCCCCTTCCAGGGCACAGCCTCCGGTTCAGGTTCCGGGGCCGGGGCCGGGGCCGGGGCCGCTGCGGGAGCGGCCGGGGGGGGCGGCGGTTCCTGGGGCCTCCCGGCCTCGGGTGAGCGTCCGGCACGGTCCACGGCGGGCGGCGCCGTCGCGGCCCCGGGCCGCGCCGAGATCTGCGAGACGCCGCCGGCTGGCTCAGACGCTGGCGAGGCGCTGGCGACTTGCTGAGGGGCTTGCTGAGGGGCTTGCTGGAGCGACGCGATGTCGTCCAGCGGCACCGCCACCTCGCCAAACACGGGATGGCGAACGGTGACGTGCTGGCCATCAGCGTCGAGAACCTCGACCAGCACCGTGTCCCCGCGATGGAGCGTCAGCACATGCTGGGATGCGTCGGCAACACCGACGGCTCCGACCCAGCACAGCAGAGAGGCAAGCATCCGGGCAGCCTATCGCCTGCGATGCGGGACCGCATGCAAAACGGGCGCGCCGGCCGAAGCCGACGCGCCCGCCAAAGCAATCCAAGCAGAACCGAATCAGCCCTTGGACTTGCAGCACCCGGCCGCGGCAGCCGCCGCGGGGGTTGAGCACTTCGAAGCAGCTGCGGTCTTCCCGCATCCATCGGCCTTCTTGCCGTCCTTGCAACCGCCGCATCCACCGCCCGAGCCGGGGGTGTTGCAGGCGATCACGCAGCCCTGAGCCGTCATGGAGATCGAGGGGCGGCAGGTGCCTTGATCGCACTCGACTGTGCAGCCGTTTGCGGTCTTCTTGATGACCAGCGTCTTGCGGCAGCACTCGATCGTGGCGCCGCCCTCGGTGACCGTGGCCTTCGAGGTCGTGCACACCTTCCCGTCGCACAACATGCCCCATGATCCATCGTCGGATCGCTTGAGGGTACATGTCTTCCCGCCACACTTGACGGTGAGACCGTCCAGGCACGCGGGCTTCCCGTCGGCGGTGGTGGCCGCACACGCCGCGGCATCACAGCTGCCCGAACAACCTGGGGCCGCCTTCTGGTTTCCGGCGCAACCGCCGACGATGATCGCGCTCACTGCGAGCGCAAGAATGGAACGAAACATATGAAACTCCAAAGTTGTAGTGGGCGCCCTTGGCGGGCAAACCCTTGAATGACTGAGAAACTGAGAACAGGCGATGAACACCTGCTGCTCAGGTCAGCCACACACTCTGAAGGGCCCGCCGGGTGGCAGGCGAGCGAGGCAAAGGTGGCGGATGACTGCAGGCCGGCGGTGAGGTCGGCTGCAAGGCATCAACATCCACCCGGGCGCATCTCAATGCATCGCATTGGCTCGCATCACGATCATCGACCACCCCTACCCACTGCGTCAGCGGGCACAAACCCAGCACGCAATCATTGCAGTCGCTCCGCTGCTCACAAGGCGGCTCAGAGAGGGGCTCAGGTTGGGGCTCGCAGGTACGCCGCGCCATGCAGCACGAGGTCGCCTCTACAGCCCGAACCACCGCCTGACAGCACGATGCGGCAGCCGCTGTCCGGCACGCCGGTGCAGTCTGGTCCACGCATGCCTCCGGGCTGCGTTCGGGGCAGTCAGCCACAGCGAGCCGGCCATTCAAGACCATGCCAACGGCGAGCAGGCCGAGGAGGAGTCGCCGGGCTGGATGTGAGCTGGTCATCGGTGAGGTCTCGGGTGCCAGGTCAAACTGGACGGGCCAGTATAGATTGCATCGCATCCCCGAGGAACTCAGGAATCGTCGGATTTCTCTACGCGAACGCCCACGGCCGGTTCGCTCGCGTCGACCTGAACCAGCGCCTCGATTTCGTCCCCGAGCGTGGGATCTGCCGTCACGTTCTGAGGATTGTGCCGCTGAATGACCCGGGCAATCAAGGGCGAGAAGGCCGCAAACACCACCACCACGGCCAGAGCCGCCAGGCCCGTCATGATGAACGTCTCCACCCGGTAAATGCCGCCCTCGGACTCGGCGTAGGCACCGATTCGGCTGGTCGCAAACCCGAGGATGCCGATCGCCAGCAGCACCGCCCCCTGCCAGGTCGCCTGCTGCCGCCGGGGCGCCAGCCGTGTGATGACGGCCATGTACACCGGCGAGACCAGGACCTCTCCAACGCTCATGAGGGCGTAGGCCCCGACAAAGGCCCACAGGGCAATCACCGGCGCGGACGCTGCGCCCGCGGGAATGGACATGGCGAGCCACCCGAGCGTGACCACCGCGGCGCAGGAAAGAAGGCCGCCGATGACCATCTGGTACACGGAATGGGGAAACCGTCCGCGACGCGCCAGCCTGGTGAGGGCGAAGGCGAGAAGCGGGGTCGCCACCACAATGATCGCCGGTTCGATCGAGTTCATCGCCGCCGCGGGGATCTTCCAACCGAGCACGTTGCGATCGACGTACGAGTTGCCGATGAGTTCGCTCGTGGCGCTGCCGGCAAACACCCCGTAGGCGAGCGCCCACACCATGAACAGCACGAAGAGCGTGCACAACATTCCAATGTTGATGCGGCGACGCGGCGGGTCATCCGCGATGGGATCGGGCGGTTCCGGTACTCCGTCGCAGGCGAAACCGGGCCGGCCTCGCTCGGTCGTGGGTACGAGGGGGCGAGCGAGAATGAGCAGCACAAGTGCCACCGACATGCCCAGACCCGCCCACAGAAACGCCCAGTCAAACCCGTAGTTGACCTGAATGATCCCAGCCACGAGCGGCCCCGCCATTCCGCCGATGTTGATCATCATGTAGTAGTACTTGAAGGCCTGGTCGCGACGCACGCGGTCTTGGCCGTAGAACGAACTCACCAGGCACGGCATCGCCGGCTTGAGCAGGCCGGTGCCGGACGCCACAAGCCAGAGCGCTGTCCAGAGCACAACCACGCTCTCGTGATCACCGAAGAAGAGCGTCGCATGGCCCGAAACGATGACACCAGCGCCCAACACGACTGACCTGTAGTGGCCAATGAACCGATCGCCCAGAAACCCGAAGACGACCGGAAGACCAAACGCCATCAGGGTGTAGTCCCCCGAGATCTTGATGGCGTCGGACTGGGAGAGTCCGAGCCCGCCGTGCTTCCCGCCATGGGCAATGGGCGCGATGGCGTACAGCGCCAAGAGCGCCACAAGGCTGTAGTAACTGGCCCGTTCCCACAGTTCGGCAAAGGCCACCATGGCGACCCCAAGGAACGCCCTCTTTCGCGCGAGTTGTGGTTCAGCCACTGAACGCTCCCTGAATCGCGTCCCAATTGAGGACGATCGCTGCCACGGGCGGCGCTACCAGCACACCTGTCCGTGCCAGACCCGACATCACGCCATGCCACTTCTCAAGTGAGCCAAGTTCCAGCATACAGGCGATCGGGAACCCCGCGACTCCAGCCCACCATGCCCACAAGGGGACGATGTCGTAGTCGTACGACCACCCCGTGAGCGCGAGTGCGGCGAGCAGGCCGCCCCCCGCCGCGCCGCCGCCACCGGACCGCCATACCGCGCGGCCTCGAAGCAGAATCCCGACAAGCACGACCAGCGCGGCGGTTGCCGACACAGCGCCGGCGATCAGTGACACCGTCATGGACGCTGCAACGAGAATGAGCAGCGACAGGGCTGCCCCGCCGGCCCAGATGCCGGCCAGGATCGGGACGCCCCGCCCGCTGGAATCAAGCATGCCCCCGACGTAGGTAAGCCCCCCGACAGCCATGCCCACAGCCAGCGGCGGCGTGTCAGGGAGGTGCAGCAACCATGCGGCCGCCCCGCCGGCGACGCATGCCACGACCAAGCGGGCGGCCCAGTCGCCTGCCCTCAAGGCGCCATCGAGCATCCCGGCCGCCGCGATCGCACCAAACACCCATACAAGCCCGTGCCACTTCTGCGCCAGCGGCCACTCGGGTAGCCCGATGCTCGCGATGAACGATCCGGCAGCTGCCCCGGCCAGGACCAGCGGAACCACCACCCTCGGTACCCAGGTGCATCCGTCTCCTGCGGCCCACCACACCAACGCCAGCAGCACGCCCGCGCCGATGGCAGGAAGGGCGACACTCCACACGAGCGGCTCCAACATCGGTCAGCGGCCCGGCTCGATGCCGCCCTCCAGCGCCACGATGAGTTGAACGTCGTCGCTGAGCGCACCTCGATCAATCCCCCAGTCCATCCCGAATGCCGATCGGTCGATCTCAAACTTCGCTTCCCACCCAGCCTTCGCCATCACCGGGCTTCCAACCACGCCGGTCACTTCTACCTCCGCTTCAATCGGCTTGGTCACACCGAGAAGCGTCATGTCACCGGTGATTCGCCATCGCCGCTCGCCGAGGCGTTCACCGCCCGTGCTGTTGAACGTGATCGACTCAAACTCCCGAGCATTGAAGAAATCGGGCGCCTTGAGGTGTCCGTCAAGCTTGGTGTTTCCCGTGTCTATGCTCTCTGCGGCGACTGCAACCGCGAACTCCGGCGCCGCGGAGTCATCCCGGTTCCAGTCAACGGTGCCGCTCACGTCATTGAACCGACCCCAGAACCGGCCCGCGCCCGCATGGTGGATGCGAAAGAGCGCCGCGCTGTGCACTGGATCAAGGGTCCACTGTTCGGGAGGAGCGACCGAGGCAGGCGTCTGCGAAGCCTGCGCGCCGAGCAGTCCAGCCAGCGCGATGCCGGCAGCCACGATGATGCTTTTCATATCCGTCCTTCCTACTTGACCGATCCGATCCATGCGGCGAGCAGGTCGATGGTCGCTTGCAGATCGCCCTTGTGAATGGACTCGGTGATTGTGTGGACATAGCGAGTCCCGCACACGACGGCGGCGCACCGCACGCCATGCCGGCTTCGTTGGATTGCAGCCCCGTCCTGTCCGCCACGGGGAAGAATGCACCGCTGATACGGGATCTTGCGACGCTTGGCAACGCGGCAGATGTCCTCTGCGAGCGAACGATCAGCAATCATGGAACTGTCCATAAACATGACGCCGGCCCCGTCGCCACGCTTGGTGACGCGATCGGCTTCCGGCACGCCCGGCGTGTCGGCGCACAGGGTGACGTCCAGGCCGATGCCGAGGTCGGCATGCACGGCTTCCGCCGCAGTGAACGCCCCGCGGAGCCCCACCTCTTCCTGGGTCGTAAACGCCACGACGATTTCACAGGCGTGCCCCTTGCCTTTCGAGAGCTTCTTGACAGCCTCAATGGCGCAGAACACGGCGAAGCGATTGTCAATCGCCTTGGACATGAATGCCTCGGGCTGCTCGACGAATGGTTCATGCATGACGACGTAGTCGCCAACCTGCACGGCCTTGCGAGCCTTCTCTGCATCCATACCGAGATCGACATAGAAGCCGAGCGGCTCCGGAATCTGCTTGCGTTCTTCCGGGGTCGAAATGTGGACGGGCTTGCCCCCGGCCGTCATGACTCCGATGTGATCACCTTTGTCCGTGCACACCATGACGCGTCTGTGAAAGAGGTTGCGTGGGTCAAACCCACCCGCCGGGTTGACCCAGGCGTACCCCTGCTCGTCGACGTGGCGTACGTAGAACCCGATCTCGTCCATATGAGCACAGATCAGGATCCGGGTGGGCGTACGTTTGTTGCCACTGGTTCGCTTTCGCGTGCAGATGAGCGAGCCCATCGCGTCTTCGCGGACCTCGTCAAACAGCCCGCGAATGGCGCCTTTGACAACCTCACGAACCCGCTCCTCCCGCCCGGGCACACCAGGCGTCTCACACAGCCGCTGAAACAACTTCTTGTTCATAGGCCGCAAAGGGTACCAACGACCGCCGGTCACTTTATCTCGTTGCACCCCAAGCCGTTACAAAACCGCAGTTTTCTAACCTGTTGTCAAACAAGCACATAAAGTGACCGGCGGTCAGTTGGGCGGCGGTGGGATCGGGCGGCGGCCGGACGTCCATTGGAGCAGCCGCAAGGCGTTGACCACCACAACGATGGTCGAACCCTCGTGCAGAAGCACCGCAGGCCCCAGATCCGCCACCCCGATCACCGCAAGCGGCGCCACCACGCAGATCACGCTCAAAGCGATCAGCAGATTGTGCATGATCATCCGCCTGCTGGCCTGCGAGAGCGCCACCGCATCCGTAAGCAGTTGCAGGTCGCTCCCCATGAGCACCACGTCGGCGGTCTCCATCGCCACGTCCGTTCCCGCCGCGCCCATCGCCACGCCCACATCTGCTGCAGCCAATGCAGGCGCGTCGTTGACCCCGTCGCCCACCATGGCGACGCTGCCGTAGGTCTCTCGCAACGACTCAACGATGCCCAACTTGTCCTCCGGAAGCAGATCCGCCCGAACGTCTTCAATCCCAACCGCTTCAGCCACGGACGCCGCAGCGCCAGCGTGATCACCGGTGATCATGGCCACCGACTCCACGCCCAATGCGCGCAGGTCCGCCACTGCTGCCGCAGCTTCAGGTCTCGGCCGATCGGCGAGCCCAATGACGCCGATCGCAGCACCGGCCCGAAAGACACACACCACGCTCTCTCCACGTTCGGCCAACTGAGAGACAGCCTGCCCGGCATCCTCGCCAAGCACGCCCATGTTCCCACGCCCGACCGCGATCTCCAGGCCACCGACTTCCGCAATCGCGCCGCGCCCTGCAATCTGCCGCACCGGAGACGTCTCTGGAAGCGCGACCTGCCGCTCCGCCGCTGCCTCAACGATCGCCTCTGCCAGTGGATGCGACACCGCTTGCTCCACTGCAGCAGCAAGCCCGATGACCTCCTGCTCCGAGGCGGTTCCCGTCGCGATGACCGTTGTCACCTGAGGACGCCCGACGGTGATGGTCCCGGTCTTGTCCAGCGCAACGGCCTTCATACGGCCCAACGACTCGAGCGCTGCCCCCCCCTTCATCAGCACGCCCAACCTCGCCGAGCGGCCCAGACCGCAGAGCACGGCAGCCGGAGTGCCGATGGCAACAGCGCACGGCGAAGCCGCGACCAGAAAGGCCATGCCGCGGTAGAACGACACGCCCCAGTCCTCCCACCCGGCCCACGCCGGAATCGCGACGACCGCCGCTGTCAAAACAAAGACGATGGGGACATAGATTCGCTCGACGCGTTCTGTGAATCGCTCTGCCGGTGACTGAGCTGCCTGAGCCTCCTCAACCATCCGCATGATGCGGGCCAGCGTGCTTTCGCCTGCAGGCGTGCTGACACGAACGACCAGTTCGCCCTCACCATTAACAGTCCCGGCAAAGACGTCATCCCCCTGCTCTTTGTCCACCGGAACTGACTCGCCCGTCACCGGTGACTGGTCGATCGCCGAACGGCCGACCTGCACCGCTCCGTCCACCGGAACGCGGTCGAATGGATGCACCGCGACGTGGTCCCCGACGACAATCTCCTCAACAGGCACGCGAGTGGTCGAGCCATCAGGCTCGATGCGGTCCGCCGTGTCCGGTGCCAGATCACTGAGCGCATCAACGGCTCGCTTTGCCCGCTCCAGGGCGAGATGCTCGCCCGCCGCTCCGAGCCCAAAGAGAAACAGCAGGAACGCGGCCTCTTCGTAATGCCCCAGCGCCGCGGCACCCGCTGCCGCGACAAACATGAGTACATCCACATCCACTCGAAAGCGGCGCAGCACTGCCAGCGCCTCAACGAAGGTGGACCTGCTCGACAACACGGCGCTCAGCCCCAGCAGGATGAGCCGCGCGGCTTCGCTTCCCCCGGCGAGATGCGTGATGAACCCAGCCAGCAGAAGCACGCCCGAGATCACGACCAGAAGCAGTTCACGATGGCCAAACACCGCCCGCCCCACCATCCCCAGGCCGTCGAGCACCCGCATCGGCAGCCGCACGTCGGCAGGCAGCGAACCGGCCGCTGCGCCGTAGCGGACTTCCGTGGCAGCGAGATCCAGTCGCAGCGGAAGTCCCTCCAGGCGCTCGGACACTTCATGCAGCGGGCAGGTTCCACGCGGAAACCGCAGGAACACGCGATCGTCTCCTCGAGGAAGCACCGCAGGCACATCAAGTGCCCGAAGCCGGCGCCGCAGCGTCCGACGCTGACGCTCGCTTTGCACGCCCACAACCGGAACCGCAAGCACGACATGGGTCGAGTCGTCGTCAGGCGTCGTGCCCTCCTCGGCTGCACGCCGCTCGATCCACTTCACAACGCACGCCGCGCACACGTCCGGGTCAGATTCCTCTCCACACGGGTGCGCTACACCGGATGAAATCACCGGCAGGCGCCTGGGCGGCGGGTCAGTTCGCCCCTCATGGCTCATGGGCCTTCGAGAAGCCTGTACCCGGTTGGATTGTCGGGGAGATACCAGTGCATGCCAGCCTCAAAGAACACAGCCACGGCGTTGGCTGCGATGATCAGGCCGAGCACCCACAGGACGAGCCGAGTCCCGGCCCGGCCTTCGCCACGCTGGGGCCCCACCGAGTGAAGCAGCAGCAATCGCGTTCCGCTGAATGCCAAAACGAACAGAAACACGACGACGGCCCATGTGTAGAGATGGAGCCCCATGACCGTGCCGCCGTACCCGGGATCACCTGGCATGATGTGCAGCAGCAGCTGCCTGCTCGATGCAGCGAGCCCGACGACGGCTCCGAGCGTACTCATTCCGTACCCGGCGAGCACCACCGGAAGCCCGATGTCTCGTTCCCGTAGCCCCTCCATCATGATCATGGCGGGGCCGAGCGCGCACAAGACCATTGCCATTCGCTGAATGATGCACAGCGGGCACGGGACCTCCCACTCCCCGAACTGCATCCAGAATGCGCCGAGGAGTACGCCGCAGATGGCGAGAATCTCAAACTGCGCCAGCATGTAGAGAAGTCGGCGCATATCAGAATGAGAGCCCCAGAGAATCGGTCGCATGGTGCGACAGCAACAGACAGACGGCGACCAGCGACACGATGAAGAGAAGTATGGCCGGCCATCGCCGCCGAGACCGCATCGCCAGCAGCGTGAGCAGCAACAGAATGAAGATGCCGGCCGCGATCACGCCGCCATGGTACTGCCTCAGGTGAGTTGGAGCGGCGGCGGTTCTCTTCGGGTCAGCGGCTCAAACCGCGATCGGAACACAGCCTCGCCGCACCCGCAGGCCTCGGCCAGGCGCGATACCGTGACGGCGTCGTCAAAGTCATCCCGTCGAATTCGAATCATGTACCGACGTGCGATGGCGTAGCGTGTGGAGTGAATGTCGACCAGACGCACCCGCATGCGGCCGGAGTCCGGATCGACCAGATCGCCGAAAGGAATGGGCACAAACCGCCCTTCCTGCAGGCTCACCAGTGCGCCACTGCCTCCCTGAATGAGATAGCGGGCGCCGCAGTACCCAAGGTCTCTCGTGTACTCCAGATCAATCGGGATCGGGTCCGCCGATCGCAGTTCGTACCCGAGGTTTTTGGAAACGATGGTCGAGTCGTGCCCAAGTTCACCGAGACGCCTCGCCACCTCCCGCGCGAGTACCCGGCCAAGATCCAGTTCAGCAAGCCGAATGTGGCCGTGCTCATCACGCTCGACGTGGCCAAGCGTTTCAAGTTCGGCTGGGTCGATGGACAGGCAGACTCCCTCAGCGATGACCGCGACACCGTCCCCCCGACCGAGGCTCCTTCGCTTGATGATGGCGCCAGCGAGCACATCCGCCACCTCATCGAGCGTGACCTGATCACCATTGAACTCCTCGGGGATGATCGTGATGGTCGCCCCCGCCGCCTTTCCAATGCCAAGTGCAAGGTGGCCCGCCTTTCGGCCCATCGCGACGACGAAGTACCACCGCCCCGTCGTCTTGGCGTCAACCATGAGGTTCTGGACGATGCCAACCCCCACGCTTCGAGCGGTCTCGTACCCGAAGGTGTTGATATTGGCAGGGAGATCCAGATCATTGTCAATGGTCTTTGGGACATGGGCCACGCGGATGGCGTCTGCTGCCGCCGCAACGCCCTGCGCTGAGAAAGCGGTGTCATCTCCCCCGATCGTCAGGAGCATGGTCACTCCGAGCGACTCCAGGGTGTCCACCACGCGTTGCATCGAAGCTGCATCGCGCGTCGGGTTCGCCCGGCTTGTACCAAGCACAGACCCTCCACGAAAGTGAATACGACTGACGCGGTCTGGCTCGAGAGGTACCGCAGCCCCCGCGTCTCCCGCCATGAGTCGCTCAAAACCGCCCTGGATCCCCAGAACGTCCACGCCCCGCAACCGCGCGCGAATCGTCGCAGCCGCGATGACGCTGTTGATCCCGGGCGCCGGTCCGCCCCCCACGAGGATGGCCAGTCTTTGTTCACTCATGCACGGCAGCCTACCCGCGGTCGGTGTACGCTGCCGACCATGCAAATGCTCTTCACGTTGACGATGCTCGCGGCGACCGGCGACGGCTTCCTGCCCCTCTTTGATGGATCCACGTTGGACGGCTGGGTCAACGTCAACGGCGCCGCCTCAACGTGGCGCGCCGAAGAAGGCATGATTCGCTGCACCGGCAAACCGACCTGCCTGCTCCGCACCGATCGCATGTACGAGGATTTCATCCTTGAACTGGAGTGGATGCACCACGAGCCCACGGGAAACGCTGGCGTCTTCGTCTGGTCCGACGCCCTGCCGGCACCGGGCGTGCCGTTCAGCAGGTCGATTGAAGTGCAGGTGATGCTCGGCGTCGAGACGGAGAATTACACGAGCGAAGGTGACATCTTCTCGATCTGGGGCGCCACGATGACGCCCGATCGACCCCATCCGAACGGCTGGGCGCGTTGCCTGCCCAATGCGTCCCGTACCAAAGGGGCGGGCGAGTGGAATCAGTACCGCATTGAGTGCATCGACGGCAGGATTTCGCTGGCGGTCAATGGTGAGGTTGTGAGCGGCGGGTATGACTGCAACCCGCGAGCGGGCTATATCTGTCTGGAAGCGGAAGGATCCCCGATCGACTTCCGAAACCTCCGCATCAAGGAGTTGCCGGAGTCACCGTCGCCCTGGGCCAGAACAGCCAATGACGCTGCGGGCTTTCGCCCCCTCTTCAACGGCCTCGACTTCACGGGCTGGACCCTGCCGGAGGGCCATGAAGACAACTGGGAGGTTTCGGGCACTGCGATCGCCCACAACGGCAAGGGCGGTGACCTATGGTCAATGGTGTGGCTCAGCGACTTTGATCTCATCGTGGACTGGCGATGGACCGGCGAGAGTCAGGGCTCCATGGAGCGACCGGTCATCGGGCCAGACGGCGAAGCCGTGATGCTCGAAGATGGTTCGCCGAAGACCGTGACCATCGAAGAGCGTGACAGCGGCATTTTTCTCCGTGGCTCAACCAAGAGCCAGGTCAACATCTGGTGCTGGCCCGCTGGCAGCGGCGAGGTCTGGGGCTACCGCACAGACACGTCGTGGCCACCGGAGGTCCGCGCCGCGGCGACGCCCTCGGCGCGGGCAGACAAGCCGGTCGGGCAGTGGAATCGGTTCTTCATACGCATGCGTGGCGAGTATCTGACGGTGGTCCTGAACGACATCACAGTGATCGACCACGCCCACCTGCCCGGGGTGCCTTTGCGGGGCCCGATCGCCCTGCAGAGCCACGGAAGCGGAATCGAGTTTACGAATATCCTGATCCGGCAGTAGTCTTCAGCAGGCGACTGCTCCCCGCCGCCATGCGTGGTTCCCCCACCAATCCCCGATTCCCCTTGACACCGCGGCCCACGCGCGCGACAACATACGTACGACAGCCAACGACCACCTGTGGGTGAAAGGGGTTTGCCATGACGCAGACGACCGAAGGGACCGCCAAGTACCGCGTCCGCCACGAAGGCGCCACCTCGCCGTGGATGACGGCGGACCAACTGAAACAGGCAGCCATGCTGGGTCAGGTGCCCCCCGCCGCGCTCATACAGCAAGCCGGGCAAGCCGACTGGCACCAGGCCGCGTCCATCAAGGGACTGGAGTTCCCCGACCCGGCGGCCGACGAAGCCGACGACGGGCCGGCGAAAGTCAAGGAGCCACTGGAGCAGCATCCCAGGTTCAAGACGCTGCGGGATCTCCTCGCCAACTTCCTGCACAGCCCGATCTCGATCAACCTGCGGCAGGCCGACCACTTCGACGAAGCCGAGCTCCTCCTCTGCTGTGAAGACCACTTTGAGGTCAACCTCCCCAGACTCAAGACGCGTGCCTTCGTCCCCTACGCGAGAATCAAGGCAATCGCGTCCGTCGAAGTTGGCGAGCACGGCGAGAAATATCGCGACAGCCACACCGTGCGCATTGAGGTCGAGCCGTGCTGCGTGTTCACCGCGACGGCGGACTGAACGGCCGCGCCCTTGCTGCTTTACTGAATGCTTCCGGCCACCTTGCCCGGGCCGACCACTTCACTCGAAGATCGGGGGACACCAATGTGGTACACCGCCCCGTCGCCCCCGCCGAAGTACAAGCCATCGTCCGTCGGCAGGATCGCCTTGACGTAGCCGGCCATCGGGCCGATGGACCAGGTCAGCCGCGGCTCGTTGGAGAGGTCAGCCTTGGCGGCTGGCTGGGCATTCCCCTGCAGACGACGCCGTTGAGCCGCGGCCAGCACGCCCGAAACAAGACATGCCCCGGACCACCACTGGTGATCCGGGGCATGTCTCGCCTGGTGCTTCAGCCGTCCCGCAGCGTTCGTTGCGAGTCAGTCGCGGTTCATCAGGAAGAAGACGACGTAGTAGAACATCATCATCACCGAGGCGAACAGGCCCAGCGAGGCCGCGACGTGCTGGTCGGTCCGCCAGTCATACATGGCCGCCGAGGTTTGATACAGCAGCATGCTCGCCGCGAGCAGCACCATGAGTCCGGCGAAGAAGATGCCCAGATGAAAGCCGAAGATGATCGCCCCGACGATCGTAAGCAGCGCCGCGATGCCGCCAACGGCGACGACGCCTCGGAGCCACGAGAAGTTGACGCCCGAGATCAGCACGTAGGCCGTGAGTGCCCCACTGACGCCCAGGGTGACCAGCGCGGCGGTCTGCAGGATGCCGGTCCCGCCGGAAGCTTGCGTCGCCATGAAGAGCAGCGGCGCAAAGATGAAGGCTTGGGCCAGCACATAGAGCCCCAGCCCGAGATACTGCGGTCCGGGCCCTGCATCGCTTCGCGCGAGTTTGTCGGCGCCATAGGCGACGCCCATAAAGAGCCCGATCACGATCAGCCAGGAGAACCGCCCGCCGGCCATGGTCTGCACAAGCGGCGCGATGAAGGACGAGCGAAGCAGCACTGCCTCGACAATCACAAACAGCACGATCGCCAGACCGAGGTGCAGGTACGTCTTCTTCAGAAAGCTCGCCCGGGCGGCGTCCATATGCGTGACGCCCTCTCGAGCAGGCCGCGCGTTCGGGTTCAGCCAATTGCGTGATTCCAGTGGCATGGGTGGGGTCTCCTACGGAAAGGGCCATGATACCCGCCCCACGCAGACGGGACCAACGTATCACTCATCCGCATTGTGATGATCAATGACCGTGCCGTCGTCTCGGGCGTCGGGGCGGTAGGCGTGGAGCCTCCTGAACATCGCCCGCAGGTCCAGCACGCCGCCGATGGTGAACCACGCCACCACGATCACCGCCGCCGCCAACGCAATCACGGTGTACCAGCCCCAGGCCGCGGCCCAGAAGGCGCCGCCGGGTGACCAGCCGAGCGTGTGGGCGATGAGGGCGGCAAAGAACACGCCCGTGAACACCACCGGCCAGGCGAGCGTGATGGCCGTCACCCAGCGGTCGCGGCGCGTCATCACGCTGTCAAAGCCCAGCCGCTCAAGCATGAGCCGCCAGCCGGTCGGCCGGCGCTCGCCCCCCACACACGCTCCACCCCCCCCGCGCGCCCCGACCGCCCCACTCGCCCCGGACGCCTCACCCTCCCGCGCGTAGACGCCGCGGTGCAGCATGCGGTCCATGTTGAAACGCTCGCGGGAGGTCCCCAGCGACACCAGCACGTACAAGCCCACCGACACCGCAATGGACCAGAAGGTCAGTTCCTGACCGGTCACGCCTTCCCGCATCCATCGCAGCAGGTCGAACATGGCGCCGTCGCCGGAGACCACCGTGTCGGGCAGTTGCTTGACGACAATTCCACTGCACGAGAGTGTCATGCCCGCGATCATGGCCGCCCACGCCCCCGCCGTCGTGCCGCGCGACCAATACAGGCCCCCGATGATCGCGCTGCCGGCGCCGCCGACGAACACAGCGCCCGTCAGCGCCAGGAACATGGCCACGTACTGCGTGGGGGTGTAGAGCATCGAAAAGATGAAGGCAAAGACGGCGACGCCAAAGATGCTCCCGCGAAGCAGCCACAAGTGCGCCCGCGCCGAGAGCGGCTCCTTTCGGAACGGCAGCACGACGTCCTGAATGAAGATCGAGCCCCACGAATGCAGGTAGGTGTCGTTCGTCGAGATAAACGCGCCCAGCAGCGCCGCGGCGAAGAGCCCGAGCAGCCCGCTCGGGAGCATGAGCGCCGCCGCTGCCGGCGCGCGGACTTCGGCCTGAAGCGCCTCGGTGGCCTGCGCGCCGGTGACCGCATCGATCCCCTCGGCCATGCCCGCAAACTGCGGATCGATTTGCACCGCTCGAATGCATATGGGCAGGATGAGCGTCACGAGCATGAGCACGCGGAAACGCCAGCCCGCCAGGATGTTCGCCATCTTCGCTTCGTGGGCAGTCACGGCCGAGGCGTTGTAGCCGCTGGTGCCCTGCCAACTGAGCATGCCGTAAAAGAGCACAATCACAGCGATCACCCAGTACCAGGCATCGAAGCGTTGCTCCCCCCCGAGATCGAATGGATTGGTGAGCGAGGTTCCGGCGGGCATCGCGTCAAAGGCGCGTTCGATGCTGCTCCACGGCACAAGCCACAGCAGGTACGCCATCACCGCCAGGAACACCCAGTTGGCAAACGTCCCCTGAATCCAGTCCGTCACGATGACCGCAATCTGCCCGCCCATGAACACGAAGAAGAGCGCCGTACCCAGCAGCATCACCATGAGCGATGCAAACACGCTCACCTCCAGACCGCCGATCACCCAGTACTCGGGCAGGCCCAGAAGCACGATGAAGAAACGCGACGCAACCGCCGGGAAGATGCCGTAGTTGATGAGACCAGAGAGAAACGCAACAAGCCCCGCGAACACGCGAAAACTGCGGCTGTATCGGATCTCGAAAAACTGCGCCATCGTCATCGCGCGCGTCTGTCGGTAGCGATACACCACCCAGCCCGAGAGGGCCAGGATGATCATCGCCGGCCCTTCCATCCAGCCCCAGAAGACCGACGTGAACCCGACGTCGTAGTACTGCTGCCAGAACCACACGAGCGAGATGACGCCCACCTGGGCCATGCCGTATGCGACCGTGATCAGGTAGCGGCCCGCGCAGCGATTGGCGGCCAGGAACCCCGAGACGCTCCGCGCATGCCGCCGCGTCCGCGCCGCCGCAACGAACAACAGAAGCGGAAGGGCCGCAAGGAGCACCCAGTCCAGTCCGCTCACGCGACAGGCTCGATACGCAAGGACACGATGCCAAAGGGACGAAGCGGCACCCGAACAGCGGCGTCGTCTCGAATGACGGGAACGCCCTGCACCGGCCGCTCCAGCACGTCACACGCCGACACGGTCCCGGTGCCCCGCGGGAAGCGAAGCACCGCCGTTCCATGGCCGCCGTGCTTCTCGACGAGCCGGACAATTCGGCCGTTGCCGTCCTCGGCGGGCTTGACCGCCGCAATCTCCACGGCAACCTCGCCGATGGTCTCAAGACGGAAGGGCGCGATGACTTCATCAAACCCAGGCAGGAACCGCCGGGTGACCGCCTCGGCTTCGGCGTCCACGCCAGCCGCCCGCCAATCGCCCGCGTGCGGCATGAGGGCCCACCGCATGGTGTGCTCCCCGCGGTCTGCCGTCGGGTCCGGAAAGACCGGCGCCCTGAGCAGGGTCAATCCAATCTCGGCGTCCTTGAGGCTTCGTCCGTGAATCCCGTCTTCAAGCACCGCAAGACCGCGGCCGGGTTCGGAAAGGTCGACCCATCGGTGTCCTGGAACTTCGAACTGCGCCTGCTCCCATGAGGTATTGCGATGGGTCGGACGTGAGATCGCGCCAAACTGAATGCCGCAGGTGGCATGTCGGCTTCGAATGCCCGTCTGGAAGCCGACGCGGAGGACTCGCCGCGACTCTTTCCAATCAACGTCTGCTTCGATGTCCAGCCGACGGGCGCCGGCGTCCAGCGTGTACCGCATGGTCACACTGCTGGCCGACCCGAGCGAACGGACCACTTCGATGACGCCACGGAACGGGCCCGCGGACGTCACCTCGACTCGAGCAGGCGCGTCGATCGCAACAGGTGCCGACGCGTAGTCATGATCGAGGTTCCATGCGTCCCATTGCCTCGGCCTGTCTTCAAACAGATGAAGCACATTCATGGGATGAAGAACGCCGCTGCCGCTGAGGTTCACCGGGATTGCAGCATCAATCCCGCGAAGCAGGTGGATGGTGCCGTCGTCACCGAACTCCACGCGGATCAGGCCGTTGTCCAGTGAACGCTGCGCCACCTGCACAGGCTTGACGCTCGACGGCAGGTGATCAATCAACGTCGTTGACGACAGGGGCTGCACACCATCAATCCAGTAGTGCGTGAGGTCTTCTTCAGGCCCCAGCACGATCACACCGGACCGCTCGGTCGACGCGGGGTTGTAGACCTGAAACCCCTGCCGAACGGGCTCGAGTGCTTCGTCGATCATCGACTGGGCGTTGGCCAACTGCGCCCATGCCGACACGTAGACCTCGTTGATGGAAGAGCCGGGCAGAATGTCGTGGAACTGATTGAGCAGGAGCAATCTCCACGGATCCTGCAGCGTGACCTCCGGCGCGGCTTCCTCGCACGCCACGGCCTCGGCGACTCGCAGGCCCTCTTCAACCCGGAGATTCAGATCCTTGAGCCACCGGTGGGAGGTGTAGCAGCCGCGGTGCCCCTCCATATAAAGTTCGCCATCCCAGACCGGCAAGGCGTCTGCGTCGGCGTGCAGGTGCTCGCACAACGCGTCCACGCGACTGAACCCTGTGCGAGGCAGACCGCCACACCTGGCCGACGCATGGACCCGAGCAATCTGCATTTCGGTCGGCCCGCCGCCTCCATCGCCATACCCGAACGGCTGCAGCCAGTGCGACGGTCGGCCCTGATCGAGTTCGGTGACATTCCGCTCCGCCGCAAGGAGGTCGCTGGGGGCGATCTCAGAGTTGTAGTTATGCCCGGGCGTCATGTGCGAGACGAGTTCAGTCCCGTCGATGCCTCGCCACTTGAAGGTCACGTGTGGGAACGCGTTGACTTCGTTCCAGGCGATCTTGTTGGTGATGAACGTGTCCAGTCCTGCCTGCGCGGCAATCTGTGGCAGCGACGCCGGAAATCCGAACGTGTCGGGGAGGTAGAGGTGCCGCTGGGGGGCAGCCTTGCCGAACTGATCCGCCCACCATGCAGTGCCGTGCAGAATCTGCCTGATGAGCGATTCGCCCGACGGGATCAGGCAATCCGGCTCCACCCACATGGCGCCGGAGGCGTCCCATCGCCCTTCCGAAACGCGGGCGGCAATCTGTTTGAAGAGGTCCGGGTGGTGGTGGGCAATCCAGGCATACTGCTGCGGCTGACTGCATAGAAAGACAAAGTCATCGTGCCGCTCCATGTGACGGAGCATCGTGGCAAAGGTCCTGCTGCACTTGCGGATCGTCTCGCCAATACCCCAGAGCCAGGCCGTATCAATGTGGGCGTGCCCAATGGCCGCGCACTGCGTCGACGTGGGCGCACCGTCCTCGATGGCGGCGGTGAGCACTTCGCTGGCGGCGGCCGCTCCATTCGATGCGAATGCCGCCATGGCGGCATGCAACGCATCAGCAATCTGCTGGCCGCGGCTTGAGTCCCGTGGGAGCGCCGAAAGAAGCTTGCGGGCGAAGTCCCACTGAGTTCGCATCGTCTCGACAGCCTCGTCGATGCGAATGAACTCGGCAAACTCCAGACGGCCCGGTGCCTGCTCCTGCCAGCGAGCGCGAAGTTCCGCTTCATCCCACCAGAATGTGCTGATGCCGAGCGGCAGGTTGCATGCAGCTTCGATCAGAAGCGGAGGCTCGGCATCCGATGCGAGCCGCGCCACGGTGTGGTTGGCGTCCAGCCCCTGATACGGGACGTCACCCTGATACAGCAACGCCTCCGTGCCCGACGAAAACCGCACCGCGGGCGTGCCTTCCCCTTCGGGCACCTGGCCATCGACCCGAAACCATGCCGTGGACCACGCCGGCCCCCACCGCCATCCCAGTTGCACGGGCTCGAATGCCTCCTCCCGTGCCTGGCTGGGAAGACACCGCTCCTGCGTCTGCCAGACGTCCACCCGGCATGGCCCGCGCGCGGCGATCGACGCGGGGGCAAGTACTTCGTTCTGGAAGTTTCGGAACCGAACGTCGTCGTAATCGTGGCGATGCACGCGGGCAAGGTAGCGTCTCCTAGGATGACCGCCGTGAATGCGGCGATGACATCCGATGGGCCGGACACGATGCTTCGAGTCAAGGTCGTCCCTGGGGCGAGGCGGGACGCTGTGGCAGGCATGCTGGGCGATCGGCTCAAGATTCGCGTCACCGCGCCTCCGGAAGCGGGGAAAGCCAATGCTGCGGTGTGCCGGCTGGTGACCGCCGCAACCGATCGGGCCGCCACCGTCGTGCGAGGCCATGCCCACCCGCACAAGACGGTACGCGTCTCAGGCATGTCGCCCGAGGCGGTCGCTTCAGCGCTTGGGCTCTGAGCGGCGCAGCGATCCGGCCCAGACGGCCGCGACCAATACCACACACACCAACCCGCCGATGGCCGACAGCCCGATCTGCACATGGATCGTGGCCCACTCGGCCCTGGCCGTAACGGGAACGGCGAGCGTCAACAGCAGGAGCGTGCCGCTGAACGACAGCCGGCCCGCGAGGCTCTGGAGCGAGAGATAGGTGGCTCGAAGACGCGTCGGCACCGCACCGGTCACAGCAGCATTGAGCGGCGGCGTCATCAGCGCTCGCGGGCAGGAGCGAAGCAGCAACACCAGCATGATGGGCACGCTCACCCACATCCACATGAGCCCGATGATGGCCGCCTGCAAGGCCGTTGCAAGGAGCAGAACGGCCCAGAGCCCAACCTTGTCCCGGAGCCGAATGCTTCTCGCCCCAACCCATCCGGCAATGAAGAAGGTGACGGCAACGTGCGCCCCCGCCACCGCAGGCGTCGCAGCGACCGCCGTGCCATCGCTGCCAAGGACGGCCTCGATGTAGGGCTGGAAGTACTCGTACGGAATGTGATTGAGCACAATCATCATCGCGGCGTACAGGAAGAGGAGCAGCAGCAAGCCGCTCCGCCACTGCCCGATGCACGCGCCGATTTGCCGAACGAGATGGGCGGTCGAGCGGTCGTCGGCATGCACCGACGGCTCATGCATGCGAAGCACGACCAGGATGATTGCCACAGCGGCGCAGAACGAAAGCAGATAGGGCGCTCGGAGATCGATGAGCGCGGCGGCACCACCGATGAGCGCGGCGGCAGCTGCGCCATAGAAGCGGCGTCTGGATGCCCTCGCTTCGCGTGCGGCAAACTCGTCCCTGGCGCCACAAGCGCACAACGCGTCGTAGTGGAGCGCCGTATCGGTCCCGCTGCGGAATGCCATGCCGCCAGCCCGAAGGATCAACGCCGCGCCAAAGAGGAAGAACAACGGGGATTCGATCGACCCGCCGGCCGCCATCCATGGCCCCGTGAACATGAGCCCGTGGCTTGCCGCCATCAACACACCGCCGATGAGCATCGTGGGCCGCCGCCCCAATCGATCGCTGAACCAGCCGCTCGGCACCTCGATGACGACCACGCCAAAGAAGTACGTTGCCTCCAGAATGAGCACCGCATCGAGGGGCAGGTACGCCGCGAGGTAGAGAAAGAACACCGGGACCCAGAATGACGCCTCGGCAAGCGTCGCGTACCACTGGTACAGGTCGGCTGTTCGTCGGTTGCGATCAGTTTGGCTCACGCGACACACCATAGCCGCGGGCCTTCCCTATGCAGGTGTCCGCGCCATCATCGCCCCATGCCCCACGCCATTCGGCGAGCGGTCCAGGATGACATGGCAGCCATGCTCGACATTTCAAACACCAATCCGACCACGAGCCACGCGACATTCGCGAGTGATCCGCAACCAACTGTTCTCGGCACTTGCTTGACGCTGGCTTCACCATCGTCGGAACGTTCCAGGAAAGTGGCGTCAAGTTCGGCCGATGGTGGGACGTCTCCTACTACCAGCAACTGCTTCACGCCTGAGCGATCCTCAGGTGTGGCTGTCGGCGAAGAGGAGTCGCCAGCCGCGGCGGCAATCCTCGACGGTCAGGTAGAGCGCCGGAACGAGCAGGAGAATGATGAACGTCGCGAAGAGCACGCCGAAGCCGATCGAGATGGCCATCGGCACGAGGAAACGAGCCTGCATGCTCGTTTCAAAGATCATCGGCGCCAGGCCGAAGAACGTCGTCACGCTCGTCAGGAGAATGGGGCGGAATCGCCGCATCCCGGCTTTGCATACCGCTTCCAGAACCGGCTCATCCGGGTTCTTATCCCGGTGCATATTGGCGGTCACCACCAGCACGAGTGAGTCGTTCACCACCACCCCGCTGAGCGCGATGATGCCGAACATGCTGATGATGCTCAGCCCGTACCCAAGCAGCACATGGCCGATGACGGCCCCGATGATGCCGAACGGGATCGCGGCCATCACCACGAGCGGCTGCGAGTACGACTTGAACGGAATGGCCAGCAGCGCGAAAATCCCGAGCAACGCAAGCACATACCCCACCCCGAGTTGCGAGAACGTGTCTGCCTGATCACGCTGCTCACCCTCGAAGGACCAGGTCAGACCGGGGAATCTGGCCCCGATCTCGCCGGGCAGACGCAATCGAAGGTCGGACACAATCTGATTGGCGTTGCCGACTGGCTCCCTGACGTCCGCTGTGACCGTCACGACGCGGCGACCCTCGCGGCGGGAGATCTCCGTGTACGCCCGTCCCGTCTTGATCTGTACCGCCTCGCCAAATGGAACCTCACCACCACTGGGCGTGCGCAACATAAGACGCTCGATGGTGTCGAGCGTTCGCCGCTCCTGCTCCGGGAGCCGCACCATCACGCGAACTTCGTTCCGGCCGCGTTGTTGACGGAGCGCCTCAGCCCCGTAGAAGGCGTGCCGAACCTGTCGCGCCACGCTGGCTGCGGTCAGCCCGAACGCCTTGGCCTCCGGAGTGAGCGAGAAGTCCAACTGCGACTTCCCACTCGCTACGCCGCTGTCGATGTTCGCCGCGCCCTGATACTCGCCAAGAAGGTCGGCCGTCGCAGCGGCCGCACTGTCCAACGCATCACGGTCGGCGTGTGAAAGTTGAACCTCAATGGCCGATTCCGCCGGGCCAATCCTGGCATCGAGTACAAACGACTCCACGGCCGCCAGCGGACCGACCGCGTCGCGCCACCGCTCGGCGAACTCTGTGCCTGAGATCTCACTTCCCGGCTCCACCTGCAGCATCGCTGAAACGACTGATGTCCCCCCGCCGACCCCGCCACCGCCATGGGGCCCGAACGCGCTGAGCGCCGCCCCCACCGTCGACATGTGGCCATCCACCCGAGACCCCTCGCCCAGGCCTTCAATGACCTCGTCTGCCGCGTCGGTCAGCGCCGCTCGAACGCGTTCGGCCTCGGCCCGAGGAACGCCGACCGGAAGGCGGACCCTGGCGGTCACAACGCCGGCGTCGATGTCCGGAAGAAAGGTGAAGGGGATGTGCCCGCCCCCGATGTACCCCACCGCGCCGGCCAGCATGGCCAGCCCGATGGAAATGGTGATGTACCGATGATGGGCAGCAGCGCGAACCACCGGGCGATAGATCCGCTGAATGTGCCACTGCAAGCCGCGGCCGAACAGCCTGGAGGGCGCCGAGACGATCCGCCAGAACATGGTGTCGGCCCCTTCATGCGAAAGGTGGGCCGGCAACACGAAGAGCGATTCAATCAGCGAGACGAAGAACACCGCGATCGTCACCGCCGGAATCTGCATGAACAACTTTCCCTCGCCGCCCGGAACAAAGAACATCGGCAGGAACGCCACCATGTTCGTCGTCACGGCGAAGAACACGGGCCCGGCTATCTCCCTCGCGCCGAGGATGGCGGCGTCGAGGGTGCTCATGCCCTCCTGCCGCTTCTCGTAGATGTTCTCACCGACGACCACCGCGTCGTCGACAATGATGCCAAGCGTCACGAGGAACGCGAACAGCGAGATCATGTTGATGGAGGCGCCGCTCAACGGGAGGAGCAGGAACGCGCCGAGGATCGAGATTGGAATGCCGAGCATGACCCAGAATGCAAGGCGGGGCTCAAGGAAGAGTCCCAACATGAGCAGCACCAGCGCCAGGCCGACAAAGGCGTTCCGAAGCAGGAGATCAATCCGCTCCTGGTAGATCTCAGAGTCGTCATTGGTGATCGTGATGTCCATACCGGGCGGCAGTTGACTGCGGTATGTGTTCAGCCAGGCGCGGGTCGCCTCTGAGACCGTGATCGGCGTCTCATCACCGACGCGGAAGACCTCGATCAGCGCCGCCGGCTGGCCATTGAACCAAGCCGCCAGGTCGATGTCTGCAAAGTCCTCTCGCACATCGGCGATATCACCGAGCATCACGGTCGTTCCATCGGACCGGCTGATGAGCGGCAGCGCTGCAAACTCACTGGCAAAGTCGCGCCGCTCAGTTGTTCTCAGGAGTACTTCGCCACCCTCGGCGCGAATCGACCCTGCTGGCAACTCGGTCGCGCCTTGCCGCAGTGATGACGCCACCGACTCCAGCGTCAGGCCATAGGCTCGAAGCGTCTCATCCGGAATCTCAACGGCCACTTCAAGCGGGCGGACGAACTTGAGCTCAACCTGCGTGATGCCCGGTTCAGCCACCAGCGAGTCGCGTATCTGCTCCGCTCGGTTTCGCAGGACTCGCTCGCTGAAGTCACCAGACACTGCCAGCGACACCACACGATTCTTGGTCGATATCAGTTGAATTCGCGGCCGTTCGGCTTCCTCCGGGAAGGAAACGATTGAATCAACGGCCGTCTGGACGTCCTGCTGAGCGCGGCCGAGATCGGCTCCGAGCAGGAGTTCCACGCCGACGGATCCGAACCCTTCACCCGACGTACTGGTCACCCGTTTGACGCCATCGAGCCCATTCACGGCGTCCTCGACGGCCAGCACAATGCCCTGCTCAACCTCCTCCGGGCTCGCGCCCGGGTAGGCCACGGAGACCAGGACCATGTCGATGGTGAATTCGGGGAAGACCTCTTGCTTGACTCGGCCGCCCAGCACCAGCCCGCCGGCGATGAAGAACACCATCAGCAGATTGGCGGCCACCGGATTCTTGGCCATCCAGGCGATCGCGCCCCCACGCTGACTTGGAAGCGGTCGGCTCACCTGTCAACCTCACGCTGCAACAGCATGCCAGGCGCCGCGGCAGGAATCGGACTGCTGATGATCTGCTCGCCCTCGGCAAGCGGCACGCGGGCAAGCACGAAGGCTGCATCTCCCCCGACGACCTCAATGTCCCGAAACACGAGCCGATCGTCCGCGGCCGCGACCCAGACCAGATCGCCCTCACGCACAACCCCCCGGGGCAGGTGGCGTACGCCCTGCACGGCGGGCCCCTCCAGCGTGACTTGCACGTAGGCGCCCAGGAGGAGCGGCACGGCCCGATCGGCGGACTGCTCTAGCGGCAGGGGAACCGTAACGAGTACACGAGCCAGTCGGCCGACGCCGTCGACACTGCCGGTCAAGCCGGTCACCAGCCCGTTGTATACGACGCCGCCACCTCCGCCAGTAGCGAGCATGACCTCAGCCGAACGATCCACGTCGCGGCGGAGTTCAAGCGATGCGACATCTTCAAGCGACACGCCGATCTCCACCCAGTAGGCGTCCGTCCCGACGAGTGATCCAAGCACGGTCCCCGTGGACACAATCTGCCCGATCTCGGCCACTTCACTCTGCACCATCGCATTGAAAGGCACCGTGATGCTCGTACGATCGAGCGACAGCCTCGCCTGCTCCACCCGGCTCATAGCCGACTCCACGGCGGCCTGCTTTTCGGCAAGATGCGGCTCGCGGAGCGCCATGCGGCTGCCTTCGCCGGTGTCTTCGAGTTCATCGCCAAGTACATCCCAGTCCCGCTGGGCTACCCGGCCCCGCCCTTTCTCAACCTCAAGATTGAACCGAGCGGTCTCAAGCACGGACTCCGCCTGGCGAAGGGCGTACTCATAGTCACGCCTGTCGATCCGGGCCGCCACGTCACCAGCCCGAAAGACGCCGCCGGGCACGAATGTCTCGGACACTTCGACGAGCCGACCTGCCACTTCCGGATGCAGCGACAGCGTCCGCGACGCCTTGACCGTCCCCCACGCCACAACGTCAACCGTTGTATCAACCTGCGGCACGTCGATGACACGCACCGCCGTGGGCATCTCTTCCGCAACCACGACCTCAGCGGCAGGCCTGCTGCTGAACAGACCCCAGCCGGCCCACAGGCCAGCTGCAAGAATGAGGGGCGGGGCGACCAGTCGACCGAAGAGGGCGGCTGGCCGAAGCGCTCGCACTACGGGACTCATGCGTCTTCCTCCACGTGAACCTCCTGCGCAACGTCGGCTTCGAGTTTGGCATCCGTCTTAGGCGGTTCCAATTGCGACATCCAGGCACCTCCAAGGGCTCGGTACAGCGTCGACCTGTACGCCAGCAGTTGTTTGTGAGCGGTCACCTGCTGCCGCTGCAGCGACTGCTGCGTCTGCACGGCAGAAATGACGTCCAGATACTCCGCCACGCCGTCGGCGTAGCTGGTGGTCGCAGCCTTCAGTTGCTTCTCAGCCAGGTCAAGTTGCAGCTTGATTTCGGCGAGCAATTCCAACTGATACCGCTCGCGATCGAGCGCGTCCTCGACTTCACGGAGGGCGGTCAGAAACGCCTGCGAGAAGGCGTCGAGTCGCTCCTGCACGATGGCCCGCCGGCGGACCACCTCGGCACCTCTGCGATCATTGTCAAAGAGGGGCTGCAGGAGCGAGCCGCCAAGGCTGCTGACTCCACTCGTGAAGGGGTCGGCAAATGAGTTTGAGTTGAAGTCGTAGCCCAGTGACAGGGACACGGTTGGCAGCAGGTCGGCTACGGCTGCTGCCACTTCGAGATCAGCTGCTGCGAGGCGGTTGCGAGCCGCGCGAAGATCGGGGCGAGCGTCGACCAGATCAGCCGGTGCGGCGAGTTCAGGCAGCGGTGGAAGCGGCGGCAGCGATGGGGCCACGGTGACGGCGGCAGGATCCTCGGGCACCGTTCCCTGCAGGACGGCAAGCGCATTCAGCGATGTTTCAAGCGACGATCGAGCCGGTGGGAGTTGCGCACGAACTCCCTCAAGTTGCTGACGCTGTTGATAGACCTGCAAGGCGTCAGCAAGACCATTGGCGTAGCGATACTCGATGATCTCAAGCAACTTCTCACTGAGCGCCACCTGAGATTCGATGACAGCAATGAGTTCGGCCTGCTCCCGCACCGTAAACCAGGTGTCCGTCACAGTGCCGCTGAGCACCAACGCCGTGTTCTCCACGTCCTGCCTCGTGGCAGCAGCGGCGCGTGCGGATGCCTCGGCGCGATTGGCGATGCGCCGCCAGAGATCGACCTCCCAGGCCAGACCAAAGCCGACGACCCAACTGCTCTGATAGGAAATGCCGCCGCCGTCGCTTCTGCTCCGCGCGGCGGAACTTGTGAGGTTGACTTCGGGAAGCAGTGGCGCGCCGGCGATGCGGGCCTGCGCGGTTGCTTGAGCCAGTCGGGCCCACGACTGGCGAAGGTCAAGGTTGGCCTCGATAGCCCGTGACACGTGGGTGTTCAGAGCATCGTCCTGGAATGCCGTCCACCATTGAAACGGCGGCGGAACCGTGCCACCAGACGCGGTGTACGTCGTAGGCGGCACCACTTCAGGCATGGTCCGCGTGGGAATCTCGACGGGGTTGCAGGCCGCAGGCACCAAGCCCGCGGTCATGACGACCGCGGTGAGCGCCCGCTTCGTGCTGGCGATGCCGGACCGCTTCACCTTCGGGACTCCAGCGGCGTGGGGTCGCACGCGCGAATCGCCCCGGCCGTGATGTGCCGCGCGATCTCCTCGGCGTCGTCCGACGTGAAGTGTGGCGGCTCAAGCCGCTGGAGCATGGCCCTGCCACTGTGAAACACCAGGCACTGGCCGACGATGGTGATGCACTGCAGTTTGAGCCTTCGGTCGTCCAGGCCGCCCCCGGCGACTGCAGCCACCAGACGCCCGAGTTCGCTGAAGACGGGCTGCACCGCCCCGCGGGCGAGATGGTCCAGAGCCTCGGTCGGGTCCGCCAGTTCGCGGGCCATCAGCCGACCGACGGGCGTGCCGTCGGAGTGCAGGAGCCGGCGGACGTACCAGTGGATCCAGGCCGCGAGTTGCTTCTCGGGCTGGTCCGGGGCGTCTGCAAGCGTCGGCATGGCTTCGCCCGCGCCGGCGTTTCGGTAGGCGTGCTGAAGCACCTCGGCGTACAGGGACGACTTGTCATGAAAGTGGTAGTTCACGGCCGCGACGTTGGCCCCGGCCCGCTCGCAGATTTCCCGCACCGTGCCGCCGCGGAATCCGCGCTCGGCGAACACGTGCATGGCGGCTTCCAGAATGTCAGTCTTCGTGCTCACCGGCTCGGGGTCCTTGTCTGGATGCAAACATCCGTTTCAAACAGGCGTTTGACCAGCGTACACCGGCCCGGCTTCTGGAGCAAGGGAAAGAAGCAAGGAATGGGAGCAAGGGAAAGAAGCAAGGAATGGGAGCAACGGAGACTCGAACTCATGGCCTGCCCGAGGGATGCGCGGGGCACGTCGCTGCGGCCGGCCTCTGGACGGGGGCTCACGCCTGGCCCCGCATTCCCGGTAGGCTTGCGTGGGACGGTCGCCGCATCGTTACAGGTCGCGGGTACAAGCGAGCGTGCGACAAGCAGCGAGCAAGGCGACCACGGGCCAGGCCGCATCGGGCCCCCGACAGGAGATGGACTGCATGCCTTTCCAACACGTGCTGATTGCTACAGGCCTCACAGCCCTGCTTTCCCCGGCGGCGCTGGGGCAACTCACACAGGCCGACGTCGATCGGCTGACCGAACAGGGCCTGCGGGAAGGATGGACGTTCACCGTGGGGCTCAACGGCGCCACACAACGACCGCTGTCAACACTCTCTGGAGGCGTGCCGCCGAACGTCGACCACCCTGAACGGTGCGCGCCCCCACCGCGTCTGGATCTGCCAGCTTCGTTTGACTGGGCGGCCCAGGGCAAGGTGACACCCGTGGGGAATCAGGGCAGTTGCGGCTGCTGCTGGGCGTTTGGCCTGCACGGGCAGATGGAGTCCGCCATCCTCATCCTGTCAGGCGACACCGTAGACCTCTCGGAGGAGTACCTGGTCAGTTGTCTGCGCGAGAGCGACAACTGTTCTGGCTGGAGCGCCTATCAGGCCGCCAGCAACTATCTGAACACGGGCGCAACGCCGTCGTATTACTGCAGTGTGACCGGCACGGTTTCTGAGTCACAGTTCCCCTACTCGTCGGGCGACGGCAGTTGGGCGGCATGCGAGTGCACCTATGTACACGAGTACTTTCTGCAAAGCCGAGACACGCCGTGGAACGCCACGCCGACGGTTGATGACCTCAAGACATTTGTCCACGACCACCATCCGATCACCGTCGGAATCGAAACCACGGACGCGTTCCACGCCTATACCGGTGGCGTGTTCAACGCCTGTCCCAGTTCTGAAGGCATGAGCCACTACATCGTGATTGTGGGGTGGGACGACTCCAAGGGATCCGAAGGCGCCTGGCACATCAAGAACTCCTGGGACACCGATTGGGGTGAGTTGGGGTTCATGTGGATCGAGTACGGCTGTCTCAATGTCGGCACGTGGGCGGTGACCGCCCTGATCGACACCAGTTTCACCGGCCAGACGCCATGCGCGGGTGATATCACCGGCAATGGCGTGGTCGATTACGAGGATCTGCTTGGCGTGCTGCAGGGGTTCGCGCAGTGTCCGCCCTGCCACGAAGATTGCGATCCGGCGACCGAGGCCATGTGGGGAATCGAGGACCTGCTCACGGTGCTCGGCCACTGGGGCACGTGCACGCCGGCAAGCTGACTACACCACGAGCGGCTGCACATCCACGCCGCTGGTGTCGACTCGTACGATCGACCGCTCCGGGACCTCCTGCCACGCGAACTGCTCCGTGTCGAGTGGCTCAGACACCACGACCGTTGCGGAAGGGTCCAGCCTGGTCGTGGTGCCATCGGAGTTGCACAAGTTGAGCCCGGCCCCCCAATACAGACTCGGCGCCTGGCAGCCGACCGCAAATCTGGCGCACCAGAGGCCGTCGCCGCCGGTCATGGCGGTGGACATCATGAACGGCTCCGTAACCCCGAGCTCTTCTCGAATCTCCAGGATCGACCTGACCATCGCCGTGATCCCCGCTACAGGATCGTCCTGAAGGCCGTACGTCATGGCCAGGGCGAACAGGGACTCGGAGTCGGTCTGCCCCTGCCGATCGCCAAACCATGGGTCTGCAAGGCGGGCGTCGATGGCCCGCTGCATCAACTTGAACCCTCCGACGTCGCCGTTGTGCTGAAACAGCCAGTCGCCCATGAGAAACGGGTGCGTGTTTGTTCTCGACACGATGCCCTGAGTCACAGCACGGACGTGCGCCAGGAAGAGACCGCTTCGAATGTGGCGGGCGAGGCTCTTGACGTTTTCATCGTTCCAGGCGGCGCGGGTTTCACGATACTGACCTGGGTCGGGGTCACCGTCATACCACCCCATGCCAACACCATCGCCATTGACAACCCATCGGCTCTGCGTCGCGTGCTTGGACTGCGTCAGAAGCGAGTGCTCCGGATCGTGCAGCAGCGTGCTCATGCGGATTTCAGGGCCACAGTAGGCGAGCCACCGACACATATCAGTTCACTTCCTGTTCGCCGTAGTCAGCGGGCGTGAGCGTCCGTGGTTTGACGGCTCGCGCGGGACTCCCGACGCACACGTGCCAGGCCGGCAGATCCTTAAACACATCGGAACGGGCGCCGACGACCGCCCCGTCGCCGATCGTCACGCCTGCAGCGACAAACACATCGGCTGCGACCCACGCCCTGTTGCCGATCGTGATCGGCTTGGGAACGAGTGGGAAGTCGACGTCTTCATGATCGTGGGTGGCGCCGCAGAGGTAGGCGTACTGGCTGACCAGTGCGTGGTCTCCGAGGGTGACCCCCCCGACGTTGTAGATGTCGGCGTCGTTGGCGATACAGGCGTGCGCCCCCATCTTGAGATAGGCGGGGCACCAGATGATCGCCTTGGGGTAGACCCGGGCGGTCGGGTGCAGTTCGGCGCCGAAGAGCCGCAGCAGGAGATTCCGCCACCCATGGCAGGGCCGAGGGGTCCATCGAAAGAGCAGTACATAGACCCAGGCCCACGCCACCCGCCCCAGCTTGTTGCCAAGCGAGTGCGGGCTGGTCGCCCGGGCCGGTCTTTCGGTCGCGTCGGGCATCACTGCACCCTTCCTCGGCAGCTCCACCGACCGCCGGTCACTTTATCTCCAGCCCCGACAAGAACTTGCATACCCCCGCCTTTTCTAACCCCTTGTAAGACAGGCACATAAAGTGACCGGCGGTCAGTTGGGCTAGCGGAGGCGGTGGCCGGCGGCGCGGAGGCGGGCCAGGTCGGCCCGGGTGGGCATCGTGAAGTCCGATGAGTCAGCCTCGTCGTTGGGCATCGTCGTGAAGTCTCCCGACTCCACCAGACGCACGCACTCGATGATCGCCTCCGCCGCAAGGTCCTTCGAGCGGGCCATGACACCCTCAAGCGTGTCGTGCGGCCAGATGCGATACCGCTTCTGCACGATGATCGGGCCATCATCGAGCTTCTCGTTGACAAAGTGCACACTTGTTCCGCCCTCCGTCTCACCGTTTGCAAGCGTCCAGAAGCTGGGCATGAGGCCTCGGTACTTTGGCAGCAAAGCGCCGTGACAGTTCACGATGCCCTTGGGCGTCTGCTCGCGAAGTTTCTTTCCGTAGAACTGCGTGCCGCTGATGGACACGATGAATTCGACACCCTCGTCCCGAAGGTGCGAGCGGAACTCCTCGCTGTTGACATTCACCGCTTCGGTCACTGGAACGCCGTACTTTCGAGCGACCGCCTTGACGCTGTGACAGGTGCGCGTAGACCCCAGCCACTCGTTCATCACCTTGGCGGCGATCTTCTTGCAGATGAACTTCCGAAGCTTCCACTGGAAATAGCCGAAGCCGTACAGCCTCAGGAGATCCATGGCGGTGCCCACAACGCTCCGCTTCCCCTGGGCCACCGACTGAATGTTGATGCCCGCCGTCGAGTCCGCAAACTCGCGAAGGTACTTATCAAGCACCTTCGGCAGATAGAAGGGCTCGTTCTGAATGAAGACGTACTTCCTCACGCCTGCTCTTCGACCACGTCGCAGAAGCGACCGCACAATCCAGCCTTCGAGAAGTCCCGGCGAATGGCCTCCTGAGCCCGCTCGCCCATGCTCCGAAGTTCCTCCGGAGACGTCTGGCGGATCTCACGAAGCACTCGCTCAGCGCCGTCCACGTCGCCATGTGGAATGTGCCAGCCGATGCGATTATCCCGAACGATGTCCGATGCGTGGCACGGGTCAGGGGCGAGCAGGAGAATGGGCCGCCCCACCGCCATCGCGCCGTAGATCTTGCACGGGTGAACGACGCCGACCACGTCGTCGCCTACCGATACCAGATGTACATCCGCCGCACTCAACGAGTAGCGAAGCGTCTCAAACGGCTGGTACGGCAGCGATCGGATGTTGCTTGGCCGCGCCGATGCAATCGTGTCGTCAACAACCTTCTTGCCGACGCCTCCCCCGATAAAGAGAAACTCCATGCCCTGATCGTCCTGCATGCGGAGGGCCGCATCCAGCACTGTCTTCACGGGCGTGGAAAACCCATGGTTGCCGCTGTACATGACGACGAAGGTGTTGCCTTCGACGTTGTCGGCCCGCCACGGATTGTCTTCGTGGCTGATCATTTCCATGTGGTCATCGTGGGGCCAGGGCGGCATGACAGCCGTCTTGCCGGCAACATCCCGCTTCTTCTGCAGACGCTCCGCCATGAATCGGTCGAGCGCGACGACGCGGCGAGCCCTGCCCAGAATGCGTCGATTAAGCCAATCCATCGCACGCGCCGGCACCGAGCCTTCCTTGACTTTGCCCAGTTCGATCACCTGATCCGGATTCAGATCCATCACCCAGTAGATGATCGGCTTCCATCGCAGCCAGGAGATCACCAGCGCTGCGATCGGGCACATGGGCGGCGACGTACTCACAATGATGCGGTCGACCCTCGCAACAAACATCCCCCGAACCATCTGCTGCAGCATCAGAAGCAGGCCGCCAAGCACCCGGAGTGGAATCGACTTCTTGCCGAAACTCGAGAGCGGCAGCCGGCGGATCTCCACCCCATCCCGCGTTTCCCGAAGCGGATACTTGCGGCTCGGATCGTCATAGCCTCTGCTCGCGGCGTACACGACCACACGGTGGCCGCGATTCACAAGTTCCGCGGCCGCATCGTGCAGGTGCTGCCCGACACTTGCCGGGTCCGGCACGTAGACCTGCGTGAGCAGCAGAATGGTGCCGCGTGTGGCGGGTGGGGTACTCATAACGGCGCCTGCGTGGTGACGATCGAACGATCAGGCGTGGGTCTTGGAACCGTACTTGGCGAGGTACTCGGCCTCGATCCAGTTGTAGGTCTTCTCCATGCCATCACGCAACTTGATGCCAGGGGCCCAGCCGAGGCGTTCCTGGATCATCGTGTTGTCGCTGTTGCGACCGTTGACGCCCTTGGGGGCGTCCAGTTTGTGGGTCCGCTCCAACGTGATGCCGGCAATGTCCTCAACCATGTCCACCAGGCCGTTGATGGTCGTGAGTTCATCGCTGCCGAGGTTGATCGGCTCGAGAATGTCGCTGTTGGTGATGTCCTGGATGCCCTTGATGCAATCATCGATGTACATGAAGGACCGCGTCTGGTGGCCATCGCCCCAGATCTCAATGGTGTGATCACCGGTGTGCTTGGCGTGGATGACCTTGCGGCAGATGGCCGCCGGCGCCTTCTCCCGGCCACCCTCCCACGTGCCCTCGGGACCGTAGACGTTGTGGAACCGCGCAACGCGGCAATACATGCCGAAGTCCTCGCGGAAGTGCCGGCACATGCGCTCCGAGAACAACTTCTCCCAGCCGTAGCCATCTTCCGGCATGGCCGGATACGCGTCTTCCTCTCTGAGCGGCACCACGTCCTCGCACTTCTGCTTGTCGGCGTTGTAGACGCACGCGGACGAACTGTAGAAGTACTTGTCGCTGCCGCAGTCACGGGCGGCGAGGGTCATGTGCGTGTTGATGAGCACCGAGAGCATGCACAGCGCCTTGTTGTTCTCGATAAAGCCCATGCCACCCATGTCGGCGGCGAGTTGATACACCTCGTTCATGCCGTCGCAGGCGGCGTAACAGGCGTCCTTCTCCTGCAGATCCGCGATGACGTTGTCCGCAGCATCATGAACCTGATACCACTCGTCGTAGGGCTTGATGTCCACACTTCGAACATCGTGCCCCTGCTCAAGGAACTCCTGAACGAGATGGCCGCCGATGAAACCGCCGCCGCCGGCGACGAGAATGGTCTTCTTGGACATGGGAGCGTGGTCCTGATCTAAGAGGGGAATGGATGTCGAAAGGGCCTCACTTCAGGCTACTCAGATCGGCTCCCCGGGCGGCAGGAATGAGCAGCAAGCGACAGATGGGTCAGAATAGCACACCCGGGTCCAGTGATCCTGCCCGGATGTGCCGGATGGCGCCCATCGCAACCTCCCCATTGACAACATGATGAGTCCCCTGGCCCGCCCCGGGGCCGCGGAGGGCCTGCCACGCCGCCGTCAGCCACGGTCCCCCCGCCCTGGCTACGTCGGATGACGCCCCGCGGGCCCGCCTCTGGCCTATGGTGCGAGGCTCGCGTCACATCCACTGGAGGAAACAGCCCCATCATGCTCGCCTCGATCATCCTCGCAACCACGGCTTCGACCTTTCCGCAGCACCCCAGCCTCTCGCCAACCGGATCGCACATCGTGTACTCCGATCGCGGCGATCTCTGGTCCGTGCCCGCCGCCGGCGGCACGCCGACGCGGCTCACCAGCCACCCGGCCAGCGAACTCCGCTCAGCGTTCGCGCCGGACGGGAGTTGGATTGCGTTTGAGTCCGACCGGGACGGGACGAGAAACATCTACAGCCTGCCCGTACGCATGCACAACGGCGCGCTCACCGCCGCAGGCCCGGTCCTCCGCATCACCACATCGGACCGCTGGGAAGCCCTCTCAGATGTCACGCCCGACGGCGATGCCGTGCTGTTCCACTCCTATCGGGAGCCCGAGATCTACCGCGCTCCGCACATGTATCAGGCGCCGCGAGATGGAGGGCCGGTACAGCGACTCACCGACGCATTCGGTCGCTGGCCTCGCCTGAGCGGCGACGGGACGCTCACCTTCAGCCGCGGGTACGCCCCGTGGGAGCGGCCCGCCTATCGCGGCAGCGGCAACCGCGATGTGTGGGCGGTCGATCAGCACTCCGGCGCGTTCACCGAGCGGGCCTCAACCGACGCCAACGAAGGCGAGGCCTTCCCCCTCCCCGATGGCAGCATGGTCATGCTGACGTCGCGAGACGGACTGAACGATGTCTGGATCACCGGCGCCGATGGTTCAGCGGTCAATCGAACCCAGTTCACGACCGGCCAGGACGCAACGATCGGTCACGGCGCGCGTGACCTCGCTGCCGCCCGCGACGGCTCGCGGGCGGCCTTCGTCCTCTGGGACACCCTGCACACCCTGGACCTCACGGACCCGCACGCCCATGCAACGCCCGTGACGCTCGGCCCCGGCGGCGGCGACCTGTCCACGCTTGACCGCCGCATCGAGCGGCTGGACAACAAGGTCTCCGAAGTGGCGATGCACCCCTCCGGCGACGCCGTTGCGGTGGTCGCCCGCGGAGAAGTCCTGGTCCGGGACGTGCAGGAAGATCATCCCACCCGCCGCGTGACCCGCGGCCACGCCCGTGAGGGCCAGATTGCCTGGTCTCCGGACGGCACGCGACTGTACTTCACCAGCGACGAAGGTGGAGATGAAGGTATCTGGGAAGCGACCGTGTCGATGACCCGCGATGACCTCAAGCCCGAGCAGCCCGAGCAGCCTGACCAGACGGACGAGGACGAGGCGGAGGACACCGCGGACGCCAACGCGGAATCGGACACTCCACCTGCCGATCCCATGGACGACGAATCGGAGGAGGAGGACGCGCAGCCCGACCCGGAGGACGCCGAAGCCGACGAGGAGGACGCGGACGAAGACGAGTCGGACGCAAAGAATGAGTCGGGGGCGCGTTGGGCAGGCTCGCTCCGGTTTGAACTCGCGCCGGTCATCGACGGCCCCGCCGCATCGCGGCCCATGCCGTCTCCCGATGGACGATCCCTGCTCTATCAGCAGGGCAATGGTGACCTCCGATTGCGTGATCTCGCAACAGGTGAAGACACGCTCCTGCTGGAGAGTTGGGATCCGGCGGAAGTGCGCTGGGCCGATGACTCGCGGCACATCGTGTACTCGGTCAGCGACGTCGACTTCAACACCGACATCTGGCTCATGGACGTGCAGGCCCCGGATGAGGCGGTCAACCTCACACGCCATCCCGACATTGATCGAGCCCCAAGGCTGACGGCCGACGGCAAGATGCTCGTGTTTCTCAGTGACCGGAACCGAATCGGTGACAACTGGGACTACGACGTCTGGGCGATCGCCCTCGACCCGGCGCTGGAAGACATGACCGACTATGAGTTCGACGCGTACGTCAAGGACGCCGCCAAGCAGGCTGGCAAGCGGAAAATCCTCCCGATCGTCACGTTCGATCACCCTGAAGATGAGGCCGACGACCCGGAGAAGGCCGAAGCCGACACCGCACAAGCGGACGAAGACGACGCCGAAGTGTTGACGTTTCCCGACGCAGACAGCGCGTGGAAACGCACCCGGAGAGTCGTCTCCCTCGAGGGCGCCGAAGACGATCTGTATCTCACTCCGGGCGGAGACGCCATCGTGTTCTCAGGCACCGTCGGGGAAGACTCCGGCCTCTGGACGGTCGACCACCGCGGCAAGGAACGCACGAAGATCACCTCGGGCAGCGTCGCAAATGTCCGCGGCAATCGGACCGGGTCAACCATCACGTTCGTCGGAGGCAGCACCGCCAAACACGCCCCCTCGGGCGGCGGCAAGACGAAGTCCTGGCCCATCGACGCGGACGCCCGCATCGACGTGGCGTCCGAGCAGCGGCAGAAGTTTCAGGAGACGGCCCGCACGTTTGGCCGGACCTTCTATCACCCCACCTTGAAGGGGCTTGACTGGGACGCCATCTCGGCCCGGTATGAGGACCTCGCCGCGCAGACGCGAACGACCCAGGCATTCAACCGGGTCGTCGATCTCCTCCTTGGCGAGGTGAACGGTTCGCACACGGGCATCTACGGCGGATTTGAGCATCGCGGCCCACGGGCGGGCATCGGACATCTCGGCATCGACACCGTACCCGTCGAGGACGGATACCTCGTCACCGACGTGCTGCAGGATGGCCCCGCCGATGTCGATGAGGGCGGGCTGGTGGTCGGCGACGTTGTTGTTGCCATTGCGGACCGCCCGCTGCTGCAGGACGGCACCGTTCGGGACCTCAGAGCCGCCATGGAAGACACGGCCAACACGGAGACGCTCATCGATGTGCGCGGTGAGGACGGCGCGATGCGCACGGTCCTGCTGGTTCCCATGTCGTACGGCAGGTGGACCGGCCTGGCCCGCGCAGCCGAGATCGAGGCCCGCCGCGAGGCGGTGGATCAGGCAAGCGATGACAGGATTGGCTACCTGCACATTCGCGGCATGAACATGCCCAGCGTGCACCAGTTTGAGCATGACCTGTACGCCGCTGCGCACGGCAAGGACGGGCTCATCATTGACGTCCGGGACAACGGAGGCGGCTATACGACCGACATTCTGCTCGCAAGCCTGACGGCGCCAGCGCATGCCTACACGATTCCCCGCGGCGCCAAGCCCGAGGACATCAAGCCAGACACATATCCCCGGGATCGTCGGCTGCTGTACGCCTACCAGCGTCCCATCGTGGTGCTGTGCAACGAGAACTCCTTCAGCAACGCCGAGATCTTCAGCCACGCAATCAAGTCAACCGGCCGCGGAACGCTTGTTGGCGAAGAGACCTTCGGCGGCGTCATCTCCACCGGCGCCTTCAAACTCATCGACGGTTCCCGGGTCCGCCAGCCGTTCCGAGGGTGGTACCTGCAAGATGGCACGGACATGGAGAGCCGTGGCGCCATTCCCGACATCCGGGTCGAGCGTATGCCCGCGGACGAGGTCGATGGTCGTGACAAGCAGTTGGAGACAGCCGTCCAGACGCTGCTGCAGCAACTGCCCGATACGCCGCCCGCCGTGCATCCGAGGCCGGCCACATGACCGCCGCCATCGTCACGGTCGGCATGATCGCGGTCGGCCTGCTCGTGTGGCGCGTGCTTCGCGACCAGGGCAACGCCACCTAGAAAGCGGTACGGCCATGCTCTGCTTTGGACCTTGACGCCCCAGCGTTCCGAGCTTGGGGCAACGAACGCTCCGGCGAAGGCCGATCGATCGGCGGCTGCTGCCCGGGGTTCTCCTGATCGCTCACGACCGAAGTAGACGGCACGAACTGCACGGGCTGATTGCCCTCGGCGACGACTTCGCCGGCGGGCGTCCGACCTCGGTCGGGCGCCCGCCGTCTCGTTCCCGGGCTGCTAGCCTGCCCGCATGGCCGCCCCCCCTCCCACCGCATCCACCTCCGCAACGCAGGGGCTCATTGGTGAGACTGCCGCCAGCGATGCGGTCCGCGGTGCGGTTGAATGGCTGCAGGAGACGGCTGCCGGCTGGGGGCTGGGTGAAACGGGCGCGGAACTCGTCGCGGCCGCAATCGCCATCGTGGCCGTTCTGGTCATCTGCATTCTGGCCAATCTGATCGGGAAGGCGTTCATCCGGGGGATTGCACATCACCCGTTCCGGCACAGCAACAGCGCGTGGGCCAAAGCGGTCATCGACCAGAAGGTGCTGCTCCGGCTCTCGCAACTCGTCCCGATCGCGATCCTCGCGTTCGCCCTGCCCGCCTTTCAGGACTATGGCGTTGACTGGTGGTTGCGGCCCCTGCTGGAACTGTATGTCCTCTGGGTACTGCTGCTGTTCACCTTCGGTGTGCTCGAGATCGGGGAAGCCGCCATTCTCCACTCCGGTTTTGACGGCACGGTGCCCGCGACAGGCCTCTCACAGGCCGGGAAGATCATTGCGACGTTCATCGCCATCGTTTTGGCGTTGAGCGTGATCTTCGACAAGTCCCCTATGTGGTTCCTGTCCGGCGTGGGCGCCCTCGCAGCCGTCATGATGCTGATCTTCAAGGACTCCATTCTCGGCCTGGTGGCGGGGATTCAGGTCAGCGCCAATGACATGGTTCGGGTGGGTGACTGGATCACCATTCCCTCGAAGGACGTCGACGGAGACGTTGAAGAAATCACACTGACGACGATTCGGGTCCGCGCCTTTGACAAGACGGTGTCGCTCGTGCCTGCCTACGATCTGGTCTCCAATCCGTTCACAAACTGGCGGGCCATGTCCGAGTCCGGTGGGCGGCGGATCAAGCGGTCCATCTCCATCGATACCGGGACCATTCGATTCATCGATCGCAATGATCTGGAACGCTTCCGGAAGTTCACGGTACTGGCGAAAGATCTGGACGCGAGAATCGCTGACATCGACGCGTGGAACCAGAACAACAACGTCGATACGAGCGAACAGATCAATGGCCGGCAGCAGACGAATGTGGGCGTCTTCCGGGCCTACATGGAGGCCTACCTTCGGCAGCACTCGAAGATCCACACCGGCGATGGATTCACCTTCCTGATCCGGCACCTCGAGCCGGGCCCCACCGGGCTGCCGATCCAGATCTACGTCTTCACCAACGACAACCGGTGGGTGCCGTACGAACAGATTCAGGCGGACATCTTCGACCACCTGCTGGCCGCTGTACCCGAGTTCGGGCTGGCCGTTTTCCAGTCACCGACCGGCCAGGACGTTCGATCGCTTCACGCCGAGTGACGCCCCACCCCGGGCCCGCAGCACGGTATGCTCACCGCCCATGTCAGAACCGCAGTTTGGTGAAGTTCAGATGCACGTCGTCAAGCCGAAGGCACCGGTCATCGGCCGGATCGTCGAGTCGACCCCGTGCATGAAGGGCCGGTCGGCCTCCTACGTTCGACACATCGCCATTGACGTGTCTGGAACCCCGCTGGCCGGGACATTCCGAGCTGGCCAGTCATTCGGCGTCATCCCACCCGGCGAGAATGAGAAGGGCAAGCCGCACGCCGTTCGCCTGTATTCGATTTCGGCGCCCACGTGGGGCGAAGACGGCAAAGGCTGCGTGGTCTCCACGACCTGCAAACGCCTGATCGACGAGTACAGCGCCCCCGACTCGGACGAGCATCATCTGTTCACAGGCGTGTGCAGCAACTACCTCTGCGATCTGAAGTTCGGGGATGAGGTCCTCGTTTCCGGCCCCGCGGGGAAGCGGTTTCTGCTCCCAACCGAACCCTCGGCACACAACTACGTGTTTGTGGCAACGGGAACCGGCATCGCCCCGTTCCGCGGCATGGTGGGTGAACTGCTCGAGCACCCGGACGGACCATCAGGCAGTGAGATCCACCTGGTCATCGGCGTGCCCTATGGCACCGACCTCATGTACGACGATTGGTTCCGTGATCTCTCGGAGCGGCACGCCAACTTCCACTACCACACCGTGATCAGCCGGCCGGATGTGGGCCGACGCATGTACGTGGATCAGTACATCGTGGAAACCGAGGACCCGTTCCATCGCATGCTCGCTGACGAGCGAACACTGCTCTACATCTGCGGCATCGAGGGCATGCAGGTCGGCATCTACCGGCTGCTGCAGACGCTGGGCGTCGCGGGCTCGTATCTCAAACTTCCGGAAGAGGGCCTCGATCTCGCCGAGGCCGACCACAGCGTCATCAAGCGCATCAAGCCCGCCGCCCGCTGCATGGTCGAGGTCTACTGACCCGACCGATTCAGTCGAACGCCGCAGTGATGGACGGGACGCCCGTCTCGACCAGTTGGAGCGTCGTGGCGATTCGGAAATTCGATTGAGTCCGATGCCGCTCGGCAAAGAAGAAGTCGAGCGAATACGTCTCCCCGTCCGTCAGTCCAAGCCGGCCGAGATCCACATACTGCTCGGTCGCTCCATGCACGCCGCCAAGGTCAATAACCAACTGCCCGTCGATGTACACCCACACATCGTCGTCACCAACGAACTGAAAGTAATTCGTCTGGTCCTCGTCGTAGACGAACTCGGTGTGCAGTTCAAACGTGAAGTGGAAGTTGTGGTCGGGCGACCCCCCACTGTTGCCGTACATCTGATGGTCGATAGGGAAAAAGCCGCCCAGAGACGCGTACAGCGGGTCGGTTGAGTCATCGAACACGTAACTCCCGTCCGCCTGCCGGACGAAGGTCAGCGAGAGCGTCTGCGAGAGGTTCGTCCCGGGCACATCGCGGTACCAGGAGTAGAACGACCAGGACGATGCAATGCCGCCATCGCACGCAGGTCCCCAGTCGATGGGCGAGTCACCCAGTGAGGCGTCATAGAGCAGGTAGCAGATGGGATTGCCCGCGGCATCGGTGGCCTGACCGTCCACCCGGTTGCCATCGTCTGTGAAGACGGGAAGCCCGTCGGCCCCGATGGACGGGTGGATGTTGCCGCAATACAGCCCGAATCCCTTGCGAGGACGCCTCTCAAAGTCGCGGTGCCCGCCGTGGGTTCGCCGTTCCTTGAAGTCCCGGACGGTGCCGGTCAGCTCGACGGTCGCCGGTCCTGTGGCTGACACGTCGGGGCATAGGAAGGCCGCCACGGACGTGGCTGCGAGAAGTGTGGCAGATCGGGTGAGTTGGGTCATCATGGGCAGACTCCAGAATTGGGACCGGTTGGAGCAGAAGACTTCGCTCCACCGCCACAGAGGACCGTACGATTCGACTCGGAATCGGCAAAGCGCCGATGTGCCGATACACCCCCGACCTGCGCCTGCCTGTAGGATCTGGGACGAAAGGGAGAATGAGACGCATGGATGCACTTCGGATTCACGGTGGCGCGAGGCTGACCGGCACGCTGGCGGTCGACGGCTCGAAAAACGCCGCCCTCCCGGCCATGGCAGCGGCCCTGATGTCCAGCGGCACGGTGCATCTCCGGGACATCCCCACCCTGTCCGACATTGGAAACATGGTGAAACTCCTCCGGGAAATCGGTTGTGAGGTCACCGGCCACGGACGCGACTGCACAATCCGCACAACCGACCCGACCCAGACCCACGCCCGATATGAAATCGTCCGCACGATGCGGGCCAGCATCTGCGTACTCGGACCGCTCCTCGCTGCCCGTGGTGAAGCCCGGGTTTCCATGCCCGGAGGCTGCGCCATCGGCGACCGCCCGGTCGACCTGCACCTCCGCGGCCTGCGAGCCCTGGGCGCCAACATCGAACTCGACGGCGGCGACATCATTGCAACTGCCGATCGACTCAAGGGAACCACCATCTTTCTCGGCGGCCCCTTCGGCTCAACGGTCCTGGGAACGGCCAACGTCATGTCCGCGGCAGCGTTGGCTGAAGGACGCACCGTGATCGAGAGCGCCGCATGCGAGCCCGAAGTCACCGGTCTGGCCGACATGCTCAATGCGATGGGCGCCCGCATCACGGGCGCGGGGACACCTCGCATCGAGATTGAAGGCGTGGAGTCGCTCGGAGACGTCGACTACACCGTCATCCCTGACCGCATCGTGGCCGGGACACTTGCCATGGCAGTGGCCATGACCAACGGCGACGCGATCCTCACCAACTTCCCACATGACAATCTGCTTGCGGTGCTCGACCGCCTCGACATCGCCGGCGTCCATGTGGATCGCGTCGATCCCGAGGAAGATCCACGCAGATGCACCGTGCGGGTCACGTGTGACCGCCGGCTCCAGCCCGTGCTGTACACGACGCAGCCCTACCCGGGATTCCCAACGGACCTGCAGGCGCAGATGATGGCGCTCCTCTGCCTGGCCGACGGCAACAGCATCGTGACCGAGCGGATCTATCCGGATCGGTTCCTTCACGTATCCGAACTGACGCGAATGGGCGCCACGCTCTTTCGATCTGGTCCGACCGTGGTCGTTCAGGGCGGCGGCCAGTTGGTCGGCGCCCCCGTCATGGCAGGCGACCTGCGAGGCTCTGCGGCACTGGTCATGGCGGGCCTGGTCGCCAAGGGCGAGACGGTCGTGCAACGGGTCTATCACCTCGATCGCGGCTACGTCCGGCTCGAAGAGCAACTCAATCAACTGGGCGCCGGCATCGAGCGGTTCGAACTCGGCGTATCAGACCCGGTCACGCTGTAGGCGGCCGCAGTCGCTCCAACACGATTCCAGCTGCCACGACGACGTTGAGGGACGGTACGCCCGCGGCCATCGGAATCTCGACGACGTCGTCGCACGCATCCAGAACACGAGCGTCCAGCCCCTCCCCTTCGGCTCCAACGACGACTACGCGGCGAGCCGCGGGCACTGCCTCGCCCAGCCGCGTCGATCGCTGGCAGGACTCTGCCGCGGTGATCCGGAACCCCTTGACCTGCAGAACGCCGATCGCCTCGCACAGGTCCTCTGCCACGCACCACGGGACACTCAACACATGCCCCATGGAGACGCGAATGGCCTTTCGGTACAGCGGATCACAACATCCTCGCTCCAACAGCACCTCGTTGACACCAAGCGCCGCGGCCGTGCGGAATAGACCGCCCATGTTGTCGGCGTTGTTGATGCCCTGCGCCGCAAGCACGGTCCAGGTGCCGTCGGGCTCAAGCCGGTCCAGCATGCGATCGAACGCCAGGTCCTGTTCATGTGGCCGCCAACCCGCCGCCAGCACACCCCGATGAATGTGGAATCCGGCGATCGCCTCCATCAAGGGAAGTTCCGCAACGTACACGGTCACATCGTCCGGGAGGTGGCGGAGTTCGCCGGCCATGCGAGCCGCCTTGGCAGGCGAGAGCAGTACCGAGTGCAGCCGCTCGGGTGAACGCAACAGCCTCCGAACGACCATCTCCGACTCCGCCATGAACACGCCCTTGCGGCCCCGGAGGTCGCGGTCCCGCACGTCCCGAAAGACGTCGATTCGCGGGTCATCGAGATCCGAGATCGAGATCGTCACTTGGGAGCCGGCGTCGTCGAGCCGTTGAGCACCTGCGAGAGTTGAGCCTGGGCCCGCTCATAGCGATGGACGGCCGCCGCGAGGTTGTCTCGAAGCAGCGTGAAATCCGCCGCATCCGGATCGAGCGCGGCCCCTCGGGCCTGCACGATTCTGTCCACGCTGTCGGCGGCGGACTTCAGGTCCGCAGCGCCAAAGACAAAGTTGCGGGATGCCTCATACAGCAGTTCATTGCTGACTTCCTTCGCTGACGGTTGATAGAGCAGCCGCCAGGGCGCATTGCGGGCCTCGGCCACCAGCAAGGAGAGTTCCTGAGCGGCCAGATCCGCGTTGGCCAGCGCGGTCCCCACATCCGCGGACCAGAGCGGCATGTTGGCTCGCAGGTCTCCCAGGACCGATCGCGCATCGGCTACCGATACCTCAACGTCGTCGACAATGGCCTGGAACGACTCCTCATTCCGGTCGATGAAGTCGCTGATGCGCTGCACGGCGCTGGCGAGGTCATCGCTCTTGCTGAGTACCGTCGAGATCTCGGCCGACCAACCACCGGGCTGCCCGTCCGTCCCCATCCAGTCGGTTCGAATCCGAGCGGCCAGAACCTCAAGATCATTCAGTGCGGACCGAACATCCTCGGCGGGCGCGTCCCCCAGCACCCACTCCATGACGTACCCGTCCTGGTCCATCCGCTGCATGGCGTGGCCCACCGTCTCGGCCCCGGCGCTGAAGGAGCGGGCCGGCTCATTGCCAAGCACCCACTCAAGCACGTAGCCGTCCTCGCGCAGTCTGGTTGCAATCTCCTGAACGCTGGCCCCGGCCTCTTCTCCCAGAATGGCGCCGAGCATGCCGGTCGAGGGTGTGCCGGCGAGCACGTCGCCGCTGGCCAGCAGCGTGCCCGGTTCACCCAGATCGCCCGGCACGCGGTGCCCTGTGTCAAAGCCGACGCTCGTAATGAGCACGAACGAGTCAGAACTGATCAGGCCGCTCTGAACGGTCGCAACGGCATTGGAATAGAGCGACACGCTGGACGGCAGCGTGAACGTGACGTCGATCTTCCGAATTGGGTTCTCACCGGCGATGATCTCGACGGACTGGACCTCGCCCATGTCGATGCCGCCCACCCGGACCTGACTGCCCTCTTTCAGAAAGCCAACGCCCTGCTTGACCGGAAACGTCGCCTGATAACTGGACATCGCCGGCCCGAAGATCACGCCCTTGAGGTCCCCGAGCACAAAGATCACCGCCACGCCGACCGCCACCGCAACCAGCACGAAGATGCCTGCCTTGACAGTGTTTCCGTCTTGCCGTCCGCTCATGTTGTCTCGCTTTCTTCGCCACGCCTTCCCAGCAGGGCTCGCCAGAACCCGCCAGCACCTCGCGTCGACTGGACGGAGCGACCGCCCGTGAGTTTGCTGTTGTCCACGCCCAGAAGGTCCGCGGCGTAGCCGCCCTGCCCTTCGGTGTCATGCGCCGTCATCGGCCCGTCCGGCTCACCCCGGAGAAACTGCCGGATGAGTTGTTGAGATTCGTCCAGCGACCCAAGATCCGACTCCGGCCAGTCCCTGAGCCTCTCGAACTCGGCCCTGGGTTCATTCATGAGCACCCGGCCCTTGTGCAGCATGACCATTCGATCGGCAATCGTGAACGCGGAGTCCATTTCGTGTGTGACGACGACGCTCGCAACGCCAAGCCGCTTGGTCAGGTCGATGATCAACTGGTCTATCGCCGCCGAGGTCACCGGATCGAGCCCCGCGCTCGGCTCGTCGTAGAAGAGAATCTCCGGGTCGAGCGCCAGGGCCCGGGCAAGGCCGGCACGCTTCTTCATGCCGCCGCTGATCTGCGCGGGATACTTGTCCGCTGCCTCCCGAAGGTCCACAAGTTCGAGTTTGATCTTCACCATCATGTCGATGATGGAGGCGTCCAGATCCGTGTGCTCTTCCAGAATGAGCGCCACGTTGTCCGCGACGGTCATTGAGTTGAACAGGGCGCCGGACTGGAACAGGATGCCGAACTTCTTGCGGACCTCGTTGAGTTCGTCCTCGTCCAGCGTCGCAAGGTCCTTACCCAACACCTCGACAGACCCCTCGTTGGGGATAAGCGACCCAACCATATGCCGCAGGGTCGTCGACTTTCCGCAGCCAGAGCCGCCCATGATCACAACCGTCTCGCCGCGGCGGACGTCGAGATTCACGCCATCAAGCACCGTCTGCCCGCCAAAGCGTTTGACAAGGTTTCGCATCGAAATCACGATGTCGCTATCACTCACCGGCCGTCGCCCTCGATGGCAGCCGGCCAGTGAAGCGTGCCGCCGTCGGGCATCTCCACAATCAATCGGTCGAACGAAGTCACCCAACCCCGCTGCGGATCGCTGATGAGAAACCTCGTGTTGATGGAAGCGGCGCCTCGGTCAAACATCGCCTCGTACGGTACCCAGATCCACCAGCCGGTGGCGTCCTGCTCACGCTGAGCATCGGCCTCGGGCTCATCGGCGAGCCTCGTGGAGCGAATCTCCCCAAAGGACGCCGACAGCCGATGCAGGAAGTGCTCGGCCTCCGATTCCGTGCCGCCCCCTCCGGTCCCTTCGAGAAACGCGCGGAGATCGCCGCCCTGCCCCTGGGCGATGACGGCGGCCGGCCCAGCCATCAGGGGTTCACGAACGTGCTTGTTCCACCACCACCCCGCCGTCACAACGAGCGGCGTCACGACCGCTGAAATGGCGATGGCGACCATCGCCAGACGGCGGCCTCGCCGGCCGTGCACCCTGACATCCCGGAGCGCCCAGAGCCCCGCAGGGATCGCCGCAATGGTGACCACGGGGCACAGCCCGATCGACAGAACGAACGCGAAGATCGCCCATGGGCTGAGCTTGCCCGGTGCGTTACTCATGGCGTCGACTCCTTGGTCGCAGGCAGCGTGATGTCGCCATCGGGCCCCGAAATCACCATGCGGCGGATGCGAACCAGATCGTCCAGGCTCGCCGCCCCCGCGCTCACGTCAAACCGCCCGGCGCCGCGGTGCGTTTCATCGTCTCCGACAAACGCCATGCTTGCCGACCACGCTGCCTGGAACATCCCGGCCGGTACGGGCTGCACGCTGCGTATGCCAACCTGCTCGATTCTTCCAACACGCTCAAGCGCCTCAGCAAACGCCTGAAGGGCGTCATCGGACACCGGCTCGGCCGAGCGGGACCACCACCGGCGAGCCGCCTCATATTCGTGATCCTGCACGGCACGCACGAACTCGGTCGCCGCATGGGCGCCCTGCTCCCGGACCTGCCCCTGTCCCCAGTCGGCCAGCGAGGTGACACCCCAGTAGCCGAGCGCGAACATGATCGCGCCGCCCCACATCGCCACTTTCGCCGCGCCCGCGCCGCCCATCGCCCCGCCCGAGGATGAGATCCGCAGCAACGCCAGAAGTCCAAGCAGGCACCCGATCAGGTTGAGGGGCAGGCACATGGGGATCAGGGCCACCACCAGCCCGATGATCGCCAGCGAGGAGATCGGGCGAGTGGGCTGTGCGCTCTCAGGGGCAGATTGATCAACCATGCGGGTACGAATGGTACGTACACTCACGACCGAATGGATCTGGACGGACGCAACGTATTGGTCATGGGCCTCGGGGCCTTCGGCGGCGGCGAAGGGGTCGTGCAGTGGCTGCTTGGCAGCGGCGCGGAGGTGACCATCACGGACCTGCGGGATGAATCTTCGCTTGCAGGGCCCCTGTCCCGGCTGGACACCGCCCGCTGCCGACTGGCTCTGGGCGGCCACAGTCCAGCCGACTTCGAGCGGGCGGATCTGGTCGTCGTCAACCCTGCCGTCCCCCGACCGGCGAGCAATCCCATGCTGGCCATCGCCCGCGCCCACGGCGCAACGCTGACGACCGAGATTCGTCTCCTCGTTCAGCATCTGGATCGATCCCGATGCATCGGCATCACTGGCACGGCAGGCAAGTCGACGACGGCCGCCATGACCCATCACCTGCTCACTCGCGGCGGGCTGGACGCGCGACTGGGCGGCAACATCGGGGGCAGCCTGTTGTGCGAACTCGACCGTATTGAACCAGACACATGGGTCGTACTGGAACTTTCAAGCGCGCAGCTTCACTGGCTGGATCTGGACCCGGGATGGTCCCCCGCCATCGCCGGCATCACCAACGTGTCTCCCAACCATCTGGACTGGCATGAGGACGAAGCCGACTACCGACGGTGCAAGGCGGCCATCTGCCGCCACGGAGCGACGTCCGACCCGTGCATTCATGGTCACGCATGCCCGCCGGTTGATGCGCCGCTGCGGGTGCCCGGGGAACACAATCGCATCAACGCCGCCATGGCCGTCGCCCTGGCCCGGCTGGTCGATCCGTCCATCGACCCGTCCATGCTCGCGGGCTTCGAGGGCCTGCCGCACCGGCTCCGCCCCGTCGGCACCGACGACCCACCACGCTTCTACGACGACTCCAAGGCAACGACGCCCGAAGCCACGCTTCGCGCCATTGCGTCGTTTCCCGATCCGACCCGCATTCATCTGCTTGCCGGCGGCTACGACAAGGGCGTGTCGCTCCAACCGATCGCCGATGCTGCTCAATCGCTGGCGGGGCTGTACACCTTCGGTGAGACCGGCCCGCCGCTCGCCGCGGCCGGCGGCGGCATCGCCAGCGAAACGCTTGAGCAGGCCGTGGCGGCCGCCATGCCACGCATGCGTGGCGGGGACATCCTGCTGCTCAGCCCGGGCTGCGCCTCGTGGGATCAGTTTGCTGACTACCGCGAGCGTGGACGCCGCTTCACCAGTCTCGTGTCCTCGTGACCCTCACCGCTCCATCGCCCCGACCAGTTCGTCAAGACGCTGGCAGCCCTGTGAACGCACCCATCTGGTGAGGCCCTTCAGGATCTTGCGCGGCCTCCGGGGGTCAACGAAGAGGGCCGTTCCGATGCCGACCATGGAAGCACCGGCAAGAATGAACTCGGCGGCATCCTGCCACCGCATGACGCCGCCGAGACCAATGATTGGAACGCCGGCCGGCCCTGCGACATCGCGATGCACGTCCGCCACCATGCGAACCGCCAGCGGATGAATCCCCGGGCCACTTGCGCCCCCGGCCATGCGTCCCAGACGGGACCGTCTGGTGCGGACGTCGATCGCCATGGCCGGGACCGTGTTCATGATGGTCAGGGCATCAGCCCCAGCTTCGACGGCAACTTCGGCCGCGGCACTCGGCTTTCCGAAGTCAAGCGGCAACTTGACGATCATCGCGGTCCGCTTGAGCACGCTGCGAATGTCGACCAGCAAGGACTGCAGGCTTTCGGGGGACTCGGCGAAGGCGCGGCCATCATCGGTGTTCGGACAGGACACATTGACTTCAACGGCCTTGACAAATGCCATGGCCTGCATGGCGGCGGCAACCTGCTCGTAGTCATCAATTGATCCGCCTGCGATCGAGGGAATGGCCGGGATGGGCAGGTCGCGAATCGTCAGCGCCGTCTCCGCGATGAAGCGATCCAGCCCCACGTTGGCCAGGCCGACGGCATTCATCATGCCGCACTGGAGGTCGGTCACCCGCATCGGGGGGTTTCCGGTCCGAGACTCCAACGTGATCGACTTGGTCACCACGGCGCCAAGCCCCCGCAGGCCGTCCACCGACGCCAACTCCGGTCCGTACCCCGCCGTACCTGCCGCGGCAATGAGCGGCGAGCACAGATGAATGCCCGCGAGGTCTTGGGAAAGGTCCGGCATGGGCGTACAGGCTACCCGCCCGGGAAGACAGTCGCGGTACCCTGTCGCCCATGGACACCGCTGCAGACCGCATCGCACAGTTTGAAAACATGGCTTCGGCCGATCCCGAAAACGAGATGGCGCACTTCAGCCTCGGATCAGCCTATCTCCAGGCCGGCAGGCCAGCAGACGCAGCAGCCTCGCTGGAGCGATGTATTGAATTGTCCCCGGAGATGAGCAAGGCGTATGAACTCTGTGGCCAGGCCATGCTTGCCGCTGGGTGGGAAGACCGGGCTGCGGAGGTGCTCACACGCGGGTTCCAGGTGGCGGCAGGACGGGGCGACCGTATGCCTCAGGATGCGATCGCCGGCATGCTCACCGACATCGGCCGAGCGGTCCCGGAGGTGTCCGCGGATGCCCCGCCAACCTCCGACGGTGAGGGCGACTTCGTCTGCCAGCGAACCGGTCGCGGCGGCACGCAGCTCAGTGAGCCCCCCTTCCGCGGCCCTGTCGGCGATTGGATCAGCCAGCACATCAGCGCTGAAACATGGGACGCGTGGATTCATCAGGGAACCAAGGTCATCAACGAACTCAGGTTGGATCTGTCACAGCCGCAGGACACCGCGATGTACGACCAGCACATGCACGAGTACCTCGGCGTCCCGGAAGACGTTGCGTCCGCTGACGGCGCGTAGCACGCCGCGTCAGCGGATCCTCGACGTGTACACGGCCCACTCGATCAAGAGCACCAGAAGCGAACCGCACAGGGCCCACGGCCACAGGGGTGTCGAGGCGGCCGCGTTGCCGGCCGCAGTCGCCTCAACGCCGCCGATGTGCATGGCTTCCGGCACCCGCAGATCACCTTCCAACTGAACCGGGACGCGAACCGCAACAAAGCGGTGCCCCGCGGTCGGCTCGTCCCACCGCACCACCCACGGCCCCGCCCGATCGACGGGGCCCCACCCGGCGCGACGCCCGCTGTGTACCGCCAGGGGACGACGCACCCCACCGGGCCCGGTCGCGATGGCCGTTTGAACGCCCTCGGGCAGGCGAACCGACGCGCGATCGCCAGCCATGGCGGCTCCTCGGTAATCCGCGCCACGCCACGCCATCCACTCCAACGCGTCAACGAGGAAACTCACGAAGGTCGGATGCAGTGGCCACGTGCTCTCGGTCGGATCGAATGCGATGTGTACTCGCCGGTGCCCACCTTCCTCCCAGGCCAGCACAAGCGGGCCATCCGCGCCCCGCAGCACGGGACGAACCTGCGTATCCAACTCGACCTGCTGGGGCGCGCGTACCCACAGGTCGCCGGGCGCGCCGCCCCGGAACACAGGGTGCTTCGGGTCTCCGAGGGCAACCGACTCCGCAGGCCTGACCGACCCAAACTCGAGCAGCGCCGAAGGGAACGGCGCATTGATCGACAGCGTGGGGCCGTCCGGCAACGTTTCCGGCGAAACACCGTCGTACACGGTGAGGTCGACATCCGCCGCGGCTGTGGAGGTCGTCACGTCAACGGCCGGAACGACCGACAACGCGCGGGACCAGAAGTCGGGGTCTTCGGAAACGAGATGGACCCGCAGCGGCGCCACTTCCGGAACGACGGCCCACGCTGCATCGTCAAGCGGCAGCGCATCCTCCCCCACCAGCCTGACCTCAATCAGGGCCTCGCCGGAATGCCGGGCCTTCGTGAACACCAGGTCCTGCACGCCAGGCCGCACCTCGCCTGCATCGTCGAGCGTTGCGGCCGGAAGCGTCATGTCTTCCACGTGCACGGCGGCGTTTTCGATGGACATCTGCACACGCTCGTCACGCGGCGATCGCTCCCAGTTCCAGAGGGTGGCGAAGACCTGCACCTGATGTGGATCATCCGAGTCGCGTTGGGCCGCCACCATCTGTACCGAGCGGTTGCCGGCGGTTGAATCTCCAACCAGATGCACAAGCGTCTCGGCACCCAGCAGGGTGGCCTGGTCGAGATCAGGCAGGCCGCCGTCGGTGAACACTTCGAGGCGAGCCGGGCCATCGGTTACACGAGGCGCATCGGGATCCGGCTCGGCCGACCATGCTCGGGCCATGGCAAGCGCGCGGTCCAGACGGGCCGTGGTGTCGGCCGGCTCCATGCGTTCCAGCGCCGCTCGCAGCGCCCCACGCGAGCCGGTAAAGGGCTGCATGATCTCCGCCTCGTCCCCCATCGCAACGACCATGGTCTGCCCGCCCGCATCCCCAAACCAGATACCGGGGTGCAGGCGGTCCACGGCCTGCATGGCGGCCTCGATCGCCTGCTCGAAACGCGTTTGACCGCCCTCGACGGCCTGCATCGAAGCGGAGCAGTCAATCAACAGAACCGTCCGCGCGCCGCGGCCCGCTGCCATCTCCAGCCGGGGCTGGGCCACCGCCAGCGCGAGCATCGCCAGGGCCACGAGTTGAAGCAGCAGAAGGAGGTTCCGCCGCAGCCGCTGAAACGGCGTGTTGGCCTGTATGTCCTCCGCTGCGGCCGTCCAGAGGGTCGTCGTCGGCACCAGTTGCCGGGCACGCCGCAAGCGAAGGATGTACAGCGCCAGGAGCGCGGGAATGACGGCGAGCAGCACCCAGAATGCAGTCCATGGTGCAAGCCAACTCATCTGATCAGCCCACCCCTTCGCAGTTGACCCAGGAGCAGGTCGGCCACGTCGGCGTCCGTCTCAACCGCGAGGTGGCTTCCACCACACCGCCGCGCTGCATCGCGAACCAGACGCACCCGCTCGTCAAGCCGAGCTCGATAGGCCCGCAGCAGCGAAGGCGTCACCGTCACCTCCCGCGGGGGGCCACCCTCCTGGTCTTCAAGCCGCATGTCTCCGGCCAGACCATGACCACCCGGATCGGTCTCCTGGGGGCTCAGAACCTGAAGGCAGTGAAGATCGTCGCCTCCACCTGCCAGCGTCCGCAGCGCAGGCAGTGGATCGTCAGCGCCCAGAAAGTCGCTCAGAATGATCGCCACGCCGCGGCCCCGTCGTGTCGGCGCGACGGCTCGCAGCGCTTCACCAAGTGGTTCGCCTCCGCCGTGGTCGCGGATGGAACGTTGGAGAAGCCATTGGCCGAGTTCGGCAGTTCGGCCTCGGCCTCGCAGATCGCGGAGATGCGACACGTCGCTGCCACTGCAGCATGCAAGGCTCACCCGGTGTTTGGCGGCCAGTCCAATGCTCCCAAGTGCCATCGCCAGTCGCCTGGCAAACGTCCACTTGGACGGAGCGCCCCAATCCATGGATGGCGTCGCGTCCAGGACGATCAGAACGCTGAGATCCTCTTCGTCCAGATACAACTTCAGGAAGAGCGCATCGAGCCGGGCGTACACATTCCAGTCGACGTACCGCAGATCATCACCCGCGACGTACGGGCGGTGATCGGCAAAGTCGATACTGAACCCCCGCCGCCTGCTCCGCCGCTCACCGTGCAAGCGACCCGACAGGACCTTTCGCGACGTGATCTCCAGCCCATCCATGGCGGCCAGCAGGGAGGGACCGAGCAGGTCCTCAACCGTTGCGGGCGGAGGCGACGAGTCGATGCCGAAACCGGGAATCATGCCAGGACCTCCCCGGCCGGTGTCGGCACCTCGTCGAGCAACATGGCCACCAGATCGTCGGCGGTCAGGCCCTCGCCTCGAGCCACCGGGTCGGGCACCATTCGATGACGCAGGCACGCGGCCGCCACCGAACGCACATCGGCGCACGACACGGCCAACCGTCCCGAAGCCATGGCCGCCACCTGGGCGGCGCGGCGCATGGAAATGGCCGCTCTCGGACTGCAAGGCGCCGTCAAGCGATCGGCAACCTGCGAGCCGGCGGCACCCGTCGCAAGCACCAGCGAAGCGATCCAGCCGTCCACGTGCGGCGCCACCAGAATCCGGCGGCTGAGTTGGGTGGCTGCGCAGAGGAAGTCCGGCGTAAGGCAGGGCTCAATCTCATCGACGTCAGGCCCCGTCGTTCCCTCGATGATGCGGGCCAACACATCCGCCTCCGGCGGCGTGACGTTGATCTGCATGAGGAAGCGATCCACCTGCGCTTCCGGAAGCCGGTGCGTGCCCTCCTGCTCAATGGGATTCTGCGTCGCCAGCACGATGAACGGCGCCGGCAGCGGGTGGCGGGTGCCGGCGATCGTCACGCCCCGCTCCTGCATGGCCTCGAGCAGCGCGGACTGGGTTCGTGGCGAGCCGCGATTGATCTCATCGGCAAGGACCACGGCGTGGAAGATGGGTCCCGGTCGAAACACGGTGCCCCGCAACCCGCTCGCCCCCTCGGCAACGATGGTGGTTCCTGTGATGTCGGCAGGAAGCAGGTCGGGCGTGAACTGCACGCGACCGACATCCAGCCCGGCGGCCGCCGCAACCGTTCGAACCAGAAGGGTCTTCCCGGTCCCCGGCACACCCTCCAGCAGCGCATGGCCGTCGGCCAGCAGGCACGCAAGGACCGCGCCGACCACCGCCTCCTGGCCCGAGATCACGCGGGCAATTTCGCTTCGCATCGCGTCCAGACCGCTGGTGACGGCGGCCACCGACGCGGCCACTTCCGAAGCATCCTGCGGATCGGGGTTGGGCGGTGGTGCGAGTGGACGACTCATGCGTCGTCCTCGTCACGCAACCGCCGCCGCGTGGCGCGAAGTCTGGCCATGGTGTCTTGTGGTTCGGCGTCGTCCTCCGCGGCGGGAGGCGGCTCGGCTGGCGGCTCGGCTGGCGGCTCCGGAGAGGGCGAGACGTTCGGTGTTGATGCCTGGCCACCCATCTTGCGACGCGCCCTCGCCTTTTTCCAGGCCGCGTCCGCTGCCTGCGCCGCACCGGCCGACGCCTCCGCGGCGCGGCGAGCCAGAACCGCTCGTCGTTGCCCGTCCGGCACAATGCGACGGACCGCCACGTCTAACAGCAGCAGCAGGGCCGCTGCAATGGCCAGCGCCACCCAGATCCGCCGCTGCCCGGCGGACGCGACCAGACCCGCTCGCTCAAACACACGCACTTCGGCCGGATCACTGTCGATCGACAGGACACGGCCACCACTTCGTGAGGCCACATCCGCGAGCAGCGACGCGTTGCTTCGAACCGTGCCATCTTCACTCGGCCAGTTCCGGACAACCGCGCCCTGCACCCACCCATCAACCGGCGCATGGGTGCGGGGGTCAATGCCCCGGTACTTCACACCGACGACCCATCCTCCGGACCGATCCATGTCGAACACACCGCGATACCGTCCGGGGCCGACCTGCTGCAGCGACATCGCGCCGCCGCCACCGCCCGGGCCGAGGACCACCGCCTCCATCTGCAGGAAGTTGGCAAAGTCCGCTTCCACCGTTTCGAGATCAACGAGCACTTCCCCGTCGTCGCCTTCTCGAAGGTGCATCGCCAGAAGCCCCTCGTCGCCCGGACGGAGCAGCCAGCCCACCGTTCGCTCCCACAATGCGCCGCCGCCAGCCCATCCGGCCCATCCGCTTGTCCAGGGGCCGCCCACGTCGCTTGTGAAGACCGCCACTCGACCAAGCCCGGCGTTCCGCCAGGCGAGCAGCGGGTCGCTGCCCTTTGAACCGGCCACCACCATCGCGTCCTGAGACAAGCCCCCGAGCGCCTCGGTCAGCACGTACCCGTTCACCGAGGGAATGGGCCCGATCGCGGCCATGTCACCGCCCGTCACGGGCCCGCCACCCGGTCCGTTCCAGTCGACGGCAAACGTCCCCTTCTGCAGGAGCGAACGGGACACGACCTGCGCTTCCTGAATGAAGATCTGCGGAAGTTGGGAGGCGTCAACCACATCGTAGAAACGACCCCCGGTCATCGACGCCACCGCGGCCATGCGCCTCCGGTCAACCGGGGTGCCGTGCCCCCCGACCATGACGGTGGTGACGCTGACGCGAGCAGCCTTGTACGCGTCCAGCAGGGCGGGGCTCGGAGGCTGCGGGTCACCGTCCGAGATGATGATGACGTGCCGCTGACCGGCCACGACGCCCGTCACGCCTGCAAGCGCCGCTTCCATGGCTTCCGCGAAGTCAGGCATGTCGCCGTACAGGAGGGACGCTGCGGCGTGCAGCGCCGCCTTCTTGTCACCTGCCCGCTGCATGGGCAACGCCCAGTTCACACGGCCCTTGCGATTTTCGTACTCCAGCAGCCCGACCGCGTCCTGGCTCGAGAGCGCTTCGATGGCCGCCTCCGCGACGCGCCGCCCCCACACGTTGCCTTTGGGCATCTCGCAGGAGTGGAGAATGATCGCCAGCGCGCCCCGCCGTACTTGGCGATCGGCGGGCGGGTCGAGCCCGACCGGAAGCAGATCCGCAACGCTCGAGCCAATCCACCCGCCCGCCCCAAGGCCGGTCGGCCCGCCCGTCATCAGCAGTCCCCCGCCGCCGGACCGGACCCACTCAGTCAGTTCCCCGTCCAGCCTGTCCGGCAGGCTCCACCGCGGGACGCCCGCGAGCACGATGGCGTCCCAGGCGGCAAGCGCAGGTGGACCCCCAAGCAACGCTTCCACGCCGGCTGCGTGGACGGAGAGGCCGCGGTCGCCCAACAGGCTGATCAGGTGATCGCCGCCGCCCCCATCCGACACGACCAGCACCCGCCCCCGGCCCACCTGCAGCGTGATGGCCGCTGCGGAGTTGTTGGCAGCCACCCGATCGGCCGCCCCGGCGACTGGCTCAAACACGGCTTCATACCGCTGCATGGCCCGCGCTGCGGGCGGCACACGCATGGGCACGATGGTCGTGCCGGCCTCCAACTGCAGCGGGATCTTCTCGGAGATCGGAAGGCCTTCCGAGAGCAGGTGCAGTGTTCCGAACGTTGCCGACTCGGCGCGGAGGACGACTTGCAGGTCGGCGGGCTCGTTGGAGCGAATCTCGGCCGGCGCCACCAGACGCTCCACCATGACTTCGCTGCTGCGGTGATACTCAAGGGGAAGCACATCGATCGGAATCCCCGCTTCGCCGGCTCGATCCGCCGCCTCGGACACGGACCCGCGGGTTTCATTGCCATCACTGACCAACAGGATGCGGTGCCTCCCGTCTTTCGGGAGCAGTCCCTTGGTGAACTCGATGGCAGCGGCCAGATCCGTTCCCGCGTCTCCCCCCTGCAGCGGCTCGACCCCGACCTGACCATGCGGGTCGGGCATCAGGACCGCGGACGCATCTTCGGCGGCATGCACGACGGCGAGCAGATCCGATTCGCTTCGGTGCTGCGTTGCATGCTGCAACCACTGAACGGCCCGGTCCACTTCCTCCTCGGACAAGGACCTGCTGCGGTCAAGCACGACGGCGACCGTCAGGCGATCGGTTCGGAGATCAAGAACCGGATCAGCAAGCGCCAGAACCACGGCCGCAACCAGCAGGCATCGCAGCGCCGGCACCACAACGCCTCGAACCGACCCGAGCGTGGTCCGCGCCCCGCGTGATCGCCACAGAACTGGCACCAGAACAAGCAGCAGCACCAGCCAGCCTGGATGTTCAAAGTGCATCGCGTCCAATGCTACTGCTGCGGGCCCATCAGGAGCGCCCGCCACGGCACGCGTTGTACACGCGCATTGCCGGTATCGAGCACATGGACCGTCGACCCGGAGGGGTCAATCGCCACCCCCCACGGCATGCGCAGTCGCCCAGGCGCGCGGCCCCACCCGCCCCACGTGCCGAGGTGTTCACCATCCTTCGCCCACCTGGTGAGCGTATGGGTGCCCTGGTCGACCACGAGCAGCGATCCGTCAGGACCCACCGCCACCGCCCACGGGGAGCGAAGGACCCCGACGCCGATCTCGGCCACCATCAGCCCGGTCTGCAGGTCAAGTCCCTGCACCCGGTGATTTCCGGAGTCCGCAACCCACATCACGTCGCCGTCGATGGCCAGCGACTGGGGCCTTCGGAACGCGCCAGGCCCGCGGCCCGGGCCTCCGAGCACCCGCTGCACCCGGCCACGTTCATCGAATACCTGCACCCGGTCGTTCCCCCCGTACTCCGCCACAAACCACTCCCCCTCCGGCGACACGGCAACATCGGTCGGGTAGACCATCGCGCCCGGCTCCATGCCGTAGCCCCCGAACGTGCGCTTCAACGCGCCGCACCGGTCAAAGATGGCCACGCGATACTCATGCGTGTCGGCGACAGCGATCACCCCGCCATCCAGCGCGGTCAAGCCAGCCGGCTTGCCGTTGTCGCTTGCGGGCATGGTCCACCAGCACAGGGCCGCGCCCTCGCCGTCCAGTCGCTGCACTCGCGCGGATTTGTCGACGATGTACACATCCCCGTTGGCGTCGATCGTGATGCCCCGAGGAACATCAAACCGGCCCGGCGTGCGGCCGGGAAGCCCACTCCACCCTTCAATCGGCAGGGCCGCGATCGGTTCATCCTCCACCGAACCGCATCCGAACAGACCAATCACCGCCCCGCACAGCACCAGCGGCGCAGCGCGGCGGGCCGTGTGCCGCATGAGCACCGGCAGCAGCAGGAGCATCGGCGCCGGGAGCAGCAGAAGCACGGCCACGACCGTCTCGGGCCGCTGATAGTGAATCGCGTTGAGCAGCGTCACCGCAATGGGAGGTGACGCCATGGGCGGCGCGAGCCGTCCTGCCAGCACGATGTCGCCTGCGCTGATGGCCAGAGCAATCAGCAGCGCCGCGGCGCCCGCAGTCCGGGTGACGGGATCGCTCACAAGGTCAACCCACCCATCGAGCCGGCGCAGGTCGCGGCGAGTGGTCGGTTCCGTTCGGGCCAGCCACCGTGACGCCAAAAGGCCGATAGCGCCGCCGCGGACCAACAACGCCAATACCCAGGTGCCGCCGGTTGCCGCAACCGCTCCCGGCCACGCCTCCGCCACGACTGCCCCCACCAGCGGCGAGGGCAGCAGCGCCGCCGCCACCCAACTGCACGCGAGCAGGGACCACACCCAGCGGGACCAGAGATCCCGCGTCGCCACGGCAAGCACGGCGGCCATCGCGCCCACGATCAGTCCCCGACCGACGGTCCGAGCGACGCCCTCGACCAGATGCCAGGCTGATCCGCCTGCCGCAGGCTCCACACGCCAACTCAGTGACACCAGCAGCGCAAGCGGGAGTCCGACAACGACGAGCCAGATCGCGGCCGACACCACCGCCGGACCTGCGGAGACGCCTCGGCGCCGCTCCGCCTGCATCGGCGGCCTGGCCGCCCACCACCACGCGGCTGCGGCGCCGAGAAGGGCCGCCGGCACCAGCGGCCACGCCACACCCAGCACGGCGAGCCCGGACCCGCCGAGATCGGACCGAGCCCGTAGTTCGTTGGCAAGTGTGGCCACACCGGCAAGGTCAAAGACGGTCGTGCACCCGGCGGTCAGCACCGCGACGACGATGGCGGCCGCCGCCAGGCCCGGCGCCTCGCACCGGAGGCGTCTCAGGGACCGCCCGACGCGGCCGACGCCATCCAGTCGCAACTCGTCTTCATGCTGGCCGGACCATCGCATCGACGCGGGCGTGATGCAGCACACGGCGATGGGCCAGACGCTCGCCAGCACAGCGGCCGCCGCCAGGCCGCCCCGAAGCACGGCCAGGCGATTCGATCCCGCCGCCAGATCATGCAGCACGGACCCCGGGGGCATGCTCGACCACCAGAGGTAGTAGAGCGCCCAGGGCGGAAGGAGCAGGCCGCTGCATGCAATCCCGAGCAGCACGCCACGCAGCCTGCGTCCGACGCCGGCAAGCAGCCGAGCGGCCGGGATGGCGGCCACCACGGCCAGCAGGGCCATGCCGATCGACCAGCGGACCGTCGTCCAGACCGGGGGCCAGACCGGGGGCCCGGTGGCCCGCAGCCCCGCGTCCGCGCGGGCCTCCGACGACTCGACGCCCATGACGGCGAGTGCCAGCACCGGCCACCCGATGACCAGGCACCACAGCGAGATCAGAAGTCCCCTACGGACCACCGGCGTTTGCCCCGCCTCCCCACGCGTCGACCGCTTGGGCGACTGCAGGCCCATGGTGAGCGTGGATCTGAGCCGCGTCCAGAGGCAGTGGCGAGCCGACCGCGAGATCCGGAAACTCCATCGCGACCGACGCGTGGAGCGGCACGTTGCCGGACACTGACGCTGCCAACCGCCGGGCCACGTCCGGTGAGAGGAGCCAGTCCACCAGCGCCGCCGCCTCGGCCGGGTGGGGTGCCCCCTGAAGGATGGCAACCGTGTTGGGCGTGAGCATGGGTCCACGGCCCGAGCCATGGCCGGGCAGCGTCATGGCCAGCGCGGCGCCGTTTCGGTTGGCCGCTCGCACATCGTCGGCGTCGGTCATGCCGAGCAGCGCCTCGCCGCGATACACCGCATCGACGCACGCGGCGTTGCCGCCAGGCAGGACACGCACCTCGTTCCGGGCCAGGGCGTCCAGCCACGCCGGCCAGGCGTCACCGAGCACCCACCGAAGTGCGGCCAGATGCGTGCCGGTCGTTCCATAGCGGGGGTCGGCCGCAACGATCTCGCCGCGCCATCGCGGGTCGGCGAGGTCCGCCCACTCCGCCGGACACTCGGATGGATGCAGTCGCTCAGGGTCATAGACCAGCACCCGTGGGCGGGGCGAAAAGGCGTACCAGCGATACTCCGGGTCACGCCAGAGCGGCGGCCAGTCCTGGCAGTCCGCTGACACATGCGGAGCCAGAAGGCCGTCGCGGGACAGCGAGACCACCCCAAGCAGTTCGGAGGACCACAGCACGTCCGCCACAGGCGCCGCGCCTTCGCGGCGAAGCCGCTCAATCAGGCCGGTCGACTTCCTCGCTTCCGTATCACCCACCATGAGGACACGAATGCCCGAGCGATCCTCAAACGCCTCCAGAATCGGCTTGGCCACATAGTCGTCCGCCGACACGTAGACCACGACGGTGGGCTCGGATCGATCGCACCCCATGCACGCCACGGCGCAGGCCCCGACCACCGCCCAGACCGCCGCACTGATCAGGCGGCGCATCACGACGGATCGGGCTCCGCCTCGGTGGGCTCGGCCGCGTCGTCGGGACCGTCTGCGTCTTCCGGCTCGGTCTGCACCAGTTTGAACCAGGCGGCGACCGCCTCGCGATACCGCTTGGGAATCCGCTGCACGTCAATCCCCCGCTGCACACGCCGCTGGGCGGCAGCCATCGCCCGGCTGCCCGCCTCGGACGTGTCGCCTCGATGCAGCGGGCCAGCCACGGGCGACGCGGTCACGATGGGCGCCGTCGCATCAACCTCGGTAGCGGCCTTCACGGCCGTCGCCACGTCGGTCGGCGCATCCGCTGCCGCGGGGGCGCGTCCGCCGCCCAGCCCCTGCCCGACCGCTGCGCGGCTGCGAGCGCATGCGGACTTGCACGCGCCGGCCTGCTCCTGCGCCTTCTGGTCCTCCGCAATCTGCCTGCATGCCGACTGCCCGAGCGACCCGTCGGAGTCGCCATCGCCGCCGCGGCATGCCGACGCCGCCTCTCGGCAGTCCTGACCCATCTTCTGAAGCGACCGGCGGGCCGCCCGGTCAGCCTCGATGAGGTCTTCAAGCGACCGCCGCGAGTCATCATCGAGATGCTCTGCGTCCTGCAATGCCCCGGCCAGGGTCTGCCCCTCCTCTGCAGCGACGCCCGCGTCCTGCAGCATCTTTCGAATGTCGTCATCTCCCTCGGAGGCCGCGTCGAGATCGCGGGCAAGCTGATCGAAGGCTCGGGCCTGCGACTCACCTCCCGCGGCCCGCATGGCGTCCATGGCCTCGGCCGCCCGCTGGAAGTCTCCGTCCGCCAGCGCGGTGCGGGCCTCTCCCCCGGAATCGCCGGTCGCCTGCTCCAGATCTTCCAGTCGGCCTCGAAGCCCTGCGAGCCGCTGCTGCGCAGGATCAAGTGCAAAGTCGTCGAGCGCCTTCTGCAGGTCCGTCAGCGACTGAAGCGCATCCTGTCGCAGCTGCGCCGCGTCCGCCGGCCGATGCTCCCCGGCGTCCAACTGGCCAGCGCCGAGTCGGTCACGCAGTTCAGGCGCCGCGTCGAGCGCTGCCTGCATGTCGGCGAGGGCTGCTTCTGTTTCGATGGTTGCCTCCGCCAGATCCAATGTTGCAGGCGCCGACTGCTGACCGAAGAGCGAGGGCGTCGTGGCCACGCCGACCGCAGTGGTCGTCAACACGGCAACGGCCCACCAGGCTTGCGGCACCCGCAGCGGAACCACACCGGCGACTCGGCCGCTGCGCCGAGCAGCGCGGCCGGCAGCGGCTCGCTGCGCCTCGGCGATGGGACCCGCCGCCCCTTCGTACATGAGGGCCGTGGATAACGCGTCATGAAGTGATTGCCGTTCATCCAGCACCACCGCGCCGTCGGCGAGTGATGCGCGATTGCCGCGGCCCCCCACGACCCCGGCCCCGCACACGATGACCGCCATGGCACCCGCGATCCATCCCCAGGGCCAACCGTCGAACCCACCGAACCGCTCCACGCACGCAAGCAGCACGGCCACAGCCGAGACCACCACACCGGCGCGAGCGGCATGCCGCAGGGCAGCATTGAGCGTCAACCGCCTCGCTGCCCGCGACGCGAGCCGGCGAATGGCTGGATCCAGAGATGCCGTGCCAGAATCGGCCATGCATGAAGTGTACGGCCGACCGGCGCGGCGGCCACGGCGGTCAGCCGGCAGCTCGCCGCGCCGCACGAAATGCGACCCATCCACACCCGCCCGCAGCGCCCAGCAGCACGACGGCCAGACCGCCGGGGATCAGAAGCCACCACACGGCCGCGGAGGCGGGGTCGGGGCCAACGGCCATCAAGACGGCCGGCACCGCAGGCTCGCGACGGACGAGCGTCCACGCGCCCGGCGTGGAGGCCTCGAACGACCCGATGATCACGCCGGATCGGTCGGGCGTCTCGTACCGAACCCCCCGCGGCGGAACGCCAACCTCCACGTCTGCGCCCTCGGGGTCCACCAGCGTCACATCGGCAAGGGCAACCGCCTCGCTCAGGTGGGCCGCCCCATCCAGGACGCTGCGGGTCTCACTTGCCAGCACCCAGGGGCCCGGGCGATCGACCACAAACGACGCCTCCTGCTCGACGGCCATCGTCTTCAGGTCGAACATCGACACCGACGCCACGGCGCCGATCAGCGGCAGCGCCATGGCAGCAAAGCCGCACGCCACGGCCACCCAAGCGAGCCGACGGGGACTCACACGCTGACCGCCGCAATCGCCTCAGCGATGGCGTCAGCCCCGCAGTCGATCGGCCCTTCGAGCGAGACACCGGCTGCGTGCACGTGCCCCCCACCCCCGAGGTGCTGCGCGATCGCGCGTGCATCCACGAACGGTCCCCCCGGGGTCGCGGGCGGTTTGGATCGGAGGCTGGCCTTCACGCCGCCATCACGCTCCTCGATCAGGAGTACCGAAAGCTCCGCACCGGAGACGACCAACGGCGCGTTCACCAATCCGGTCACGTCACTCCTCCGACCATCGGTCTGGTCAAAGTCCGCTCTGGTGAGTCGCATCGTGGCGACCGCGCCGCCTCGACTCCACTGCACGCTTGCGAGCGCTCGCGCGACGAGCGAAAGCCGCGCGGGGCGGGCGGTCTCTTCAATCTCTCGGAACAACCGGTCCTTGTCGACTCCCGTCGCGAGCAGATGGGACGCGGCCTCGAACGCGGCCGCGTCGGCGTTAGCCTGCCGGAACCATCCGGTGTCCGTTGCGAGCCCGGCAAAGAGTGGCTCCGCCACGGCCACGTCGAGTTCGATGCCCAGAACGCCAAGCAGGGACTGCACGAGCATGGTGCAGGAGGCCGCTGTCGCATCGACGTACCGGACGGGCGCGGGATCATCGCCACTGGCGTGATGGTCAATTCCGATGACTCGATCTGCCCGGTCGGCCAACCAGCCCGCAAGCGGTTTGATCTGGCTCCAGGCGCCGGTGTCAAGCAGGATGATCAGATCAGGTTCGACCGAAGGGATGTCTTCGGGGCCCGCAATCTGCACCCATTCGGTGTCGCGGGCCAGCCCCGCGATGGGTGGTGGAACGGAGCCGAGCAGCCACGCATGCATGCGTTTCGAACTCGACAAGGCGCGGACGAGGCCCATGACGGACCCCATCGCGTCCCCGTCCGGCTTCTCGTGTGAAGTGCAGACGATGGTCTCGGCGGCGCCGATGCGCGCGGCGAGGTCCTCCAGGGTGGCAGTCGATGCATAGGTCATGGGCGGCAAAGGGTACCCGTTCAGCCGGGTGTGGTTGCCGTGACGCAACGGGCAGCGTCGATATCCCGCGCGATCTGCTCGGTCAATGCGTCGACACTCGCAAAGGCCACCTGATCCCGAAGCCACCGATCCACCGTGACCTGAAGCGGCCACCCATAGGCGTCGAGCGGGCCATCCCAGTCGATCACGTGCGCTTCAAGTACCCGCGTCGCGTGGCCGAATGATGGCTTCGTGCCGACGCTGATGGCAGCGGCGTACACGCCCCCGGGGACGCTCGCCCGCCCGGCGTAGACGCCGTCTGCCGGGAGCAGCACCTGCCCATGGTCCAGATTCGCAGTCGGGCAGCCAATGGTCCGCCCGCGGCGGTCACCGGGCACCACGGATCCCTCGACGGTCCACGGCCGACCGAGCAGACGTGCGGCGTCCCGGACCCGGCCACGCTCGATCAGCCACCGGATGGTCGAGGACCGAATGGGCACCTGCTCCAGGTTGCAGAGCATGCCAACCTGAGGTGGCACCACCACGACGTCAAACCCGTGCCGCCGGCCGAGGGTGGTGAGCAGTTCCACATCGCCTGCTCGGTGCCGTCCGAAGCGGAAGTCGGGCCCTTCGACGATGACGTTGGGCTCATGCTCCAGCAGATCCCCCTGCACAAACGCCTCCGGGGTCCGCTCCAACCACCGCAGGTCGATCTCCTTCACGATGACTTCATCCACCCCGATAGCCCGCAACCGATCGCAGCGGTCGGCAAGCGTCATCAGACGTCGTTTGGGCGCGTCAGGCTGGAGCACCTCCGCCGGAGGTGGATCAAAGGTCAGGGCGACGAGCCGCCCGGCCTTCCCGATCTCGGCACGAGCTGCCGCAGCGAGCGCGGCATGCCCGAGATGGACGCCATCGAAGTTACCGACGATCAGGGCAGTGCCGCTCATGCGACATACCGTAGCCCACCATCCGGCCCACCCGAAACCGCACCACGCCCTTTTCCCGGACCCCCATGTCCGGTACCTTGCGCGGATGTCCGCAGGCACACCCACACCGGCCTCGCACCACCCCAAAGACGCGGTCAACGTCGTGGATCTGGTGGTCGATTCACTCCGCGTCACATCCGAAGAAGTCGTCCCCTGGTTCCTTGAACAGATGCCCGGCGTCTACTTTCAGGACACGGACGAAGAGACCCGGCTCGTGCACCTCCGAGCCATCATCGCGGCCCGCGCCAGCGGCCGGCCCGTGGAGTTGACGCTCCGAAGTGAAGACGCTAACGAGTGGACGAGTATGCGCCCCTTGGACTACCCGGGCGTGCTGGCCGAACTCGTGGCCGAGTTGCCAAAGGACCAGCCACTTCGCGCGGCGACGATTCACACGGCCCACGACGGCACGCTGGTCATCGACACCTTCGAGTTCGGCGAGGTCGAGCCATGCGATCTCAATGATCCGGCGCAAGCAGCCCGCCTCGAGCAGACGATCGCCTACGCGGCCACCGAAGCGCCTGAGTGGGAACCCGATGCAATTCGCGACTTCTTCACGCGATGCTCGTCCGATGTCGCCCTGACCTTGACACCGCTTCGGATGGTGCAGCACTGGAGGCTGTTCAAGCAGGTCACTGGATCGGAAGGTACAGCGGTCGTGCTGGAGCCGGAAGCCGATCCTTCGCAGAGCCGCATTTCCGTCGCCGTGGCCAACAGCACGCGGCGAACGATGCTCGAACGCATTGCCGAGCGACTGAGCAACGCCTCGATCAACATCCACCGGGCCTACCTCGACACTCTGGACGACGGCTCGAACGGCAGCGTGAGTTTCGTCGGGTTTGTTGTCACCAACCCCGATGGCGGCGCGATCGATCCGAACAGCCGGCTGTGGCAACGCGTCCGGCATGACCTCATGCGAATCAAGTGGGTGGATCAACGGGCGATCGACCTCAGCCAGCGGCATGCGGACCTCGATCTCACGCACGGCGAGGCGATCGTCGCGCTGAGCGATCTGGTCCATCAGACGCTGGTGCACCGCAATCGGTACGCCTTCACGTCTGAGCGAGTCCGTAATCTCGCGGTCGAGAACCTGGCACTCACCGTCGCCGTGGTCGACCTCTTTCTGGACCGGTTCCAGCCCGACCATCCACTCGGGGAGGACCTGTTCCACGACCGCGCCGCGGCCCTGACCGACCGCATCGACGCGGACGTCGACCTTGAGGATGCCCGCGTCGTTCTGCACGCCATGCTGACCGCTGTGCTTGCGACGCTTCGGACCAACGTGTACCTCGAAGGCCGCTACGCCCTGTCCATGCGACTGGACCCGGCCCTTCTGCAGTCGGCCGAGCGGCCAGATCTTCCCTACGGGGTCTTCTACGTACATGGCCGAGGGTTCAATGGCTTTCACGTCAGGTTCCGCGACATTGCCCGCGGCGGCGTGCGCGCCGTGCTGCCCCGAAGCGGCCCGCAGTTCTCGCGGGAAGCCGAGCGGCTCTTCGACGAGGCCTACGGACTGGCATCCGCGCAGCAGCTCAAGAACAAGGACATTCCCGAGGGCGGCTCCAAGGCGGCCATCCTCGTTCACCCGAACGAACTGTGCGGCCGAAGCGTCAAGGCCTTTGTGGACTCCATGCTCGATCTCATCGTGGACACCGACGACGTGTCGAGCCGCGTGGTCGACCGGCTTGGCCAGAAGGAACTCATTTACCTCGGCCCTGACGAGAACATCTCTCCGTCGCTCATCGACTGGATCGTTGCGCGAGCGGCGCAGCGTGGCTACCCGGTGCCGACGGCGCTGATGAGCAGCAAGCCGGGCGCCGGCATCAACCACAAGGAATTCGGTGTCACCAGCGAAGGCGTCATTGTCTTCCTCGACGTGGGTCTGGGCACCATCGGGATTGACCCGAGATCTCAGACCTTCACCGTCAAGATGACCGGCGGCCCCGACGGCGACGTGGGCGGGAACGCCATTCGGATCATGCATCGCGAGTTCGGCACCAACGCCCGCATCGTCGGCGTCGCCGACGGCAGCGGGTCGGCCGAGGACCCCGACGGACTGGACCACGAGGAACTCCTTCGGCTCGTGGACGAAGGGCTGCCGATCGCGTCCTTCGATGCAACGAAGCTGGGCAAGGGCGGCCGCGTCTCTGACCTTGAAGAAGTCGAGGGCGTCCGCTTCCGCAACACGCTGCACAATCGTGTCGCGGCGGACGCGTTCCTCCCGTGCGGAGGGCGGCCTGCGACCATCCATGAATCCAACTGGCGAGAGTTCCTGCGAGAGGACGGCACGCCGTCGAGCCGGCTGATCGTGGAAGGTGCCAACCTGTTCCTGACGCCCGACGCTCGGGCCCATCTGGCCGACGCCGGCGCGGTGATCTTCAAGGACTCCTCGGCAAACAAGTGCGGCGTCATCTGCTCGAGTTACGAGATCGGCGCGAGCATGCTGCTGACGCCGGAAGAGTTCATTGCCATCAAGCAGCAGTTCGTGGATGAGGTGCTTGTGAAGCTCCGAGAGATGGCTCGGCTGGAAGCCGAACTGCTCGCCCGCATGCTCCGCAGGCAGCCGAGATTGCACCTTCCCGACGCGAGTGTGCGATTGAGCCGCGCGGTCATTCGAACCGCTGATGCGATCGAGTCTTCTATCGAACGGCTCGGCAATGGTCAGCTCGAAGTCATGGCCACCGTCCTGAGGGATCACCTTCCCGAGATTCTCTGCACCACGGCCTGTGATCGGTTGACCGATCGTCTGCCGACTGCCTACCGCCGATGGCTGATTGCCAAGTCGCTGGCGGCCCGCATCGTGTACCGGGAGGGCATCGAGGCGGTGGAAGCCGTGGAGGCCGAGTCCATCGGGCCGCTGGCCGCGGAGTTTCTCCAGCGAGAGATTGAGCGGGAACGCCTGGCAGGCGAAGTGGACGGGTCCCGTATGGCGGATGCCGCCGAGATTGCCAACCTCCTGCGGACGACCTCCATTCTGTCGACGATCCAGAGCACCGAGGCAGACGGCCCGTGATCTTCGCGGCCACGGGCATGGTCCTTGCGAGCCTGATCGCCCCGGCCGCACCTGCGGCGACTCCTCAGCCAGCCGGCGAACCGGCCTCGGAGCAAGCCTCGGAGCAAGCCTCGGAGCAAGCCTCGGAGCAAGCCTCGGAGCAAGCCTCGGAGCAAGCCTCGGAGCAAGCCGCCGCCACGGCGACGCAGGTCATCGTCCACTACGACGGACGCCACCGCCTGTGCGGCACACTCGAAGAAGACACCCCGGAAGGCGTCACGGTCCGAACCGATGACGGAACACGCCAGCACATCGAGCGGCTTCGCATCGTGGCGGTCGAGCCGCTGCTGAACCTGCCCACGCCAGCGGAAGGCATCGTCCAGTTGACCGACGGCCGACGATTCCGCGGCCTGCTCAGACGCGATGCGTGTGACGCGGTCGATCTGCTGCTGCACGACGTGCCGCTCGTCATCGAACGCGACAACGTCGCCGCCGTGTGGCTGCTCGAACCGGTCCATGTGCGGCACGCCGCCATGAAACCGATGATGACGGTGGACCGGCCCGGCCCGCACCTCTCCATGTGCAGGTGGCTCATTTCGGAGCGTGCATGGGACCTTGCCGTCACCGAACTGGAGGCCCACACCGCGGCTCATCGGTCCGTTGAAGCGGCGAGGCTGTTGAATCTGGCCCGCGCGCAGCGGAAGCTCGCCGACACCGCGTCCTCGTCACCATCTCCGGACACACCAACTCCGGCGATCGACCGGCTCGAGCCCGTCGACCAGGCAGCTGTCAATCTGATTCGGGTCTATGAGATGGACTTCAACGACCCTCCCCCACTTCGCATCGACCGGGAAACGCGAGCGGCGTTTCTCGATGCCTACGCAACCAGTTCGCTCCTGCCCCCGCCCGGACCCGAACGGGAGGCGCTGCGAGACGGCGATCCGCTCGAGTTGCTGAAGCTCATGTTTGCGCACCGCGCCCGCGAGTTCTACGGCCGCGTGCAGGTGCTCGATGAACCCGAAGCCCTTCGGCGGTTCCGACAGAGCGTGCATGACGCGTGGCTCCTGCCACGGTGTGGCATGCGGTCCTGCCACGGCGGGACCGATGGTGGCAGATTCTCGCTGGTTCGGCGGGGCCGCATCAATGACCGGATTCGCGCGAGCAACCTGCTGCTGCTGGAGGCCTTCTCAGACCAGGGCAGGCCCATGATCAACTGGGCGTCGCCCGAGCAGTCGCTTCTCATTCAGTACGCATTGCCTCGAGAAGCCGCGACCCTGCCCCACCCACCGGTCGCCGGCTGGCGGCCGGCGATGGACGGCATCGAGAGCCGCAGGGCCACGTTGACCCTCGAGTGGATCGAGTCCATGCTCTCCGACCCGCGGCCGGTGTATCCGGTTGCAGCCCCTGCCTGGCCGGCCACACCCGCCCAGACCGCCCCCCGCATGCCACGCTAGGGGGCCAATTCGCCCGGGCCTGCTATAGTTTCGGGTTCCGCAGCCCGCACACGAGGGCCTGGGCGCGGAGCAATGGAGAGCCGCTTCATGTCCGTCCATTCACGCACGCTGCTCATGTCGGCAGCTCTCGCCACAGCCACGCTGACCGCATGCGAGAATCAGGAGGCCGCCCAGCACCGGGCCGCCACTGAAGCCGTCAGAACCGCCACGGTCACCATGCAGTCTCTGCCCGCGAACGCCGACAAGGCCGCCTCGGCGCTGCAAGGCGTGGCACGCGACCTCCGCGGTCTGCGTGGCGGGTCCAGAACACTTGAAGCGAGCGCCCAACGCCTGCTCGCCAAAGCAGAGCTTCGGCTTGGCGAGTACGCCTGGCATGCCGGCACGACGGCGCGGGACGAGGCGACCGCGGCATCGATGACCGTCGCCGCGTTTGCCGCAGCCGTGGAGCGTCGCCTGGGGCACGCCGAGCACCATGACGCGTTGGTTTCCAATCTGACCACGGACCAACTCGAAGCCGTCCGCATGGCCACGACGCACCAGCACGAGGCCGCGGCTCGGTTCCAATCCGACCGCATGCCGGACCTCCGAGCCCTTGAAGCGGCGAACGAACAGGCCAAGGCGGAGTCGCTGGCCCTTCGGGTGGAGGCAGCGGCGCTTCGCAGACAGGCTGACGGCGTTGACGGCGTGAACGGACAGCCGCTCCGCATTCGCGCGGCCGAGTTGGAACTGCGGGCCGCGGATGTCGAAGCCGACATGGAGCGTCGATCGGCGGAGATCGAGTTGCAGCACCGGCAGGTGCTTGACCAGTTGGGGCTCAGGGTCGATGCCGCAGCCGACCTGCTGCAGGTCGTGGACGGCGAAATCAGCCGCACGCGTGAACTGGCCGATGAAACCCGCGCCCAATCCAAAGCGGCGCATCAGGACATGTCCGAACTGTCCCGCGATCTGGGCGGTACCGCTGCATCGCTGGTCGAGTTGCTGACCGGTCAAACCCAACAGGCATACGAAGCGACGCTCAACCACTTTGAGGCGTCGGCATCCGCTGCGACCAAAGCGATGCGGCTCGGCGGTCGAACCGCCAAGGATGCAGATCGACTGGCCTCCATCCGAGTCCAACTCGCGATCCTGACGCTCGCCGAGGCGAGAGAGGCTCGGCTCGCCGACGCCATCCAACTGCTCGAGCTCGTCTCGAACATTGGTGAGGTTCAGGATGTCGCGGGACGCTGGGGCGAGACCCGTCAGGTGCTGCAGACGCGGCTCGACGAAGCCTCGTCAGCGGCGGCCAAGGCCGGCGCGGCGGCGGCCGATCTCGCCAGCGGCATGGGCGACGACCTCAGCGCCCTGCTCCTCGGTGTGGTCGAGACCGACCCGCCGTCCGACGACTAGCGTCCCGCTCGCCCGCCATCTGCCCGCGTGATCGCGGCAGCCGCGGCGTCGCGAACCATCTCAGGCTCCGCAGCGTCCGACGCAATGGCCCGCAGGCGCGATGCAAGCGGCGAGCCGGGCTGCCGCTCCACCATCCCCCCAGCCACGATGCAGGCGTTTCGGCGGATCATGTCTAGGGTCGCTCGCATGGTTGGCGTGCCGGCGGCGGTCTTCAACCTCGCCTCCGCACCCCAGTCGAGGACGGAGGCCACATCCCACGAGGTGAAGCGAGGCGCGTACTCGTCGTGGACGGGCGTCTGGCGTGTCCGCAGCGTGGGCGCGTTGTGCGGACAGACCGTCTGGCACACATCGCATCCGAACAGCCAGTCTCCGATGCCCGCATGCATCGCCGCCGGAATGGTCTCCCGGTGTTCGATCGTCAACGCCGAGATGCAAACCCTGGCGTCGAGTTTCCAAGGTGACAACGCCTGGGTCGGGCACGCGTCAATGCAGCGGGTGCAGGTTCCGCACGGGTCGCCGCCCCCGCCAGGAGTGGTCGCGATCGAAAGCGTCGTCACGACCTCTCCGAGCAGCATCCAGGACCCGATCCCCGGGTCTATCAACAGGGTGTTCTTGCCCACACGGCCAAGGCCAGCAGCCTCGGCCACCGGCCGCTCGAGCAGCGGTGCCGTGTCGACGCAGACGCGAAAGTCGGCCCCCTCACACCGCGCCCGCCACCGATCGGCCAGCCCGTGCAGCCGCTTCCTGATGACGCGGTGGTAATCGCGGCCCCGGGCGTACGCGGCGATGCGACCGCCCCCCTGCTCCGTGGGCTCCGGCGGCTCGTAGCGGTCGGCGACGCAGATGATCGATCGAGCGCCTTCAAGCAACAGCGCCGGATCGGATCGGACGTCCTGATGTCGCGCCATCCAACCCATGGACCCATGCATGCCGTCGGCAATCCATTGACCGACGGCCTCGCCGTGGGGCGGCGGTGTGGCGGCCGCAACGCCTGCAAGGGCGAAGCCTGCTGCCAGGCAGTCGTCAAGGAACGGCGCCGCATCGAGTTGCTCGGGCATCACGTTCCGCCGTCGGTCGGCTCAAGCGCGGCATGGGCGGCTGGAAGGGTCCGCGGCCCAAACTCGACGAAGTCCACGGTGATGGTCGCACCCTGCGGCCTTCGACCGAGCCGCAACACGCGGCCGAGTCCGAACCGCGGATGCCGGACAGGTTGGCCGGGGTGCACGGTGATCACCGGCGGCGGCGCCCCCCACGGATCGTCGGGCTCCACGCGGCGAACCGACTCCACCGGAATCTCGCCGAAGAAGCGGCTCTCGGCCTGCCGCTCCTGAATGCCCCGCTGCGTCCTCGACAAAGCGCGGCACAAGAACAGGTGCCGACGGGCCCGCGTCATGCCGACATAGCAGAGCCGCCGCTCCTCCTCGAGTTGGGCCATGTCATCGCTCGCTCGGGCGTGGGGAAGAATGCCCTGCTCGCATCCGATGATCGCCACGGCGTCGTACTCAAGTCCCTTGGCCGCGTGCAGGGTCATGAGCGTCACCGCGCCCTGCTCCGGGTCGATCGTGTCAGCGTCGGCCACGAGCGAGATCGACTCCAGCCACTCGGCAAGTCTGACTGCGACCGAGCCACCTTCCCCGTCATCCACCATGCCGTCCCGATCGGCTGCTGCGCTGACCAACTCCTGCAGGTTGGCCAGACGGTCCGCGTCCTCCTCCCCGGACCGCGCTCGAAGCATGGCTTCCAGCCCGGACTCATCCAGGACGCGGGCCACCAGATCGGCGAGTCCGACCTCGATCAGCGAGCCGGTCAGAATTGACTTCCACCCGTCGATCAGTGCCGTGAACCGACCGATGGCCTTGGTTGATCGCGCTGCGAGCCCGTCAATCTCATTGCAGCGGCGCATCGCTTCGATCAAGGTCACGTCCTGCCTCGCCGCGAACCGCTCAAGCCGCTCCATGCTCGTGCCGCCAATACCCCGCGCGGGGACATTCACAATGCGGCGCAGCGAAATGTCATCCGATTCGTTGCGAATCACCCGCAGGTATGCGAGCGCGTCCTTGATCTCCTTGCGCTGGTAGAACGCCGTGCCGCGGGCAACGACGTGAGGGATCCCGGCGTTCCGAAAGACCTCCTCGGCGACACGGCTGAGCGCGTTGAGTCTGTACAGGACCGCCATCTCGTTCCAGGGGACGCCTTGCTCGTCATGAAGATGCCTGAACCGATCGACAATCTCGCGGGCCTCATCATGTTCATCGAGCGCCGTCAGAAGCACTGGCTGGTCACCGCCCTCGAGTTCAGTATGCAGGTCGCGGGCGCGATGGCTTTCGTTGCAGGCAATGAGCCCGGCCGAAGCTTCAACGATGTGTGAGGTGCTGCGGAAGTTGCGGCCGAGCGACACCGACACGGCGCCGGCGTATTGAGACTCGAAGTCGAGGATGTTGGAGATGTCCGCGCCCCGCCACGCATAGATGGACTGGTCGGGATCACCGACCACAAAGATGTTTCCGTGCGCCTGCGCAATCGTCGTCGCGATGATGAACTGGGCGTGGTTCGTGTCCTGATACTCGTCCACCATCAGGTATCGATATCTGCCGCCGAGATGCGATCGCAGGCCTTGATCATCTCGAAGCGCCACGGCCAGAAGGCGGAGCAGATCGTCGAAGTCCACCGCGTGGGAACGCTCAAGTATCCGCTGGTAGGCCGTGTAGATCCTCGCCATGGAGCGGCTGTAGAAGTCGCCGGCGGCCGCTTCAATCTCGCGTGGAGACTGCAGCGCCTGCTTGGCCCGGCCAATCGAGGCAAGCACGGAGGCAGGCGGCCAGTTCGACACTTCCATACCGGCGTCGATCACTGCCTGCTTGGCCGCCGCCTTCTGATCTGCCGCGTCGAAGATCGTGAAGTCATCAGGCGCGCCGAGGCGGTCGCCCATGGCGCGAAGCTGGCGGGCGGCAAAGGCGTGAAACGTGGAAATGGTCAGCCCGCGGGCGCCGGTCGGGCCGATCAATGCCTGCACGCGGTCGCGCATCTCACCGGCGGCCTTGTTGGTAAAGGTCAGGGCCAGCACCGACCACGGCGGGACGCCCTGCTCCAGCAACAGCGCAATTCTCCGTGTCACCACGGTGGTCTTCCCTGAACCCGGCCCCGCCAGCACCAGCAGCGGGCCGTCCCGGTGGGCCGCTGCAGCCTGTTGAGGCGGCGTCAGGCCGCGCAAGAGCTCTGATGCTGCCGTCATGGGCGGAATGCTACCTCGGCCCCGCCTCCAGACCCCTCCAAGAGGCCAAAGCACCGATTGAGGGCCCGCCACGAGGGATATCGACAGGTCATCCACCGGGCGGTGCAGAAAGTGCGCGACGGCTAACCGCCGGCATGGAGGCGATTTGCCCGGCTGGAGGGCCCCAATTCACAAGATTGGGTATGTACGGATCTTGATGCCACAACATGTAGTAGTACGATACGCCCCCATATGGGGCTCCCCATGCCCCATTTGAGGTCGTGTGCGGCCTCTGAAGAAGCGATGAGCGGTCAGTGGGCAGCTCTTTGCGTGGTTCTGGGCGGAGGCCCCGGCACAGCCGGACCTTCGCAGGCAGCGAGGGCCGCCGACCTCTGGTGTGGGTCAGGTGGCGTGGAAGACGGCGGTGGGCCAGACCAGGGCCCCCATGGAGCGAGGCGACGGGCCATGACCGTGTTGTGCGACCAGCAGATTCAGGACGCCATCGGCATCGAGCCGTTCGCGACGAACCAACCAAGGCAGGACACCGTCTCGTACGGCGTGTCGAGCTACGGCTACGACGTTCGGGTGGGCACGCGGTTCAAGATTTTCACGAACACGACCAGCGGGGGCACCGCCGTGGTCGACCCGAAGTGTTTCACCGACGATCTCTTCGTCACCGTGGACACGGTTGACACCGGGCGGGACCACGTGCTGATTCCACCGAACAGTTTCGCGCTGGCAGAGACCGTGGAGTGGATCGAGATTCCACGTGATGTGCTGGCGATCTGTGTGGGCAAGAGCACCTATGCCAGGTGCGGGCTGATCGTCAATGTCACACCGCTCGAGCCGGAATGGCGAGGCAAGGTGACACTTGAGATCAGCAACACCACGCCGTTGCCAGCCAAGGTGTATGCGAATGAGGGCATTGCCCAGATGGTGTTCCTGAAAGCCGCCCAGGAGTGCCGCGTCAGTTACGCGGACAAGCAGGGCAAGTACCAGGATCAGGAGGGTCTGACGCTTCCACGCGTCGACACGTGAACAAGATGAAGGGTGCTGCGTCCACGACGCAGACCCGCCGAGTGCTTCGCAATGAAGCCGAGTGATTTCAGGGAAGACGCGGGCACGGACGCCCAAGGAGCAGCGATGAAGGTCAAGCGACGATTTACGAAAGCCGGAACAGACGTGTTCGCCTGTGTGGAGTGGGAACGCAGGAGCAGTTGCATTTCAAACGCCGACGGTTCCGTCGTGTTCGAAATGAACGACGCGTGGATTCCAAAGTCATGGAGCCAACTTGCCACCGACATCATGGTGAGCAAGTACTTCCGGAAGGCCGGCGTGCCTCAGGTGGACGATGCCGGCGAACCAATCGTGGACGGACAGGGGCGCCCGGAACTCGGCCCCGAGCGTTCCGCCCGCCAGGTCATTCACCGCCTGGCCGGATGCTGGCAGGCATGGGGCGACAAACACGGCTACTTCGATTCAGAAGACGATTCAGCCGCGTTCTATGACGAACTCTGCTGGATGATGCTGAACCAGGTGGCTGCGCCAAACAGCCCACAGTGGTTCAACACAGGCCTCCACTGGGCCTATGGCATCAGCGGCCCTCCTCAGGGCCACTGGGTCAACGATCCGGCGACCGGCCGACAGATGCTCGCTGACGACGCCTATTCGCATCCGCAGCCCCACGCCTGCTTCATTCAGGCCGTGGATGACGACCTCGTGTCCCCCGGTGGAATCATGGACCTCTGGACCCGGGAAGCGCGACTCTTCAAGTACGGCTCCGGGACCGGCACCAACTTCTCAAGCCTGCGAGGCGAGGATGAGCCGCTCTCGGGCGGTGGCAAGAGCAGCGGGCTGATGAGCTTCCTCAAGATCGGCGACCGGGCTGCCGGCGCCATCAAGTCGGGCGGAACGACCCGCCGCGCGGCCAAGATGGTCTGCCTTGACGCTGATCACCCGGACATCGAAGCGTTCGTCAACTGGAAGGCTCGCGAGGAACTCAAGGTCGCCGCGATGGTCGAGGGCATGAAGTCCCTTGCACCGGACCAGGCCGCGATGGCGGAAGACCTGTCACTGCACCTCGACTACGACTTCAATGGAGAGGCCTACCAGACCGTCTCCGGCCAGAACTCCAACAACTCTGTTCGTCTGTCCAACGCGTTCATGCATGCAGTGGAGCAGAACACTGACTGGGACCTCATCGGCCGCACGGACGGATCGGTCACAAAGACGCTCAAGGCGGGCGACCTGTGGAACCAGATCTGCCGCGCCGCATGGCGGTGCGCCGACCCGGGATTGCAGTTTGACGGCACGATCAATGAGTGGCACACCTGCCCCTCGAGCGGTCGGATCAATGCTTCGAATCCATGCAGTGAATACATGTTCCTTGACGACACCGCGTGCAATCTTGCATCGGTCAACCTGCTGAAGTTCTGGAGCACGGAGCGGCAGACCTTTGACGTCAAGGGGTACGAACACGCCATCGACATCTGGACGATGGTGCTGGAAATCTCGGTGCTGATGGCCGCATTCCCATCGCGGTCGATTGCCGAACGGAGTTGGCGCTACCGCACGCTGGGACTCGGGTATGCAAACCTCGGCGCCCTTCTGATGCAGGCCGGCATTCCGTACGACTCAGAGGAGGGACGCTGCGTCGCGGGCATGCTGACGTCCATTCTTACTGGTCGCTCCTATGCCACGAGTGCCATGATGGCGGAAGAACTCGGGCCGTTCGCAGGCTATGAGGACAACCGCGACGACATGCTCCGCGTGATTCGCAATCACAAACGGGCCGCGGACGGCATCGCTCGCGCGTCCGATGAGTGGGAGTCTCTGGACATTCGCCCGGTACCAATCGACCACGAGTGCGCTCGAAGTGGCAACATCAATGTCGCGAATGCAGGCGAACTCCTGGATCGAGCGATCCTGGTGTGGGGACGTGCCCTCGACCTCGGAACCAAGCACGGCTTCCGCAACGCGCAGGTATCGGTGATTGCGCCCACGGGCACGATCGGCCTGCTCATGGACTGCGACACAACAGGTGTCGAGCCGGACTTCGCTCTGACCAAGTTCAAGAAGCTCGCCGGAGGCGGGTATTTCAAGATCGCCAACCAGTCGCTTCGCCCGTCACTTCTGTCACTGGGTTACACCGAGGACCAGACCAGTGAAATCCTTCGCTGGGTGATGGGCACGCTGGATCTGGACGTGCCGATGCCCAACGATGAAGGCGAAGTCGTTTCCGACGGCGATACGTTCCGAGACTACCTTGTCGACCAGGGCTACTCCGCGGACGATCTGGCGGCGGTCATGGCGCAGCTTCCGACCGTCTTTGAGTTGCAGTTCGCATTCACGGCCTGGAACATGCCCGAGCAAGTGCTTGCCAAGTGCGGCACGGTCGACATCGAGACGCTGCGAAAGCGATCTGACTTCGACGGCCTGGCCGCGATCGGGCTCACCAAGCGGCAGGTCTCGACGCTCAATCGACTGATCTGCGGCACCCAGACGATCGAAGGCGCCCCCAACCTGAAAGATGAGCACATGGCCGTGTTCGACTGCGCCAACCGCTGCGGTCCGTTGGGAGAACGGTTCATCCGCGCCGAGGGACACATCCTCATGATGGCCGCGGCCCAGCCGTTCATCTCTGGCGCCATTTCCAAGACGATCAACCTTCCGCACGAAGCGTCCACTGAGGACATCGACCGGTGCTACCGGCTCAGTTGGGAGTCAGGACTCAAGGCCAACGCCCTCTACCGAGACGGATGCAAACTGAGCCAGCCCCTCAACACCACGTCTGACGAGCAAGTCCTTGAAGAAGACGAAGACGACGTGGAGTTGGGACTCGCCCGCGATGAAGTCGCCGACGAAGTTGCGACGGCCGCTGAAGCGGCGTCGACGGTGGCTCGTGTCGACTACGTGGAGCGGGTCGTCGAGCGGATCATCGAGCGGCCGATGCGTCGCCGTCTCAATGACACGCGACGGAGCACCACCCACCACTTCAACGTGGCAGGTCACGAGGGCTACCTGACCGTCGGCATGTACGAAGACGGAGGCCCGGGCGAACTCTTCATCACGATGTCCAAGGAAGGCTCAACAATCGGCGGGCTCATGGACAGCCTCGGCACGGCCATCAGCGTCGCGTTGCAGTATGGCGTGCCAGTCAAGAGCCTTGTCACCAAATTCGCGCATCAGCGATTCGAACCACAGGGCATGACGACGAATGCGGATATCCCGTTCGCCAAGAGCCTTGTGGACTACATCTTCCGCTGGATGGGCATGGAGTTCGTGGACGGCTACCGGGAAGCGAATGCACCGGCACGCCCCAAGGCTCTGGAAACAACCGCTCGTGAGTCAGCAGGCACCAAGGAGGACGCCGCATGCAAGGACGACAGGACGTCGACCGATCGGACAACCACACAGCACGACCCGCCGGTCATCCAGGGACGGACGGACGGCACCTCGAAGCGGGCTGCGGTCAGTCACGACGCCGCCCCGGAGATGACGCCCGTCGCGTCGGCAGGCACATCGAGCACGGACGGCACGGCCGAAGCTACCTCCGGCCTCAACCAGTCGACGGCAGCGCTCATGGGCGACGCGCCGCCATGCGACAACTGCGGCGCCATCACGGTTCGGAACGGCACGTGCTACAAGTGCATGAACTGCGGCAACTCGATGGGATGCAGTTGACGACGTAGGAGACACCACGCCTCCAGCCGGACGCCAAGGTCGGCTGGGGGCATCGGATGTGGGGACAGGGAGCAGGAAGCGCCCGACACCATCTTGGATCGACACGACAGGAAGTCGATCGATCCAGCGGACGAGGGAGCGATCCGCGGGGCAGGATGCCCGCCAGGGCCCCCCATCCATCCGGCGACCCGTCCGGTCGCACCTCCTTGGCACTCAGGAAGGTCTGGCTTGCGCTCCCGCGTGAGCACCCTTCCTCTCTTCCCTCCCCCCCGGGCCGGCTCCCACCGCCGGTTCGGGGGTTTGCCTTCAGGGTGGCGGGGACCCCCCGGGCCCCTGACCGGACCCGGCGTGGATGCCGCCGCCGCCTCGCCACCGACCCGCCCAGCACGCCCGCGACCCATGAAGGCGTCCCTGCAGAAAGCGTGCGTGAACTCGATGCGGAGGCAACGCCCCGGACTCAGGCACACCCACTGCCACGGCCCGTACAATCTCCGCCCATGTCCATCCTCCTTGCCAGCCAACTCCCGCTCTACATCCCCATCGCCATCCTCGTGCTGATGGCCGTCGGGTTTGGCGTCGTCAACATCGTGGCCTCTCATCTGCTCGGGCCGACCGCCCACGGCGAAGTCAAGATGAGCACCTACGAGTCGGGCATGAATCCGATCGGCACAGCGCGTCGCCGCTTCAACGTCCGCTTCTACATTCTCGCGATGACATTCCTGGTCTTCGACGTGGAGATCATCTTCCTGTACCCATGGGCGGTGGACTTCGCCCAGTTGGAGCCTGGAAGCCCCGAGTCGGGGCTCTTTCTCGGCCGCATCCTCTTCTTCCTGTTGATGTCGATCATCGCCTACGTGTACGCCTGGAAGAAGGGCGTATTCCGCTGGGACTGACGCGGCCTCGCCCCCAGCATGCCCTGCTGCCTCGTCATCGCGCTGGCCCTCCTCTTCCCGCGGGTCGCCCTCGCCGCGACCTGGATCCTGGACCCGCCGTTCATCCTCACGCCGTACAACGGGTGGCTCCTGCCAGTCATTGGCTTTCTGCTGCTGCCCATGACGACGCTCGCCTATGCCTGGGCCGTCACCTTTGAAGGCGGCGCCGGAAGCCTGAGCGGCATCATCGTGATCGCGGCCGCCGTGCTCTACGACTTCGCCTCCTACGGAGGCGGTGAAGCAGGGCGGAGGCAGCCCGCCTCGTAGCGTCCACCACCCGGGTACCGCCGAATCCTTTGTCAGTCCCGCGCCCACTCCGGTGCCGGCGCCGCCACCGTCTGCCCATCAACCGTCAGCGACGCGCTATGCAAGCGTGCGCCCCCCACGCCACCGCCGTACATCGCGTCGCCCACAAGCGGATGGCCCAGAAAGGCCATGCCGGCGCGAATGATGTGCCGCCGCCCGGGCCCGAGCAGATCAACCTCGATGAGATCCCCGCGGCTGGCGTCGCGCGACAGCACCCGCCATGCGCACTGGCCCCGCTCGGCATCTTCGCCCACCCCTCGAACCGTCACCTTTCTGGACCCGCGATGACGCCGCGTGAAGTACAGGTCGAACTGCCCGCTTGAGCGCACGCCGGCGCCAACCCGGGCGAGGTATCGCTTGCCAACAACGATGCCGCCCCGCCCCGACATGGCCGCGCGAAGCGACACCCGCTCCGCTTCACGCGTCGCCGCGAGCAGACATCCCGACGTCGTTTGATCCAGTCGATGCACCAGCCCACCTTCGTGGAGCGCCGCGCAGTCCGGGACGGCCTGCCGGAGCCAGCCCTCGACATCCGGCTCGTCGCCTCGACCGGCAACCGAATGCCACCCCGCCGGCTTGTTCACGACAAGCCACCGGTGCCCGCGATGAAGAATGACCGGTTCGTCCGACACAGGAAGAGCGTAGCGTGCACGCCCCGGCGGCTCCGCCCGACGTCCGGGCGGCCCGGCAGTCCTGACCCCCGCCGTCCTCGCCTCCACGATTGAAGGCCCGCCCGATTTTTCCCTCCGGTCCTCGCCTCCACGGTTCTCGCCCCGACGGTTCTCGCCCCGCCGGTTCTCCCCCCGACGGTTCTCCCCCCACGGGGCGCCGCAAGGCGTGGCGATGACCCGCCGCGCCTTCACCCTACAATGCCCCTCCGCCACGGGGCGTAGCTCAGCTTGGTAGAGCGCCTGCTTTGGGAGCAGGAGGTCGCAGGTTCAAATCCTGTCGCCCCGATTGAGAGACCTGCCTCTCGGAGGCTTGATGGGGCTTCTGGGCATCAATTGGTCTTCTGCATCAAGTAGAACACGTAGCCGTACGAGTCGCTGTGGCGCTCGTGCATCGCCATCTCGCGTTCGGTCTCATCCAGGACATTGGCCAGATCGGAATCGGCCATGGCCGCCTGACGCAACTGGGCCATCCGTTCTGACAGCGGCGTGTAGTACTCGTCCCACCACGCTGACGTTGGAAGTGCAAAGTGATCAAGAACCTCGAATCCGCACTCCGCTGCACGCTTGATGTTGCCATCAACGGTCGTCATGGCCGGATACTCCTCCCGCCAGAACGACCGCACGTCCGCCGGCGGAGCGTCCGTGAACCACGTCGCTTCGCTCGCCACCACCAGGCCGCCATCACGTAGAAGCTGACGCCAAAGACGCAATCCCGCGGCGAACCCCACCATGTAGATGGCACCTTCGATCCAAATCAGGTCCACGCTGCCGGGCGGCTCCTGGAGCTCTTCCATGCGGCCAAGCCGTGTCTCGACCACATCAGCCAGTCCCTCCGCTGCGGCCGACTGGCAAAGGCGATCCAGATAAGGGGCATGGAGATCCACCGCGGTGATCAACGTGCGAAAGTGTCGAGCCAGGACCAGTGTCTGCTTGCCGGGACCACACCCCAGATCGAGTATGCGAGGTGCGGGCGGCAGCGGGGGTAACCGCCGAATGGCTTCTCTGGTGGCCTCGTCACTCCCCGGGCCCTCCCGAGGAATGTTGGAGTGGAGCGTGAAGAAGGCTTCCATGTCCGTCACGATGTGTCCTCTTGCATGTGCCGCAGGAATCGAAGGGCTCAGATTATCCCCTGCGTGCCTGTGGCGCGAGCTCCGGATGTTCCCGGCCGACCAACCCCGCCTGGCTTCACTGGACCGAAGATGGCGGTGCAGGCAGTTGCTCGCTCATGTCACCGCCAGATGGAAACCGCGCCAGTTCCGCAGGCGAGACATGCACGGCCCGAATGAACGGCTGCTCGCCCTCGACCCAGTGACCGTAGGTGATCGCAACGACCGTGCCGTCCGCCAGCCGCTCGATAGCCGGATAGGCGCAGTCCCATCTGTGGTGATTGTCGCTCAGCCGGATGCGATACTCGCCGTCAACCCCCCCGGCCAACGCATCCCACGTGCCAATCCACGCCACCCAGTCGCCGAGCCAGGGACTCTCCGGGTGCGTATCACGAAAGGACACCAGAAGGCGACCGTCGGTCAGATAGACGGCCTGGTGACGATCGCCGGTCAAGGCGGCGGGGAGTTCACGCGGCGTCGACCATGTCACGCCGTGATCGTCACTGAAGCACACGTGGCTGTTCTTCGCCCGGCTGTTCTCGCGAAGCAGCATGGCCCATCGGTCACCGGTCGGCGACCGCACCAACCCTGGCTCGCAGAGGTGCAGGAACGAGTCGGCCGCGACGACTCGCGGCTCGCTCCACGTCAGCCCCCCGGTGGTGGTATCGATCGCATACACCTTGAATCCGGGTTCACCACCGCCGCCGGGACGGAGAAATCGGCCGTCATCATGGAAGAACGCCGAATAGCACCCGGGCTTTCCGGTCGGCATGACGTCCGCCACAGCCACAATGCCCCCATACGCCCCGATCGCCTCCAGTTCGGTCCAGGTGTCGCCGCCATCCTCGCTGATGGAGGTCCGGATGGGATGGAGACCGCTGAAGAGCAGCAGCCGCCGCACACCGGCGGCGTCCTCCAACTCGTAGAGGTGTGGCGTCTCCTTGGATGATGCCCAGGAGTCCGGCACGGGCAGACGATCACTCCAGGTGCGACCACCATCTTCGCTGCGTTTGAGCACGAGCGGGCCCCTGCCGTGCCCCTTCGGGTACACGCACAACAGCGTCGTCCCATCCGATGCCAGATGGGTGCTGGGGTGCCCGAGGTACTGCCCCGCCTCTCGATCAACCGTCGTGTGCAGGTCGCTCCGGGTTGCGAGATCGACAGGAATCGGGGTCAGACAGGCCGTCAGCGCAAGTGAAAGCATGCCCAAAGCCTACACGAACGACTGGCACGCCCCCCCACGCAAACGCATCCCCAACGAGACCCGCAACACATGTGCAGGCGGGCTCGATATCGACCGGCCGAATCTCGGTCCAACTTCCGTCGATCCGGGCCGCCTTATCACGCCAGAGAAGGCGCGAGTCGACGTACATCGTCGCGTCCGACGTTCGGCTGTTCGCGGAACCAGCCGCGGCTGCGGAATCGACGGATTGTCTTCGGGCACCGACAGCACGGCCAAGCGGACACCGCATGCCACAAGGCTTGACCCCACCATGGGCAGATGCCAACGCAACATGTCCCAAGGATGTGTCGCAGCCACCCCACTGCCACGGCGGAGTCCGAGATCAGGTGAGCTATCATCCGCCCCGCAGTCCCTTTCAATTCGGCGCATCGAGCCCCCCATGCGACCCACTATCTCATTTGTGACCCTCGGCGTCAC
>JASMLR010000001.1:0-262559 GCA_030748575.1 Phycisphaerales bacterium | reverse complement strand
CCGCCCCGCAGTCCCTTTCAATTCGGCGCATCGAGCCCCCCATGCGACCCACTATCTCATTTGTGACCCTCGGCGTCACCGACGTCGCCGCCGCCACAGCCTTCTATGAACGCCTCGGGCTCAAGCGGCACCCGCGGAGCAATGAGCACATCACGTTCTTCGACATGTCGGGCCAGATCCTCGGGCTCTTTGAACGCGATGCGCTCGCTGCAGACGCCGGTCTCTCGCAACACGGCGGAGGTTTCGGTGGCATCGCGCTCGCGCACAACGTCGGCACGGCCGAAGAAGTGCAGCCACTCATCGACCGCGCTGTCGCCGCCGGCGGCACCCAACTCCGTCCAGCAAGCGAACCGCCCTGGGGCGGGCTCCGCGGGTACTTCGCCGACCCGGACGGGCACGCCTGGGAAGTTGCATGGAACCCCGGCATCACCGTGGGCGAGGACGGACGCGTGTCCTTCTGAGCGAGTACGCTCCTGCCCATGGCCGGGACCTTCCTCTTCTACGACTACGAGACTGACGGCGCGGACCCGCAGTACAACCGCCCCTACCAGTTCGCGTGCATTCGAACCGACGAAAGCCTCGAGCCGGTCCCCGGCCCCGAGGGCGAAGGCATCACGCTCTGGTGCAGACCGCCCGAAGACCGTCTTCCGTCGCCGCAGGCCGTGCTCATCACGGGCATCACGCCGCAGCACGCCGCGGTCGAGGGCCAGACCGAACGGGACTTCTTCGGTGAGATTCACCGACAATTCAACACGCCCGGCACCACCTCGCTGGGTTGGAACAGCATTCGATTCGATGAGACGGTGAGCCGCTTCGGATTCTGGCGAAACTTCCTGGACCCGTACTCGCACAGTTGGCAGGCCGGCTGCCGCTTCTGGGATCTGATCGACGTCGCCCGCGCGTGCTATGCACTCCGGCCGGATGGCATCGTGTGGCCCGCCTACGTCGATGACAACTGGGCCGGGTCGAACATGCCGATCGCGCCAACCGATGGCTCGCCCGCCTTCAAACTGGACATGCTTGCGCCCGCAAACGGCATCGAACACAGCGGCGCGCACGATGCACTCGCGGACGTCCGAGCGTCGATCGACTTCGCACGCTTGATGCGTGATCGACAACCCCGCCTCTGGGCCTCGGCGATGGAGTTGACCGAGACGAAGGTGGCGCAGGCGAGGCTGACGTCCGGCAAGCCTCTGCTGCACGTCTCGCCGAAGATTCCCAACGCAGTCGGGTGCGCCTCGCTCGTACACGTCGTTTCACGCGATGCGAAGAACAAGAAGGAGTTCATCGCCTGGGACCTGCGGCACGATCCGACCGAACTGCTCGAGGCCGATCCGGACACGATCCACGCGCGGACCTTTGTCAGCAGGGACGACCTCCCGGAAGGCGTCGAACGCTTCGCCCTCAAGGGCATCAAGAGCAACCATGCCCCCTTCGTGCTCGAAGCGAGCAAGCCGTTGATGGCGTCGATAGACACGTCCCGAATCGGCCTTGATCTTGACGCATGCCGCCGACACTATGCCATGCTCGCAAAGGCCCCTGCAGATCTCGCGGACCGCATCGCGGTGGCGTTTACACGCGACTTCCCGCCGCCCACCGATGCGGACGACATGCTCTACGAAGGGTTCATCGACAATGCCCAGCGACGGCAGTGCGAGGCCATCTCCACTGCCGCTCCCGAAGAACTTCGAGGACTCGAACGGACCTTGACGGATCGCCGCCTCCCCGACTTGCTTCTGCACTACCGAGCCCGGAACTTCCCGGACACGCTGGACGATACGGAACGGCGGCGGTGGCGGGAGCGGTGCGCCGCCCGCCTGGCAGCACCGCCGGGCCGCGATCAGGTGGCGTGGCCAGACTGGCTTGAGCATCTGAACGCAACTCGAGCAGACTCGGATCTGAGCGACGAAGACCGCAGCCATCTCGACGCGACCGAGGACTGGGGGCGGCAACTCGCCGCGACGCTCGGACTGACGGCACCTACCGGTTGATCATAAAGGTGGCGAGGTGATCGAATCGGGCGTCAAGAAACGCTCGTAAGGACCCGTCGATACCACGGTCGTCCATCGCCCGACCCATGCACACCATCCACGCATCGCGCGCGGCTTGATCGATCTTGAAGTGGGCATGGCGCATGCGGAGCCGCGGATGGCCGAACCGCTCAACGTACATGGGCGGGCCGCCAAGCCAGCCGCAGAGAAACCAGAACAGTTTGTCACGTGACTGCGACAGATCCACGTGCATCGCTCGGATGGTGGCTGCGTCCTCGTCCCGGTCCATGTGGTCGTAGAACGCGTCGACAAGCCCGCGCACCGCGTGCTCGCCACCGATAGCGTCGAAGGGCGTGTGGTCGCCGTCGAAGAGGTCGCCCACGCCCGATCCGGCAGGAAGGCCGCTCACTTCGCGCCAGTTCCATCCGGGGTTCGAATTCGGATGTTCCGAAATGCGACCCGGTCGCCATGGTCCTGCAGGCCGATGTGGCCGGACGCCTTGGTGCCATAAGCCGGCATGTGGATGAACTTGCTCCCGGCCACCCGCCGCTTCCAGTCGTCGCTCCCGATGACGTAGTCCGCGGTCTTGATGCCATTGAGCCAGTACTGAACGTGATCGCCTTGGACGCAGATGCGGGCCCGATTCCACTTCCCCGCAACGCGGGAGGCGTCAACCTGCGGCGCGTGCAACGCATAGTTCGCGCCCGCGGATTGGAGCGCCGTGACGCCATCGCCGTGGCCGATGTTGTCAAGCACCTGCATCTCCGGCGCCGTCTCCCAGATCGCGTTCCCCTCTTCCGAACCGTTGAAGAAGATGCCGCTGTTGCCACGGGGCTGCACCATCCAGTCCACGTACAGATCAAAGTCATCGAACTGGTCTCTGGTCACGATGTCTCCACCGCTCCCGGCTCGAATGAGCATGCCGCCCTCAACCACCCACCCCTCCGGAAGCTCGGTCTGCTTGAAACCTCGCCACCACGGGTCAGCCTGCGCGCCATCGAACAGAAGCCGCCATCCCGCCTCACGCTGCGCATCAGTCAGGGTATTGTGAGGCCCGGCGGGTTCCGGACCGACGTCGTGCTTCTCCGTGAGCCGCGGCGCGGCGGCTTTGGGCCCCGCGGTCACCGGCCGCGTGGTCGGCCAGTGGCTGCGCATCGCCTCCCTCGGAACAAGTTCAAACGACTCCGCTCCGGGAGGACGCCACTCAAGCACGAGCCTGCAGGACACGGTGCCCTCAAAGAACTTCACCTGAAATGGGTGCGCCCCCGCAGGAAGGTCAACCTCACCAACTCGAGCCTGCGCGGAATGGCGCCCGTCGTTGTCCACGACACGGTGGCCGCCGATCCACAATTGCGAACCATCGTCACTTGTCAGCCGAAACTCGTGCACACCCCCCCGCTTCACCAGCAACTCGCCATCAATGAGCGCGAGAAAGTCATCCTTCAGAGGCCCGAAGTCCCCTCGTTCATCGGACAGGTCAATCGCGTCCACGCGAAGCCAGACATTCGGATCCTGCCCGGGTACCAGCGGTGCCAGTGCCGCAAGCCGCTGGTCGAGTTGCCAGACACGCATGACAGCACCAGGCTGCATCTCGGCAGGTCCGGCGATCATCACAGCGGCAAGGCCCAGAAGTGTCATGGTTCATGCTCCATCACTGCGGCTCCGGTGAGCCGCGCCGGTGACGTTCGAATGGTGAGATTGAGCGATTGCATCAGCGCCCTCGCTGCTGCGGTGTCCATCGTAAGCCTCGCAAGCGTGCGCCCGTCTGCATCATCAAGGGACATATGGCAGCGGGTCGCAGGCCCGGTCCCCGTGCGGCCGATCCACCGCCACCTGCCGCCGTCGATGACCCGCCTGCCCGAGACCTCAGGCGGAAGCATGCTGGACGCGACCGACAACGTGACGTCCGACTTTGCAGCTGGCGGCGCTTCCCGCAGCGACGCGGCCATAGCCGCCGCCAGCGACAGCGCCGCGTCGGTGTCCAGCCGAGCCGACGCGAGCCACACAGCCCGGTCAGGCTGGAGCACTGCCACGAGCGTCCGATCGTCCACCGATGGCACTCCACTGCCCGAACGATCACGAATCGGTCGCTGCACGATCACCCTGAGAGGGCCGGTCGCCGCTGGTTCGGCAGAGAGGGCTGCGTCGGGGCCGGCCGCCCCGCGCGGGGACGTCGGGCTCGACACGCTGCAGGCGGCAACTCCCACCGAAAGGAGCAACACTGCCGGGCGGGTGTTCATCCACCCTGCTCCTCGGCGTCAGCGAATGCCGGCACCTCGGCGGCCTGCGCAGGCTCAAGCAACAGTTCGAGTTGCACAAGCGTCCGTTGGTCCAATTGGGCTCTGCCGTACTGAAGCCTGACCATCAGCAGGTCCGCAGTCAGACTCTCGCGGGTCGGTGGAAATGATCGGCCGGCCGGTTTGTCCCGCTTCGCCGCCACCATCTGCCGCGTCAGATCCAACCAGGCCTCGCGATACGCCGCAGCCCGCGATTCGATCTGGCGTTGCTGATCGGGGGTGAGTTCGAGCATCGTCAGCTGCTCGATGACGGGATCGACGCTCCGCTCGGTCTTGAACACCTCGGGATACGCCGCACGCTCATAGGCATCCTGAATGGCCCAGGACGCGCTGTCGGGGAGGCTGGCAATGATCCCTTCGGCCGTCTCACGGTTCAGTCTGGCGAGTTTGGCAGCAACTTCCGTGACTTCCTCACGGCGTGACTCCCACTTTCGTCGCATGGCCTGCCGAACCTCGGCGTCGTACTCCTCGGTCCCCGACCAGAGCCGCCGCTCCAGTGCGCGGACCTTCTCGGTCCTCTCCCCCAGTTCCTCGACGAGCGGCATGGTCTTCTGGTCGTATGCGATCAGACCATCGAGAATTGAAGTGCGTTGGTCCGGCGTGAGGTCAGATGGATCCGTCCCGAGCACCACGATCACGAGGTCGATCACCGATTCCTGAGCGGAGCGAAGGGCCCAATCTTCGGCGGCAATCCGCTGGCGGTTCCGCGACCGCCTCATTGCTTCACGCAGTCTGGCGATGCGATCTCGATCGATCGAGTCCGGGAGCGCAAGTACGAGGTCGCTGAAAAGCGTTTCTTCAACCTCATCGAACGCACTGCTGGCAGTCGCACGGGCGTCCCGCCATCGCGCTCGCCGGTCACGCCAACTTTCATCTTCATCCGCTTCGCCATCTGCGGCCGCGGCCCGTCTGCCGTGCCCCGACAGCACCGACCAAGCCTCGGCCTCGTAGGCTTCGTGCATGGCTCCGATCAGCGTCAGCGCATCTTCATCGGCCCCGAGCCATCTACCGAACTGTCCAATCTGTTCCGCGCTCAGGGGCTCGATGCTCATCTTGGCCGCAGCCTGCTTGTCGGTCAGCGGTTTCCGGCCTCCGCCGCCCGCGCCATCCTTCCTGCCCTCCGCCGACGCCGTCTCTTCCTCGGTGCTGTAGCGATCAACAACCTTCTTGGCCTTCGCAAGCGTGGCCTCGCGTTGCCGCTCAGCGGCTGCGACGCGATCTTCCGCTTCCAGCGCGACCTCTCCCTGCAACTGCGCCATGGTGCGATAGGCCCGCTGGGCATCCAGCGCCGCCATGTACTTCGTGGCGAGGCTGTCCCACGCCTTGTCGAGTTCGGCCACCGCCGCGTCAAGGTCAGCCTGATGGGGCTGCCCCTCCGCTTCCTCCGACAGCCGCTTCAAGGCACTTCTCGCCTTCCCCAACCCCCGGTCGGCATCGCGATATCCACGCCCGATGAACCGGCCCCGCAGGTCCGCCGCCTGCTCGGGAGGAAGCAGTTCCATCAGGTCGTCATACGCTCGACGATTCTCCCTGGCCATGAGGGCAGCACGCTCCTGAAGCGGCTTGGTCACCTCGTCGAAAATAGCAATCATGCGGGACTGGTTCTCTTCATCGGCGGCGAACATCATCATCGCCGCCATGTCCATGTCGCGAAGCCCAAGCGCGTCCACTTCATCAAGTAGTTGGTCGATTGCCTCCTTGGATGCCACCTCAAATCGAGTCAGCACCGTGAGTGACCTCTTGGCGTGGCTTGCAAGCACCGCGTCTACCTGCGCATCAACATCTCGAGGGATGTCCACACGTCGCATGATTCCTAACAGGTCTGGGCTGGCTCCATCGTTGATCTCTCCAACGAGCCTTTGATGCAGCATTGAAAGCCGGCCGAGCGCCCGGCGATCCCGCTCGCCTTCAAGTCCGGCAAGCTGCGCGTCACTCAGCAAAGGAATGAGTGTGTCAAAGTACCGATCGTCAATCTTTCCAAAGGCTCGAATGGCCGCGAGGCTCTCTCGCACGATCGCATTGACCTCGTCACGCTCTGGAATCTCGAACTCTCCGCCCCACCAACGAACGCGTGTGAAGAGATCCATCAGGTGATCCATGACCACCTTGACTTCCTTGTTCTGCAACTCCTCAAACGCGAGGTTGTACGACTCATAGTTCGTGAGAGCCGCGAGTTGCTGCTCCCGAGACAACTCCAGCTGCCGGCACATCAACCGGACATCCTGCACGCTCATCGGTTGAACGAAGAATGGGTACTCCTGCGCCTGGGCCGGTCGTGCTCCACCGGCCATGGCCAGGACCATCACAATCAATACCCATCTGACCACTCATCCGCTCCTTCTGTCCGGTGTTCATGATAGGCCAGACTGCCAGCATGAACGACGGCGGCGGGCCGATGTGGCCCGCCGCCGTTCGGAGGAGAGATTATTGATATGCGAGCGGTCGCTCGCTGGGCCGGATCAGGCCGCCGTTCGGGCCTGGCCAACCGTACGCTGCTCCGCTGTCGCCCGGCGGGTTGGCTGCGTTTCAATGCTGTGGAGCATTCCAGCGGGCGTGTCGGACCAGATGTCCGCACCGATTTCCTCGGCGAGCCCTTCCGCCCGATTGAATACGCCACCACCAACGGCGATCTGCGTGTTCGGGCACGCACCGACCTCACGAAGTGTGTCGATGAGCCGCCTGATGTTCGGCGCATCCGACGCAGCCGACGAGAACATCAGCAGCACGTCGGGCTGCTGTTCCTGCACGGCGGAGAGCAATTCGTCGTAGGCAATGCCGCCACCGCCGAACGACACGGTGTATCCGCCGGCCTCTGCAAGATCGGCCACGATCTGTGCGGCCAGGTCATCGGCTTCCGTGTCGCCACAGAACAGCATCATGGAACGACCCGATCGGTCCTTCTGGGTGTAGCAAGCCTGCGCCTGATCGACGAGGCTCCGCAGAAGTCGCGTGGCGTAATGATGTGCCAGCGTCGTCAACTGGTCACGGCGGAACAGGTCGTTCACCATGTCCAGAAGCGGCCAATAGACTTCCTGAGTCATCGTTTCGGATGCGAGCCCTTCGCTCAACCACTCCTGCACCGTGGACCGCGCTCCTGTGCGGTCTCCGGTAATGAGCATCGGGAAGAGGCGTTCCACCATCGCCTGCGTGTTCACTGGTCGGCTCCTTGAACGTCCGGACGAATCCGGGGACTGATCTGTACCGCGGCAACCGTGCCGCGATGTCTTCCCCGAACGAGGGACACATCGGTGAGGACAAGCACTCGACTGGCAGTTGTTTTCGCGTGGGCTCAAAACACCGCTTATCGGCGGAGTTGCGCAGTGGCTGCGCGGCCCCCCTGCTCCGCGTCCGAGAATGTACGTTCCGATCAGAAGGCTGCTGATCGAGGCGTTCTGGGGAACGGAATCACATCCCGCACATTGGCCATGCCGGTCGCATACGCAATGGTCCGCTCGAACCCGAGCCCGAAGCCAGCGTGGGGAACGGTGCCGTACTTGCGGAGGTCGCGGTACCACCCATAGTCCTCGGCATCCAGACCCATCTCCGCGATGCGGGCGTCAAGGACGTCCAGACGCTCTTCGCGCTGGGCACCGCCAATGATCTCCCCGATGCCCGGAGCAAGCACGTCCATGGCCGCAACGGTGCGGCCGTCGTCGTTCTGTCTCATATAGAAGGCCTTGATATCTCTCGGGTAGTTCATGACCACCACAGGCCGTCCGACATGCGTTTCCGTCAGCCACCGCTCATGTTCGCTCTGCAGATCGATGCCCCAACGCACCGGGAAGTCGAACGTGTGCCCCCCCGCAACCGCCTTCTCGAGCAGCGTGATTGCGTCCGTGTAATCCATCCGCTCGAAGGAGGACTCCACGAACGCCTCGAGTCGATCAATGCAGGTCGCGTCAATCCGGTCCCGGAAGAATCCCATGTCGTCCGGCAACTCTTCGAGCAATGCTCTGAAGATGTACTTGAGAAAGTCCTCAGCCAGATCCGCGTCGTCGTCGAGATTCGCAAAGGCAATCTCGGGCTCGATCATCCAGAACTCTGCGAGGTGCCTTGAGGTGTTCGAGTTCTCGGCGCGGAACGTGGGACCGAAGGTGTACACCTTGCTCAGGGCCAGGCAGTAGGACTCGACGTTGAGTTGCCCGGACACCGTCAGATTCGTCTCGCGACCGAAGAAGTCCTGAGAGAAGTCAATCTGCCCGGATGGATCACGCGGAAGATTCTCCAGATCAAGCGTGGAAACTCGGAACATCTCACCTGCGCCTTCGCAGTCACTTCCCGTGACGATCGGCGTATGGACCCAGTAGAACCCGTGCTCGTGGTAGTACCGGTGCACGGCCTGGGCCAGGCAGTGCCGCACGCGAGCGATGGCCGAGAACGTGTTCGTCCGCACCCGGAGATGCGCAACGTCCCGCAGGTACTCAAAGGTGTGCCGCTTGGCAGGCACCGGATAGGTGTCCGGATCCTCCACCCACCCGACCGGGTTGACCTCGGTCGCCTGCATTTCGACCGACTGGCCCTTGCCCCGGGACTCCACCAGCACCCCTCGGCACACCACAGAGCATCCGGTGGTCAGCCGCTGCACATCGTCGGCGTAGTTGGGCAGATCACCCGGCGCGACCACCTGCAGGGAATCGAAACAGGAGCCGTCATGCACCTGCAAAAAGGACAGCCCGGCCTTGGAATCCCGCCGAGTCCGTATCCACCCGCGAACCTCGACGGCGTCCCCCAACCCGCAACCAGTGGTCGAGAGCACCTGTTTGATGGTGTGGACGGCAGGTGTGGCGGTCATCGGGCGAACTCCGGGCTGGGGCCCTGCAGGGCCGTTGGCATAGGTGGCGAAGCATCCTCCCCGGAGCCGGCGGCGTCAAGGGGCCCGATTCCGCCAGATCGGCAGTCTCAGAGGCCCGCTGGCCCGATCGTGGCCACCTCCGCCGCCGGGATCCCGCCGAATTCCTCCCCGCCGGCCCGATTTCGGCACGGGGCTTGCAGGACAAGGCGGGCGGTCGGTCCGCCTGGAGATTGCATGCGTCACGCATCACGACAGCCCGATGCCCGCCTCAACCTGCTCCTCTCCTACGGGGGATGGCGGGAGCACGCCGCCGTCACGCAGTTGCCACGGCTGCTTGAGCCGATGGGGATTCACTCCCTGCAGGCCAACACCGGGGAGGAGGCCGCGTCGCTGATCCAGCAGCAGCCCGTCCATATTGCGGTGGTGGACCTTGAGATTCCGCTCGCATCGTCCGGAGGCCGGCAGGTCGCCGGCGGCCCGAGAATCCTCCAACTGCTCCGCAGGCTGAGCCCCTCGCCCCCGACCATCGTCGTCCGGCCCAAGCAGGCCAGCGGCCGCGAGGACGCCCGCGGGCTGGTGGCCTCGCTCAGAGAGGGCGCCTTCGCCGTCATCGACCGGCCCCTGCACATTGAAGTACTGCTCGAGACCCTGCGGCGTGTGCTGCAGCGTCATTACATGGATACCTGGCCCGCGACCGCGTCGCAGGCCTCCCCGATCACACCCGCCGGGCATACCCCCGGCCCTGGAAGGAGCGTTGACAGATGAAGGTGAAACCTCTCGGAGACAAGCTGCTCGTCAAGCGAGCCGAGGCCGCGGACCGGACCGACTCTGGCATTTACCTGCCCGAGTCCGCGAAGGACAAGCCCAAGGAAGGCAAGATCATGGCCACGGGCGCCGGACTCCTGAACAAGGACACCGGCGAGTACATGCCGTTCAGCGTCAAGAAGGGTGACCACGTGCTGTTCTCGTCGTACGCCGGCACCGAAGTCAAGATTGAAGGCACCGAGTACCTGATCATGACCGAGGACGACATCCTCGGCATCATCGACTGAGAACACCTATGGAACGCGGACCCATTCTGAGCGTGCTCACCGAGATGATCGGGACGTCGGCCGAATTGGACCTGGTCCTCAACGGTGACCACGAGCCGATCGAACTGCGCAACGTCACCGACGTGGAGGCGCTGCACAGTTCCCACGGCATCCGCATCAAGACCAAGGCCAACACCATCTGGGTCGACGCGAGCCACGTGTCGGCCATGTGGCAAGCCCGAGTAGACATGGAGTGACATGGGCATGCAGCACGATCAGGTCAGAACGGCCCTTGCCGAACTCAACGGACTTCGCGACGTGCGGATTCGTTTCGGATCGCCCGGAGACTGCCTGGTCAGAAGCGCCCTGCTTGTGCCCGTCGAGGATGACGGGCTGATCAAACTGACGGACGGGGCGACCGAGTACGTCGTCGACGCCGATCGAATCGTGTGGATTGAGATCGGACCTCCGACGACCACCAGATGACAGACCTCCACGCAGCAGCGTGGACAGGAAGGAACACAGGACCATGACCGCCAAACAGATCGCATACGACATTGAAGCCCGCGAGCGAATGCTCCGGGGCATTCAAAAACTGGCCAAGGCCGTCAAGACGACCCTCGGCCCCTCAGGCCGCGTCGTCGTGCTTGAGAAGTCCTTCGGCGCACCGACCGTCACCAAGGACGGCGTCACCGTCGCCAAGGAAATCGAACTTGAGGACGCCTATGAGAACATGGGCGCCCAGATGGTCAAAGAGGTCGCCTCCAAGTCGTCCAAGGACGCAGGTGACGGAACGACCACGGCAACCGTCTACGCCGAAGCCATCTTCACCGAAGGTCTGAAGAACATCACCGCGGGCGCCAACGCCACGCAGGTCAAGCGGGGCATCGATCTCGGCGTCGCCGCCCTGTGCGACGAACTCGCCTCCATGTCCAAGCCCGTCAAGCGATCCACCGAGATCGCTCAGGTCGGCACCTGCGCAGCCAACCAGGACGAGACCATCGGCCGCATCATCGCCGAGGCGATGGACAAGGTCGGCAAGGACGGCGTGATCACCGTGGAAGAGGGATCGAGCCTCGACACGACCGTGGAACTCGTTGAAGGCATGCAGTTCGACAAGGGATGGCTCAGCCCCCACTTCGTCACCGACACGACGAGCATGGAAGCCGTCCTGGAAGACTGCTACATCCTCATTCACGAGAAGAAGCTGTCCGCGGCAAAGGACCTGCTTCCGATTCTCGGCAAGGTCGCTGAGTCGGGCAAGAGCCTGCTGATCATCGCTGAAGACATCGAGGGCGAGGCGCTTGCCACGCTGGTGGTCAACCGTCTCCGCGGCATCCTCAAGGTCTGCGCTGTCAAGGCACCGGGCTTCGGCGACCGCCGCAAGGCCATGCTTCAGGACATCGCCACCCTCACCAACGGCACCGCCGTCATGGAGGAGCTCGGCATCGATCTCGAAGGGCTCGGCATCAAGGATCTCGGCCGCGCCAAGAAGGTCACGATTGACAAGGACAACTCCACCATCATCGAGGGCGCTGGCAAGTCCAGTGAGATCAAGGGCCGCATCGATCAGATTCGAGCTCAGATTGACAACTCCTCCTCGGATTACGACCGCGAGAAACTCCAGGAACGCCTGGCCAAGCTCGCCGGCGGCGTGGCCCAGATCAACGTGGGCGCGGCGACCGAAGTTGAAATGCAGGAGAAGAAGGCACGCGTCGAAGATGCGTTGCACGCATGCCGCGCAGCGGTCGAGGAAGGCGTCCTTCCCGGCGGAGGCACCGCCGTGATGCGGGCCCGCGGCATCCTTGAAGGCACTCGCAAGAAGGCCCGAGGCGATGAGAAGCTCGGCATCGACATCGTCAGCCGTGCCGTCACCGCGCCCATCCGCCAGATCGCTGAGAACTGCGGTATGGAAGGCGCCATTGTCGCCCAGAGGATCATGGACGAGGACAGCGACACGTGGGGCTTCAACGCCCTCACCCGCGAGTACGGGGACCTCGTCGAGGCGGGCGTCATCGTGCCGACGAAGGTCGAACGCGTCGCGCTCGAGAACGCGGCGTCGATCTCGGGCCTGCTCCTGACGACCGACTGCGCCATCACGGAGATCAAGAAGGACGCCGAGAAGGCGCCTGCCGGCGGCGACATGGACTATTGAGTTCACTCCGCCAAAGATCCATCGGACCTCACAGGCCGGACGCCCCCGCGGCGTCCGGCCTGTCGTTTTCGAGGGCTCGTCCGCCAACTGACGCCGGCGTCAGCGAGGGCGGTGCAGTACCCTGCCGGCCCATGAGTACAGGTCCCGCCAAGTCCGGTCGCAGACGATCTCGCCGCAGCCGAAGGGATCGTCAGCATCAAGCCTCACACGCAGCCGAGTCCGCCCTGGCCGACATTCCACAGCACGATCTCGTGCCCGGAGATCCGGCGACGCTTGTCTCCGACCCCGCCGGAATGCAGGAGGTGCTTGAGCACGTCTCCGGGCACACCGAAGTCGCCTTCGACACCGAGTTCATTGGCGAAGAGACCTACTACCCGCGTCTGTGCCTGATTCAGGTCGGCACCCGCGACCGCGTGTTCCTGGTCGACCCCTTCGAATTCGAGGACCTCACGCCGCTGTTGAGCCTGCTCGCCTCACCCGACCGCACGACTCTGGTGCATGCGGGCCGGCAGGACCTGCAGATCATGACACGCCTGCTCGGCCAGCCCCCGCGATGCGTCGTGGATACGCAGATTCTTGCGGGCATGGCCAACCTGCCGTGGCCGTGCTCGCTGACCAAGTCGGTGCAGTGCGCCATCGATGCCCCCTTGCCACCGGGCATGACCTTCACGGCATGGGACGCGCGGCCGCTTTCACGCCGCCAATGCCGCTACGCCGCCGACGACGTCCGCTACCTGCCCTTGCTGCACGCGTTCCTGGCCGATCGCGTCGAGTCACTCGGCCATACGGCGAGGGCGGCAGCCTCCTTTGCCTGCTTCGAAGAGGCGGCGTGGCATGTCAATGACCTCGAAAGCCAGGCACGGAAGATCGCCGGCTCGCGACGGTTCCGCCCCGTGGAACGCCGCATCCTCGCCTCGCTTGTCACGCTTCGGGACGCGGTCGCCAGAGACACCGACAGGCCACCTCGCGGCGTGCTGCCCGACAACGTCCTCCTGGGCGTGACGCGAGGCCGGCCCGAGTCCATCGAAGCCCTGTCTCGCGTCAAAGGCATACCTCGGCCCCTCGTGGCCAGACGGGGCGAGGCCATTCTTGATGCCATTACTGCCGCGAGGGAAGCGACAGACCAACCTGTGCCCGCTCAGCCGCGAGAGGAACGCCCCGCTGACCGCGTCGCCATCGACGGCCTCTGGCACGGCTTCTGCGCCTCGGCCATCTCCGCCGGGATCTCCCCGGGGCTGGTTCTCTCCCGCGCCGAACTTGCCAACTGGTATCTGACCGGGGCCGAGGACGTTCCCGGCCGCGCGCCATGGCAGCGGGAGATCATTCGATCGCTGCTGAATCCCCTTCTGGAGGAGGGACGTACACTGCAAGTCGTCTGGCGGGAAGGAACGCTCCAGCCACCAGACGAGGAGTAGCTATGGCCCGGGACCGCATCGTCACCCCCGACTCGCACGCCACCGACCCGCCCGAGCGGGTTGGCGCTCCCAGGCCGCGCAAGCTCGAGGAGTTCGTGGGGCAGCCCCAACTCAAGGATCGTCTCGGCATTGCACTGGAGGCGGCCGGCTCGCGTGGCGACCCCATGGAGCACCTGCTGCTGCACGGCCCGCCCGGGCTCGGCAAGACGACGATCGCGCACATCGTCGCCGAGGAGATGGGCGCCCACGCCTACGTCACATCGGGCCCGGCACTCACCAAGGGCGCCGATCTGGTCGGCACACTGACCCGCATGCAACCCGGTGACGTCCTGTTCATTGACGAGATCCACAGGCTCCCCGCCGCGGTTGAGGAGTACATCTACCCGGCGATGGAAGACTTCAAGATCGACTTCACGCTGGATGGGGGCATGCACGCGCGGGTCGTGACGTACAACCTCAAGCCCTTCACCCTGATCGGGGCGACAACACGCGCGGGGCTGCTCACCGGCGCGCTCCGCAGCCGATTCGGCATTGCCCATCGGCTGGACTTTTACCAGCACGGTGACCTGGACGAGATCCTCGACCGAGCCGCCGCGCGGATGGGGATCTCGCTGGACTCAGGCGAAGCCCGAGCCCTGCTGGCAGCGCGATCTCGGGGGACCCCCCGCATCTGCCTGCGGCTGCTCCGACGGGTCAGGGACTACGCCGTGGTCCGCGGAGAGGGCATCATCACCGCCGAGATGGCGTCGGAGGCCCTCCGCCTGGAGGGGGTCGACGATCTCGGGCTCGACCCGCTGGACCGGGCGTACCTCAAGGTGCTCGCCGAGACCTATGAGGGCGGACCCGCGGGCCTTGAGGCCATTGCAGCCACCCTCGGAGAGGACTCCGGCACGCTTGAAGACCTCGTGGAGCCGTTTCTGCTGCAGGCAGGCCTGCTGGCCAGAACCCGGCAAGGAAGGCAGTTGACGGCCGCAGGCCGGGAGCGGGCGGGCTGCCCGGGGCAGGACAGCCCCCTGTTTGAGCCCTAGAACACCCTCTCCACGGCGTCTCAGGGCGACAAACCGCGGCACAAAAAGTTGACATCGGGCACCATTCCCGGCATGCTGTGAGTGACCGGTTCCGCCCCGTGGGCGGAGATACCAATCTGGTGAGCACTGGTCGCACGTCTCATCGCTCACCAATACGGCCCGACTCGGGCCTGATCGAACCGCTCGTGGGGAGTGGGTCTGCTGCGTCGGGAGTGCGGATTTACCGCTTTCGGAGGCTGTGGAGGCGACACTTCGATGAAGTGTCGGTATCGTAGACGGGTTCGAGAAGGCACCGCACCGCGGGCCACAAGCCGACCGATGGTCGATCGGCTGCATCTGTTTGGAAGGTTGCGCATCATGAAAACAACGAAGCGAACCGGCTTCACCTTGATTGAGCTGATGGTGGTCGTGGCGATCATCGGCATCCTCGTCACGACAATTCTGCCGGCCGTTCAATCGGCCCGTAACTCGGCGATGGTGAATGAGTCCAAGGTCAATGCCCGCGAGATTCACCGGACCAACAAGGCCTACGAGAACGACTACCGAATGCTGTGGTCTGGCGTTCCGGACAACCTGTCCGAGTTTGACTTCAACATTCTGGCAAACGGTGGTGCGCCCTATCCCGCATACGCCAATGGCCGTACGGCCATCCAGACTCTTCAGAAGTGGATCGAGGTCATGGCCTCGAACACCAACTACGTCGATCAGAGCATGGGCGTGTCGTGGGGCGAGGGCGGCGATGGCTGGTCATTCTCCTGGGGCGGATCGGGCGTGCCCGAATTGATCCTTCCCATGTCCTGGCATGGCTCGCACCCGATGAACCCCGGCCACGACGTCAAGACGCCTGGCTCGGGCTCGCAGCTCAAGGACCAGTCGCTGGGAAGCCATCGGTTCCCCAACACCTTCCAGCTCTCGAAGGCGGTCGGCGGCCCCAGCGCGCCCCTGTTCTTCGCCCCGAAGGACACCTCGATGCTGGAGATCCTGCGGAAGAACAACTGCCTCGACAACACAGGCGACGCCTGTGACATCGCCGAGGACTTCCTCTGGTCGGGCAATAACGGCGCTCTGAACGTCGGTGGCGACGGCCGTCTCAGCGGCCTTCCGTCCTCGTACTGCTTCTCGCCGCCCGCCATGATGTCCAGCAAGGTCTATGCCCGCCAGGCATGGCGAGATCCCATGTCCTTTGCCGGCGGCTTCCGCGGCCAGCGAATGGACATGGCGAAGTACTCCAACCTCAAGTCCTTCCTCTCGGAGCACAACATGCTCCAGAACAACTCGTTCCACTGCGCTCCTGCCCCGCACTTCGAGGGCACCTATATGGACCCGCATGATCGAGAGGGCTTCCACTTCAACGGTTGTGCTCCGTTCATCATGAACGCGCACTACGACTCGGCCCCGGTCATGGCCATGATGGACGGGTCGACCCGTACCGTCTCCGTGCACCAGGCCAAGCAGGATGACAACCTCGCGGGCGGCGGTCAGTCCGGCATGCCCGACGGCCTCTGGCACCGCTCCTCCCCGTCCGGCACCCACGGCTACCTTCTGAACGAAGGACGCTGGAAGAGTGGCGACGGCAACGACAGCGGTGGCGCCAACTCCTGCGGGTTCCACTTCACGACGATTGACGGTGTCAAGGGACGCGACGTCCTGTCCGCCGACTGATCCTGATCGTGATCCGGTGACTTCCCGAGGGCCGGGACGAGTTCGCTCGTCCCGGCCCTTTCTCTTTCCCAGCCGCGTCTCTGTCCAGACTGCCGCTCCCTGCCCGGGACGGGACTGCCCGCGACGAAGACGACCGGTAGACTGTGTGGCTCATGGGAACCACCAAGCAAGCCACCGCACCAATTCACACCGGGCTCGAGTCGATGATCGGCGACACACCGATGCTCGAAGTCACTCGCTTCGACACGGGGCCCTGCCGGCTCCTCCTCAAGATGGAGTCCTGCAACCCGGGCAACTCCATCAAGGATCGCATTGCGATCTCCATGATCGAGTCGGCCGAGGCACGCGGCGACCTGAAACCGGGCGGCCACATCATCGAAGCGACCGCCGGGAACACCGGCATCGCGCTCGCCCTGGTCGGCGGACTGAAGGGGTACCGCGTCACCGTGGTCGTCCCTGACAAGATGAGCGAGGCCAAGATCGCGCATCTTCGAGCACTCGGGGCCACCGTCCAAATCACGCGGTCGGATGTTCAGAAGGGGCACCCTGACTACTACCAGGAGGTCGCGGCCCGAATTGCCAGTGAAACCGGCGGCTTCTACGTCAACCAGTTCACCAACGACGCCAACGCCGCGGCGCACTACAGCGGCACCGGCCCGGAGATCTGGCAGCAGACCGGGGGCGATATTGATGTCCTGATCGGTGGCATCGGCTCGGGCGGCACGCTCGCCGGCGCCGGCCGCTACTTGAAGGAACAGAATCCCGACGTACGGATCGTGCTCGCCGACCCGGCCGGGTCCATGCTGACGCCGCTGGTCAACGAAGGTCGCACGGTGGAGGCGGGCACGTGGCTTGTGGAAGGTATTGGCGAGGATTTCGTTCCGGACGTCGCTGACCTGGAACTCATTTCCGAAGCCATCGCCGTCACGGATGGCGAAGCATTCGAGGCGGCTCGCGAACTGCTCAAGCGGGAGGGTGTGCTGGCGGGGTCTTCGACCGGCACGCTCCTGGCTGCTGCCCTGACGTGGTGCCGCCAACAGTCCGAGCCACACACGGTGGTCTCATTTGTGTGCGACCACGGCTCCAAGTACCTCGGCCGCATGTTCAACGACTATTGGATGCGTGATCAGGGCTTTCTCGAGCAGAAGCCAGCGGGCGACCTTCGAGATCTGGTCGCCCGTCGGCACACGGAGCATGAGGACTACACGCTGACGCCGGACACGCCCGTCATGCAGGCGATCAAAATGATGCGGCTCTACGACGTCAGCCAGATGGCGGTACTGGACGGCGAGGCGCTCGTAGGCATCCTCGACGAGTCCGATGTGCTCATGGCGGTGACGAGAGAGAACCCCGGGTTCGATCGCCCAGTCTCGGACTTTATGACGCGACGGCTTGAGACCGTGAACGCCAGCGACGGGGTCGAAGCGCTCACCTCCATTTTCCGGGCTGATCGCATCGCCATCGTCATGGACGGCGAGCGATACCTCGGTCTGATTACACGAATCGACCTCATCTCCTACCTCCGAAAGCGGATGGCCACCTGACATGAAGAGCACCCCCAAGGGACTGGGCACGATGTCCGTGCATGCGGGGCAATGTCCATGCCCCACCACCGGCGCCGTGATGCCGCCGGTCTACCTCGCTTCCACCTACGCTCAGGCGTCGCCCGGTACGCATCAGGGCTTTGAGTACACCCGCAGTCATAACCCGACGCGGTACGCCATGGAGCGGGCCATCGCACGGCTTGAGGGCTCCACCTTGGACGAGTCTCAGGACGCCTCGTTCGGGGGCTTCGCGTTTTCCAGCGGTCTGGCCGCCATCTCGTGCCTGCTGGACACGCTCACGGCCGGCGATCGGGTGCTCGCTATGGACGACCTGTACGGCGGCACACACCGTCTGTTCCGGCAGGTTCGGACCCGCTCGCAGGGGCTGCACTTTGACTTTGCCGACCTCTCCGACCCCGCCGCGATGGAGGCGGCGCTGACAGACGACACGAAACTGATCTGGGTCGAAACACCGACGAATCCCATGCTCAAGATCGCGGACCTTCAGGCGATCGCAGCGATGGCGAAGGAGCGTGGCATTCCGTGCGCGTGCGACAACACCTTTGCCACCCCCATCCTTCAGCGGCCGCTGGAAGTCGGATTCGACGTCGTCATGCACTCGGCCACCAAGTACCTCGGAGGCCACAGCGACGTCGTGGCGGGCGTTCTGGTCACGGGCGACGCCGAGATGGCGGAGCGGCTGCGGTTTCACCAGAATTCGGTGGGGTCCGTGTTGGGACCATTCGATTCGTATCTGGTCCTCCGCGGCATCAAGACGCTCGACCTTCGAATGCGGAGACACTGCGAGTCAGCGGCCCGCATTGCCGACATGCTGGCCTCGCACGCGGCCGTTCAATCGGTGATCTATCCAACGCACGCCATCCACCCGCAGCACGCCGTGGCATGCCGCCAGATGCAGATCGAGGGGCGGCCTGCCGGTGGTGGCATGATCACGATTGAACTTGCGGGCGATCTGGCCGCCTCCCGACGATTCCTAGAAGCCCTCCGGGTCTTCACGCTGGCCGAGTCGCTCGGCGGCGTGGAGTCGCTCGTCAACCATCCCGCCATCATGACGCACGCGTCCGTCCCCGCAGATCACCGCGCCGCACTGGGCATCAGCGACACACTGGTGCGGCTGTCCGTCGGGATTGAGGACGTGTCTGATCTTCTCGACGACCTTGACGCGGCCCTGAAGGCCTGCTGAGGAGCCCCGCGATGCCGCTCTATGAGTACAGATGCGTTGAAGACGGGTCGCTCCTGACGCTGCTTCGCCCCATGCGGGACGCCGACGCACCGGTCGATGACCCCGAAGGCCGGGGCCGAACCTGGGAGCGGGTCCAGAGCCTGTTCTCGGTCGACGCCGCGGCGGCCCCCGAACGCACACCACCCTCCGGAGGATGCTGCGGCGGCGGGTGCGGGTGCGGGCACTAGCCGGCCAGAGAACTCACGCGCTGCGGTTCACCGAAGGCAGTTGGTCGATCCCCGAAGCCTGCTCGTTTTCGCGGCGGATTGCCTCTCGAAGTTCCTTGCGGTGTACGCACACCGACGCAGGCGCCTCGATGCCCAGTCGTACCTTGTCACCACGCACATCGACGATGGTGATCTGAATATCTTCGCCGATGACGATCGACTCTTCCCGGCGACGTGACAGCACGAGCATGGAGCAGGCTCCCTTGATCTGGCAGAAAAGTCAGGCGGTGGCGCGTTGCGGAGAAGCAGGCTGCTGGAGCCGGGCGATTTCCCACCTGGTGGTCCATCGCTGATCCGAAAGGACAATCTGCATGCCCCTGCGGTTCCGCAGATTGACGACCAGAGGCCCCTGGAGATTCGCCGTCAATGTGTCGTCATACTTGTTCACGATGACGAAAACTCTCGCATCGACCACTTCGTCGAGTTCGAGCAGGTCCATGTGCTCTCGCCGCACGGTCGCCTCGTACTCATCGCACCAACGACTGGGGTCGGTCACGACAAACGCCAACTCGGCCGAGTCAACCGACTGCAGCCAGTAGAAGACGCCGTCTTCGTCAGGCTGCAACAGTGCGAACCGCGTGAAACTGGAGAAACCAAGCAGCCCTGTCGGGAAGTCGAGGAGCCGGTCTTCACCGACTTCGACGGCACCGAATCGCGTGGTGTGGACCCGCATGCGGCACTCCTCGTGACCGGCGCCTCCGCTCAGACCCGACGCATCGGGCGGGCATCCTGCCCCTCGCCTCCGCAGCCGGTCACCGCCCGCGAAGCGACGCCAACCCGCATTGGCACGGGCCGGCGATCCTTTGTCGGCCCGAAGGGCCTCGCGACTCCAACCACGCCGGCGGCGTGGGTGTGGGTCCGGGAATGATGAGCCGCATACGGAATCAGGTTCTGACCAGACCCATTCGAGCCATCGCGATGGGGAGCAGCACCAGGACGGGAATGAGCACCCCCACCAGCGGCCCTGCGAATCCCAGCGGCACGAGCATGATGCCGGCCGCCGTGAAGTAGACGGGCAGCACGACTGCGGCGCACCGAATGGCCCGCGCAAACTGCCCCCCCGGCTCTCGATCCAGAAAGAACGGAAGTCCGATCATCAGAATCAGAACATTGAGCGCCACGACGGCGAATCGCGACACCGCACTTCGCCGCAGCGCCGCCGCCTCGCGGGCATCGGGCCACCGAAGCATGTCACTGATCTGGCCGAGCGACAGCATCCCGGCAATCTGGCCGTATCGACGCATGGTCAGCCGAACCGGCGAGAGATCGGTCTTCAGGAATGGTGTGGCCGCTGCGGTCGTGGAGCCCCGTCCGTCGGGCGCGATCTCAACGACCCGCCCATCGACGAGATCCCAGCCCCCCTCCGCCTCGTTCCACTGAGCCTCCGTTGCCCACCATCGGTGCGTCGTGCGGCCGGCCTCATCTCGCTGAATGAAGCCGGGCGACCTGAGGGTCTCGGTGCCGGGATCGAAGGAGGCCGCCTGAAGGAGGTTGCCATCCGCGTCGTCGGTGAACTTCACCGGAAACGCATCGACCGCCTCCTGCATCGCGTGCTTGTGGGTTCTGAGCAGCAGCGGCGCCAGCCGGGGCAGCATGAACTCCTGATTCAGGATCTGCAGACCGCCCATCGCAACCGCGACCCCCAGAATCGGCGCGGCCACCCTTCGCAGGCTCATGCCGCACGCCGCGATGGCGACCAGTTCCCGGTGCCTGCTCATCTGTGAGAGCGTGAACGCCGCGGCGCCAATGAGTACGACGCCGTACAGCCACGCATAGAACTGGAAGAGTTGGGGAAGGTGGTAGTTCGCGGCGTAGTACATGGCCAGCGCCAGCCTGCTCAGCCAGCCCGAATCCTCGCTCAGATCCCGCTCGGCCGCTTTAGTGAACTCATCCAGATTCAGAATGATGTCCACGGTCGCCGCAAACAGGTACAGGGCAGCAAACAGCAGCACAAAGTTGAGCAGCACGCGAGCGGCAATGTGACGGTCGAGTCTCGTCATGGTTCAGTGCCTGGCAAGCCTCCACCAGCCGACCGCCGCAATCGCCGCGAGCACGACGTTGCCGCTCCACATGACGACGAGCCCGGACATCGGGTCACCCTGCCGGATGAACCCGCCCCCTCCCGAGATCAGCACCAGATTGAGCAGTGCCGGGACAAAGCCGACCAGATAGATGGCCAGCGGCTGAGCAGCCCGCATGTTCAGGGCGAGGATCGCCCCAAGAATGGGCAGCAGCCCCGCCGTCACAGCCATGGCCCATCGACGCCAGAGCCGGCTGGTCACCTGGCCATGAAGACTGCGTGTGGACCGTTCGATCCCTCGGAGGGAGGCCGCAACCGCCTTCGAGCGGCCGGCCGCGGCTTCGGCCGCTTCGAGCAGGGCCGCCGGCTCGGCGTCCTCACCATTCTGGTCGGTCCCGAAGGGGCGGAGGTTGGCAATGGTCACAGCCGCCCGTTGGTTGGGGCGGGCCGCGTCGGGGGGATCGCGAACCTCGACATCCTCCATGGTCAATGCCAACCTGCGGTCGCGTCCATCCAGCCCTCCGTCCTGTAGCGTCAGCAGCGCCCGCTGAGGCAGAAAGGCGCGGACCGCCGTCCCGTCCGCGTCCACCTCCGTGATGCGTACCGGGGCATGCTTCCCGCCCCGCAGCACGCCACCTTTCAATCGCGCAGCGTCGATCCGCCAGGTGTGCCCGGTCCGATCGGCCACGGGAAGCGTGACCTCCCCGTCAGCCTGGAGCCGCCGATCCATGTCCTCTCGCTGCCGCATCTGACGCAGCGTGTCGTCGAGCCGCGCATACTGCGACGCGATCGCGGGGTATCTGGCGGGATCAGCGTCCACGGCCTTGAGTTCCGAGCCGGTCATGGCCATGGGCTCGGTCCGTTCAGGCAGCGGAACCGGGATGGCGTGGGTGGGTTCGAGCCGGGGGAATCCTCGGAGATTGCCCGCGGCCGCCTCCCATGACACCGCGTCGTCCATGGCCATCCGAATGAGCATGATGCCCTCACGCTCGTACAGGTCCAGCACCGCCCCGGAGGCCGATACGTCCGACTCGATCGAGCCGTCGGGGCCCATTCTGGCCGCGACCATTCCAGTCAGCTCGATCCGCTCCGTGGCATCCGAGCCGGAGGGCTCGGCCTGCACCCGCATGGACTCCGCCCAGATCTCCATGTCGCCAAATCGAACGGGCGTGCCCTGATGCACGGCGTGCTCGAACAGGGCCGTGACGTCCCCCGCGATCACGCGGCCCATCACCGCATAGACCCGCGGAATGACCGACTGGACCAGGATCGCCATCAGAATCGCCAACGCCAGGCCGATCGCAAGCACGGGCGCGAGAATCGATCGGTACCGCATGCCCACGACCGACATGGCCATGATCTCGTTCTCGGACGCCATCCGGTGGAAGACGATCGTCGCGCCGAATCCTGCCGCAAACGGCAGGGCGTACTGCATCATCGGAATCAACGACAAGCCGACGTACTTGATCGCCTGAACTGCGGAGAGGGGCGCATCGCCGCTCAATGGCTTGATAACGGCCCCAAATGCCGTCACCACCGCCAGAACGGCGGCCGCGAAGCAGATGACCCGAAGCAGGTCGACCGTCGTGTACCAGAAGAGCCTGTACGGCATCCGGACAGTATCCCCGACCTGCCCCCGGCGTGCCTCCCGGATGCGGCCTGTGCGGGTTGTGCCGGATCCTGCTGCGGGCGTAGCGAGCCCGCTCACACTTTCGCTGGGTTGGGCCGCCGGCGAATCCGACCTTGGAGTGATGGTCTGCCCCGCCTCCACGCTGGCTCACACGCCACCTGGTGCCCGCCGTGGCCTCACCCTGCTTGAGGCCCTGCTTGCGTCCGCGATCCTGGTGATCGTGGTCACGGCCGTCATGTCAGCCGTATCCGCCGGCGCAGCCCAGAGCGATGCCGCCCGGCGCGGTGTGTCCGCCACGCTCGCATGCGACATGCTGATGGCGAGGATTACCGGAATCAGTCCGGACGAATTTTCTGACGGTGAGGCGTGGTTCAGCCACTTCACAACGCCGGCCGACACTGGCGGCTGGGACGGGCATATGGAGGAACCGGGCAACATCAGGGCGGGCCGCAATCCACTGCTCCCGCTGCTTCCCGATGGCTACCAGTCATGCTCCCTTCGCGTCGCCATAGAGCGGCGGCTGCACTTCGTCCCGCCCCCGTTGGGCGCCGCCGTGTACGGCGTCGACGTCTCCATCGAGGCCAGAGACGAGGAAGATCGATCGCTGCACCGCCTCAACCGCTTCCTCCCACTCCCACAGGTTCTTGCGGAGGTGCCGCAGTGACACGACGAGGCATGACACTGCTGGAAACGCTTCTGGCGATCGCGATCACCGGCATGGTGGGCGCCGGCGTCACGGCCATGATGTCGTCGCTGTCGGCAGGCATGATCGATCACCACGACACGCGGAGTTCCACGCTCCGGGCCGGCCTGTCTCAGGCGCGGCTCTCGTCCTACGTCACGCGGTGTCGATGCCTCCTTGACTGCGAGGCCTCCCGGCTCGTGTTGTGGCTTGAAGATGCCGATGGTGACGACGCCATAGACGCCACCGAAGTCCGGTGGGTGCATCATGATGATGACGACGATCGCGTCATGATCCAGTGGCTCACAGACCCCCAGAACGTTCTTGATGAGCCATACGCCAACCCGACCGCCGTGGACTGGTGGGATCAACTGCGGCAACTCGAACTCATGGCGACCATCCGGTCCGGGTCGCTGGACCTGATTCACGGTGTACCCGAGTGGGCGTTCAACACACCCGGCGGCCGTTCGGCCCAGTCTCGCCGGGCCGCCTCGATGGACCAACGCACCGTCGAAGCGACCTTCACGCTCGCGGTCGCGGACAACACGTTTCAACACAGCCTGGGCGATTCCATTCGCATGCATGACCCACCGACGGAGGAGACGCCGTGACTCGACCCGTACCACGAAGGCGCCGCGGCGCTGCCCTGCTCATGGTGCTGGTCGCCATGGCGACCGCCATGACACTGGTCCTCGGCTGGCTGGCCGCGCAGGACAATTCCACGCTGGTGGCATCAAATGCCTCGCGCGCATCCGCGGCACGCGCTGCGGCGCAGAGCGGGCTGGAAATGACCGTCGCGATTCTTGAATCCGAAGCACCCTGGCGAAGCGTGCATGATGATGGCTGGATTGTCCGGGGGCACGTCATGGACAATGGCACGGTCGACGTCCGCGTTCTGGACGAAGTGACGGGCGAACCCCCCACGCTGGCAACCAATCTGGTCCGGCTCGAGGCCACTTCGACCGTCGGCGGAATGACGCAGACGGCGGGCGGGCTGGCCACCGTCCACCCCTTCGATGAGGACACCGCGTCCGATCTGTCCGGGTACGCCATGTACGCAACCGAAGATCTTCAGATCGGCGCTCAGGCCCGTGTGCAGTCCTGGAACGGATCGGGCCGAGGGGCTCGGGTTCTGGCCTCACTGGGAGATGTGTCTCTCTCGGGTCGCACGCAGCGGGACGTGCGTAACGGCGAACTTCGCATGCACGTTGACCACCACAGCGGCTGGGCCTCCGGCGGCGACGCGTCCCCGACGGCGCTCCCCACCATCCTCGGCCCCATTGGGCTGGCGCAGCGGGTCCTCCCCCCCGCCATGGAGAATGACACCGATCCAACAGATGTGCACGTCGACGACCATGCCACGGTCGTGGTGCGTGGGGATCGCGCCGTGACTGGCGACCTGACGATCGACCGACATGCCACGGTAACCATCGAACAGGATTGCACCGTTCGAGTAGCCGGCGACTTTGAGATGCACCCCCACAGCGCCATCGAAGTCGCAGAGGGCGTCACGCTTCGGCTGATCGTCGCGGGCGATCTCCGCGTGCGCGACGCGGTCATCGGCACGCGGCAGAACGACGGCCCGCACTGGGGGACGTGGCGCCAGAATCAGGTCACCTGGGTGAACCCCGACAACATCCTCATCACCGCGCCGATCGATGCCGACGATCAGGAGTGGGAGATCGAGCGGTGCAGCCTGGTTCAAGGCGTGATCGAAGCACCGGCTGCCGAAATCGACATCAATCGGTCGACACTTCTTGGTCGGGTCGCCGGGAGGTCGCTGCGTCTTCGCCGCGGCGCCCGCCTGTTCTTCGACCACCGAACGGAGTCGGGTCGGGGGCTGGAGCCGCTGGCCGAACTGGTCGACCGACTTGATCTCATGGACCTTCACGACGACGGGCTCGATACGGCCGGCCGGGCGGACATGATTCAACGGCTCTCCGACTTGCTCTCGCGGCCTCGTGACACAGCGATCACGTCGCCCGTCGACGGATGGTGGGTCCACCGGCCGGTCCCCGTGGAGTTGGCCATGACGCGGTGCGGTGGCGATACCGGGGCGTGGGAAGCAGCAGCACTGGCCGCCGCCGACGGGCAGGAGCAACCGTGATGCGACGAGGGCTGACGCTCCTTGAATTGATGCTCGTAGTAGCCATCCTTGCGATTCTTGGCGCGCTGCTCATGCCGATGGCCGTACGCGGCGACAGCGTCACGACCGACGCAACAGCCCGGCTGCTGGCGTCCGACCTTGAGCACGCCCAGATGCTGGCACTGAGCCGCCCGGACCTCCGCGTTGCATTGTCAATCGATGCAGACGAACAAGGGTGGCGCATCGTCGATGCTGACGCGCCCGGCGTCCCGCTCACCGATCGGATCGATGATGGAGCCGCAGGTCGCACACTGGCAGTCAGATGCGGGGAAGGGCGTGCCTCCTTTGGCGCTGGCGCGTTGGTTCGCCCTGGCGGCTCGCTCATCATCTTTGATCCGCTCGGCGGGCTGGAGACTCCCGGCGGCCTCGCCCGCACCGTACAGGTCGACTATGGCGCATCGACCCGCCTGGTCAGCGTCGACGCCGACACGGGCTTTGTCACTCTCGAGTAACGCCCTCGCGGATGGCCGCGCCTGACGTCAGTGTCGCATGCGCCTCGTTCCCGGACCGGTCTGCCGCAAACGGGCCCACCGCCCGGTCGAATGGCAGCAGCACCGTCGTGTCGGCGTCTGGCTGCATCGTGTCTGGCGGCGTGAACGCGGCGCCCGTATATCTCGCCGTAGCCGACAACCGAACGTCGTCCATACTTCCTTCAATGCACGAAATCGACCGGCCACGGCTTCCCACATCCCCGCCAACGACCAACGGGTACTCGTTGCGGGTCCTCACGCCGGACGCGTCTGAACGCGCCACAGACACGCCGTCCACATACAGCCTGATCTCGGCTCCATCGAAGACGCCGGCAACATGGTGCCATGTATCGGCCGTGAGTTTCGTCGCCGACTCCACCTCGGCGTAGGATCCGTCGAGGTGCACGTAGAACGCGGGCCTCCAGTCCGATGCAAAGAGTCCGTACTCCGATCCCTCCGTCTTGGCGAGAAGTCCCCTTCGCCCTGAGAGATCGGTCGGTCGCACCCACGTCTCAAGCGTGAACGGTCCGTCCGGCAGCGGAATGGACGGGGAGGGCACGCGAGCGGACGACGCTCCGCCGGCCAGCGTCAGCACGCCCGACTGCGTCGCCGCCGGCAAGTCCGTCGCCACGCACACCGTGTCAGTGCCCAGATCCGTCACCCGCCAGTTTCCGGCGTCGTCTGTGAAATCGACCCTCATCTTCAGATCGGGTGCCGACCACCCCGCGTCGAGTGGCCCGGGGTGCTGGAGCGAAAAGGGAATGGTGACCGTCTCGCCGGGTTCAAGCGTCTCATGCAGGTGGTCAGGCCGGACCCGCCACCGCGCGTCGCTCGCGGCGGTCTGCACAGTCCACGTCACAGGAACGTCACAAGGATTCGCCAGGACGACATCGGCCCGCTGTTCACACACGCCGTCACCACCAACGTGAATGGGAGGAAACACAGGTGCCGAACGCACCAGGCGTTCGACGGCAGCGTTGTGCTCAGACGTCATCCCCCGCGGATCGATGACATCGCCAACCGGCACGGCTGCCAGGGCCACCCCCTCGTCGCGAACCATGACGTGCAGCACATGATCGAGATGGCCGGCTGCGGCATTCGAGTCGGACAGCCGGCCGCCGACGGTCGCCAGCGTCATGTACTCGATGCCGTCCCTGACACCGTCGGACTGGAGTTGATGGACGTGCCCGGCAAACACTGCTGTCACATTGCCCGCCTCCACAAGCAGGTCGTGTACCGACTCCCAATCGTCGCCATATCCGCCCCCGCGCCATCTGGGGTGGTGGCAGAACACGAAGACATGCCGTTTGTCGGCGGCCGTTTCAAGGGCCGACGCAAGAAACGCTCGCTGCTCAGCACTCATCCGCTGGGCCGCCGGCTTTGAGAACGCCTTCTCGCCGGTCTCCGGGTCGCCTTCATCGGTGTAGAGCACGATGAACCGGCAGCCCTTGTGATCGAAGGCGTACCAGAGCGGGCCGAAGAAGGCCTCGTAGTCGCCTTCATGTTCATTGGACGGTCTGCCGGGGCCTCGCCAGTAGACGTCATGATTGCCCGCAACCGGGAACCATGGACAGTCGAGGCCAGCCATGACCGTTCGGAACTCGGTCATCTGCGTGAGCCACGCGGGCCTCGTGTTGTAGCCCTGCACGAGATCACCGACGGTCATCACAAGATCCGGGTCAAAGCGGTTTGTGTCCTCGACGGCCTGCCGCAGCACTTCAATGCCTTCAGGCGGGCCTCCGGTTCTGTCACCGAACACGGAGAAGAGGAAGGCGTCGTCCTGAATCGGTATCGGAAGCGCAAGCGGTTCCGGGCGGTCGGTCAGAACGCCCTGATCATGGGCCGGGAATCCGGCGGAGCTGCAGGAGAGAACGACGGCCACGGACAATCTGATGTACATCATGCGGCGAGTATCTCACCAATCCGAACTTCGTGCACCGCCCCGAATTTGGGCCGCAGAACCTGTACCATGGCCGCCATGCTGCTCGCCCTCACCCGACAGGTCAGCCGATCCATTCAAGAGTGCGAATTGACGCACATGGCTCGCGAGCCCCTCTCCCACGCCGAGGCGGCCGCGCAGCATGCTGCATACGTCTCGGCCCTTCGCAGCATGGGTGTGACGGTGATCGATCTGGAGCCCCTCCACCATCACCCCGATGCCGTTTTCGTCGAGGACATCCTGGTCGTCGTCGACGAATTGGCGGTACGCACCAGACCTGGCGCCGAGTCCAGACGCGGCGAAGTCGACTCCGCCGTGGAGACGGTGTCCAGGTACCGGACCGTCGCGGCCATCGAACCGCCCGGAACGCTGGAAGGTGGCGACGTCATGCAGGTCGACCACACCATCTTTGTCGGCCGATCAACCCGCACCAATGACGAGGGAATCTCGCAGTTGCGATCGCTTCTGCAACCCCACGGCTACAGCGTGGTGGCGGTCCCCGTCCCCGGCGCGCTGCACCTGAAGACTGCCGCAACCTACCTCGGCGACGGCACGATCCTTGCCAACTCCGAGTGGGTGGATGTCTCCCACTTCTCCGGCCTCGATGTGATCGAGACGCACCCGGACGAACCATTCGCCGGCAACGCCATTCGAATCGGCGATGCGGTGCTGTTCCCGTCCCAGTTCCCACACACTGCCGGACGGCTGGAAGCGAGAGGGTTTCGCCTGGTGACCGTACCCTCCACGGAACTGGCAAAGGCAGAGGGGAGCCTGACGTGCAAGAGCGTGATCTTCACAGACCACGGCGGCGAGGCTACTTGAGCCCGTACTCCTTGAGTTTGCGATAGAGCGTACGCTCGCCGATCCCGAGGATCTCTGCCGCCTGCTCACGGTTGGAACCGGTCATCACCAGTGTCTGGCGAATCGCTTCCTTTTCAAGGCGATCCAGCCCAACGCCCGCGAGGCTTCCCAGATGCAGGTGCTCGTCATCCTCGTGCAGCCTGATGTCGTCGGGGACGTCGCCCACATCCACGCGGGAGCCCTCCGTCATGACGATCATCCGCTGCACGACGTTGAAGAGTTGCCGCACGTTGCCCGGCCAGTTGTACGAAATGAGTCGCATCATGGCCGGCTCGGTGAAGTCCGGCGCCGGCCGGTCCATTTCCGCGGCAAACCGTCCAGCGGCATGATTGATCAGCAGTGGAATGTCCTCGCGGCGCTCACGCAGGGCCGGAAGGTGAATCTCGGCGCCATTGATCCGGAAGTAGAGATCCTCCCTGAACCCGCTCTCGTCGATGAGGCTCCGCAGATCACGATTGGTCGCGCTGACGAACCGCACGTCGACGTGCTGGGCCGCGTTGGTTCCGAGCCGGATGACCTCCCCACTCTCCAGCACACGCAGCAGCTTGGACTGCATGGTGAGCGGCATGTCCCCAATCTCATCCAGGAAGAGCGTGCCCTTGTCGGCGTACTCGAACACGCCCTCGCGGTCTTTGTCGGCGCCGGTGAAAGCACCCCTGGAGTGGCCGAACAATTGGTCCTCGAGCAGGCTCTCGCTCTGGCCAGCGCAGTTGAAGGTGACGTACCGCTTCCCGGCACGCTTGGATTGATTGTGGACAGCCTGCGCAACCAGTTCCTTGCCGGTTCCGGACTCGCCGGTAATCAGCACGGGGATGGTGCTCGGGCCCACCTGGCGAATGGTCGAGATGACCTTTCGAATCGCAGGCGACTCCCCAATGATGCCCTCAAAGCCCCACGCCGCCTCGACGCGATCTTGCAAACGCGAGTTGGCGTTCCGCAGCCGGACCGTCTCCACCGCACGCTGAACGAGGTTGCGAAACACCTCCAGATCAAGGGGCTTCTCGATGAAGTCGTAGGCCCCCCCCTGGAGCGCGGCCTTGGCCGTGGCGATGTCCCCGTGAGCGGTCACCATGAGCGCTTCAGCCTCGGGCTGGTGTTCGCGGGTCAGCGAGAGTACGCGGAGGCCCGCCTCTTCGGTCTCCATGGAGAGGTCGGTAACGACGACGTCGAAGTTGCCGTACTTGAGCTCCTCTTCGGCCTGCGAGGCCGAGGTCACAATCGTGCAGACGTGCCCGAGGCGTCTGAGCGCCTCCGCCATCGTGTCGGCATGGTCGGCTTCGTCATCGACGACGAGAATCTGGGCGTGGACAACATCATGAAGATCGCGTTGGCTCATACGGGGGAGGATACCTTCGCCGCGGAAGCGGGCCCGCGGCGGGCTTCGCCCGCATAGACTCCGGCGATGCCGAGCAGCGACCAGCCAGAGTCACCGATAGCGGCCCTCCCCCGGGCCGGAGGGTCGGTGTGGATGATCGGCATCGGCGGGTGCGGCATGTCCGGCCTGGCCCGCATACTTCAGGCCCGGGGCCTTGAGGTTGCCGGCTCGGACGCAACCAGGTCCCCCGTCACCGATGTACTCAACCGCGACGGCATCAACGTGCAGATCGGCGGCGACAGCCTCCCCGCAGCACCCGACCTGATGATCGCGTCGGCGGCCGTCCCCGAAGACCATCCGCAGCGGGTCGCCGCAGCCGCCAGCGGCGCCCCCTGCATTCACTATGCGGCGGCACTGGGACTGGTCCAGCAGGATCGCCTTGGCGTCAGCATTGCCGGCACCCACGGCAAGAGCACGACGGCCGCCATGCTCGCGTGGATTCTCATCGACACCGACCTCGACCCCGGGTTCATCATCGGGGCTCACTGCGAGCAGATCGGAGGCGGCAGCCGGCGTGGGGCAGCCACGGTCCCCCACGGCCCACACGCCGGCGAGGGCGGCATCCTGATCACAGAGGCTTGTGAGTTCAATCGCTCGTTTCATGAGCACCGCCCCACGGTCGGGTTGATCAACAACGTTGAAGAGGATCACCTAGACATCTACGAGGGGCTGGACGAGATCGTCGATGCCTTTCGGGGGTTCGCGGCCCTGCTGCCGCCCGCTGCGGACGGTGGCTCTTTGCTGATCGCCCACGATGGCGCCCGCCGCGCCGCCATCACGCCACCGCTGGCCTGCCACGTCTCCACATTCGGGTTTCACCCGGAAGCGAACTACCAGGTCGTCTGGGACGCCTCCGTCCGACGGGCAGGCATCCTTCGAGACGGCATGTGGGTCACCCAATGGACCAACACAATGCCCGGCGCTCACAACGCCCTCAATGCGGCCGCAGCGGTCATTCTGGCACACCAGTTGGGAACGGAGTGGGACGCCGCGGCTGATGCGATCGCCCGATTCCGAGGCGTGGACCGCCGGATGGAGCGACTCGGAGTTCGGACGCTCCCACGGGGCGACGTCACCGTGTACACGGACTACGGCCATCACCCGACGGAGATCGAGAAGACGCTTCGGTCGCTTCGCGCTGCCGAAGACCCGAGGAGGCTCGTGTGCGTCTTTCAGCCCCATCAGCACAGCCGGACGCGGTTCCTCCTCGACCAGTTTGCAGAGTCCTTCGCAGCCGCAGACGAAGTCATCGTGCCCGATATCTACTTTGTTCGCGACTCTGCCGCCGAACGCAAGAAGGTGAACGCTGGAGATCTGGTCGACCGCGTACGCCAACGAGGGGTGTGCGCATCGCACGAACCGGACTTCGACCGAATCATCGCCAACCTCGAGGCGACACTTGAAGCGGGCGACTTGCTGGTCGTCATGGGCGCAGGCCCAGTGTGGACCATCGCAAGAGACTTCATGGAACCGACCTCATGACTATCTCGCGGTCATCGCTCCTGGGAGATCTCGACGTCGACGTCTCGCTCGACACCCCGATCGGCGCCATGACCTGGTACGGCATCGGCGGGCGAGCCGATCTGCTCGTGTCTCCCAGGAACTCCGATGCCCTCGTTGAACTGGTCCGAAGATGCCGGCGTGACGACATCGACGTTCGCGTGCTTGGCGGCGGCGCCAACCTGCTGGTGGACGACGCGGGGGTCGGCGGCGTGGTCGTCAAGTTGGACGCGCCGGCGTTCCGCCAGGTGAAGTATTCGGCAAGCGGCGAGATCAACGCCACGTCGGTCGGCGCCGGCGCCGATCTGTTTCGCCTTGTTCAGGACACGAAACGAAGGGGCCTCAGCGGCTTTGAGATGATGGCGGGTATTCCGGGCACCATCGGCGGTGCCATCCGAATGAACGCGGGCGGTGCCTGGGGCGACATCAGCAAGTGCCTTCGCACGGTAACCCACCTGTCGATGGACGGAGACGTGCGTGTGTTTGATGCGGCGGACCTCGGCTTTCGATATCGGGGAAGCGACCTGCCCGCGGGCATTGTTCTTGAGAGCACGATCACGCTGGCCGAGGATGACCCCATCCGCGTGCGAGAACGCGTCATGGAGGTCTTCCAGCACAAGCGGTCCACCCAACCCATGGCGGACCACAGCGCCGGATGCGCCTTTCGGAATCCAACGGACGCGGACACCGAACTGTCCGCCGGCGCGCTCATTGACCAGGCCGGGCTCAAGGGACTGACGGTTGGGGGCGCCTGTGTCAGCCACCACCACGCCAACTTCATCGTCACAACGCCAGGTGCCAGCGCCACCGACGTCCGCAATCTCATCGACGAGATTCGATCTCGTGTTCGCGCGCACAGTGGCATCGAACTTCATCCGGAAGTCGTCGTCTGGACGAGAGGGCGGGCATGAGCGCACCCATCGTGTCGGTCCTGATGGGTGGCCCGGACGGCGAGCGGGAGGTGAGCATTGCGTCCGGGACGGCCGTCGCCGCCGCCCTTCGGGAGGCCGGATGGCATGTGCACGATGTCGTGATCGACCAGCCGGATCAGGAAGCCATCACGCGACTGCCGGGCGATGTCCTTGTGCCCGTCCTCCACGGCCCGTGGGGCGAAGGCGGGCCGCTGCAGCGACTGCTCACGGCCGACGGAAGACCGTTTGTCGGGGCCGGCCCGGAGGCGGCGGCCCTCTGCATGGACAAGCACACGCTGAAGACGCTCGCCGCTGACATTGGCATCGAGACGCCCCCATGGACCGTCCTCACGGAAGCACGTGCGGTCTCCATCGATCCGCCGGTGGTCGTCAAACCAGTTGCGGAGGGGTCGAGCCTCGGCCTCTCCATGTGCCACTCGGAGTCCGACACGGCCGCAGCCGTGGACGCGCTGATCAGACTGCGAGGCGCTGCCATGGTTGAGAAGCGTGTGGACGGCCGGGAACTGACCGTCGGCGTGGTCGACGGCGTGGCGTTGCCAGTCATTGAGATTTCCCCAGCGACCCCGTTCTACGACTATGACGCCAAGTACCTCCGCGACGACACGACCTACACCGTTGACCCCCAACTCTCCGATTCGCTTCGGGCCGGGCTGGCGGAGCGATCCCTCCGGCTCTGCCAGGCCGCTGACGTGACGGACCTGGCCCGGGTTGACTTTGTGCTGGACCAACACGGGCCCTGGATGCTGGAAGTCAACACCATGCCCGGATTCACAAGCCACTCGCTGCTGCCCATGGCCGCTGCCGCAGCCGGGTGGTCTCTGGCGGCCCTCTGTGACCGCCTGGTTCGCGCTGCCCTGAACTGATTGGTCACCAGGGTGCTGAAACCGCCGCCAATCGACCGATAGAGCACCATGCGGCGGTCCACGCCGTCAGGAGACGTTGGTGCGTCATGGCAGGATCATTCAAGGGCAGGAAGAAGCACACGAAGAAGGCGGGGACCTCCTCCCTCCGACACCGAATTCAAGGGGTTGGGGGCCACCTTCGGGGTGATGCCGGCGGATGGGCCGTGCTGGCCGCCTTCGCGGTGACCCTCATGATCCTCGTGCCAACGCTCCGCCGCACCGCGGCGGACGCGGCCCCGCCTCCCGGAGAGATCCGCTTTCTGGGCACGCCAACGTGGGTCGGCGATTCCGTCGTTGCGCACCTTGGCCGTGTCGCCAGCAGGCAGGTGCAGGGAACCGTGTCGGGCCGGCCGCTGCTGACGGGGATCCACGGCGCCCTTGAGCGTTCAGGATGGTTCGAATCGGTCACCCGAGTGCAGCGGACTGCGTCGGGGGACATTGAGGTGGAAGCGACGTTTCTGCAGCCGATCGCGACCGTACACGACGACTTTGGCGAGGTCGTGATCGGCCCCCGAGGGCAACCGCTTCCCGAGGGCATTCAGATGGAGCCGGGCACGCATGTCATCGCCATTCGATCTCCAGCGGAGAATCGACCAAGCCGCGCTCAGCGGCACTGGCCCGGCGACGACATGCAGGCAGCGCTCCGCCTGCACCGCCTGCTGCGTGGGCAACCGTGGGCAACGCAGATTGAGGCGATTGACGTCAGCGACTTCGACAGAAGTGGCAGGCTCATCCTGTGGACCACCATGGGCACACGCATCGTCTGGGGCGCTCCACCCGGAGAGGAAACGCCGCTGGAAACCCTGGCCGACCGCAAACTCTTTCGCCTGGAGTCCGGGTTTCGCACCCACGGGCGGATCGACATGAACACACCGCAGGTACTCGACCTGACGATGGCCTCACACGTCGTCGGACGATGACCTCCACGGTGCCCGGCAGCCAGGAGGCATGACCGTGCTCTGGCCAACCGTCTCTCTGATCGCCCACATCGTCCTGTGTGTCTGGCTGGTGTGCCTGCTGCTTCTGCGGCAGACTGGGACCGGCGACGCCCGTCTTGCGTGGATCGTCTTTATCGTGCTGACACCCTTTGTCGGGGCCGTCGCCTATCTGTTTTTTGGCGGGCCTCGGATCGCAGGTGTCCGCAGGTGTCAACACGCGATCGTCCACTCGCACTCAGTCAAGACTCAGATTGGGCGACCCGAGGTGGTCGCCCACATGCAACCTGAGATCCCCCCGCCGTATGACCGGGTCTTCTCCCTCGCCAACGCTATCAGCGAGTCAGACACGCTCGGTGGAAACGCACTGCAACTGTCCCGAAGTCCGCAGGCTTTTGTCCATGACTTCGTCCGGGACATCGACGCCGCCACCGATACCGTCCACCTTCTGACCTATATCTACCTCGTCGATGATGTCGGCGAGCACATCGCGGAGGCCCTCCTGCGGGCCGCAGCCCGCGGCGTGGCCGTACGCCTGCAAGTGGATTCCGCCGGCTCCAGAGCGTTCTTGAAGTCCAACCTTCGGCGTGATCTTGCTACCGGTGGCGTACACGTTGCCGAGATGCTTCCGGCTCGGCTCTTCCGGCTGATCTTCGCCCGCCTCGATTTGCGCAACCACCGCAAGATCGCCGTGATCGACAACGAGATCGGGTGGGTGGGCAGCAGAAACATTGCCTCGCCCGCCTTCGCGCCGAAAGCGAGATACGCCCCCTGGGTCGACTGCATGGCACAACTCCGCGGACCGGCCGTGCGGGATCTGCAGCGGCTCTTTCTTGAAGACTGGCAAGTGTCGGTCGGCGAATCCCATACCGCGTTGCTCGAGGCCCCGATCACCGAAGCGCCTGGCAGGGCCTCCTGCCAGGTCATCGGAACGGGGCCGAACTTCAACAACGAAGCACTGACACAGATGCTGCAGGCGTGCTTTCATGCCGCCCGTGACGAACTCATTCTGACGACGCCCTACTACGTTCCGGATGCCGCGACCGAGTCGGCCCTTCGGACCGCGGCGATGCGGGGGGTGAAGACAACTCTGATTGTCCCGGCCCGCAACGACTCGCATCTGGTCAGCCTTGCAAGTCGAAGTCACTACGCGGGGCTGATCAAGGCCGGCGTCGAGATTCAGGAGTATCAGGCCGGTCTTCTGCATGCAAAAACGATGACCATCGACCGCACCCTCTTTATGCTCGGGTCAGCGAATCTCGATCGCCGGAGCCTGGAACTCAACTTTGAAGTCAGCCTGTTCGGCTGGTGCGACGACTTCGCAAGCTCCCTCCGATTTCTCCAGAAGTCCTATCTCAATGACAGCCGGCCTGTGGACCCGGACATCTGGCTCCAGCAGCGGATCCCAGGGCGATTGGTCCGCAATCTCGCCGGCCTGATGAGCCCGCTGCTCTAGAAATCTCCCCACAACCCCCCCAGATCCTCCGAAATCACACGTTTGATGGATCCGTTGAGCGTTCCTGACGCATCTCTCCTTGGAATCGGGGCTCCGGGATCGTATGCTGGGGCCCCGAATCTCCGCAAACCCTGTTCGGACAGGGTCTTCTGCGGAGGGAGATGAGGATCCACGCCACGTGAACCGGGTGCAGCGTCAAGACAACGCCCTTGCCATGCCGGCCCTCGTGGCCGGAGTGGGCCTTGCTGTGGCGATGGCGGCCCCCGCCGTGGCCGAGCAGACCGTTCTGAGCATGACACTCAACGGTGAGACGATCGACCTGACTGCGGGGAGCATTCCCGGACTCTTTGCAGAGGGCGGCTCGGTGATCTCCCCGGCGGACCTCGGCGAGATTCAAGACAGCCTCAACGCCGCCGGAATCGAGACGCGTGGGCATCTGTCGATCATGCTCGCCGAAACCGAGCAGGGCCTGTCGCTGATCAATCTGTTTGATGGCGTGGACGGCACGGCCCCTGGCACCCCCCCGACATCGGTGTTGGGCTGCCAACTTGTCTGGGAAGGCATCGACACCACGATGGTCAATCTGGACGCCGGCGGCACATGGGTCGTCTCCCCGGGAGGCGGCGATCTTCTCGTCGGCGTCGGGGCCTTCCAGTGGCAAGCCGACATCTCGTACGAAGCGATGTCCATGACCGACTTGTCCATCGGCCAGAGTCTCTACCTGCAGTTCAACGACCTCGGACTGCACGACATGAGTGATGAAGTCCTTCAACTCATCACGTTCAGCGGTGCAGCGGGCTGGCAGGTCGAGCAGACCGTCGGGTTCACCGATGACGTCATCGCGATTGACGCGACGGTCACCGTCATCATTCCCGCCCCCGCCGCACTCGCGGTGCTCGCCGCAGCCGGCATCCGGGGTCGCCGGCGTCGTCGCGCCTGATCCAGACGGCCACCCAGACGGCCAATTGCCTGAACCTTGCCGCGGGCGTATCTGCCGTCAGCACGGCCCCCACGCCGAAATGACCATCAGCAGGTCGTCGACATTGACGACCAGATCACCATTGACATCCGAGGGCGACGCGCCCGTCAGGCCCCAATCACCGAGGACCTGCAGCAGGTCGTCCACGCCGACGTCGCCCGAACCGTCGACATCGGCCGGACACGGATCGCCGTCGTCACACGCGTCTGCGTCCTCGCACGTGCCTCCAGGTGGCCCCCAATCCCCACCGAAGAGGAGACAGTCGGCCTCCTCAAGCACGAAGCAGTCGCCCCCGGCATTGGTGCAGCACCAACTCGTGGGTGCGGGGCAGTCGGTTGTGCCACAGTCCGTACCGTCACCCTGGAACGCGCCTCCCGCGGCGTCGCACTGTTCCGGTGACTGATCGTCCAGGCACGCGCCATCCGGCAGGCAGCAGGCCCCGATCGGGAAGCACACAAAGGTCGCACACGCTTCCCCATCGTGCCAGACGCCCCCGAACGCAGCGCACACATCCGCCTCTGAGTCGACGCAATTTCCGCTCGCCTCAAGACAACACGCGCCCTGGGGCTGAGGACACTCGGTGGACCCGCAGTCCGTCCCATCGCCCTGCCACGCTCCGCCCGCGATCAGACATGCGTCTTCACTCGTGTCATCGCACGATCCGTCGACATGACAGCACGCCCCGCTCGCGGGTTCACACCCGAAGGGCGTGTAGAACGAGCGAAGCACCCAGTCGCCACTGGGCGTGCAGATGCCCGGCAGCTGCTGGAACGTCGTCCACCCTTCACCGCACACGCAGAACGAGCCGGTCACCATGTCAATCCAGTTTCCGGAGGCCGCCTGCAGTCCGCTTGTATCCGTCGTTGGAAACGCATTGGCCGACGTCGGGGGTGAGGAAATGCACGGATTGCCCGGTTGGTTGTGATGGAGAATTCGAAACGCCACGGTGTACGACTGCGTTCCGTTGTCGTTGATATAGATCTGCTCCGGATCGTTCGGGTCGATCAAGAACTGGATGATCGTCCCTGAGGTGCCGGGAGGCATGGTCAGGTGCGGAATGATCAGATCATCGGAAGCGAAACTCGCAACCATCGTGCCGCTGGCAGGCGTGCCCTCCCAGATCTCGACGCCCCACTGCGTGGTCGTGGATTGGGTCGCCCCGGACGTTGCAAACATGATCTCGGCTAGATCGAATCGCAGGGGAAAGCGGTCGGCCGGCACGGTCCAGGAAGCAGCTGCCGCTTCGTCCTCAGCGAAACCCGCTTGAACCACATACTGCCCAGGACCGAAGTCTGAGTCCGTGTGCGTGGCTTCTTCCTGAGGGCAGGCGCCCCGTAGAACACGGACGCTTGAGGTCATCTTGGACGGCGAGAACACGATACGCATCACGTCGACCGATTCAAGCAGCCGCTGCTCACCGCCCCCGGCGTCATAGCCCATGGCCCCCGTTGCGGTCAGCCCAACCAAGCATGCCACCGTGATCAATACACGCATTGCGCACCTCCAGCCCGCCCGAACTCAAGTATGACACGGATCCGTGTGAGATCAAGCCTGGTGTTCGACACCTTCCCGCAGCATCCAGGTGAAGAGGAAGGCCACCACCAGGCCGATCGGGAGGACCAGAAAGGCCACTCGGAAGTCGTTGAGGCTGAACGAGTCTGGCCCGACGACCTTGGCCGCATGATGCGCCACGTGTGCGTCGGCGTCGAGAAACACCCCGATCAGCCACTGCCCCACCCCCACAAGCAGCATCTGAGAGAAGTTGATGAAGGTGATGGCCGTCCCCCGAGCATGGTGCGGGTTGAGATGCATCGCCATTGGAAATGCAACGACGATCGAACCGACACCAAGGCCCAGCACCAGCAGGAGTGGGATGGCCGCCCACTTCTGCGCAGGAGTCAGAAGAAGCAGAAGCACCGTTGCGGCGAAGGCTGCACCAATGCCAACCTGAAGGACAAGCCTCGGTCGCTCGAAGCGATCGGAGACCCAGCCCAGCACCGGGGCTGCGATGCCAAGCCCAACAAACAGCATCGCGTCGGCGTCTGCCGGCGAGGCGATGTCCAGCCCGTCCTCCAGAAACCAGTTCCCCCACAACGCCCCGAACACGCCAACAGGAAGGTAGAGAAGGCCCGCCACACACGAGAGTGCCCACGTGCGGCGGCTCCGGAGCACACATCCGAGGCCATGGAACACGCCATCGTGTGTTCTGGACTTCCTCGACACTTCTTCAAACCAGCGGGGCCGCTTGGGAACGAGCAGCCACATCCCGACGCCAAGTACAACGCCTGCAATGGCAAACCCCCAGAACGACTGCCGCCAGGTGACGACATCCTCGATCCACTCAAGCACGACTTCGCCGGCCACCGCACCGGCCATCCCCAATGCCGCGGTTACACCAGCAATGAGCGCCAACCTGCTCCGCGGGAACCAGACACTCGCAACGTAAATCGTTCCGACGTATGCAAACGCTGACCCGATGCCCGCCAACAGGCGGCCTGCGCCGGCCATTTCGAGCGAGTGCGCAACAGCAAACACCGCGGCACCGGCAGCGCAGATGAGGGCGGCAATCGCCAAGGGTCTGCGGCTCCCGAAGCGGTCCAGCATGATGCCGACGACGAGTTGCATCGGCGCATAGGCGTAGTAGTACAGGCCCATGGAGAACCCGAACTCAGCTGCATTGGCATGAAACTCGGTCGTCAGCTGCGGGGCCACCACGCTGGGTGAGACGCGAAGCATGAACTCGTACAGGAAGAAGAACGCCGGAAGCGCCCAGAAGAGCCAGGCCTTGCCCCGGCCCGCCGGATATTCACACGTCAGATCGCACGGCGGTTCGATCGATGGGCCTTGTCCCTTTACTACTCGTCCCTTCACAACTCGATAGTAACGCCTGTGTGGTGCCTTGCAGTCGGTACCATGCGTGGGTGGCGGACAAACGCTCCATCAGCCGCCGTGAACTCTTTCGCGGCAAACTCTTCCAGCCCATCCGCGACGCCGCCCAGCGGGGCGCCGCTGCCGGGCGAAGTGTCCGCAGGCAGGACATGGCACTCCGGATCCTCCAGCGTCCTCCGGGCGCCGTCGCTGAAGGGCAATTCCTCGCGTCGTGTACCCGGTGCGGCGAGTGCGTGACGGCGTGCCCGCCTCGGGCCATCCGATGGGCGCCAGCCGAAGCCGGCGAGAAGCGCGAAGGCACCCCGTACATTGACCCAATGCGGCAGGCCTGCGTCATGTGCAGCGAGACCCCATGCATCACTGCGTGCGAGCCGGGCGTGCTCCGCACCGAATTGCCGCTGACGATGGCAACGGCCAGGGTGGACGCCATTGCGTGCCTCGCCTGGCAGGGTCAGCCGTGCAGATTGTGCGTTGATCAGTGCCCTGTTCCCGGCGCGATCGACGTCGATGAGGCCGATCGCCCCCACATTCATGCGGAGGCCTGCACCGGGTGTGGGGTGTGCATGCAGGTCTGCCCGGCGCCCCGCAATGCCATTGATCACCAGCCCCTGCCGTCGCGGCCGTTCTGGCACGGGTGATTCCGTCAAGACACCGGCCGGCCCTCAGCAAGCCGAAGCATGATGCCATCGCGGATGCCCAGTTCGTTGACGCAGGCCGCGTCTGCCCGCATCCACAACAGTGCCTCTTGCAGAATGAGGCACCCGGCCGGCAGAATGCGAGCCCGCGCCGGCTCGATCCCAAACGTCGCCGCCCGCTCAGAGCACCCGGAGGCGGCAAGCAGGCCAAGCCACCGCTCAACGGCGGATGCCTCCAGCGGTGCGCCGTCGATCCGAGCAAGCAGCGGGCCCCGATCTGAGGGCAAGGGCACGCCTCCAAGATTCATCATGGCCAGGGCCGCAACCGTTCCGCCCGTCACGTACACCTCTGCCGGCGCCTCTGCCGGTCGCGGGACACTTCGCTGCACCTGCGTCCTGACATGGGCCGAAAGGCGAAGACGCAGCTCGGCAGACCAGGCGCCCTCTGCCGCGAAGCGATCAGCCAGTCCAATGGCGCCCACGGGAACGCTCGCTACCTGAAGTGACGTGGTTCCGCTGGCGACAACGAATTCGGTGCTTCCCCCACCGACGTCGATCATGGCGGCGGCGCCCTCGGGGCGATGCCGCGCCTGAATCGCGTCCCAGGTCAGCATGGCCTCCTGCTCCCCGGTCACGAGCACAAGCGGCAGGCCGGCTGCGGCTTCAACGGCCGCCTGCAAGGCCGCGCGATCAGCGGACTCCCTCGCAGCAGCCGTACCGACGATCGCCATGCGGTCGACGCCATAGGCCCGCGCCTGCCCGCACTGCGCCGCCACGGCCGCGGCAATCCGGGCGATCCCATCGCAGCCGATGACTCCGTCCCGATCGAGCAGCGCCGCGATCTGCATAGGGAACCGGCCGCGGTCCAGGACCTCCAGGCCCCCGCCGCGGCAGACTTCGGCCACGGACCGCTTGATCCCGTTGGACCCGACATCAATCGCAGCCACGCGCATGCCCGGATGATCGCCGCGCCGGCGGCACATCGCCAGCATCTCGGGCCGCGAGCCGAGTCAATTCCTGGCCAATTCCAGTGCCTGAGGGCTGTTCTCAGCGGCCGAGGCTTGACGGATCCGTCCTCGGTCGCCACCATCGGCCCTGCGTCCCGGTCGATCCGGGACGACCTGTTTTTGGAGGCCGGCATGGAATACATCACCGTCGAAGAAAAGACCAGACTTGAGCAGGAACTCGCCGATCGGAACCAGGCCGACAGCGAGATCACCGAGCGAATCGCCAAGGCGAGAGAACTCGGCGACCTCAAGGAGAACGCCGAGTACCACGCAGCCCGCGAGGACAAGGCGATGAACCAGGCAAAGATCGAAATGATCATGCAGAAACTTGCCAGCGCCGTCGTCGCAGATCCCTCCGAAGCGCCCGACGGCATGGTCTTCATCGGCAGCACGGTCAAACTCAAGGACGTCGACACCGAGGACGAAGAACTCTACAAACTGGTCGGAGAGGCATCCGGCCGCTTTGACATGGAGTATGTCGAAGTCACGAGCGGATCCAATCTGGGGCAGTCCCTCTTCAAGGCGAAGGTGGGCGAGACGATTCGAGTCGACCTCCCGAGGGGTGAGCGGACCTTCGAGATCATGGAGATCCTCTCGTAGCCGTGGCCTTTACCGTGTACCTCGCTGGTGAAATCCACTCGCAGTGGCGATCCGCCATCGAGGATGGAATCTCGGCGCAGGGCCTGGACGTGCAAGTGCGATCTCCGGTAACGGACCATGCCGCAAGCGATGACTGCGGCGAAGCGATTCTCGGTCCGCAACCATCCGCCTTCTGGCGGGATCATTGCGGAGCCGGGATCAACGCCATCCGAACCCGAACGGCGATCGGAGCGGCCGACCTGGTCGTCGCCCGCTTCGGCGCGCAGTACCGGCAGTGGAACACCGCATTTGACGCAGGCCTTGCCGTGGCATCCGGCGTTCCCCTCGTCACGCTGCACGACGAAGACCTGGACCACGCCCTCAAGGAGGTGGACGCCGCCGCGCAGGCAGTCTGCCGCACGCCCGATCAGGTCGTTCAGATTCTCGCCTATACGCTGCGTGGCGCCCTGTCGTAACAACCTGACGCCACAAGCGGCCTGGCGCGTTCAGTTCTCGAAGTAGCCAAGCACCAGCAGGATGTCGTTCACACCGACCTCCCCATCGCCGTCGATGTCCGCCGGGCACGGTCCGCTGCACGGACCCCACGACGCGACGACCTGGAGCAGATCGTTGACATTGCAGTGGCCGTCACCATCGACGTCTCCGGGAACCGCACTTCCCTCGATGCTGAACGCGCCGCTCTCGGAGCCACCCATGTTGCCGTCGCCGTCCCGAGCCACGACCCGGATGATGCCCTCCGTGGTCGCCACGTCCGGAACCGTCCAGACCCAGACGCCGTCATCCGCGGTCATGCTCGCCACCTGCGTCCATGAAGATCCGCCATCCGACGAGAAGTCGATGTCGACATTCTGGACGTCAAACATGTCGTCGTCCGAGATCCACTGCACGGGCACCTGATCACCGGGATCGAACGTCCCTCCGAGCGGGCCTCGAACACAGGTCGTCGGATTCACACCACCGGCGTGCGCTGGCATGTGCATGCAGATGCAGTGCATGACACCAGCGGAGTACGCAAGATTATCGCACGTGATCTGGACGACCTGCCGACCGGGCATCGCTGCCTGAACGGTCGCGAGCGCCTGATTGTCATAGGTGTCGGAAATGTCGTTGTACTTCGGAAGCAGAACGAGCCCGTTGCAGAGCACCATGTTGGTGTACGTGAAGTGCGTCCAACCAGTGTCGAATGCCGGAGTTCGATGGACCGTCCACCCCTGGCCCTGATAGTAGGCCGCGGCACCATCACAGATCTGGTCCTGTGTGCTGCCTGAATCGGATGGCCAGTCGCTGATGATGATCTCCGTATCGCCGATGATCTGCATCCACATATCGATGTGCTGCGTGGAGTCAACCGACGTCGGAAATGCGTCGTGGATGTACGTTTCGACGTTCTGATAGTCCCGCCACACATCAACGATCTGCGACTGACTCATGCCCGAGTTCTCGTTGAGAATGAGTTCCGTCGCGGCCGCTGCTCCGACCGAATTCACGTGGTAGTTTCCGCCGCCGTGCACAAGATCATGCTTGTAGTAGGCGTGCCCGACCTGGGTGCGGAAGTACGACGAGTAATTGTCATCGTTGGGCCGCGGTCTGTTGTAGACGTGATCGACGACAGCCCGGCAGTCGCCTTCAAAGATGTACCGCGGACCGTAATCACGAATCCACACCGTGTCCGTCGACCGAATCACCGTGTGGACCCGGTCCATATCGGCGCCGTAGGCCGAGAGAGTCGAGTTCACCGAATTGGCTTCGCTGCTGCTGTCGCACGCCACCCAGACGTCCGCGTCCCCCGTCGTGGTGATCGCAACCGCCATTTGCCGGACGATGTTGGTGTACGAACTGCCACCCTCCCACGCGAGCAGGATGCCAGCCATGGGTTCGTACTCGCTCGCGCACCGAACGGGTCCGACCGGCGGCGATGTCGCCATGCGGTCGCCGCCAAGCGGGTGCTCAGCAACCCAGTCCGCCTCGATCGATGTCATCGATCGTGGCACCGCCACACCCTCCGGATAGTGAAGCACACCGTCCCGCAGGACGGGCCCCTCAGCAACTGCATGCGGGACAGCGGCGCAGACCACCAGGCCGGCGGCGACTCGACACAACTGGGTGTACATCCAGGGCTCCTCTCAAATCCACCCCTCACTCGGGAAACAGGCTCGGGAAACAGGCTGGGGCAAACCACAACCGCCCCCGGGCCAGACCTCGGCAGCCCTCCATACGACACCGAAACGGGTCTGGATGCAACCATGTGCCCCGGTATTAGGCAGGATTCCCCTCATCCCACCCCGAGATCGCCTCGAGAAACACCTCGCCGAAGTCTGCCAGCTTGCGGTCCCCGACGCCCTTGATCTCAAGGAATGCCTCCCGGGTCAGCGGCTTGCTCCGCGCCATATCTCGCAGCGAGGCGTCCCCGAAGACCACATAGGCCGGCACACCCCGTTCCGCCGCCAGCCGCCGCCGCACCGACCTCAGGTGCTCGAACAAACTCCGATCCACACCCTCCCATGACGCCGCCTCCCCGGCAGCCCCTCGGACCGGCCGCTTGGGCGGGGCGATCAGATCGACCTGCACTTCACCCCGCATGACGGCCATGCCCGATGCACTGATGACCAGCACCGGGTACTCGTCGCCTGCCCGCTGGAGATGCTCCAGATGCACGAGCTGCCAGACCAGATCCATGAGTTCCCCCTTGGAGTGTTCCGCCAGCAACTTGAAGACCGACAGTCCGTCATGCCCTCTCCGCATGACCTGATCGAGGCCCGTACCCCGAAGCACGTCCACGATGTACCCAGCGCCATACCGCTGGCCCGTCCGCGCCACGGCTGAGAGAATCTTCCTCGCAATGAGCGTGCCGTCTTCCAGAACACGCACTTCTCCGAGGCACACATCGCACGAACCGCATGTCTGCTCCTCGCGAGGCTGCCCGAAGTGGCGGCCGAGCATGTGCCGCCGGCATATCGCCGTTGCGCAGTACGACTGCATCGATTCAAGCATGGCGTGGCGAAACGGAACGAGAGCCGTGTCGTCCTCACCCTCATGCAATCGCCGCCATCGCGCCGCATCTCCGCCTGAGAACAGAAGCACACACTCCGACGGCAGTCCATCCCGACCGGCTCGGCCCGTCTCCTGTTGATATCGCTCCAGACTGTCTGGCATGGACGCATGCACGATGCACCGCACGTCGGACCGGTCGATCCCCATGCCGAAAGCAACGGTCGCCGCCACAACGTCAATGCGTTCCGCTGCAAAGTCGTCCTGGACGCTGGTCCTCGTCCGGCGGTCAAGTCCCGCGTGATAGGCCGCTGCGGCGAACCCCTCGCTTCGAAGCGCCGTCGCCATGGACTCCGTTTGCTTTCGTGTGGCGCAGTAGACGATGGCCGCCTGCCGTCGATGCCGCGAAAGCGCTTCTTGAACCTGCCGCCGGGTGTCTGTTCTTGGAGTCACCCGATACGTGAGATTCGGTCGATCAATGTCTCCGACCAGCACCAGAGGGTCACGCAGCCCGAGTTGAGACAGGACGTCCTCCCGAACGCGCACCGTCGCCGTCGCTGTGCAGGCATGCAGTGATACGTTCGGCAATGCCGACCGAACTTCGGCCAGCCTTCGATACTCAGGCCTGAAGTCGTGCCCCCACTGGCTGATGCAATGCGCCTCGTCCACGGCGATCCTCTTCGGATTCCACTCGACGAGGCTTGACAGGAAGCCGGGCGACACCAGTCGCTCCGGTGTGACGTACAAAAGGCTCATCTCACCGGCGGCAACGATGGCGCGGGTGCGGGCCTGCTCGTGGCCGGGGAGTTCCCCGTGCAGGCACGCAGCGGCCACCCCCGCCTGCTGCAGCCCGTCCACTTGATCCTTCATCAGGGCAATCAACGGCGACACCACGACGGCCAGACCGCCGTCGACCAGCGGTGGCACCTGATAGCACAGCGACTTGCCGCCACCCGTCGGAAGCACGAGCAGCGAATCGCGGCCGGCCAACGCGGCGTCGATGGCCTCTCGCTGCATGGGGTACAGCCCGTCCCACCCCCACACGTGACGAACCACGTCCAGCACCCGGTCCATCGCCGGCTCGCCTGCGCATCCCTGCATGCGGGCTACAGTATCGTGGGGCACCCGCCCGCCGGGGATCGAGGAAGGAGTTCACAGCATTTCCACATCCACACAACCGATGGCCCGCCGCGCGTGGGCCGTCATGGCCCTGGCGCTGGTGCTCTGCCTGGTCAACTATCTGGACCGCGTCGTCATCTCCTTCGCCATCGAGCCGATCAAGCAGGAGTTCGGCCTCTCCAACACGGCGTTCGGCCTGGCGATCTCACTCTTCGCCCTCGGGGCGCTCGCCGTCAATGGCCTGAGCGGCCTGCTGCTGGACCGCTTCGGCGTCAGGCTCGTGTGGACCATCGGCCTGCTGCTCTGGTCGGCCGCCATGGCGGCGCTGGGCCTGGCCGAGGTCTGGATTCTCTTCCTGGCAATGCGGGTCGTGCTCGGCCTGGGAGAAGGCGTCAACTTCCCGGCCATGAATCGCGCCGTCGCCGATTGGATGCCGCCGCGAATGGCCGGCCGCGCCGTCGGCATCATGGTGGTCGGCGTCCCCGCGGCCCTGCTGCTGGGCGGCCCGCTGCTCTCGCATCTCATCGCCGACTTCAGTTGGCGGTGGGCCTTCATCGCGCTGGCAGGAGCCAGCCTGCTGCTGGGCATTGTCCTGCCGATCATCTATCGACGCCCGCCCCGGGGAGGCGGGGCAGCCCAACCAAGGCGGGACTGGTGGAAACTGCTTCGGAACCCGACCCTGCTTGCCACGTCGTGGTCCTTCTTTGCCTTCGGGTATGTGCTCTGGTTTGGCATCACCTGGATCCCGGGGTACTTCGAACAGACGTGGGGCATGGAGTTGACGAAGATCGGCTGGTTCAGCACCGCCCCGTGGGGTCTGGCGTGCCTCTTCATTCCGCTGGTCGGCTGGTATTCGGACCAACACATGATGCGAACCGGATGCATCCGATCGGCTCGTGTGCATCCCATCTGGTTCTTTCAGTTGATCGGCGCGTTGTGCTTCGTTCCCCTGATCTTCACGCACGACCAGAATCTGGCGATCATCATGCTCTCACTCGCCATCGGCTTCTCCATGGCAGCGAACGCGCCGTATTATGCGATCTGCACCGATCTGTTTCCAGGCGATGCGGCCACGGCCACAGGCATCATGGTGACGTGCTTCTCCATCTCTGGATTGACCACGCCCCTCCTGACCGGATGGCTGACGGATACGTTCGGTGGATTCGACGCCGCGTTTGCAGCGCTCGCCGCATTCGTCGTCACCGGCGCGCTCGGAATGCTCATCTTTGCGAGGCCGCAGGTTGACACGCAACCCGGCGACCTGGAGGTGAATCCGTGACCGACCTGAACACCCTCCGCGAAGAGATCGACACCCTCGATGAGCAACTTGTGCGGCTCTTGAGCACGCGAGCAAAGGTCGTGGAGGACATCGGTCGCATCAAACGAGGGGATGGCACGCCCGTCTACGCGCCGCACCGCGAGCGGGCCGTGCTCGACCGCATCCGCCAGCTCAACCCCGGGCCACTGTCAGGCAGGACGCTCGAGGCCATCTGGCGTGAGCTCATGTCGGGAAGTTTCAGCATCGAGCAGGGCCTTCGGATCGCCTATCTCGGTCCTCCGGGCTCCTTCAGCCACGTCGCTGCGACCCGGCACTTCGGTAGTTCGGTCGAGGGCGTCGAGACACCGGACATCGACGCCGTGTTCCGCGAGGTGATCTCGGGAACGGCACACTACGGTCTGGTGCCGTGGGAAAATTCGATCGTGGGCGGCATCACCGATACGCTCGACGCGTTTGTCGAGTACGAGGCGGGCGTCTGCGCCGAATCACTCGTCGAGGTCTCGCACTGCCTCCTGGCCAACTGTGATCTCGGTGACATCACCAGCGTGGCGTCCAAACCGCAGGTACTCGCCCAATGTCGAAAGTGGACGGCACGCCACCTCCCGGGCGTGGAACTCATTCCGACGGCGTCATCAGCGGCTGCGGTGCAGCGTGCATCCCGGGAAGCCGGAACGGCGGCGATCGGCTCGCGGCTGGCCGCGTCGATCTACTCGGTCAATGTGTTGGCCGAGCGTGTCGGCGACAAGCCCGACAACGTGACACGGTTCCTCGTACTGGGGCGTCAGCGACCTGACCCAACTGGAAACGATCGCACTTCCATCATGTTCGTCACCAAGCACGCGCCGGGCGCTCTGGTCGATGTGCTGAGCGAGTTTCGAGAGGCGGGCGTCAATCTCAGCCACATCGACAAGAGACCGAGCGGCCGCGTGAACTGGGAGTACACGTTTTTCATTGACGCCGATGCTCACCGTGATGACCCGCCCCTCGCCGACGCCATCACTCGCGCCGAAGCCCATTGTGTGCTGCTGCGGGTTCTGGGCTCGTATCCGAGAGCCGAAGGCATCCTCTGAGCGCAGGAGCCCGCTTCGGGTACCTTGGGGTCGACCGCCATGCTTGACGTCACGCATACCACCACGGCTCTTCTGCATGGGCTGCACGCCGATGACGGCGACGCGGCGTGGGAGGTTCTCGACCGGCGGTATCGCCCCATCATCATCGGCATGGCCAGACGGCTCGGGCTTGCCGAACAGGACGCCTTCGATGTCGCCCAGGACACCATGCTTCGCGTCATTTCCGAGTACAGAGATGGCCGCTATGACCGCGACCGCGGTCGCATGCGATCCTGGATCCTCGCCATTGCCCGCACCAGGATTGCCGACACGCACCGCAAACGCGGCGTCCGAAAGGAAGCACGCGGTGAATCGGCCCTGATCACGATGCCCACCGATGGGGAGTGGGCGGACCTCTGGGCCTCAGAACGTCGCCATGTCATTCTCAGGGAAGCGCTCGCCGACCTGCAGGCGAAGTCCCAGACCGCTGACAAGACCATTCGCGCCTTCGAGATGCTCGTCTTCCACCGGAGGGAGGTTGCCGAGGTGGCCGCCGAACTGGACATGACCGAGAACGATGTCTACCTCGCGAAGAGTCGCATTGCCAAGCGGCTCAAGGAGACGGTTCAACAACTCGAAGCGTTGTACGAGGAAGATGGCCCGTGAGTCCTTCGCCCCCCCGCCGACCGACTCCCGACGAGATTCGGGCGATCGCGCTCGGGGGGACGATGTCTCTGGACATTCAGCGATACCTCGCCGAAGTCGATGACGGAACCGTTGCCGAGGAGATCGAGCACCACCGCCGCGTGGATGTCGATGCCACCGTCGGATCGCGTGAGATCGACGCTTCCGAGGATCGGTTTCTTGACGAGTTCGCGGCCGCGCACAAGGCCGGGGTGTTCGGCGGCGGATCCATCGTCGAGGCGCCACAGGCCGCGGGCTATGAGATCGAGCGGGAACTGAGCCGCGGCGCTCAAGGTGCGGTCTTTCTCGCCAGACAAACCGCGACCCGGAGGCAGGTCGCACTCAAAGTGCTCCTCCGCGGCGCGTTCGCTTCGGAACGTCAACTGGTTCGGTTTGAGCGGGAAGTCGAGATGGTGGCAGCGCTCAACCATCCCGGCATTGTCACGGTGTACGACAGTGGGACGACGCCCGACGGTCGCGCCTGGCTCGCCATGGAGTTCGTCGACGGCGAAACACTCGACGGATGGCTGGGCCGCCGAGACGGCCTTGGCCAGGCGGCCCGTCGCCGTCTGGCGGTGGGACTCATCGCCGACGTGTGCGACGCGGTCGCCGCCGCCCACATGAAGGGCGTCATTCACCGCGACCTCAAGCCCGACAACATTCTGGTCGACGCCGATGGCTGCCCTCACGTCCTGGACTTCGGTCTGGCCAAGCCGGTCGATGATTCGGAGTGGGACTCCTCTCGCATCGAAGTCACGACCGCCGGTGAGTTCATGGGGACGTTCGCGTATGCGGCCCCTGAGCAAGTCTCGGGCGATCCGGACCGCATTGACGTCCGCACTGATGTCTTCACGCTGGGGGTCATTCTGTACGAGGCGGTTCTGGGCTGCAGACCATTCGTACTGGAAGGATCGATCGCCGACGTCGTCCGCACCATTGCTGAAGCGACGCCCACGCCGCCCCGCTCGGTAGACGCGACGCTGGACCGCGACGTAGAGACCATCCTGATGCGGGCGCTCGATCGGGATCCCGATCGCCGATATCAGGGGCCTGCGGATCTTGCACGCGACCTCAGACACTGGCTGCGGGGCGAGCCGATTGAAGCCATGAGAGACGACGCCTGGTATGTCGCGCGGAAGTTTCTGCGCAGACACTGGCTTCCGGTGGGGCTCAGTGGCGGTGCCGTCGCATTGCTCATCGCTTTCGGCATCACGATGTTCGTCGCGTGGGGGCGAGAGGCTGCGGCCAATCAACGATTGCGAGGCACCGTCGGTATGGTTTCCAGCGTTCTTGGCGCCGCCGATGCTGAGAACATCGATCAGGCCATGGCCGCGGCGAGCATGGATGAGATGCTTCAGCGGTGGCTCAAGGTCGTCGACCATGACCTGGTCGAGTACCCCGAGATTGCCGCGGCCGTCCGTCTGGACCTGGCCGAAAACCACATTGGAAACGCGCGTTGGGACGACGCCGCCGCCGCCATTGACGCTGCTGCGGCCGGGCTCCATCTGGACGCGGCGCACCCCAGTGCCACGGCCGGGCGGCTGCTGCATCTGCGGGGCCGGCTTCGATACAAGGAGGCCGACTACGACCGCGCGGTCGAAGACTACGCCGCAGCGCTGGCCCACAGGCGAGCAACCGCGCCCTCCAGCGAAGAGACGGCTGTCACCATGCACCACCTGGCTGCGTCGCTTCGCCGAGCCGGGCGCAGCGACGAGGCAGCGACCCAGTTCGACGAGGCGCTTTCACGGCACCGAACACTCGTCCGCGAAGCGCGGGGCGAGGTCGACGCCAGACGACGGCGCATCGAACTGAGCAACGTCCTGAACAGCGTCGCCGTCGGTCACGTGGTGGACCGCCCGGAAGCGGCGCTCCCCCACTTGCGGGAGGCCGTCACGCTCGTCGAACTGGACTCGGAGGATCCGAGCCGCGATTGGCGTGTGGCCGCGCTTCGACACAACATCGGCGATTGCCTCGCGCGGCTCGGCAGGCTGGACGAGGCGGAAGCGTCGCTCGCCGAAGCGCTCCGGGTCAAGACCTTGCAGAGAAGCAGGACGTCGATGGGAAACACCGAGGCCGCGCTGGCCAGGCTGGCCCTTGCGCGGGGCGACACGGCCGCGGCCAGCGGCCATCTCTCACGGGCCGAGCAACTGCGGAGCGGGCGACTGCCCGAGGGACATCCGTCCTATCGAGACGAACGTCTGATTGCGATCGAACTCGACCTCCGGACGGGGGAGTTGATGGCTGCCGAGGCCGGGATCGCCGCCGAACGGAGCCGCGGAGGCCTGCCTCCGCGGGTCGATGCGGCGCTCCTTCGGCTCGAGGGGGTCCTCGCCCTGGAACGCGGCGCGTTCGACGCGGCTGAGCCTCTGTTGCAGGCCGCCATGGAGGCCTTCACGGTGCATGCCGGCGAGCGCAGCCCGCAAGTCCGCAAGTGCGCCTCGTCACTGGAACGGGTCCATCTCGCGCGGGGCGATCACGCCGTCGCCGCGCAGTTCCATGATCGTTCAAAGCCGCCGAGCGAAGTCAGCGGCGACGGCGGCGGCCGATAGCGGCCAAGCCAAGCACCGCCATGCCTGCCGGTCCAGGTACGGACCCGACGCCATTCAGCATGATCTCATACGTACCGAAGTTGGAGAAATCCGAAGGCGTCGTCCAGGCGGTCCATGAGTACTGCGACCATGTTTCGCGAGGCTGAATGATGCCAGTCTGGTTGCTCGGGAGCCCCATCTCAAAGAGCGCCAGCGGATCCCCACCGACCTCAGCGGTGGCTTCACTCAACGCCGAGGTGATGGCCAGGTAGTAAATGCCGGGCTCGGTGAAGAAGTACTCACCGTTGCCGGCGTCATTGTGAATCTTGGAACCTAGGACGCCGTCATCAACATCGTTGTTGGCGATGATGCCCTGCCCCGCTTCGTTGAACAGAAACAACATGGGATCCCGCAACGCCTCGCCCCCGCCGAGGTAGGCGGTCTCGGCGCGGAACTGCATGGGATCCTCAATGTAGATGCGATACACATCCTGATAGTCACCGTAGCCCCCCATCAGCCCCGAAGACCCGGTCAGCGAACCTGTAATCACGCCGACGGATCCGCCGTTGGATGCCTTCACATCCTTGGCGTCTTCACGCGTGGTCCCCGCATCACCGCCCGGTGGTTCGTCGAACACGGGGCCGGCCACCGCCGACGCCGCAGCAAATGCCACCATGCTGCAAATCAAGCTCATACGCATGTGATCAGTCTCCTGCTCATGTCTCTGTACCCGGCCCAGCCTACCCCGCCCAGCCGTAAAGGCAACCCGAATCTCAGGGGGCCGCCCCCTGCACCCTTCAAACCGCCCAGAATCACGCCCGAGCCGCAGCCGTCCCGCCGTGCGGGGAACCAAGCACCACCAGACGGCTTGACGCAAGTCTGACCGTCAACGACCGCGTAGCCGACGCCGCTGGCGGCGGATCTCCATCGAGCTGCCAGCGGGACACCGATGCAGCCTCAATGACGACTTCGGCGGGAACGCGGCGGTGGACGAATCCGGCCGCCTCACGCTGCAGACCCAGGCGGCACCGAACAAACCACGCGGCCATCTCCAGGGCCGAGGATGCCCGAAAGAACGTCAAGTCAAGGAGCCGATCATCCATCCGCGCCATCGGCGCCGGATTGATGCCTCCTCCGTACATGGACGCGTTGCTGACAACCACCCAGCCAGATTGCGCTGGGACGACCACCTCGCCGTCGACCCGAACCGTCACCGCCGTCGGCCTCCAGCCGACCAGCGCGCGGCCGGCGGCGGCGAGGTAGTCCATGTTCGACACGCGATCCCTCCGACGCGTTGCAACATCGGCCACGATCTCCGCGTCGAGCCCCATCGACGCCATGAGCAACATCGCGCGGCCATTGGCAACCGCCATGTCCACCTCGTGGCGATCACCGCGCTCCAGCAGCCGCACGGTGTCCTCGATCCGCGGCCCCATGCCGAGCGATCTGGCAAAGAGGTTCTCATTGCCCTGCGGCACATGCACCAGAGGCACGCCCGAGCCCGCAACAACCGCCGCCACCGACCGCACCGTGCCGTCTCCACCGACCACGGCGATGGCGTCCGCCCCGTCCAGATGGCGGGGCAACCACATCGCTGCGTCGGCCTGCTCGCTTGCCAGGCTGATGGCGTCATGGCCGCGGCCCGCGAGCGCCCCGGCCAACGCCTCACTGTGCCTGCGGGCACGGCCCTCACCGGAGATCGGGTTGGCCACGATGAGGATTCGCATGCGGCGTGGCACCGTAGCGGACTGGTTCGGATGCGTCGCGTGAATTCCGGAGGTCTGCAGGTCCGCTTCGGGCGGGCCACCAAGACGCCGGTATCCTCGCATGATGAACCATGTGGACCGACGCGCCTTTCTGCACTTGACCGCCGGTGTCACGCTTGCCTTCGGCGGACTCCGGCAGCGATGGCTTGGCAAGGCCTCAGCCTCCCTCCTGCCGGCAGGCGGCCCGGTCGGCCCTGTGGGACCCCTCGTCCCGGACCCGGCGGGGGTGCTGGACCTTCCTCGCGGCTGGACCTACCACATGTTCTCTCGGACCGCCGCGGTGATGGATGACGGGCTGCTGGTCCCGGGCAACCATGACGGCATGGCCGCCTTCCCCGGCCCGGGCGGTACCACCGTGCTCATTCGCAATCACGAAGTGTCTCCCGCCAGCAAGACCTCCGGCCCCTTCGATCAGGGCGGGCTGGATCTGGTGGACCGCCGCAAGGTGTACGACCTCGGTCGCACGCCACTGGGCACCCCCTTGCCGTCCCGAGGCGGATGCACACGGCTCGTGTACGACACGGCCCGCCAGGAACTGCGTTCGCACCGGCTCATCCTCGCAGGCACCGACTACAACTGCGCTGGTGGCCCGACGCCTCGCGGAACCTGGATCTCCTGCGAGGAGACGACCGTCGGACCCGAGCATGGCCTGCCGTGGCGTGAGCCACACGGGTACTGCTTTGAGGTGCCTTCGAACATCGAAGAAGGACTGGTCGCGCCGCGGCCCATCAAGCCGATGGGCCGCTTTCGGCACGAGGCGGTCGCGGTCAATCCCGAGACCGGCATCGTGTACCTGACTGAAGACCTCGATGACGGCGTGCTGTACCGGTATCTCCCCGAGGACCCGACACGGCTGCTCGAAGGAGGCACGCTGCAGGCGCTGGCCGTGACCGATCGTCTGTCTGCAGACCTTCGCGACTGGGAAGGTGTGCCGCCGATGCGACCGGGCGACACCCGGCCGGTGCACTGGATCGATCTGGAAGACGTGGACAGCCCGGAGGATGCCCTGCGGTATCAGGCGTTTGAAAAGGGTGCGGCGCGGTTCGCTCGCGCCGAGGGCATGTGGCACGGCGAGCGGGAGGTCTACTTCGCCTGCACCACCGGTGGCCGGGCCAAAGCCGGGCAGTTGTGGCGATACCGCCCGGCGCCACCAGAGATCGAGGGCACACCGCTGGAGCGGGAGCGACCGGGCGTGCTGGAACTCTTCCTGCAACCCGACGACCCAAGCGTGCTCGAAAACGCAGACAACATCACCCAGTCACCAGGCGGCGATCTGGTCGTCTGTGAAGACGGCGGTGGCGAGCAGTTCCTGCTCGGCGTGACGCCCGCCGGGTTGGTGTACCCGATCGCCCGCAACGCGTTGAACAACTCGGAGTTTGCCGGCTGCTGCTACAGCCCGGGCGGCGAAACGCTCTTTGTGAACTACCAGCGGCCGGGCATCACGCTGGCGATTCGTCCGGGTGCTGGCGCCTGACTGCGGCTGAGAAGCGTGTCCGAGGATCATGCAGGCACATCACGGTCAGGAACAGGGCCCCCATGCCTCCAGCAGCATGATGAGGTCCAAGACGCCCACAACGCCATCCTGATCCAGATCCCACGCCGGGGATGTTCCGCCCCATTGGGACACCATGGACGCGACGTCCACCTCATCGACCACTCCGTCGGGAGGCATTCCGGCCTCGCAATCGCCAGAGACATCGCCAAGACAGGCTGCACGGTTCGCGACGATATGGTCGGCACGCTCGTTCCGCGCGGACCACGACATGACATTCAGTTGATCGCACGTGAACGCCGTGCGGCACGACACCGGCGCGGTGCTCATGATGTTGTCCGTGAGCGGCGCATACGCCACAGCATCGCCGCAGCCCGAGTCCTCGGGCGGATAGGAATCGCCCACATACGCACAGTCCCCATCGACCGTGTCGGCCAACCCGGGGTGCGTGGGCGTGTCACACAGGAGATCGCCCGCCGTGGCGCAATTGGATGCGTCGGGACACTCGACGCCCCACCATCCGGCCGGAGGTGTTTCGTCGGGCGGGTCCATCCAGTTCTCCTGCGTGTCGTACAGATGCAGGTAGTGGCCGATCTCGTGTGAGAACGTCGCTGAATCTCCGAACAGCCCTGGCGTTGAGTAGTTGTTGATCACGATCCCCTGCCCAAGCGGGTCTCCGGGCATCGTGGAGAGCCCCGGGGTCCGCTCGCCATCCTGAAGCAGGTTCGGCACCTGATAGACGTTGATGGCACCCGGCACCGAGTCGGTATTGATCAGCTCGTAGAACTGGTCATAGTCGTCCCAGTCCCAGTAGATCCAGTACAACGAACTGTCGTCGAGAAAGCGGGGCTGGCCTTCGAGCACCAGTTCGATGCCGGCGCCAGCGAGGTTGGCGTTCGCGTCAGCCAGCGAGTCTTCCACGACGTCCTGCCAGTAGTACAGCCCGTCGGATCCGTCATTGTGACGGATGATGTGGAACACGACGCGCATCTGGACCACGTCGGCCCGCTCAAGCGTCCAATCAAAGGTGGCCGCCTCGGCCATCAGACGCGCTTCATCCACCTGTGATGCGCTCGCACCACCGCTGGAAATCACCAGGCACAGACCCACGATTTGACTTGGCCGCATGGAACTCCTCCAACCCACTGGCCCGCAGACTACCGCACCGGACACCCGCCCGTAGGATGGGGCCACCATGTCCCCCCGAGTCATCGTCATCGGGCTTGGCTGCGCCGGGACCGCAGCCTGCGCTGAACTCTCCCGCCGCGGGGCCGATGTCATCGGGCTGGATCAGTTTGAGATCGGCCATACCCGCGGGGGCAGCGCCCACCAGTCCCGCGCCTTTCGGTTGGCCTACGCGGAACATCCCGGGTACGTCCCACTGCTCCGGGCCGCTCGATCCCGATGGATGGAGCTCAATCAGCAGGTCGACGAGCCGATCTTTCATGAGACGGGCGGCCTGTACATCTCCAGGCGGGACTCTTCATTCGCCCCGGACTCCATCGCTGCTGCGCAGGCCCACGGGCTGCCGCATGAAGTTGTTGACGCCACGGTCATTCGGGACCGCTGGCCCGTGTTCGACTGTACCGACGACATGGTCGGACTCTTCGAGCCGCTTGCGGGACTGATCGTTCCGGAGCGGGCGCTGGCTGCCCATGCCACCATCGCGCGGCGGGCAGGCGCCCGACTCCGTGAAGGGGTCACCGTCTCAGCCTGGCGCGCCAACACCGTGGGCGTGGAAGTGGACACGTCGGAGGGCCTGATGAGGGCAGATGCGCTCGTCCTGTGCACCGGCGCCTGGCCGGGGCCGCTCGTAGGCGTTCCCGCGATTGAGATGCGACCGTCCAGACAGGTTCTCGTCTGGTTCGACGCGCCGGCAGAGGCACGGATCGACGCGCCGGATCTTCCGGTCTGGGCCATCGAGTTGAACGATGCATCGCTCCTGTACGGCTTCCCACGCATGCCCGGACTCCCGGGGCCCGAGGGCTTCAAGGCGGCGAGGCACTGGCCCGGGCCCACCGTCGACCCGGATGACGTGCCCGCCATGGCAGTCCGCGATGACGACGCCATGGACGTCGCGCCGCACCTGGCCCGCTGGCTCCCCTCCGCCGCCGGACCTGCTGGCACCGTCCATACGTGCCTCTATGCCAATTCGCGGGACGGTCACTTCCGCATCGGCCTGCACCCAGACCATCCGCAGGTCACCATCGTGTCATGCCTGAGCGGGCACGGTTTCAAATTCCAGCCCGTCCTGGGTGAAGTCGCTGCCGACCTGGCGCTGAGCGGCCAATCGGCCCTCGACATCGACTTCCTCGCCCCCCACGCGTGACGTCGCGGACGCGTCCCTATACTCGCTCGATGGTCTCGCTGCTCACGCTCCTGCTGGCCGCCGCGGTATCGACTGCAGGCACAGCGGCCTGGACACCGTCCATGCCCATGCCGTGGACCGTCGCCGATACGGCGCCGCTCATTGAATCCGTGGAGATTGCCGACCAACCGCGGCAGCGCACCGTGGCCCTGCTCATCGAGGACTTCGGGTGGGACTGGCAGCGGCTCGTGGCCATTCACGCCTCCCGCATGGCCGCCCCACGAGGCGATGACTCCGCGTGGAAGCAGGCCCATCGCGCCGCCGAGAAAGAAGCACGCCGCATCAAGGAGTTGCGCGCCTCCATGGCGGGCGCGTCGCCGTACGAGGCCGCGCGGACTCGCGCCCGCATCAAGCGGCGGGAGCAGAGCGCCGAGACGCTCAGAGCAGCGGTCGTGGACGCCAGGCAACGCTTGCACGACCGCCGAAACGCAACCGATCACACGGAGAGGCTCCGGGCCTTCCAGACCGACGCCGCCGCGCTGCATCAGGAACTCATCGAGAACATTCGAGTCATCCTGCTGGACACCGAACTCGACGACTTTGAGTCGTTTACCCAGCGCATGGTCCGCCGCCGCCGTCTGGAGGCCAACTGGATTGAAGGTGAAGGTCTCGACCTCGATGCGCTGATCATCAGCATGCGCCCGCCGCTCTCCGTGGCGGCGGTCGAGCGCATCGAGCCCACCCTGGCGGCATGGCGGGCCGAGGTCGACACCGCAATGGACACCCGCGACGCAGCCGATGCGGCCCTCGCGGAGGCGTCAGCAGAACGCCCCGTCCATGCCGCCGACATCCACGCGGCGCGGCTGGATGCGTCGCGGGCCGTCCGCGATTGCACCCTCGCGTATCTGGCGGCGCTTCAGAACGCAGTGGACGACGAGCGTGACGACCTGTACCACACGGCGATGAAACGGGCCTTTCCGCGGTACTTTCGCCCGACGGACGCCATGGTCGCCATCCGATGGTGCCTCGACCAGGAGGACATCAAGGACGTCAGGCTTGCGGCGCTGCTGCGGCAGCACGAGCAGCGGATTGGCGAGGCGCGGCAACGCGGGTTCGACACGTTCCTTCGTCAGGACGGACTCGGTCACCTGCGGTCGCTTGGAGTGGCCAGCGGCATCGCGGCGGCCGACCAGTCAATCGAATCCACCGATCGCTCGACGGATGAGGCTGTGCAGGCCGAAACGCAGCGGGCCCTGGCCATGCTTCGATCCATCATCGGATGGGAGGCGGTTGAAGACGCCGTGTCACGGGGTCGGTCGACCGCTCGCTGACCACTCGCTGCGGGCCAGCCGCGATGCACCTGCCACCACGCGTGTTCGCCAGGTGGAGTCGGGCGGCGTGAACAGCCCGGCGCCTCCCGCCGCCTCGACAATCGCCAGACCCGCCGCAACGTCCCAGATGAAAATATCGTCTTCCAGGTAGAGATCGACCAACCCGCCCGCTGCCCAGGCCAGCGACAGGCCCGCCGACCCGATCATGCGAATCTTCTTGTACGAGGACATGCGGCGGGCATACGCAGCAAGCGACGCCTCGCTGAAGTCCATGCCCCGGGGAAAGCCGGTGGCCAGCACCGCCTCCGCCGGCGTTTCGGCCACCCCGCAGCGGCACCGGCGACCGTCGACCTCGGCCGGCCGGCCAACCCCCCCGGACCAGGTCCGATGGAGCGCCACTTCGTGAATGGCCCCCAGTACAGGCCGGCCACCTCGCCACAACGCCACGCAGGTGCAGGCGATCGGGATCCCCCGAACGAAGTTCATCGTGCCGTCGAGCGGGTCGATGATCCACCCATCTCGATCCAACGCAAACCCTTCATCTGCCCCCATTTCTTCACTCAGAATGGGCAGCCCCAGCGGGCGGAGTACCTCCATCATCGCCGACTCGGCGTCCAGATCGGCCTGCGCCTTGATGTCCCGCCCGGCGGACGCAAGCACCTCAGCCGTGGAGCCCGCGAGTACCCGCCCGGCAGCCTGAGCTGCGGCGCAGGCCGCGGCATGCTCCTGTTCTGTCACACTCGGGGAAACCGTCATGTGCGGCACCCTAGCAGCCCGAGCCGGGCAGGCCTTCTGGGCCTGTCGTAACGATTACGCGGACCAGTTCGCCCACCTCTCTGGCAAAAGAAGGTCGCAATGCGGACATCTGGGGGCATCCTTTTGGCAGCCCGGGCCGAACGGGCATGTGTACTTTCGGGCCTCTGCTGTACGATCAGGGGGCGATCTCGGATTCACCGCCTGCCGAGGCAGCGGCGCGAGTGAGGAACAGCGGGTGTGGAATCGTGGGTGTGGAGCAGTCGGTCGGATGCCGGGCTTCTTACTGGCCCTTTCCTGCTGACCCGAAGCAGTGCGTGGCGAAGAGAGACCCGGAGTGCGAGCGTGTGATCGAGAATCAGGTCGAGGAGAGGCCCATCAGATGAAGGCGTTGAGCGGTATTGCAGCATCCCTGCTGTCGGCCGGCCTGGTGGCCGGCTCAGCGGTGGCTGCGCGGGGCCACCTTCCTCTGGAGGCGGTGCACCTGCTCCGCGTCTCGGACGTCGACCACCAGGCGATCGCAGCCGAGGACGCAGCCCGCGACCAGCAGGGCCTTCCACTGCGGTTTGCCGTGCCCAACGAGGTGTCCGCCACGCCCCACAGCCACGGGTCCTGGGCCTCGCTGCCGGGCGAGCGTCTGCTCTGGCAGCTACGCGTCTTTGCCGAAGGGTCGGCGCATCTCAACCTCGGATTTGACCAGTTTGAACTTCCCCGTTCCGCCGTCGCGCATGTGTCCTCGATTGACGGCCTGGATGGCATCGGGCCACTCACCGCCGCGGACGCAGGCTCCGAAGGCGGCTTCTGGACCCCGATCGTGCTTGGCGAGGAGATCCTCATCGAGATCGCGATCGACCGCAAGGACCGCGCCGCCCTGGAAGACGGCCTTCGGCTGACGTGGGTCAATGCCGGCTATCGCGGCCTCGGCGCGGCGCCGCAGCGAGGGCAGTCCGAATCGTGCAACATCGACGTTGCATGTTCGGAAGCAGACGCGTGGCGCGACGAGATCGCTTCGGTGGGCGTCTACACGGTCCAGGGCTCCTGGACCTGTACCGGCTTCATGGTCAACAACACCGCCGAAGACGAGCGGCCGCTCTTCATGACAGCGGACCACTGCGGCATTCGACCCAACAACGATCACACCGTCGTGGTGTACTGGAATCACGAAAACTCCTATTGCCGAGAGCCCGGAAGCGGAGACAGCGGTGGCGTAGGAGACGGGCCGCTGAGCGCCTACACGACCGGCTGCACACGCCTCGTGGGCAACTCGACCTACGACACGATGCTTGTTGAACTCTCCAGCCCGCCCGACCCCTCCTGGGGGGTGTCGTTCGCCGGGTGGTCACGATCAAACTCGGCAGCCAACGGCGCGGGCATCCATCATCCGGAGTGCGCCGAGAAACGAATCAGCTTCCCCGACTCGACCACGATGGACGGGACGTACTGGCGGGTCAACTGGGACGCCGGTCGCACCGCGCCCGGGTCCAGTGGATCCCCGCTCTTTGACGCCAACCACCGAGCCATCGGGCAGCTCTGCTGCGGCGGCTCCTACTGCTGGAATGATGACGATGATTACTACGGCCGCGGATTCGCCGGCGCCTGGTCGGCCCTCGACGCCTACCTCGACCCGGCGGGGTCCAATCCGACCGGGATCGACACGCGCCTCCCCGGCGGAGGCAACGGGACCCCGGAAGGCGCCTGCTGCATGGGCGGGCAGTGTTCCTATGTGACTGAGCAGGCATGTAACGCCTCGGGCGGAACGTACCTGGGCGACTACGTCACTTGCGCAGGCAATCCTTGCAGCCCCAACAACGGAAACACCTGCCAGACGGCTGCGCTGGCCATGGAAGGCCCCAACGACTTCGACACGACCTCGGCGACCGACAGCGGGTTCGGCGATCCGGACGAAAGCCAGTGCGACGACACCTTCCTCGATTGGGACGCAAGCCCCGACCACTGGTTCAAGTGGATCGCGACCGGGACCGGCACCCTGGATCTGACCACATGCGATGCCTCCTCGTACGACACTTCCCTTGTGGTGTACGAAGGGCCCACGTGCGACGACCTGATCCAGATCGCCTGCAACGGTGACGCAGATGACGCTGATGCCACCTGTCAGGAGTACTACAGTCAGGTACTTGACCTTGAGGTCACGAGCGGCCAGATGTACTGGATGCGGCTCGGCGGATGGCAGGCTGGCACGGGGGCTGGAACACTCACCCTGACGTTCAATGGCACCGCCGACCCGACCGGCGGGTGCTGCACAGGCATCACCTGCACCGTGATGACCGAAGCGGTGTGCGCCGGGGTCGGTGGGACGTACCTCGGCGACGGAACGGACTGCTCCGCAGACCCGTGCGGCCAGACCGCCATTGGTGGGTGCTGCCTGTCAGGCACCTGTGAAGTCATGGCGGAAGCGGACTGTGACACGGCCGGGGGGATCTACCTCGGAGACGACACCGACTGTTCAGGCAATCCCTGCGGGGGAGGTGGCGGAGACGCCATCGACATTCGATGGATTGTCCGAGGCACGGACCTGCTCTCAAGCGGGGCGCCCTCCTACACGGTTGACGTCTACGCGGAACTGCCCGTCGGATGGCGGCTTGACGCGGTCGCGGGGAACACATCCCAGCCCAAGACCATCGCGTCCACAACCGGATTCTTCCAGAGTCCATACGGCGGGCCAACGTCGGTGGAAGTCAATCCCGACTTCATTCCCATCGCGCCCGATCTGGAGTGGGACAGCCGCGTGACGATCGGATGCATCGACGCATCGGGCGACCCATTCAGCAGCAACGCGCTGAACACCATCGGCATTGACTGGACGGAGTTCGAGAGCGGAGGCTCCCTGGCGGCAGACAACGGCACGTGGTTCTGCCTCATGACCGACCCCCAGGGCGAGCGGAGGGCGTTCACGGACACCGCCTGTGACGAGCGCGGCGGCGTCCTGATCGCGCGGCTCACGTCTCTGGAGCATGACTCAGAGATTCTCTTTGAGGCACTCTTCCAGGGCCGCGACGCGTCTGGCGAAACCTGGCAGGACACGGCATCGGCGCTGATTACCTGGCAGGGCGAGCAGGACTGCAACGCCAACCGCATTCCCGATGCCTGTGACATTGCAGGCGGCGAGAGCAACGACGCCAACGGCAACGGCGTCCCGGACGAGTGTGAGAGCGGGTGCGACTGGGATCTCGACGGCGACGGGGTCACGGGCGTGGACGATCTGCTCATCCTCATCGGTGGATTTGGCCAGACGTACGACGTCGACGACCTGCTCTCGCTGCTGGCCGAGTATGGCTGCGGCCTCTGAGCGTCGCGGCGGTGGCCTTGCCGCCTGAGCCGTGAACTGGGGTGGGGCAGGATCCCGCCCCGAATGGCCGGATTTGGCTGAATCCACCCCCCATCTGGAACCGATCTGACGCGATCAACGGACGTATTCGTTGACGAGGGGCGCTGCGCGGGTAGCCATGAAGGACCCCCGCCACGCCCGAAAGAGGAGCCCCCAACCGATGTCTCAACGATCGTGTCTGTCCGTGGTCGGCGCCGCCGGCCTGTTGACCATGACTGCCCTGGCGGCCGCGAAGCCTGCAGGGATTTCCGATGGCCACCTGCCGCTGGAAGCGGTGTCCATGGTTGAACTGGCCGGCCCGGACTATGAGCGGCTGGAGATCGAGGATCACCAGCGAGCCATGGACGGCCTTCCGGCACGCATTGCGGTCCCGAATCAGGTCTCCATCACCCCCGCCACCGACGGCACCTGGGAGCTTCTGAGCGACGGGCGGCTCATGTGGCGACTTCGCGTGTTCTCACCCGGCGCCGCCCACATCAACTTCGGCTTCGGTCGATTCGAACTGCCCGAGTCGGCGGTCATGTCGCTGTACTCATACGACGGCGTTGACGTCGCCCGGGACGTCACCGTTCTGGACAACTCCTTTACCGGCGAGTACTGGTCACGCGTCATCTGGGGCGACGAAGTGATCATTGAAATCACCGTGGACGCTGACGAGCGTCTGGACGTTCAGAACAACATCGAACTGACCGCCATCAACGAGGGCTATCGTGGTCTCGGCGCCCCGCCCTACCGCGGCTCTTCAGAGAGTTGCAACGTGGACGTCAAGTGCCCGCTGGGTGACGACTGGTGGGACGAGATTCCCGCGGCCGGTGTCTACACCGTCAGCGGCTACTGGACCTGCAGCGGCACGATGATCAACAACACGAACCAGGACGAGACACCGTACTTTCTCACCGCAGAGCACTGCGGCATTTCGGCGGGGAACGACCAGTCGGTCGTCGTGTACTGGAACCACGAGAATTCGTACTGCCGCACCGGTGGCGACAGCGGCGGCAACGGCAATGGGCCGCTGTCCATGTACACCTCGGGGTCAACCTATCTGACCGAGAACAGCACCACGGACTTCTGCCTGATCCGCCTCAATAACGATCCGAATCCCGCCTGGGAGATCACGTTTGCCGGGTGGAGCCGATCGAGCTCGCCCCCTTCGGGCGGCGTGTGCATCCACCACCCCAACACGGCCGAGAAGCGAATCTCCTCGGTCCAGCAGGCGTATTCAGCCAGCCAGTACTGGGGCATCAACTGGGACGAGGGCCGCACGTACTACGGCTCCTCGGGCTCCGGCCTCTTCAACGCCAACCATCAACTCGTCGGCGCGTTGTGCTGCGGCAACTCCTTCTGCACGAACGACGACGACGATTACTTTGGCAAGTCGCTCTATCAGTCCTTCAGCCTCATGAGCCAATGGCTCGATCCGAGTGGATCGGGCGTCTCGTCGCTCAACACGCTGAACCCGTATGGAAGCGGCGGCAATGGCGGCGTGTGCTGCTTGGGTGGCTCCTGCTACAACGTCTCTGAAACAAGCTGCGTCAACGCGGGTGGCACCTGGCAACCGGACGAGACCTGCGGCACGGTCAACTGCGCCAACCCGGACCCGACCGGCGGCTGCTGCGTGGACACCACCTGCTCGGTCACGACCGAGGCAAACTGCGCCGGCACCTATCTGGGCGACGACACGGACTGCTCCGGCGATCCGTGCGCCCCCGATCCGACCGGCGGCTGCTGCTTCGGCGTCAGTTGCGTCGAGTACACCCAGGCCGAGTGCGACGCCGCAGGCGGCTCGTACCTCGGCGACGGCACAGACTGCGCAGGCAGCCCGTGCGGAAGCGGGGACATTGCCGTGGCCTGGAAGGTCATCGGCACCGACCTGGTCGATGGCGAGCCAAGCTACACCGTTGACGTCTACGTTGACGTGCCTCAGGGCTGGCGTGTGGACGCCGTCGCCGGCAACAGCAACCAGCAGAAGACCGTCGCCACGACGACGAGCTTCTACCAGGATGCCTACGGTGGCCCCACGAGCATGAACATCAACCCCCAGTTCTACGCCCTCGCGCCGGACCTCGAGTGGGACAGCCGCGTCACGATCGGTGCGATCGACGACACGGGTAATCCATGGGGCGCCAACAACCTCAACGACATCGGCATCGACTGGTCAACGTTTGAGGCAGGCGGAAGCCTGAGCGTCGGCAATGGCACCTGGTTCTGCCTTCCGACGGACGACCAGGGTACGAGCGTGTCCTTCCAGGACAGCGACTGTGCCGATCGCAATGGTGTCCTGATCGCGCGGCTCACGACGATGGGCCACAATTCAGAGGTGCTCGTCGAGGCGCTGTTCCAGGGCCGTGACGCGGTCAATACCACGTGGCAGGACACTGCATCGGCCACGGTCACGTACAACGGCGAGGTCGACTGCAACCTCAATGGAAACCCGGACGCGTGCGATATCGCCAATGGATCCAGCAGTGACTCCAACGGCAACGGTGTGCCGGACGAGTGCGAGAGCGGATGCGTTGGTGACGCCGACGGCGATGGTGACACCGACGTCGATGACGTCCTCTACATCATCAACGGCTTCGGGTCCGTCTACGACGTGGACGACCTGCTCGAGGCCATTGCGGACTTCGGCTGCAACTGAGCCGAGTCTGACCATGTACGCTTCGGCAGCCGCCGGCCCCACGGGTCGGCGGCTGTCGCGCATCCGGGCAGCGAGGCCGAGCGGTGATGCGCCCCGGCCGTGCTTTCGAGGTCCTTCAGGAGCACGCGGCCGGCTATGCCCTGACCGGGGCGGGCCAGGCGGAGGCAGGTCCACCTCCCCCAGTCCGCCGCCGCGAGGAGCGGCCCCGTGGCTCCCACGCAGGAGCCAGGACGCAGGCAGCACCTCACGCCCTGAGGCCGCCGCCCGGACTCCAGTTTCACGCCGGCTCGACGGCGTGCGGGGAGAGGCCCTGCACCCCAAGCCAGCCTCACATACACGCCCTGCGCAAAGGCTCAGCCGCACACGCCCCCGCACGAGGGCGCAGCCTCACAGCGGGGTGCCCCCGTCACAGCAGCGGACCCCAAACGCCAACGCCCCGGCTGAAGCAGCCGGGGCGTTGTTGAATGTCCTGAGGATGCCAGGGTCAGCGGCGGCGGCGGCGAGCCAGACCGGCCACGCCGAGCAGCGCCAAGGCACCGGGCGCGGGAATCGTCGAGAAGTCGTATCGAAGCCGATCGATCGATGTGGACCCCTGCCCCCAACCAGGCTGGGTTCCCTCGCCGCCAATCAAGTCGATGGCCGGGTCTCCCCCATTGCCACCGGTGGTCGCCGCTTCGAAGTCAAACCCCGTGATCCCGGCGGATGAGAGCCCTGCCACGAGATCGTAGAAGTTCCACTCAACGGTGTTGTTGTCATAGTCGGCCGAGACGGTCACCGTGAACGGCAATTCCCCCCAGCCGCCGTCTGCGTATTCGTAGCCGAGCGCACCACCACCACCGTCGAGCCAACTCCCGACAAAGATGTCCATGCCGGCGAGCCCACCGATGTCTCGGAACCACGGGTTGTCGTTGTCACCACTTCCGCCGTCCCAGGCATCCATGAAGAACAGGTACTTGCCCCAGTCGCCATCGAGGGAGTCCACCGTCATTCGCACGACGAGATCCACGCCGTTGTCGGTGATTTCCATCTGCGTGATGTCAAGGTTTGCGTTCCCGGTTGCGATGTCGCCGACTGGATCTGTGTAGACAGATGCCAGAGTGGGGGCAGCCACCACCGCAGCAAGGCAGCATCCAATGGTTCGTGTCGTGGTCTTCAAAGGGAGTTCCTCTTCTCTTCTTCCGCGGCGACGGCCCTCCGCAGCCCGAAAGGTAAACGCTGCCTGACTTCCGAACAAGCGGAAAGGTCCAAAAGTCCCACCACGCCCGCCTACCGGTCCGAGGGCGGCGTTTCGTCGGCAGCCTTCTCAGGCCCAAGCAACCCCCCCAGACCCTCTCCGATGCCCTGGAGGCCCTTCCCCACCTCCCCGAGGCCATCGTTCACGGCCTTGTTGGCCCCCTTGAGGACGTCGCCCACCTTCCGCCCCACGCCGGTCTGGTCCAGAATGGGGATGTTCTCCAGCGCCGACGCCACCGATCCAACCGCCGCCCCGCTCAGGCCCCGAATGGGATGCTCGGCGATGTGCTTCATCAGAACACCGAGCATCATCGAGATGAGTTGGTGTGAGAGTTGATCTCCATCGGTCTTGGTGCCGAGGTTGTGCAGTTCAAGCCTGGGGATCGTGGTATCCAGGTGACCGCCTGCGACATTCACAATGCTCCCGGACGCCTTCAGACGGATGTCCTGAATAACCAGGGTTGCGACGTTGAAATCCACCGGATCATCGGTGTCATCCGGAGCCGCGGTGTTCTTCTCCACGTTGGCCACGATTTCCGCCGCATTCATGCGATCGCCAATCTGCTCGAGGTCAACCGTCAGCCCGGTGATGTGAACGGAAGGGATTTCGATATCGCTGCCCAGGAGCGTTCCGAGGCTGGCCTCAATGGAGGCTTCGCCCACTTCGATGAAGTTGGGATGATGAAAGCCCTCCGGATTCGCAATCGTCAGCCCGCTCAGACTTGACCCGTCACTGAAGACCGCGAGCCGAACGGAATCGACGTTCGTCTTGACACCAAGGACGGCAGATCCCTGCGAGTCGATGACGCCGCGGGCAATGGCGTCAATCGCGATGTACGCGCCGACGACGGCGATCACCACAACGACGACCAGCACGATCGCAACACGCTTGACAACCTTCATGGTGGACATCCTCCTGCGGCCGGTAGGTCCCCGCCCCAAGCGGGCAATGTACCGACTCAACTCCGGGGATGAATCAGCACGGCCCCCACTGGGATAGCACCTCCAGAAGATCGTCGGCGCCGACGATGCCGTCGCCGGAGAGGTCCTCAGGACAACCGCCGCAAGGTCCCCACATCCCGATGATGGCCAGCACGTCGTCGGTGCCGACCTGCCCATCGCCGGAGAGATCCGCCAGACAGGCCGGCCCGCCGCCGAGGGTGCCGTCCGCGTTGACATTCTGCGCGTAGACGCGGCTGGCGGCATCCCGATTATCCGACCAGACGGCGATCCCCTGGCCCGACGCCCGCGTGATGGCCCGCGCGATGGAAAGGTCCTGCCTGGTGCCGCCACCTGAGCCCAGCACCGTGGGCGCAGCCCCCCACTGCATGGTGCCTGCCGGATCCAGGGCGGCCCCCACAACCCTCGAGCCACCAAGCGAGGCGTCCGAAATCCACATGCCGGTCGCCAGGTCCCCAAGCATGCCGGCCTGAAGGTCAAGCACCGAGCCGGGCGAAGGCGCCACCACCTGCGTGCCAGCGCCGCCCCACTGCGGCGTGCCGTCCTGATCAAATCGATTCGCCTGGACGCCTGCCGTGCTCTGGGTGGCATTCTGCCTGATCCAGTAGACCGTGACATCCCCGGTGGCGTCATCAAGGGCCGCCGCCGGAGCGACATGCACCATGGCGGACTCCGTCGTGACCGCCGCGCCGCTGCTGCCCCACCGCGGGCTTCCCGCCCCATCCACCCACTGCACCCGCGCCATGAGCGGCGACGTCTCGTACCACGAGAAGACGCCGCCTCCACTGCCGTCGGAGATGAACTCGGGATAGGCGCCGAACTGCAGGGAGCCACTCGTGAAGACGTCCACGGGTTCGCTTCCCCACAAGGGAGTACCCAGAACGGACAGACGCTGGGCCTTGAGGCGTTTGGGGCCGGTGAACGTCAGATAGTGCACGAAGGATGCGACGACGCCCCCGTCGGGCGTTGGCTGAAGGTCGGATACGGCGGTCGTTCCTCCGGCATCTATGACCCGCTCACTCAGCCAGGCGATCCCGCCGCTCGGGGTGACCCGCTGGAAGTAGGAAGGCTCATCCTGCAACCATCCCACCACCACGTCACCGTCACTGGTTCCACATACCTGGGCGCTTCCCAGAAACGCGCCACTCCCGCCGGCGAACTCGTGAGACCACACGACGTCTCCAGCATGGTTCACCAGAAGGGCCCCGATGTACGACGATCCGGCCCAGGCCACCACGGCCCGGCCGGCTGCATCGCACGCCAGATCGAAATCCTGAACCCATGAGAGTTCCTGATCGCTGATCAGCACCGGGGGATCGAACAGTGCCTCGCCTTGGTGGTCCAGCCGCTGGAGTCGGATGTCGTAGCCGCTGCCACTGTCGTACCAGGCAACCCACACATGACCATCCGGGGTGCCGGCGGCATGCGTGACGACGCACCCGGTCTCGCCGCCCGACACGAGCGTGTTGACCTGTGGATCGTCGGACCACTGGGCCGCCGCCGCGGTGCATGCTGCGAGGATGACTGCGGTCGGAAAGATACGCTGAATCGTCAACATTCTCACAACGCTACACCGCCGGTCCGATGGATGACAGCGAGAAATTCCAAGCCCGCTGAACCCCACCCCGGGGGCCTTGACCACCCCGGCGGGCCTGCTACACTTCCTGCCTTGCCAGATTGGGGCGGTAGCTCAATTGGTTAGAGTCCTGGACTGTCGATCCAGTGGTTGCGGGTTCGAGTCCCGTCCGCCTCGTTGACGCCGAAGGAGAAGCCGTGTGCTTCTCCTTCCGTCGTTTTGGCTCCACCGACCTGATTCCGGTCGGTGCGTACCGGTCATTGCGGTCCGGTCATTGTGGTCCCCCCCACCCGATGCAAGGCTGACGGTGGAGGTCCACCGCGTGGTGCCCGCCACCGACAGAACCCTCACGCGTTGGTCCGGCACCCTTCAGGCCAGTCGCCCACGCACCCGGACACCAGCAGCACGCGGTGCATGACCGCCGCTACACCACGGCGACAGCACCACCACGCCGAGGGTCCCCCGCACCGTCGAGCAACCCCTCCTGGCACCGCGCGGCTGCCTGCACACCGCCGAAGTACATGTGCGGCGCCGCAAACGGATGGAGCGGCAGCGTCACGCCCTCGGGGCTGAAACCCGGTTCGTAGTCGAGCATCGGATTCTGGTGTGCGGCCCGTACGTGACATCGCGGCGCGTCCACGGCAGCAGCGCAATGCAGAGACTCGGCCGCGATGCGTCGCCACGTCTGGGCGATGGACGGCGCGATTCGATCCGCGCCTGCGGCGCCAAGCGCCACAACTGCTTCACCCTGCACCGCGATCAACGGAGTCATGTTGGACGGCAGCCGCTGGCCGGGAGCCAGCACACCGGGGCCATTGGGAAGGAGTTCAAGCTCGCCAAGCATGTTGTTCAGCATGATGCCAGTCCCGGGAACGACAACGCCGGACCCATACCCGGTCGATGTCGTCACGCTGCAGGCGTTTCCATCCTGGTCGGCGGCGCAGATCTGCGTCGTCGACGCCGATGCCTGTCCCAGCCGCTCGTCTCGCCGGCAAAGTGCGGCGTGCATGATGCCAATCAACGCAGCGGCCTCGCCATCAGTCCGAGGCTCAATGCCCGCGAACCCCTTCACCATCTCGCGAAGCGCCTCGCCCCCGATCGTGTCCGCCGTCGAAACCGCCCAGCCGTGGTCCTCGACGACCTCAGGCCGCCGCACGTCGACACGGTACGCGGCCAGATCCTCCTGAGACATCGCGCCGCCGGCCTCGACGATCCAGGCGGCGATTCGGCGGCCGAGGTCGCCCGTGTACAACGCGGCGGCGCCTTCCTCCGCGATCAATTCGAGATCGATCGCCAGTTCCGGAAGCACCGTTCGCTCACCAGCCACCCGCGGATGCCCGGCAGGGCTGCGCCAGATCCTCCTGCTGCCCGCCGTCAGATCGTAGATCGGCTCACCCGAGAGCGGCATGTAGGCGGCAGACACGCCTGGAAACGGGAACCCCTCGGCGGCCAGACGAATGGCCGGAGCCACGACATCGGCCCACGGCAGGCAGCCCCATCGCTGCTGCAGCACCTCCACGGCCGCCGGCCCTCCCGGAACCGCGACGGAGGCGGGCCCAATCCCCGTTTCAACCCCCGGCCCGTAGGCCATGGTGATCCGATCGCCCCCCGGCGTCGCGGCCTGGCGGCCCCCGAGGCCGGGCATGGCCGTCAAGCCGTCCACCAGGACGGGGGAGCCCCCGGCGGGCCTGACCATCGCCAGGGCCGCGCTGCCAACCGCGGTCATGCCCGGCTCGCAGACCCAGGAAGCGATGGCCGCCGCAGCAGCGGCGTCGATCGCATTGCCACCCATCCCGGCCACCTCGGCGCCTGCATGCGCGGTCGTGGCGGTTCCAGCGGCGACGAGGCATTGAGGCATGGGAGGGGCAGGCTACCGCGTCAAGTGGCTCGCTGGCCGGAGAGGCGGGGCCCTGAGGTGGGTCTGCGCAAAATTGGATGCGCAGATTTCCCGGAATCCCCCTTGCATCGAGATCGAAAGGCGTCATGGTGGACTGACCGACAACCAAGCCATTCCTCAGGAAGAGAGGCGAAGGTTGAAGGACCTGGTTGGTGGAGGAGAGAACACCGACCGGAGGCTCCTTCGAGCCAGGCTCCTGCGGAGGGGAGAAGGACTCAGACGCTCGTCACCGGCCCCGGCCGATGGCGGGCGTCGTGTGTTCTGCCCAGCCTGCTCCCCCCCCGGGCGGCCGCACCGCTCACTTCGCGTCAAACCACGACTGTGACACGGATACGTCCACCACGATCGGCACGTCAAGCGTCATCGCGCCCTCCATACACGACACGAGCAGGTCTCTCGCAGCATCGGCCCGCGACTCGGGCGTTTCAACGACCAACTCATCATGCACCTGCAGGACCAGGCGGGCGTCCGGCGACACGCTCGGAAGCGCCGCGTGCAGGTCGATCATCGCCCGCTTGATCAGGTCCGCTGCACTCCCCTGAACGACCGAATTGATCGCGAGCCGCTCGGCAAGCCCGCGTCGCTGCTGGTCAGCCGAGTCAATCTCCGTAATGCGGCGGCGCCGGCCGCACATCGTCTCGACGAACCCGTCCTTCTGTGCCTTCTCAATGCACGACTCCAGGAACGCATCAATGCCTCTGAATCTCGCCTTGTAGTCGCGGATGATGGCCGCAGCTCTGGGGACATCTGTGCCGTCGCCAAGACGACGCGAGAGCCCGTAGGGCGTGATGCCGTAGACGATGCCGAAGTTCACCATCTTGGCGGCGCCTCGCTGCTCACGCGTCACCTGATCGAGCGGCACAGAGAACACTTCAGATGCCACTGCTGCGTGAATGTCCTCTCCATCACGAAATGCCTGCTGCAGGGCCTCATCGCCCGACAGATGCGCCAGGATGCGAAGCTCAACCTGCGAATAGTCCGCGGTCACAAGCACGCACCCCGGCTCGGCAACGAAGGCCCGACGAATGTCGCGGCCCAGGTCGGTGCGAATGGGAATGTTCTGGAGGTTCGGATCGCTGCTGCTGAGCCGTCCGGTCGCCGTCACCGTCTGATTGAAGGAGGCGTGCACCCTGCCGGTGCGGGGATTGATGCACTCCTTGAGCGACACCAGGTACGTGTTGACGAGTTTGGTGAGTTGTCGATACTCAAGAATGAAACCAGGCAGCGGCGTGTCGACCTCTGGGTCCGCCTCCAGTTTCTCCAGAACCTCAACGTCGGTCGATGGACCGGTCTTACGCCGCTTGATCGGGGTCAGGCCCAGTCCCGGTGGATCTGCCCCGGGGTCGTTGAAGAGGGCGGCGGCCAGTTGCTTGGGAGAATCCGGATTCATCGGGCACGGCGCGGCATCGGCAATACGTTCCCGAAGCGCGTCCAGCCGGTCTGAGAGGCGGAGGCGTTGGCGGTCGAGTTCAGCCGGCTCGATGCGAACACCCGCAAACTCCATGTCGGCAAGGACTCGAACGAGTGGGTACTCCATCTCCTCCAGCAGTGGCGTGAGGCCCTCCGCGGCGACGCGTGCCTGCAGCGGTGGGAGCAGACGCAAGGTGACGTCGGCGTCTTCGGCCGCATACGGAACCGCCCGATCGAGCGCCACCGTGTCAAACGTCCGCTGGGTCTTGCCGACGCCGATCAGTGACGAAATGGGGATGCACTGCAGCCCGAGCAGCCCCAGCGCCAGAGCGTCCATGCGGTGGCTCGAACGCGTCGCATCCGCAACATAGGAGGCGATCATCGTGTCCTTCACCGGTCCACGCACCTCCAGCCCGGCGGCGTGAAGGACATTGAGATCGAACTTGGCGTTGTGAGCGACCTTGGTGATCGATGCATCCTGAAGCAGCGAGCGAAGCCCTTCCAGAACCGCCGCTTCGTCCAGATGTGAGTCCGGCTCCGACGATCTGATCGGAATGTAGACGGCCGATCCCTCCTCCCATGCCAGCGACACGCCGCACAGATCGCACTGCATGGAGTCGAGGCCGGTCGTCTCGACGTCAAACGCCACAACGTCCGCGGCCGAGGCCCGCTGAGCAACATCGGCAAGGTCTGCCTTCGACGCCACCATGGTGTACGCGGCGTCCGGGTCCGCCGGCCGCGGCGCGCCAGAGGCATCGTGATCCGCCCACAGTGTTCCGGCGTCCAGCGACGCGTCGGTCTCGCCTTGCTCCGTTCGTGCCGACGTCACCAGGCCGCCAAGACGCTGCGCTGCCCGATTGAAGTCGAGTTCACGCAGGAGCGGACCCATGCGGTCCACTGGCAGGTCCGCGGGATTGCATCGGGCGTCATCGAGCGAGAATGCGAAGTCGAGATCCTCCCGAAGCCGAATCAATTCGCGGTTCATCAGGAGCCGCGCCTCGCCTCCCTCCAGATTCTCCCGCCGCTTGCCCTTGATCTCATCGAGATGCTCGTAGATACCCTCGATCGACCCATACTGAAGGATGAGCTTCGCAGCCGTCTTTGGCCCGATGCCCGTGATCCCCGGGATGTTGTCAACCGTGTCCCCCATCAATGAGAGGATGTCCACGACGTGGCTGGCCTGAACGCCTTCGGTCTTGAAGATGTCCGATGGTGTTCGCTCCACATCCCGCTGGGGGTCGAAGATGATGGTGCGGGGATTGACGATCTGCGCCAGATCCTTGTCCGCTGAAATCACAACGACGTCGAGGTCGGGATGGGACGCCTCAAGCCGCGCGGCAAGCGTGGCGATGACGTCATCGGCCTCGGCCCCCTCGACACCGAGCACGGGCACGCCCATGGCCTCCAGAAGTTGCAGGCATCGCTCCACCTGAGGATGAAAGTCATCAGGAGCCGCCTCCCGATTCTGTTTGTACTCAGGGTCGATGTCGCTTCGAAAGGTGCCCGTGTCACCGGACACATCGAGCGCCACGGCAAGGTAGGTCGGCGTCCGCGACTCAAGCAGGTGCAGCAGGATGTCGAGAAAGCCAGCAACGAGTTTGGTCGGCTCGTTGGTGACCGACGAACTCTGATACGGCCGTCTGGCGTAGTAGGCGCGAAAGAATTGAGAGTAGCCGTCAATCAGGCAGAGCGTCTCGCTCATGGCGTCGTGCCGGCGAGATATCGAAGTCTGGCTTCGTCCTCAGGCTCAAGTTCCCGGTCGCGACGCGCCATCATGGTGCGGGCCGTGTCCAGGAACCGTTCGATGCGGAATGGCTTTTCTCCTGCATCGGTCACCCACCGAAGCGGGCCGAGCGTCGTCGGCGCGTGGCCCGTCGACGCGATCATGGATCCCGTTCCAATCGACGAGCCCGTCATGAGAAGCGTCCCGATGGCCGTCTTGACATGATCCCCGATGAACGACCCACAGTACGCCCGCCCCGTCCGCTCTCGCGGCGCATCGGGCGTTACACGCACCGAAATCTCTCCGTACGTGTTGAGCAGGTTCGATGTCGTCGTGCCGGCGCCGAGATTGACCCATTGCCCCACGATGCTGTCACCGAGGTAGCCGTCGTGCGCCTTGTTGGACCACCCTTGCAGAATGCTCGCCCCCACCTCGCCACCGACCTTGCAGCCCGGTCCAACGACCGTGTTGGCGCGAATGACGGCCCCGTCGATGATCGTCGAATCGCGTCCCACCCAGCACGGCCCGCAGAGTACCGCCTGTGGCCGAACCACCGCGCCCGCTTCAACGACGATCGGACCGGCGGTGGTATCCAGAACGACGCCCGGAAAGATGGCTGCTGACTCGTCCAGGTGCGCCGGGTGCTCACCCACCAGTTCCGCAGGCTCAACGCTGGGCGACGGGAGGCCGGCACATGCCAGATCGACGGCAAGGGCCTCGGGCAGGTGCGTGAGGATGTCCCAGGGGCGACTGTAGAGCGTCGCATCGACGTCCACACGCTCCAGGCCATCCGGCGTGGTGCAGGTGGCGGCAAACTCGTCCGCGTCCGCAGCTGCCAGCCTGACGGCCAGAATGTCGCCGCCCACCATGGCTGCCTGCCCGACAGACAGGTCGGGAAGTTCATCGACGCCCCACCATCTTCCATTGACGCACAGCGACTCCATTTGGCTCGGCGTATTGACTGGAACGCGTACGCGGGCCTTGAGCGGGCCAGCAATGGCGTCCGGCACGACAAACCCGGTCGCAAAGCGGCCCAGCGTGCGCTCGATGCGTTCCAGATTGGTAACGGCACCGGTACGCAGCGAGATCGCGGAACGCATTTCGGTCAGCGGGCCGAAGTGGCCGCGATCATCATCGAAGATCAGAAGACCCGACATGCGCGTTCCCTCGCTCGAACCAGATGGTGCAATGGCTTCAACGTCGGGCCCCAGCATAATCAAGCTGCCCTGCGGGCGCGTCGAACCGCCAGAAGCGGCTGGTGCCAAGCAGCATGGCACCGATCGGAAGACCGACGAGCATCGTGTACAGACCGCTGAATCCAATCGTCACCACTTGCGGTCCCGCCGGCGGCGGCGCCAAGGCATGGGTCCAGGGCATCCACCACCGCACGGTCTCGACCGTCGCAGCTCCAAGGCCCAGGCAGATCGCGGCGAGCCCCGACACCACGGCCATGGTGATCACCCGACGCCTGAACACCACGGGCCTCAGCAGCAGCACCACTTGAGTGGCCGCCACGGCGCCGAGCGCGTTTGGCCCAACGATGGCAACCGTTCCAACACCACCTCCGCTGCTCGGAGACAGATCGAGCATGCATCCAATCACCCAGGCCGCCCAGAGCGCGGCCCTCGGGCGAGCCTGCAGCGCTACAAAGGTGATCAGGCATGCCGAGGCGGACGGCGTCGCATGCCCGAGGCCTCGCAGCGTGAACACGCCCATCAGTCCCGAGTCCAGACCAACGGCGATGATCGCCAGCACAAGAAGCACCCACCATCTCATGGCAATGCCTCCGGGTCTGCGGACAACACGACCACACGGGCCACGGCTGGCCCGTCCACGGCAGGTCGGGCGGTGACACGTTGCCTGAGTGGTGCCTCATCGAGTGGGTGGATCGACTCGACAACGGCGACTTCCATCCCGTACGCCCACGCCGGCCACCGAGCATCCGCGAGCAGCAGGCGGGTGCCCGGCTCCAGGGCGAAACGCTTGTCCACATCGGCAACAAGCATGCCACGGCCTTCCTGCCGCAGCAGCATGCGGGGCAGACGCTCGCCAGATGCCGATGCCGATACGACCTCAATGGGACCGCTCTCAGGATTTGAGATCGGCAGCACCATGAGCCGAAGCGGCGCGACATGACTGAGCCGGCCCAGGACGCGGTGCCCGTTCCATACCGCAATGTCGCCCACCTCAAGCCGCTCACCGCCCTCTCTGGGCATCCGGAGTTCGATCGGCGAGCGGGGATCGGCAGGTGACCGCCCCGTCACCTCAGCCTCGACAACCAGGGGGCGGTGTGGAGATCGCAGGGCGTCTTCAGGCAGGCCTTCGAGTTGCCGCAGCCGCCTTGCCAGGTCATCGGCGCGAACCCGCTGGGCCTGCCACATCTGCTCGAAGCGGTCACGGTCGCGCCGCAACTGATCGATTTCCATCTCGTCGACCGGTCTGCCGGTCACATCCCTCGGAGGGCGGAGCCACGACGCGACCGATACGCCGATGCGCGAGATCGGCATGATCGGGGCCCGCACGACATCGGCGACATCGCCGGTCCATGAAATCCATGATGCCGGAGCCACCGACGATCCGACGGTCAGGGCGAGCACAAGGAGAAAGCCACCACCCGCTCGGCCCGTCATGCCGCCCCCACAGCCATGTCACATGCTCGGCCGCGGCGGTTCACAGGTCGTCGACGTCGGACTCCATCGTCGCCTTCCAGTCCTCGAGATTCTCAAGGTAGATGCTGGTGCCGCGTGCGACGCAGGTCAGCGGATCTTCAGCGACGGTGACATCCAGGCCGGTCTCCTGATTGATGACGACATCCAGCCCTTTCAGCAAGGCGCCGCCCCCGACCAGGCAGATTCCGTTGTCGACGAGGTCCGCGGCAAGTTCCGGCTCCGCCCGTTCAAGCGTCCGCTTGACCGCGTCAATGATCGACCGAATCGGCTCTTGGAGGGCTTCCCGGATTTCTTCGCTTGTGACCTCGGTCTTGCGTGGAAGGCCGGTCAGGTTGTCCCGGCCCCGGACTTCGAGCGTCGAGTCCTCGCCAACACGAGCAGCGGAACCGATCTCCATCTTGATCCGCTCAGCCGTCTGCTCGCCAATGGTGAGGTTGTACGTCTTCTTCATGTGGTGGATGATCGCTTCGTCGAAGTCGTCGCCTGCCACTCGCACCGACTCGCAGGTCGCAATGTCAGCGAGCGACATGATCGCGACCTCTGTCGTTCCGCCACCAATGTCGACCACCATGCTCGCGGTAGGTTCCGCAATGGGAAGCCCGGCTCCGATACCGGCGGCCATGGGCTCTTCCACGAGATACACCCGCCGCGCTCCAGCACGCTCGGCAGAGTCCAGAACCGCACGCTTCTCAACAGCAGTGATACCGCTCGGCACCGCAATCACCACGCGGGGACTGATGACCCGCGCGCGGCCCGTGGCCTTGCGGATGAAGTAGGACAGCATGGCCTCGGTGATCTCAAAGTCGCTGATCACGCCGTCCTTGAGCGGCCTGATAGCGCTGATCGATCCGGGCGTCTTGCCCAGCATCTCCTTGGCCTGCCACCCGACAGCATTGCCGTTGTTGAGGACTCGATTGGTGCCCTTGCGGACGGCCACGACGGAAGGCTCATTCAAGAGAATGCCTTCGCCGCGAACGGCCACGAGCGTATTACAGGTTCCGAGGTCGATCCCCATGTCGACGCTGAACCAGCCGAGAAGTCGGTCAAGCACGATTCAAAAGCCCTCCGCACCAGATGCCGGGGCATCATAGTCGGGAGTGGTGGTCAGAGAGACGAGGCCCGTCAGTCCAGAATCTTGAAGATGCCGCCGTCGCCTCGGTCCTCGCCGCTGCTCGATGACTCGAGGTTGTGCATGACGAGCCACAAGGCTCCGAGAATCATCAGGAGCACTGCAATTCCGGCGATTGCAGTGAATACGTCGGGGGTGGGCTTGGCGGCCGCTGTGGTGGCGAATCGACTCATGGCTCAGTGGTGTCCCGCCAGGGCGTAGGCCCGCTGACCGCTCTTGGCCAGACCACGGGTCGCGTTCTCAAGCGTCAGGATGCCTGTGGCCCGATTCAGGTCGACCTGAATGATCCGCAGCCGACCGATAAAGGTCCCACCGTCGCCGACCGTCATCTCCCAGCCGGTCTGCACGCCGTCTCGGGAGCCGGCGTCGATTTCCACGAGCGTCCGCTCGGGAGAGCGGGCCACGTCGAGAACCGTCGCCTCCAGATTTCGGTCAGGGGCGATGCCTTCGTCAGCGGCGAGGACGTCGCCCTCGACCGCCCCGTATCGGGCTGCGTACTCGCTGATGGTGGCCTCCATCGCACGCTGGTCACGCTTGAAGCGGGCATTCTCTTCGCGAAGTGCACGCTGCACGGCCTCCGCCACCTGAAGTTCGCTGTCGAGTTCGGCGACGCGTTCAGCGAGTTCAACGCGGCGACGCTCGGCCGCAAGCGCCGTGGACCGAAGCGTCTCCAGATCCGCGACCAACTTTCGGTTGAGTTCTTCAGCCGTCTTGACGCCCTGCGCCAAAGTCCGCTGCACACCGTCCTGACTTGCAATCCGGGACTCAGCCGTCACCAGCCTCGCTTCGGACTCGTTCCGCGACGCCCTGCAGGACTCAAGCTCAGCGATCATCGCCTGTTGCTTCTGACTGTACGCGTCCAGTTGTTCCTTCATCTGCGCTTCACGAGCGACGTAGGACTGTTGCTCAGCGCGTTGCTGGCCACGCATCGCGGCAACCTGCGTCTGCATGTCCAACGCGTCGCGACGCCAGTGCTCCTGATTCATCGTCGAGACGACGACAAGCGGAACCATGAACACCGCCAGAAGCGACACAAGTACCACGAAAATCTTGGTCAGGATATGCACGGTCTACCTCTCGACATGGCCCCCCCAAAAGGGGACATGGGGCCTTGGGAAGCCCGTTTTGTACGTTCTCAGACACACAGTGTCAATTCTACGGCGTCCCTCAGTTGCTCGTAGCCGCACCTCGCCGCAGCAACGCTCCCGCCGCCGCCACCCGTACGCGGGCCTGAGGGTCCTGCAGCAGCCGCTCCAGCGTGCGTTGGCCCTTCGGGGAGTTATCCCAAGCGAGTACGGCCGCGGCCTGCATGCGCACCTGCGGCAGGTCGTCCCCGGCATAGGCGATGGCCAGACCGGGCAGCACCATCTCGCGGTCCATCCGCCCGAGGGCCTCGGCAGCGATGAGCCGCAACTCCGGGCCGGCCTGCCGTGGCCCCTCGGCCATCGCAAGGGCCGCCAGAGCCGGCACCAGCGTGCGGTCCCCCAACCTTCCGGCCATCTGTGAGGCCAGAGCCGTCAATTCGGCCTGCGAGGCAGGGGCGAAAAACGCGGCCCGAATCGTCTCCAACTGCCTTCGGTCGCCCAACTGCACCAACGCCTCCGACAGCCCGAGTTCTGACGCCCGAACGACCTCGGGATTCTCCACCGGGAGGGGGCGTCGCATGGCCTCACGGAGCAGATCCTTCGCAGAAGGGTTGCCCAACGCCCCAAGCACCATGGCGGCATTGGCGCGGGCCTCGCGGTTGGAACTCAGCACCATGTCGGCCAGAGGAGACTGATCGACACGGTCGCCGCACCGAGCCAGGGCGAAGATCGCGGCCGCCCGCACACTCGCCGAAGGATCGTCAAGAAGCGGCCGAGCCAGGTCGGCGATGCCACAGAGTCTCTGGCGGCCCAGTGCCATCGCAGCGGTGAACCGAACCCCTGGGTTGGGGTCCACCAGACCACGCTGCACCGCCGCCCGCAGGGGTTCCACGGCGGGCTCGAGCATCTCGATGGCGTTGGCGCGGACCAAGGGCATCGACGAGCGGCTCTCGGTCGTCAGCACCGAAACGGCCGCCCCCACCGGCCCGCCGGAGGCCCCGGAGTGGGGCGAGGCGTGCGGCGAGGGCGTCGCGGCGCATCCGACAACGGCTGCCAACACGACGGCGAGTGCTGCGATCTTCAACCACATGGACCGGATCATAGTCACGTCCGGCCTGACCGCCACCGCATCACGATGCCCGCGAACAATGCAAGCAGGCACAGGCGGGGCACCCAGTTCCCCCACCACGCCTGCAAGGTTCGTCCTCCGTATCGAGGGATGACGAACAGGTCGGTCGCCTGGACGCGGGCCTGCGTCTGCTGCCGCGTGGACCCATCCGGCAGATACAGCCCGCTGTAGCCGGTGTTGGCGACCCGCAGCATCGGACGCCCCATCTCAACCGCTCGCCATGCAGCCGCCGCGGCGTGGGCTGCCCGGCCGGCATCTGATTCACCAAACCATCCGTCGTTGCTGATGTTGACAATGACGTCTGCTGCAACGCGCCCGTCCCGAACGCACATCGACCGGGTGACGCTTGGCACGGCGTCCTCAAAGCAGATGGGAACCGCGAGCCACCAGTCGCCGATGTCGCCGTACTCAAGCACCAGCCTGGATGGCGCGGCCCCGGCGTCCAGATTGAAACGCATGCCGGAAGCCCCCACGTCCATCACGAGCGCCTCAAGCCAGGGCCAGGCTCGAACGTACGGCATGGTCTCCCCGAAGGGCGTCAGGAACACCTTGTCGACTCGGGACGTCGCCCCGCCGGGTTCGACCAGCACGCCGCTGTTGAACCGCGCGCCGGGCTCAAGCATGCCGTCCACGACGTCGACATCCACCCACGTTGGTGTGCCGACGATCCATGGAATGCCGGACTGGGTCGCCGCGGCCATGATGGCTCGCGGCCAACGTGACCAGGGTGTTGCGGCCGAGCCGATGTCCCGCAGCAGGGCCAGCGTTGCCGGCTCGAACCCGAGCCCCGGAACCATGGTCTCCGGCCACACGACCAGATCAGCCTCAGCGGCTGCAAGCCCATCCTTCGTCTGACGAAGAAACGCGGGAACATCCTCGGCCTGCTGCTCGGCCGACCAGCCGATCTTGTTGCTCTGAGGCAGGTTGGTCTGCACGCCGAGCACGCGGAGCGGCGGCGCCTCCGAGGGGCGGGGCGCCGAAACCACTGCGGCCAGAAGAATCAGCAGCACCGGGAGGCCTGCCTCCACCGCGCGAGGCCATGCCGCAACCCGCCGCGTCACCATCCCGGCCACGGCCCCGCCCGCTGACACGACGAGCATGCCAACCAGCCAGATGCCGCCAACCGACGCGAGCATCGTTTCCGGCCCCCCCCACTGAGAGTGCCCGGCGAGATGAAACGGCCAGGCATCGAACACGACCTCGGCCCGCAGGTACTCCAGGGACACCCATGTGACGCCAGCAAGCACGCTCCACGGCAGCCGCGGCCATCCGGCTCCGATCCACCGGATGAGCGCAACGAATACGGCAGGCCACGCCGCCGAATAGGCGACAAGCGCCGGGTACCCAGCGACCGACACGTGCCGCACCCACTCCAGGCACACGGCCCACGGACCGAGAAACGCCAGCCACGCCAGCACCGCCGCGAGCCACCCGCGGCCGGCTCGCATACTCGCTCGCACGAGCAGCGCGGGCCAGAGAACTGCCACCCCGAAAACGCCGCACAACGGCCCGCCCGGCTGCACGAGCCACCAGGCCCACGCCGATGCGATCAGAAGCGTCGCTGTGACGAGCAGGTGGTCCCTACGGATTGAGGGAACCGAACTACTTTCCGGCATAGTCGATGAGGCTGGAAATCTCGCTACGAAGATCTCGTCGAGCCACAACGCGGTCCACAAAGCCGTGCTTGAGCAGGAACTCGCTCCGCTGGAACCCCTCAGGGAGATCCTGACGGATCGTGTTCTTGATCACACGCGGCCCGGCAAACCCGATGAGCGCATCAGGCTCCGCGAGCGTCACGTCGCCCAACATGGCGAAACTCGCCGTGACGCCCCCGGTTGTTGGATCGGTGAGTACCGAGATGTACAGCCCCCCCGCCTCATCGAAACGCGCCAGCGCCGCCGACGTCTTGGCCATCTGCATGAGCGAGAGCCCGGACTCCATCATGCGTGCCCCGCCGGAAGCCGAAACGATGACGAGCGGAAGGTCCTGCGAAATCGCTTCCTCCACGGCCCGCGCAATGCGTTCTCCGACGGCCGATCCCATGGACCCCCCCAGAAACCGAAAGTCCATCACCACGAGCATGGCCTTCCGGCCCTTGATGAACGCCGAGCCGCACTGCACCGCCTCGTCGGCGCCGGTCCTGGACTTGGCGGCCTTGAGGCGATCGGGATAGGGCTTGGTATCCACAAAGCCAAGCGGATCGGTCGACTGCACATCCGAGGCAATCTCGTCAAACGAACCCGGGTCGGCGATCTGGGCGATGCGATCGGGCGCAGAGATGCGAAAGTGGTTGTCGCACTCGGGGCACACGCTGAGGTTGTTCTCAAGTGCGCGGCGGAAGAGCATGGCGCCGCACTTCTCGCACCGGACCCACAAGCCCTCAGGGACCTGCTTCTTGCGGGTCGCTGTCGCCAGGTCGGCGTCATTCCAGGTTCGGGGGGTCGGTTCGGCCATGTCTGCCGCAGAGGATATCAGGAGGTGCCGAGACCACGAATACCCTTGATGGCGGCGGCGTAGTCGCTGCTTCCGAAGATCGCCGACGCGCTCACCAACTGATTGCATCCGGCATCCCGGCACGCTGGAGCCGTGGTCGGCGACACGCCGCCATCCATCTGAATCCAGACGTCCGGCCCAAGCGCCGCGCGAAGTGACTCGACCTTGGGAAGTACCGCATCGATGAACTTCTGGCCTGAAAAACCGGGATGCACACTCATCACCAGCAGGAGGTCGAACGCGCTGGCGATCTCAAGCATGCGATCGACGGGTGTGTCCGGGTTGATCGCGAGCCCCGCCGTGCATCCGGCGTCGTGGATACGCCCGGCGAGGCCGACGTGGTCAACCTCCGCTTCCATATGAAACGTCACGTGGCTTGCGCCGGCATCAATGAACAAGGGAGCAAACGTGTCGGGCCGAGTCACCATCAGGTGGACATCGAGCACCGCATCGGGCACGTGGTTCCGTAGCGACGCGCACACCGCCGGGCCCATCGAGAGATTCGGCACAAAGTGCCCGTCCATGACGTCCACGTGCAGCGACGACGCGCCCGCACGGAGTGCCGCGGAAGCCTGATCGGCGAGTTGGCCGAAATCGGCGGAAAGGACCGACGCTCCGACCTGACGCTCGCCGGCCTCTGCAGGCCGCGAGAACCCCGTCAATTCCATCTCAGCCTTTGGCCTGACGCTTGTACTCGATCCACTGCTCACGATAGTCGTCCTTCGCATCGGCCGGCGCCAGCCGGTAGGCGTCACGAGCCACAGAGACCGCCTCGTCGCTCTCGCCTCGTTTGAAGTGCACCGCGGCCATCACCTTCAGGGCGGCCGCCTGTCGTCGAGGGTCATCGAACTGCTCGATCGCCTGCTTCGTCGACTTCAAGGCAAGCTCGAGATCGCGGTCCTCATCCGGAATCTCCGGGGCAGAAACAATGTGCTCCGCAAACAACACAATGCCCTCAGGGTCCGACTCGATTGCGTTCTCTACAAACGTGTTGACGGCGGCGTATGCCTCGTCCTTTCGGTTCATGTCGACAATGCGGGTCTGAAAGAGGTCCATCTGCACATCGATGAAGACTCGGGGATCGAGCGCGATGATTTCGTTGGCGATCCGCTCGTACTGCCGCCAGTTCTTGGCGTCCTTCTGCGCCCGCAGGTCCTTGAGCATCGGCGCCGCCTCGCGTTCCTTGGCCGCATCAAAGCGACCTCTCAGAACCTTGGTCAGCGTGTGTTCAAAGTCCTCGCCGTTCGGATTGCCGATGTACTGAATCCGGCCAGCAGGCCCGACAATGAACGCCACCGGAATGGACGAGAGCCGGGCAGCCTTGTACCACTTCTTCTGCACGCCCCGGGCTGCGGAAACGGCGATGGCATAGCCGATTTGCGACAGATTCCGCTCCACCCAGGGTTCGACGTCTTCCAGCTTCTCATTGCTCACACCAATGATCTGCAGGCGATCTTCGCCCCACTCCTGCTGAAGCCGTGTCAGGTGCGGGATGGAGAACTTGCACGGACCGCACCACGTCGCCCAGAACTCCACGACGTGAACCTTGCCGTCCGTGAGGTTGACATCCAGTCCCTTCTCGGATGGAAGAAGCCAACTCTCGACGCTGAACTCCGGCGCCATGTCACCTACCTTCAGTACGTCCATGGCCACCGCAGGCGTCGACACCGCACAGGCGACCGCCGCACACAAAACGGCACTTCGGACACGACTGAGACGCTGGACGCTATTCGTCATCATGGGGCTCCAATAACTTCCGGTATCAACCACCCCGGTTGGCCGAGTATAGCGCTCAGACTCGATCCAAGGAAGCCAGACCGGGCAGTTCGGCCCCTTCAAGCATCCGAAGGCTCGCGCCGCCGCCGGTCGACACGTGGGAAATCGCATCGGCGAGCCCCGCCCGCTCAACCGCAGCAGCGGTCTCACCACCACCAACGACCGTCACGGCCTTGTGCTTCTTCGTGGCCTCGGCCGCGGCGCGGGCGAGGGCCATGGTGCCGGTATCGAATGGTGGCGTCTCAAAGACGCCGACCGGGCCATTCCAGACGATCGTCTTCGCCTTGTGCAGCACCGACGACCACCGCTCCACCGTTTCCGGGCCGATATCGAGGCCCATCCACCCCGGCGGAACACCCAGCTCACAGGTCCGCACTTCACCGCCAGCCTCGATCCCTGTGCCGCAGAGATGATCGGTCGGCAACAGAAGTTCCACGTCGCTGGCCGCGGCCTCCTTCAACAGCCGATCCGCGACTTCAACCATGCCCCGTTCCAGAAGACTCTCTCCGATGGCCCCTCCCTGGGCATGGAGGAACGTGTACGCCATCGCGCCGCCCACGAGCACGGTGTCCACCTTCGGAAGCAGGTTTTCAATCGCAGCAAGTTTGTCTGACACCTTGGCGCCGCCGAGTACGGCAACGAACGGCCGCGTCGGATTGTGCAGGACATCCGACAGGAAGTGGATCTCCTTCTCAAGCAGCAACCCCGCTGCGCAGGGCGCGCCTGCCATCGCATGGGGAACAGCGACCATGGAAGCGTGTGCTCGATGCGCTGTACCAAAGGCGTCATTGACGTAGGCGTCAACGCCCGTCGCAAGCGCCGCGCCGAAGGCGGCATCATTGGACTTCTCCCCTGCCTCAAACCGCAGGTTGTCCAGAAGGACAATGTCGCCGGCCTGCGCGCCGGCGATGGCGGCCGACGCGGCCTCGCCCACGCACGACCCCTCGACAAAGTTGACATTCTGCCCGCTTCCGACCAACTCACGGAGTCTCGCAGCCACCGGTCGCAGCGAGCATGACGGCTCCGGGCCGGTGCCGGCAGGCCGGCCAAAGTGGCTCATCAGGATCGCGATACCGCCATGGGCGATGACATGCTGAATGGTTGGAAGGGCGGCTGAGATGCGACGATCGTCCAGCACCGACCCATCCTCCGCGAGCGGAACGTTGAAGTCGACGCGAATCAACACGCGGCGACCCTTGCAGTCGACATCCTTCACGGTTCTGGTGCGCACGACAGATTCTCCCTGGTGCGGGGCGAGAGCGAATTGCGTACGGTACCCGGTCCAGTTGGAGTGCTCGGACGCGGCTCCCCTCGTGGACGACCGAACCCCATGACGACCACCCGCCCCATCATCCTGCTGCTCGGACCGACCGCGGGCGGGAAGACGACCGTCTCTATTCGTCTGGCAGAACTGCTGCCGGGCGGCGGCGAGTGCGTGTCCGCGGATTCGATGCAGGTCTACCGCGGCATGGACATTGGAACGGCGACCCCCGACCTGCCAGAGCGGCGGGGCATTCCGCACCACATGCTCGATGTCGCCGACCCAGCCGCCCCGTGGACGGTGGACGACTGGCTCCGCGGCGCCGAGGCGGCGATCGACGACATTCGATCGCGGGAGAAATGGCCGATCGTTGTGGGAGGCACCAACCTGTACGTCCAGGCGCTCCTGTTCGGGCTCGTGGACGGTCCCGAGCCTGATCCGGAACTCAGGGCCGCACTCCGCGGCATGCCCCCGGAAGCACTGCGGGCAGAGCTGCAGCGGCGGGATCCGGCGGCAGCGAACCGCATTCACCCGAATGATCTGCGGCGGACGATCCGAGCCCTCGAGTACGCCCGCGGCACGGGCGAAGCGTTGTCGGCCGCTCAGATCCAGTGGACCGAGGCCTGCCGCAAGGACGTCGTGATTGTTGGCCTGCAGTGGCCCACCGATCTGATCAACCGCCGGATCAATGCGAGAGTCGCCGCCATGATGCAGGACGGACTGCTGGCCGAAGTCCAGGCATTGCATGAGCGAGGCAGCCTGGGGCCCCAGGCGGCCGCCGCCGTCGGCTATGCCCAGATCCTGGACCACCTCGAGGGCCGCTGCACGCTGGACGAGGCGGTCGAGCAGATCAAGATCAAGACCCGACGCCTCGGCAAGCAGCAGCGGACCTGGCTTCGAAGATTTCAGGTACTGCCCAATCTGACGTGGGTAGACGCCCCCACAATGGACCCGGAACCCATTGCGCAGCAGTCGCTTACGGCAGCCTTGGCCTGGAAGGCCGACGGGGGTGGGCCCGAGGGCCAATCCGAACTTTGATCCCGCTCAAGCCTTGACAGCCGGACGGCCGACCACCATAACGCCCCCCCCGGGGCATTCTGCACCCCGCTCCTGAAGACCCCCATGGCTGCCAATCTCGTCATCGTCGAAAGTCCTGCCAAGGCCAAGACCATTCAACGCTACCTCGGCGATGACTGGGCGGTCGAAGCTTCGGTGGGCCACATCCGGGATCTGCCCAAGCGGAATCCCAAGGGAAGCAAGGCTCCGGTTCCGGGCGTAGACCTCGAAAACGACTTCCAGCCAACCTACGAGGTCTCCGCCGACTCCAAGAAGGTCGTGACGAAACTTCGCAAGTTGGCCAAGGCCGCCGAGACCGTCTGGTTCGCGACCGACCTTGACCGCGAGGGAGAGGCGATTGCGTGGCATCTGGCAGAGTGCTTGAAGGTTGATCCGGCGACGGCCAGGCGTGTGACGTTCAATGCCATCACGAAGGCTGAGATTGCCGCGGCGTTTGCCGAGCCGGAGCCAATCAACCTTGATCGCGTGAAGGCGCAACAGGCTCGCCGCATCATCGACCGGATTGTGGGCTATCAGGTTTCCCCTCTGCTCTGGCAACGAGTTGCCGGCGGCTTGAGCGCCGGCCGCGTTCAGTCCCCCGCTGTCCGGCTCATCGTTGAGCGAGAGGCCGAGATTCGAGCGTTCATTCCGGATGAGTACTGGGAGGCCTCCGTACGACTGACCGCCAACCCCGAAGCGTGCGGGACGCTCGCTGACGGTTGGCAGACGCTTCAGTCCGGTGACCAGCCTCCGACAAAGAAGGACATCGCCGCGTGGCTCGCCACCAATGGATGCCTGTCTGCATCCCTGGCGAAGCTCGACGGGGAGCGGGCAGATTTGAAACTCCCCCACGCGGACTGGACGGCCGACGGTGATCGCGAGCAGAAACACCGCGCAAACATTCTTCACATGGGCGCGGCCCTCGGGCTGCTCAACCCCACGATTGAAGAGACTCAGGATGAGAACGGCAAGGGACCGGCCGCGCGAAAACTGCGGCTGACGGGCACGCCGGATCCTGACGCCCGCTGGCAGGTCAGCGCCATCCAGAAGAAGCAATCAAAGTCCCGGCCGCATGCGCCGTTCATCACGAGCAGCCTGCAGGCTGCGGCCGCCAACACACTCGGGTTCACGGCCCGGAGGACGATGGGCGCAGCGCAGGGCTTGTATCAGGGTGTGGACATGCCGGGCGAAGGCCAGGTGGGCCTGATCACATACATGCGAACGGACTCCACACACGTGGCGCCCGAAGCGATTGCAGCCGCCCGAGCCTTTATCGACGACACCTGGGGCAAGGACTACCTGCCCGAGAAACCCAATGCCTACCACTCCAGTAACCGGCAGGCGCAGGAGGCCCATGAAGCCATTCGCCCGACAGACGTTCGCCGCCGCCCGGAGGATCTTCCGGCATCGCTGCAGGAGGACCAACGACGTCTGTACACCCTGATCTGGAAGCGATTCGTCTCCGGGCAGATGGTTCCGGCCGTGTGGAACCGTACGGAGTTCCGATTGCGAAGGTCCGACACCCAGTCCGGGGCCGAACTCAAGGTTGCCGGCCGCTCGCTGCACTTCGACGGCTGGTACAAGGCCGCCGGCGTACCGACGTCAGAGGGCGAGCAGACCCTTCCAGACCTGCAGGAGGGCGACGAACTGGCCGCCTTTGGCATCGACCCCCGCCAGCGGTTCACCACACCGCCCGCGCGGTACACCGAGTCGGCGCTCATCAAGCACCTGGAGCGGGAGGGCATCGGGCGTCCGTCCACCTACGCCACCATCATCGAGAAGATCCAGCAGAAGTACGTCGAGAAGGTCGACCGCTCGTTCCACCCGACGCCGGTCGGCGAAGTTGTCACCGAGAAACTCGTCGAGGCCTTTCCGCGGCTGATGGACGTGGGTTACACACGCTCCATGGAATCCGATCTGGATCGGGTCGCGGCGGCGGATGCGGATTGGGTCAAAACGCTGAGGAGTTTCTACGGCCCGTTCGCGGACGCGTTGTCGGAAGCGTACGAGTCGATGACGCACGCCCGAGCGGAAATGACACCCGCGGACTGGAAGTGCCCGGAGTGCGGCGCACGTACGGCGTACCGTCTGGCCAGAAGTGGCCGCCGCTTCCTTTCGTGCTCAACCTATCCCGATTGCACCTTTGCAACCGGTGTGGACCGGGACGGAAAGCCGCAACTTGAGCAACGCGTGAATGTGGCCTGCCCCGAAGACGATTCGCCCATGATCCTGCGGCAGGGCCGGTTCGGACCTTTCCTCGCGTCGGTGAACTACCCGGACGTCAAGGCCGTGCTCAACGTCGACAAGAAGGGTGGCCTGAAGATTCCGGCAGTGCCGCCACTGCAGACTGAGTTGAAGTGCGAGAAGTGCGACAAGCCACTCAATCTTCGAATGGGCAAGCGGGGCCCGTGGCTGGGATGCAGCGGCTTCCCCAAGTGCCGGGGCCGCGGCAAGTGGACGACGCTGGACGAAGAAATCAAGGCGTCTCTGGAATCCGCGCTCGAGGCGCATGAGAAGGCAAACCCGAGACCCGTCATCTGCAGGCTCGATGGCGATCCGATCCCGGAAGGCACCCCCATCGCGGATCTCCTGCTCCCCGGCGAGGACGTGGAACTCGACCGCTTCGAGGAGTAGCAGCCCCGGGCCGGTGGCACCTACACTCTTCGAACATGGAACGCCGAACCACGCGTCAAATCACAGTCGGGGACGACCGGACCGGCAGGGTCCGCGTCGGCGGCGACGCCGAAGTCTCCGTACAGACGATGACCTCCGGCTACACCTACGACGTCGACGCCTGCGTCGCCGAGATCAACCGGATGGCAGCTGCAGGCGCCGACATCGTCCGTGTCGCTGTGCCGAAGCGGGCCGATACGGAAGCGCTGCCCGAGATTCTCTCGCAGACTCGGGTGCCGCTGGTCGCAGACGTGCACTTTCACTATCAACGGGCACTTGAGGCCATCGAGGCGGGCATCCACAAGATCCGCCTCAACCCGGGCAACATTGACGATCGTGATCAGGTCAACAGCGTCATCGACGCGTGCGCCGAACGATCCATCCCGATTCGCATCGGCGTGAACGAAGGCTCGATCATTGAGCGCAAGGACAAGCAGCGGCGTATGGAAGAACTGGGCAAGTTCTTCGCCGACCACCGCCAGGGTCATCTGATGGCGCTCATGATTGCGAAACTCGAGGAGTACCTCGAGATCTTTGAGTCGAAGGGCTTCCACGATGTGTGCATCAGCGCCAAGTCGATGGACGCCCGGCTCGCCATCGACACGTATCGTGAGATTTCGCGGAGATTCGACTACCCCCTCCACCTTGGCGTCACCCACGCCGGGCCTCGCGAAACGGGCGCCATCCGAAGCGTCGTCGCATTGGGCACGCTTCTGGCCGAAGGCATTGGCGACACACTTCGAATCAGTTATGCAAGCGACCCGGTGTTCGAAGTCGAGGACGGCCTTGAAATGCTCTGGTCACTCGGCCTGCGCGAACGAACGGGCGCCGAACTGATCGCGTGCCCCACGTGCGGCCGCATTCAGGTTGACCTGTTCAGACTCGTACAGGACGTTCGAGAGAAGCTCGCAGACGAGATCCAGGTGCCCATGAAGGTGGCCGTCATGGGGTGCGTCGTCAACGGCCCGGGGGAAGCCGAAGGTGCGGACATTGCCGTGTTCGCCGGAGACCGGCGGGGCATCATCTATGTACAGGGCCGCCGCGTCGCCAACGTCCCGGAAGAGGAAATCCTCTCCCGCCTGCTGTCAGAGTGCCGGTCGTTTCAGGAACTCGTTCGCGCAGGCGATGCCAAGTTGGGTGAGAAACAGGTCGACATCGTTCCCCCCGATCCAATCGGCGAACTCGGAAGTGGCGTCAAGACCATCGCTGAGGGGCGCGTGAACCGCGTCTCGATCGGAGAGACATGATCGGCCCGGCCAGCCGCCGCGGCTTCTCTCTGATTGAACTCGTGATCGTGCTGGCGATCATCGGTGTGCTGATCGCCATGTCGGCGACCGGCTTGATGTACCTCAAACGGCATGCCGGGCTGACCGAGCAGGCCAACGACCTCCGGCAGGTCGGCCTCGCCTGGAAGCAGTACAGCGTCGACAGCCGGGACCGGTTTGTTCCCGGATGGATCTCGCGAGAGACGCAGAAGGAACTTCGGCTGGTCCTGACCTATCCGGACGGCCACCTGATTCCACCTGCTCCGACCTTTGAGGAAGACCTCCCCGACATCGCGGCGCCATGGACCTGGAGGCTCGCGCCACACCTCGGATCCGATCTGGTGCCCTTGCTCGATCGCGAAGCACGTTCGGCCCTCCCGATCGTCGACTATCCCGAGTATGGCGAGCAGATCGCCTACCACCCTGCCTTCGCCTACAACGGCTGGTACGTCGGAGGGCACTATGACATGTCGCCCGCGACCGGCCGGCCACGTCTGGAGTTCACCAGAGCCCGCCTCTCGGACCGCACGCACGACAATGTCGTCGCTGAGTCTCTGGGAAAAATGAAACGACCAGCGTCAACCTACGTGTTCATGGCCGGAGCCCTCATGCCAACAGCAAGGTCATGGGGCATCTCGGATGCCGACGAAGCGGCGCAGCACTGGTTTGAGGTCACACCACCCATCCTGGCTGACCAGCGTCAATGGAACATCCTCTCGTTCGACGACATTGAGACGTTTGAAGCTGACGTTGCCATTCCGAGAATCGGTTCGGACATGCGCCTCCCGGTGTACTTTGCCGACGGGCACGTCGCCTCTCAATCCGCTACGGATCTCGCCGACCAGTCCCACTGGATCGACGCGGCCAAGATGGTCAAGGACATTCCGGCCAAGCAGTTCACGCATGAAGCCGAGTGAGCCCCTCCGGGCTACCGAAGCATCTGCGACCCGAACGTGCCGATCCATCCTCTGAGCATTTTGACCTCCGCAGCGCTCAGCGGCGAGGTTTCCAGATCAAGCGTGATCGCCGGCAACCAGCGTTCGTCGGACACCACCCAAGCGTCATCGGCCTCCAGCAATGCAACGAGGCCGGGCAGATGGCCCGCGCCATAGAGCAGGGCAATGGACTCGCCCGCCCCCAACGCATCGAGCTCCGCGTGCAACACTTCCATGGCACGCTCGTTCCGCAGATCGATCAGAACTTCTCGAATGGCAGGCGCCTGCATATCCAATGTGCCATGAACCAATTCCTCGTTTCCAAGCATTTCGATCATCAGCACCCGGAATGTGTCCACGACTCTTCCCCCGAAAAGTGAATCGATCAGCGGGATCATCTCCATCATCCCGCTCAAGAGGCCGCCGAAGAACCCGTCTTCCGAGAGAAGGGACAGCATGCCATCGGCACCCTGGCCTCTCACCTCAAAGGCGGCCACGACTTCGTCGATCCGCATGTCACCGGGTACCCAGCGTCGATCCGCGTACGGAAGTGCATCGAGTTGGAACGCCAGTCCAAGAGATTCCGCCATCGTCCGCTGCAGACTCCCCCCGTCGTCGTCCCCCACTGCTTCGGGCAGTTCAATCACAATGTCCGCGGCAGCAGCGTCACCACCAGCACGTCCGTCGGCGCCGCGGCTGATGATGTGATCAGCCGTCAGAATCCACGGACGACCCCACCCGTCCCGGGGAAGCGAACGGATGATTGACACCGCCGGAGTGTTCGTCTGGCCAGCCCGTTCGATGGCCTGATTCCAATCGACGACCTCCACACCGCCGAGCGTCCGTGCGATCAACTCAGCGGTTGATCGGGTCGTCTCTGCGCGGGCCGCGTCGTCGTCGCCTCCCGGAGGTTGAGCCGCCTCGGGGAGCACCGACTCGAAGACAACTACATCACAGCCGTCCAGCAGGGCGCGGATTTCGCGGTAGTACTCGGGCTCGCCCAAATGCGAGACGCCCACCAGCCACACGGTTGGCCCCTGCGGGGACGCCTGCCATGCTCTCGCGGCAATCTCCAACTGGCCGCTCGAGGCATCCCATGAGGGTCGCATCCAAGCGGGATCGCCTGCGATCGCGACGGTCAGCAGCACACCGATCATGCTGCATCCGCGGAGCGGCCAACACGCCGATCCCCCTCCTGTCCTGCCGCCACCAGCGATTCCAGTCGACCGATGGCACGGGCCGACTGCCCTCGGTACGCCATGTAGGGAAACAGCGTCACCAACGCCACAACGAGCCCGAAGGCAGTCGTGAGCAGCGCCGCGGCAATGCCTCCGGCAACTTCCGTGGGATCGGTCAACGTGGACCGGCCCCCAAGGAGTTCAAAGCTCTGAATGATGCCAAGGACCGTCCCGAGGATGCCGAGCAATGGCGCGGCGGTGATGATCGTCGACATGGTCACCATGTACCGCTCAAGCCGCCCACGCTGATCCTCGACGGCCTCCAGCGCAACGGCATCGTTGGCGCCTTCTTCCACAAGTCTGCACGCCACGCGCCCGTATGGCGTCCCGTCGTCGGCCACCAGGCCTCGAACCAATGCGGGGTCGCCTGACCGAAGCGCGTGGTTCAGACGCGCCAGTCGGCGGAGGCTCGTCTTGCCGTTGACGCCGACCCAGAAGATCGCGCGTTCCACAATGAGTGTCAGGCTGATGACACTCAGGATCAGCAACGGAATCATGACGTACCCGCCGCGGGTCATCAGCGAGGACAGTTCCGCCGAAACGCCCGCCTCCGCATCCGGCGCAGCCGCCGCGGCAATGATCGCCAGATCGTACATGGCCGGTATAGTAGGGGCGGATTCAATCATGACACACTCCACGACAGATACCACGGTTCAGGCGGGCCGAGACACGCTTGAGGCCGCCGGCCGCCTGGTCGACCGGTGGATGGCCGACGAAGTGAACTGGAGCAGCCTCCCGCCGCAACTGGCCGAGGCAGCACAGTACGGCGTCCTCGGCGGAGGCAAGCGATTGCGACCGGCACTCGTTCTCTCGTGCTGCAAGGCCGTCGGAGGATGTGACGAGGACGCGCTCCCTGCGGCCGCGGCCATCGAGTTTGTGCACTGCTTCAGCCTCGTTCATGACGACCTGCCAGCGCTCGACGACGATGACCTTCGGCGAGGCCGCCCCACGCTGCATGTGCACGCTGGCGAGCCCATGGCGATTCTCGCGGGTGATCTCATGCTCGCCATGGCGTTCGGGCTCCTCGCGGACGCCCAGTGCGCCGCAGACGTCCGCGCATCGCTCGTGGGCGAGTTGGCCCATGGCACCTCGGATATGGTCGCGGGTCAGGTGTACGACACGCTTGGCGGACTCCCCGACGCCCTCAACGCGATCGATCAGGTGCGGCTCGTGCATCGAAACAAGACCGGCGCCCTGATTCGAGCTGCATGCCGCATGGGAGGCCGGTGCGGCGGCGCTGACGCAGCATCCCTTGACGCGTTGACGAGGTACGGCGAGGCGATGGGACTGATGTTCCAGATTGTCGACGACATGCTCGACGTCACGCAGCCCGCCGAACACGTCGGCAAGGCGACAGGCAAGGACGCGGCAAGCGGCAAGCGGACCTACCCGGGTGTGCTCGGCACGTCCGCATGCCACGACGAGGTCAACAGACTTCGAGACGAGGCCGTGGCAGCGGTCACGGCTCTCGGACCGGCGGCCAGCCCGCTGGCATGCCTCGCGGAACTCATGGCGGTTCGAACACGCTGACCCGGATCCGGGAATTGAGCGGGGACATCGCCGAGTCCGCTGCTACACTTCACGCCATTACCGCCCCATCAGGAGCCTCTCATGGACCTCACCCTTCTCCCCGATATCCAATCGCCCGCCGACCTGAAGGCGTTGGACATCGAGCAGTTGCCGACTCTCGCCGCCGAAATGCGCCACGAGATTTGCCAACAGGTCCAGAAGACCGGCGGCCATCTAGCTCCCAACCTTGGCGTTGTCGAACTGTTCATTGCGCTGCACCGCGTGTTCGACTTTGGCCATGATCGACTTCTGTTTGACGTCGGACACCAGTGCTACCCGCACAAGTTGCTGACCGGCCGCTATCCGATGCTTGGCAGACTTCGCCAGCGTGGCGGCATGGGCGGTTTCCCGGATCCGGCGGAGTCGGACCAGGATCTCTTCATGGTGGGCCACGCGGGCACCGCGATCTCAACTGCTACCGGCCTGGCCCGCGGCGACACGCTCCGTGGCGAGGGATGGTCACCCGAAACACCGGACGGTCGCCGAACCGTCGCCTTTGTCGGCGACGCCAGCATTGTCAACGGGCTTTCGATGGAGGGACTGAATCACGCCGGAACACTCGGCAGGCAGTTCCTCGTGGTGCTCAACGACAACGGGATGAGCATTGCAAGACCGCAAGGCGCCGTCGCCTCATACTTTGACCGGCTTCGGGTCAGCGACACCTACAGATCCATGAAGCGAGCCGCCAAGGGCGTGGTGAGCAGCCTGCCCGGCGGAGAGACGCTCCGAGATTGGGGACACCGGCTCGGAGAAGTTGCCAAGGACATGGTGACCGATGACCCCTGGTTCGAGAAGTTCGGCCTGCTCCACGTCGGACCTGTCGACGGGCATGACATTCCGGCTCTGATTGAGACGCTTGCAACCGTCAAGGATGTTGACCTACCCCTCGTCCTGCACGCACATACCGTCAAGGGCAAGGGCTTCGAGTACACAGAGAGCGACGCAACGGCGTTCCATTCACCCAAACCCCACTCCGTTCAGGGGTGCCGCGTGGAGGTGGCATCAAGCGGGCGGAGCTTCACCGCTGCGTTCGGAGACGCCCTGTGTGAATTGATGGAGCGGGACGGCACGGTCACCGCCTGCACGGCCGCCATGCCCGACGGCACGGGCGTCATCAAGTCGCTTGAACGCTTCCCGGATCGCACTTGGGACACCGGCATCTGCGAGTCACACGCAGCAGACATGATGGCGGGCATGGCCAAAACGGGCCTTCGCCCGTTCTTCGCCGTCTACTCAACCTTCCTCCAGCGGGCGTTTGACCAGTGCTTCCAGGAAGCCTCGCTTCAGGGCCTTCCGCTCCGACTGTGCCTGGACCGCGCAGGACTCGTCGGGGGCGACGGCGCGGTCCACCACGGATTCTGCGACGTGTCCATCCTTCGCGCACTCCCCGGGGCCGTGTTGATGGCTGCCATCGACGAAGCGAGCCTCCGAGCGTCACTGGAGTTCATGCGCACCCGCGATGAAGGACTGACGGCAGTTCGGTACCCGCGTGACGAAGTCGATGACCGACTGACCGAGGCCGGATGTCCGGTCTTTGAACTGGGCAAGGCACGGCTTCTGCGTGAAGCCGCCGAGCCCGACGTCACGGTCATCGCCTACGGTGTTCCCGCCATGACGGCGCTCGACGCCGCGGAGGAACTCGATCCCGAACTATCAGTGGAAGTCTGGGACGGCCGATTCGCCAAGCCTGTGGACGGCGACCTCATCGAGCGGACGCTCAGCCGTGGCACACCGATACTCACCATTGAGGATCACGGCATCATCGGGGGATTCGGCGCAGCGGTGATCGAGGAAGCCGTCGATCGCGGCCTGGATGCATCCCTGATTTCCAGGGCAGGGCTGCCCGATCGCTGGATCCATCAGGGCAGCAGAGGTGAGCAACTGGCCGAGGCCGGCCTCGACCTCGCCGGCGTGCGCGGTGCCATCCGCGTAGCGTCAAAGCGTGGGCATGCAAGCCCACCAGTCATTGAGTCCGTCCAGCGACCGAGCGGCGCGGCGATCTGACGCCGGGGCGCATTTCCGCCACACCTTGCGGATCGTGCCTTCACCGGCGATAGCGTGCCCGCATGCTTTCAGCGGTGATGTGTCTGATGTGCGGCGTGGCGGTGGAGCCTGCGGAAGTGCGTGGATCCGACGTGCGGGCGGCGATCGACGTCCTCAGCGAGGCAATCCTCGCCGCGCACCAGCCAGGCTCGCATTGGGATCCACCTCGCATGCCCGCTGGCGAGAGCACGCGACAACATCTCGGTGGCTACTCCGCACTAGCCACGCTGGCCCTGCTGACGGCTGGACACGACGCGCAGGCGCCGCCCCTTTGCCATGCCATCGCGTGGCTGGAACAGATCGAGCCGGACGGCACGTACGCGGTCGCCTTTCGCGCGCAGGTCTGGGCTGCACTCCCCGATCGCTACCTGCCCGCGCTGCAGCGGGACATTGACCGGCTGACCTCGTCGTTCCATTGGGAGCAAGGCGGCTGGGACTACCTGTGCAAGCCGGTCAATCGCATTCCGCGGGTCTCCCCATCAACCCGGCATGTGGCGGTGCTGGCGCTCCACGCCGCGGCGGAGCGGGGCATCGAGATTCCCAGGCCATTGCTCGAGCGGGTCGAACAGGCCACGATCGCCTCCCAACACGACGACGGTGGATGGTCCTACTACGAAGGCGAGGCTGCGAGCGGCTCCATGACGTCGGCGGGCGTGTTTTCACTGCTTCTGGTCGAGGACCTGCTCGGCCGAGCGAAGGACCGCCGGGCCGGCGAGGCCCGCCGCCGGGCCATGCAGCGCGGGCTCGACTGGCTGGACGACCGGTTTGTGGCCTTGCCCTGCCCGGGGGGAGGACGCTGCGCCAAGTTCCCGCAGTATTGGCTCTACGCGCTGGAGCGGCTGGCCCTCGCCAGCGGCCTGCGAACGCTCGCAGGGCAGGACTGGCTGCGGGAAGCGGTCGCCACAACGCTGAACCGGTTGTGCCGCCGTGATGACACGGGAACGTGGGCGGTTGCCTCCGGGAACTCGACATCGAAACTCCGCCAGCGATGCTTCGGCCTCATGCTCCTGCATCGGGCTGCCGCCCCCCTGGCCTGCGCGCACCTGAATCTGGGCGACGATGACGTCGCCCCGGCGTCCTCGCTGGTTGAGCGGCTCGCTACCGAGTTCGAACATCAGACCAGTTGGCAGTCCGTTGCCATGACGGACCCCGTTGACGTGTGGCTGGAGTCCCCCCTCGTGCTGGCAACCGGCGGCGCCCCCCCAGACTTCCTCCGCCCGCACCGCCGCGCCATCGCCGCGGCCATCCGAACCGGCGGGCCGCCGCCAGCGATTCCAGAGGTGGTCAAGCTGACCACCTACCTGAACCGTGGTGGGCTGCTCGTGGCCATCTCCCGGTCCGGCGGCTTTGCTGCGTCGGTCCGCCAACTTGCGGCGCTCGCGGCGCCCACCGGCAGTTGGTCACGATTGGACCGGACCCATCCCGCCCTGTCACTGCTCCGCCCGGCGAGGCCATCGCCCCGGGTCGAAGCGTTTGCCCGAGGCGGCCGACCGCTCATCCTGCTGCTGACGGGACCAGCGGACGAAGCGCTCACGAACATCTGGGCCATGGCGACCGAACGAACACCCTTCCCCGCCCGCCTGGACTTCACCGCGGCCGCGGTGGCCCCGAATGCCGCCGCGGCAGCGGAGATTGACGTCACCTTTGCGGGGAACTCCCACGTCCCGGGCGCAGCGGAGGCCCTCCAGGCCTGGAGCCTGCGGACCGGCAGCGGCCTTCGGTGCCGCGCGGTACCGCTCGCCGCATCTCACGAGTCGTCAGGGCTCGTCGTTATCTCGGCACAAGACCTGGAAGAGGATTGGGGCGAGATTGAGCAGCTGCTCGCCGCCGGCCGGGTGGTGCTTCTGGCGACGCCCCCGGGAACCGAGCAGGCAGCGGTCGATCACGCCGCTGCCGCCGGGATCAGCCTCACCGGCCCGCATGCCGCCCCGTGGGCCTCGGAGTTCGCCGCGTCCTGGAGGCCGTACTCCCGCCAACACGGTCTGGCCCGACCGGGACTGGACCTCCGGATGGGCCGGGCGGGCGCTGGCGAACTGGTCATCGCCGGCAGCGACATGCTTCACGCGGTCCTGGACCGACCCGTCTGGGGCGTCCATGGCCACGATGCCGCCACGAGCCGGGCCACGTTTCTGTCGCTGGCGAAACACGCCGCTCAGCCCCGTGGCGGTGCCCCGGATGGCCGGCAGTTGCCAGCCACGCCCGTTGCCGCGACCATGCACCCGTGACGCCCCCCACCTCAGATTCTCGATCGGCACATCCCGGCGGACACCTTGCGCTCCGCGTGCACATGATGCCCAGGGACACCAACGTGCAAGGCACCGTGTTCGGCGGCGTCATCCTGTCACTGGTCGATCAAGCTGGCTTCTATGAGGCACGACTGCATGGGCTGCACCGCTGGGTCACCGTGTCGATGGATGCCATTCAGTTTCGGCGTCCCGTCTGGCCGGGCGACTCTGTCAGCTTGTATACGTCGACGCGGAAAAGCGGAACGTCCAGCGTGACGATCGACGTCAAGGTGTTCGCCGAGCGATTTGAAACTGGAGAAACGGTGGAAGTCACGGCGGCCTCGCTCACGATGGTGAGCGTGAACGCCGAGGGCACGCCCATTCCGTTTGCAAGCCCGCCGAGCATGAGTCCGCCGGCCTCGTCGGCATGACCTCGCCCGTTCGCCTGGCGTGTCTGGCAAGTGGCGGCGGCAGGACCATCCTCAACCTTGTCGATCACATCGAAGCAGGCAAACTGCACGCCCACATTGCCTCCGTCATCCTGTCGCGTCAGGGCTTGCCGGCCGCGTCTCGCTGCCGCGAGCGAGGCCTTCTGACTACCGAGCCGCCTGCCGACGTGCAACTCGACGGGTGGGTGCTCGAGCAGTTGAGCGCCGTAAAACCCGACCTCATCTGCCTGTGCGGATACCTCCGCCTGCTCCCCATCGAGCCGTGGATGGCCAACCGCGTCATCAACATTCACCCGGCACTGCTCCCCCGGCACGGGGGCAAGGGCATGTACGGGAAACACGTCCACCGGGCCGTGCTGTCGGCCGGCGACACAAGCTCGGGGTGCACTGTGCATCTCGTGGATGAGCGGTATGACCACGGCCCAACCATCCTGCAGCGTACGTGCCCGGTTCATCCGGAGGACGACGAGCACACCCTCGCGGCCAGAGTGTTTCAGGAAGAGTGCGCCGCGCTTCCTGAGGCGATTCAACGAATTGCCTCAGGGCAGATCCAACTTCATGATCTCGCCGGAACCCAGCGGCCCGCTCCCGAGGTCACTTCGGACTGAAAAGGGCGGCGCCGCCGTGGACCCCCCCGACCTGGCGCGGAGTACACTGAGTCCGCGTCGATGCCCAGAAGACACCCAACCCGAGGCAACTTTCGCCGGTTCTTCCTGCGAGGCCTTGCCGTGGTCCTGCCGGCCACTCTGACGCTGTGGGTCCTCGTGCAGGCGTATCTCTGGGTGAACGAATCGATTGCGGAACCCATCAATGCGGGCATCCGCTACGTGCTGGTCCAGACATTTGCCGCCTGGCCAGCCCTGCCGCAGTCCTGGGGCCTCGCGCCTTCCCCGGAGGACCTGGCGCTCGCTCGCGAAGCGATGAGCCTGCCTGCCGGTGACGTGTCACAGGACCCCACCATCATTCACAACTATCAGGTCGGCGTGCTGAATGCGTGGTGGGAAGAGTACTGGCCCGTCCGGATGATCGGCCTGCTGGTCGCTGTGTTTGCCGTGTACCTCGCGGGGCGGCTGGTCGGCGGCCTGGTCGGGCGGGCAATGTACCGATGGCTGGAGCGGTTCATTACGTCGCTTCCAGTCATCAAAAAGATCTACAGTTGGATCAAGCAGATCGTCGACTTCCTGTTTTCGCGACAGAACAAGGCCATCGAGTTTCGCCGCGTGGTGGCGGTCGAGTACCCACGCCGCGGCGTGTGGGCGGTCGGCTTTCAGACGGGTTCGGCACTGGAGGCGGTCGGCGCCAAACTCGGCGAACCGAGCATCACGGTGTTCGTCCCAAGCTCACCCACGCCGTTTACCGGCTACACCATCACGATCCCGAAGTCCTCGACCATTGACCTGTCCTTGACGGTCGAAGAGGCCATCGGATTCACCATCAGCGGTGGTGTACTCAGACCGCCACCGAAGCCGGGCGACGACACCCCGGCCCTTTCAACACAAACTGCTCAAGACGACACGAGCAATCATCCGGAAGAACATCAGGAAGAACAAGGAGAAGATTGATGCAGATCTCCATGACGACACGCCACGGCGACACAACGCCCGCCATTGAAGAGTATGTGCACAAGAAGGCGGAACGCTTCTCCCGCTACTTCGACCGGATCTCGGCCATCGAGGTCATCGTCGATCACCAGAAGGCAGAGCATCTCATTGAGTGCATCGTGTCTATCGAACACGGTGACGCGGTTGTGTCGCATGCATCATCAGACGACCTCTATGCTGCGATCGACCAGTGCACCGATCGAGCCGTACGACAACTCTCTGACCTCAAGAGTAAACTTCGGGACGACAAGCACCACACACCGACCTCGGGAGCCGAAGAATGAAGTTGACGGACATTGTGCAGGAGAAGGCCATTTGCCCGGACCTCGAGGCCAAGTCTCGCGACGACGCCATCAAGAGCATGATGCAGATGCTTGTGGACGCAGGCGTGGTCGCCTCTGAGCAGCACACCGAATTCGTCAAGGCCGTCATCAAGCGGGAGAACCGCGGCTCGACCGGCTTTGGAAACGGCGTAGCGGTTCCCCACCTCAAAGAAGCGTCGGTGGAGCGGGTCGTCGTCGCGGTGGCCAACGTTGTCGATGGTGTGGAGTTCAACGCACTTGACGGAAGTCCGGTCCACTCGATCTTCCTTCTCTTGAGCCCGTCGGACCAGCCGGAACTCCATCTTGAAGCCATGGAGGCGGTCTTCGGAAGCCTGAGCCAAGAGACCTTTCGGCGGTTCCTCCGGCAGGCAAGCACCGTCGAAGATGTTCTGACCCTCCTCAACGACGCCGATTCACGGCAACTCTCTGCCTGAATCCTCGCCACCATCCCCGCCCTGAGCGTGACGCACGCTCATTCATGGACGACCAAGACTCGTGTCCGCAAAGACCGTCAAAAAGGTGAAGGTGACCAATCGGCTGGGCCTGCATGCCCGGCCGGCCATGTTGCTCGCCGAGACTGCGCAGCAGTTCTCTGCCGAGATCACGCTCCGGCGAACGGATCAGTCCGATCCCGTGGACGCCAAGTCGATCATGCAGATCATGATGCTCGCAGCAACAGCAGGAACCGAGTTGGAGATCACCGCCAAGGGAGAGGGTGCCCAGGACGCCGTTCGGCAATTGACGGCGCTGGTCAAGGCAGGCTTCAACGAAAACTGATACGGCGTGTCACTCGGCGCCCGATGCACGGGCCATGAGTTGGACAACGCCATCGGCGGGCTTCAGCCCTTCGAACAGCACGGCGTGCACGGTTCGGACAATCGGCATCTCCACGTCGAACCGAGTCGCCAGGGCCGAAAGACTTCGAGCCGTCGCCACGCCTTCCACGACCGAATCCGAAGACGCCTGAAACTCGGCCAGCGACTGGCCGCGGCCAAGTGCCTCGCCGCAGGTGCGGTTTCGCCCGTGCGGGCTGAAGCAGGTGGTGGCAAGGTCCCCGACGCCCGCAACCCCGTAGAACGTCCCGGCGTCCGCGCCCATCGCGGTTCCCAGCCGGGTGATCTCCACCAGGCCACGCGCCAGCACTGCGGACTTGGCGTTGTCGCCGAGTCGCAATCCGTCACAGATCCCCGCTGCCAACGCGATGACGTTCTTGCACGCGCCGGCCAGTTCCACGCCAAGCAGGTCGGAGCCCGCGTAGATCCGGAGCCACGGCACATCCAGCCTCGCCTGCACTTCTGGCGGCAGGGACGGGTCATCGGACGCGGCGACCATGACGGCAGGTTGTCTGGCAGCCAGTTCGGTCGCGATCGTGGGTCCCGACAGGGCACAGGCCGCCCCAAGCCGCGGCGCGGCGGCCTTCAGCACCTCACTGGGCCGCAGCAGCGTGTCGTTCTCGATGCCTTTGGCGACACTGACCACCGGGCACCCCTCCGGGACCGCCTCTGCCAGCCTCGTCCAGACCGGCCGAATGAACTGCGAGGGAATGGCATTGAACAGCAGGTCAGCCCCGGCGAGGGCCTCACGCGGATCTGCCGTCACCTGCACGGCGTCGGCCAGATGGAAGCCGGGCATCCTCCTGGGGTTCTCCCGCGTCCTGGCCAGCGTCTCGACGACCTCGGGAAAGGGGCCCCACACACAGGCCTCAACCCCGGCCACCGTGAGGGCATCGGCCAGAACGAGTCCCATCTGACCGTCGCCGATGATTGAAGCCCGCTTTTGCACGTCGTGAGGTACTCCAGGCCCGCCATCGGGCCGCGGAGAGCCTAGCAGGCCGAACCCCGAGGCAGGCAGCCACGTACGAGGGAGGATTGGGCCCGGATCGTCTCATCGAGAGGGAGACCGGATCTATACTTCGGACCTTCCCAAGACCGGAGCGACGGTATTTCGATGAGCGAACACGATCAGGCACTCGACCCCACCCTTCTCGCGGCTAACGACGCCGGGCTGGCCGACGAGCGTTCCGCCGCCGGTCTCGAGCGACGGCTCCTTGTTGCATTGGGCGGCGGCGTGCTGCTCGGCACGGCATGGATCGGCGGGCTGATCGGCATCAACCCGCAGATCTCTCAGATTCCGGCCTTTCTGGGCGCCCTCATTCTGGTCATTCCACTGCTGGCCGGCGCGTGGCGAGAGATCGCCTCGGGCAGACCTGCCGGTGACGCACTTGCCACGCTGGCCGTCCTTGCGGCCATGGCCTCGGAGATGTATCTCGCCGCCGGCTTCCTGGCACTCTTTCTGTGGGCCGCCAATCTCGTCCTCAGCCGAACCGCATGGGGCGCCCAGCGGGCCATCCGCGACCTCGTCCATCTCACGCCCGATACCGCCCGCCGTGTCAACAGCGACGGCAGCGAAGAAACGGTCGGGCTTTCGGCCCTGAACAAGGGCGACATGGTCCGGGTCAGGCCGGGCGAGAACCTGCCGGTCGACGGCAGCATCATCAAGGGCGAGTCGGACATCAATCAAGCCTCGCTCACTGGCGAAGCGGTGCCGGTAGAGGTCGGCAATGGCGCCCCGGTGTACGCGGGCACGACGAACCTGACCGGGCAGATTGACATCGAGGTCACAGCCGTCGAGGCCGAAACCACCATCGGCAAGGTGGAGGAACTCATCCGCGAGGCGGAGTCGAGCCGCACCCGCCGACAGGAGATCATTGAGCAACTCGCGGGGTACTACTTCTGGGTCGTCATCATGGTCGCGGCATTGGTCTGGTTCTTCGCCACCCGGAGTGGCGAAGAGACCGTTCGAGCGCAGGCGTCCCTCCGCGCCATCACCGTGCTCGTCGTCACGTGCCCCGGCGGCCTGCTCATTTCGCACCCGACTGCGATGGTCGCCGCCTTTGCGGCCGCCGCCCGGGTCGGCATCATGATCAAGCAGACCCGAACACTCGAGGCGGCCGCTGAAGTGGACACGGTCATCATGGACAAGACCGGCACGCTGACCAGCGGCATCTTTGCTGTTTCACGGCTCAGTCCGGCCGAAGGTGTCGATGGTGCCACCCTGCTGCAGGCGGCGGCCGATGGCGAGCAACACTCGAACCACCCACTCGCCCGCTCCATTCTGGACACGGCGACGCAGGCCAACATCACACCGGCCACCCTGGACCGATATGAAGAGCTCCATGGCCGCGGCGTCATCGCGCACACCGAAGGCGGCGACATTCACGCCGGCCGCGCTGCGTGGCTGATTGAACTCGATCCATCCATCAGCGCCGAAGTCTCCGCTGTCGAAGCCAAGATCGACGGCATGTCAGGCGTGCACGTCATGCGCGCAGGCCGGTATCTCGGGGCCGTCGGGCTGGAGGATGCTCTCCGCAGCAATGCCGCCGAGGCGGTCAGTGAACTGCGAGAGCTTGGCTGCCGCCGCATTGCCATGTTCACGGGCGATCGGCTGCCCGTCGCGACCCGGGTCGCGGAGGCGATCGGCATTGACAGCGTCGAAGCTGAATGCCTGCCTGAAGAGAAGCACGAGGAACTCAAGCACCTGATGGCCCGCGGACACCGCACGATGGTGATTGGCGACGGGATCAATGACGGCCCCATTCTCGCCACTGCCGACGTGGGGGTCGCCATGGGATTGAGCGGTTCGGACATCGCAACCAACTCGGCGGGCGTCGCCTTGATGAACGACGACCTTCGCCACATCCCATTCCTGCTCTCGCTGGCCCGGCGTACGCGGTCGGTCATCAGCCAGAACATCGGCGTGTCCATCCTGCTTGCGGTCATCGGCCTGGCCCTTGCCGCCACCGGGACGATTCTCACGCTGTGGCTTGCCCCGTTCTACTACGCCCTCGGCTATGTCGTCGTCATCGCCAACAGCCTGCGTCTGGTGCGTTTCGGCGAAGAGTTCAGCGAGGCCGAGCAGTCACGAGCCATGAAGGAACAGGCCCGCCACCGCCGCCTGGAGGCAGGCGAAGCCCGGCGAGCCCGCATCGCGGCCACCGGCAGCTGAGGCCGCCGCCTAGGCGATCGTGATCGTGTCGTCGAGGAAGACGTCCTGAATCGCATTGAGGAGTTTCACGCCCTCCTCCATGGGCCGCTGGAACGCCTTGCGACCTGAGATCAACCCACTGCCACCGGCACGCTTGTTGATGACGGCCGTCCGCACAGCCTGGGCGAAGTCGTTGTCGCCGCTGGCCCCACCCGAGTTGATCAACCCGGCCCGGCCCATGTAACAGTTGGCGACCTGCCAGCGGCAGAGGTCGATGGGGTGGTCCGTGCAGAGTGAGTCGTACATGGACGCGTCGTACTTTCCGAACGACCCGTGCTCATTCATTGCGACATAGCCGCCGTTGTTCGTGGGCTGCTTCTGCTTGATGATGTCGGCTTCGATCGTCACACCCAGATGATTCGCCTGACCCGTCAGGTCGGCCGAGGCGTGGTAATCGGTACCGTTCACCTTGAACTCGTTGTTGCGGAGGTAGCACCACAGCACCGTCGCAAGGCCTCGCTCATGGGCGTACGCAAACGCGTCCGCAATCTCGATGATCTGCCGCCGCGACTGTTCACTGCCGTAGTAGATCGTTGCCCCGACAGCCACGGCCCCCATGTTCCACGCCTCATCAATCGATCCGAACATCACCTGATCGAATTGATTGGGCGCCGTCAGCAACTCATTGTGGTTGATCTTGACGATGAACGGGATCTGGTGCGCGTAGGTGCGAGCAACCGATCCGAGCACGCCGTACGTGCTGGCAACCGCGTTGCACCCGCCTTCTATCGCCAGTTTGACGATGTTCTCGGGGTCAAAGTAGATGGGGTTTTTGGTAAACGAGGCCGCTCCGGAGTGCTCGATGCCCTGATCGACAGGCAGAATGGACAGGTAGCCGCTGCCACCGAGCCGGCCATGCCCGTACAACGCCTGGATGGATCGCAACACCTGCGGACTTCGGTCGCTCGCGGTCCAGATCCGATCGACGAAGTCCCCGCCCGGAAGGTGAAGCATGTCGGCCGGGAGCACACACTGGTGCCCCAGCAGGTCGTCGGCCTCCGCGCCGAGGTACTCAAGGGTGCTGCACGTCGCGGTCGTCATGGCGATGCTCTCCGAGGGTCTGTCGCCGGGACACTTCCCGACAGGCGGGTCAGGATACCAGCCCCCTCCTATCATCGCCGTCATGCCCCCTGCCAAGGGAGATCGCGTCCTCGTCGCCCTGTCCGGTGGCGTCGATTCGTCCGTCGCCGCGGCCCTGCTCGTCGAGCAGGGGTTCGACGTCGTCGGATGCTTCATGCGCCTGGGCAGTCCGGGTGAATCTGTGGCGGGCGCCCCGCTTGGCCACAAGGGGTGCTGCTCGATCAACGACGCCGACGACGCTCGCCGGGTGGCCGGACTGCTGGACGTCCCGTTCTATGCCCTCAACTTCGCAGACGAGTTTGAACGGATCATCACGTACTTTGAGCGTGAGTACCACGCGGGCCGCACGCCCAACCCCTGCGTCCGCTGCAACGACTGGCTGAAGTTCGGAAGGCTGCATGCCTATGCCGACGGCATCGGAGCCACCTGGGTGGCCAGCGGGCACCACGCCCGCATTGCTCATACCGATGGAACGGCACGACTCCAGCGAGCGGTCGATATGGGGAAGGACCAGACGTATGTGCTGTTCGGGGCGGGCGGCGTGACCGGCTTTCGCCCACGGCAGCTCGACCGCATGCTCCTCCCGATCGGCGACATGACCAAGGAACAGGTCCGGGCCAAGGCCGCCTCACTCAACCTCGGAGTCCACGCAAAGCCAGACTCTCAGGAGATCTGCTTCGTTCCGGATGACGACTATGCCGGCCTCCTCGCCCGGCGGGCACCGGAGCGATTCGCACCCGGTCGAATCCTCGATACCGACGGCACGGACCTGGCAGGCCACGAGGGGCACCAACACTTCACCATCGGTCAGCGGCGTGGTCTTGGCGTCGCCATGGGAGCGCCTCGGTACGTCATCGACAAGGATCCCGTGACCAATACGGTGACGCTCGGCGTCCTGAACAATCTCGATGCCTACGCGTGCACGGCCCGTGAGGCGAGTTGGCACCGACCCCACGGGGAAGATTGGACCCCATGCGTCGCCCAGATCCGCGCCCACGGCGAGACGGTGCCGGCGCAGGTCCGCGCCTCATCCCAGACCGACATCGAGGTGCGGTTCGAGCGTCCCCACCGCGCCGTCGCCGAAGGGCAGGCGGTCGTGTGCTACGAGGGCGATCTCGTCCTTTGCGGCGGCTGGATCGATCGGGTGGAGCGGTGACCTGTACGTTCAGCCACGCCCTCCCGAGCGGATCGTTGCCCGGCGCCCGAATGCCGGTCATCGCCGCGAATGTGGTAGCCACAGGACAGCCACTGGCAGCGCAGGTTGGCCTGGACATGCTTCGCCGCGGCGGCACCGCGGCCGACGCGGCCGTTGCAACCGCAGCAGCACTGACCGTGGTGGAGCCCACCGCCAACGGGCTTGGCAGCGATGCCTTTGCCCTGACGTGGGATGGCGCCTCCCTGCACGGGATCAACGCGTCCGGCCGCGCTCCGGCCGCCCTGGATGTCGACCGGCTCCGCCGCGAGGGCATCCCCCGCCTCGGCTGGGACGCCGTCACGGTTCCGGGGTGCGTCGCGGCATGGGCGGCGTTGTGGCGTGCCCACGGCGAGCTTCCATTTGAAACGCTGCTTGAGCCCGCGATCGATCTGGCCCGAAACGGCTTTCCGGTCTCTCCCCAGTGCGCCGGAGCGTGGGCGCGGGCCGCCACGCGATTTGGCGAGTTCCAGGCGTGGCAGGAGACCTTTACGAAGGACGGACGAACGCCCGACATCGGCGAGGTCTGGACCCTCCCCGATCACGCGCGGACGCTGGAGTTGATCGCCCGGTCCGAAGGCCGTGCGGTCTACGAAGGCGAACTTGCAGCCGCCATCATCGCCGACGCGCAGCGGCACAACGGGGCCATGTCTCTGGACGATCTTCGCCAGCACGAAGTGATCGAGGTCGAACCGTGGTCCGTCTCATTCAGCGGCGTTGAACTCCATGAACTCCCGCCAAACGCTCAGGGCCTTGCGGCGCTGGTGGCAGCGGGAATCCTGGACCGCTGCGACCCGGGACGATTCGATGCGGACGACCCCGAACTCCTGCATCTTCAGATCGAAGCGATGAAGATTGGCTTCGTCGATGCTGCGGCTCACGTAGCCGATCACGATCACATCGACGACGCGGCGAAGCAGTGCATTTCATCGAAGCAACTCGACCAGGGCGCAGCGACCATCAACCCAGCCCGTGCCATGGACCGGCGCATCGACCTCCCGGGCTGGAGCAGCACGGTCTACCTGTGTTGCGGCGACGCCGCGGGACGCGCGGTGTCCTTCATCCAGTCGAACTATGAAGGCTTCGGCAGCGGCATCGTCGTTCCCGGCACCGGCATCGCACTTCAAAACCGCGGGGCGGGATTCATCGATCGGCCCGGGCATCCCAACGACATCGCGGGCGGCAAGCGGCCCTATCACACGATCATTCCCGCCTTCACCACAGCCAGCGGCCGCCCCCACATGGCGTTTGGTGTGATGGGTGGGCCAATGCAACCACAGGGGCACCTGCAGGTGCTCTCCCGTGTCGCCGCGTCCGGATGGGATCCCCAGTCTGCGCTGGATGCGCCGCGATGGCGGCTGGAGGGTGGGCGGCGTGTTGCGGTGGAACCCGACCTGCCCGAGACGACGGTTCAATCGCTTCGAGCCAGGGGCCATGAGGTTGTCATCGCACCCAGCCGAGACGTCTCGTTCGGGGGCGGTCAGGCGATTGCCAGACTCCCCCAGTGCTGGTGCGGTGGCAGCGACGGTCGCCGAGACGGCCAGGCTGTGGGCTACCGGTAGAGTCCCCTCCCGCAATTCTGCCATCGCTACCATCAGCCGCCATGCTCTACGCAGGCATCGACGAGGCCGGCTACGGGCCCATGCTCGGGCCGCTGTGCGCCGGCGTCTCCGTTTTCGAGATCGATGACACCGAGGATCTCCCCTGCCTGTGGCGATCGCTCCGATCCGTCGTGGCAAGATCGCGGCGAGATACGCGTCGCGGCCGGATTGCGATCGACGACTCCAAGAACCTCAAGGGCGCAGGCGCCTCCAAACATCCCCTGACGCATCTGGAGCGAGGCGTCCTGCTGTTCGCGTCGGTCGCAGATCGCCAGAGCGACTGGATCGACGATCTCAACGACGACGTGTTCTTCAACGCAATGGGCATCGAGCCTCCGAACCGCAAGTGGTACGACTCTTCAACCATGCTGCCGCTGGGATCGGACACCGGCCTGTTCCGAATCGACCGCTCACGCCTCGCTCGGGCGATGGAGTCCGCAGCAGTGCGGTGCTGCCACGTCGCGGCCGCTGCGGTACCCGCCCGCGAGTTCAACGCGCGAGTGGCCGCTTCGGGGTCCAAGGCCATTGTGAATTGGGAGTTGATGATTTCACTTGCAGAGACGTGCTGGCGACGCGCAAGCGGTCGGCGGCTCCGACTTGCGGTCGATCGGCACGGTGGCCGCACGCGATATCTCGACGACCTCCGCGCAGCCTGGCCTCAGGCCACTCGTCAGGTTCTTCAGGAGACCGACACGGAGAGCCGCTACGTACTGACGCTCGAAGGGCGGGGCCCGCTGGACATTTCATTCTCCGCCGGAGCCGACGCGGACCACCTGCCGGTGGCGCTCGCATCGATGACCGCCAAGTATGTGCGGGAACTCATGATGATCCGCCTGAACCGCTTCTTTGCCTCCCACATGCCGGAACTCAAGCCCACCGCCGGGTATGTGGAGGACGGACGACGCTTTCTCGCCGAGGTGCAGCCTGTCATTCAGACGGCCGATCTCCTCGAATCCGACCTCATCAGGTCCTGCTGACCGCGGTTTTTCACATCCAATGTGTTGGTATCAAGACGGATTGTCGATACCATTCGGGCTTCGACGCCGGCCGATGCGGCCGGCGGCTTCATTCAGGCCAGGAACGCGTCGGGAGGATCCCGCCATGCCCAACGACGAGGACGACGACGCCCGGCCACGCTGAGGACCCTGTCCGGCGTGATGCCGGGCCTCAGCACTCCACCCACCCCCAGCGGTGGGCCCCACCAATCAATCAAGCCACCGACACGATGTCGGTCCGGTTTGCCCCTTTCAGAGGCGGTCGCCTCACAGTCCCCGGAACATCCGGAATTCAGCGAGCAGTCCAATGGCCACCGATCTTTCACTCGTCCGCAACATCGGCATCTGCGCCCACATCGATGCCGGCAAGACCACGGTCACCGAGCGTGTCCTCTACTACACGGGCAAGAACTACAAGCTCGGCGAGGTGCACGAAGGCACGGCCACCATGGACTTCCTCGAAGAGGAGCAGCAGCGAGGCATCACGATCCAGTCGGCTGCAACAACCTGCCCGTGGGACCACAAGGGTGAGACATTCACGATCAACCTGATCGACACGCCCGGGCACGTTGACTTCACCATTGAAGTCGAACGGTCGATGCGTGTGCTCGATGGTGCCATTGCCGTGTTTGACGGCAAGGAAGGCGTCGAGGCGCAGAGCGAAACGGTCTGGCGACAGGCCGACCGCTACAACGTCCCACGCGTCGCGTTCATCAACAAGATGGACAAGATCGGCGCAGACTTTGAGTTCTCCTTCAACACCATCAAAGAGCGACTCGGCGCCAACCCGATCGCCATGCAGATTCCGATCGGGGCCGGCGACGACTTCGAGGGCCTCGTCGACCTCCTGGAGATGAAGGCGTATTACTTCGACAGCGGCGAACTTGGCGCCGTCGTCGAACAACGCAAGATCCCGGCCGACATGGCCGAGATGGCAGAACTCTGGCGGCATGATCTGGTCGAGCGTGCTGCGGAACTCGATGACCGGCTCACTGAGAAGTACATCGAGGACGAACACTCCATCACAGTTGAAGAGATCCAGGCCGCCGTCCGGCTGGGAACACTCGGTCACGAATGCATCCCCATTCTGTGTGGAGCCGCCCTCAAGAACATTGGCATTCAACGGCTGCTCAACGCCGCCATTGACTACCTGCCCAACCCGACCGAAGTCCCCGACGTCGAAGGCTCGGATCCTCGCGACGAGGACACGAAGCTCACCCGATCGAGCTCCGACGACGCGCCTTTCGCGGCGCTGGTCTTCAAGGTCGTCGCCGACTCGCACGGCGACCTGACCTACGCCCGAATCTACTCGGGCACACTTCCGAAGGGCTCCCGCGTACTCAACCCGGGGAACGGTCGGAAGGAGAACATCTCCCGCATCTACGAGATGCATGCGAAGGACCGCCAGGCCATCGACGCAGCCCATGCCGGGCACATCGTCGCGCTCATCGGACTCAAGAACTCGGTCACAGGCGACACGCTCTGCGACCCGAACAATCCGATCATCCTCGAACGGATGCACTTCCCGGAGCCGGTGATCTCACTCTCCATTGAGCCGCAGACCACTGACGACAAGAAGAAGCTTGGCGAAGCCCTTGGCACCCTTCAGCGTGAGGACCCCTCCTTCCGCTCCCGGTACAACGACGAAACCGGCGAGACGATCATCTCGGGCATGGGCGAACTCCATCTTGAGATCATCAAGAACAAGCTCGTCCGCGACATGAACATCGGCGTCAACGTCGGCACGCCTCGCGTGTCCTATCGAGAGACCATCACCGGGCCTGCCGAGAATGTTCGAGGCAAGTTCGTCAAGCAGACGGGCGGCCGCGGTCAATACGGCGATGCCATCATCAACGTGAGGCCATGCACCTCCGCCGAGGCCGAGGAGATGGAAGTCACGTTCAAGGACAACATCGGCTTTGTGGACAAGATCGCCCAGGGGTCCATTCCGCGGGAGTACATCCCGTCGGTTGAAACGGGCGCCCGAAGCGCCGCCGTTTCGGGCATCCTCGGCGGCTACCCGGTCGTCAACATTCTGATCGAACTTGTCGACGGCTCCTACCACGACGTTGACTCCAGCCAGGTGGCCTTTGAGCAGGCCGGGTCGCTGGCCTTCCGTCAGGCATGCAGCCAGGCCGGTCTGGCACTCCTGGAGCCGATCATGAAGGTCACGATCACGACCCCCGAGGAGTACTTCGGCTCCGTCTCCGGCGACCTTGCGAGCCGCCGCGGGCAGATCAACGACTCGGAGATCCGCGGCGTGGTGCGAGTGATCTCGGCGGAAGTCCCCCTCTCGGAGATGTTCGGCTACACCACCGTACTCCGCGGCATGACCCAGGGCCGCGCCACGAGCACGATGGAACCGGCCGAGTACCGCGTCATGCCCCCGAATCTGAGCGAAGCAGTCCTCACGCACTCGTGAGCATTGCAGCCCCTACGACCGCCGCCGCAGTCGATCGATACTGGCTCGATCGCGCTGCGGCGATGGCCGTACGCGGGCATGGTGGCGCCGAGCCGAACCCCATGGTCGGCTGCATCATCGTGGATGAGTCCGGGCGAGCCGTCGGCAGCGGCTACCACGCGCGATGCGGTGGTCCCCACGCCGAAGTCGCGGCGCTCGCAGCCGCTGGACCGGCGGCGCGTGGATCGACGCTCTACGTCTCACTCGAACCCTGCACCCACCACGGCCGCACGCCGCCCTGCGTTGATGCCATCACAGAGGCGGCGCCGGCCCGAGTCTGCTTCGGCTGCCCGGACCCGCACCCCGCTGCCGGGGGCGGCGCCGAGACGCTGCGTGCCCGAGGCATTGAGGCCACTCATGTTCCATCGGAGTCCTGCCGACTCGTCTCGGCACCCTTTACCCGGCTGCTGCGGACGGGCCTTCCCTGGGTCACGGCCAAATGGGCCCAGACCATCGATGGACGCATCGCCACGCGGAGCGGCGACAGCAAGTGGATCTCCGGCGCCAGAAGCAGACGGTTGGTGCACCGCGAGCGGGGCCGGGTGGACGGTGTCCTGACCGGCATCGGCACGGTACGAACCGACGATCCCCTGCTGACCGCTCGGGGCGTCCGACGGCGAAGGACCGCCGCCCGGCTCGTCATCGATCCCCATGCGGCACTTGATCTGGATTCGGCGCTGATTCGATCCATCGACGAAGCGCCGGTGATCGTGGTCGTCAGCCCAGGCGCGGATCGCCGGGACGTCGACGCCCTTCGCTCCCGCGGCGTGGATGTCGTGGAAGGGCCGACCTGCGGCCCCCGCATCGACCTCACCGGCACGCTCACGCTGCTCGCCCGCACCCGCGGCATGCACTCGATACTCGTGGAGGCCGGGCCGGGCCTGCTCACCGGTCTGTTCGACGAGGGGCTCATCTGCGAAGCTGCCGTCTTTGTGGCGCCCCGATTGATTGGCGATCCTCAGGCGATTCCGCCGTTGACCGGGCGAGCGCCGGCGCGGATCGAATCCGCGGACACACTTCACCTGAGGTCCGTGCACCACCGCGGTGATGACGTCCTGCTCCGCTATGGCGTCTCCGGCGCAGCGGGAAGCAGCGACTGAAACGGCACGTCCGCCTCCTCGGGGAGAATCCGAAGCACATTGTCTCCGTTCTCAAGCGCCCATCGCCGCCGCCCCACAGGCGGCCCCGGCTCGCGAAGCACCCGCACCGTATCCAGCGGCCCCCCGTCGCCGTCGATGAGCGTGATCACCGCCTGCTCCAACTCTCGGGGATACGTTTCTCGAAGCGCCACCTCTTCGGCTCTGGTGGACAACATCGCATCGAGAAGCGCCGCAACCTTGCCGGAAGGGATGTCTTCGCCCGTCGAAGTGCGCCATCGGTCCCCTTCCCGATGGACAGCAACATCTCCATCGCCCGTGACCACGCGGATGGTGGCCACATCCGGCCGAGCAACATCTGTTCCCATGTGGTCGACCAACATGGTCGGGTTGCCGAGCAGTCGCGTCACGTCCGAGGCGTCAACCTGAAGGACGCTTGGAATGCCATCGACGATTCCATAGCGGTCCTGGCTGGCGCCGCCAAGGCGAGCCCCCACGCGGACAGTGCGTGTTCCGCCCTGCGACGTCACCCGAACGCTTGCAAGTGGAGGCTCCAGCCCGAAGGCGGCCAGATCCGGTGGTTCGTCCAGCAGCACGGCCGAGGCCCGCGTGCCGGCAAGTTCCGAAACGTGTTGCATGACGGCCTGCGCGTCGGCCCGGGTCACCAGCGGCGCCGTGATGCGCCACGTTCTCCCGTCCCGCTCCAGCGTCAGCGTCTCACCCGAGACGGTTCTGGACACCGCATCGGCGTCTACCGTCAGATCCGGGAACAACCGAAGGTCCCTCCACCCTTCCGGCGGCTCGTCGTTCAACAGCGCGTGAAGCGCACCATCCACAACCATGACCTGCCCCGAGTCCGGGTCTGCTGCCCAGGCCCGGCCTGCCATTCCCCATCGACCGAGATGGAGCGTGCGTTCCGCCCGTTCGCCGCCCCGCGTGCCCTGGAGGCTGATGACGGCGACTGGTGGGTCCAGCCCGAGCGACGACGGCGACGGGAGCCGCGGATCCCCAGCCGGCAGCACTTCAAGCACTTCCAGAGACTGCATGGCATCGGGGAGGGCCATGAGCAGGTCTGCGTGCATGCGGTGCCTGAACGGCCGGACTTGCCACCACCCATCCGCGTCCCGCGCATACGACCACGCGGCGCCGTCGGCGGTCAACTCAATCCGGTCAAGGTCCTCGATCGGCGCGGCCGACGCGACCGTCGCAACGCCGACCGGCGATGCATCGTCGGCGTGCAGCAGCCAGGACACCCCGAGACTCAGGGCCGCCAGCAACCAGACCATGACCACCGCCATCCACCGCATCAGGTCCGCCTCCATGACCAGATGCCCAACCCGAGCAGCAGCGACACCCCTGGCAGGCCGGCCAGCAGCACCCAGCCCCAGATCGTCCGCGATCCCGCCGGAACGCTCCCGAGCCTGGCCACTTCCTGACTGAGGGCGCCCCGCGCAATACGGTCATCCAGCCCGGCAAGCCACGCCGTGCCGGCCAGCATGAGTTCATGGTTCCCCGGATGCACAAGCGATACGCGATCGCCGCCCGCTGAGGCCGCAGCGTCCGCGATGCCCGTCCGCATCCAACCGCCACTGCCGACGACGATCGCTCGAGCACCGCTCGGAAGCGATCGTGCTGCGAGCAAGGGGACCGCGCGGTCCGGTACGGCCTCGGAATCAAACTGCGGCGTCCGCCGCCGCATACGACGATCCACCGACACCAGAGGCTGCCAGTGCGGTTCGAGCCAGACATCACCGGCCGGCGGCATCGAGCCAAGGGCCGCTTCATCGCCAGGCGGAACCAGCGGCACGGCCATCGGCAGCAGCAGCGACTGGCCGTGCAACGCGGCGGCCACCGGGTGCGAGGCCGGGAAGTCCGTCAACTCGATGGCTGCTTCGGGCGGGGCGGCGACGCCCGGTGGCGAGACGTCCCGCAGCAGCACGCTGCCCGTATCCGCCTGCACGCCCACCGACGCTGCCAGTGCCGCCCACGGGTCGGCCTGGCCCAGTTCGACGCCCGGGCTCGGAAACAGGTTGATCATCACGCCCTGACCGCTGGCCAGAAGTTCGTGCGCCGCGCGGAGCAGCGCCGACTCACTCGCCCGAGCCTCCAGCCGTCCTCGACCGACCGATGGCAGAACGACCCAGGCGGTTGGCCCCGCCGACCATGAGGCCGGAGATGGCGTCACGTGGGGCTGCCACTCCTGCACGGTCCAGCCTGCTGCCTCGAGCATCGACGCCACCCCCGACACGTCCCGCTCGGGGCGACCCGGAGCCACCACGGACGTCTCCTCGTCGTGCATGAAGACGACGCGTGGGCGAAGTCCGTCCTTGATCGACCGCATGGCCGCTGCAATCAGTTGCTCGCCGCGGAATCGCTGGTCGAAGGCGACACGGCCTGACCCGGCCGCCGCCATGCTGTTGGGCACCAGTTGGGCCCCGGGGATGACGCGTGAGCCGCCAGGGCCAATGATCACAGCAGCCTCTCCCCCAAGCAGGTGCCGCCCGTGATCCGCCGAAGCCAGCGGCGCCAACCTCGCAAGGGTGTCGGCGGCCAGCGACAGCCTCGCCGCCTCCTGATGGAAGGCCCGGGCGCCGACCGTGGACGGAAGGTCGCCATCCCGCCCGAGCAGGGCCCGCGCGATCCCGTCCAACTCGCTCCCCCACTGCGTGAGCGCCTGCACCAGTACGGACCGCGCGGCCGACCACTCCGGGAGTGGCCGCTCGGGCCCTGTCGTGATGAGCGTCTCCACTTTGGTGACGATGCGATCGCCCTGGGCCGCAAGCACAGCGAGCGTGGCAGCGCCCGTCTCAAGCACATCGCCCTCGGCAACACTTCGCACCGGACCTGCCGCGCGGCGGGCGAAGAAGATCAGGGACTCCAAGGCTGAAGTCCCCTCAGCAATCGCGTCCGACCACGCCGCCGCTGCCGCCGCGTCTCGATCTCGCAGATCGGAGCGAAGCGACTCCCACGCAGCAAGCGAGTCCGGCGCGGTGGGATCGATGCGCTCGACGTGAACGGAATCTGCCGCGGCCTCAAATCGGTGAAGCACCTCATCGACCTGACGCAGCATGGCCGGGTCCGCCTGATCCTCGACCAGCAGCACCGCGATACGCCAAGGCTCATCGATGTCGTCCAGCATGGCCGCCGTTTGCGGGCTGAGCGAATAGGCTCGCGATTTGGTCGCGTCGATATGCCCCCGGAGGGATGGATGCGCCGCGATCGAGGCCAGTCCGACGACCACCGCGAACATGCCCAGCACACCGAGCGACGAGGCGGCCCTGCTGCATCCGACCCGAATCGCAGCCGCGGCGGCGACCAGAAACGCCGTCAGGATCAGCACGAAGTAGATGACGTTCGCGGAGTCGAGCAGACCAACGGTGAAGTCCTGCAGCCTCTGGAGCGGGTCGATTCCCGCCAGCGTCGCGTGCCACGTCGGAGGCGTCACCTTCGGAAGGCCAACCTCAAGAACCACCGACACGAGCACCCAGCCGATACAGGTGACCAGAAAGGCCACGGCCTGGCTTCCAACCAGCGCCGAGGCCAGCAGTCCGGACGCCAGCACGGCGCCGCCAAGGAGCAGCAGGCCGAGGTAACCGCAGGCGATCGCCCCCAGATCCGGCCGGCCGTACCACTCCAGCGCGAGCACCTGCAGGAGGGTCGGCGCAAGCAGCGCGACCATCACACCAACGCCCCCCAGCCACATGCCAAGCATGATCTCCCAACTCCGGGCAGGGCTGGCCTGAAGGAGCGCCAGCGTCCCCCGCCGCCGCGCCTCGCACACGCTGCCCATCACGATCGCCGGGGCGGCCACGAGCAGAAAGATGGCGTTGAAGCCCATGACGGCTCGGAGGCTGGCCGGATGCCCTGCGTGGAACACCGCCTGCATGAAGACGAGGCCGGAGCTGAACAGGAAGAGCGCGGGCACGATCCAGCCGGCCGGGCTCAGGAAGAACGCCTTGAGCTCCCGCCATGCAATGACGAGCGTCCGCCTCATGCCGACCCGCCTTCAAGCAGCCCGTGCAACCACTGTTCAAGTGATCCCTCGGCGTCTCTCAGCAGGCGAAGCCTCCCGCCGGCCTGCATGATGGCGGCAACGAGGTCATCGCGGACGTCGTCTTTGAGCGTACACACGGCCCGGTGCCAGTCGCCCTCGGTCGCCTGCACCTCCAGGTCGTGCACCTGGGACATCGCGCCGAGCGTTGCGGCGAGATCGACACCGGCTGCTTCCAGGACGACCCTCCGCCGTCCGGCCGCGCCTCGAAGGGACGCCAGGTCGCCCGCCGCCTTCAGCGAACCGCCCACGATTACCAGCAGGTCATCGCAGACGGCCAGCGCATCGCCGACCTGGTGGGTCGAGAAGAGGATGGCGCGGTCCTCCGCAAGTTCCCGCACGAGCCGCCGGAACGCTCGCTGCTGCACCGGATCCAGCCCGGTCGAAGGCTCGTCGAGAATCAAGGCAGCCGGGTCCCCAACCAGGGCCGCGGCGAGGGCCACCCGCTGGCGATATCCGCGAGAGAGTTGGCCGACCAGCCGCCGCCGCACGTCCATCAGATCACACCGAGCCAGCAACTCGGCGTACCGCCGCCGCGGGACGCCACCCGCCAGCGCCCCTCGGTACCGGACATATTCCTCCACCCGGAGTTCATCGCACGCCGGGGCCCCTTCCGGCAACCACCCCAGGCTTGCATGGGCGGCCCTGGGCTGCTCCATGACATCGTGGCCGCCGATGAAGGCCCGGCCCGAGGTCGGCGGCAGGACGCCGGCGAGCATCCGCATGCTGGTCGTCTTGCCCGCCCCGTTTGGACCGAGAAAACCAGCGACCCGGCCCCGTTCGATCTCGAACGAGACGTCATCGACGGCTTTCACCGTCCCAAAACACCGGGTCATGTGACTCGCCCGAATCATCCGATCTAGTGAACTCCGCTGGGTGGTCGGGACGCGATCGTTCCGTCACATGTGGCTGCTGTCAAGGCGAATCGCTTGCCGGGTTGGAAACATGAGGTAGGCTTTCCCTGAGTGCTTGTGAGGCTGGGCATATGGACCAACGGTCGCCCACATCTGATTCCTCCGGGAAAGGGCCCAACAGAGCCTTCGGTGCAGACGCGGCGATGCCCTCCCTTCATCTTGACCGCGGAGAGATCGCCCGCACGACGGTCGCCGAGCGGCTCTCGGTGCTTGAGCGGCGCATCGTCTCGGCCGTCAAGCAGATGCTCCGATTCGATCACTTTGAAATCCGGCTGCTGTCTCCTGGCTCCAGGCGTCTGGAACTGGTGATCTCCGAGAACATCTCGCCATTGAGAATCGGCGAGTCGATCATCGCGTCCGAGACCGGCAATGGAATCTCGGGGTGGGTGGCCGCGACCGGGCGTTCGTACCGGTGCGCAGATGCCCGGCGTGACCCCCTCTACAATGAGGGTCTGGATGACGCCGGAAGTTCGCTGACGGTCCCACTGCTCGTGCATGATCAGGTGGTCGGCGTCTTCAATATCGAGTCCAACTCGCCCGACTCGTTCTCGGAGGAGGACCAGAGACTCGCGGAGCGATTCGCCATCGAGATCGCCTCGGCCCTGCACACGCTCGACCTGCTGGTCGTGGAGCGGGCGACGACCTGCGAGCAGGTGTCTCGCAGCATGAGCGCCGAACTTGAACGCCCGCTCTCGGAACTTCGCGACCTCGCTGCGTCCACACGCGACCCGGATCTGGCGAGCCGGTTGAACCGCATCGTGACCGACATGACCAACCGCGTGTCGGCGTGTGCCGCGGGCCCGCGGTCGGTCATCGACGCCGAACATGAACTGCACTCCATCGAACAGGATCCGGCACTTGCCGGTCGCCGCGTGCTCGTCGTCGACGACGAAGACCGCGTTCGGATCGAAGTCTCGCAGGTGCTTGAGCAACTCGGCTGTATCGTCGTGTCCTGCGAAAGCGGCACCACCGCATTCCGGGCACTGGCCGCCGCCGAGGCTGGGGACGGATTTGCAATGGTGGTCTCGGACATCAGACTTCCCGACGCGACCGGCTACGAGGTCTTCACCCGAACCCGGCAGGTGCTCCCAGAGGTCCCGGTCGTTCTGATGACGGGATTCGGGTACGACCCCGAGCACACCATTGTCCGGGCGAGCGCTGATGGCGTGCAGGGCATCCTGCTCAAACCGTTCAGGACATCGCAGCTCATCGAAGCCATCCGCAACGCCCTCTGCATCACGGCGTCGGACCAGCCCACCTGAGCGATTCACGCGCGGTCAGCCGTCATGAAGCGGTCGTCGCCGAACTCGTCCTTCAAGACGCGGCAGTGACGCCAAGTGCCGGAACTGGCCGCCAACTCACATGCCGCCGCCGCATGGTGGTCGTCTGTCTCGATGATCAACAGCCCGCCCGCACGCACGTGCGTCCCCGCCTGGTCAAGCAGGCGACGAACGACATCCAGGCCATCGGGGCCGCCCCGAAGCGCCAGTTCGGGTTCCCACTCCTTGACGTTGGGAGCGAGACTCGCCCACCGTGCGTCGTCGATGTATGGCGGATTGGAGAGCAGGACGTCGACGGGCTGCTCGAGCGGGCCGCAGAGGTCTCCCTGAACAACCGTGACCCGGTCTTCCACGCCGTGCGTTGCAGCGTTGCGCCGAGCCAGGTCCACAGCCCTCGGCTCGCAGTCGATCGCCACAACGGCCGCAGAGGGTTGCTGCAAGGCAACGGTGACGGCGATGCAGCCGCTCCCCGTACCGATATCGGCCACCCGCAGCGGGTCCGGGCGTGAGCCCGGCTCGATCCCCCGATACCACGTCTGGACATGCTGCACCAGCGTTTCGGTCGCTGTTCGCGGAATGAGTACACCCGGCTCGACCTTGAACAGCCGGCCGAGGAATCCCGCCTCCCCAATGAGGTACTGCACGGGCTCGTGCATTCCGGCTCTGGTCACAAGGTCACGAAGTCTGGTTCGCTCAGGCTCGGAGGCGGGCCGATCAAGATCGGTATAGAGGTGGATCGCGTCGGTTCCAATGGCCGAAGCCACCAGCCATCTGGCCACGAGCAGGGGCTCGTCGACGCCTCTCTGCGAGAGGTGCCCCTCGATCCAATCGAGCAGGTCTCGCGTCGTCCACGATCGACCCGACATGGATGGAGCAGGTGCCGTCACGGAGCGCAGGGTACCATGCGGGGCTGCGGTTCCTCGGCGGCGCCCCCCTTTGGACGTGCGTCCGGAGCCCCTGCAATCGGCAACAGGATCGAACCATGCGCGTCTTCATGCTCGGTTGGGAGTTCCCGCCCTACATCACGGGAGGCCTCGGCACGGCCTGCCACGGGCTCACCCGCGCCATGGACGCTCGCGGTCTGGCCATCACGTTTGTCATGCCTGGCGCCACCGACCCCAACGCCTCGGCGCACGTCGACCTGCTCAGCCCGGAGACGCTCGCCGAGTCTGCGCCGACCGATGCCTCGCCGGCCACTCCGACGCCGGCCGATACGTCGCCGTCAAGGCCCCCCGCCACCCAACCGCAGACGACTCCGTCACCGGAGACGCCCGAATCAGAGCGGCAGCCCTTCTCTGAAGACGTCGAGTTTGTGCATCTGCCGGTTCGGCTGATGCAGCCCTATGACCAGGCCGACCCCAACAGCCCGGTGGCGGCCATCGGCAGCGATAGCGACGGTGAGCGGCAGACTGCAAGTGGCGGCGGCGGCGGTCCAGAGACCGTGGCGACCGAAGCGCGGCACCCGGAAGCGCAAGAAGCCGAGCAGGCCGCGGCCCCACCCGCCGAAGGCGGCAAGACGGACTACTCGGGCGACGTCATGACGGAGGTCCGCCGGTTTGCCGCATTTGCCGGAGCGGCCGCCAGGACGCGGGACTTCGATGTCGTGCACGCCCACGACTGGATGACCTACCCGGCTGGATTGGAAGTGGCCCGCAGGTCCGGCAAGCCGCTGGTCGTTCACGTTCACTCCACGGAGTTCGACCGAAGCGGCGAGCAGGTCAACCAGCAGATCTACGACATCGAGCGCCGCGGCATGCATGGCGCGATGCGGGTGATCACGGTGTCCCGCCTGACGCGGAACATCGTGATCCGCCGATACGGCGTCAACCCGGACAAGGTCACCGTGGTCTACAACGGTGTTGCCATCGACCCCATCGCAAGCGGCGCCGGCCCGATCGGACGCCGAGAGAAGATCGTGCTGTACTTCGGCCGTATCACGCGACAGAAGGGGCCGGAGTACTTCATCCGGGCCGCCGCCCGCGTGCTTGAGGTGGAGCCGGACGTTCGGTTCATCGTCGCCGGATCGGGCGATCTCTACCGCCGCTGCATCGAACTGGCCGCGGAACTCGGGATCGGGCAGCACTTCCTCTTCACCGGGTTCCTGCGGGGCCCCGACATCGACAAGGTGTTCGCCATGGCGGATCTGTTCGTGATGCCCTCCGTGTCGGAGCCATTCGGCATTGCGCCCCTGGAGGCGATGGGGCACAACGTCCCCGTGCTCATCTCAAAGTCGTCCGGCGCCAGCGAGGTCCTGACGCACGCCCTGAAGTGTGACTTCTGGGACACGGAGGCCATGGCCGACAAGATTGTCGCCGTGCTTCGGCACCCGCCCCTCGGCCAGACGCTCCGAAGGCATGGCGTCATCGACATTCGCCGGCTGACCTGGGCCGATGCTGCGGCCCGCTGCGAGCAGGTCTACGAGGACGTGTCCGCGGCCATGGCATCCCATCCCGGCTGACCAGCACCCGGCGACGGATCTCTATACTTCGAGCCCAAGATGGCACTCTTCGCACGACGTACCAAGCCGCCCGCCCCGACCGCCGTTCAAGCCGGTTCGAGCCCCTTTGATCGAGACGTGGAGGCCGCTGCGGCCAGGATCGGCGCCAACCTGATGGCAGAGGCGGACAAGCATGGCAAGGGCCTGCTTTCGGCCGCGTTCTGGTCTGACAAGTTGATGGACTGGGCCATGAAGGACGAGGCCTTCAAGGTGCAGTTGTTTCGGTTCGTGGACTGCTTCCCGTCCCTGGCGACCAAAGAGGACGTGCACGAGCATCTCGACGACTACCTGTCGCAGCCAGGCGTCACCCTGCCCCCGGGGCTCGGGCTCGGATTGAAGGCTGGCGGGTTCGCCAAGGGCGCCATGACCCGGACGGTGGCAGGCCGAATCGAGGGGATGGCCAAACGGTTCATTGCGGGCACCGATGCCGCTTCGGCACTGCCCATGCTCCGCCGACTCTGGTCCGACGGAATGGCATTTTCGGTCGACCTCCTCGGTGAAGCGTGCGTCTCTGACCGGGAAGCGGAGATCTACCAGCAGCGGTACCTCGATCTTGTGGACAATCTTCCCGACGAAGTCGCTGCATGGCCCGACAACCCGATCCTGGAGCGTGACCACATCGGCGTCGTCCCTCGAGCCAACGTCTCGATCAAAATCAGTTCCCTCTATGCCCGCACGGACCCGATCGACCCCACCGGTTCGATCGACGGCCTCGTTGAGGCGCTGCGGCCCATCCTGGAGCAGGCCGGTCGACGCGGCGTGCTCGTCAACTTTGACATGGAGCACGAGGCGCTCAAGGATCTCACGCTCGAACTGTTTCAGCGGTGCTGCGAACGCTTCGACTTCCCGGCGGGCTTGGCCATGCAGGCCTATCTCCGCAGCGGCGACGACGACGCTCGCCGCATGATTGAATGGGCCCGTGGCTGCGGAAGGCAGGTCACGGTACGCCTCGTCAAGGGTGCCTACTGGGACGCCGAGACGATTGAAGCAGAGATGCACGGGTGGCCCGTACCCGTCTGGTCACGCAAACGCGACACCGACGCCTGTTTCGAGCGGATGACGGCACGGTTCATCGAGGCCATGCCGACCGCCGCCGATCAGGGCGGCGTCAAGTTGGCGCTCGGCTCACACAATCTCCGATCCATCGCCGTCGCGGTGGCGCTCCTTGAGAAACGCGGACTCCCCCACGAAGCGCTCGAACTGCAGATGCTGCACGGCATGGCTGACCAGCTCAAAGCCGTCGCCGTCTCGCGGAACTGGAGGCTTCGTGAGTACGTGCCGGTGGGAGAGATGATTCCGGGCATGGCGTATCTCGTCCGGCGACTCCTGGAGAACACGTCCAACGAATCGTGGCTCCGGGGCAGTTCGGTGGGTGACTGTGACGCCGCCGCACAACTGGCTCCGCCGCATGGTGAAGATCCCGCGACCGACCCGGGTGTCGCCCGCATCAAGGAGGGTCCGGAACGACACGGGCTCTCCGTCGCCGCCGAAGGCGTCGGTGACGGACGGCCGTTCTTCACGGAGCCGCTTCGCGACTTCTCCAAGGCCGCCCAACGCGATGCGTTCGCAGCCGAGATCGCAGATTCGATGGTTCCCGACGTTGCCATCGACGCAACCACCGATCAGGCCGACGTCGCCATGGCGGCCGCCTCGCAGGCGTTTCCCGCCTGGCGAGACACCGTGCCGCGTGAGCGGGCCGCGACCCTGGTGCGATGCGCCGAACTCATGCGAGCACGGCGAGACGCCCTGTCGGGCGTGATCATCCGGGAGTCCGGCAAGACCTGGCGGGAGGCGGACGGCGACGTGTGCGAGGCCATCGACTTCTGCGAGTATTACGCACGTCAGGCCGTTGGCATGTTCCAGCCAAAGCGGCTGGGCGCCTTCATCGGTGAACTCGACACAGAGTTCCACGAGCCGCGAGGTGTCGCGGTCGTCATCAGCCCGTGGAACTTCCCGCTCGCCATCTGCTGCGGCATGACGGTGGCCGCGCTCGTCACCGGCAATACCGTTGTCCTCAAGCCTGCCGAGCAGACTCCTGGCATCGCCAAGTTGCTCGTGGACATGCTGCACCAGGCAGGCGTGCCTCAGGACGTCCTGCATTTCGTTCCGGGCGAAGGGGAAACGGTCGGCGCTCGTCTGGTCCGCGATCCAAAGACAGCATTGGTCGCATTCACCGGATCCAAGGCGGTCGGACTGGACATCGTGCAGGCCTGTGGCGTCGTCCCTGACGGTCAGCCGCACGTCAAACGCGTCATCTGCGAAATGGGTGGCAAGAACGCGATCATCATCGACACCTCCGCAGATCTCGACGAGGCCGTCCTTGGTGTACGCGACAGCGCCTTCAACTTCCAGGGCCAGAAGTGTTCAGCCTGCAGTCGGGCGATCGTCGTCGGCTCGGCCCTTGAACCCTTTGTCGACCGGCTGCTGCCATCCGTGGAAACGCTGGTTGTTGGTGATCCACTGCGACCCGGCACAGACATCGGCCCAGTGATCGACGAAGAGGCGGCTGCCAAGATCCGTTCCTACATCGAGATCGGCCGCGAGGAAGGCACGCTCGCCGCAGCAGCAACGATTCCTCAGGGCCTCGAGCAGCAGACAGGAAAGCCGTACGTGGCTCCCCACGTGTTCACCGGTATTGAGCCTCATCACCGGCTCGCCCGAGAAGAAGTGTTCGGACCGGTTCTGGCCGTCATGCACGCGCCGAGCTTCGAAGCCGCCATCGAGATGGCCAATAGCACCGAGTACAAACTCACCGGAGCCGTGTACAGCAGACGGCCTTCCCACCTTGAGGTGGCGCGCCGCACATTTCGGGTCGGCAATCTCTACCTCAATCGTGGCAGCACCGGCGCGCTGGTGGGCAGACAACCCTTCGGCGGATTCGGAATGTCTGGAGTCGGATCCAAGGCCGGCGGCGGCGACTACCTCTCACAGTTCACGGTTCCGCGTGCCGTCTGCGAGAACACGATGCGGCGAGGCTTTGCGCCGGGCCTGTGAGCGTCCTGCAGAACCGAGGCGCAGCGCCGGCAGGTGCCGGGACTCCGCAGGCTGATGTCATCAAGCAGGTGACGAAAAAAGAAGCAAGGCGTATCTGACTGCGATGAAGTTGAGCACCGGGCTCACCAGCGCCGCCCATGCGAAGGCATTTGGGCTGCCGTCAAAGCGTCCCGTCACTACCTTGGTCACGATTCCCGCCAGGATCGCCAACCCGCCGCCGATGATGATCGACGACGCAAAGAGGCCGCCAATGATCAGGATGATCTGCGCCCAGAATGGGACTGAAATGGGATCACCTGCAAACCAGTTGTAGTAGGCCAATCCCGCGAACCATCCAAGGATGGATGTTTGCGACGAGCATGTGTTGGCTCGGACCACGGGGTTGGTTGCCAGTTGTTGTGTTTGCATGCCACCCTCCCTGCCGGCGGCACCTCGCCGCGATCTCCATGGGCTGCAGGCCCGATGGTACTCCCCACGCATCTGGATTCCAGCGGTCAGTCGCAACGGCGCCAGGCCGACCCCGCGATCCCCACATCACGACCGGTCGAGCCACCGGAACTGCACTGCCTCCGCGACGTGAGCCTCTTCAATCACGTCCAGTTCATCCAGATCCGCCAGGGTGCGGGCGACCCGCCGCAGGCGATCCCAGGCCCGGGCGCTCAGGCCAAGGTCCTCGACCGAACGCTGCAGCACGGCCTCTGCCCCCGGCCGCATGACTGCCCACGCATCGAGTTGCCGCGAAGACAGCCGCCCATTCAGGACGCCCCCCTGCCGGTTCCTCTGCATCCGCCGGGCAGTCAGAATGCGCTTGCGAACGACCTCCGATGACTGTCCGTGCCCCTCACCTGACAGCATCCGAATCGGAACCGAGGGCACTTCGACATGCAGGTCAATGCGATCAAGCAGTGGCCCGGAGAGGCGATGGAGCGAGCCATCCGACCCGGGTCGCCCATGCCCGCTTCGGGTGGGGTTCATGGCCGCAACCAGCAGCACCCGCGCGGGGAAACAGACGCGGCCACCAGCCCGCGCAATGCGAACTTCATCACGCTCAAGCGGCTCCCGAAGGGCCTCCAGCGCTGGCCGGGCAAACTCGGGCAGTTCGTCGAGAAACAGCACGCCGTGATGGGCCAGCGTGATCTCTCCTGGTCGAGGTCTGGCACCACCGCCGACAATGGCCGCCGCCGATGCAGTGTGGTGCGGGCTCCGAAAGGGTCGTGATCGGGATGGCACCGCCCCGACGACGGAGGCCACCCGCGCCATCTCGAGTGTTTCCAACGGGCTCGGAGGTGGCAGGATGCCAGGCAGGCATCGGGCCAGGGTTGTCTTTCCGGTCCCGGGAGGGCCCACCATGAGCAGGTTGTGCCAGCCCGCCGCGGCCACCGCAAGCGCGCGACGAGGCAGCGCCTGGCCGCGAACGTCGGCCAGATCCACGTCGGCTGACCCCCGCAGCAAACGCATCGGCTCGGCCGGCGGCAGCGGCTGCCCCCCTGCGAGGTGCTGCACCACGTCGAGAAGTGACGTAGCGGAGAGCACGCGTACTCCGCCGACCAACGCCGCAACCCCCGCCGACTCAAAGGGCAGGATGACCGTGCCTACCTTGGACCTGGCCGCCAGATCCGCCATGGCGACGCCGCCGGTGATCGCCGCCAGCCCGCCGTCCAGGCGGAGCTCTCCGGCGAACAGGCAGTCGGCGGCGCGGGATCGCGCTGCGCGATCGAGCATGCCGCCGGCCAGCATCAACGCAATGGCGATCGGAAGGTCATACGACGGCCCCTCCTTCCGGTGGGACGCCGGCGAGAGATTGATGGTGACCCGGCCCTCCGGGTACTTCAGCCCGGAGACTTCCATCGCTGCCTGAACCCGATCGACCGCCTCGCGAACAGCGGCATCCGGAAGACCCACGACCGTCGTTCTGGGCGTACGGCCGTTGATGACCGCAGCTTCAACGCGACACGGCGCGGCATCGACGCCCTCAAGGATGAACGTATGGGTTGATCCGCGCATGGGCGCCTCCCGGCGCCCACCCATCAGATCGGCGCCTGCTCCAGGAACTCGCACGCGGCGCGGCCGAGGACCAGGCCGACGGCATCCTCTTCGAGGATGACGCTGGTCGCACCCGCCCGCCGCAGGAATGGTTCGGATCGGTTGTACCTGCACCGCGCGACGATCGGCACCGATGCCGCCAAAATGCGCACCTGCTCAATGGTCTCGGCCGCCGCATGCGGATCAGGCAGGCTCACGACGATCAGCCGTGCGGCCCCCACGCCCGCGGTCCGCAGAATGTCGGCCCGTCGTGCGTCGCCGACGACGCCGCCGTCCCCCTCGTCCCGAATGCGTTGTACGGCGGTGCTGTTGAAGTCGACGACGGTGATCGGCACGCCGGCCTCCCGAATCCCTTCGATGGAGGGCCAGGCCGATGGGCCCACACCGATGACGATGGCGCGGCCCTGCCCCGCCTTCACATCGCCAAGCGTGACCGCACCCGAGGCGCGGGCCGCCACACGCGGCGCTGCCGCGATCAGGGCGGGGACCAGCAGCAGCGTGACCACCGAGGCCGCCAGAAAGATGTCCAGCGTCTCATCGTCAATGAGGCCCTCATTGCGGGCCACGCCACCGAGAACGAATGAGAACTCGCCGACCTGCGCCAGGCACAACCCGGTCGCCAGCGCCGTCCCGATGGCCGCTCCCGACAGCCTCACAGCAAAGCCCGCCACCAAGGTCTTGCCGACAATGATGAGGCACGCAAGCAGCAGCACCACTAAGATCCGTTCACCGCTGAAGATCCATGGCAGATCCGCCAGCGTCCCGATGCTGGCGAAGAAGATCGTCAGAAAGATCGCCTTGAGCCCGGTCACGTCGGCTCGAATCTGCCGCGCATACGGCGAGTTGGCGAGTGCCAGCCCCGCGATGAAAGCGCCAATCGCGGCCGACAGACCCAGTTCATGAGAGAGCCATGCGGCAAGCACACCGGTGACGACGGCCAGCACCACCGGCAACTCACGGTTGCCGCTGATGTGGGTGCTGCGTAGCAGCCTCGGAACGAGCAGAATGGCGACCATCCCGATGATCAGCACGGCGATCACAACGCTCGCCCCGGCAAAGCCAAGCTCGACCGCGACGTCACCAACCTCAACGGGACCACCAAGAAGCGCCAGCAGCACGACCAGGGGCACGATGGCGAGATCCTGAACCAACAACGTGGCAAGGGAGAAGCGACCGTGCGGCGACTCAATCTGGCCCGTATCAAAGAGCGTTCGCGCCACAACCGCTGTACTGCTGAGCGCGACCATGGCGCCAATAGCAATCGATGCGCCCCACCCCCATCCGAATGCAACTGATGCGATGACGCCGAGCACGATCGTCAGCGCCACCTGGATCACACCCGCCTTGGCTCCCGGCAGACCGAAAGCCACGAGTTTGTCCCGCGTGATCTCCAGACCGATCGTGAAGAGCAGAAGTGCCACACCGAATTCGGCCACGTACTGCACTTCCAGATGCTCATTGCCGACCCAACCCAAGAGGCCGGGCCCGACCAGCATTCCGGCCAGGATCGCGCCAACGATGGCACTGACCCCGATGCGTTCTGCCGCAACTCCGAGGACGGAGGCCACGGAGAGAAGCACCACCAGATCGGTGATCACATCCCAGCCGTGCATGATGCGCCCTCCAGTGGTTGATCAGCCGGCCCCGGGACCGGCCAACGGCCGCGACTTCGTCTGCGAATCTCCGCGCGAGCCTCCAGACGCAGCGCGTCGATGCGGGCCCGCACATGGGCAAGGGCCGCATCGGGCCCCAAGTCCAGAAGGTCTTCGCACGGGATCGCTTCGCCGATGTTGAGCATGACTCGCCCCCGAAGTCTGGGCCGGCTTCTCCTTGGCCAGGCATCAAAGGTACCCTCAACCCCGACCGGCAGCACCGGCGCCCCGCCCCGCTTGATCAGGAGCCAGGCGCCCCGCTCAAACTTCTGCAGGCACCCGTCCGGTGTTCGAGTGCCTTCGGGAAAGACGATCGAAAGGCGACCCTCCTGCAGTTCCTTGACCGCTGCCCGCATCGCGGCGGGGTCGGCCGCGTCCTGATCCACCGCAATGATGCGAAACCCCTTCCGCAACATCCATGGAAGCGGCCAGGGCGCGTCCGTGTACAGCGTGCGTCTGGCCATCATCCGCGGGCCCCGGTCATGCAATGCAATCCCGAGAAGCATGGGATCGAGGTGCGACTGATGATTGGCCAATATCAGCGCCGCGCCTGTACGGGGTATGTGGTGCCGGCCACGCGTCCGACTCCGCCACACAATCCGGCAGAACGTGCCGACCAGAAGCGGCACCAGCGTCCACCAGATCAGCAGCCCCGTTCTGGAGCAGTCCGGGTTTCGACGTCGGAATTGAAACGTGCTCAGCACGGCGGCGCCACCGCTTTGCCCACACGGTTTCGGACCTCCCGCTCAAGCGCGTCGACGACTTCACCAAGGTCCAGCGACGTCGTATCGATCTCGATCGCGCCTTCCGGGCACACCAGTGGGCCCACTGTCCGGGTGGAGTCGATCGCATCCCGCCCTTCAATCTCACTGCGAATGGCCGCGGCATCGACGGCCCACCCTCTGGCCTCAAGTTGCGCCACGCGGCGGCGGGCGCGGACCGCTGGCTCGGCCGTCAGAAAGAACCGCACGTCCGCGTCCGGAAAGACGACGGACCCCTGATCCCGCCCTTCGCTCACGAGCCTCGGATGCTCGGCCGCGATATCCCGCTGCGCCTGCACCATGGCCTTCCGCACCTCCGGGACCGCAGCGACGATGGACACGGTGCGTCCGACGTCCGCCGTGCGAATGTCCTGCTCGGCTGGAACGCTGTCAATACGAACCACGGGCGGGTCGGCCGTCCAGTCAAAGTCAATGGCGTGCGCCTCGATCAGGGGCATCAGGTCGCGAGGATCGGAGGGGTCTGCGCCGGTTCGCAAGGCGAGCACCGACACGCAGCGGTACATGGCGCCGGTATCGAGGCAGTCGATTCCGAGTCTCTCCGCCAGCATGTGTGACGCGGCCGACTTGCCGGTTCCTGCCGGGCCGTCGATCGTCACGATCAGTCGCGGGGCCATGGCTACTCGGCGTCGATGGCGGCCTGCAGCACCTCTGCTGCGCGGCGGATGTCCGCGGCGGGGTCGCCCTCACCGACGTAGTCAATCACAAGATTGCTCTGATACCCCACGGCCTTGGCCGCCTGCACGCCCGCAGCCAGATCCAGACCGCGGTGCGCTCCACCGCGTTTGAAGCCCTCGCACCTGAGGTGAATGGCGCCGGCGTATGGGGCCATCTTGCGAATGAACTCGATCGGATCTTCCTGAGTATGCGGGTCGCCGTAGGTTGGCAGCGCCCCGATTCTGAACCCGCCGACCCGCTTGATGAGATCGGACAAGCCCTCGGAAGTCGCGGCAAGCCCGGGGCCCGGAGCCAACAGGAGATTGAGCTCCTGCCGCTCGATTCTGACCATCGCCTGTTGGACCAGTTCGATGCCGCGATCCAGGGCCGCCTCGTCGCCGGCAGGCAAGGAGACCCGCACGGAGAGGGAGTTGCAGCCCAGCCTGGAGGCGGCGGCAGCAAGCCGGCCCAACCGGTCAAGCACACCTGCCCGAACGTCGGCGTCTTCGCTGGCAATCTCAAGTGGCTCATCGTCCACGAGCACCAGGCAGGGGCATCCGGCCTGATCGGCCCGGTGCCTGAGCGTGTCGAGATCTGCGGCGGCCGCTCCGCTGAGCATGTCGACATGGAGGCTCAGGCCTCTAAGTCCCAACTGGTTGCTGGTGAATCCCGGCACGTCATGCAGTGTCCGCGGTGGATCCGCTTTGGGATCCAGCAGGCTGCGGAGCGATCCGGACGTGAGCGAGAGAAGAAGCGTCATGGTCGAGACTCGCCGAGCATATCCGATGGACGCCGTTCGTGGCGGTTCGGGGGCTGATACCATTCCCCCTCAACACGCACCCGACATGGAAAGCAGGAGCGTCCCGATGTCCAGCCCGACCGACTGCCGATACTCCGAAAGCCACGAGTGGTTCCGCCAGGAAGGCGACGTCGTCACCATGGGCATCACGCCCCACGCCGCCGCCGAACTCACCGACGTGACCTACGTGGAACTCCGGCCGGCCGGGACGACCATCAACGCCGGAGATGCCGTGGGCGAAGTCGAGTCCGTCAAGACGACGAGCGACGTCTACTCCGTCGTCTCCGGTGAGATCGTTGAAATCAACGAACTGGCCGTCCAGGATCCTGCGCTGCTCAATGCCGACCCCCAGGGGAACGGCTGGCTGGTCAAGGTGCGGTCGGAGGATGCCTCCCCCCTGGAGGCGCTGATGGACGCCGCCACCTACGACGCGAAGTACGGCGGGTGATCCGCACCCCGATCGCCGCATGAGCGGCCCGTTCCGAATCGAGGCCGACTACAAACCGACCGGCGACCAACCGGCGGCGATCGATCGCCTCCTCCAGGGCGTGGAGCGGGGTGACCAGCATCAGGTGCTGCTGGGCGCCACGGGCACGGGCAAGACGTTCACCATGGCCAACGTCATCGCCGGGGCCAGGCGACCGGCGCTGGTCATCAGCCACAACAAGACGCTGGCAGCGCAGCTGTACGAGGAGTTCAAGGCGCTGTTTCCATCGGCCGCCGTGTGCTACTTCGTCAGCTACTACGACTACTACCAGCCCGAAGCGTACATTCCCCAGCGAGACATCTACATCGAGAAGGACGCATCCCGCAACGACGATCTCGATCGGCTGCGGCTTGCCGCCACCAGCAATCTGCTCTCACGCGACGACGTCATCGTGGTCGCAAGCGTGTCATGCATCTACGGGCTCGGGTCACCCGAAGCCTGGCAGAACCGCCTGCTCCCGCTGAAGACCGGGCAGCAGATTGATCGACGCGAACTGCTCGGATCGCTGACGGACATGCAATACGCGCGAACCGAGATTGAGTTCGAACGAGGGAAGTTTCGCGTTCGAGGGGACGTCGTCGAGATCTTCCCCGCCTACGAGCAGTTTGCCATTCGGCTGGACTTCTTTGGCGACGAGATCGAGCACATCGCACTCATTCATCCGGTTTCAGGCGAAACGCTTGCGGAAGAGTCGCAGGTCTTCATCTTCCCCGCCGTTCACTACGTCCTTCCGGAAGAGCGGTTGCAACAGGCGGTCGCCGACATTCGTGAGGAGTGCTCCGCCCGCGCCGCCCAGTTGAAGAAGGAAGGCAAGTTGCTCGAGGCGCAGCGCATCATGTCGAGAACCCGGTACGACATGGAGATGCTCACCGAGATCGGATACTGCTCGGGAGTTGAGAACTACGCGAGGCATCTGGAGGGCCGGCCGCCCGGGTCGCGTCCCTCGACGCTGCTGGACTACTTCAACCATGTGCCCGGGCACGAACCGGGCGACTGGCTCGTGTTTGTCGACGAGTCTCACGTCACACTCCCGCAGGTTCGGGCCATGTTCAACGGGGATCAGGCGCGAAAGCGGGTTCTTGTGGACCACGGGTTCCGGCTGCCCAGCGCGCTGGACAACCGCCCGCTTCGCTTTGAAGAGTTCACGGCCCTCGTGCCTCAATTCGTACACGTCTCCGCGACCCCGGGCGACTGGGAACTGGAGCAGGCGGGAGGCGTCTCGGCGGAACAGGTGATTCGCCCGACGGGACTGCTTGATCCACTCATCGAGGTACGCCCCGCCACCAACCAGGTTCCGGACTTCATTGAGGCTTGCAGGAAGGTCGCCGCCCGCGGTCAACGCACCATTGCAACGGTACTCACCAAACGCATGGCGGAGGACCTCACCACCTATCTGGACGAGAAGGGACTGAGCGTTCGATACCTGCACAGCGATATCGACACGCTGGACCGCATTGAGATTCTCAAGGCGCTTCGTGAAGGCGACTTTGATGTGCTGGTCGGCGTCAATCTTCTGCGAGAGGGCCTGGACCTTCCCGAGGTCGCGTTGGTCGCCATTCTCGATGCCGACAAGGAGGGATTCCTGCGGAGCAGGACCAGCCTCGTTCAGACCATCGGCCGGGCCGCCCGCAATGTCGACGCCTCCTGCATCATGTATGCCGACACGGTGACGGCATCCATGCAGGCGGCGATTGACGAGACGTCCCGCCGCCGGGCGGTTCAGGAGGCGTACAACACCGAGCACGACATCACGCCCACCACCGTGATCAGAGCGGTTCGCCGCGGCATCGAACGCGAACTCGAAGCGCGGCGGACGGCGCGATCCGCCGTGGCCTCCGCGGCCGCCGAGTCCGACATTGACCGTGACGAATTGATGGCCGCGCTGGAGCGTGACATGCTCGAGGCGGCGGACGCGCTTGAGTTCGAGCGGGCGGCGGGACTCCGCGACCGGCTCGCCGCCGTCCGGAGCGGGCGGATGGATCCGGAGAAGGGCGAGAAGACGTCGGCGCCAGGGACGCCCCGAGGCCGCCGCCGCCGCACGGGAAAGCGTCGCTGACCGGCGCAGGCATGTCGGATTCGCTACGCTGCCGAAATGCCCGTACGCCCCCCATCATGCCCGTCGTCCTGCAACATCCTCCTGGTCGGCGGTGGTGGCCGCGAGCACGCGCTGGCGTGGCGGATCCGCCAATCCCCCCGATGCGGAACGCTCTGGCTGACCGACCCCGGCAATGCCGGTCTGGCCCGACTGGGCAAGCCGTGCCCGCACAAGTGGGACCCCTCCAACACGTTTCCGCTTGTGAACTGGTGCGAGAAGCAAGGCATCGATCTGGTCATCGTGGGTCCTGAGCAGCCGCTCGCGGACGGCATCACCGACGCCCTTCGTACCGAGCGACGTCAGGTCTTCGGGCCGTCCGCCGCAGGGGCGCAGCTCGAAGCCGACAAGGCATTTGCCAAGGACCTCATGAAACAGGCGGCGATACCGACCGCCGAGAGCCGAACGGTTGAGACGGCCAACGCAGCGAGACGGTGGATCCTCCGCGGCATCGAGGCGGAACTGGCCGAGGAGAACATCGCCGAAGAGGCCGCCCCGCTCGTCCAGTGGCTGGGCACCAGTGATGACCGCGGCGAGGTTCCCATGCCGGATCTGGGTGATCGGGTCCGCAGCCTGCTCGCCGCGCGTGAGGAGCCAGTGGTGGTCAAGGCCACCGGACTGGCGGCGGGCAAGGGCGTGATCGTGTGCAGCACGACGCTGCAGGCCCTGCAGGCCGTCGACACCATCATGGTCGACAAAGCCTTCGGAGACGCCGGCGGCCGGGTCATCATCGAAGAGTTCCTGCAGGGCACCGAAGTGAGCGTGCTGGCGCTGGTTGACGGCCGCACGATGTGGGTGCTCGACCCGTGTCAGGACCACAAGCAGGTTGGCGAGGGCGACGTCGGCCCGAACACGGGAGGCATGGGCGCGTACTGCCCCGCCCCACTGCTCGACGGGCCCATGCTCGCTGAGGTGGAACGGACCATCCTTCTGCCGATCCTGGACGCCCTTCGCCGCCGCGACATCGACTACCGCGGTGTGTTGTACGCCGGCCTGATGCTCACGCCGGGCGGCCCGAAAGTGCTTGAGTTCAACTGCAGGTTCGGAGACCCCGAGTGCCAGCCCCTCATGGCGCGGCTCGACGGTGATCTGGTCGACATTCTCTGGAGAACTGCCGTCGGCACGCTGGTCGATGCGGACCTGTCCTTTGATCGCCGCGTGGCCTGCTGCGTGGTGCTGTGCTCGGAGGGCTATCCAGGCCCGTACGAGAAGGGTCGTGAGATCTCAGGCCTTGAGGGTCTCGAAGAAGACGGCCTGGTGGTGTTTCACGCCGGAAGCACCGTCAACCATGAGGGCAAACTGGTCAACACCGGCGGCCGCGTCCTGAGTGTGACGGCGTTGGCCGACTCACTTCCTGCCGCCCGGGAGCGGGCCAACGCGGCCATCGAGTCGATTGATCTGCAGGGCGGCTTCTACCGACGGGACATCGGCACGCGAGACGGAAGCGGCGCAGACGCGTCACGGGTCAGCGAGCGGCCCGCCACGCAATGACCATCGCCGCCAGGCCGTAGAGCGAAACGATCAGCGGCACGGCCACAAGCAAGGCGCCTGCTGCCAACTCACGAAGCATGTGCCGCGCCAGCGGCCCGCCTCCAGTGGCAGGCGTGTGGCCTGGACGCACCGCCAGGCCGCCGGCCACGCAGGCCACCCACGTGAGCGGCCAGATCCACGTCGCGGCCGCAATCGCCGGCGCGTCGCCAAGACGCCACCAAGCTGCAAGCAGGAACACCTCGCCGAGGGCGGCGGCGACGAGCGACGTCCAGCCGATGGATCCAATCAGGCGACCGAACCCACCGACATCAGACCGGCGTGCCACTATTCCCACTCGGTGAAGAGAATCAGAAGGTCCTGAATTCCGACCGTACCGTCGAAGTCAAGATCTGCATTGGCGGAGGGCCCGCCCCAGTCCTCGATGAGCGGGAGCAGGTCGGGGAGGCCGCCGACGCGGCCGTCCTCATTGACGTCCCCGAGCAGAACACTCGGTTCACCACCAAAGCGGCCGCATGTGGTTCCGTCAATCGTGTACACGGTGTAGTCGTCGAAGAGATCGTCACAGTTCGTGCCATCGTGCGGTTCAACGCAGTGGCAATCGATCGGGTCACATGCGCCCGCGGGGAAACCTGCACAGGCTCCGCTCCCCAACCACTTTCCGCCCGCCAGCAGGCAGTCGGCCTCCGTCGTGTTGCTGAAGCCGGGCGTGGACGCGTCCACGCACTGGTACTCGAAGCAGCAGGCACCCGAGCCGAATCCCACCCCGGTCGACCCGTAGCAGGGAAGGCCGGCGTCGCACGAGGTGAAGGTCGGGTGCCACGTGCCACCGGCTGCGACACACCGCGCGTTGTTCATGGACTCGACGCACGCCATGCCGAAGAGGCAGCAGACGCCAGCCTCAATTTCCCGCTGCGAGCAGCCGCCGCAGTCGGAGTCGGCTCCCAGCCAGGTGCCGCCCATGCGGTTGCAGTCGGAACGCTGCGTATCGAGAACGCAGCAGAACTCGCTCGCGGACATGCAGCACGCCCCCAATTCGTCCGGCGGGTCCGCCAGATCGCAGTCGGAGGATGGGCCGCAGGCCTCGCCGGGTCGGAACTGAATGTAGTTGGGAATCAAGGTGGGATCATCCGGCGTGAGGTACGTGTTCATGCACTCATCGAACGTGAGGTCCGACTCGCAGTTCACGGACCCGCCTTCGTACTGATAGCAGCAGGCGCCAAGCGGGCCCCCCCACGCAACGTCGCCGAAGGAGCCGCAGGGAATCTGATCACACGAACCCTGCACGGACCAGGATGTCTCCCAACCGGTGGCCACGCCGAACTCGGCGCACGCCTCTTCGGTGAGATCGGTGCAGAACGTGTCGTCGCTCGTGCGCACACAGCACGCCGCCGTGGCGATGCTCGTCGCGGCCGGGTCCTCGACGAAACAGGTCGGCCAGTCACACCCGAAACCCCAGGCGGCCTCGTCCAGATCAGACCAGGGCGTCCCGTCGAGCGTCGTCGCATCGACAAACGCCCCCTCCTGCCCGATCGTTCCCCAGTCCACCCCATAGTCGGCGTCGGCGTTGCCCAAAGTCGTGCCCACCGTCCAGCAGTCGTCCGGGGTCAGCACCGAGCACGTTCGCTCACCACTGGCCAGGTCGTAGCAGCAGGGCGCCGTCGGACGGCACCAATCTCGCTGGTCGCAGGTCGTCCCGATACCCATGAAGAACCCGGATGACGCGGCGGTTCGCTTCCACATCCGCTCGCCGCCATCGGGATCCGGATCATTGCTCGGGTCTGCGTCACTCGACCAGTAGTCTTCCGAGAGGGTGAACCCGGCCAGGGCCAGGCAATCGAAGGGATTGGTCTCTATGCAGAGACCGCCCACGCAGCACGCCCCCGTGGACGCCACAGCGCCGTATCCGCCGTCGTCCTCAACAAAGACGCCAAAGGAGCCCCCCGCGAGCCAGCAGGCATCGGCGCCGGGCACCAGGTCATGCTGCACGAGGAACTCCAGGGGAATGGCCGTGACGCCGTTCTGCGTCGGCACGTATCGCGCGCCGGCGATCCCGCAGCTTCCACTGGACGGACCCAGCGGAAGCGGTGGCGCCACGGTCGGTCCGCAGTCCACCGTCGTTGCGGGGTCGGCAAAGGGCCGCACATCAACAAACTCATCGGGCGGCCCGCCAGGCACGGTGGCGAACCAGTACCGGAGAATCAATTCCTCCGGCTGGGTCACATTGCCATCCGTGATCGTGGCCTCCACATTGTCCCAGGACACGCCGCTGACCACGCCGGTCTGGGCGTTCACGTCGATCTGGGTGCGGTCGAGCCGGCAGGGGTCGATCGGCAGGGTGGGAGGCGTGCCCCCAGCTGGCGGTTCGTTGATGCTGGCGTGATACGTCACCTGAAGGGCTGCATCCACGCAGGGATTCGCCCCGCCAAACGTCGTGCACGGCACTGCAGCATCGCCGCAGGCAAGACCCTGATACCAATCTCCGCCCAGTTCCTGCTCACACTGCGCCTGCGTGTAGTCGTCGTAGCACAGGCCGCTCGGCACGCAGCACGCGGCGGGTGGGCACTGCGCCCAGGACACGCCGTCCGTGGTACTACCAGCAGCCTGCGGCTGGCGAATCAGGCTGACCGTTGCCACCGCATCTGCCAGCCGCCAGACCGTGTTCCCGGTATCCGGGTCGGTCTCTGAACTCTGGGGCAGGTACATGAACACGTCCATCCCGCACATCCCGCCCGCGGGGGGCGTGTACAGGACCACCTGCTGACCGGTGGCCGGGTCGATCGCAATGTCAACAGTTCCGCCCTGCAGGGTGACCGCCGTGGTCGCGGTCGGCAGACCGCCCGGGTCAACCGGAAGTGGATCGGGCAAGGCATCTGCATCGGCTGGTGCGTAGAGCGAGTGGATCTCAAGGTCGCCGTCGGACAACGCAGAGCACTCGATGGCCAGATCATTGGCCAGAACGTCGTAGTACTGCGGCGAGGCCCCGAGGACGCGAAACACGTCGTCGGCGGCCAGAGGAACCACCACCGAATCACTTGGGCTGGCCGGGTCCGGGACCTCGTGCGGCCCGGCGGTCGTGCTGCCGGCGGCCACGCAGTCGAGGTTGGCAAGGCGGGCGTAGATGCGCGCCGCGATCTCGGAGCGGAAACGAAGCTGGAAGTTGGCCGTTCCGCCCTCGCACAGATAGCAGTTGCTCATGATGGTCGGCGGCATCTTGCCGTCGCCGTAGTCGGGGAGAGCCAGTTGCAGATCACAGTCTGCCTTGGCGCCTGCCCCGTACTCACACGGAAGCCCGATGCACCGGTCGTACCCGTAGGCCCGGGTCACGGAGACGCCGATCGTCATCGCCACAGCCTGGCTGACCATGACCGGGTCCCAGTTGACGTCATCCGACTCGAATGATGTTCCCGGATATGGGAAGGAGCCCTGCACCGCGGCGACGGCAAAGGGATTGAACTGGGTGGTGCACATCGTCGCGTTGCCGGACGCCATGCCCTGGGTCACGACGCCCCACGTGGGCTCCAGATGCTCCGAACGCTCGTATGGGAATCCGGAGAGCAGCAGCACCATGTCGTACCCGATACCGAGTTGCCCCGCCGTTCCGGTCGTCCACTCCGCGTTCATGTTGCTGAGCGTGCTGGTGATGGTCCATGGCCGTGGGTCGTCCGGGTTGATGGGATCCCCTACGCAGTCCGTTGACTGCTCCCAGCAACTTGACCCGGGCCCCTGCCACTCGCCCTGCAGGAACTCGCTGATGCAATCGCCATAGGAGAGATTCTCATGGCACACGCCGCCCGCGCAGCACGCCCCAGGCAAGTACGGGTTGAGAACGGGCCGAGGTGTCTGGTTATTGAGCGAGGGCGGAACACCGCTGGACCGCAACAACAACTCGCCAATCTGCAGCCTGACGAGCGCGTCTCGCTCAAACATGAACGCCGATGATGCCATCAGAAGCGTTGCATAGGCCTGAGCCGCGCCCACATCGCCATTGAATCGTTCCAGATACCACGTGTCGGTGTCGATGACAATGCGGGGCGTCTGACACCGGACCCCCTTCGGGCTCAGAGGCGCCTGCGTGTTGTCTTCAACCTCGACGTTACAGAGAAAGGCGTCATCCGGGCCAATCACGTCATAGGAACACGGAAAACACTCCTTGATGAACAGACCCGGGCCCCCCGTCCCGCTGAACGTCGCCGTCATGATGTCGGCGTCTTCGCACAACACCTGCGGGATATACAGACACCCGATACGCTCGAAGAATTCCTGCACCACCTCGTCGTCGATGACGTCGGCACACACGACGTTCTGCTCAACGCAGCACGCGCCCGCAGGCAGGCTGCAGAAGTCAACGTTCTCCATCCCATCGATCGCCTCAATCTCGGCGACCGACACAAAGTTCTCTGCCGGCGTCTGCTCGGGAAGATACTCACCCAGACAGAACGCAGGCACGGCGACGAAGCGGCCACCCAACATGGCGCACTCGCAGGCCATCTTGTCCTCAAAGAGCGTCTCGCCGTCGTTGGCTGGATCCGGATAGCAGCACGCGCCAACCCAGTTCCCCGTCCACGGTTCTTCGTCGGGCGTGTCAGGATCATCTTCCGCCGACTCGTAGCAGACCCACCGCTCGTCGCAGGGAACGCCCTCACCCAGCCAGCACGGAGGCGGATCGGTCGGGTCCGAGGGGTTGCCGCAGAAGTCAAACATCAGGTCGCCCTCCGTCGACCCGGGGCACAAAGCCGCGCAGACCGCTTCGGTTTCCTGAATACACACTCCCGGGGCCAGACAGCAGGCGCCAAACGGGGCGTCCTCCACGTCGACCATCGCCCGATCGCCGTCCACCGGCACGTCCAGCAGACGCAGAATCGTCTCGCCGGACACGGTGCCGTACAGCGAACTGTCCGGGTCGGCCAGGGCGTCAAGGATCCGCTCGGTATCGGTCAGCGGCTTCGCGGTCGTCTCGGCAGGCGAAACGCGGCTCGACGAGCCGACGAGACCGGAGTCAGCAGTGGCCCGGACCAGTCCACTCTCGGCCGGCGGCGGCGGCGCGATATCGATGCCCCCTCGCTCGGAGCCAACGCGATAGAGCAGCGTCGGCCCGCCATCGGGCGGCGTCGACAGCAGGTGCAGACCATCATCGGTCTCGATCCATCCCTGCGCCGCCGTGTTCGACACCCCGATGAACGCCCGCCGGTCCGGGCGACCCGCCAGATGGCCGGCCAGAAGCACCACATCGGCCGCGGGGACCCACGTCCGCTGCACGCCGCCGAAGCCATTGTCACCCAGGAGCCACGTCGCCTCGATGGGATTGGCCACGCGTTCAAGTTCCAGATCGACGTCCGGGCCTGCGGGCATGGGGATGTTCCGCAGCGACACGGTGGACGCGCCCCAAAGCGTCCCGACGGCGGCCGAATCCATGCGAAGCACCGACGCCTTGGACGGCGCGGCGTCATAGTCGGCCGCGTGGGTGCTCAGACGCAGCGGTGACTCGATCTCGACCCGGTCCCGGCCAGCGGCCCAGGACGGCGTCGTCACGGCACAGACCGTCAGAAACACCCCGGCCAGAGCCACATGTCGCATCAGGAACTCCCTGCCACAGTGCCACCGCAGCGGGTCAGCCCACCCGGAGGCGTGATGGGCACGGTCACTGTGAGGCAAAAAACCCCTCTCAGACGGCGAGAGGTGGTCATCACATAATACGTGAATCAGGGCGGCAAGTTCCCGGTTCCTGCCCCTCCGGGCAAGAAGCAGGCCCATTCATCCGGCTGGAAGGGGTGACACGCCCACCTCGTCCCCCACCGCCTGCAGCCAGTGGCCCCCCGGCACCTCCACCCAGTGCCTGCCGCAGTCGTCCAGCGGCTCCGAAACCACGATGGTCGACGCCGCCTCGATGACCCCGGCCCGCGCCGAAGCCTGATCCAGCGCCGCCCGGTTGGCGGTGTGGTACAGCGAGGGTCCATCCCCAGCCGAGCCGTACCGGGCGGCCCACAACGTGGTGCCGTCCGAAATGGCCACCGTCATGTTGAAAGGCGGTTCCACGCCGGCCGCCTCCCTCGCACCCTCCACACGACGAATCATGCGAGCGATGGCGCCCGGCGGATCATCGCGCAGCCCTTCGGTCAGACACAGCCCGAACATGGTCTCGCTGTCAGTACACCCACGCTTCTGCGCGTAGACGCGCGGATCGATGGCCTCGTCCAATGTGTGGCGGATTTCATCAAAGCCGCCGATGGCGCCGTTGTGCTGGAACATCCAATTGTCACATGTAAAGGGGTGGCAGTTGGTGCGTGACACGACGCTGGTTGCAGCGCGAATGTGCGACATGAAGAGCGGGGATGACAGATGTGAGGCGAGACTTCGAAGATTCTCATCGTTCCATGCCGGACGCGTCTCGTGATACACCCCCGGCGACGCCGACGACGACGTGTACCACCCGACACCGTACCCGTCCGCATTGATCGAGAACGTCGACTCTCTGGCATGGCGAGATTGCGTCATCAGCGAGTGGGTCGGCTTGATGAGCAACTCATCCAGTTGAAGACTCGGGCCTGTGTAGGCAATCCATCTGCACATGCCGGGCAGGCTACCAACCCGGAGTAGCTCGTGTTGCGAGCTGCGCCACCTCCCACGGCGGGGATGCGCATCGTTCAAAGAAACATACAGACGTTACAAACCGAACCCCCGACAACAACGTGATGCTTGAAACGACATCGAAGCATCACCGCTGTGGACACGATGCGATCGCTCTCGCGCCCCGATCAAACATCGCTTGTAACAACGAACCTTCAAGCGAGGAACGTGGCGCAAGAGCGTCTCAATGCGTTTTGGCAATTGGCTTCCGAAAGGGCGCAACCGACCGCTATGTTCGCAGTTGTGACGTCACGCGTCGCGCCTTGGTACACGGAGGAACCAAGGCGCCGGACCTGAACCCCGTCACTACTTTCGGCGGACAGCGAATGACCGCCAGGGGAGAACCCGACATGATTGACATGTGTAACAGGAGAAAGCGACTCGAGCGTCTGGTGGAACTGGCGCAGGTCTACCGAAACTGGAATCGACGCGAATTGGCTGAAGCGCTCGGCCGGGATTCAAGCAAGATCATCCCGGCAAGCGGCAACCCGAAACTCGATCTCATCGTGGAACTCGCGGACGTACTCGACTGGTCAGTCGGCGACGTCACTGAGTGTCTCTGGGGCGGCGCCGACGGCGACGTCCCGCCGGTCGAAGGCGACGCAACCTTCGACGAGCTCGACACGCTCGCCGGTGAAGCTCACCGTCAAGGCAACTACCGTGAGATGATCAGGCTTGCAGGAAAGGCGAGGTCCGCCGCCAGCACGGCGGAGGAACGTGCCCTGGCCTGCAACCGGGAGCTCGGCGCCTGGGACGGGCTCGGTCGTTTCACACGCAGCCTGGACATCGCACGGGAGGGCCTGACCGAGGCTCCGATTCCGTCTGACGTCCGTCGAATGCTGCAGAGCAATCTCGCCAACTCGTGCTACAGCCTGTGGCACCTGACCGAAGCGCAGGCCACTGCGGCCGAAATCGTCGCCCACTTTCAGAGCGGAGCGCCGGTGTCCGATCGCGATCGTCGCACGCACGCCTTCACGCTCTACGTGCTGGGAAGCACGCACCGCCGCCTGATCGACGCCGATCCGGGCCACGCCAACCAGCACGCGGCCATCGCGCACACCACGCTCAAGGAGGCAACGCAGGCGCTTCACATGCTGGACTGGCGGGACCACCCCACTGCCGCGGGCATCGCCCGCACGTGCCGGGGTGGCATGCTTGAAGCAGAGGTCATGCTCGGCCGGATCGACGCCCGGAGTGCTGCAGCCACCATTCTGGACGCCATGTCCGAGGTGGTCGATCTCGACGATACAGCGACCGGAGATCTACTTGAGAGTTACGGATGGTGGTGCATCTTCGGGTGCAACATCGCGCTTCGCCACATTTCAGATGAGCGGGAACTTCAGCGGTTGCTGGCGCTCTTCACAAACAAGGCCGACGAGATCGCCGAACGGCTTGACAACTGGGCCATGCGGGAACGCGTGTTCTCGATCCAGTTCGATGGGCACAGGCGATTCGTTGGATGGACCGGTCAGGACAAACCCCTGACCATTGACAACGACGATGTCCGCATGATTACGGGCACCATGGGTCGATTCCCGCAGTTCCGCCGCACCGGATGGAACATGCTCGAGTCCGCCAAGGTCGTCGCGGACAGCGTCCCAGCAGGATCTTGAGAGGAGTCACCATGAACACTTACAGAGCGACCATGACATCAGCCGCAGCAGTCCTTCTGGCAGCGGCGACCTCGGAGGCCTCCGCGAGGTTTGCAGACACACCCTGGCAGTTGTTCGAACTGCCTCGGCTCCACACGAACCAGGACGGAATGATCAAGGGCGGCGCGACGCTGCCCGAGGACGAATGGGCCACCATCGGCTGGAATGACCACACGTCCGCCAAGCCCAAACCGTCGCTGCTCGACGTGACGCTGATCCTTCAGTCACCAACAGAGCCCAAGGGCTGGGGCATGAATCCGTATGACCAAGGCCTTCGGATTGACGAGCAGTCCGCTGGCGCGCCCGTCTGGAGTCCCGGTGGCATGCCGGTCCCCGCCCCCGGGGCACTGGTGATGCTCGGGCTGGCCGGTCTTTGCGGGGGACGGCGACGCCGCTGACCCTCACCGTGTTCATCCTGCCCTACGCGGCGCCGTCCTCCAGGTGAGGCGGCGCCGCGTGGTCATGGTGATGCGTCCTGCGGCAAGGCGTAGCGGGCCGTCACATCGACCGCGCGTATGTCCTGCCGCTCCGGCGCCCACGCGAGCGGAAAGACAAGCGGGCCGTCAGGCATGACTGCATAGATGCGATGCATGGGATCATCCGATCCTGCCGCCTTGGCCGCCTTGCCATCAAACCACGCCGCGTCCCACGACGTTGGATCGGCGGCCTCCACATGGTGCCAATCGCCGTCGGCCCAGACTTCCACCCATGTGTGGTTGCCACTGTCGTCAACCCACCGCGGCGTTCCAACAAGGCGGGCGGGAATGCCCCGCGTTCGGCATGCGTCTGCAAGCAGAATGGAGAGGCCGGTGCAGGACGACCACCCCGATGCCATCGTCTCAAGCGGTCCCTGATCCGGCGCGCGTCGCTTCGTCGGGTGGTACTGCACACCGAGTGTGTCGCCGATCGCACCATTGAGGGCTTGGACCGTCTCCCGGACGCTCATTGCGTCCGCCCCCACGCCCCTCAGCCGGACGACCAGCACATCGCACCAATCCTCACACGCTTCCGAAACATGGGTCGGCGGCAGGACAGCGTTACGCCAGAGCGTCTCGTCCACGTCTTCTCGCCAAGGGGACGCCATCCACGCCGCGCGCATCACGCGCGTGTGATGCGCCATGCGGTCAGGTTCGAGCCGCTCAAACTCGGCTGGCGGCATGTGCGCCCGGAGATAGGCCACATCCATCGCCGCATGGTCCGGCTGGCACCCCGCAGCCGCGACCAGCACTACGCAGAGCCACGCTCGCCCACTCATACGCTGCCCACCTTTCGAAGTCTGGCCATGAAGAACGGTGTCATGATCTCGTTCGCCTGAATGCGCACGGCGTGGGAGAGGTCGTTGCTGAACTCGACGCCGCCCCAGGACTGCAAGCCAGGCCGCCGACCGGGAATGTCCATGTCCACAGGAAGGAGTTCCACATGCGGGTCCGCCTTTGAAAGCACTCGATCAATCACCTGCTCATTCTCCTCAGGAGCCATCGTGCAGGTCGCGTAGAGCACTTCACCGCCCGGCCGACAGGCGTGGCACGCCGACTGAAGCAGCGCTGTCTGCCGCCTGGAGAGCCCGCGAATGCTCGACTCACTCCAGTTGGACCACGTGGCCTGATCGGACAGGTGGAACCGCCCCTCTCCACTGCAGGGAACGTCGGCAAGCACGCGATCGAAGCACCGCGCATGCGAGCGGCCAAGGTGTTCCCCTCCGCCAACCAGAATCTCGACACCGGTGATGTCAAGCCTGGACAGCAGCGCGTGAAGGCGGCGGGACCGAGCACGGCTGAGTTCGTTGGCCACCAGAATCCCGCGGCCTTCCTGCCGCCGATGAATGAGCGACGTCTTGGCGCCCGGCGCTGCGCAGAGGTCGAGCACATCGTGGCCGGGCTGCACACCCAGGGCCTGCACGGCCGCCATGCTGGAAGCCGACTGCACAAAGAGTTGCTGCGACCGCACCCAGTCGAGCCCCGTCACCGACCGGCGGGCCGCCCCGGGAAGCGTCCACGCATCAGGTGCCCAACCGATGGGGTGGGGATCGAATCCGTGTTCCTTCAGATAGTCAGCGCCTCGGGACTCCTGGCCCGGCGGCCCGGTCCACCGCACACTCATAGGCAATCTGGCAGCCGCCCGCTGCCACGCCGCACGCGCAGGCGGATCCAGCAGCAGTTCCAGTCGCTTCAAGAAGGCCGCTGGGAGTTGATTGAGATCCGGTTCGGTCACGCGTTGATGGGCTGCACCGACACCGCCTTCAATCCCGGGGCGGCATCCACCGCCTCGTACTGAACACGCTGACCTTCCCGCAACACTTCCGTCGACGAGCTGATCACGTCGATACCGAGAAACACGTCGCGATCACTCTCGTCGGGCGTGATGAACCCGAATCCCCGGACCTCAAAGAGACGCGTGAGGGTTCCATGCGGCATGCGGCGTCGTTCCTCCAAACTCAGGGTCCGAGCCGAGTGTATGGGACGGCCCGCGGCCCGTCCAAGACCCTCCGCTCTCCGCCGCGGCCTGTTGACAGCCGGCGCACGGTCAGCCCGTCGCAACCTGTTCAACTTGCATGACTTACGACCCCGAAAATTCACCCAAAATGCCCTGTGTAGGATTCGAACCCACGACCCGCTGATTAAGAGTCAGCTGCTCTACCAACTGAGCTAACAGGGCGAGGCGGGCAGTCTACCTGCTCCGGCCCCCCGCGGGTGTGCCGGGGCCACGTCCAGAGCCTGACCGAAGGGGCCCGCCGCCCGCGCCAGGCCGACAAGGCCAGTGGGCGGTGCGCGTCACCGATCTTGAGCGGCGGACGACTGTGGGACCTGCTCGGCGGGAGGCTCGATGCCCTGCACCGCCTCCACGCCCTCGGCGATGATCGCCGCAGCGCGGGCCAGGGTCTCCCAAGTGGTTTCGCGAGCCCAACTGAACCGCACGGAACCATAGCGGGCCTCAGGAACCTGACAGGGCTGGTGCCCCATCGCCTCCAGAACGCTCGACTCCTTCAGAGCGCCCGATGAACATGCCGAGCCCGCCGACGCATCGAGCCCTCGCTCTGAGAGCACCAGCAGCAGCAGTTCGGCCTCGATGTCCGGGAAGCCGAGGCTGGACGTGGACCACATGCGCGCAGCGGTTCCGCCATTGACACACACGCCCGGCACCGCGTCGGCAACGGCCTGCTCAAAGCGGGCCTGGAGCGCAGGCATGGCCCGATGGCCACCCCCTTCCAGCCACGCCCGCGCCTCCGCTGCCGCCACCCCCAAGCCGATGATCCCGGGCACGTTCTCCGTGCCCCCCCGCCTGCCTCGCTCCTGGCCGCCCCCGACAACCAGCGGCGACACCTGGGTGCCGGCCCGTGCCCAGAGCACACCCGTCCCCTTCGGCCCATGGAACTTGTGCCCCGCGAAACTCATCATCGTCAAGGGAACGGACCCCACGTCGACTGGCATCTTTCCGACCCACTGCGTTGCATCAGAGTGCATCGGGACGCCGAACTGCTCGCAGATGGCCGCGAGTTCCGGAACCGGCTCAATGACCCCCGTTTCGTTGTTCGCCCACATCACCGAGACCAGCGCCACCTCGTCCGCCCGAGCGCGAAGGATCTCGGTCAGGGCAGCGGGCTCAACACAGCCTGCCTCTGAGTGCGGGAGCTGCATCACCTCAATCCCCTGGGGCTCGAGTACGGCGAGCAACTCCCGAACCGCGGAGTGCTCAACACCACTGGTCACGACCAGACGCCGCTCCGGGGCCGCATCCAGGGCCGAGCGGATCGCCGCATTGACCGACTCACTGCCGCCCGAGGTGAACACGATCTCTCCTGCCGCAGCGCCGATCAACCCCGCAACCTGCGCCCTGGCTTCCTCCACCCGCCGGCGGGCCAGCTGCCCCGTCCGGTGGATGCTTGATGGGTTGCCCCAGGCCTGCTCAAACGCCTCCACGACCGCAGCCGTCACAGTTGGCGTCTGTGGCGTCGTTGCATTGTGATCCAGATAGAGCGGCTCGGGCCCGTTATTCATTCGGCGGTTCTCCAGTGACACCCTGCCGGGCGACATCGCGGACTCCAGTGTACGGGGCGGTGCTCAGCCGCCGGCAACGGCTCAGGAACCGAGGCGGGCAGGCCGCGTTCCGTCCACGCCCGGCCCGTCGGCGACGAAGACGCGAGCGGACTCAAGAGGACCCCATGTGGACGCAAGAGGGCGCAAGAGGACTCAAGGAAGACACAAAAGGGCCCCGGCGACGCCGAGGCCCTTTCGGTCGATGATGCGGCTGAGAGGAGTCGAACCTCCACGGGATATTACTCCCACTAGAACCTGAATCTAGCGCGTCTGCCAATTCCGCCACAGCCGCGGCGAAGGGGGGGAGTATAGCGATCGCCAAGGCCACCCTCCCCGCTGCATGGCCACTTCCTCCGCCGGAGGCGTCTGTGGCACGTCGCGGCCCGCGGGGGGGAACAACACGGGCCCCGGCGTGATCACACGCCAGGGCCCGCCTTGCTCACCCAGACTGCTCAGCCAGACTGCTCACTCAGACTGCTCATTCAGACTGCCCGATTAACCTGCACAGGCAGCCCGAAAGCGCCAGGGCCTTCTCACCCTCAGGATGAAGGCGCCTTCGCCGCGTCAGCATCGGGGGCATCGGGGGCGGCCGCGTCCTGCTGCCCGTCAGCCTCCACCACGCCGCGGCTGATCAGGACCTTCTTGTGCAACTCGGCGAACAGGTCGGGGTGCTCCGCCAGATACGCCTTGGAGTTCTCGCGGCCCTGGCCGAGCCGCATCTCGCCGCAACTGAACCACGCACCCGACTTCTTGACATGGCCATCCGCGACCGCCAGATCCAGCAAGTCGCCCGTTGCACTGATGCCCTCGTTGAACATGATGTCGAACTCGGCATCACGAAATGGCGGCGCGATCTTGTTCTTGACGACCCGCGTCCGCACTCGATTGCCGACGTTCTGATCGCCATCCTTGATCGCCCCGATGCGGCGGATGTCGATACGCACCGAAGAGTAGAACTTCAGTGCGCGACCACCCGGGGTGGTCTCGGGGCTTCCGAACATGACGCCGATCTTCTCCCGCAACTGGTTGATGAAGATGACAACACAACTGCTCTTGGCAATCGCGCCTGTCAACTTCCGCAGGGCCTGACTCATCAGTCTTGCCTGAAGACCAACGTGGCTGTCGCCCATCTCGCCCTCGATCTCAGCCCGCGGAATCAATGCCGCGACCGAGTCGACGATGATGACGTCGAGCGCATTGGACCGAACCAGCATTTCGCAGATCTCAAGTGCCTGCTCTCCGGTGTCCGGCTGCGAGACGAGCAGTGCGTCGAGATTGACACCGAGACGCTTGGCCCAGGTCGGATCAAGCGCGTGCTCGGCGTCGATCATGGCCGCGGTACCGCCCTGCTTCTGCGCGTTGGCGGCAATCGTCAATGCGAGCGTCGTCTTTCCCGACGACTCAGGACCGAAGATCTCCACGACCCGGCCCTTCGGGACCCCTCGACCACCAAGTGCCAGATCGAGACTGAGCGTCCCGGTCGGAACACCCTCAACGGCGCGGCGACGGTCGCCTTCGAGCCGCATGATCGAACCCGTCCCGAAGGCCGTGTCAATCTGTGAGATCGCCCGTTCAAGGGCATCGACCTTGGCCTTGCCTTCCGTGACTGCTGCCGGCTTTCGTGCCATCGTCCCTGCTGCCTTTCCTTCCTGTTGACGTCCGGTGGAACCGTTGCGAACGGTACCACGGCCGCCGCCTGCTGCTGCCTTGGGTGCCTTCTTTCGGGATCGGGGAGCCGTTGCCTTCACCATCTGAGCGTCCTTTCATCGGTGCCAGCGGTTCCCGAGGGGAGCAAGGTCCGGGCGGCCGCCGCATGTTCGTGTTCTGTCAGGGGTGGAATCCTGCCAGAACTCATCGGCGGCCGCAAGGGATGTTCGGGAGATTTTCGGTATCTTTTTTCGGCGTTTGTTCGGGTCTTCGCCCCGCCGAGGTCACGCAACGGGCGGCGCTTCCCAATACGGGGTCGGAGGGGTCCATTCCGAGAGGTCCAGCCCCGCAAAGTACGCGATGGTGGCCTCCAGGCCCTCTCGGAGGCCCACCGTGGGCTTCCAGCCAAGCCGCTCCGTGGCCAGGGTGATGTCGGGACATCGCCGCACCGGGTCATCCGGCGGCAGGGGCTTTCGCACCAGTCGGGACGACGAACCGGTCAACTCGATCACGTGCTCGGCAAGGTCCAGAATCGTCCGCTCCTGCGGATTGCCCAGATTGACCGGGCCGGTGAAGTCATCCGCGTTCATCAGGCGGACGAAGCCGTCGATCAGGTCGGACACGTAGCAGAAGGACCGCGTCTGATCACCCTCCCCGAAGATGGTGATGTCATCCCCTGCCAGCGCCTGCCTGATGAAGTTACTCACCACGCGACCATCAAACGGATGCATATGCGGGCCGAAGGTGTTGAAGATCCGAGCGACCCGGATCTCAATACCGTGCTCTCGGTGATAGTCGAAGAAGAGGGTCTCGGCCGCCCGCTTGCCCTCGTCGTAGCACGCCCGCCGGCCGATCGGATTGACGTTACCGCGGTACGACTCACGTTGCGGCGAGATCTCCGGGTCGCCGTAGACCTCACTTGTGGAGGCCTGAAAGATGCGAGCGCCGGTCTTTCTCGCCATCCCAAGCATGTTGATCACACCCATGACCGACGTCTTCACCGTTCGGACCGGGTTGTACTGATAGTGACCCGGGGCCGCCGGGCACGCGAGGTTGTAGATCTGGTCCACCTCATCAACGAAGACGGGCTCGACAATGTCGTGGCGAATCAGTTCAAAGCCGGGGCGGCCCAGAAAGGGTTCGATGGTCCGCTCGCTGCTCGTAAAGAAGTTGTCGATGCAGATGACGTGGTGCCCTTCGTCCAGAAGCCTGGCGGTCAGATGGGAACCGAGGAAGCCACCTCCTCCCGTCACAACAATTCGCTTCGACACGTCTGGTCACCTTTGCTGAACACCGACATCCGGGGACGCGGCAGCCTAGCAGATGGCCCATCCCCCCTGAAGTTGGCGGTCGCAGCTGAAAGCGGGCATCATCCGACCATGCGTCCGCCTCAAGACACTGACCGCCTCGCCGTGGGCGCCATGACCGGCACCAGCCTCGACGGCATTGACGCTGCCCTCGTGCAGATCACGGGCGCCGGACCATCCCTCACCGCCAGCGTCCTGAACCATGCGTCGGGTCCGTTCGGTCCGGCCCGCGACACGCTGGCCGCCCTGTGCCGCGGTGAGCCGGCGACGGCCGCCGACATCGCCGCAGCCCGGCGCGAGCTCGCTGACCAGACCGCGGCGGTCATGCGGCGCGCGGCCGACGGCGCATCGCTGCAGTTTGCAGCCGTCCACGGGCAGACCGTCTACCACAGCCCCCCGGACTCCTGGCAGATGATCGACGCCGCACGAGTCGCCCACGCCCTCGGGTGCCCCACCGCATTTGACCTTCGAGGCGGCGATGTTGCAGCAGGCGGCCAGGGCGCGCCGGTCACGCCGCTCGCAGACCTCGTGCTCTTCGGAGGTGGTCCCCCACGGGCCGTGGTGAATCTCGGCGGCTTCTGCAACATCACGTGGCTCCCGGGCGATGGCGACGTCCGCGGCCGCGACATCTGCCCGTGCAACCATCTGCTGGATGCTGCGGCGCGCATGCGGCTTGGCAGGCCGTACGACGAGGATGGCCGGATCGCCGGGAGCGGCCAGGTCGATGACACGCTCCTGGCCACCCTGACGCAGACCCTCCACACGCAGTTCCACGGCGGCGAGCGAAGCCTGGGGACCGGAGACGAGTGCGTGCAGTGGATCGAGCACCACGCGTCCACCGACACGCCAACCCTGCTCGCCACGCTCGCCGCTGCGATCGGCACCTTCATCGGAACCGCCTCACGCCATGCAAACCCTCATGAACTGCTGATCGCGGGCGGCGGGGCCCACCACCAACCCCTTCTCGCTGCCATCACATCGGCCGCCGACCGCCCCACGATGCTCACCGCCGCGCGAGGCGTTCCGATCGAAGCCAGAGAGGCCGCGTGCGTCGCCGTCCTGGCCGCCATCGACGGCGGCGGCGAGCCCACAACGCTGCCGGAGGTCACGGGCCGCAGGCCAGGTCCATGCACCAGCATGTCCTGGTGCAGGCCGCTGCCGGATTCCTAAGGTGAAAGGGCGCGCCTAGCATCACCAATACTTCACGAGGAGTCCCGACACGATGCGTGTACTTGCTGCTTCGATCGCCATAGCGGCTGCGGCCACGGCCGCCATCGGCCACCCCCACGACACACCGATCGACTTTGCTGACAGCCTCTCGAAGGCGTTCCAGTCCGCCGCAACGCAGATCAAACCATCCGTTGTGAGAATTGGCACCGGCAAGGCGGCGACCGGGCGCTACCGCGGCATGCGGCCCATCATTGAAGGCACAGGGTCGGGCGTCCTCATTTCGGAGGAAGGGCACATCGCCACCAACCTGCACGTCATCGCGGGGGCCGATGTGATCGTCGTGACGCTGCACGATGGCAGGCGATACGAGGCCGAAGCCATCGGCGCCGATCGGGATGCCGACCTCGCCGTCCTCCACATCGACGCAGTCGACATCACACCGGCGACCTTCGCGGGCGACGCCCCGGCGCACGTAGGCCAATGGGTACTGGCGGTCGGCACGCCTTTCGGCCTGTCGCACTCTTACAGCGCCGGGATCATCAGCGCCACGGGCCGGTCCAATCTCGGACTGAGCGCGTACGAACACCTGATCCAGACGGATGCGGCCATCAATCCGGGAAACAGCGGCGGACCGCTTGTGGATCTGCACGGGCATGTTGTCGGCCTGAACACGGCCATCAAGACCACAACCGGTGCCAGCGCAGGCGTTGGGTTTGCGATTCCCGTGGACATGGTGCGCCGCGTCACCGAATCGGTCATCGCCGACGGCGAAGTGGCCAAGGGATTCATCGGCGTCACTCTTGGCGAGCGTGTGGATGCCGTGGCAGGAGACACCCGCTGCTTCATCCGAGCAGTCTCGCCGGGGCTGCCTGCCGATGAGGCCGGGCTGCGCGCTGGCGACACCATCCTCGCCGTGGGCGACCGGACCGTCAACAGCGTGTCAGGCGTTCGCCACGCCATCGCGGTCACGCCACCGGGCGAGACCTGCCAACTGCAGATCCGCCGCGAGGATCGGTCGTACGTCCTCGCCGTCACACCGATCGCGCGGCGTGACGGCGTCGCACGTCACAGGCCGTAGATCTCACCGTACTTGCCTTCGAGATAGGACATGAGGTGGTCGGCGCACAGGGGGGCGCCCGTCACCACCTCGCACAGGTCGGCCGGAAGATATCGCCGCCCCTGGCGATGAATCTTCTCGTTGAGCCAGGACCGCAGACGGTCGAACTCGCCGTCAGCAAACCCGTCCTCAAGGTTCGGGATCTCCCGAGTGGCCGCATCGAAGAACTGCGCTGAGTACAGATTGCCGAGGGTGTAGGTCGGGAAGTAGCCCATGCTGACCATCGACCAGTGCACATCCTGCAGACATCCCCGAGCGTCGTCCGGCACCTCGATGTCCAGGTAGTCCCGGTACCGCTGCGCCCAGGCATCCGGGACGTCGGCAACATTGAGATCGCCGGTCATCAGTGCCCGCTCCAACTCGAAGCGGATCATGATGTGCATGTTGTAGGTGGCTTCATCGGCCTCGACCCGAATGAAGTCCGGCCTGACGATGTTGACCGACCGGTACAGCGTGTCCACGTCAAACCCGGCCACTGCATCGCCGAAGTGCTTCACGAGCACCGGACGGCACCACTGCCAGAACTGCCGGGAACGCCCCACCTGGTTCTCCCACAGGCGGCTCTGGGATTCGTGAATCCCCAGCGACACGGCCGAGCCGAGCGGAAGGCCCGCCTCATCCTGCCGAAGGCCCTGCTCGTAGATGGCATGGCCACACTCATGCATGGTCGAGCCGAGCGCGTCGTTGACATTGTCCTCATGGAAGCGGGTCGTGATTCGCACGTCCCGGGGATGAAAGCCGGTGCAGAACGGATGGGTCGACACGTCCATGCGACCGCGGCGGAAGTCAAACCCGATGGCCTCGGCAACCTCGCGAACAAACGCCTCCTGCGCATCGATCGGAAGACGCACTTCATTGAAGTCGTTGCTGGGCGGCGTCGTCGACCCCTGAATGCGTTGCAGCAGAGTCTGCAAACGAGATCGCAGTGGCGTGAAGACGGACTCGACCCAGGCTGCCGTACACCCCGGTTCATACCCGTCGGCCAGCGCGTCCCACGGCTCGCCTCCCTCGGCCCATCCGTAACAGTCGGCCTTGCGGCGCAGCAACGCCACCACCTTCTCAAGCCAGGGCTGGAACTGCGAAAAGTCGGCGTTGCGGCGAGCCTCAGCCCAGTTGTGCTGGGCCTGAGAACCAAGGGTCGCTTCCTCTTCAACGAGATCAACTGGAATGCAGGTCTCTCGGTCGTAGTCGGTTCGGAGCCGGCGGATCGTTGCAGCCGCGTCGGACGTCTCGTCCGCCATCAGGTCATTGCACGCCTCACACTCGGAAATGAGATCGCCAACCTCCGCACTGGTCACCTGCTCGTGGTAGATCCTCGCCAGGGCCGCCAGTTGTCTCCCGCGAGGCTCAACGCCCTCCGGCGGCATCTTGGTCTCCTGATCCCAATGGAGTACGGAGGCTGAGGACCCGATGGCCGCAGCGCCAAGCATGCGCTCTCGCAGAGTCTCAAGTGCTGGATGCGCTGCTGTATCCGTTGTGATGGACATGACACTGGTCTCCTTGGGACAGGGTGTTTCGGGGCGTCGCATGGTATCACCAGCCGCCTGCCCGCCTGCCCCTCCCAAAGGCCAAAAGGGCACCGAGCCGGTCGCGGGCGACCGGCTCGGAGGGGAATCCTTGTGGTGTCAACTCACTCTTCGGTCAGCACCACGATGACCTGTGACGCATTGGCGTCCGTGCGGGCTTTGGCCAGATCAAGGGCCGTGCGGCCCGAGTTGTCCTTGGCAGAGAGATCTGCGCCGGACGTCTTGAGCAATCGGATCTTGTCTGCAGAGCCATTGGCGTGCGACGCCGCGGCGAGCAGTGGCGTCTGCCCCACGCGGTTGCGGGCTTCGATGTTGGCGCCGCTGTTGATGAGCGTCGTCATGCCCTCAATCTTGCCGGTCTTGCAGGCGTGCATAAGCGGGGTTGATCCATCAATGCCGTCACCGGCCTCGATGTTGGCACCCGCCTCAAGAAGCATGGGAATGGCGTTGGGATCGCCGAAGCCCGACGCCCAGATGAGCGGCGTGTAGCCGGTGGCGCTTCCCACTGTCTCGACGTCGGCGCCGGCGTCGAGCAGATCCTGCACCGACTCTGCGGTACCGAATCCGCTGGTCCAGGCCAGCGGTCCGCCGATGAAACTGTCCCTCATGTTGACATCGGCCTCACGGACGATGAGCAGCCGCACAGCCTCGGGGTTCTTCGATGTCCCTGCGTGCATGATGGCCGTTCGACCAACCCGATCGGTCTGATTGATGTCCGCGCCTGCATCAAGCAGAACGGCCATCATCTCGACATTACCGTCCTTGGCCGCCAGCGCCAGCAGGGGCGTGCCCGAGTCGTCCGTGTGCGACGCCTTGTCTCCGCCCTCAAGACGCTTCTTGACCTCATCGGTCTTGCCGCGGCGAACCAGATTCGAAAGGGACTGCGCGCGAGGCGTGGCGGACTGCGCCCCCGATGCCTGTCCGGAGGTTGTCAAACCCGGGCCCGCGGTCTTCTCGCCCTTGGCGCCCTTTGTTCCGGCAGGGTTGTTCCCCGCGTTGCGGCGAATGGCCGTTCGCTCCTCCGGCGTCAGTTTCACAATCGTGAAGTGCTGACTGCACTTGGGATGGTCGAAGTAGAACGTCACGCGGGAGTTCTTCGCCGTGTCGAGGAAGGCGTCCCAGTCGAGGATCACTTCCTGCTCCACGCCAGGCTCGGCCGGAAGTTCGCCCTTCACGATGGCGGGCTGCACATTGATGATCTTGAACGGTTGTTCGTCAATCGACTTGAACTTGATCTTGCCGTCAGGGTTGTCAGCAATACCAACACGGCCCGGCTCCATGGTGACGTAGGCGATCGACTTGCCCTTTACGGGCACCTTCAACTGGGGGTATCCCTCGATCGTGAATGTCACCGTCTTGTTGAGCACCCGCGCGGTCGGTCCACCACGCATGCGAACGGTCACTTCGGTTTCCTGACCCGGCTCGAGGACCGTGTTCTTCTTGAAGTCGGCGGTTGTGCATCCACACGACGCCTTGGCCGAGAGGACGGTCACCGCCTTGTCGCCGGTGTTCTTGAGCATGACGCTGCCGGCCTTGGTTTCGCTGGTCGAGAACTCGCCGAGTTGAATGATCGGCGGCTCCGCCACGATCACCTGCGCACGTTCGGAGGCACCCGATGCCGGGGGGATGTTGGCCGGTGGACGAAGCAGACCGCCCGCCGGGCCCTGAGGCGGGGTGGCGGCCGGTGTGGGCGCCGCAGCCGGCTTCGGGGCGGGTTCTGGTTTGGGATGGTCCTGGCCGGAGGCCGCAGTGGACAGGAGGGCAAGACCCGTGGCGAGCATCGCCGTTCGGAGGGTCGTCATCATCGTGCTCGGGGTCAGCATCATGGAAAGTGGTCCTCGGCCGTGCATTGGCACCTGATCTCGTTGAAACGTCGTACACCCAATCCCTTGCGGGCGAATCGGACATCCTAGCCGATCAATCGCCAGCGTTGGCACCGCCTGACCCGGTCAGGCGACCCCCTCAGAACGTCAGGTCGGCCACCCCATTGCCTTGATTGACTCAAACAATGAGATTCCAACCGACATCACGCCCGACCTACGGGAGCCGCCCCCCGAAGGTTCCCGGACATCTCGCCCTCCAGGGGGTTCAGGGCCCCAATTCGGCGGGGTTCCGCTGTAGCCTGCCCCGCTCGCATTCAGGAGTCGCCCCCAATGGCATCTGCCGCTGAACCATGCCCCCCCCACCGTGAACGGCCCCACCTCCGCCGCGTCCTCCCCCAGCCTGTCAAGAACAAGGAGGGGCAGGAGGGCCTGGCCCTCCGGGATCCGCTGATGCTCTGCAACCAGACCATGGTGATTCCCACCGGGATGGCGCAGGCCCTTCAGCACTTCAATGGTGAGTGGACGCAGGAGGAGATCGCCACCAACCTCAAGGCGCCGCCGGAGGCGATCGCCGCGCTCGTGTCCAAACTGGACGAATTGGGCCTGCTGTGGGGGCCGACCGCCACCGAACTTGAGCAGCAGATGCTGGCGCGGCTCCACGAGGACGGAACCCTGCCCCTGCGGCAAAGCCGCATGCTCGGCGAGTCCCCGGAGGCCTGCCGAACCCAGTTGGAGGCCTGGCTCGGGGAGTCCGAAGACCCGGAACTCCCCTTTGATCCGATTGGCCTGTGCGTCCCACGCATGGACTACGCAGCGACGTCCGAGATCTACGCCGGCGTCTACCACGCGATCCTCGGAGCCTCGTTCGATCGCGTGCTGGTGCTGGACTACTGCCAGATCGGGCTGGGCGATGGCGTCGTCGGCACGCCGCTGGGCTTCCAGAGTCCCTTCGGGCGGCTTGAACCGGACACGGCGTTCATCGAGGCACTGACCGACCGGGTCGGTGACAGTTTCATGGAAGACGAGTTGGATCATCTCGCGGCCCATGGCATCGAAATGCAGATCCCCTGGATCCAGCGATGCCTCGGCACGCCCAGGATCATCGGCGTCCTCGTCCCCGACCCGCTTGCCTCCTTCGACCAGGACGGAGGGCGAGTGAGCACGGCGGCGTTTACAGAAGCGGCCCGCGAGGTCATTGCGGCGTCCGAAGGAAAGACCCTGGTCATCGCCACCGGCGACCTCAGCCATGTGGGCCCACAGTTTGGTGAGCCGCGGGCGATCGACGATCAGCGGCTGGCCGAGGCCGATCGCGCCGACCGGGAGCTGCTGGGGACCTTTGCCAAGGGCGATGCAGATGCGTTTGTCTCCGCCGTGAAGTGGAACGCCAACGCCAACCGCTGGAGCGGCGTCGGGCCCATGGCCGCGATGCTCGACATCCTGCAACCAGGCGTGATCGAGTTGATTGACTACCAGCAGCACGCCCTGGACGAGACCAACAATGCGGTCGTCGCTTCCGCGGGTCTGGCACTCGGCACGTGATTGCCGTCGCCCAGCGGGTCTCGCAGGCCTGGGTCGATGCCGAAGGCGCCGCCGCCCGCCAACAGATCGGACGCGGGCTCCTGGTGCTGGTGGCCATCGAACCACGGGACACCCCCGAGTCGATCGACTGGATGGCGCGGAAGCTGACCAACCTGCGGGTGTTTCCTGACGACGACGGACGGATGAATCGATCCACCCTGGACATCTCCGGCGAGATTCTGCTGGTCAGCCAGTTCACGCTCGCAGGCACCTGCGACAAAGGCAACAGGCCCAGTTTCGTCGCAGCGGCCCCCCCGTCGCAGGCCGCCCCGGCCTGTGATGCCCTCGCTGACGCCATCACCGAGCGGGGCGTCCCAACCCGAACCGGCGTCTTCGGGGCGTCCATGCAGGTGGGACTCGTCAACGACGGTCCCGTGACCCTGATCATTGAGACGCCCTCCTGACCTGCAAACGCAGTTCAGCGACTTTTTCTCTGAGATGCGGAACCTCCGCCCGGTGGATGGCGAACAGTAGATCACTTCACAAGCCCCCCCCACAAGGAGCCTGTACGTTGGCGGTCAACGGCGGGCTCTTTTTTTGCGCTGAGGGCGGTGAGGGCTCCTTCTTTGCGTGGAGGGCTCCCTCTTGGCGTTGAGGGCGACTGGTCCCGCCGAGGGCTTGCTGGTGTGCGCAGAGGGCGACAGGCCCCGCTGAGGCCGCTGCGGTGCCGGCGGCTCAGGACCCCGACAACACCGCCATCGCAGCCTGCATGTCGTGCCAGACCTGCCGCCGAACCTCTTCGGTGTAGTTCCGCAGGATGTAGGCGGGGTGGAAGGTCGGCATGACGGGAATCTGGAGATCAGAATCGGGGTCGTGCCAGGTCGCGATTCGACCTCGAAGCCGGGTGATGCCCGTGTCGGTCTCCAGAAGCACCTTCGCGGCAGCCCCCCCCAGCGCCACAATGATCTTGGGACGTATCAGTCGCAGTTGGGCATGCAACCACGGCGCGGACGCAGCGACCTCATCCGGAAGCGGCGCGCGATTGCCCGGGGGCCGCGCCTTCAAGACATTGCAGATGTATACGTCAACCCGAGACAGTCCCATGGCGGCCATGATCTCGTCCAATTTACGACCTGCGGGTCCCACAAACGGGCGACCCTGACGATCCTCCTCCGCCCCGGGTCCCTCCCCGACAAAGACCAGATCCGCATCGTCGCGTCCCTCGCCGAACACGCAGCGACACGCCCCGGAAAGCCCTTCACAGAAGGGAAAAGCCGCTTCCGCCGCTTCAGCGAGGGTGGCAAGATCGGACGCCTCAGGCTGCCCCTGCCTGGCAGGCTCGCAGGGCCGTGGGGCCCACGGAACGCCTAGGGCCACATCAGCCCGGGCGAGTTTCAATTCCGTCACGGAAACACTGCCATTCAAAGTTTTTTTCAACTGCAAGCGATGCCTCCCGCTCAGGTTCCGTGCCCTGAGGTGCCCGGCAGGGGACATTCTTCCCCGCGTTTCACCTTCTAGGGTTGCCATTGTTCAATCCTCCGCGACAATACACGCTGTTCGCCGGCGGGTATCTCCCAGGGAGGGGAGCGTGGGGCCTCGGAGGCCCCCATCGAAACCGACGAAATCAAGGTGTGGAATGGATTCAACAATGACTGTGCACCCATCTGCAAGCGGCCTGCAGGCCTACAGCATGCTGCTGTATCGCGGCCCGATCCATCCGGAATTCTTCCGGATTGCCGGCCGTCGTGAGACAACGCATCCGGATTTTGAGTTCGAGGCGTGGATCTTCCCGGGGGGCCATGTCCTCCGGTTTGAGCACGCCACGACCACGCTCTGTGAGATCGTGACGGCCAACCCCGAGGAACTCCCGGAGCGGGGGCTGGTCACCACCATGCCCTGTACCGGCGAGCGGGACTACGAAGAGATCTTTGGTGAGCGGATCTCCTTCGTCACCTCCATCCAGACCGAAACCCTGTCCGATCACCTGTATCTCGGCACCTACCAGGAGATGCTCGAACACGGTCGGGATCCGTCGTGTCTGGTCACAACCTGGCAGGGCAAGGGCGAACACCCGAGCCTGTCGCTCATCGAGTTCCAGCGGTACAGCGATCAGGTCCATGTGCAGACGTATCACCTTCGTGGCGACGGCATGATGGTGCTTCGCACACAGTCCATTCTGCAGGCCGGTGTCGACGAGACCGACTGACCAATTCCATTGAAACAGCTTGCAGGGGGCTTCGCGTCAAGCGGGGCCCCCTGTTGCATGCTGCGTCAGGAGGCCTGCTGTACCATCGGAGGCGGCCGAGCATCGTCAGTACCGCCTGGGAGGTGACACGTGTCCGAACGCCCGCTTGACACATCCATTGCTCACGTACGTTTCGATCGCGTGTTCCGATTCGGGTCAATTCTCGGCGCGATCGGTTCGGCGCTCAGCCCGACCCGAATCGGCATCGGCATGTTCACGCTGGCGCTGCTCGTCGGCGGGGGCCGCATCTGGGATGCCGCCACCACCCCGGAACCGAGCAGTGCATCGGCATCGCTCATGACCGGTCTCATCAACGCGGTCACGCCTGGCGAAGACCCGGAACCCGTGGCGCCCTTTCAATTCACGCTTGACCAGGTGCAGTCCTGCGGCAGCCGCCTGATCGACGCGACGGTCGGCCTCGAGCCAGCAGCGTTTCTGGCCGCCGGGCGAGACCTGCTGTGGACGACACCCGCCAGCCTCTGGAACGGCGGCCACCACTGGTTCATCCTGCTCTTCGGCCTCTGGACCGCGGCCTCGCTCGCGCTCGGAGGCGGCGTGCTGTGCAGACTGGAGGCCGTGGGTCTGGCCACACGCGACGCTGCCTCGGTCAACCCGGCGCTGGGCATGGTCGCCGGTCGCTGGCAGGCGTTCTTCGCCGCGCTGCTCATGCCGCTGGTCATGGCGGCCCTGCTTGCATTGCTGCTGCTGGTCTTCGGTCTTGTGCTGCTCAACGCGCCGGTGTTGAACCTTCTGGGGGCTGTGCTCTACGGCGCCGCCCTTCTGGTCGGACTCGGTATTGCCCTGCTCCTTCTGGCATACGCAGTGTCATGTCCACTGTTGCTCCCCGCGGTCGCGGCAGAAAACTGCGACGGCCCCGACGCGATGCACCGCGCCATCGCCTACATCGTGGCCAAGCCGCTGCGTTGGATGCTCTACCTCTTCACGCTGATGCTCGGTCTGGCCCTCGGCCTGCTGCTGGTTCTGACCGTGGCCAACCTCACCATCGACATCACCGCCGCGCTGGTCGATCAGTGGACGTTCAATGAGACGTTTGCGTCCGCCCAGGCGGCCACCGAGGGCGGCGAGGCGCCTGACGCGAGTTGGCACGTGGCCTGGGCTGGTGGGCTCGTGTCCTTCTGGTCCGGTCTGGTTCAGTGGGCGGTTGCCGGCTGGGTGGTGGCCTACCTGATGGCCGGATCCACGCGGGCCTACTTGCTGCTCCGCCTGGCCTGTGACGGCCAGGATGAACGTGAGATCTGGTGGCCGGGGCTCATTCGCGGCACGCTCGCGCCGGAGCCCCCCAACTCCCAAGAATGAGCAGCACGCCTGCGACGGCAGCCATGCCGAAGTAGGGATTGAACACCACCGGCCAATCAATCCCGACCAGTGCCATCCATCCGGCCAGCGCGCACCACCCTCCGGCGCCAGCCTTCCAGAACGAGACCAGCACGCCCGCGATCGTCACACCGATCGCGACGAACATGGCCACCTCTGAGCCGCTGAGTGGCTGCAATCCGGAAGGCTCATCACCCATCAGGTGCGCCACGAGGAAGAACAGGAAGAAGGCGACGTAGCACGCGCCGACGCCCCGACCCACCCACTTCAACGCGGCCCGGTAACGTCTCATGAGGACTCCCTCCCCGCGGATTCGCTGTGACTGTACAGCGTAGAATCCGCGGACTGGACTGAGTTGAGGGGGGGGTAATACCTCAGGCCTTTGAGGGCGTTCGGATCGGGGTTCGATCGGAACGGTCTCGAAACCGAGAGCGCCGACACCCCACCACGATTGCGCCAAGGGCGGTTGTTCCGGCTCTGCCTGGAGATGTCGCCTTGGCCCAAAACGACCGCGGGTCGCCAGCTTCGAAACAGGCGACCCGCTGGTTCACAGGGAACTCCCCCGGCTGGACTCGAACCAGCAACCTAGCGGTTAACAGCCGCTCGCTCTACCAATTGAGCTACAGGGGATCTGCGTGATGCCGCCCAGAGCGGGCGAGACGGCACAGAATAGTGTCAGGACCGCCTCCCGGCAATGGACGGCTTGACATTCCACCGGGGCTCCCTATCCTGCGGGGCTCGCCGGCCCCCGGGAGGGGCCCGGTCGCCTTGGAGCATCCCATGAAGAACGACACCCATCCTGAGTACTACCCCGAGTGCAAGGTCACCTATCGCGGCGAGGTCGTCATGACCGTCGGCGCCACGGTGCCTGAGATGAATGTCGAGATCTGGTCGGGCTCGCACCCCTTCTACACCGGAAAGTCCTCCTTTGTGGACACCGCCGGTCGGGTCGAGAAGTTCCAGAACAAGTTCAAGGGCGACTACTTCAAGAACAAGAAGAAGTAGCACCCTCAGCCGATCCCCCCGAAGCCGCGTCCCCTGTGGGATGCGGCTTCTTCGCGCGCAGGTCGAACCCGAGATACCCTCACGACGCCCATGTCCACGCTTCCCGCCAACCTCATCGCCAAACTCGACGAACTCGCCAGCCAGTTCGACGACGTCGAAGCGTCGCTGCTTTCACCCGAGGTGACCTCGGATCATCGCCGCGTGCGGGAACTCTCCATACGACGGGCAGCGCTCGAGCGAATCGTCACGCCCTACCGCAACTGGACTGCCAATCAGGAGGCCCAACGCGAAGCGGAGGCCATGCTTGAGGGCGATGCTGATCTTCGCGAACTGGCCAGAGAGGAGTTGGAGTCACTTCGCGACACCGCAACCGCCCTTGCAGATGACCTGCAGTCACGGCTCGTCCACGCGGCCGACGACGCCATCGGCTCGCTGATCCTTGAGGTGCGGGCCGGAGTTGGCGGCGACGAGGCCGCGTTGTGGGCCGGCGATCTGCTTGAGATGTACCGCCGCTACGCGGCTGGCCGCGGGTGGCGGGTCGAGGATCTGGAACTCTCCGCCGGCGAGCAGGGCGGCTACCGCGCCGCGACGATCGCCGTCGAGGGCGAGGGCGCCTGGTCCTGCCTGGGCTACGAAGGCGGCACGCATCAGGTCAAGCGGGTTCCGGCCACCGAATCGCAGGGGCGGGTGCACACGTCCACCGCGACCGTGGCGGTGCTCCCGGAGCCTGAGGAGGTCCAGGTGCACCTGAACGCTGCGGACGTCAAGGAGATGATCACCACCGCCACCGGCCCGGGCGGCCAGAACGTCAACAAGGTCTCAACCGCAGTGCATCTCATCCACGAGCCCACCGGGATCGAAGTCCGCATGCAGGACACCAAGAGCCAGGCGCAGAATCGAGAGAAGGCCTGGAAACTGCTCAGGGCGCGGCTGTTTGAGCGGCAACGCGCCGAGCAGGAGGCTGCCCGTGCCGAGTCGCGGGCCGCCATGATCGGAAGCGGCTCACGGGCCGAGAAGATTCGGACCTATCGCTGGAAGGACGCCATCGCCGTGGACACCCGGCTGAGCCGGAACTTCCCCCTGCAGGCCATCATGCAGGGCGATCTGCAGCCCATGATCGACCAACTCATCGAACTGGATACCGCTCAACGCCTCGCAGCGCTCTGATCAACTGGAACCGCAGCCTCCGGTCGGGAGTATCCTGAGTGGCTGGTATCCCGGAGAATCGCTCATGACCGCCTCGTTTCACCGCCCCCCCAGGGCGTTCACGCTCGTCGAGATCCTGATCGTCATCGCGCTCATTGGCGTGCTGGCGGGCATTCTGCTGGTCGCCGTCGGTGGCGCCACCACGGCCGCCAAGGTCGCGAGAACCAAGTCCACCATGGAGTCGGTCTCAGCCGCCATGGACGCGTTTGCGTTGGAACACGGCACACTGCCCGGCATCGTGCCCACACACATGCTGCACGAAGATGATTCATCGGGCGCCAACCTCACCAACACGCAGAACATCCTGCTGCACCTGCTGGGCGGGGCGCGGGTGAACATTCTCGACGCGGACGACAACCCGGTCGACCAGGTGCTCAACGCCGAGTACGTCAGGTACCGAGACGCCGCGGCGAGCGAGGACGGCGTCACGCCCATCGAGTTTGTGCTCGTAGACCCTGACCCGGACCATCAACCCCTCCAGTATGCAGTCGTGGTCCGTATGCCTCGGGTTGGCGAAGGCCCGTGGATCAATGGCAAGCAGTACCCCCCCTACCTCTCCCCCAAGGACAACGAACTTCTGGAGCGTTGGGGCAGCGGGTACGACGCAGACCCGGACGGCGAGAACGGCATTGCAGTCACGGACGGATTCACCAAACTGCCCGACTTGATCGACGCCTGGGGCAACCCCATCATGATCTTCCGTAAGGAACGCGACACGGGACCACTTCTGCTGGGACTGGACACGCACGAGGGCACGCCCCAATTCAGACTCAACGGCATCGACCGCTACCTCGGCAGTTCCCGGCTGGGACGCACGCAAGCGCAGCAGGCGTGCGACTCGGCCAAGCCGCTGCTTGGCAGCAGGCTTGGCGCAGACAGCAACGACGGTGAGCGTGATTACTGGCTGTACCTGCTGCTCTCGCATCCGGCCATGGCGAGGCAGTCGTACTTTGACGACAACGACTTCACGACCGAAGACCCGCGTCTGGGCACCGCGAGATCCGGCTACGCCATGCTGTCGGCCGGGCCCGACGGCATCTACCTGGCGCGGCTGGACGGCCCCCGCAACGAGAACGGCGAGCCGCTCCCGGCCGACGAGTTCCCTGTCACGGGCAGCGGCTGGCAGGAGAACTATGACCGGCTGGACCCGTTCGACGACGTCGTCATGTACGGCGGCTCCTGACCCGCTCCCGAAGTCACCACCACAAAAGAACGAGGCCGCGATCCTGAGATCGCGGCCTCGCGTCGTTTACACACAGGGTGCTCAGTCGTGCAGACCACGCGCCTTGATGCCCTCGAGGGCCATGGTCACCGACTCCTCCAGCGACTGGTCGCCGGTGGGAATCAGCAGTTCGGGGCTCTCCGGGGCTTCGTACGGATCGTCAATGCCCGTGAATCCCTTGATCTCGCCTGCCCGGGCCTTCTTGTAGAGCCCCTTGGGGTCGCGCTCTTCGGCGATCTCAAGCGGCACCTCGACATAGCACTCGACGAAGGGCAGGCCTGCCTCCTCGTGCAGCGCCCGAGCTGCGTCTCGGTCGGCCTTGTAGGGGCTGATGAAGGACGCGAGCGTGATGACGCCAGCGTCGGCGAAGAGCTTGCACACTTCGCCGATCCGACGGATGTTCTCAGCTCGGTCCTCAGCTGAGAACCCGAGGTTCTTGTTGAGCCCGAATCGGATGTTGTCGCCATCGAGGCGATACACGGGACGGCCCTGCTGGCACAGCACCTGCTCGACCGCCACCGCGATCGTGCTCTTGCCGCTGCCGGAGAGACCTGTAAACCAGATGGTCCCGCCGGTCTGCTTCATGCAGCCCTTCCGCTCATCGCGGGTGACGGTGCCGTCGTGCCAATGGACATTCGTTGCGACCTGTTCGGCCATGGGGGTGTACTCCGTTTGAATCTGGGTTGAACGATCAGCTTGCGACGGGCTCTGCGGCGGTCGCCCACTCAATCAGGACATCGGCCACCTCGGGGCGGCTGAACTCGGCAGGCGGACGCTCGCCTTGTGAGAGCAGTTCACGCACCTTGGTGCCGCTCAGGAAGATCTGGTCGCCCTTGATCTTCGGGAAGGTCTTGGCAGACACCATGCCCTGAGCCTTGTTGCTCCAGGCAGCATGCTCGAACTTGAGCGGCGTGACGGCCAGATCGCCCTCATTCAGGTCGTTGAAGATCTCCTGCGCGTCGTAGGTGCCGTAGTAGTCGCCCACGCCGGCGTGATCACGGCCGACGATGAAGTGGGAGACGCCATAGTTCTGGCGAACGAGCGCGTGCAGCACGGCTTCACGGGGACCGGCGTATCGCATCGCTGCAGGCATGACGCTGAGCATCGTGTACTCGGGAACGAAGTAGTTCTCGATGATGGTCTCGTAGCACTTCATGCGGACATCGGCGGGGATATCGCCAGGCTTGGTCTCGCCGACGAGCGGGTGAATGAGCAAGCCATCGCAGATCTCAGTGGCGCACTTGCACAGGTACTCGTGGGCGCGGTGAATGGGGTTGCGGGTCTGGAAGGCCGCGACGGTCGACCAGCCCTTCTCCTCAAACGCGGCGCGGGTCTGCGCGGGCGTGAGGCGGTACTCGGTGAACTGCTCGCCCGGCTCATGCTCGGGGGTCACGGTGATCACATGGATGTCGCCACCGACCAGCCAGTTGCCCTCGTCCATGACGGCCTTGACGCCCGGGTGGGCCTCGTCCGTCGTGCGGAAGACGCCGGGCATCTCAATGTCACGATCGTGCGTGTAGATCTCAGCCACGTCCATGACGGCCATGAGTGTGCCATCGCTGTGATACAGCGCGGCGCGGCCGCCCTCGCTCAGCGTTCCCTTGACGTCATCGCAGACGGCGAGCGTCACGGGAATGGGAAAGACCGTGCCGTTGGCGAGCCGCATGTCCTTGCAGATCGACTCAAAGTCCGCCTTGCCGACGAAGCCGGTCAGCGGGCTGAAGGCACCGATCGCGATCATCTCAAGGTCACAAGCCTGCTTGGCGGAGAGTTCAATCTTCGGCAGCGTGGCGGCCTCCTCACGGAGCGCAGCGGCATCGGCCTCGGAAACGATTCGATTGACGAGGGTCCCGCCATGCGGGGGAATGAGCGATCCTGCGGACATGGTTGACTCCAAAATCGGGGGGAAAAGGGCGATCGTAGAGACAACGATGTCCGGTTGGGAGAATGCGTTCGCGCAAAGCGTGAAAAATGTCACCGAGGGCCCCGCACGGGGCCATGAGCGAGGGTCACCGGTGTCCCCCGGGCGATGCTCCAGCGTCACTGAGGACGCCGAGGACGACCCGCACCGCGAGATCCGCGTCGCCCCTGCCGCTGCTTCCCGGCCTCGCGTGCCTGCTGCAACGCGTCCGGGTCGGACAGCACGCCGCGGAAGGCCTCCTGCTGCGCCGGCGTCAGTGCCGCCCAAAGTGTTTTCTGCACCTCACCGATGCGTTGGGACATCGCCTCTCGCCCGGCGCGTGCGGCCTTCCGTGCTTCGTCACTGTCGGCCGCCGAGTTCCCCCCTTGTCCGCGTCGCCCCTTGCGAAGCTCCGCCATTTCCTTCTGGAGTGCCTGGATCTCCGCTTCCGCGGTACGCCGCTGCGTGGCTTTCAGATCGAGGGACAGATAGACCGCGGCCCAGGTCCTCGGGTCCACATTTGACCGCTCACCCGCCTTGGCCGCGGTGATCAGTGCAGCCTGCGTGTCGCCCTGCTCGATCCAGAGTCGAATCTTCTCAATCTCGAGATCGCCAAGGGCGCCATCGTCCGGCGGCATCACGTCCTCATGGCCGGCCGGAAGCGACACCCGTCTGAAAAGCTCGCTGGCATTGGGATCGCCGGGAACAACCACCCAGTCCCGCCGATCGCCTTCGAACATCGCCTCGACCGGCACCACCCGGACACCTGCCTTCTGCTTCTCCGGGCCGTGGCAACTTCCACATCGGGCCTGCAGGATCATCTGCACACCTGTTGGCTGCATGGCCCCACCGAGTCCGCTTCGCATGCCCGGCCGCTGCGCGTCTCGCGTTGTTGACGTCACGTCCGGACCGGCAAGCAGCGGCCCGCCCCCGACCGATCCGTCGCCGGACCTCGCCACGCTCGCCGGATCCGTTGGATCCGCAGGGGCCACCTGCCCATCGGCCATCGATACTCCGGTCAGCACCAGCACGGAGCACGTCAACGCGAGCGCTATCATCATCAGCGACCTCCATGGCCCCACCTGAGCCGATACCATCCTACGGCTCGGGACGCCGCACCATCCCCCAACAGGAGTTCACCGTGCCACTTCAGGAATCGGACGTATTCGAGGCACTTCGGGGAGTCGAGGACCCGGACCTCAAGAAGGATCTCGTCAGCCTCGGCATGGTGCAGCAGGTGGCAATTGACGGGGATCACGTCACGACGACCATCGAACTCACCACACCGGCCTGTCCCATGAAGGACCGAATCAAGGCGGACATCACCGCGGCCATTGCCGGGGCGGCCACCACCAGGGGCCTGGCCGAACAGACCGTCGATGTGGTTTTTACGGCAGCGGCCACACCGGAACGAGACGTGCTGCCCGGGGTCCGTCATGTCATTGCGGTCGGCGCCGGCAAAGGCGGCGTGGGCAAGTCGACCATTTCCACGCTGCTGGCCATCGGCCTCAGCCGGCTCGGCGCCACGTGCGGGCTGCTGGACGGAGACATTTACGGGCCGTCCCTAGGCACGATGCTCGGTCTGGACGATCTCGACGCGATGGCCGAGGGGAACACGCTGGTGCCCTTCCCGGCGCACGGAATCAAGTCGATGACCATCGGCAAACTGGTCGATCCTGACAAGCCGATGATCTGGCGCGGCCCCATGGCGCACAAGGCGTTCTCTCAACTCCTGCTGCAGACCGACTGGGGAACCCTCGACTACCTGATCGTCGACCTTCCGCCCGGTACCGGAGACGTCCCGCTCTCGCTGGCGCAGGCCATGCCGCTCTCGGGCGCCGTCATCGTTGGAACGCCGCAACGCGTCGCGCTTGAAGACGCCCGGCGAGCCGTCCGGATGTTTGGCGAACTCGGCGTTCCGGTCCTCGGGCTCGTGGAGAACATGAGTTGGTTCATCGCTGATGACGGACGCGAATACGATCTCTTCGGAAGAGGCGGCGGCGAGGCGATGGCGAGCGACATGGGCTTGCCCTTCCTCGGCCCCATGCCCATGCATATCGAAATGCGCAAGCATGCGGATGCTGGAACACCGCTGGCGAACTTTGAGATCTGCAGCGAGATCACCGACGCGATCGAGCACATGTCGGGCGAACTAGCCCGCCGCGTCTCGATGTCGGCAGCCCAGGCCCCGACCCAACCAACGATCAGCGTGAGTTGAGTTTCAGCCGAGCATCACCATGAGCATCGCCATGACGATGCCGTTGGAGACGCCGTGCATGACGATCGGGGCAATGAGGCTGCCCCGCCACTCGCGTGCCAGACTGAATGCGATCGCCAGGCCCATGAGCGCCGGCACGGCCAGCACGCCCTGCGGATGGATCACCGCGAAGACCAGCGACGTCAGCCCCGCCGACACGGCGACGCTCATCCAGAGTCTCGAGGTCGCCGTGGCCGATCGAATCTGGCGGTACAGGACCCCGCGGAACATCGTCTCCTCGACAACCGGCGCCGCAACGCTGGCGACCAGGAGCACCTGGATCCGCACAGGCCAGCCGCCTGCGGCCAGTTCGTTGACGATCGGATGCGCGGCGGCGCCGGCACCCTCATCGGGCGCCGCAAGCAGAATCAGAATCATGGAGATGCCCATGCCGACACCGGCAATCGGAATCGCCGCGGCATAGCCAAGCAGTCCGCAGCCAAGTTCCTTCACCATGCCCTGCCCGCAGGTCCACCCGATGTCCTGCCGGACGCGGGACCAGGCAACGCCACGCAGCACCGGCCAGCCGAGCGCGGCCAGGCTCACGAAGAACGCCGCAAACGTCAGGAGCATGGTCCAACTGGCAGGCAGGTTCATCGCAGCGGCACCGGCCGCGACCACGATGACCTGGAACAGCACCAGCCAGACGGCAAACGTCTCGGCATAGACACCGTCATGACCAGATGAGAGCGTGATCCGAACCGGCAGACCATCGCCGAAGGCCCTGACCGCTCCCAGCACCAGCATGACCAGCCCAAACACGCCGAGCCCGCCGAGCCCGAGCACGACCATGGTCAGCCCGACCATCATCGCCGCGGCCCCCTCGAAGGCTGGCGCGACCCGGGCCTCTCGGGCCTGTGGATCGGCGGGCGACGCCGCGACGGCAAGCCGCCCAAACCACCCCAGCGACGCCTCGACCCGCGCCTGCAGGTCGCCGCTCTCGTCCCCGGCAAACAAACGGTCCAGATCCTCCATCGCGGTCAACTCTTCCGCGGTCGGCTCCGCACCGGCCTCCGCCAGGTCCTGCTGCACCGACGCCACGACCGACCGCCCTTCGCTCGGGCCGCCGAGGGCCGCCGCCACAGCAGCCAGCCGGAGCCTGCGGTCCGGGCTGGAGTGATCGAGCGCCGCCTGCAGGGCCGTCCCGCCGGTCCCCGGGGCGAGGGCTTCCTGAGCCAGCACCAGCCGCGCCTCGATCTCCAGAAGGGCGTCAGTCCCGCCCTCCGCGGCCTCCCCCGCCTTCCCTGCTGACGCTGCCAGCATGAGCATCGCCGCGAGCACGACGATGGCAGCCCAGGCCACGACCGGAAAGGTGCGAATGGGCTTTGGAGGCGGCTGGCTGCCTGTCTGCATGCGGACAGCCTAGCCTGCGGCGCCCTCCTGCGGGCCCCCGCAAGGTTGACAGTGAGGGTGGGTCGGGTATCCTGCCCGATTCGCTGCGGTCCGCCGCAGTCTTGCTGTATTCAGGGATTCCGCTGCTTCAGACCGCGGAACTGGAGATGTTGCTCATGCCCCGTCAAACGACCTTCCTCAAGCCCGCCGAGACCACATGCGGCTGGCGACACATCGACGCCGACGGCCAGGTGCTCGGACGCATGGCGGTTGAGATTGCCCGCGTGCTCATGGGCAAGCATCGTCCTGACTGGACGCCCCATGTTGACTGTGGTGACTTCGTCGTTGTCACAAACGCCGAGAAGATCGTGCTGACCGGACGCAAGGCCGAGCAACGAATGGTCAAATCCTACAGCGGCTATCCCGGCGGGCTGAAACTGCGAAGCGTCGGTGCGGTGCAGGCCAAGCACCCCGAGCGCATCGTCGAGCAGGCCGTCCGCCGCATGCTGCCCAAGACGCGACTTGGTCGGCAGATGTTCAGAAAACTCAAGGTCTACGCAGGTGCCGAGCACCCGCACACCGCACAATCGCCGACGCCACTCTGCGGCTGATACGCCACGATTCACAGACACGTCTCACCATGAGACGTCCATCCGACGAGAAACGACCCGATGACCGAGGACACGCCCAACACCGACCCCACCCAGACCGACGCAGCGCCGGCCGATACGCCGACGCCCGAGGCCATTGCGCCGCTTCCGTCGGAACTGCTGACCCCTGAGGTGGAAGAATCAGCTCCCGCTGCCACCCCATCGGCTGGCGGATGGTTCTGGGGCACCGGCCGGCGGAAGGCCTCGGTTGCACGCGTGCGTGTGCGTGGCGGATCCGGTGAATTCAAGGTCAACGGCCGTGACATGACCGAGTTCTTCACCGAAGAACGCGATCACAAGAGCATTGGCGCCGTGCTTGAAGCCACCAACACAACCGGCGGCGTGCAGGTGCATGTCAATGTGCATGGCGGCGGCTACACGGGTCAGGCAGGTGCCATCATTCTCGGCCTTGGTCGAGCCCTGATGCAGTACGACGGCGCTCTGGAGCCGGTCCTTCGCGACCGTGGCTTCCTCAGCCGCGACCCCCGCCGCGTCGAGCGGAAGAAGCCCGGCCAGCCCGGTGCCCGCAAGCGGTTCCAGTTCTCCAAGCGTTGATCCAGGCGTCAGCCGGCGGTCACTGCGGGATCTCTGGAGATCGACTCTCCAGAACAAGGTTCCGGTGCGCTGCTGCGGAGATGGCTGCCACTTTCTGCCTGCTGGAGCGTCGCAGACCTGCAATCTCCGCAAGCGTCAGCGGCGCGTCGCCAGCAAAGCCCCACCGGGCCTGACAGACCTCCGCCTGCGCGCCGGACAGACGGTTGACGGCATGGTGCCATCGAGGGTCGGGCAGGAGGCCTGACCATCGCGACAGGGACGTCAGCGGCACGGACACCGCCTCCGGATGCCGTACCGATGCGTGCCCCGGATCCACCGCGCGAACGCCAGCGAGCATCCGGTCGACGGCCGCCCGCACCCGGATGGCCAATCGGTCGAACGACGCGACCGACTGACGGTCCAGCACGTCTCCGATGAGGCCTGTGGCCCGGTGGAGCACCACCCGCTGCACGTCGGCTGGCATGGTGGACGGTTGCCGGCCCAGCCGGGCCAGCACGGCCTGATGCACCACGAGGCCGAGCGACATCATCAGGTGCCATCGCAGCCGCGTCATCCAACGCAGGTCCGTTTCGATTCGATCGAGCCGCTGCACGGACGGCTGCGACGCCAGGGCCGCAACGCCTTGATGCACGCGTCTGAGCAGCATGTGCGATGCGGCGAGCAGATGGGCCTCCGCAGCAGGTCGCTCCGGCGGCTCAAGCGACACGCGGGAGTTCCACGGCGGCAGCCCCGATCGCGCACCCTCCGCCAAGAGTACGGTCTCCGACTCAGGCCCATCGTCCTCGGACTGCTGGAGTGACAGGGAGATGGCCCGCACCCGGTCCGCCCGCCACCGAGCCGCCGCCCGGTGCGCCGCCGCGGCGCTGACGCCAAGCCGCTCGGCCACCTCCTCGTTGGGAATCCCCCGCCACTGGGCGCGGGCCGCCAACCGCCCCTCCCGCGGCGTCAGGCGGCCTCGGGAGGACACCTGCACGCGTCCGCTCGCCACCGCCCGCCGCAGAATGGACCGAATGGCCTGAGGCGAGCGTCCGGGGCACTGCGGCGCAATCGCGCGAACTGCGGCCTGAATCGTCGCGATCGGCTGCAGGGCACGGGCCAGTTCGATGACGACTTCGGCGGGGGTCGCCGGGACGGCGCGGCCGGCGATGTGGTCGGCCCGTGTCCTCCTGAACCAGTCCAACATGTCGGGCGCGCACACGAGCCGGAGCGAACCATCCTCCATTCGCCCGTACCGCATCAGCAGGCCCAGCCGCCGAATTCGAACGAGCGTTCGACGGGACACCGACAAGGCCCGCGCAATGTCATCCAGATCCAGCACCGCGACATCTCCGGCGGCCACATCCATGGGCACCCGCCTGCTGATCCGCTGCACCATGGTGACCAGATCGGCCAGCAACGCTTCACCCGCCACGGACTCGACATGGCTCGCCGCATCGGGCTTCCAGCCGGTCAGACGAAACGTGATGAACTCCACGGGATACGCCCGATCGAGATCGATCTCGCGCACCAGTGATTCGGCTGAATCGATGAGTCGCTCGCACGCTTCGTCAGGTGCCCAGGACAACTGGCGATGCAGTTCGCCGATGATGCCGCAGCGAAATGCAGCTGCTCTGGGCATTCAGAGCGTCAGTGGCTCGGGCAGGTCGCGGGGGGGAACGATTCCAAGCGCCACGCAGCGGCCGAGAAACGTCTGCAGGCCCTCACGCTCGCGATCCGTGAAGGCATACCGAATGTGCCTGGTGAGGTAGTCCCTCGCGGCGTCCCGGGACCACCCGTGATCCCCCGCTTCCTTCGACACGATCTCACGCAGGCGATGCTGATTGAGCCGCAACTGCCGATCGAGCACGCGGCCCACGCGGCGAATCCGATCCCGCTCCTCTGCCCGGCCCATCCACACAGCAAAGACGAAGGGGAGCCCGGTGTGCTGCTTCCAGATCTCACCAAGGTCGACCTGACAGGGCCACGCGGCGGGATCACCCGTCGGGCCGATCACCTTGTCACCAATCAACAGCGTTGCTTCGACATCATCATCCGACCCGAGTGGCACCAGTTCAGGGTCGCACTTCCAGTACTCGGCCAGGAGGACCCGCAGGAGCGCTATGGACGTGTGGCTGTCAGTATCGCAGTGAATCCGGCCAACCTGATCGAGTGGCTTTCGGGAGAACACGCGCACAGTCAGTGTTTCCCCATCGCAGCCAAGCGGCGCGACGGGAAGCCACGCAACATCAAATGGAGCCGTCAGCAGGTCAACTGAGCTGCACAGAGCCAGGTCAACTGCTCGTTCACTCACCAAGCCGATCAGATCGCTCGGCGGCGCCGGCCTGACGGACAGGCCCGCAAGTGCATCGAGACCGGCGACAATCGGCCGCGCATTGAGGAAGCGAACGACGCCGAGCCTTGACACGCTCAAGGACGCCTTCGACCGCTCCATGGGCTGCATGTCAAGCACGGACATCCACGCAGGATATCGCATCAGGGCCGTGCTTCATGGGTGCAGACCGGGACGCGACGCGTCCCTGGCGAATCAGTTGGGACTACACGGCCTCAGCGGCCGGCCAGTCGGCGTGGTCGGCCACCGAGTCCAGCCGCGACACGCTCACGCGGCGGACGCGGTGGCCGATGCCCACCAGCAGTTGGTGTGGGCTCACGCCGCACGCCTGCGAGAAGCCCGCCAGGCTCGTCGGCCCGGTGTGTGTGGCTGAAATCATCTCGACGTCGCGGCCGACGAAGGCCTCGGCCCCGCTGCCCGCGTCCCCCAGGTCAATCGCGCACTGGTCCATGTTCACCGCGCCAACGATCGGTGCAAATCGCGCAGGCGCATCGTGCCGCCCTCGCTGGCTCATCACGGCCACCGACGCCCCCGCAGCCTCTGATGTGGCTCCAGCCGTGTGCGGAATGCCGTCGGCGTATCCAACCGGCACAATGCCGATGGTCGTGTCCGCTGCCGCCGTCCACAGCCCTCCGTATCCAACGGCCGCGCCCGCCTGGATGCGGTGCACCTTGGTGATCGTGCTCCGCCACCGCACGGCCGGCGTCAGATGTGGCGACATCGCGCGGGCGAGCGCTGGGTCGCCGGGGACCGTTCCAATCCAGCCCATTCCAAAACGAATGAGGTCGTGATGCAGACTTGAGTCCCGCACGCAGGCCGCGGTCGCCGCCGCATGGACGCGGCACCCGTCCGGCAAGCCGATCGAACCCGCGACGGTGCGAAGCCGGGCATCCTCGACTGCAGTGCGGTCGCCGTCATGCCCCGCGGCAGTGAACTGGGCCATGACGCCGGCGAGTTCAACGGTGGAACACGCCATCACCGCCTTCAGCAGGGTCTGGGCCTCCTCGACGGCAACACCACCTCGCCGCATTCCCACATCGACTTCGACATGCACGCGGATGGGTGACGAGCCCGCTTGAGCGATGTCCTCCACCTCGCGCAGCTGGCGAAGATCGTGCACGACCAACTCTACTCGGCGGTCCAACAGCGGAGATGTCAGAGGATGCACCGGGCTCAGTCCCCGGGCAGGCCCCAGGACCAGCAGGGGAACACCGACCTGCTCGCGGAGGAGTTCCAAGGCCTCTTCGACCCGGAATACGGCCAGCATGTCCACCTGACCATCCATCAAGGCCCCTGAGACCCGGACGGCCCCGAGGCCATAGGCGTCAGCCTTCACAACGCCGCAGCACGCCGTATCCACGCCGACGAGGCGTTTGAATGCCGCGGCATTCCTGCCGATGGCGGCGAGATCGACATGAAGGAGACTGTCCGATTGCATCCGTGCGGGGCCCGTGCCTTGGTTGTATCGACCTGTGTCTGATCCTACCATGAGCGCCGTGGAACGAACGCGGCCGAATAGGCGGGCGCTGACGCCCGCATGATCGGCACTGATTCCTCATGAGCGAGATATTTGATACCACACGATCCTTCGCGGATCTCGGCCTGCGTCCAGAGGTGCTCTCGGGCATCGAAGAGGCCGGCTTCCAGAACCCGACGCACGTTCAAGCTGAACTGATCCCGCTGGCGATCAGCGGCCGCGACGTCATGGGGCAGTCGAGAACCGGCACCGGGAAGACGGCGGCGTTCGGTCTGCCCATCCTCCATCTGCTTGAGCCGGGTGACGCGTTTGGAGCCCTGTGCCTGGTGCCCACGCGGGAGCTGGCCATTCAGGTGGCCCGGGAGATGGACATCCTCGGCAAGAACACCGGGCTGCACAAACTCGCCGTGTACGGCGGCCAGAAGATCGAGATCCAGGCCAAGCGGCTCCAACGGCGTCCGGAGATCATCGTCGGAACGCCGGGGCGTGTCATGGACATGAACCGCCGGGGGCTGCTCCCCTACGACCGCCTTCGAATCGCGGTACTCGACGAAGTCGATCGCATGCTCGATATCGGATTCCGCGACGACATTCGCAAGATCCTCGGAACGATCAAGCACAAGCACCAGACTGTCTTTGTGTCAGCAACGATCTCGGATGAGATTGAGCGGCTCGCCCGCAAGTACATGAAGAATCCGGAGAACCTCTCCACGGTTGACGCAAAGAGCCTGACGGTTTCGCAGGTCAAGCAGACCTTCGTCACCGTGCAGCCCTGGGACAAACGGCGTCTGCTCCGCCACGTGCTTCAGAAGGAAGAGCCCGAACTGGGGCTCGTGTTCTGCCGCACCAAGGCTACGGTCGACAAGGTCGCCAAGGACCTGCGTGACCACGACATCAATGCGCAGGCTCTGCACGCCGACATGCACCAGAGCAAGCGGAACCGCGTCATGGAGCAGCTCCGCACTGGAAAGCTGCACATCGTCGTCGCATCGGACGTGGCCGCCCGCGGCATTGACGTGGACGGCATCACCCATGTCTTCAACTACGACATCCCCGAGGACCCGGAGGTCTATGTCCACCGAATCGGGCGCACCGCGCGTACCGGGCGGAGCGGGCAGGCCATCATGTTCGTCGAGCCTGAGCAAGGATCACTTCTGGATGGTGTCGAGCGGTTGACAAATGTCGAGATTGCAGAAGTGATCCACGATGAGTTCGAGCCCGGCCCGGTTCCGCGAAAGGTCCGCGACAAGCGAGCCGAACTCGATCGGGAGCGAGAGCAGAATCGCAAGAACCTCGGCCGCACGATCACCGAAGCGCCCAACGAAGATGTCGCCCAGGACCCAGACCGATTTCCTGGTGGAATCGTCCCGAAATCGCTTCCCAAGAAGCGAATGGGCGGGCGTGTTCGCGGCCGCAGGAGATGACCCCAGTCGTACACGTTCTGCCTGAGGTCGCCAAGGCCCTCAATGGTGGCGGGCCGGTCGTGCTTCTCGAGACTGCCGTCCTGACGTGCGGGCTTCCACGGTCATCGTGGCGTGCCGAGCATGGGTCGCGACCCGAACACCTCGCCGCAGACCAGGCCGTTCATCTTGGAACAGTTCGTGCCATGGAACGCGTCATTCGCGACGCCGGCGCCGTTCCGGCCGCATCCGCCATTCTGCATGGCGCACCGCACATCGGGCTCTCTGCAGAAGCACTCGATGAACTTGCCGAAGACCGAACCGCAGCAAAGGCCTCCACGGCGACCATGGCAATCGCCATGGCCCGCGGCATGTCCGCCGGAACGACGGTCTCTGGAACGCTCCGGCTGGCCGCAGCGATGGGCCAACCGGCGCCACGCGTGTTCGCGACCGGCGGCATCGGCGGTGTGCATCTGGGATGGCCGGCGGACGTTGACGTCTCGGCGGATCTTGGTGAACTGGCCCGATCACGCGTGTGCACCGTATGCGCTGGCCCCAAGTCCATCATCGACGCGCACGCAACGAGCCAGGCGCTCGAATCGCTGGGCGTGCCTGTACTCGGGCTGGGCGTCCATCAGATGCCAGGCTTTCAATCCCCGCCGGCCGATGACGCCCCCGCTGTTTCCCGAGTCGACAACGTGAGCCGGATCGCAGCCATCGCAACTGCACACTGGCAACTTCCAGCGGCCGGCGGCATGTTGGTGGTGCAGCCGCCTCCGCCCGCTCACAGCATGGACGCGAGCTCGCTGCGCACGATCGCCGAAACCGCCGAGGCCGAAGTCCGGGCGACCGGCCCGGATCGAACGCCGGCGCTGCTCGACGCCATGGCCCGCCTTTCGGGAGGGGACACGCTGCGATGCAACGTGGATCTGCTTGTGTCCAATGCCCGCACGGCCGCGGACATTGCGACCGCCCTCGCGCAAGATCACACCTGATTCTGCCTGCGGAGGTCGGCTGCTATACTGGGCCGGCACGCCCAGCGGGGCCGTGCATCTGGACCAATCCATGCGTTGATCCCGATCGGCGACGCCGCACGTCGTCGTGACACCCGCGGAGCATTCATGGCTGACACCTGCACAGGGATTCTTGAGTGGCACTCCGCCAACGAGTGCAAACTCAGACAGTTTGAGAACGGCATTGTCGTCGACGCCGGCGACCCGCTCGTTCCAGCGCCGATCGCGGAGGAGTTTGAACTTCGCCCGGGCCAGGAGATCACCGCGACCATCACCCACAAACGGCCTCGCCGCCGCTCTGGCAAGCGACGCGGACCACCGCGGGCCGTCGTCGAGTCGGTCGTCAGGATTGAGGGCCTGGAGCCGGCGGAGTGGGCGGCCTGCAAGCCGTTCGAAGAACTGATTCCCATCGACCCTCAGCCCCGGATGAGCCTGGAGTACCCGGGCTGCCCCGCAGCATGCCGCCTGATCGATCTCTTCTGCCCCCTTGGCTACGGAACCCGCGGACTGATTGTGGCGCCCCCGAAAGCCGGCAAGACGGTGCTGCTTCAGAACATCGCTGCAGGCATCAAACACAATCACCCGAACGTTGAGGTGGTGGCGCTGCTGATCGATGAGCGGCCGGAAGAAGTGACCGACTTTCGCCGCAACGTCCCAGCGCAGGTGCTTGCGTCATCCAATGACGAAGACATTGAGCGGCACATTTCGCTCGGACAGACGGCCATTGATCGGGCCCGGCGCATGCTGGAGGCGGGGCGAGACGTGGTCGTGCTGCTTGACTCCCTCACCCGACTTGGACGCGCCTTCAACAACTCACGAAGCCACGGAAACAGTGGTCGAACCATGAGCGGCGGTCTCGACTCTCGCGCGCTGGAAGTGCCCAAGCAGATGTTCGGATCCGCCCGAAACGTGGAGGGTGGCGGGTCGCTGACGATCATTGCGTCGTGCCTGGTGGACACCGGCTCCAAGGCGGACCAGGTGATTTTCGAGGAGTTCAAGGGCACCGGCAACATGGAACTGATCCTCGACAGGTCCATTTCCGAGCTTCGGCTCTTTCCCGCCATCAACCTCGCTGCCTCCGGCACACGCAAGGAGGACCTGCTGCTTGAGCCGATGGAGTTCAAGACGGTGACGGCCCTCCGCCGGCGCCTCATGAACATGAAACCATCCACACAGATCGAGCAGTTGCTCAAGGCATTGGAGCGGTTCCCGACCAATGCGGACCTCGTACGAGGCTGACGTTGGGCGCTCAGGAAGACAAGGCGATTCGATCGCAGGCCCAGAGCATGCTTCGGGCCGGACAGGTGAGCGACGCCCGAATCCTGCTCCAGGAACATGTGTCCAGGCGGAGGAACGACCACGAAGCGTTCGCAATCCTGGCGCAACTTGCAACGATCGAGCGGCAATACGACGACGCGGAGTCGCACATCAGAAAGGCCCTCCGCGGCGATCGCAGGCGAGCGGACTACCACGCGTTGTACGCCGAACTGCTGACGACGCAGGGTCGCTTCCGCGACGCCATTGCCCGGTACGACCAGGCACTCAAGGGGGCCCCCGGGTACGAGGCCGCCGTCGCCGGGAAGGCCGAGGTCTACCTGCGAATGGGGCAGCCGGAGCGGGCACTGCAGGTCGCAGAGAAGGGGCCGGACCGACCGAGCACGGCGGTGCCCCGCGCCCGCGCGATGGTCCGCCTCGGGCGAGCCGAGGAAGCGGCCGCACTCGCCCGCCGGCACCTGCCCGCACGAGATGCCTCGGCCGATGTCCAGCGAGGGCTGTGGTTCGTACTCGGCCGGGCCGAGGCTGCTACGGGCCGGTACGCCGAGGCCGCCGACGCGTTCCGCGCAGGCAACGACCTCTCCGCCCGCGGGTGGGCCGCCGAGGGAGACGAGCACCGCAACGCGATGCTCATGGAGACCTTCACAACTGAGGCCATGCCCACACTTCCGCGGGCGAGTAACACCGACGACCGCCCCGTCTTCGTCGTCGGGCTGCTCCGCAGTGGCTCGACGTTGGTCGAGCAGATTCTCGACGCGCACCCTCAGGCTGCAGGCGTCGGCGAGATCGAAACCCTGCCCCGCCTCATCGTCGGTATGCAGGAGCACCTCGGAACCCGCCTCCCGTGGCCGGCGCTCCTTTCGGAGGCCAATGAACTCGGGATGTCGGCGGTTGCGAACGCGTACCTCGCAGAGCTTGATCGGCTCGCTCCGGACGCCGCCCGCGTCATCGACAAGCAACTCGGGAACTTCATGCATCTTGGCGCGATTCAGCTGCTGTTTCCCGCCGCCCGGGTCATCCACTGCACGCGGCACCCCATGGACCTCGGACTCTCATGCTGGGAGCAGAAGCTCCCTCCGGGGACCAACGCGTGGGCAGCGGACCTGACCGCCATCGGTCAGACCTGGAGACTGACGGAAGCACTCATGCAGCACTGGCGGGCCACCCTCGACCTGCCCGTGCTGGAAGTGAGGTACGAGTCGCTCGTTCGGGATCTTGACGCCGAAGTGCATCGCATCCTGGACTTCTGCGACCTGCCCTTCGATCCAGCCTGCCTCCGCTTCTGGGAGACAGGCCGCACGGTGCTGACGCTCAGCAGTGATCAGGTTCGCCGTCCCATCTATGCGTCCTCGGTGGGCCGGCACGAGCCCTGGGGCACACATCTGGCCCCCTTGCAGAGGGCCCTCGGAGACGCCGTCGAGCGGTACGAATCCCAGGGCTGACGCCCGCCAAGCGGCGCACCGGAAAGCCGGCTCCAGACACCCGGGAGTGGGCATGGCCTGGGCTGCGCAATCACCGACTGCCCAGCGGCCGGCGTGGCCCAGAGTCGCCCCCGCGGCCGCAGCCTGCGTCGCGTCGCCAAGAGAATCACCCCGGGGGCCGCAATCCGCGCCGCTTCGCCCAAAGAAACACCCCCGCGGACGCAGTCCGCGGGGGTGCTTTGAGTGTTGCGTGGGGTGAACCCCAATCGCGGGACGAGCCCGCACAGGTTCACTCAGCGACGGCGACGCCGTCCAGCAAGACCAGCAACGCCGAGCAGGGCAATCGCGCCAGGCGCGGGAATCGGCGCGATCGACATGCCGAGGCTCTGGAACGTGTTGCCGTCAGCGTCCTTCCCCTGGACGTTGATCACGCCCGCGAGGTCGTGAGCGGCATCGCCAGTACCGTTAAGCACGGTGAACTGGCCGAGCAGCACGCGGCCGCCAATCTCACCACCCTGCGGGTCGACGGGCGTGACAAACCAGGAGCCATTGTTGGACTCGATGCTTCCGCCAGCCTCAAAGCTGGTGAAGTCGATACCAATGGTCTTGAGTTCGTTGCTGCCGAACGGATAACCGTCGGCGTAGAGCGAGCCGATGGTGACGTAGGAGTCCCACTCCACCGACGGGGCCAGTGGGAAGAACGCGCTGTTGATGCTCAACGACGTAGCGCCACCCAAGCCATTCTGGTAGAAAGACAAGCCGCCACCAGCACCGACCATGAGGTCGTTCGTGCTGTTGCCGAACACGGCGTCGATACGATCGCCGTCCTCGACCTCGGCGTACACGCGATACGTGGAGCCTTGGCTCGAGTCGACCAACTCGACTGAAATGCCGATGGCGTCTGCGGACGCACCAGCGGTTCCGATGAGGGTGCACGCAGCACCTGCCAATCCAATGGTCTTCATCATTTCTGACCTTCTCCTCGCCGAGCCCTCATTGGCTCGGACGGGTTAAATTTCCCACGACGTGGTGGCCGTGGCGTACGGTTCTCCCTAGAACAGCAGCCTTACTTGTGCTCGGAACCGCACCACCGGCTCCTCGCTGAGGCTGTTGCTCCCTCCGCTTCCGGGGGCACTGTAACTCAGGGCGACGCCCGGTCAAGATGTTGTCGCGGATGGAACTTGTGGTTTTTTCAATGGATACGGTCTGGGAGGGCAGATTTTGCGCCGGCGCTCCGAAGGCCAAGAATGTCGCGAGGCAGGTTCCATTTTCGCCGTTTGTCTCGCCATGGCGCGGGATACCCACCGCTCCTTCTCGAACCTCTTTCCTTGCCTGTCCTGCCCTGCTTGCCAGGCCTGCCATCGGGCAGGCGAAATGGTGGCTCGTCAGCCCGGCCACCCTGCAGCCGCAATGGCCAATTGGCGAGATTTCAGGCGTGTGGGGGGACGCAGGTGGGGATCACATCCACGCAGGTCCACCAGGGCGGCGGCAACGTGGGCCAGTCCCGGATACGAACACCCCCCGGGGGGACCGAAACCCGCCCAAAAACGAACACCCGCCGCTGCGTGGGGGACTGCAGCGGCGGGTGTTGATTCAGATCAGACTGGAGCCCGGCTAGCCCGAGCAATCCGGTCTCCAGGCGTCGAAGCGGCTCAGCCGCGGCGACGACGGCGGCCGGCCAGACCGGCCAGACCGAGCAGGGCCATGGCGCCCGGCGCGGGGATGATCTCGCCCGCGATGCTGACGCTGTGGGCGGACTGCCAGGTGGTGCCACTGGCATCCTTGCCCTGGAAGCCAGCGCTGAACATCAGGTCATAGTCGCCACTGCCAGCAAAGGTCGTGAACTGCGCGATGAGGACGCGGCCGCCCGACTCCTCACCCTGCGGATCAGCAGGCGTGATGAAGAAGGTGCCGTTGTCCGAGAACAGGTCGCCGCCATCCGGATCCCAGCTGGTCCAGCTGATGCCGATGTCCTGCAGCGCGTTCGGAGCGTAGAGGCTGCCGATCGTCACATAGCTGTCCCACTCCAGCGACGGAGCAAGCGCGAAGAACGCCGGGTTGATCGACGTGCTGGTCGGCCCACCAAGGCTGTTCTGATAGGCGTAGGCGCCGCCGTTGTAGTTGATTGACATGTTGTACTCGGAGTTTCCGAACACGGCGTCAACGCGGTTGCCTGCGTCGACTTCGGCGTACATTCGCACGGTATAGGTACCGGGCTCCAGATCATTGCCGACAATGTCGTAGGAGAGGCCATTCATGCCGGCAACGGCGCTGCCGGCGATCGCAATGCCACCAATGGTGCCAGCGAAGATTGAAGTCTTGTTCATTTCTCAGAACCTTTCTCTTCTCGTTAGAGGTCCACCAAACACTGGATCCAGATCGTCCCCCACTCCTCACTCGGGATTGAGGCATCGGCCTCTCGTGGAGTATTGATCAGTCGATCGACCACGCGTCGACCGGAAATCACGCTCATCAGATTGTCGCCGAGCAAGCCCGCCTCGGGTCCTGCCCTCCAGACCAACCGGCCCCTGACCGCTGCTGCACATGCTCGGAACGCCACGAAACGTGGCTCAGAACACGAAGGAAACGGCCCGGAATCCGGGTAAGTATCCTGTCGACCATACCTTCCGACGCAAAGCAGTCAAGACGGGAAGTCGGCCCACCGGGAACTTTTTACGTGTCTTCAAGCGTCCGGATCCGAGAAACGGCAAGATTCTCACCAGCGGTACAACCCGTAGCTCCGGGGCCCGCCTGCCCCCCTTGCTCCTCAGGATGGCCCCCAGAATGCTCGCCAGGGTCACCCACCAGCCGCCCGCGAAGAAGCCGCGGGGCGGCCGACTCGACCCTGACCGGCACAATACGCCCAATAATCGCGTCTGCCGCGGCCCGGTTCTCCACCGGGAAGACCGTGATCAGGTCTCCCGGGGTCCGCCCCGAAACCTGCACGGATGGCTCCTCCCACCCCAACTGAACACCCCCCTGCCGGGCCATCTCCTGCCCTCGCTTTTCAACGAAAATATGGTGCACTTTTCCGATTTCCCTCGCATGCACCGCCCGGCTGACCTCTGACTGCAGGTCAAGCAGGTGGTTGATCCGGGACCGCTTGACGTGCTCAGGAACATCGTCGGCGAGCCGGTCAATGGCAACCGTCCCCGGTCGCGGCGAGTACTTGAACACGAAGTTGTTCTTGAACGGTACGGACTGCACCAGGCTGCAGGTCGCTTCGAAATCGGCCTCGGTCTCGGTTGGAAAGCCGACGATGATGTCCCCAGCAATTCCCGCATCCGGCAACTGACCAAGGACGCGGTCAATGAACTCCATGTACTCCGCGACCGTGTACCCCCGGTTCATCGCCTTCAGGATCCGGTCCGACCCCGACTGGGCAGGCACGTGGAGGTACCGGCAGATCCGAGGTGCATCACGCATCACGGCCAGGACATCGTCACCGAAGTCCCGAGGGTAGCTGGTGACGAACCGAAGTCGCTGAATGCCCGGCACCTCCTCATGGATGCGGGCGAGCAGGTCTGCGAAGGTCGTCACCCGCCGGCCCCCGCCTCCGCGATCGGCCTTCCGGAAGGCCGCCAACCCCGGGCCGACCTGATCCCGCTCGCATCCATCGGCGCCAACCGCGGCGCCGTGGACGTACACGTAATGATTCACCGTCTGCCCGAGGAGCGTTACTTCGATCACTCCCGCATCCGCAAGCCGCTTGCACTCAGCGACAATGGCGTCGGGCGGGCGATGAACTTCGGCGCCCCGGGTGTTGGGAACGACGCAGTACGTGCAGAACTTGTTGCACCCACGCGTGATCCGCACATAGGCCGCCCGGCCGCCTCCACCCGCCTGATCCGGGTCGAAGGCGCGTGAAAGATCGAGTGACGCGAGCGAGTCCTCGGCCGCGGCAAGCGTGGCGGTTCGACGGCTCTTCCCGCCCTGGAGCGCCATCCGGCACTCCTGATCCACCACATCGTTCTTGAGAATGTTGTCCAGAAGCATGGGCAGCCGATCCAGTTCGCCCGGGCCGCACAACAGGTCGACTTCCGGCCGGTCCGCCAGGAGCCGGGCCCCTTCTCGTTCCGCCAGACACCCCAGCACACCAAGAACGACCCGGCGGCCCTCGGCCTTTTCGATCTTGAGCCGCCCGATGCGGCTGAGCACCTTGTTTTCGGCCTGCTGGCGAACCGAGCAGGTGTTGAACAGCACGATGTCAGCTGCAGTTCGATCGTCCGTAAAGCGATACCCCAGCGCACGAAGGTGCCCAGCGACCAGTTCGCTGTCCAACTCGTTCATCTGGCACCCAAAGGTCTCGAGATAGACCGCTGGCCCGAATGCCTCACCGCTGATGGTCGGTCGTTCCATGGAATCGCCCATCATAGAGCCGATGAACCAGGCCTGGACGTTGGCGCTGCGGCCGCGTGCGGGCCGATATTGAGTGCACATGTCGCCTCGTGATCTCGTGTTCGTTGCCACCGCCGCCCTGCTCATGATCGGAACGATCGTCGTGCAGTCGGCCGCCATGACCGTGACGGACGCCGGCACGCTGCTCGATACAGTGACCGACAGGACCGTTCTGCTGGCATTGGCTGCCATGGCGGCGCTGGCGATGGGAAGCCTGACGCCCACACGGTGGCTGTTTTCCAGGCACGCCGCAGTTGGGGCACTTGGCCTTGCCATCGTGCTGCTCGTCCTCGTTCTGGTTCCGGGCATCGGGCGTGAAGTCAACGGCGCTCGTCGATGGATCGATCTGGGGCCCTTCGGGTTCCAGCCAAGCGAGATTGCCAAGTGGGGCCTTGTGCTGTTTCTCGCCTGGTACATCCCGCGCCGCGCCTCCACGATGGGCGCAGCAGGCCGCGGGATCCTCCTGCCGCTGGCCGTCATTGGCATCGTCTGCGCCCTGACCCTGCTGGAAGACCTCGGCACCGCCATCCTGATCGGCGCAGTCGCCATGCTGATGCTGGTCGCAGGCGGCATGCGTCTGCGGCACGTCTTGCTGCTGATCATCCCGGCATGCGGCGCCATCGCGGCGGCCATTGCGTCGGAGGGCTATCGCGTCACGCGGCTCAAGTCCTTTCTCGATCCGTGGGCGGATCCCGCCGGGTCCGGGTACCACGTCATTCAATCCATGAAGGCGATTTCCAACGGGCACATTGGCGGGCTGGGCCTGGGGAACGGCATTCAGAAGTTCGGATACCTGCCGGAAGACACCACGGACTTCATCTTCGCCGTCATCACGGAGGAGTTCGGATTCCTCGGCTGCATGCTCGTCGTGGGACTCTTCGCCACGCTCATCTGGTCTGGCTGGAGCGTGGCGGCCAGGCAGGTGCACCCCCAACGACAACTGCTGGCGCTGGGGGTGACCGCGACCATCGCCGTTCAGGCCATCATCAACCTGCTGGTCGTGTGCGGGCTTGCGCCGACCAAGGGGATTGCCTTGCCTCTGGTGTCTTCAGGCGGTACCGGCTGGCTCCTGACCGCGTTCATGCTCGGCTGTATGGCCTCTCTGGATCCACGCAGGACGGCGGCGCCGACCCCTCCCCATCAGGGCGCCCCCCTGGCGGCGGATCCATCCGCGTGAGCGGCTGCACCATCCTGATGGCAGGCGGAGGGTCTGGCGGGCACATCAGTCCGGGGCTGGCCGTCGCAGAGGGGCTCGAGCGAACAGACTCGCGCGTCCGCTGCCTGTTTGCGCACAGTGGCCGCAGCATCGACGCCGAAATGCTCGGTACGGCGAACCGCACCGGCGTCCCGCTGCCGGCGGTGCCGCCCTCGCTGCGGCCGCTCCGCGCGGTGGCCTTCGCCCGCGCCTTTGCAGGGAGTAGGCGGCGATCCGAGCAACTGATTCGGGAAGCGGACGTCGCTGCAGTCGTCCTGCTCGGCGGCTTCGTCGCGGCCCCCGTCGCGGCCGCGGCCAGGCGGCTCGGGATTCCGCGGCTGCTGGTCAATCTCGACCGCGTCCCCGGCCGCGCCAACCGCTGGATGCGGCGGCGGGCCACTCGGGTGTGTTCCGCCGTGACCACGACCTTGCCGTTTGCCGATGACATCGTCGGCATGCCGATCCGCGCAGCCGCCGCCCCGCCCGGCGACGCCGCCTCCTGCAGACGATCGCTCGGCCTGGACCCGGACATGCCGACGCTGCTCATCACCGGCGCCTCGCAAGGCGCCGGCACGATCAACAGACTCATGCCCGAAGTCGCGCGTCGGCATCCGGAACTGATGCGTGGATGGCAGGTCGTGCACCTTTCGGGGCGGGGTTCACAGGAAGCCGCCAGCCAGGCCTGGAGGGACGCCGGCGTTGACGCCACCGTGTACGCGTTCCGGCACGACATGGGCGTGCTGTGGGGTGCGGCCGATCTGGCGATCAGCCGGGCGGGCGCGTGCTCCGTCGCCGAGATCACCCACGCCGGGGTGCCCGCCATCTATCTGCCCTACCCCCATCACAAGGACGACCACCAACGGCACAACTGCATGCCGGCGGTGGAGGCTGGAGCCGCGTGCAGCGTCGCCGACGATACGGACACCCGCTGCACCATGGAGCGGCTTGTGGAGGCGGCGGGGCCTCTGCTTGCCCGCGAAACCCCTCTCCACGCCATGCGAGCAGCCGCCGCGGCCTCGGCAGGCCGAAATGCCGCTGATGTGATCGCCCGGATGGCTCTGGATCTGGCTGGTCGCCGCTGACGCAACCTGCACCAACACAGCGACTTGCCCGCAAAACACCTCGACTGCCCCGCAGGCCGATATACACTTGAGCGGGACTCTGAAGAGGATTCTGGCAACGATGGCGTCGAAGAAATCGGGCTCCAAGCCGGCAACCGGGCCGCGTCTGGTCCGTGGCGATGAACAACCGCCGCCGCGGGTGCTGCGGCCCTGCGTCGTGCTCGCTCAAGCCGACCAGCCGCTCCCCGACACACTGCATCAGGCCCTCCTGGAGGCGGGGCTGTCTCCCCGCGTCGAACACGATCCGCGTATGGCGATGGCGGAAGTCTGCCTGCTCCGCCGGGAGGCCCGGCAACGCAGAGGCGCCGGGGGAAACCAGACGGACGCCGCCCCACTGGTCATGATTGCGGAAGCCGGGAGTGAGGCGAGCAATCTGCTGCAGGCGATGCAGCAGCACGTTCCGGACATCCCTGTGCTGCGGTTCGACGGCCAGGACCTTCGGAGCATGCATGAGCCTCCACCGGCAACACCGGACCCTCCGGTGGTCGTCCAGCCTCCACACACGCAGGAAGTCAACGAAGAGGAACTTGCGACGCTTCTCTCGGGAGTCAACAAGGACAAGGGCCACAGCCGGTGAGCGCTACCGCACCACGCAAGCGAAGGCGTCGGGTCTTGACGCTTGGCCCGGTCGACACCATCGACGACTCCACGTCGATCACAAGCGAGCCCGCGTCCTCCCTGTTCGACGTACTCGGTCTCATTGCGACCTGCCCTGCTCGCACGCCCATCGAGGCGGTGCTGATTGCGCCCGCGTCTCCGCGGACGCTGCATGAAGTCGTCAGAAGCGCCGAGGCCATACGCCGAATCGACCCGACCATTCAGATCATTCTCGTCATGGACGATGCGCCGGCTTCTCTGATTGCCTCCCACGTCGACCAGTGCATGCCCGCTCCCATCGACGCCGACGCTCTCGAGCGAGCGCTTGACGGCCTGCCGCCCCAGCCGCGGCGAGAAGCAACCCTCGCGGCCCCCTCGCAGCCAGCGGCGTCACACGAAGTCGGTGACAGCGACCTGGTTGAGGCCATTCTGGAAGACACCGGACAACTCGTGCCGCTGGCCATCCGCGCCATTGAACAGCGAACAGGCCTCTCCTCGCTTCGGTTCGTCGCGGGAGGTGCCGGAGGCCCCGATGACACACCCGTGCGATACGGGCTGGCGACCTGGGGCGTCATCGAAGGCGGACCGACCGAGGCGCTGCAACCGTGGGCCGGGTGGCTCGCCCGCTGGATCGCGCTGGGCGAAACGGTTGGAAACCTCCGCCGGGAAGCGAGCCGAGATCATCTCACCGGAACCTGGAACCGGAGAAGCTTTGAGCAGTTCACTGCGTCTGCCATCGAAGATGCTCGGAGGCTGCGTCAGGAACTGACGCTCTTCGTCTTCGACATCGATGGCTTCAAAGGGTTCAATGACAAGTTTGGCCATGAAGCGGGCGACACCATCCTCATCGCCATGGTCCGGCTGCTCGGGTCGGTGATTCGCGAAGGCGACCGCGTCGCTCGGCTCGGTGGTGACGAGTTCGCCGTGTTGTTCTCAGACTTTGGCGGCCCCCGAACGCCCGGATCGAGACACCCGGACACCGTCGAAGTGCTCGCTGCACGCTTTCAGCAACAGATCACGGACTTGCGTTTCCCGGAACTGGGGCTCGCGGCGCCAGGCAGGCTGAGTATCTCCGGAGGCCTCGCCACCTTCCCGTGGGACGGCGACGACACGGCATCGTTGCTTCGAATCGCCGATCAACGCTCGCTGGAATCGAAGCGACGAGGGAAAAACTGTCTGACGTTCGGCCCGGACGAAGACGTAACCTGATCACTCGGCCCTGCCGACCAGTGACTGCATCCATGCCCCGGCCTCGGCGACGGCCGTCCTGTCAACTCCGGACGTCAGATTGAGGTCTGCGCACAGCGAGAGAAGCGCCTCGGTCGAGATGTTTCCGGGCGCTCCGGGTGCAAACGGACACCCGCCAAGCCCGCCGCAGGCGCCATCAAAACGTGTGACGCCGCATTCAATGCCTCGACGTGCGCACGCCGCCGCACCCCCGCTCGTGTCATGCAGATGAAGCACGATGTCATCCATCGGCACCACGGGCGACACCGCGGCGAGAAGCCGCTCAATGTCGTCAGGCACGGCGACTCCAATTGTGTCGCCGAGATCGATCTGCATTGGACCCAGTGCACAAAGCCGCTGGGCCAGTTCCTTCACGGCGCTGGCTGCGACAGCACCTTCGAACGGGCACGCGACGGCGCAACTGATGTACGCGCGTACCGTGATTCCCTCCGCAACGGCCGCTTCGACCACGGGCCTGAATCGGTCGATCGTCTCTCCGATCGTGGCGTTGGTGTTTCTGGCCGCAAACGTCTCGCTGGCCGCTGTGAAGAGCGAGATCGCATCGACGCCCACGGCCATCGCTCGCTCCAACCCGCGAAGATTCGGCACCAGCGCCGAATAGATGACGTCGTCGTTGCGGCGAATCTGAGCAAACACCTCGGCAGCATCGGCGAGTTGCGGAACGACGTCCGGCCTGACAAATGCAGAGACTTCGATCTCAGGAAGCCCGCTCCATGACAGGCGGTCAATCAACGCCACCTTGTCGGCCACCGAGACGAGTGTGGACTCGTTCTGCAGGCCATCCCTGGGACCAACCTCGGTGATCGTGATGTCTCGATCACTGTTCACCGTCTGGAGTCCTGCGATGACTCACGTCGCTGCTGCTTGATGAAGAAGGTGAGCATGATCACTGCAACGACGATCGTCAGAAGCAACCCAACCCCAAGAAGCGTCCACTCCACGGGGGTTGCAAGCGGCTGGTCGCTCGGATCCAGAGGTGGCGGTGTCATCACGAGCGCATACTCCTGGAGGCTTCTGAAACCTCGACGTCCACGAACGCCCCCTCGGCCGATACCGATACGGCCGCCCCGATGTCTGCAGCCGACCAGCGCAACGTAGCCAGCGCGGTTGCATTCCCTCCCCGAAGTGGAGACGGCGCGCTGGAGGTCACCACGCCGACCGGATCGCCCGGGCCGTCACAGCCAGCGGCAAACACCTGGCCTCCTGCAATCGGAAGACGCTCATCCGGCATGGCAAGCGCTCGCACAATCTGCTTCGGGTGACCGAGGTGCTCCATACGTGCCACGACTTCCTGCCCCGGATAGCACCCCTTGGTGAAACTCACGCGGCGGTGGAGGAGGCCCGTCTCATGCGGCAGGTTGGTCGGACCGAAGTCGATGTGCCACCAGGGTTCCGCAGCTTCCAATCTGGCCATGTTGGTCGCGTACCACCCGACCGTCCGGCACACACCTGCTGCTGACGCGTGAAGTGCCTGCCAGACACCAAGCACATCGGACCGTGGCGCCAGCACGCGAACGCCGGTCTCGCCGAACCGATCATCTCTGAGCAGCACGCACGCGGCGTCCGCGACCATTGCTTTGGCAGCAGCCCCCTCATCGGGAACGTCCACGCCGGCAGCTTCAAGTAGCTCGGGTACCTCGGGGCCGTGGGCGTCAATCGTGGCCCAGAGGCCCGGCGGCTCGACCCTGACGTCCTCAGTGAACACCATCGATTCGATGGCTTCGACGACGGCGCTGCAATCACACCGATCCACCGACACCATCACGCCGTCCTCGTCGACGAGAACCGTCAGGTCTGCAAGGATTCGGCCCGTTCGCTCCAGGAGAAACGCATCGCAGGTCTGCATGGGAGCCTTCCCCGCAATCTTCTGCGTCACGAGCCGGCCGATCAGGTCCTTCGCGTCGGCGCCCCGCACTTCGATGACCTCGCGGTGCGCTGCATCGATCAGGCCCACGCCTCGCCGCAACGCCGCATACTCCAATTCCACCGACCCGATCGTCGCCAGAATGAAGTCTGGATGGTCCGTCGCCCCATCGCCCCACTGCACATACTCGGGCTCGCCTCCGGCCAGCGCACCGCTTGCCGCGCCTGGCCGATCGGCGGCGGTCGTTTCCGCGGCAGCACGCCCAAGCGCTTCTGCCGAAGCTCGATGATGCTCACGAAGTGGCATGGGTGTACGCTCGCGCGGCTGCGACCAACGAATGAAACAGCCCCGCGCCAAGTGGGCCATCCCCACTTCGCTCAGGGTGCCACTGGACACCGACGTGGAACGCCGCCGCCGGGTCGGCAATGGCCTCGATCACACCGTCAGGTGCCTCGGCAACCACCTCAAGCGTTCCGGGATCCCGCACGGCCTGGTGGTGGCGGCTGTGGACGGCGCCCGTTCCGAGTGGTCCGGACACGTCGTGCGAGCGGCCGTCCGCATGCATCGAGGCCGTCGGACTTGAGTCCGGAAGGTGCTGGTCCAGATCGCCTCCGGCCTCAAGCCCCATCAACTGCATGCCCAGGCACACACCGAGGACGGGAAGGCCCTCCGCCTGGGCCGCCTGGTACACGGCCAGATCAAACGTCTGCCGGAGTGGCTCGACCCGTTTGGCCTGCGGGTGGGTCGGCCTGTTCCAGGTCTCCATGATGGGGTCGTCGCCGCCGGACAGGACCACGGCCCTGCAGCCCCGGACCAGGTCGCCAGCCGCCTCCACCAGCGGCGGCAGGACCATGGGCGTCCCTCCCGCAGCCCAGATGGCGGTCCAGTAGGCCGGAGACAGCCGCATCGTGCCGTCTAGAACGGATGCTGTGATGCCGATGACGGGCCGCTCGCGAGACACTGGGCCAGGCCCCTTTGCGTTGGGCGGAGATTCCGCTAGAATCCGTGATTCGTCGCCTCGGGCACCATGCCCGGGGCTGCTGACCCCCAGTATCCACGACGAGGATTGAAACCGCCATGGCAGCAATGCGAGGAAACCGACGTTCGCGACAGATCAAGATCGTCCGCAAGGACCCCAAGGGCAATCCATGGGTGGACTACAAGGACGTTGACGATCTGCGTCGTCTGATGACGCCGAACGGCAAGATCTACTCACGCAAGCGGCTCGGCACCAACGCTGCAGAACAGCGCCGTGTCAGCCAGGCGATCAAGCGGGCACGCTTCATGGGCCTGCTCCCCTACACCAGCGGCACCCTGTAGACCGCACCGCGTTGGTTCAAGTTGCACCACGTCGGCGGGGCCTCTGGCTCACCGATGCACTGCGCCGTCCGCCCCGGCGATCCGGCGGACCGTCTTCATCACGCGGCGAAGCAGAATCCGCGTCTTGATGCGGCGTAGCACGTCGTCGCCGGGATGCGCGGCCAGTCCTCGCTTGACCCATCCGGCGGCCTCGGCCAGACGATCGCGGCGGAGCGCGGCCATCGCCAGGTTCGAGAGTGAGGCCAGGCAGGTCGGGTCCACCCGAAGCACGCGTCTGCTGATGGCCCGTCCACCCTCCAGGTCACCCGCCAGATACCGCGCCCGCGCAAGATCCCGCATGAGCGGAGCGGCGGTCCCCCCGTGCCGGTTACTGGCGATTTCCAGAATCGTCGCCGCTTTCTCGGGAAGATCGGCCCGAACGAGCAATTGTCCCAGATCGACCAGCGCAGCGTCAGGCTCGCTTTCAAGATCGCTGGCATCCCCTTGCTGCAAACGCGAAACCACCATGCCAAGCAGTCGCTTCGCGTCGCCAATCTGCCCCAGATGGAGCAGGCACGCGGCCAGATCCCGATCGCATCGTGGATGGGTTCGATCAAGCCTTCTGACCAATTGAAACGAGAGCGCCGCCTGCTGATAGTGCCCCCGGGCAGCCGAGGCGACTCCCAGGCGATAGTGCACTTCCGGGTTGGCCGGGTCCGCATCCAGGACTCGGCGAAGCACGCCAGCGGAGTCGGCTTCGCGGCCAACCCGCGAGAGCAGATCCGACCATGCAATGGCCATCGACGCATCCACGGGTGACTCGCTGATCAGCCGTTCAAAGAGCGCCATCGCGTCATCGAGCCGGCCCGTCGCCACATGGGCATCGGCCAGAAGCCGAAGCGCCTCCGACCGGTCAGGTTCGAGCCGAATGGCCTCCTCAAGGCACCAGTACGCGCGAGGCCACATCTCGCGAATCGAGAGGCTCTCCGCCATGGCGGTCAGGCACCTCGCGCTCGGATCGCCCAGATGCAACTCCGCGAGATAGAACGACGTCTCGGCGTCGTCGTGACGCCCGGCTGCCGCGTGGGCACTGATCAATCGAGCCCACGGCTCTTCGTCGCTCGGATCGATCTCCAGGAGCCGCTGCAGCCGCTCAGCGGCGCCGAGAAAGTCCTCGCCGCTCGCACATGCGCCGGCGGCCGCCTCAAGGTGTTCAGTCGCCCCGGGGTCAAGTTCCGCGGCCCGGTCGAAGGAGGCCACGGCGTCTCCCACGCGGTCGCCGATCATCTGCATGATCCCAAGATGGTGATGCCATCCGGGCTGCCTGTCGTCGATATCGATGGCACGCCTCAGCGATACTTCAGCATCAGCGAGCCGGCCCGACTCGAACAGGTCCATGGCCCGGCCTGCAAGGGCTTCGGCATCCAGCCAGTCGCTCATGCACACTCCTTCTGAAACTGGCCCAGGCGGCCCCCCCTGTCCGAGCCCAGTCTACGCCGGGAGCAGGGTCCGCGACGCCGCTTCAACGCGTAGAATGCATGAACGTTGATGCAAGCGGCGCGACTGGTGATGGGCGGACTGATTCTTGTCGGCTGTTCGTGCGCTGCGCCGCCCCCGAGCCCGGGGACCACCCCGCCAACCGAGCCTATTCCTTCGGAACTTGACGCTTCCAGTCAGCGGCGGCTCCAACTGGCTTCTCTGATCCTCTCAAGCGGCTCGGAAGACGTCGACCAGGCCGCCCGCACCGCGGCCGCCGCAGAACTGGCCGCGCTGGAATTGCCGCAGTCTCGCGAAGTTCTCGCCCAGGCCGTTCACAGTGAACGGTTGGAAGTGCTCCGCGCCGCCCTCGAGGCCATGGTCGCCGCGCCCCGGCTGGACCCGGCCATGCGGGGGCCGCTTCTGGAACGGGTGCGTACCGCTCCGCCTGAGGTTCAGGACGTTCTGGCCGAGTTGCTGGCACGCCACGGGCAGGTCAACGGCACAACGCTCGGCGCGCTTGCCGCCATCGCGGAAGACGCCACCGCACCGGCGGACGCGCGAATCGCCGCGGTGCGCGCCATCGCCGCGTTCCGACACGTGCCGGCCCGCGCCGCAGCCAATCTGGCGGCCGTCCTCCAGGCAGAAGAGGCCGCTCCACCCAATGTCGTTGACACCGTGACAACACAACTCTCACACCTGACAGGCCTTCCCCGCAACAGCGACGTCGACTTCTGGCTCGACTGGTGGGCTGAGAATCGTGACCGCCCATCGGAGCGATGGCTTCAGGACACCGTCGACGCTTTGACGCGGCAGGCGGCACGCCAGGCGCAGGAGTTGTCCGCGTCGGAAGCGGAGCGTGACCGCATGGCGGCACGCATTCTGGAGACGATCCGAGACTTCTGGCCCTATCTGTCCATCGAGCAGCAGCAGGAGCGGCTCATCCACCTGCTCAACGATGAGTTGGCGGCCGTCCGCCTTTTCGGCCTTGATCGATTGGCCGTTCACCTTCGCGACGGGCATGAGTCGGCGGCGGGCCAGGAGACGGCACTCACGCTCCTCCAGGACACCAACCCGGACGTCCGCAGAGCCGTTGCGAACCTGCTTCCAGAGTTTGAGCCGGCCGCCGCCGATGCAGCCGCGATCGTCCGCTTTCCCGCCGAAGCAGATCCGGTCGTGCTCGCAGCCCTCCTTCCACGGATTGCCTCGGCCCAGCCGGAACTTCTGAAGGCGGAGGTCATCGGCCCGCTCCTCAGCACACCCACGGTGGGGCCGGTGGCGATCGAGGCGCTGCACGATGTGATGTCCGATCCGGCCCGGCAGCCAACCATCGACACCGTGGCCATTCTTCCCGCCGTTCGGGCGACGTTCAATCAGAAGCCTGCGCCACGAAGTGGGGCGCTGCTCGCACTTCTGGGCGATCAGAGCGACCTGCACATGCTGGAGCAACGGCTTGATGACGAGAACGCCGAGTGGCGCACCGCGATCGCTGATGCCATGTTGACTCGAGGCGTCACCGCACCACTGCATGCCCGCGCCTCGGACCCGGCGATCTACCCGGTGGCGATTCGCTCGGCGCGTCAGCGTGGAGATCTTGAGGCGCTTCGGACCATCGCAGGGATGACGCCTCCGCAGCCGCACGCCGACCTGTGGAGCCAGGCACTGCTTGAAACGGCTCAGGGGCTTCCGACCACCGACGCCCTTGCAGCGGATGACATCCTGATTGCAGCCGGAAGTACACCGGCGGAGCGTGCGGCGCTCCTTCGCGCCGCCTACACGGCCGAAGACCTCCCGCCGGACACCGTCGCCCCGCTGGCCAGCCGTCTTGCGCCGCTCGTACTGGAGACCGGAGACCCACGAGCGGCCTATGGCCTGCTCGACCGCGTTGCGGACAGCGATCTGACCGACACCTTGCGCTCACTCAAGTTTGAAGCAGCAATGCGTGGCCGCCTCTACGACGATGCTGCCTCCGTCGACGGAACACCCACGGCCTGGATCGGCATGTACGAGTCGCTTCGTGACGGACAACCAGACGCTGCGGAACTCCTGCGAACGGAGATCGTCCGCCGCTTTCAGGACGTACTCGACGACACCATGCGGGAACGCCTCGGAGTCGCCGCGGACCCGATGATGGGCACGGCCGACCAGGACGCTCCCCCCGGCTGACCCCCCCTCTGGCTCTCAACCAACCAGGAACGCACTATGGCACGCAAGATGACCTTCAAGGCTCCACGCATGCGAACAGAATCCGACTCGATGGGCACGATGAATGTGCCGGCAGACGTGCTGTATGGCGCGACAACCCAGCGGGCCGTGCTGAACTTCCCGGTATCTGGCAGGCCCGTCGGGTGGGAGATCATTCGCGCATTCGCGTATCTCAAGCGAGCCGCGGCCGGCGCCAACCAGTCGCTCGGCAAGTTGGACGCCAAGCGATGTCGATTGATTTCCAACGCCTGCACAGAGATCATCACCGCCCTCGACAACCCGGATACCCGGCAGGACATGATGCGGCACTTCCCTGTCGACGTCTTCCAGACAGGCTCCGGAACATCGACGAACATGAACGTCAACGAGGTTGTCTCGAACATCGCATGCAAGGCGGCCGGCAAGAAGATCGGAGCGCAGGACCCAGTTCACCCCAATGACCACGTGAACATGGGCCAGTCGTCCAACGACACCTTTCCCACGGCCATGCAGATTGCCGCCGCGATGCACATGAAGCATTCGATGGTCCCGTCGCTCAAGAAGTTGGCCAAAACGCTTCAATCGAAGGCTCGGTCGTTCGACTCCATCGTGAAGATCGGCCGAACGCACCTGCAGGATGCCACGCCGATTCGCCTGGGCCAGGAGTTCAGCGGCTATGCCCATCAGGCAAAAGAAGCTGTGCAGCGTGCTGGATGGGCGATTGAATCGGTAGCCACCGAACTCCCCATCGGAGGAACAGCCGTCGGAACGGGCATCAACACGCATCCCCGCTTTGCCGGATTGGTAGCGCGTCAACTCTCAAAGGATGTGGGCGTTCGATTCAAGGAAGCGACCAATCACTTCGAAGCGCAGGCTTCACGCGATTGCATCGTCGATGCCCACGGCCATCTCAAGACCATCGGTGTGAGTCTTTCCAAGATTGCAAGTGACATTCGATTCATGGGCTGCGGACCTCGGTGCGGCATTCATGAACTGGAACTGCCAGCGGTGCAGCCGGGTTCTTCCATCATGCCCGGCAAGGTCAATCCGGTGATGGTCGAGTCCGTCATGCAGGTGGCCATGAAGGTCGCCGGCAATGATGTCGCCATCAGCATCGGCGGTATGGGCGGTACCGGATCGATGATGGAACTCAACCTCGCCATGCCGATGATTGCCGATTGCCTGATGGAGAGCATCACCATCATTGGTAACGTCGCCGAAGTGTTTGCAGATGACTGCGTGAAGGGACTCAAAGCAAACAAGAAGGCAATTGCCGCCACCGTTGAGCGAAGTCTCATGCTCGGCACGGCGCTCGCGCCGGTGATCGGATACAACGAAGCGGCCCGGATCGCCAAGGCGAGTTACAAGTCGGGACAGACGATTCGCGAGTATTGCCTGGAGCACAACGTCCTGCCGGTCGACCAACTGGATGATGTGCTCGACGTGTCAGACATGACGCGGCCTCATTGATCCCCCACGACCGCGTCTGCTTCTATCTCTACAACACTTCCTTCGCCCCAGAGTCCCGCCACCGCGACCATCGTCGTCGCCGGCATGACGTGGCCCAGTTTGCGTTTGTGAGCGCGGCCAACATCTGCAGCGTCGGCCATGTCTGTGATGTAGATGCGGGTCCGAACGATGTCTTCGACGCCCGCGCCAACCCGGGCAAGCGCCGCAGCGACCTTGTCGATCGCCTGCAGCGTCTGCTCATAAGCGTCTCCGGGGGACGTGACGGTTCCGGTTTCGTCTGCAGCCACCGTTCCGGTCACAAACACAAAGGGTCCGGTGCGGACCGCCCGCGAGTAGCCGACCTCAGTTTCCCACACCGTTCCAGAACTGACGTTGGTCCGCTTCATGACACTGCTCCTCGCTCCGGCCACAGCCAGGACGCCAACCATCCCACCGGCCACATGGGAATGCCGCGGCTGGACAGGATTCGCCGAATCCCGTCCCGCCGACCGCTCCACGCACCGTGATCTCGCACGTCCGCCACGCCTTCGGCGTCGCTCGCGTCCAACGCGACCCGCCCGCCAAGCCCCCACCCCTCCAGCACACTCTCCGGTGAACCGGCCGTCTCCAGCAACAGCCGAACATCCCGAACCTCAGCAGGGCCGAGGCTGCATCGCCCCCCGCCCCCCTCGTGCCCGCGAAGCGCCGGCAGCAGGACCCGCCGGTGCGTCTCCGCCGCATCGACCGCGTGTGGCAGCAGCGTGAGCGCAGCGTCCCCCCAGTCATGCACCAGGACCAGGACGGGGCCGGCACCGTGCCCCTCGATATCCATGACCTCAAGGCCAATGCCCGCATCGGCTTGAAGCACCCAGACCCGCCCGCGGAGGCCCGCAGACTCCAGATCAATGGGCGCTCCCGCCGACATCGCCGACGCCGCAGCCCCGCCCGGCGGCCGCCCTGCAAGTCGCAGTGTGAACCAGACGCCGCCGAGTATCCAGACGGCAATTGCCACAGCAAACAGGCCGACGAGTCCCATGGTGTGATGGTACTGCCCCCGGTGGGCCTACCATGCGCCTCCATGAAGCCCGAGTTGACCGTCGGCGCGACTGCTGAAGTGGCAGTTGTCGTCACCGAAGACATGTGCCCCGCCTTCGACGGCGTGCTTGTGCACCGGGTCTACTCAACCTGGTCGATGGCCCATCACATGGAGTTAGCAGCCCGCAAGGTCCTGGCGCCGCATCTCGACGAGCACGAGGAGGGCATCGGGCGGCACCTGTCCATCGAGCACATTGCGCCGGCAGCGGTCGGCGCGACGGTCCGGATCCGCGCTGAGGCCGTATCGCTGGATGACACCACACTGACCTGCGACGTGACGGCGTGGGCGGGTGATACCCTGCTTGGCCGCGGCCGGCAGGTGCAGCGTGTCCTGCCGAAGGCCGTCCTGAAGAAGATCATCGACCGCGCCGAACGCGATCAGGCCGAGACGACACCATGAGCGATCAACCACATCTGCTGACCGAATCCGACGGCCACGTTGCCATTGTCCGCATCAACCGGCCCAAAGTGCTCAACGCGCTCAATCTTGATCTGATGCGCGATCTGGCCGGCCTCCTTGAGGGATTCGATGCAGATGACAGCGTTCGCGTCATCCTGCTCGCCGGAGGCGAGCGAGCCTGGGCCGCCGGGGCTGACATCGGCGACATGGCGACGGCCACCCGCGCTGATATGGAACAGCGGGACCAGTTCACGCAGTGGGAACGCATCAAGCGAATCCGTAAACCGATCGTCGCCGCCGTCAGCGGCTTTGCGCTCGGGGGCGGCTGCGAACTCATGATGCACTGCGACGTGATCGTCTGCAGCGAGACGGCGAAGATCGGCCAGCCCGAAATCAACATCGGCGTCATGCCCGGCGCAGGGGGAACGCAGCGACTCACCCGCGCCGTGGGGAAGGCGATTGCCATGGATGTCGTACTCAGTGGCCGGTTCCTCTCGGCCAGGGAAGCGATGAGCCACGGGCTCGTCAGCCGGGTTGTTCCCCGCGAGCATTGGTACGACCACGCCCTGAAGATCGCCCACGCAATCGCCGCCAAGGCGCCGATCTCCCTGCAGAATGCCAAGGAGTCCGTGCTCAATGCGGAGGAGCAGAACCTCTCCGACGGATTGGTTCGAGAACGACAGTTGTTCTACGAACTCTTTGACACCGAAGACCAGAAGGAAGGCATGGCCGCCTTCATGGAAAAACGCCGCCCCACCTTTACGGGCAAGTGAGCACACCATGACGACAGCAACCGAATTCTCGACCATTGAACTCACGTCCTCGGATGGGATTGGCACAATCACCATCAACCGACCGGATGTGCTCAACGCCTTCAATGACGACTTCAGCGGCGAGTTCATCGCAGCACTCAAGCAGGCTGCAAAGGACCCCGCCATCCGCGTTCTGGTCATCACCGGCGCGGGCCGGGCCTTCAGCAGTGGGCAGGATCTTGGCGATCTCGAACGCAAGTACGTCCCCGGGCACGTGCCAGCGCTCGGGGCCGACCTGAAGAAGCGATACGACCCGTGGGTCAAACTCATCCGCACGATGGACAAGCCGGTGATCGCAGCGGTCAACGGCGTTGCTGCTGGCGCCGGCTGTAGCCTCGCGCTTGCCTGCGATATGCGAATCGCGTCTGAGCGCGCCAAGTTCATTGAAGTGTTCATCAATGTCGGGCTCGTCCCTGACTCGGCAAGCACGTGGACGCTTCCGCGGCTCGTCGGGCTGGGCAGGGCCATGGAACTGTGCCTGACCGGTCGGCCGGTGAAAGCCGACGAAGCGCTCTCGATCGGACTGGTCAATCAGGTCGTTCCGGCCGAGGAACTTGACGCCGCGACCACCGCGGTGGCGGCCAGGCTTGCTTCGCTTCCGGGCAAGGCGATCTCGCTGACCAAGCGGCTGCTCAACGAGTCCTTCGAGCGATCGCTCACGGAGCAGCTTGAAGCAGAGTCGTTCGCGCAGGAAACGGCTGGACGATCGAAGGACCACTTTGAAGGCGTGACCGCCTTCCTGCAGAAGCGAACGCCGAACTTCACCGGCGAGTAGGACACGAACCATGCCCACAGTTGGAATTCTCGGTGCCGGTGCCATGGGCGCCGGCATTGCACAGGTTGCCGCCACCGCCGGATGGACGGTCCGCCTGATTGATGTGGATGTCGAGACGGTGGCGGCCGCCATTCAAGGCGTCCAGGCGAGGCTCGACCGGGCCGTCGGCAAGGGCCGCATGGACACAGCGGCTGCTGCCGAGACGCTGAGTCGCCTGCAGGCGTCCACGATCACCGACCTCGGCGATTGCGACCTCTTCATCGAGGCGATCGTCGAAGACCTCGATATCAAAGCGTCCGCCGTTGCTCCGGCCATCGACGTGCTGCCCGCGGACGCCATCATTGCCACCAACACGTCCTCGCTCTCCGTTGGCGACCTGGGCGCGAGGCTGGACGCCGGCGACCGCGTCTGCGGCATGCACTTCTTCAATCCCGCGCCGATCATGAAGCTCGTTGAGGTCGTCCGTGGCAGAGAGACTCGGGACGACGTTGTAGACCGCGTGGCCGAGATCGCCTCCTCGTGGGGCAAACAGGTCGCTCGGTGCGCCGACACGCCCGGGTTCATCGTCAACCGGGTCGCCCGGCCCTACTACCTCGAGGCGTTTCGCTGCCTTGAGGATGGATTGGCCGACGCCGCAAGCATCGACGCGGCCATGAAGACGATTGGCGGGTTCCGCATGGGGCCGTTCGAACTCACCGACTTCATCGGTCACGACGTCAACACGGCGACGACCAGAACCGTCTGGGAACAGTGGGATCGCCCTGCACGCCTCCTGCCCAGCCATACGCAGGAGCAACTCGCCGCAGAGGGCAACCTTGGCCGGAAGACTGGTTGCGGTGTGTACGACTGGTCAGGAGCGGAGCCGATGGCGGTGCTGCGGCCGCCCCAGGAAGCCGCGACCGGCGTGGAGGCCCTCTCGGACATCGCCGCGCGGTTGTGCCTGGCGGCCACATCGAACGCCGAGGCTGCGAAGAAGGCGTCCTCGTCTCAGCAGATCGCCTTCATGCGCGTGTTGGCCGCGGTGCTCAACGAAGCAGCGTGGGCGGCAAGCGACGGCGTCGCGGACCCCGACGACATCGACATCGCCATGCGAGCGGGCGTCAACTACCCGAAGGGGCCCTTCGAGTGGTGGCGATCCATCGGTGAGGACCTGATGGGCGAGGTCTTGGCGGCGCTGCGGGAGAACGTCCAGGCGGATCGTTTCTCGCGGCCCCCCGAAGCCCCCGGCGACGCCTCCCACTGACGCCCCCCCACTGACGCCCCCCCCGGCGACGCCGCCCCCGAGCCGAGGTCCGGCCCGAGGGCGGGCGGAGAGAGGAGGGTGCCCCATTCTCATGGCGTGGGACGCTCGGTCTGGCCGAACGCGCCAAAACGCCGGTCCCGTCCGCCGGCCTCGCGACACCTTTCGGTGAGCCCCCCAGCACGCTCGCCAGCGGTAACAGGGGCGGCCGGTCCGTGCGGGAGGGCCCGGTCCGAGTTTCACTACAATCCCCCTCCCATGACACGCCGCGCCGCCATCGTTTCAGCCTGCAGAACGCCCTTTGGCCGGTATGGCGGCGCCCTGAGCACGGTCAGGCCCGATGACCTCGCGGCGATTGCCATCAAACAGGCCGTGGCGACCGCTGGCATCGATCCCGAATCCATCGACGACGTCTATATGGGGGCCGCCAATCAGGCGGGCGAGGACAACCGCAACGTCGCTCGCATGGCCGCCCTGCTCGCCGGGCTGCCCGTATCTGTGCCGGGAAGTACGGTCAACCGGCTCTGCGCTTCGGGGCTTGAGGCCGTGAACATAGCGGCGCGAATGATCGAAGCCGGCTGCGGCGATGTGTGTGTCGCGGGCGGCGTGGAGAGCATGAGCCGCGCCCCCTTCGTGATGGCCAAGGGCGAGCGGGCGTTCGACCGCAAGCACGAGGTGCATGACACGACCATCGGTTGGAGATTCACCAATCCCACGCTGGCCGCCATGCACCATCCATACGGCATGGGCGAGACCGCGGAGAATGTCGCTCGGGCATATGGGATATCGCGGGAAGAGCAGGATCGCTTCGCGGTCCTGAGCCAGCAGCGTTGGGCGCTCGCCGACGACATGGGCTTCTTCGCCGACGAGCTGGTGCCCGTCGAGGTTCCACGCAGGCGAGGCGATCCGGTCATCGTCGATCGCGACGAACACCCGCGGCCCGATACCACCCTGGAGACCCTTTCCAGGCTTCGTCCAGCCTTCGCCAGCGACGATCTGGGGACCGTCACCGCGGGCAATGCCAGCGGCGTCAATGATGGGGCCGCTGCGCTGGTCCTGATGGAGGCGGATCGCGCCCGCAGCGAGGGCCGGGAGATTCTGGCGCTGGTCGGTCCTTCGGCGGCCGCGGGCGTCGATCCGGCCACCATGGGGCTCGGACCTGTCCCGGCGACCAGAAAGGCGCTGGAGCGTGCGGGGCTTTCGACCGGCGATGTTGACCTCTTTGAACTCAATGAGGCGTTTGCCGCCCAGTCGATCGCGTGTGTGCGGGATCTGGAACTCGACCTCGACCGCGTCAATGTCAAGGGCGGCGCCATCGCCATCGGCCATCCGCTGGGCGCAAGTGGCGCTCGACTGGCGACCACCCTGGTCCACGAAATGAACCGCCGCGAGGTCGCCCGAGGGGTGGCTACACTTTGCGTCGGCGTCGGTCAGGGACTCGCCACAGTCTTTGAACGCCCGTAGGACTGACATCGGGCGAGATTGAAAAGGAAGGACCCCCATGAGTGGTGCCGCAAATCCCGTGACGCCCCCGGACATCACGATCACCGCCGATCCGGAGAAGCTCGCCGAGTTCGAGCAGCGCATCTCCGACGGCGTGCTGATCGAACCGGGCGACTGGATGCCCGATTCATATCGCGCGTTGATGCTTCGCATGGCGGAACACCACGCCAACAGCGAGATCGTCGGAGCGCTTCCGGAGGGCGAGTGGATCACCCGAGCACCATCGATGCTTCGCAAGCTCGCGCTCACCGCCAAGGTCCAGGATGAGGTCGGCCACGGGCAGATGCTCTACCGCGTCTCGCAGGAACTGGGCAAGAGCCGCGATGACATGCTGCGTGATCTCGTCACGGGCAAGACGAAGTACCACAACTGCTTCAACTATCCCTGCCCGACATGGGCGGACATCGCGATGATCCAGTGGCTCATCGATGGCGCGGCCATCATGAATCAGAAGACGCTCGCTGACGGAGCCTATGGTCCGTATGTCCGGACCATGAACCGGATCAACATGGAAGAAGCCTTCCATTTCAAGAGCGGCGAAGACATGGTGCTCACGTTGATGAGCGGCACCAGGGGACAGAAGTCGATGGCTCAGGAGGCATTCGACCGGTGGTGGCCCATCGCGCTGATGTTCTTCGGGCCGGCCGACAAACCCAACGCCGAGGATCTTCCGCCCATGAAGTGGCGTATGAAGACCGAACGCAACGACTCACTGCGCCAACGATTCGTCAACCGATTCGCCCCGGCCGCCATCGACCTGGGCCTCATCATCAACGTGACGACCAAGGATGAGCACGGTCTGGTCACCTCCGCAACTCCGGACGAGGAGCTTGGCCTGAACCAGTCCACGGGGAATTGGTCGTACACGCAGCCCGACTGGGACGAGTTCTGGCGCGTCATTCGTGGCAATGGCCCTTGCAATACGCAGCGGGTGGCCCTCCGGCGACTTTCGTACGAGCAGGGCGCGTGGGTCCGTCGCGCCATCGGAGAAGGAGCGGTGGCCGTGCCACCGGCAGCCTGACATGTCCAAGATCCGCGAGATCCCCTTGTCATTCGATGCCGACCTTCCACCGGCGACTCCCGACGGCAGACACTGGGTCGTGTACACCGCCAAGCGGGACGGCGCCCCATTCAAGTGGGCGGGGTATGTGGACGCGCCCGATCAGGAACTCGCCCTGCAGTTTGCGAGGGAGCACTATGGACTCGACGAGGCATGCGTCGGCATCATCTGCCACGAACATGCCGCTGCAACGGACGGTCCCTACGGACTGGAGCCACTCCAGCCGGGCAACGCAGAAGGGGAAGACGGCCAGGACTGGACCGTGTTCACGCTGCTGAAGCGGGGTGGCAACCACCAGACCGCTGGAACGGTGAAAGCCCCGGATGCGGACACGGCCATTGACCGCGCCACAACCAGATTCGCCGACGGAAAGATCCGAAGCATTCGCGTCGTGCCCAACAGCCAGGTGTTTCAGACGACCGAATCGGAACTCCTCATCTGGCGAACACACGATATGACCTACAAACTCGCCAAGGGGTACAGCAAAGACGTGCGAGCGAAGTGGTCACAGTTTCGTGACGAGCAAACGTACGAGCAGTACCGCAAAGAAGACATTGCCAGGCACTTCTGAGGCAGACCCCGATGACCATGCAGACCATGTTGGCGAACCCACTGGCATCCATCGTGCTGATGCACGCGGATGACCTCCTCATGCTCGGCCACGTCCAGAGCGACTGGACCGGGCTGGCACCGATCCTCGAAGAGGACATTGCAGCCTCGTCGATGGCTCAGGACGATCTGAGCCACGCACTAGTCCTGTACCAGTATCTCGCCGAGGAGTTTGACCTCGACCCCGACGCGATCGCATTCGACCGGGATCCCGCCGACTACCGGTGCTGCAATCTCACGACCGTACCGGATGAGTTTGACTGGGCCGTGTCGATGTGCAAGCGTTGGCTCCTGTCGACGTACACGAAACTGGGCCTCGACCGGCTCGCTCTGGTGGACGAGGGTGATCTTGGAGATCGCTGCGCTCGGCTGCGAGACGAATCGGCCATTCACGTCGCGCACCTTGGCGCGTGGATGATCCGACTCGGCACTGGTTCAACCGAATCGAACGAGCGCATGCAGGCGGCGCTGAACCTCCTTGCGGAGGAGGCCGGCATGATGTTTGAGCCTCCGGACCTCGGATTCGAGTCGGACGAGGGATTCTGCTGCGGCCGCGGCGAGATGTTCGACGAGTGGGCAACGCTGGTCGGGGCCACGTTGTCCGAGGCAGGGCTTCAGGCATCGTTCACGCTGCCTGACCAGGCTGCTCGGGGTGGCCGGCGGGGCGAACATGCTGGTCACTTCTCCGAACAACACGCCGAGATGACCGAGGTTCGCCGAGCCGAACCGGCCACCGCATGGTGAAGCTCGCCGAGATCGAAGCGGCGCTGGACCGGGTTCCCGACCCGGAACTTCCTGTCAGCATCGTGGAACTCGGCATGGTGGTGTCCGCCGCACTCGACGGCGGCACCGCGACCATTCGCCTGTTGCCGACGTACACCGGCTGCCCGGCGCTCCCGATGATCGAATCGGATGTCATCACGCAAATCTCGTCGATTGAGGGGATTGAGCGATGCCACGTCGTCTGGGCGTACGAGCCAGCCTGGACACCGGATCGAATCTCCGAATCCGGCCTGGACAAGCTCAAAGCGCACGGCGTCACCGCCTGCTGCGGCGGCAGCACCGTCACGCTCACGACATCGGCCATTCCGTGCCCGTACTGCGGCTCGGACCGAACCCGCCTGGACAGCCCCTTCGGACCAACGCGGTGCCGCGCCATTCACTTCTGTGAGGCCTGTCGCAATCAGTTCGAGCACATGAAACCACGCGGGTGACCGGGGAGAATCTCCGGGCCGGCACACCACACACGAAGGGTTTGGAGTCATAGTGGGTACGTGCAACGCCTCGCCGAACTTCTGATTCTCGGGTGTGCAGTGACCGCCGCAGGTGCAACTGCGGTGCAACCGGACCTCACCATTGTCGACGAGGGAGGCGCGACCGGGGACCGCTTCGGCACCGCCATCGCGCATGGCGGCGGCTTCACCGCATTCGGAAGCCCCCAGGCTGACACGCCCTCACTCAGCGGTGGGCGTGTGTCCATTCGGCACCCGCTGTGGCTTGGTGATGAAGACGATCCGTGGCAGGTGGAGAGCGGCGTGTGGGAGACCCTCGAGCACGCCGATGCGGCGCAGGGTGCGCTCTTCGGGCAGAGCCTCGCGGCCCTCGACCAGACGCTCGCTGTCGGAAGCCCGGGATGGCGGCTGACCGAAGACATTTCGACCAAGGTAGGCGGCGTGTTCATGTATGACGTCACGCAGAGCCCCATCGGTACCGCGACGCTCGAGCAGACGATTTCGCCGGCCGGGCTGTCTCAGTACGACGAGTTCGGGCACAGCGTCGCCCTCGCCAGCGGTACTGGAGACACCCGCTGGCTGGCCGTCGGGGCGCCTGGACGAGACGGCGACCGGGGCGGCGTCTGGCTGTTCAGCACGGAGAGTGATCCTGACACCTGGGCGTTTCAAACGACCGTCCAGCCGGCCGCGACGACAGCCGGCGATCGCTTTGGTGAGGCCGTTGCAATGCACGACGGGCTGCTCGTCGTCGGCGCTCCAGACGCGCAGGATGGGCTTGGCGCCGCCTACGTCTATGCCCTTTCGCAGGCCACTGGCCAGTGGGGCATTGTGGCGGAAGTCATCAGTGACGACCCGAACCTCGACAGCGGCTTCGGCGCCGCCGTGTCCGTTCACGGAGATGACCTTGTGATCGGCGGCCCCGGCGCTGCGGGGCACGCGTCGCTCTGGCGATACATCTCAACCGCAGGCATCGTGGTCGAAGAGGCCGTGCTCGAACCAGACGACTGGACCGACGTGGAAGGGTGGGGCCGAAGTGTCAGCGTGGAGCCGCCGAGACTGCTGGTCGGGGGCTCGCCCGACACCGCGGGCGCCGGAACCGCCGGGTTCTTTCGCCAGATTGACACCCTCGACTTCCAGCGGGTGGCCATGCTCGCGGAGGGTGACTGGGGCTTCGACCCGCGGCATGGCACGAGCGTGCTCCTGCATGGAGATCAGGCATGGGTGGGCGCCCCCCGCGCCCACGTGGATGCCGCCACATCGGGGGCCGTGGGCCGCTGGGAGGTGCTGCGAACACCAGGCTGCCCTGGAGATCTCGACTTCGATCATGACGCCGATCCCGACGACATCATGGCCATCATGAACGACTGGGGCGCCGGCGACGACGGCGACCTCACCGGCGATGGGGCTTCGGATGTTCAGGACCTTCTGATGGTCCTCACGCACTGGGGGCCGTGTACCTGAGTTGGGGCCTAGGGGGCTGTGGCGGTCGGATACACTGCCCTGCCGATGTCCGAAACCGAGCCCCCCATCGACGCCTCAACGCAGCCCCGCGAAGCCGCATCGCCCCCACCACCTCCGGGCGAGTTCGACCCGCGATCCATCGATCTGGGCCGAGTGGAGTGCCTGCAGATCCTCAACGAGCGGGGAGAGCTCGACGAAGGGCTCACGCCGGACTTCTCTGACGATGACCTCCGCCGCGTCCATCGCGCCATGGTGCTCAGCAGGGCATTCGATGCCCGAATGCTTGCCATGCAGCGACAAGGTCAGATGGGGACCTTCGCGCCCAACATCGGCCAGGAAGCATGCATGATTGGTCAGGTATGGCCACTGGGCCCCAGTGACTGGTTCTCGCCGTCGTACCGCGCTTTCGGCGCGCAGATCTGGAGAGGCTGGTCGATGGAGCGGCTCATGACGCTCTGGGCCGGCTACCACGAGGGATTCCCTCCGCCCGAGGGCGTGAACGACCTGCCGTTCTCAATCGTCATCGGCTCGCACGTGCTTCCTGCAACTGGCATTGCCATGGGCATGCGGCGGGCAGCCGACCCGCACTGCGTCGTCGTCAACTTCGGAGACGGCGCTTTCTCACAGGGCGCGGTGGCCGAGGCACTGAACTTCGCGGCTGTTGAGAAGGCGCCCGTCGTCTTTGTATGCGAGAACAACGGCTGGGCGATCTCAACGCCCCTTGCCAAACAGGCGGGCTCAGACCTGCTGGCCGCGCGGGGTGTTGGGTACGGGGTCCACGCAATACGGGTGGACGGCAACGACATCCTCGCCATGATGACGGCCATGGGCGAGGCGTGCGAGCGGGCTCGACGGGGAGAGGGACCGACGCTGGTGGAAGCCGTCACGTTCCGAATGAGCCTGCATACGACGGCCGACGATCCGACGGTGTATCGAGACGAGTCGATCGTCGAGCCATGGAAATCCCGCTGCCCGATCAAGCGATTCGAATCCTGGCTCGTGCGGACCGGTCGGCTCGATCCCACCGACGGGGACCGAATTCGCGCAGCATGCGAAGAGGAAGTCCTGGAGGCCCGAGCGCGATTCCGAAGCAACGCGCAGGCCAAACCGAGAGAAGCCTTCGACCATCTGTACCAGTCCATACCGCCCGAGCTTGAGGCTCAACGGATGGAGTACCTTCGTCGGCTCGATCGCAAGGGGGTCGAGTGATGCCGCAACGAACGATGGTCGAGGCGCTCAACCTCGCGCTCGACGAGGCGCTGGGTGGCGACGATCAGGTCTGCCTGATGGGACAGGACATCGGTGTCAATGGCGGCGTGTTCCGCGTCACCAAGGACCTGCAGGCGAAGTACGGTGAAGATCGGGTAATGGACTCGCCGCTTGCCGAATGCGGCATCATCGGAACTGCGGTTGGCATGGCCGTCTACGGCATGAAGCCGGTCGCCGAGATTCAGTTCTCCGGTTTCACGATGCAGGCTTTCGACCAGATTGAGCAGAACATGGCCAGGCTCCGCAACCGCACGCAGGGCCGGTTTCCAATCCAGATGGTCATGCGGACTCCCTACGGAGGCGGCATCCGCGCCGTCGAGCATCACAGCGAGTCTCGCGAAGCCTACTGGGCGCACACGCCCGGCCTCAAAGTGGTCATCCCCTCGGGGCCTCGCAACGCCCGCGCGTTGCTCGCTGCATCCATCCAGGATCCGGATCCGGTCGTGTTCTATGAGCCGAAGTCGATCTACCGCGCCTTCCGCGAGGATGTCCCGGATGAGCCCGAGCAGATGGAACTCGGAAAGGCTGAAGTGGCTCGGTCCGGCTCAGACGTCACGATCATCTCCTACGGAGCCATGATGCGACCGGTACGGGAGGCCGCCGACGACCTCGCCGAGTTGCACGGCATCGAATCCGAACTCATCGACCTCCTGAGCATCTCACCAATCGACACGGACACGCTCCTGACATCGGTGACGCGGACGGGACGGTGCATCATCGTGCACGAAGGGCACCAGACGTGTGGCGTCGGGGCGGAGATTGCAGCAAGGCTCGCCGAAGGCGGCGCATTCCAGTATCTGCTTGCTCCGATTCGCCGGCTCACGGCGGCCGACATTCCATTCCCCTACTTTCAGATCGAGCAGCACTTTCTGCCCGACGCCGATGACGTGGTCGCGGCCGCCCGTGAACTCATGGAGTGGACGTGACGCCCGTGACACCGACACTGCACCAGTTCAAGTTGCCCGATCTGGGCGAGGGCGTCCACGAGGGGCAGGTGATCCGTCTTCACGTTGAAGCAGGCCAACAGGTCAGCGAAGACGACCCACTCATGGAAGTCGAAACTGACAAGGCTGCGGTGGAGATTCCATCTCCAGTCACCGGCCGCGTCACCGACGTTCACGTCTCCGAACAGCAACTTGTGCACGTCGGAGATGTCATGGTCACCTTCGAATCGGCCGCTGCCATGGCCCCGGCTGCAGTGGACCCGGCTGCGGAGGCGGCGCCCAACGCCGCTGCGTCGCCTCCGGCCAGCACCCCCACTCCGGCGGCGCCCACGCGGCGCCGGGCAGCATCGCCGTCGGTACGGCGACTCGCCAGAGAGTTCGGCCTCGATCTCTCTGACGTTCGCGGCTCGGGCCCGGGCGGACGCATCACTCGAACGGACGTTGAGCAGGCGGCAACCGCGCGAGTATCAAGCGAAACGCCCGAGGTGGTGGCCCCTCCACCCCCGCAAGAGGCACCGATCGCTGCGACGCGTCTCGCGCCGCCCACCGGATCGGTCAGCCTCGAAGGGACGCCGGACGCCGACCAGTACGGGGCGATCGTTCGACAGCCACTCTCGCAAGCCCGCAAGACCATCTCGAAGGTCATGCAGACGTCGTGGCAGACGATCCCCCACGTCACCGACAGCAATGACGCAGACATCACTGAACTCGAATCCATGCGAGCGACCTTCGTGGATACCGAGAATCCGGACCGTCGCATCACGACGCTTGCATTTGTAATTCGCGCCGTTTGCCGGGCGCTCCAGAAGCACCCCATCCTGAATGCGATGCTGGATGAGCACCGCGATGAAGCCGTCTATCGGGAGTATGTCAACATGGCCGTCGGTGTGGAAACACCCCGTGGCCTCGTCGCGCCGGTCATCCGGAACGCTCACATGATGGGCGTCGGAGAACTCTCCGATCACCTCGCCGTCATGGCGCACAATGCCCGAACTGGCGCCTTCAACATCGACGACACCCGCGGGGCTACGTACACCATCTCCAATGCGGGCGCCATGGGCCGCACCCGCTACTCAACGCCGATCATCTCCCCCGGGACCGTGGCATGTCTGGCGGTCGGTCGAGCGAGGAAGATGCCATGGGTCGTCGATGACGAGATTGTTCCGCGTTTGATCCTTCCGTTGAGCCACTCCATGGACCATCGACTGGTGGATGGCGGACGGGAGATCCCCTTCATCGGGCACGTGATCGACGATCTTGAGCACCCGATGCGGTTCGCCCTGTAGCGATGCCAGGCGGGTGATATCGTGCCGGATGCCACATCCGGAAATCTGAAAGGAAGACCATGAACCGATCCATGCTTCTCACTGCGGCCTTGTCCTGTGCGATGGCCACTGTCGCGTTCGCTCAGGAGCATCCGGGCGAGCACCCCGCCGCTGAGGCGGCGCCGAAGATCGCGCCGATCTCGATTGGCGACAAGGCGCCGGCGGTGAAAGTTGCCAAGTACTTCAAGGGGACTCCCGTGAAGTCCTTCGAGCCCGGCAAGACGTATGTCATGGAGTTCTGGGCCACGTGGTGCGGGCCCTGCCTCGCCCAGATTCCACATCTCGCCGCCATGCAGAAGACGTGGGCCGACAAGGATGTTCAGATGGTCAGTACGGCTGTCTGGCAACGGGAAAAAACGCAGGCGGCTCGCGAGAAGAAGGTTGGCGATTTTGTCGCTGACCAGGGCGATGCCATGGCGTATACGGTCGCGATCGATGATGAAGGCTGGATGGCGGAACATTGGATGACCGCTGCAGGGCAACGCGGAATCCCGACTGCCTTCCTGGTCGGCACCGATGGCATCATTCAGTGGATCGGACACCCGGCAGCCCTCGACTCGGTCCTGGAGAAGTACAAGGCCGGCACCTGGGACCTCGCCGCTGCCAAGGCGGAGTTCGACGAAGAGCGGCGTTTCGACGAGAAAGGCCGCGCACTGATGCAGCGCATCATTCTTGCCGAACGCGCGGGCGACCGAGAGGCCGCCGCGGCAGCCATCGCCGAAGCGGCTGCCGAGTTCCCCGGCAATCTCAACGTGCAGATGATGCAGTTTGAGTTCTTCCTCGCCGATGCCTCCACGGCCGCGGAAGCCTATGAGGTCGGCCGCGAGATCATGAAGAAGGGCTGGGACGACGCAAGCATGCTCAACTATCTCGCCTGGCATGTGGCCACCGACAAGACCGTCGCCCGGCGAGATCTCGACTTCGCGCTCGAAGCGGCTCAGCGGGCCGATGAGCTGACCGACAACAGTGATGCCTCCATCCTCGACACCGTCGCGAGGGTCTATTGGGAGATGGGTGACAAGGACAAGGCCATCGCGATCCAGACCAAGGCGGTCGCAGCCGCCGAAGAGCACTCAAGGGGTGAACTTGAGGCCACACTGGCTTCCTATCAATCTCCCGAGTAGCACTGCCAGGGAACCATGAACCGATGGCTCGCCGCTCGCCGGCGGGCCATCGTTACTATTGGAGCCACCATGGTTGTCGGTGAATTCACGCAGGACGCCGATGTCGTCGTCATCGGTGCTGGACCGGCCGGCCACGCATGCGCATGCAGGGCGGCGGAGCTGGGCAGAGACGTCACCCTGGTCGACCCGCGGCCGACACTCGGGGGCGACTGCCTGCACAACACGTGCATTCCTACCAAGACGCTCCTCCATGCGATCGACGCGGAATCGGGCGAGGCCGGCAAGACCTTTGATCCCCCCGCCATGAAGGCGTGGCTCGACCGAGTCACCAGACGGCTTGAAGGTGGACTCGCAGCCGGCGCGAAGGCCCGGGGTGTCGAAGTGCTTCGGGGCACGGCCAGGTTTCTCAGCCCCCGGGAGCTCCAGATTGCGGGTGAGCACATCTCCCGGCTGCGATTCAAGCGGGCCGTCGTGTGCTGCGGCCCACACGCCACGCCGCTCGCCGGGTGTATTCGTCCTTCCGACCTGCCAGACGCGATTGACCGCCTGACCGGCCAGGTGGCTGTTCTTGGCGACTCCGCATGGGCCGTTGAGTCCGCCTCCATCTGCGCCGCCCTCGGCTGCCAGACCACCCTGTTTGCCGGCGGGCCCACCCCACTGCCACACATCCCGCAGTCTCTGGTGCAGGCGTTGATAAAGGCCTCTGCATGGGACTGTGGTGGCCCAGAACCGGTCGAGGTGCGAGCTCGGGACACCGGGTGGGCGCTGACGCAGGAGGGCGCGGCCGTGCCGGTCGATCTCGTCGTCGACGCCCGCCAGGGCCAACTCGACTTGAGCGATCTGGACCTCGCCGCCGCAGGCGTTTCTCTGGATGAGGCGGGATGCGTGCAGGTGGATTCCTCCTGCACCACCAGCGAGCGCCGGATCCTGGCGGCAGGTGCATGCACCCGCGCAACCATGGACGCCGGCGCCGCTGCGACGCAAGGTCGCGTCGCAGCCGAAGTCATCGCCGGACTTCCTGCAGGCTGGGAACCGGCGGCGGTGCCGACCGTCGTGTTCTCGAACCCGCAACTTGCCTGGTCGGGCGAAGTCTGCCAGGACGCGGCGCATGTCGAAGTGCCATGGGCGTACAGCGGGCTCGCCGTGACGATGAAGGCCTCCGGGCTCACCGTCCTGCACTGGGATCCTTCGACGGGGACCGTGCTGGGCGCAGGCGCCGTAGGGCCATGCGCGACCGAACTCGCGGACTTCTGCACGCTGGCGGTGGAGCTGGGCGCAACGATTCAGGACCTCGCTGATATGGCAGGCGCGCACCCGACGCGGTCGGAGCTGTTCATTGAAGCCGCGAGGCAGGCGCTGCATCAGTCATGACGGATCGGCAGCGTCAACCAGCCTTCGGGCGGTTTTTCCTGATGCTTCTTGTCATTGAGGCAGCATTCATCGGCGGCATAGTCATGATCGGCCAGTTCATGCCGCAGGGGCAGGCCGTGGCCATCATCAGCGTCACTTCGATCGTCATGATCGTCATCGTCGGCGGTTCCGCCTTCAGCATGCTCTGGAATCCGCTCCTCGCCGGGTTCCCTCCGGTGGAAGTGCCAAGAGAAGCCGAGCGACGCTCCTTCCAGTCGTTCTCGTTCGGCTACGTCAACATGGGGTTCAGCATCAATGCGGCCGTCGATGACACGTACCTCCACATCGAACCGATCCTGCCCCTTCGGCTACTCGGCGCGCACTCGGCGAGCATTCCGTTTGAGGCAATGAAGCCCGCGGAACGCGGTCGCGGAGTCATCATCGCCGGGCGGACCATGATGGGCCCGAAGTGGTGCTTCGAGAACGCGTCCGGCTGACGACCAGCAAACTCGCGTCAGTCGCGGGACGTGCGCTTGGTCTCGTACATCACATCCGGCACGCGTTGGGAGAGGCGATCACCATCGGCACTGGAGAGCGGATCCACCTCCAACTCGGTGGTCAGGTGCCGGTCAGCCAGATGCTGGTACACCTCCGTGCCCCGCGTCTTCCAGCCGACTTCCTTCTCCGAAAGTTCCCGAAGCTGCCTGGCAGGCGAACCAGCCCACAGCGTGTTGGGTGGAATGACCGTCCGCTCCTTCACAAATGAAAGCGCTCCGACGATGCTGTTCTCTCCAACGCTCACATCATCCATGAGTACGGCATTCATGCCGACAAGCGCATTGCGGCCGATGGTGCAGCCGTGCAGCACCGCGCCGTGCCCGACGTGGCCGTTCTCATGGACCACCACGTCCTTTCCCGGAAAGCAATGCACAACACAGGTGTCCTGCACGTTGCTTCCGTCCTTCAGTTCGAGTCGACCGATGTCCCCCCGCAGGACCGCAGCCGGTCCGACAAGGCAGCGAGGTCCGATGATCACGTCGCCAATCAGCACGGCCGTGGGATGCACAAACGCCGCCGGGTCCACGACGGGGCGGATTCCTTCGTATTCATAGCAGGGCATGGTGGCATCGTCCCCGATTCCGCCCTGCGCCGCTACTCCCAGATCTCCATCTCAACCTCAACCACGCCGCTGGTGGCATTGATGAGGTCGATGGACCACTCGCCAGCCCTTGGCCGCTCCACCGACACGACTGGCCAGTGGTCGAGTGCTTCGTCCCGATCCGCTTCCAATCCGTCAGGATCCCGCAGGACCAGATCAATGTCCGCCCCATCTGAGGTCGCCAGAACCGACAGTTGGCCGATCCCCGGATTCACATCCCACCCGAGCGTGCGAGTCTCGCCCGGTTGCATGATGAAGACGTCACTGCCCGCCACATCCAACCCCACAGAACGGAGCCAGACCCGATACTCATCTGGGGATCCTCCATCCACTTCCGAAGTCCATATGGCGCACAGCATCCGGCAGTCCGCGTCCAGTTCCTCCCACCGCGCAATCGCCGCCTCCATGGTCCGCACAATCCGCGTCAGCGTGTTGTAGTGCCGGCTGGGGAGTTCCGCTTGCATGTCTGCCATGCTTGGAAGATCGGCCAGCGCTACACGCGTCCGCTGAATCAGGACTGACCCCATGATCATGGTGCTGAGCTGGTCCGGAAAGTCGACGAAACTGCGGGACCGCAATTCGATGGGATCAGCGGCGGCACCAAGGCCGCTCAGAATTTCGCAGGCCTTCTTCGCCTCCCGCGCCGCCTTGTCGGCGGTCGTGGAGATGACATCCATCATTGACACCATGGCCGTCATCACACGATCCGTATCGCCATGACCGATCCGGGTCCACTCCCGCAGGGTCGCCTCCACGAGCACTCCATCCAACGCCTCGGTCATCGCAGTGAATCGATCCACGTCGCCGTCGGGAAGGTCATCCCGGATGATCAACGTGATCGCTCGAGCAGCAGCGGACGAAGCAACATGCAGGTTGAACTCGATCAGCTTCCCTGCATCTTCCGGCCGCTCAATCCGCATGTGCCGCTCAATCCCACGCACATACCGATCCAGCGCTTCGAAGTAGGTTTCGAGGGTGGGCGACTCGGCCCCGATGCGATCGATGGCGTCGCGACCACGGTCGTATCGAGTCGACAGAACCCGCGCATCCCGGAAGGAGCGTATGAGGGCATCGACGTCCAGAGGTTTCGGAAGGCCGCCGATGCCCGTACCGCGAGGAAACACTGCAGACAGAACAGAGGCTGGAATCACAAAGCCCCACTCGTACCCGACCTCCTCGGGCACGTCGTAGACGGCCACGGCAATACCGACCAGCCGGCCCGCGGTGTCGGTGACCGGGCCGCCGGACGAACCCTCTGCGAGCGCCGCATCGGTGAGGTAGAACCTCGCTCCGGATGTGGGATCTCTCCAGTGCCCGCAGATGATGCCCCGAGACATCATGGGGCTGCCGAGGCTCGGGAAGCCGTGCGCGAGCACGGCCTCACCCCGCGGCAGAAACTTCGACGATACCGAGGCTCGCACCTCCATGGGGTTCCCCGGGGCGACCCCAGAGACTTCAAGAACCGCCAGATCCAGTGATGGGTGGATGTATCGAATCCTGCCCTCACTGGGGCTGCCGAGATCAGACCACCCTGACTGCTCCACCACGACTGGATGAAGATCGACACGGTCGCCGACGGCCATGCCCTCAACCACGTGTCGATTCGTCACGACCGTGCGGGCGTCTCCGAACAGGAACCCGGACCCGTGCCCATCGGGCGTCTGAACCAGGAGGAGCGACTGGTCGATGGAGGTCCCCGCAGCCGCGTAGCTGCAGAGAACGAGTACCAGCCAGCTCACCCTCGACCACATCCGAAACACACTGCAGCACATTGGCCTGCTCCCCTCCCGGTCGTTCACCCGGGTGCAGACACCATAGCAGGCGATCCCGCTCAGGTCGCCGCCTCGATCGCCGCAGGAACCGGCACACGGTTCGCGACAAACCTGAACCGGTCAGCGACGAAGGCTGCATCGCAGAGCGTTGCGTTTCCAGCCGGGTTCGCGCCCGAAACGTGGTAGTCGCTGAATGCCGCCGACTGGTTGACCCAGATCTGGCCGGCGAGATTGCAGGAGGTCGCAACTCCGGCCATCGTCAACGCGTCCACCGCGGTCTGCAGCGTGTCGCTGGACGTGCTCCAGACGGCGGCCGTGAGTCCGCCCTTCTGGCGTGCGGTCGACGCGGCCAGGTCGATCGACTGCTGCGTGTCTGCCGTTCGAACGACGTACACGATTGGCCCGAACGACTCGCACTGGTACACGTCCGTATCAGCCGCATCGACCTGGACGATGAGGGGCGTTGCCGTCCTGGCCTTCGGGAAGCGTTCGTTGGCAACGGGTGTCGACTCGCGCACAACGGTGCCCCGCTTCGACGCACGCTCGACGCGTTCCAGCGTGTCCGGCGACTGCACCGCGCCCGATACTTCTGCGGCCCGGGCGGGGTCCGACAGGAACCAGTCCACTGCCTTGACGACAGCGGCGACGGCCTCATCAAAGGAGAGGTTTCCGTCCGGCGTCTCAATGCCCCCCTCGGGAATGTAGATGTTCTGCGGCGATGTGCACATTTGTCCTGAGTACAGGCAGAGGGAGAACGCGATATTGCCGGTCGTCGCGCGAAGGTCATCGGTCCCGTCGAGCACGATGGAATTCACGCCAGCCTTCTCGGTGTACACCCGCGCCTGGGTGGCGTTGGCTTCGATCCAGTCGCCAAACGCATTGCCCCCGGTAAAGTCGACGATACCGACTTCGGGCCGAATCACAAGATCCTGAGCGACCGGCGCATCGACGGTGTCGCAGGCGAGCGTCACGACGTTGGGATCAAACCCTGCCTCAGAAAGCACGTCTCGAATGACTTCCACCGTCAACGCCAGTGGAAGCACGGCGCCGGGGTGTGGCTTGACGATGACGGCGTTGCCCGTGACGAGGCTCGCAAAAATTCCCGGATAGCCGTTCCACGTCGGGAAGGTCGAGCAGCCGATCGTCACCGCAACGCCACGCGGCACCACCCGCCATGTCTTCTCGAGCGTGATGCTGTCCGTTTTGGACACGCGTTTCGTCCACGTCGCCGTCGACGGACAGCGGGTCATCTCGCGATATCCATACGCAACGGCTTCCAGTCCGCGGTCCTGGGCATGCGGACCGCCTGCCTGAAAGGCCATCATGAAGCCCTGGCCGGTCGTGTGCATGACTGCAAACGCCATCTCAAACGACCTGCGGTTGAGTCGGTGCAGCGCTTCGAGGCAGACGCCCGTTCGCGTTTCGATGTCTGCCGCTCCCCACCGAGCGCCTGCGGCGGCAGCCGCGGGGAGCAGTTGGTCGAGGTCGACCTGTGGATAGGACACGCCTGTCTCAATGCCGTACGGCGAAGTTTCACCGCTCACCCACCCGGACACGCCAGGCTGCGCAATCTCGAACTGCTTGCCGAGCCGAGACTTCCACGCTGCCAGACCATCGTCTCGGGCCGTCTCGCCGTAGATCTTGCCACTGGGCACTTCCGGGTAGGCGGACCAGTACCCCCGCGTCTCACTCGCCGTCAGGGCACCATCCAAGGTCGCTCTATGCTGCTCAAACCAGTCGTGACTCACAGTGCCTCTCCTTCAAGCAGCGGCAGTATAGATGGCGGATGACGGTCACTCGCGTGCTGCGGGCCGACTACAATCGACTCCGCCATCCAGTGCGAGGTCGGGGCGGCACGAGCGACGATGGCGAACCCCTCAGGACAACCCGCACTCCGCAAGGACATCTCCCTGTTCGGCGTATTCGCCATCGCACTGGGGACCACCATCAGCGGCGGGCTCTTTCTCCTTCCCGGAATCGCCTTCGAACGGATTGGCCCGGCCATCCTCGTCGCCTATCTGGTCGCGGGCCTGGTGACGCTCCCTCCGCTGCTCTGCATGTCTGAATTGGCGACCGCGATGCCGAAGGCCGGTGGCTTCTACTTCTACGTCGATCGCGCCTTCGGTCCACTCGCGGGCACCATCGCTGGCCTGGGCACCTGGATCACCCTGACACTCAAGACTGCGTTCGCGTTGGTGGGTGTCGGGTTCTATCTGGGGCTGTATCTGGACGACCCCCCCGTCGGTCTGGTCGCCGCGGCCCTCGCGGTTCTGTTCGGTGGCGTGAATCTTCTCGGAGCCGGCAAGGCCTCGCACATGCAGTCCCTGCTGGTCCTGGGCGTCCTCGCGGTGCTCGCCTGGTTCATCGGACAAGGGTCATGGTCCGTCGAATCGAACCGGTTCACGGAGTTCTGGCCGACGGATGAATGGGCGGTCGCCTCGATGGTTGGTGTTGTCCTCATTTCGTACATGGGACTCACCAAGGTCGTCAGCGTCGCTGAAGAGGTCCGCAACCCAGAGCGAAACATTCCACGCGGCATCCTGCTGGCGCTCGCCGCGGCCATCCTGATCTACATGGCCGGCCTCGCTGTGATGATCGGGACGATCCCGAGCGACGAACTCGCTGCCACCTATACACCCGCAGCACTCGCGGCAGAGGCCTTCTCCAACGACACGGGACGGCTGGTGATCACACTCGCCGCGATCGCCTCCTTTCTGGCCGTTGCCAACGCCGGCGTGCTGAGCGCTTCCCGGTATCCGCTTGCGATGGGCCGGGACCACATCTTCCCTGCAGTGTTCCGAAGGCTCGGCAGATTTGGCACGCCGCTCCCGGCCATCACGGTGACCGTGGCGCTCATCATTCTGGAAGTACTGGTTCTCGATCCCTTTGTCATCGCCAAATACGCGGGCACACTCAAACTCCTCCTGTTCGGATCGCTGTGTGCTGCCGTCATCATCATGCGATCGAGCCGGCTGGACTCCTACGATCCCGGATTCCGAACACCGCTGTATCCCTGGGTTCCGATCATCGGAATGGTGCTTTGTGTCGTCGCCGTCGGTCTGCTCGGATGGGTTCCAATCGTCTTTGCGCTGGGGCTCATCGTCGCCTCCGCGTTGTGGTTCCGCTTCTACGCCACCGGCAGAGTCAGGCGGTACGGCGCCATCTATCACGTCTTTGCCAGACTGGGCGAGAATCGGTTCGACCCGCTCGACCGCGAACTTCGCGGGATCATCAAGGAAAAGGGGCTTCGCGCCGCCGACCCGTTTGAAGAGATCATCGCCGCGGCCCGCGTGATTGAATCCGACACCGGCTCCAGCTTCGAGCATCTGGCGTCCCTCGTGTCTGAGGCGCTGGCGGCCGATACGGGGCGATCTCTTGATCACTTCCAGGCAGGATTCCTCGAAGGCACGCAGGTTGGTGCGACCCCTGTCACTGGAGGCGTCGCGCTGCCCCACCTTCGCCTTGAAGGGTTGACGAGGTCCTATCTCGTGCTCGTTCGATGTCGAGAGGGCCTGACCTTGGATGTCGGCTCCAGTGTTCCTGGGGCCGCGACCAGCCAGAGGGTGCAGGCCCTCTTCTTCATGGCCAGCCCCGAAGAAGACCCGGCCCAGCATCTGCGACTGCTTGCGAGCCTCGCCGGCGCGGTCGACCAGGATGGGTTCATGTCACGCTGGCTGCAGGCCGAGGGCCCGGCAGAACTCAAGGCTGCGTTGCTTCGAAGTGACTTCAGCCTGACCCTCACGGTCGACCCGAGGCAACTCACGGGAACCTGGATCGGACGATCTATCGCGTCACTGCAACTGCCGGACGGTATCCTCGTTGCGCTCGTCTACCGAGGCCGCGACCGCATCATTCCGACCGGACGGACGGTCATTGAACGAGGTGACAAGGTCATCGTCATCGGCGAACAGGTGGACATCGAAGCGTTGCGAGCAAGTCTGGGGCTGGATACACCTTCTGCCACATGATCGGAGCCGACCATGCCTGACACCCCCGCCGCCGCCCGCCGCGAAGAACGCACCCCTACGAGCAACCTCACATCCAACTCGTGGAAGAACATGCTTGACGGCGTACTGCTGATCCTGCTTGGCGTGGTGCTGCTCATTCCATCTCAAGAACTCGATACCTGGATCATCCGCGGATTCGGCCTGTTGCTGTGCGCCGCCGCCTTCGGCGTTGGCGCCAGGCTCTGGATCGTCAGTGAGTCGCGCGCATTCGGTCCGATGGTCTGGCTGGCGAGCATTGCCCCGATGGTGGTGGGCATCGTCCTGCTCATCTGGCCCAAAGAGTCCGCGTCGGCCATTGTCGTGACGATTGGCATCATCGTGCTTGTGCGGGGCGTCGTCGAGACCGCCATCGGGCTGGCGGCCCGCCCCAAGCCAGGCTGGACGCTCTGGCTGGCGCGAGGCCTGTTCACGATCGGGCTGGGCATCTTCTTCCTCTGGCTGAAGGATTGGGCGGCATACCTGCTGCTGATCCTGCTTGGCATCGACTTCATCGCCCGCGGCGCAACGACGCTGTCCACCCGGTCCGCTCCCCCGCGCAGTTGAGCCACCTCACCGAAGGTGTTTGTGGAGACGCCTGGCAAGCGGCGAATTCGCCGCGTCCAGCCGCTCGTATTGACGCAGAGCGCCCACCATGCTTCCTTCTGCCAGATGCGCTCGCCCCAGCCAGTATCTGGCCTGGGTTGATCCCGGATCAAGTTCCACAGCACGCTCCAGCGCCGTGATGGACGCCCCACCGCGGCCACCTGCAAGCTCGACTCTGCCGCGAATCACCCAGGACAGGGCTCTCGCCGGATTGAGTTCGATCGACCGGTCGATCGCGTCTGCTGCCCCGTCAAGTTCGCCGTCTTTCAACAGTCTGGCCGCGACATGTGCATGCACGCGCGCATACGTCGGATCCGTCTCCATGGCCTCACGCCAGAAGACCATGGCCTGGATCGGGTTGCCAAGTTCCTCATGAATCAGGCCCAACAACTCCTGCGCGGCTGCCTTGCAATCGCCCCAATCAAGAAACTCATCCAGCACCTCAATGGCCTGAAGCAACTCACCGGCCGACCGGAGCGTTCTGGCAAACAGCATCCGCGCCCGAACGGACTCGGGATGATCGGCCACAAGCGATCGAATGTGGGGTAGCGCCTCGTCAAATCGGCGCAGCGACCCGAGCACGATGCCAAGATTGAACCGCGATCGCCATGTCTGAACGCCGGCCTGCTGCATGCGATGCAGCAGGGACACCGCCTCGGCTGGCCGGTTCTGGTCGGCCAGAAGCGCCGCATAGTTGTTCAAGCCAGCCGCGTTCACAGGATCAACCGCCAGCAGTTCCTTGTACGCCTGTTCGGCCTCACCGGCCCGGCCGACCCGCGCCAGCAGGTTGCCCAGGTTGTAGAACACGGGCGGGCCGCACAAGGGCGTCAGGGCGGCGTGGCGAAGTGCGGCGATGGCCTCTTCCTGCAGGTCTGCGGCCATGAGCGCAGATGCAAAGCCCGACTGGATACCCGGGACATCAGGCGACTGCTCCACAGCGGCGCGGTACACGGCGACGCTCTCCTCGACGCGACCCAGCCGAAGCAGGGCGTATCCGAGGCAGGCCATCGCCCTCGGCGCGTGGTACGCCGAGCTTCGAGGGTCCAGATCAACCGCCCGTTGAAGAGACTCCATGCCCCCAGCCCAATCTTCCCGGCGAAGTTGATCAACGCCGTGGATGAAGCAGTCGGTTCCAGTCGCATCGGGTCCAGGCGCGGGCATCTTCAGTGTGGGTGCGGAAATGCCTCCGTCCTGCACGAGCGCACCATCGACCAGTCCGTCAAAGGCGCTCTCCGCAAGCATCACCACCGACGACTCGTCACTCTCCAATGAAAGCGCCGCGGCAAGCGTCTGGTCGAGTGCAGCGTCATCGCCCTCGGACGCTCGGTTGATATCGGATTCATTCCCCATGCTCGCCAGTATCCGCTTTCGGCAGTGATTGTCAATTAGAGGGGCCTTTGCGTCCGCCGGGGCGATCCCTCCGAATGAATCTCGCCGAATCGCGTGGTCTGGTCGCTCATCGCGCTGAGGTCCTGCGCCATCGCTTCTTCAATGCCCAGATCGATCGTCCAATTGGAAGACCTGCCGCCCGTCGTGTTCATTGTCAACCTCCTCGGAATACCCGGTCTGCCCCGATGATGCCCGCGGATGCCAAGGCTGTCAATGGCTGTGCTGATATCATGCGGCCCCGCAGTGCCCCGGTAGCTCAGTTGGATAGAGCAGGGCTTTCCTAAAGCTCAGGTCGTAGGTTCGAATCCTGCCCGGGGTGCTTTCCCAGGCTGGACCGCGTTGACAATCCGGATCGCAGCGCACCCCGGGGACGCGATCGAAGCGATCGCGTCTTCCGCCTGCGGCGGCAGGCTTGCGTGGATTGGGTCTGCCTCCGGCACACCCAATATCGAATCCTGCCCGGGGTGCTTTCCCAGGCTGGACCGCGTTGACAATCCGGATCGCAGCGCAGCCCGAAAAACGCGTTCCACAGCACCGCCAATCGACCCCAACACGGCAATTCAGTGAAAGCACACCCGAGGAAGTCCGCTTCTCGATCTCGAGGTGCCCATCGATGCCTGACTCGCTTCCGATCGTTTCCATACCGGACCTCCGCCCTTCAGCCCTCCCCCAGCCGCCCGGAAGAGCCCGGGGCCACGGCGCCGCCGCGGCCGGACTGCTTGACGAACTCGGCCGATGGGATCCCGCCTCACGGTCGCATTCGGACCGGGTCGCCGCCGCCTCCGCCGCCTTCGGCCAGTTTCTCGGACTCGACCGGGCCGCGCAGTCGCTGCTTGAGCGAGCAGCCTGGGTCCATGACATCGGCAAACTGCGTGTCCCACGAGCCATTCTGCAGAAGGACGGTCCACTGACGGACGCCGAGTACCTCCGCGTCAAGGCGCACGCGGCAGACGGTGCCGCCATTCTGAGCGGTGCCGGATTCGATGACGACCTGGTTGAAGTCGTCGGAATGCACCACGAGTGGTGGAACGGATGCGGCTACCCGAATGGTTGTTCCGGAACCGAGATCCCCGAAGCTGCGAGGATCATTGCGGTCGTGGACGCATGGGACGCCATCTCGGCGCGACGGTCGTATCACCGCCGCCGCCCGGAGTTTCTCGCCCTCAGTGAGATTCGCACCGGCAGCGGCACACAGTTTGATCCGGACCTGGCCCCCGCCTTCATTGACCATGTGATGCAGCGAATCATGGGCAGCCGCGACGCGGCCTGACCAGATTCAGGCGAGCATGTACCCCGCGGCGAGGTCGCGAAACTCCGCAGCCTGCTCGAGACCCCACGCGGCCTCTCGCCCCAACTCGGCGGCCAGCAGCGCACCGACGTCTTCCGCAGCCTCGGCTGCGGCGCCGGCGTCAAGCAACAGCGATCGCGTGCGGCGGGCCAACACATCCTCCACCGTCCGCGCGTACTCGAACCGCGCCGAGTAGGCGACGACGCCTCGCGGATATGGGAGCTTCGGATGCAGGAGCGATCGTCCGGATTGGTCCTCGTCGCACACGCCCCACACCGCGGACGCATCCGCGCCGTACATCCGGAGCCAATCCTCCCGGGGCATGGCCGGATCAGCCCGATCCAACCAGCCGCGAATGCGAAGGTCCGCGGTCGTAGACGCCACCCGAGCCAGGCCGCCAACGTCCGCGGCATGGTCGATCGCATCCTCCGCCATTCTGCGATAGGTCGTCCACTTCCCGCCGACAATGCTGACAAGCCCGCCTCGCGACACCAGGACTTCGTGCTCCCGCGAGACCCGCTTGGACGCCTGGCCCTCGTGCCTCACGAGGGGGCGAAGTCCAGCGAACACACTCAGCACGTCCGTTCGATCGGGATCCCTCGCCAGATACCGCGACGCATTTCGGAGAATGAACCCCACTTCCTCATCCGTCGCCCGCGGCTCCAGCAACGGCTCCGGCGTCTCTTCGTCGGTCGTTCCCACGAGGCACCGACCGTGCCAGGGAATCACAAAGAGCACCCGTCCGTCGTCTGTATGCGGAACCATGATCGCCGTCTCGCCCTGCAAGAACGACTGATCGAGAACCAGATGCACGCCGCGGCTCGGCATGACAACCGCCGGAGCGGCGGCGTCTTCCATGGTTCGAACAGCGTCGGTGAACACGCCTGTCGCGTTGACGACGACCGAGGCAGACGCCTCATGCAGGGCCCCGGTCTCCCGGTCCTGAAACCGAACGCCGTTGACGTGGCCGTCGGCGCTTGTCAACACGCCCGTGACCTGCGCCTGGTTGAGCAGGACGGCGCCGAGGTCGGACGCTGTTCGCGCAAGCGATACGCACATTCTTGCGTCATCAAACTGGCCGTCGTGATATCGCGTGCCGCCGTCCAGTCCTTCGCTTTGGAGGTTTGGAATGGCGGACATCGTCTGTTCAACGTTCAGTGACTTCGAAGGCGCCAGATTGAGCCGGCCCGCGAGCAGGTCGTAGAGCTTCAGTCCGATTCCATAGAACGGCCCCTCCCACCACTTGTACCGCGGAACGATGAACGACAGATCCGTCACCAGGTGCGGGGCGTTGGCGTACATGAGGCCCCGCTCATGCAGCGCCTCGCGGACCAGCGATATGTTTCCTTGCTGCAGATAGCGCACACCACCGTGGACGAGTTTGGTCGACCGGCTGCTGGTTCCCTTTGCGAAATCCACCTGCTCCAGCAGAAGCGTTCGGTAGCCACGCGCCGCAGCATCCACTGCACATCCAAGTCCGCTCGCGCCACCTCCGACAATGATCACATCAAAGGAGTCACCGGACGCAGCTTGCTTCAAAGATTCAGCTCGCATCGCCATCCTCCTTCGCCCATCCCCGAACGCTGTCGACCGCCCGCGCCCAGGTCCGCAAGGTGCGATCTCGCTTCGCCGCGTCGACGGCGGGCTCGAATCGCCGGTCCAGGTGCCAGTGACCGGCCGCATCCACCGCCGAGGCGTACACGCCGCAGCCGATGCCCGCCATCGACGCCGCCCCCCAGGCTGTGGTCTCCAGCATGGCCGGCCGAAGGACCGCCGAATCAAGTACGTCAGCCTGAATCTGCATCAGCAGGTCGCTCGCCGCTGCGCCTCCATCCACCCGCAACTCCTGAAGTGTGATCCCTGAGTCCGCTTCCATCGCATGCAGTACGTCACGAACGCTCAGCGCAATACCCTCCAGCGTGGCTCTTGCGATGTGCGCAGCCGTTGTCCCTCGCGTCATGCCGAGAATCGCGGCGCGGCCCCATGCGTCCCAGTACGGCGCTCCAAGTCCCGCAAACGCGGGCACAAGAATGACACCGTCGGAGTCGTCCACAGAACCTGCCAACGCATTGACGTCCGGAGCAGTATTGATGATGCCGAGTCCGTCGCGAAGCCACTGAATCGATGCGCCGCCCATGAAGACACTGCCTTCAAGCGCCCACGTCGGTACGCCGTTGAGCCTCCACGCGACGGTTGAGAGCAGGCCTTGCGTACTCCGAGCAGGCTGGTCACCCGTGTTCATGAGCAGAAAGCACCCGGTGCCATAGGTTGTCTTTGCGTCACCTCTGGACAGACCCCCCTGCCCGAACAGCGCCGACTGCTGATCACCGATCAGCCCGGTGACCTCAAGGCCGCTGCCCCCTTCAATCTCGCCAAACCGGCCAGCGCAGTCGACGACCTCTGGCAGAATGGACGGGGGGATGTCGAACAACCGCAGGAGTTCGTCGTCCCAGCACTGCTTGGAGATATCAAAGAGCATCGTGCGAGCCGCGTTGCTCGCGTCTGTGGCATGCGTCCTGCCTCGGGTCAAACTCCAGAGCAGCCAACACTCAATCGTTCCAAACGCGAGATGCCCCGCATCCGCTGCTGCGCGGGCACCTTCAACATGGTCGAGTATCCAGCGAAGCTTGCTGGCCGAGAAGTACGGATCCATCACCAACCCGGTCCGATCTCTGACGAGGTCTCGCACATCGGCCGCCTCGGCAAGCCGGGCCACCTCTGCGGCGGTTCGCCGGTCCTGCCAGACGATGGCACGGTGAATGGGCATTCCCGTGCGGCGGTCCCAGACAACCACCGTCTCCCGCTGATTACTCACCCCAATGCCGCAGACGTCCCCCGCCGCGGTGCCGAGCTGCCCCAGCACGTCGGTCATCGTTTGAAGTTGCACGTCCCGGATCTCAGTCGCGTCGTGCTCAACCCAGCCAGGTCTGGGGTAGTGCTGTTGGAACTCCTGTTGTGACACGACCTTGATGTTGCCATCAAGGTCAAACGCAACCGTTCGGCAACTGCTGGTTCCGGCATCAAGCGCCAAGAGAATTGACATGGTCCGATGGCCTCCTTTGCGAGGCATCGTCGCCACAGGCCGGATCGCTCGCAACCCGGGCCGCGGAAACGCTGAAGTATTTCGCCATTCCACTCAAAAAGTGGCAACCGACGAGCCCCCAGTCGCTTATAGATTCTGCCCTCCGAAGCCCCCCCTCAGACCTCCGCCGACAACGCCGCGAACAACCGCTTGCCACAGGGGGACTTGCCCCCCGTGTCCCCCGCTGACTCACACGCGGCGTGGACAAACGGTGCAACGCTGTCAAGCCCCCACTTCCCAAGTTTTTCAATGTAGTTTCAAAGAGAGGCGTAGCGGGGATCCGATAAAGGAGAGGACGAGGTCTTCGCCGCGTCGCTATTCCGGGCCTGACTTCCTTCTCTTCTCTTCCGTCACCTCCAGACTTCGCGGTCTGGAGGTGATTTCTTTGGGTGCAGGGCCACGCAGGGCCACGCAGGGCCACGCAGGGCCCCCTGAGGGCCCCCTGGGGGTCAGCGTTGGAGGATCGGCCTCGTGGGAGGGCCGGCCTGAGCGGATCTGGCCTTGCGAGCCGACAAGCATGACGAAGCAAGCCTGCCCAAGCAAGCCTGGCAAGCACGGCTGCCCAACCGGCCTCGGCGGCAGGATGTGCCGCGAGCGAGCCGTTCAGCAGGCCGTCACTGGGCGGAAACGAACGCGTCCTTCTGCTCGTCGGTCCATCCGTCCCACCGCATGGCGCATCCGGCGCAGCAGAACCCGACCGTGTCTCCGTTCCACTCGGCCGTTGGCGCGCCTTCCCCGACTGGCTGGCTGGAGAACGGGCACGTCCCGTTGATCATCCCGGGCGCGGCAGCGGGCTTACTGGATGTCTGGCAGCCGGCGAGCAACAGGGTGGCGGACGCGAGAACGGTGCAGATCTTCATGACAGGCTCCAATATGGGGCGAACCTTCGCCCGATCGAACGGGCATGGTATCGAGGTCAGGCCGGACACGCGGCATCGACGACCCACCAACGGTTGCCTTCCGGGTCCGCCAGCCCGCCGAACCAGAAGCCGTCCTGCTCATCGAAACTGGGGCCGAAGGTCGTCGTGCCACCCGCCGCCGACACGTGCTTCAAGAAGGCACGCACATCATCCACCTACACCTGAAGAACCACGCTCGCCGCGGCGTGGTCGCCAGGGAGCACCTTCATCTCCGATGCCAACCCGATTCCAAGTTCGATGCCCGAGTCCGTCTCGAGATTGGCGTAGTGAAACCCATCGTCAAAGATTCGGCGAACACGAAACCCGAGGACATCCCGGTACCAGTCCACAAGCCGCTTGAAGTCTTCGGCGAGGATGACAGGTTCACGGGGCCGAAGCCCGAACCCGCTCAACGACGATCCTTCCAGTGCCACCACTTCTGCAGTTCGGGCTTGAGGTCGGGATCGGCGGCCACCGCCACAGCGCAGCGGTACACATAGAGCACGCACCGATCCATCGTCCCTCCAGCCTGGCGGCGGGTCTCTTCATACATGGCCTGAGGATCGCCGCTGGCGACATCTTCAATGGAACGCATTCTCAGGTCCCACAGATCCACGGCCATGCTTGGGCCTACGCCGGGGAGACTCCCGAAAGCCTCATATGCCATCGCGGACTTGCTGCAAACACCCATGGTGCCCTCAGGTCTGGAACCGGTACCCACATGAACGGCACTGGTACGTCGGTTTGATGAGCAGGAACAGCAGCCCAATCGGAAAGAAGAGAATGATCAGCCCGATGATCAGACACCCTCGGCCCCCGTGGCCTGTCCATGACACTTCGGGCACGTCAACCAGCCCATAGGTTGCTCCTTTCAGCAGCCCGATCCCCTGATCGGTGCCCACGCACCCTAGCAAAGTCCGCTCGTTACACGTTGAAGAGGAAGTGCACGACATCCCCATCCTGCATTTCGTAGGCTTTGCCCTCGCTCCGCAGACGACCAGCCTCCTTGATGGCCCGCTCGCTCTTGAGTTCAAACAGGTCATCGCAGTGGTAGCACTCGGCGCGAATAAACCCCCGCTGAATATCACTGTGGATCGTGCCTGCCGCCTCCGGGGCAGGTGCACCCCGTGGTATTGACCAGGCGCGAACTTCCTTCTCGCCAGCCGTGTAGAACGTCGAGAGACCAAGTACGTGGTTCATGGCTGCGGCGAGCACGCCGATGGCAGGTCGGTCGATTCCCATCGACACCATCATGTCCGCCCGATCCGCCTCGTCCATCTCCGCAATCTCGCTTTCAAGCGTCGCGCAGATGGTCACTGCAGTCGTCCCCGCAGCCTGCGCGGCCTCACGCACGGCGGCCACTGCCGAGGAATCCCCGGACACCGCGTCCTCCGACACATTCGCCACATACAGGAGCGGCTTGGCCGACATGAATCCATACGACTTCAGAATGGCCCGCTCAGCGTCGTCCCAGTCCACCGCACGGACCGGCTGCTCCTCGCTGAGGGTCTCCTGAACCCGCTCGAGCACCGCGAGCCGTTTTCTGGCGTCGGCATCCCCACTGCGGGCCGCTCGCTTCGCCTTGTCCACGGCACCCTCGGCGACGACAAGGTCCGCCAGCACCAGTTCGGCATCCATGGAATCCAGGTCGGCGGCGGGGTCAGACTCGCCCCAGCAATTCACAACATGCACCAACGCGTCGACCGTTCGGATGTGCGCCAGAACCTGATTGAGCCCGGACGCCCCACTCCCGGAGGGGACGCCGGGAATATCGACCACCTGCACCGTGGCTGGAATCAGTTTCTCTGGTGGGATGAACTCAGCAATGCGTTCGAGCCGCTCGTCAGGCATGGGGGCGATACCGACATTGGGCTTCATCGACCCGACCTGCACCGGAACCGCATGCGACGTGAGCGCCTGAAACAGCGTCGTCTTGCCACACCCCTGCAATCCAATCAACCCGCATTCCATGGACCTGGTCGCTCCTGTGATAGACCGTGGATCGTATCACCCCGGCCGCGGTGAACACGGTGTCATACGCCATGTAGCGACCGCGCCAGCGACGATCGCAATCGCAAAGACGGTCAGCACAAGCCTCATGATCAACAGCGAGTGGCTGCCGGCAAGGTCCAGGGCGACTCCAGGGACCACTTGAAAGACCGCCGACGAAGCGAGTCCGACGGCATTGACCAGCCCGATGGCCGCGCCGGCATTCGATGGGGAGACGGCGTCGCATGCGATGGGGAAGGTCAGGACGCACGTTCCGATACCCAGCCCAAGCAGCAGCAGATTCACCTTGACCACCCACAGCGGAAGCGGTGCATCGACGCCCAGCACCGCGGTCACGGCCATGAGCGCAACAATCTGCCCGCCGAAGAGAATGGGGCGGCGCTTTCTCCACCGGTCCGCCGCCCAGCCGGCGATCGGTGGCATGATCGCCACGCCAATGAACAACCAACTGTTCAGACTCACAGCCTGATCATGGGAGTACCCGAACGCTTGCTGCAGGGACACATCCCAGAGCCCTCCGAAGCCGAACAGCATGGCCATGAGTGCGCCGGACGTGATCGCCGCCAGCCGAACCTGCCGGACGCTGAACACTTCCTTTAGAGATGTCCAAAGTGGCTTGGCGAGCGCCTCCTCGGTGGCCGCCTCGCCCCGCGGAGAGGTCGATCCAATGAACAGCCAGCAGAGCAAGGCGACCACAGCGCCTGCCAATGCAAAGTCCGCCATCACCTGCTGCCAGGTCTGCATGTTCATCAGGGCAGCGACACCTGCGTTTCCCAGATACGCGCCCGCCCCAAACGCGAAGTCAATCAGCCCCATCGCCAGCGCAAACTGGGCTGGGGGCAGCCTGCGGCGAGCCACCAGCCCTGCTCCGGGAAATGCAAACGCGGCGCATGCGCCCATCAACGCCCGCGCAGCAACGGCGCTCCAGAACCCACCCGAAATGGACAGGAGCCACGCCGAGCCCGCCACACCCAATGCGGCCGGTGGGAGCAGCAGGCGAGGTCGGTATCGATCGAGCAGAAGTCCTGCCGGAAGTTGCATCAAGGCATACACGAACAGAAACGACGCCGAGACAATGCCGACCTGCATCTGGGAGATGGAGAGGTCGCGTTCCATCGCCGGTTCCATCGCTGAAACCGAATTCTGCGTGGCCAGTTGATAGAGCACAAAGACGGTCGCTGCCGTCCACGCAATCCACGGCGCAACTGCTCCGCCCTGCCTGATCGCCCTCGATCCCGCCTCCGTCATGCGGCGGAGTATCCCCGGGCTCGTCACGCCCGTCCACTGCTAGGTGCAGCAGCGACCAGCGGATGCCCGACCGGCCGTCGTGGGCTTCACGCGGTTCCACGGCATGTGCTTCAGGACCGTTGCCAGCCCGCACGTTCCCGTCAGGCCCGCAAGCAGCAGCCCGGCGCCAAAGAACGCGGCGATGAGCAGCGTCCAGGGCCACACCAGCACAGACAGAATGGTCGCCGCAAGCACGCTAGCGCCGATCACCATGTGGACCTGGCGTTGAATGCTCACCCCGGGGCCACGTCCCTCGGTCACGGGAAGGCCCGAGCCGCTCCACGCCGATATGCCGCCCGCAAGGTGCATGACCTCACCACCCCGCTCGGCCGCGAGTTTCTCGGCCGCCATGCCGGACCGATTGCCACTGCGGCAATACAGCACGGTCTTCAGGCCGAATTCGTCCGGAACGCTCTCTGATTCGATGACGCCCAGTGGGAGCAGCCTCGCACTGGGAATATGGCCTGCGCCGAACTCGTCGGGTTCGCGGACATCGACCAGCACGGCGTCGCCGTCGTCTATCCACTGCTTGAGTTCCTCGACCGAAACCGCCTGTACCCCCAACGCTGAGACATCCGTCATCGACCTGACCTCCTGTGCTGCATCATGCTTCAGGGGCGCTTTCGCCGCCCAGCGTTTCCACGGACCGCTCATGTTCGGCGGATTCTTCCACTCTGCTGAGGTGCATGGCCTCGCGAATGCCAATCACCAGCCCCATGGCCACCAGAAAGACCGCGAATGCACGCTTCAAGCGGTGCTGGTCGATCATTCTCCCCACGCGGCCGCCCGCGATGGCCCCCACGCCTCCGACCGCGATGAACAGCCAGATCACGCTCCAGTCGACCCCCAGATCGAGCTCCGACAACACACCGAGGTACTTCCAGAACCCAACGATCGACTTGCCCGCAATGATGACGAGACTCGTCGCAATAGCGTGCCGCATCGAGAGTCCGCCCAGAAGCACCAGCGCTGGAACGACCAGAAACCCGCCCCCAACGCCGACGAGCCCGGTCAGCACGCCGACCCCGAGGCCCTCGGTCAGCATGAGCATCGCGTTGGGACGGGCGGAGGACTCGCCGGAATCACTTGAGTTGCCGCCCCGCATCATGAAGCCTGCGGCAAGCAGCATGACGACGGCAAACACGAGAAGTTGGACGCCGCCGGGCACCCACAAAGAGATCCACGCGCCGATCCAGGTCCCGGCGACCGCCGGGAGCCCGAACAGCACCGCGGACCTCCAATCGACCGTGCGCCGCATCAGCCCGGGCAACGCTCCAATGAGCGCAATACCGCCCACAATGGCCAGTGACTCGGCGATCGCAGGCTTATCGGCGTGACCGAGGACGTAGACCAGGACGGGAACGGTCAGAATCGACCCCCCGGAGCCCATGAGGCCGAGGCTGAGGCCGATGACGACTGCGCCGAGCGCCGCCCAGATCACCGCTCCCTCTCCGGGCCCATGGCCCGCATAGGCCGACCCCCAAAACACCACTCACCCGGCCGGTCGCAAAGCGACCGACCGGGGAGCAGTTGGGGGGGGGGCCCTGTCGCCCGATCGGCTCGGGCATATGTCGTCACGAGGTGTGTTGTCCGGCCCGCGAACCGTCCCGCTCCACCGCGGCGGTCCAGGCCATGAAGCCTCCCTCGAGGTTGGCGACGCTGCGACCTGCGCGAGCGAGCATGGTACATGCCGCCGCGGATCGTCCGCCGCCCTTGCAATTGATGATGACCGGCTCGCCCTCGGGCAACTCCTCGAATCGCGCGAGAAGCCGGGTGTATGGAATGTTGACCGCGCCGTCGATCATGCCTTCGGCGCATTCGCTGGTCGTTCTCACGTCAAGCAGCGCCGCGCCTGCGTCGACCATGGCCGGCACGTCGCCGGGCGCGACCTCGTCGATGGTGGCGCCGCCTCCGACGGACTCCAGCGCCACAGCGAGCGTCGACGGGCTGGTCCAGCCGATGATTCGGTCCAGACCGATCCGGACCAGTTGGCGAACTGTCTCTTCCAGACGGTCCCTCTCCACAATCAGAACGATGTCCTCGTCAGCCTGAATGAAAGACCCCAGACTCGCGAGAAAGCCCACGCCACCGAGCGGCTTCAGGCTCCCGGCAAGATGCCCTGCCCTGAAGGCGGCCCACGGTCGGGTATCGACCACGGCCACCGTCCGTGTGTCGATGGCAGCGAGCTGGTCTGCAGACAGATGCGCCGGCTGAGGAAGTTCCCCGAGCACGGGCACACCATCCCGGTTGAGCTGCTTCATTCGCGCGAAGTAGTACGGTGGGTCGGGCTGGCCTGTGAGAATGAAATCGACAAACGCGGTTTCATCCTGAGCCAGCCGAAGGGCCGGGTTGAACCGGCGTTCATATCCAACGGTGCTCTGTGGCACGGCGCCCAACGCCTTACCGCACGCACTTCCGCTGCCATGCGCAGGCCAGACCTGAAGATGATCAGGAAGGTCAAGAAACGCGCGGGCCGAAGTTCCAAGGGCTCGAGCGCCGGCTTCCTTGGTATTGGCAATTCCCGCGGCAGTCTCAAGAAGGTCCGGTCGACCGAGATCGCCGACAAAGACGAAGTCGCCGGTCACCACGCCCATGGGCTCGTCTGCCCCGCCGCCCATGTCCCGCACCTCATACGAGAGGTGCTCGGGGGTATGGCCAGGCGTGTGCACAGCGCGAAACTCGAGATGGCCGACCGTAAAGGTGTCGCCGTCCTTCAGCAGCCGATGGTCATAGGTTCCGCCGCCGTGGCGATCATGCAACCAGCCGTACTTCCAGTCGGCGTCGCCCTCGTCCGAGAGGAACAAGGCAGCCCCAACCCGCTCGGCAAGCTCGCGGCCGCCGGACAGAAAGTCGGCGTGAATGTGCGTCTCGGCCACCGCGACGATCTGCAGCCCGTGATCGGTCGCAATCTGCATATACCGATCAACGTCTCGCTCCGGGTCAAAGACGATGGCTTCGCCAGTCGCCTGACAACCAATGACATAGGCCGCCTGAGCCAACGCGTCGTCATAGACCATTCGAAGAAGCATCTGCGTCACTCCCGCCCTGACCCTCTTCCTCGGAAGCAGTCGCCGAGGCTCGGCCCGCCAGGGACAACCGAGGCCCCAAGTGTTTCAGTAAAAACTGCAAAGTACCGACAGAAACTCGCTGGGGCACCCTACAGCCATGACACCGCGTCGAGTGTATCAGCGTGGTGGTACGATGCCTTCTCAGAAGGGGCCTGTGTATGAGCCACTCCTCCACCAATCCACCCCCGCCCGGCGACCCGGATCCCGGGTCGAACCCCTCGGACGCAGTTCAGCAGTTGATGCGGGCCCACGGAGGCATGCTCTACGGTCTGGGACGGCGATTCTGCGGCAACGAAGACGAAGCCGCTGATCTCGTTCAGGAGACGATGCTTGAGGCCTTCCGAAGTTGGCCGACGTTTCGGGGAGACGCCAAGGCCACCACGTGGCTGTACCGAATCGCCGCGCGAACCTGCCAACGGATGCACCAGAAGAAGGGCCCGGCCGCAGCGGAACTGCCGGCCGATGACATTCTGCTCGACCAGTGCGGTCTGGTCTGGATGGCGTCCACCGAGGATGCCTCCCCACTCAATGACGCGGTCCGGGCCGAAGCTCGGCAGCGGCTTGAGGCGGCCATCGCCGACCTTCCCGTGGAGTATCGGATGCCGCTGGTGCTCAAGGAAATCGTCGGGTTCTCCGGCCCTGAAATCGCGGACATCACGGGCATGAATGAAACGACGGTTCGCGTGCGCGTGCATCGGGCCCGGCTTGCACTCCGCAAGGCCATCGAACTGAGTCTTCCCAATCCGAGCGCGACCGGTGACTATGAGTCGAGCATTTGCCGCGATCTGCTTGACGCCAAGCAAGCAGCCATGGATCGGGGAGTTGACTTTGAGATCCCGCCGGGCGTACTGACCGGCCGATGCAAGGCGGTATTCGAGTCGCTGGATCTCACGCAGGACATGTGCCAGGCCCTCGGCGCCGACGACCTTCCCGACCCCGTAGCAACCCGCATCACAGACGCCATGGCCAGCGGCGACGACGCCTGATGCGGATCAGGACCGTGCTCCTGATCCTGCTCGCGGTGCAGTTGGTGCTCGTTGCGGCGCTCATCTCACTGGCGGTCGCCATGCAACAGACGCAGATGCTTGCCGAAGCGGCGGTGATCCGGCGGTACGAGTCGTATCGCCTCGCCGACGAGTTGCGGCAGTCATCGGACGACCTCACGCGGTTCGCGCGAACCTACGTTGCAACCGGAGATCCCCGGTTTGAAGCGCACTTCCGCCGCGTTCTGGACATTCGCAACGGCGAGGTGCCGCGACCCCTCGGGTACGAAGGCGTGTATTGGGATCTCGTCGCCGCAGATCTGGGTGGTGAGTGGCCGGACGGTGAGGCGTATTCGCTCAGGCATCGAATGCTCGACGCCGGGTTCACCAACGAAGAGTTCGGCAAGCTGACTGAGTCTCAGAATCGCTCCGATACGCTCATTCGGCTTGAGGACGTCGCCATGAACGCGGTCAAGGGCCGCTTTGACGATGGGACGGGCACGTTTTCCGTCGAGGGTGAATCTGATCCACAGCGAGCCCTTTCTCTTCTTCACGGCGACTCCTACCACGAGGCCAAGGCCGGCATCATGGAGCCCATCGGCGAATTCATGCGTTTGATCGACGAGCGGACGGCAGCCGAGGTTGCCTCTCTCAACACGCGTGAGCGGTGGCTGGCGTGGATCGAAATTCTCATTGCCACGATTCTGCTCCTGACAACGGCCATCTCGGTGCTGTTGATTCGATCGAGAGTGCTCCGCCCGGTGGAGCAGCTCGCGCAGGTTGCCCAGCGCATCACCGATGGGGACCGCAGTGCCCGCGCCAATCTCTCAGGGGGCGGTGAACTGGCCACCCTCGGCGCCACGTTCGATGACATGGTGGAGGCGGTTGATCAGAGTCTGGTAGACGCCGAAGCCGCAACCGCGAGAATCGCGACACAGGCCGAGTCTCTTGAACGCGAGCAGCAGCGAAGTGAGAAACTCCTTCTCAACGTCCTGCCTGCGGCCATTGCGGACCGCCTCAAGCAGGGTGAAGATTCAATCGCCGAGTCGTACCCCGAAGTCACCGTGCTTTTCAGCGACATCGTTGGATTCACTGAAATGAGCGGCCGAATCGGCGCCAAGCAGGTTGTCGACATGCTCAACGAAGTGTTCGGCATGCTCGACGAACTGGCAGCGAAGCATGGACTCGAGAAAATCAAGACCATTGGCGACTGCTACATGGTCGTGGCCGGAGTGCCGGACCGAAGCCCGACGCACGCCCAGCAAATCGCGGACTTCGCGCTGGACATGCAGGAGATACTGGCCGCCTACGCGGAACGGTCCGGAAGGCCGCTCGCCATGCGCACGGGCGTCCATACCGGGACCGTGGTTGCGGGCATTGTGGGAACGAGCAAATTTGCATACGACCTGTGGGGCGACGTCGTCAACGTCGCCAGCCGCATGGAGTCGAGCAGCGAACCGGGGCACATTCAGGTCTCAGACGCGGTGCGGGTGCGGCTCGCGGACGACTACACGTTTGAACCGAGGGGCGACATCGACATCAAGGGCAAGGGGTCCATTCACACCTGGTTCCTCACCGGACGCCGGCACGAGGCGTGACCATCCAGGGCATTCGCCCAGCCACCCTGAGGACCCCCAGGTCCGCCCATTCCCCACGCACGCTCACGACGGGCTGACGCTCACCGATGGTTCGGCCGTGGTGAGCATGTCACGGAGTTCCCCGTCGAATTGCGAGAATTCACGGGCCACCGCCGCCATCAATGCCGACCGCTCCGCATTTGGATCGGCCTTGGAGAGCGTGTCCGCAAGGGCCGCGATATAGGCACAGGCCTTCTGCTGCGCCAGAATCATCCGCCGATTGAACTGCTTGCCTGCGAGCAGCAACCCGGCCGCTTCCTGGTTGGCCATGTGGTTGCGGGTACTGACCTCGATGAGTGGAAGACCATCGCTCCCGGCTTTCAGTGGCGGCGGATCGGGCAGCATGGCAAGGAGGTCCCGGTGCGCGTTGGCGGACGCGTCGCTGATTCGCCGCACGAGCGCCTGCAACGGCGGTGATCCGTGCTTGACCCCGAAGATGAGCGTCGCGGACGACTCGTCCTGCAGCACCGGAAGGAGCAGCCCGTATCCGTGGCCGAGGGTGGCCGACGCAGCCGTTGACTCGGGCACATCAAGCGGCCCCTGAAGGGTTGGCGCGCAGCCGATGAGACACAAGGCCCAACTGATCAGGATCGCTCGCATGCCGAGAGCCTAGCGAGATCGGAATTGAGGCACCGGCCTGCGTTTTGGCGCGGCTCCCCGAACACCTGCCCCGGTCCATCTAGGCTCCGACCGACAGGAGACCTGCCGTGATCATGCAGCCCGAACAGCACCATTCCGATCTGGCGACCAAAGACGCTGTCGCAGCCTGGCTGGCCGCGGCCCGGGCCTGGGACCCGGAAACAGCCCCTTCATGGGTCTCCAGACTCCGCGCAGACGGGCTGGACCTCCCCGACCCCGAAGGGGTTCAGCGGGACGACGCGGCGAAGGTCCTGACGACGCTGATTGACGCGCTCGCCGCCCGAGGCGTGTTCCTCGTCCACACCGACCACCTGGACGATGCGGGCCTGTACGCCTATCTGCTGACGACCGCCCTGGCCGCGCCGGCCCCTCCCCGGCGGCCCGGCACCGTGGAGGTCATCGATCTCTGCCCGCCCTACGGGTCCGGCATCGACACGATGCTCGCCTGCCACGCCTCGGAGGCCACCCGCGCGGCGTTGGCCGCGCGGGGGATTCCGCTCCCTCCCCGCAAGGCCCCTGCTGCGGATCGGGACCGCACCCTCCCCCGGCCGAAAGGGCTCGACACGTCGGACCTCGCCTGAACGTCCTCAGAAAGGGTCTCACACACCGGGATTTGCGGCCTAGGTGGTTTGTATGGGCCTAATGCGCAAATGTGGCCGACTTTAGATGTTGCTGTGGCGTCAATCGGCCACATCCTCCGAATCCCTCACGTTACGCGGCATACACGCTCAGGAGAAACACATGCCGCGACGAGAGAACGCCCCAGTGCCACGCCCGCGATTGCTCATCCTGACGTGTTGCCTCTTCCTCGCCAGCCCCGCAGCCGCTGAAACCTTCTTTGACAATATTGGACCAGACAACGGCAGCGGGCTGGCGGGCAACATGGTCGGAAGCATGCGGTTTGTCCCTGAATCGCCATTGGCCAGCGATCTGGCCGCCGTGGACAACTTCACGCTCAACACGACGGCAGACCTCGAAGCCGTCGAGTTTGTGCTGGCCGGCTCCTACTTCTACAGCGGGCCGGAGAGCATTGAGGCGTATGAGGTCAACATCTACAGTGATCTCTCGGCGGCCAGTGAAAGTCTCATCGGCGATGTGCACTCCAGCATGGCCGCTCCCCAGATCATCGAGTCCTGGACCGGCGAAGGGCTCCTGATTCGACTTGAGATCGATGCGACGCTCGCCGCCGGCGGCTACTTCCTCAGTGTCATCATGTCGAACCCCTATCCGGACAACGGGTGGGTGGGCGTCGCCACAAGCACGCTCGGTGATGACTCTGCATGGGCAGCCAGCCCCGGGGGGAACTACGTCTTCGCGCCGCTCATCTCGACGTCCGACAACCTCGCGTATCGCCTGACCGGGGCGTCCATTCCGGAACCAGCGTCCGCAATGCTCGTCGGAGTCGCCGGCCTGCTCGGGCTCCGCCGCCGCCGGCGTCGCTGAGCAGACGCGGCACCGACCTGACACAATGCGGTCATGGCACGACGTGAACGACAGGATCCCGCCGCCATCGCCGCGTCCGAGACGCCCGAGAAGGCCGAACGCCTGATTCACCGAATGCTGCAGCGACGTCCGCGGGACGCCGCCGCGCTGGAAGCGTTGGGAACGATTCTGGAGCCCCAGTCGAGAGTGGCCGAGATCGCCACCCCGCTCGTTGCAGTAGCCATGGCAGGCAACGCGAGCGAGCGGATCTTCACGCTCGCCTGCGCTGCGGCCAACGAACGACGGGAGTTCGAAGCCTCGCTGAGACTGGCGAGGAAAGGCACACTGGAGTACCCCGACAGTCCCACGCTCTGGCATCTTCGTGGCCGCGCAGAACTGGCCACGTCCGACGCGCCGAGTGCCGCGGTGTCGCTGGAGCGAGCCCACGAACTTGCCCCCGACGACCTGGTGATTCTCGCCCGGCTTGCCGACGCCGACTTATCACGGGGCGCCTTCCCCATACCCGATCGCTTCGCCAGAGCGTTGCTCGACCGCGAACCCCATGTCGCGGCGCACCACGTCCGCCTCGGCACCGCCCACCGCTTTAATGATCGCCTCGACGAGGCTGAAGCATGCTTCAGGCGTGCTATTGAGCTCGACCCTTCCCTCCAGTCAGCCCAGGCCGGCCTCGCCGAAACGCTCGAATCCATGGGCCAGAGCGATGCGGCCGCTGACCAATTGGCACCGCTTCTGGAGGCGGGCACGCCGAGTTTCTCCACCGTCACAGCCTGGGCACGCGTGCAGCAGCGACTCGGCCACCCCGAAGAGGCGATCGCCGCCATGGAGCGATACCTCGCCACCAATCGCGGCATCGCTTCACACAAGTCCAACGTGCTGATGCGGCTTGGGCGGGCCTACGAGCAGGCTGGGCGGTTCGATGACGCGTTTCGATGTTGGACGCAGGGAAACCAGACGCACCGAGGGAGGTGGAATCCGGACGCGCGAGAGCAGTTCGTCGACACCATGATCGAGACCCTGGACGCCCAAAGCCTGCGCCGACTGCCGCATGCGTCGGAAGCCCCGTTCACTCCGGTGCTGATCGTTGGCATGTATCGCAGTGGCACGACCTTGACCGAGCAGATTTTGTCGGCGCATCCGGATGTCCGCCCGTGCGGCGAGAGTCCCGCCATGCCGATGGCCATCCAGCATCTGGCGGGAGCATGCGGCACCGATGGGTTCCCTGGAACGCTCGCATCGGCAGACGTCGCAGCCGTGGAAGCGGCTCGGGACATCTATGTCGAGGAAGTCACCAGGCACGCACAAGATGGTGGAACCTTCCTCACCGACAAGTTGCCGATGAACTACCTGAACGTCGGCATCGCCAACCTGCTGCTTCCAAATGCCCGCGTTCTGCACGTGGTCCGCGACCCGATGGACACGGCGTTGTCGTGCTACAGCCAGTCGTTCACGTCACGCATGGCATTCACAGCGGATCTGGAGCACCTGGGACGCACGATCATGCAGGAACGCCGCATCATGCGGCACTGGGCCGAGGCCTGCGAGCTCCCGATGCTTGAGCTCCGCTACGAGGACTTGACTGCCAACCCGCAGCAGGTACTTCAGGGTGTCCTTGAGTTTCTTGATCTTCCCTGGACCGAAGACATTCTTCGCTTCCACGAAAGCAGGCGGGTCGCCGCGACACCGAGCATGGATCAGGTGCGAAAGCCGATCAACAGATCAGCCGTTGGCCGGGCATCGCACTTTGAAGCCTATCTTGGGCCCCTCAGAGTCGCCCTCGGGATGGAGTAGCCCCCCTACCATGCGGCCATGACGACTCTCCTGTGCATCGCCGCCATCGCCGCTCCCGTCACACTCACCACCTCCGATACACCAACGTCGACGCTGAACGTCACGATCACAACCAGCGACGGCCAGCCGCTTCCGGTGCGTTTGACCTTCCTGAAGGGAACCGGGGAGGACCCGGGTGAGATCTTCGATGTCGTCGACGGCGACCCGACGCGGCTGGCGATTCGCCGCAACGTGGTCTACACGATCGACGGCGAAGCCGAGTTGACGGTTCCTTCGGGTTCGTGGCAGGTCCTCGCGAGCCGCGGCATGGAGTACGGGCTGGCCAGATGCCACCTCGATCTGCTGCCGGACTCGACCGTGCACTGGGAAGCAACCATCGACCCAGCCATCGACACCACCGGATGGGCCGGCGGCGACTTTCATCTGCACACGCTGACACACAGCGGCCACGGCGATTCCAACATGCCGGAACGCATGATCTCCATCGCCGGCGAAGGCGTCGAGTTTGCCGTCGCCACCGATCACAACCACAACACCGACTATCTGCCCGACATGAAGTCCACTGGCGCAGATGCGTGGTTTACGACGGTCGCCGGAAACGAGATCTCGGCTGACTACGGCCACTTCAACGCGTATCCATTGGATCCCTCCGCGGAGGTCATCGACTGGACCGCACCGGCGCCGGCGCTCTTTGCGGAAGTGCGATTGAACACGAGTGACTTTGACACGGTTCCGGTCGTTCAGGTCAACCATCCCCGGTGGGGCGACATTGACTACTTCGGTGCCCGAGGACTCAATCCCTGGACTTCTGAGTCGAGTCACCCCGAGTGGTCCTGGGACTTCGACGCCGTTGAAGTGATGAACGAGAATGCCGGATGGGGCTGGTACGACGCCGAGACAGACGAAGAAGCGGTTGACAGTTGCAGCCACAGTGTCATGCGTGACTGGATCAACATGATCAACGCCGGGCGACGCATTGCGCCAATGGGCAACAGCGACTCGCACACGGTCGAGTCGAACTTTGCGGGCATTCCAAGAACCTACGTGCGTGTGGACGATGCCAATCCGACGGCCATCGATCCCGAGGACGTCGCCGCAGCCGTGCGTCGCGGGGCTGTCCTTGCAACAACGGGCCCCTTCCTGACCGTCTCGGCCGATGGCGGCGGCCCGGGTGACCTCGTGTCACCGGATGGCGGCGCCTTCGACCTGACGATCGGCGTGCAGGCAGCCCCGTGGATTCCGGTCGATCGAATTCGTGTGCTTGCAGACGGAGACGAGTTGGCAGCCTTCAGTCTCGCCGAAGATGGGTACACCCCACCCATGCTGATTGGCCCGCTCCGAGTTGAGGCCTCCCAGGACAGTTGGATGACGGTCATCGCCGAGTCGGATCGATCCATGGCGCCCGTCGTCCGCGACCGACGACGACCCATCCGGCCGCTCGCCGTGACCGGGCCGATCCGCATCGACGCCGATGGCGATGGGCAGTGGACGCCCCCACTCGCCGCTGCCCATGTGATTGCCTCGCAGGCCGGTGGTGACTGGGCCGCGCTCCAAGGCGAATGGTCCCGCCGTGGACCGCACGGTCGAGCCATGCTCCTGCGGGCGGCCGTGCGAGATCCCCGCATGGCAGCATCCGCCATCGAAGCGGGTCTGGCCGACGAAGATCGACTGGTCCGGGCCACGAGCATCACGGCCGCGGAGCGGATCGGCATCACCCCCTACCGAGCGGACATCGCCGCCATCGTGGTGGCCCCCACGGCGGATCAGGCGCTTGCGTACACCGCGTGGGCCGCGTGCGACCGCGCAGTCCCCGACGCCGATCTTTTCGATACCTATGTCGCGCGGTTTGGCATGGACGCGGCAAGGCGGCACCAGAAGGAGCACCCCTTCCGGCTTCCAGGGGCCTTCATTCAAGACTGGGAGGTCACCGGGTACTTCGACGCCCCGTCGATGGACACGCTGGCGTCACAGCAGGCTCCGGAACCCGGCGTGGTGCACGTCACACCGCCGCGCACCAAGGATGGCCACCCGATCGACTGGACGCCGGTCAAAGCATCTGAAACCGGACATCTGAACTTCGCGGACGGAACGGCGGCCGCCGACCATGCCGTGGTGTATGCCAGGGCGACGCTTCACAGCCCCGACGCGCGGCGCGTTGCGTTCACAGTCGGAAGTGACGACGGGTGCCGCATCTGGATCGGCGAGCAACTGGTCTGGGACGATCCGTCCTGGCAATCCGCCTCGCCCGACGCCAAGACGTTCCAGGCCGACCTGAAACCCGGAGAGAATGAGATCCTGGTCAAACTGCTCAACGGGGTTGGTGGGTACGGGCTCTACCTCCGCCCGCTCGACGACGACCTGCACTGACCGGACTTCAGACCCGCGTCCACCCGCAACCGGAAGCGGCCAGGGCAGCGGCGACAAAGTGCACGCCGCGGGCACCGTCGCGCACGTCGGGATATCCGAATGCTTCGCCGTCGTCACGTCCGGCGCGCATCGCTGCGGCCGCGCCGCGATAGATGTTTGCAAAGGCTTCGATAAACCCCTCCGGATGGCCACTCGGAAGCCGGCACGCATCCGCTGCAACTGGCGCGAGTTCGGGGTCTCCGGCTCGGTGCACCACATCCGGCCCCTCAAGGGAGGTCTGCAGCAACTCGCACGGTCGTTCTTGATGCCACACCAGCCCGCCCCGCTCGCCCCAGATTCGCAGGCTCAGTCCGTTGCGGCTTCCCGGACACACCTGCGATGCCGTCAAGGAGCCGACAGCACCGCCGCCGAACCGGAGCAGCACCGAGGCGTCATCCTCCACCGCCCGGCCCGCCACGTGGGTCGACACATCGCTGCAGATCTCCGAAGCCGTCAGGCCCGTCACAAACGTCATCAGGTTTTCGGCGTGCGATCCGATGTCGCCCAACACGCCCGCGCCGGCCCGGGCCGGGTCCGTACGCCACCCTGCCTGCTTGTGGCCGGACTGCTCCAGCGGGGTGGCGAGCCAGCCCTGCAGGTATTCGACCATCACACGCCGCACCGCGCCGATGCCGCCCGACCGCACCACGTGCCGCGCCTGCCGCACCATCGGATACCCCGTGTAGTTGTACGTCACGGCAAACACGCGACCAGAAGCCTGCTGCGCCGCGACGAGCGCATCGGCCTCATCGGTGCTGACAGCGAGTGGTTTGTCGCAGACGACGTGGAACCCAGCCTCGAGTGCCGCTGTGGCGGCCGGGGCATGGACGTCGTTCGGGGCCACGATGACGACGGCCTCCATCCGCTCATGCTCCGGCAGGGCCGCCTCTTTGGCGAGCATGTCCGACCAGGTGCCATAACAGCGGTCCGGCTGCAAGCCAAGGGCCCGCCCACTCTCCATCGACCGGGCCGGCGTTGACGACAACGCGCCGGCAACCAGACGCATCGAGTCGTCCAGCCTCGCCGCCATCCGGTGGACGCCGCCGATGAAGGCCTCGGTGCCGCCTCCAATCATGCCCATACGGATTGGTCGCTCTGCCATGCGCGGCATCCTATCGCGTGGCCCCCGCACCCGCACTGCAGCACACACAGTCATGTGCCCGAACCCGGGCGACGCCCTGCGACGATGCTGACCCGCCTGTGAATTCAGGCAGCCCGCACGCGGCTCGGTCTGCGCCGGTCACGACCCGGGGGTGTACTCACCCACACAGGTCGCAACATTGAGAATCCGGCCACCGCGCCAGCGAACGCCCCTCGGCGCAGTGCGCCATCAATGCGCAGAGCCTCCAATGGCATCGGCGTTGCTGATCCACGAGTGCTTCACTTGCGTACATGAACGACCTCGCCATCTCCGAACTGCACTTGTTCGATCGACGACAGGCGATCGCACCCGTCCCGATCTGAGACGCTGTCGGACACGCTCAGGAACCCGTCAACGATTTCGACCTCGTACTCCTGCCGCGAACCGCTGAAGACGGCGGTATCGAATCCGCCTCCTCCGAACAGCGTGTTGTCGCCAGCGTTCCCGCGAAGCACATTGTCTTGGTCATTGCCACGAAGGTCGCTGTCGCGCGTACCGGTCAGCGTCGCGTCGACGTAGTAGCGTGACTTGTGGGTATAGGGATACGCCGGGTCGAACCGGAGAGAAAACGCGCCCTCGAAGTTCGGGTCAATCAGCGCCTCGTATCCGTACATCATGGGAGGCAGAAACGCCTCGACCAGCGCTTTCCCGGCAGGATCCACGCGATCGAGTTCCTCCCGGGTCTTCGCCGCGTAGATCCCCCACATACCCCCGGGCCGCTCGGTGAAGGCGGACCACAGTCCGTAGTAGGTGTCAATGACACTCGCGATGTACTCCTGAGCGAGTGAGTCTTCCGCTTCGAGTTCCTCGATCCACTCGGCCACATCCGGGTCGATCGGCAGGCCCCACCGACCGTCACGCAAGGCGCGCCTTGCTTCTGCGTCGAGTTTGCGTTGGTACTCGGGCAATGCTCCGGGGAGCCAGGTACCGATACCGGCGTCGTGCACCAGATGGAAGATTTCCTCGAATGCGGCGTCGCGATGATCCCAGTCGTTCAGCAGGTACCACCGGGATCCGTCGATCGGTGTTTCGTCTTGAAACAGCGGCTGGGCATCGACGTCGGGCTCCCGGCCGGGCTGGTGGTGGCCCGTCGGCATCATGAGCATGGCGCCGTTATTCGCCATGGCGTTGGCGACCGCTGACTTATCCGCCCCGTACCGGGATCCGGGCACATCAGTGAGAAAGAACCGAAGCAGATTGCGGGCGCGGGCTACGGCAATGTCGGGCACGCCCGCCATGGCGATGATCCGAATTGGCTTGCCGTTTGGCGCCGGCACGACCGCCTGCTTGGTGAACCCCGCATCGATCAGGCGCGGGTCGTGGATCACCTCGAGATCAAGCGAGAGCGGAGCAGATTCAACAACCGCTTCGTCCTGCACGAGTCCAAATCGGGAAAGCTCCTCCTGCGTCATCCAATGAATGTCCGCGGGGCCGGCCGCCTCGACGGTGAACCAGTAGAAGGACTCGGGAATGTCCATCTCTCGAAAGAACTCCAGATACATGTCGTGGGCTTCGTCATCGCGGTCAGCCGTATCCCCCGCCTCGCCGAGCCCGCCCCAACTGTGCACGCCGATTCTGGCGCCCGCCTCGGCGGTCCTCCGAACGCCGGAGCAGAACATGTCCACACCTCCAGAGGCAATCTCTCCATGGGCCGGCACATGCGTAGCCAGACCGTGGCTTCGAATCATGCGACACGCGCGGAGATTGGAGTCGTCGTCCACAGAGCCGGGCACGTCGACAAGCACCAGCGTCCGCACCTCGGGATGCGCAATGAGCAATTCCGTGACACGCCCCGGCGTGGACCCGTCGATCGTTCCATACGCATAGGCGCGGTCACCGCCAACTTCAAACTCCAGAGGCATACTCCACGCGCCCATCGCCTCCGACAACTCATCGCGATCGACAACACCATTTTCATCCATGTCCGCGTCCGAATGCAGTTCCGGATCGTCCGCGGCCTCAGCCACTGAAATCAGGCCGTCCCTATTCAGATCCATGGTTGCAAACAGCCCCGCGGTCTCGATCTCGGCAAACAGATCGCCCCTGAGCTGTTCGATCCGATCGAACTCCCCGCGATTGAGTAACCCGTCGCCATCGTGATCCAGCTCGAAGGCCAGGACAGCCAGATCGCCCCCCAACTCCATGCGTGACAGCGACCCACTCTGGTCCCCGTCAAGGTCCTCCCAGAGTTCCTGCAGTTCCGCTCGAGACCACGCCGGGCCCGTCGCAGCCAGCAGATGCACGTCCTCGACCGACAGCGGGCCACCGTGAAGATCCGCCTGCATCATGCGAAGTGCATCCGCCGCCTCGCCGGGCTCCAGCGATCCATCAAGGTTGATATCGAGCGCGGAGAGCGGGTCTGCCGCCCCGCCGTGCATGACGCTCGCAAACAGGTCGATCGCCTGCTCAAACTCGCTCCGAAAGGCGTCTGATCTGGTCCAGATCCCGGCAAAGCCATGCAACATGCCCGGCGCCACAAGGAGATCTACGGGAACGCCCGCCTTGATGAGTTCGGCGGCGTACTGCACGGCTTCGTCCCGAAGAACATCCGCCTGCGCTACGAGCAGAACCGTTGGCGGAAGTTGAGCGAACCCTTCGCCCCTGAGCGGGCTCAGCCGCGGATCGCCCCACCGCGTTCGGTCCGGTTCATACGCCGTGTAGAACCAGTCCATCTGGCGTGACTCCAGAAAGTAGCCGGTGGCGTAGTCACGCCGCGACCGCGTGTCGGCGAGTGCATCGAGCGCGGGATACACCAGAAACTGTGCTTTCAACGCCGACTGCCCGCCGCCCGCCCCACAGGATGCTGCGGTCACCGCGGCGAGATTGCCACCAGCACTGTCGCCGCCCACGGCAATGCGACGCGGATCGACGCCAAGTTCCTCTGCGTGTCTCAAGGCCCAGCGGGCAACCGCTTCGCAGTCCTCGACTGCAGCAGGAAACGGGTGCTGCGGCGCCAGCCGATAGCCGATTGACAACACAGCGACGCCACCTCGTGCTGCAATCAACCTGCAGGTCGGATCGGTGGAATCCAGCGACCCCAATACCCACCCTCCCCCATGCATCCAGACGAGAAGCGGCAACCGCGTCTCCGGATCCGGGTTGTAGAAGCGACACGGGATGGATCGCGTCCCCGCGTCAATGGTGAGGTCTTCAACAACAGCCACATCGATGCCGCACTGCGGAGCAAAGCCGCTGAACTGTGCCTGGAGCGTTTCGGGATCCATGGCCAGCATGGCATCCACGTCAAACGAGCCTGAGTCCAGCATCTTCTGCGCGTCCGCGTGCAGAGGCGGCACCGACAGGCACCCACAGAGCACGAGCGACATCAACATGAGCATTCTCCTACGGTCTCTGGCGGTGGCGTCCGCGACTCATGCGGTGACCGCTGCATTACGACTGGCTGCGGGTGATCGCGATGGTTGCATCATGGCCATCCAGATAGTCCTGCCGAAACTGTACGTTCGGCGTCATCTGCATGCACCAGTCCAACACCTCAATCGTCGCAAAGCGACGCGCCGGCGCCGTATCCCTGCCTACGAATCGATCGTGTGGCCGATCTGAAAGATAGTTGAACACGACACCGATGCGCGACACTTCAAACGCGCGTGCAACGACGTCAAGGGCCTGCGACTGGCGCATCGTATTGAGCGTCCCTGAGATCACGCAGACGTCCGGCTTCCATGCAGCCACGGGGCGGAGATCATCAACCAGATCCAGGACCTCGAAGACTGTTTCAAAGGAAGCGGAACCGGACACGGCCTCACGAGCCGCGTCCACCATCTCGCGGTGCGCGTCGACGCCCAGATAGGCAGACGGGGGGCTCGTTCCTTCCGCAAGAAACAGCGCAAAGTCTCCGGTCCCGCAGCCCAGATCAGCGACGCGATGGTTCGCGCAGCAGAGCATCCGTGTCGCCACTTCAAAGCGGGTCCGCTGCGCCGCTGGACTCCGCCAAAGCGTCGCCTCAAAGCCCGGCCCGTGTTCGGCCAGCGCATCGACATAGGGCTGCAGGTGGTCCCGAGGCATGTCCGCAGTGTACGTCCACCGCGATACACGCTCCGCACTGGGACGCAGCCCCTCTGATCAGCCCTCGCAGTCGCCCCATGCGGCGATCAGTCCGAGCAGATCACTCGCACCCATGACGCCGTCGCTGTCGAGATCGCCTTCGCATGAGCCTGTACACGCCCCAAGCGCCACGCAGGATGAGAAGAGCGGTCGTGCCGACCGTCCCGTCGCCGCGGCGGGGCTCGTTCTCCCATGGCGTGCACTCAACCGACAGGCTGATTGTGCCGTCCATCTGGCACAGATAGGAGTCGGTGGTCATGTAAACCGCGAGCGCACCTGTGGTGACGGCGTCGGCAACAGGCTCCTCGGGCTGTCAGGGCAGCGTCTGGCTACTTCCGGCGACGCGGTGCTACCATCGGGCCGTGGCAGACCTCTCACTCACCGTAGATGGACTTCGTTTCGCCAACCCGTTCGTCATCGGATCGGGACCGCCTGGCACCAACGCCAACGTCATCAACAAGGCCTTTGCCGAAGGCTGGGGCGGCGTGATTGCCAAGACGATCAGCCTTGAGGCAGACAAGGTGACCAACGTCGCGCCGCGGTACGCGCGAATGCGAGCTACAGATTCGAAAGAAGTGTTCGGCTGGGAGAACATCGAACTCATCAGCGACCGGCCATTTGCAACCTGGCTGGACGAGTTCAAGGCAATCAAAGATGCCCACCCGGAGGGCATACTCATTGCATCCATCATGGAGGAATACCGGCGGGATGCCTGGGTCGAAATCGTCGAGCGGTGTCAGGACGTCGGAGTCGACGCGTTCGAACTCAATTTCTCCTGCCCACACGGGCTTCCCGAGCGAAAGATGGGTATGGCAATGGGTGAGAACCCGGACATTGTCGAGGAAGTCAGCGGGTGGGCCATGTCCGCTGCGACCATCCCCGTCTGGGCAAAGATGACGCCCAATGTCACGCACATTGCCGACCCCGGCCGAGCGGCCCTTCGGGCCGGATGCAACGGGCTCGCGGCCATCAACACGATTCTGAGCGTGATGGGCGTCGATCTGAAGACACTTCGTCCGATGCCGACGGTCGAGGGATACACGGTTCCGGGCGGCTACTCATGCAAGGCCGTTCGACCGATTGCGCTGCGTATGGTCATGGAACTGGCGAGCATGCAGCAGGATGAGTTCCCCGGCACATCTCTGAGCGGAATTGGCGGCGTCGAAACCGGCGATGACGCAGCGCAGTTCATCCTGCTCGGCGCGCATACCGTGCAGGTCTGCACTGGCGTCATGATTCACGGCTACGGCATGGTCCAGCAGATGTGCGAGCAACTCTCTGCATTCATGGACACGCACGAATTCGCGTCGATCGATGACTTCCGCGGAGCGAGCCTCCCCTACTTCAGCACCCATGCAGACCTCGTCCGCCGCCAGGCCGAGGCCAAGGCAGCCGCCAAGGCCAAGCGGGCCGGCATGGTCGAAAAGGACACCGAGTGGCACGGCGACCGCTTCGTCGAACAGTCCGACCGCCTCGTCTCCAACGACTGACCGCCGGTCACTTTATGTGGTTGTGTAGCAAGGGGTTACAAATCGCCAGATTCGTAACCCCCTGTGGCTAAAGCAGATAAAGTGACCGGCGGTCAGTGGGTTGGGGGGCGGGCGATGTAGCGGCCGCCGCCTTCGCTACCGCAGTACCGGCCGTCTCTGGCGACCGTTTCGCCTCGTCGAAGCACCACTGCGGGCCGGCCAAGCCGGGGCATGCCCTCGTACCCGCTGTAGTCGGTTCTGCTCTCGCTCTCAGTCCGCGAGAACGTGCCCGTGTAAGCCGGGTCGTAGATCACCAGGTCAGCGTCGCTCCCCACGGCAATCTCCCCCTTCTGCGGGTACATGCCGAAGATCTTCGCAGCCTGCGTGCTGCACACATCCACCATTTGCTGCAGGTCGATGCGGCCCTCACAGACTCCGTAAGTGTGCACGAGATCCACACGCTCCTGAATGCCGGGAATGCCATTGGGGATGCACGTGAAGGCATCTCGCCCCATCTCCTTCTGCCCCGCGAAATTGAACGGTGCATGATCGGTCCCGATGGTGACCATCCGGCCATCCGCCAGCGCACGCCACAGCCTGCCATGCTCCTCTGCGTCACGCAGCGGCGGCGACATCACGAACTTGGCACCTTCAAAGTCGGCCTGCTCAGCCCGCGTCTTGTCCAGGACCAGATGCGGCGCCACTGCTTCGACCCACACGTGCACACCCCGATCGCGCGCGAGCATGGCCTGATCGACCGCTGCGCCGCACGAGGTATGTACGACGTACACATGCGCCCCGGTCAGTTCCGCAAACGTGCAGAGGTGGCTCACGCCATCAGCCTCGACTGCCCGCGGCCGCGACGGCTCATGCCACTCCGGCCCCGTTCTACCCGACGCGATCAACCGCTTCTGCATGGCATCGACGGCTTCGGCATTCTCACAGTGGGCCGTCATGATGACACCCAGATCCCGCGCCATTGCCATCAGTTCGTACAACTGCTCGTCGGCAATGTCCAACGCACCCTTGTATGCGAGAAACACCTTGAACGACGCCACACCCTCAGTCTGCACAAGCTCCCGCACCTGGTCCTTAGCGAGATCATCGAACCGAACAACCGCCAGATGAAACGTGTAGTCGCAGCACGCCCCCGCCTCCGCCAGACGCTTCCATTCATGAAAGGCAGCTTTGGGCTCGTCTTCGGGGCCCGGGCAGATCATCTCGATGACCGTCGTCGTCCCCCCCGCCAACGCCGCCCTGGTGGCGGACGCATGATCGTCAATTGCATTGGTCCCCATGAATGGCAGGTGGATGTGCACGTGCGGATCGATGAAGCCAGGAAACACGTACTTTCCTGCTGCATCGATGATCTCGCAGTCGCCGCCATCCAGAGACGCCCCCACCGCCACAATCTTCTCGCCCTCAACCAGCACGTCGGCGACCCGATCCGAATCACTGGTGATCACACGCCCGCCTCGAATCAGCACCGTCATACGCTCACCTCGCTCAGGCACCGGTCCAGGACATCACACATGAAGTCGCAATCCTCACGCTGGATACACATCGGAGGCTTGATGCGAAGGACATTGCCGTACAACCCACCCTTTCCGATCAACAACCCCAGATCCTTGGCACGCTCATGCACGGTTGCTGTCTCAGCGCTTGCCGGCGTCCTGGCGGAGCGGTCCGAAACCAACTCCATGCCGAGCATGAGTCCCTGCCCACGAACATCTCCAACGATCGCATGACGCGACTGAAGGTCTTCAAGCCCCTGCTTGAGGTACCCGCCCACATCCGCCGCATGCGCCTGCAGCTTGTCTTCCAGGAGAACGTTCAGCGTGGCCAGCCCCTGCGCCATCGACACCGGGTTGCCGCCGTAGGTGTTGAAGTGCAGCCGCTCCTTCATGCAGCTCGCTATGTCGGCGCGAGCCACACAGCAGGCCAGCGGCGCGCCGTTTCCGATGCCCTTGGCCATCGTGACGATGTCCGGCCGAACACCATGGTTCTCAAATCCCCAGAACGCGGTGCCAGTGCGACCGAATCCAGTCTGCACCTCGTCACTGATGCACACGCCGCCGTGGGCACGAATGAGTTCATACACAGCCGGCAGGTACCCCTGCGGAAGCTCCACCGTGCCCCCAACACCCTGAATGGGCTCTGCAATGAAGCCCGCAACGGCGCCAGACGTTGCGTGCCGCAGTGCATCTTCAACTTCTCCGGCGTACTTCAGTCCCGCCTCAGGGTCGTCGTATCCGTGCGGTCCCCGGTACCGATCCGGGCACTTCACGTGCTTGATACCGAAACCGTGCGGATACGGATACTTCCATGTGTGCAGGGCCGTCAGCCCCATGGCCTGATTGCTCAGACCGTGATAAGCATTTCGAAGCGCGAGGATGTCGTAGTTCCCCGTATGCAACCGCGCCATCAGCATGGCGAGTTCATTGGCCTCGCTCCCGGAGTTGGTGAAGTAGCACACCCCCAACCCCGAGTCATCCGGGAACGTCGATACCAGCTTCTTGCCGAACTCTGCAATGTTCGGATTGAGATAGATCGTCGTCGTGTGCTGCAGTCGCTCGTTCTGAGCACGCACCGCGTCGACGACCTTGGGATGGCAGTGCCCAACCGACACGGTCACGATCCCCGCGATGCCATCCAGATATCTTCGACCGGTCTCGTCAAACAGCCACTGCATGTGCCCTTCGACGATCATGATCGGGTCGGCGTAGTACGTCACCAATGCGGGCGTCAGAAACTCACGCCGCATATCCAGCACGGACTCCTTGGACGGACCGGTGTATGGCGCGGGTCTGTGATCGCAATGAGGCAGCGCAGGCACGTCTGTCATCGAGTGTCATCTCCGAATGCGGGAATCTGCTTGAACAGCCAGTAGAAAACCACGGCCAGCGGAAGTCCGACGAACCACGCATAGCCGTACACCTGATCAAAGAACGCCGGGAAGAAAGCCTCCGCTGTGCCGGCGGTCCCGGTTGCAGCATTGATGAAGCCAGGAAGATTTGGCAACACGGCAAGAATCAGCGCAAGCATGGCCGCCACAGAGACGCCCCCGTACCTGCCGTTCGGGTCATACAACGCGTCGACATCCAGCCGCGTCCTTCGCACAATGAAGTAGTCACACAGCATGATGCCGGCGATCGGGCCAAGCAGGGCGCTGTACCCGATGAGCCACACGAAGATGTAGTCGGACAGGTCGGTCATCAGCCGCCAGGGCATGATCACCACGCCGATGACAGCCGTAATGAGCGCGCCGCCGCGGAACCCGATCATGCGCGGCGCGAGGTTTGAGAATCCGTTGGCCGGACTGACGACATTGGCCGCCAGATTCGTCGACAGCGTCGCAATGAGCAGCGCAATCATCGAGAGCACCACAACGACGGGCGAGCCCATCCGGGATACCAGAACCACCGGGTCCCAGATCGCCTCGCCATACAGCACCACCGTGGCCCCCGTCACCATGATGCCCACAAATGAGAACAGCGTCATGGTGGACGGAAGCCCGAGCAGTTGGCCGGTGGCCTGATCCTTCTGGCTGCGGCAGTATCGAGTGAAGTCAGGAATGTTGAGACTGAGCGTGGCCCAAAACCCCACCATCGCGGTGAGTTGCGGGAAGAACACGGACCAGAATGAGGTGCCTTCCTCCCGGGTCGACGCGTTTGCAAAGAGCGCGGAAGTGTCATCCACAGCAACAAACGCCCAAACAAGCAAAGCCACACCGCAAGCGATCAGAAAGGGCGCGGCATAGGCCTCAACCACCTTGATCGACTCGATCCCCGCAATCACGATGACAACATGAAGCGCCCAGAACCCAAAGAAGCACAAAAACTGGCCGATCGAGATTCCAAGCACCGGAACAACGTCCGCCTCCGTCGCGGGCACAATCCAGCCGACAGCACCGAGAATTGAATAGATGGCGGCCCCGCCAATCCACGTCTGAATGCCAAACCAGCCACACGCGACGATGGCCCGCGCCACGGCCGGCACATGCGCCCCGACCGTCCCGAAGCTCGCCCGGGCGAGTACCGGAAACGGGATGCCGTACTTGGTCCCCCCGTGCCCATTCGCCACCATCGGGCCGAGGACGATGATATTCCCAAGCAGCACCGTCAGAACCGCCTGCCACCACGTCATGCCCGCCGCGATCATGCCCGCTGCAAGCATGTACGTTGGAATGCACACCGCCATGCCGATCCACAGCGCCGCAATGTTCCACTGCGACCAGGTCCGCCCTTCCGGCGGAACTGGCGCCAGGTCCGCGTTGCTCAGTTGGCCACTCATCCCTGCGTCAGTGGGCCGTAGGAGTCGGGCCGGCGGTCACGGAAGAACTGCCATGTGTTTCGCACTTCCTCGATCATGTCGAGATCAAGATCAGCGATGACGACTTCATCGGCGTCCCGACTCCCCTCAACCATGAGTTGGCCTCGCGGGTTGCAGAAGTACGACTGACCGTAGAACTCGCCGATATTCCAGGGTGCCTCCGTTCCGACACGATTGATGGCGCCCACAAAGAACTGGTTGGCCACCGCATGCGCCGGCTGCTCAAGTTTCCACAGATACTCGCTCAGACCCGCAACGGTTGCCGATGGATTGAAGACGATTTCGGCCCCAGCAAGACCAAGCGCCCGAGCGCCCTCCGGGAAGTGGCGGTCGTAGCAGATGTAGACGCCAATCTTCCCCGCACTTGTATCGAACACCGGGTAGCCATCGTTTCCGGGTGTGAAGTAGAACTTCTCCCAGAACCCCGGGTTGCAATGCGGAATGTGATGCTTTCGGTATCGGCCGAGGTAGGAACCATGCTCGTCAATGACGGCCGCGGTGTTGTAGTACACACCCGTCATGGCCTCTTCATAGATCGGAACGACCAGAATCATTCCATGCTCCCGGGCCACCTGCTGCATGAGCGTCACGGTTGGCCCGTCCGGCACAGGTTCTGCCGTTTCATACCACCGCACATCCTGCTCCGCGCAGAAGTACGGCCCGTAGAAGATCTCTTGCAGACAGCAGACTTTGGCGCCCTTGGCAGCCGCCTCGGCAATGAGAACCAGATGCTTATCGATCATCGCCTTCTTGATTTCGGCCAGGTCGGTCGAGTCCGGCAGCGCGTTCGAAGCCTGAATGAGCGCAGCACGAGTGATGCGAGCCATGCGAGTCCTTTCCAGAGACTAGAACCAACGACTGACGAGAATGCGGCACTCGGTGAAGAACCGAACCGCGTCCTCGCCGTTTGCATGAAGCGTCCCGAAGAACGAATCCTTCCAGCCCGAGAATGGGAAGACCGCCATGGGCGCCGGCACGCCGACATTGATTCCGATCATGCCCGCTCCAGCCTCGGTTCTGAATCGGTTCGCTGCATAACCGCTGGCGGTAAACATCACAGCCATGTTTCCGAATGGCGAACGTCTGGTGATTTCAATGGCGTCATCAAGCGTGTCCCGCCGCATGATCGAGAGCACGGGCCCGAAGATCTCCGTTTCGGCCAGTGACATGCCAGGCGTCACACCGTCGAACACCGTCGGCCCCACAAAGCAGTCGCCCTCGGGCATGGTGGCCTCGCGGCCATCGAGCAGCAGGTCGGCCCCCTCCTCGACGCCCGCCGCAATGGCGGAGGTCACCCGAAGGCCACTGCCAGCATCGATGAGCGGCCCCATGCCGCAGTCCGCTTCCGTTCCGGCCGACGTCTTGATGCCGCGGGCCGCCTCGACAATCGCCGGCACAAACCAGTCGGCCGCGTCCCCGACCGGAATAGCAATGGACCCCGCCAGGCATCGTTGGCCGGTGTTCCCGAACGCCGAGCCCAGCACACCGTCGATGGCAGCTTCACGGTTCGCGTCGGGCATGATGATCATGCAGTTCTTGGCGCCGCCCATGCACTGCGCCCGCTTCCCCGCCGCCGTCGCCTCTGCGTAGACCTGCCGAGCCACCGGCGTGGATCCCACAAAGGACACGGCTTTCACATCCGTATGGGTAATCAGCCGATTCGCGACATCTGCGCCGCCAACAACCACATTGAGTACGCCCGCCGGCAATCCGGCCTCATGGGCCAGTTCCACTTCGCGAATCGCGCACAGCGGCACCTTCTCGCTGGGCTTGAGCACAAACGTGTTCCCGCATGCCACCGCCATGGGCCACATCCACATCGGCACCATGATGGGGAAGTTGAACGGCGTGATCCCGGCGCAGACCCCGAGCGGCACACGCTCCATCGTGGAGTCCAGCGGAATGTTTTCCTCGCGTTCGCGGCTGAACGAACTGGATACGGCAATCCGCGGCAGCGTCCGCCCCATCAGCAGCGATGGCGCGCCGCACGCATACTCAATGCAGTCGATCCCCCGGCGCACATCGCCCCGTGCTTCCGGCACGTTCTTGCCGTGCTCTTGCACGATCATGTCGGTCAGGTCGTCGAAGTTCCGCTCGAGCACTTGCTTGTACTCAAAGAGCACCTGGCACCGCTCTCCGACGGGCGTCTGAGACCAGGCGGGGTAGGCTGCGGCCGCGGCCTCCACGGCCGCATCGACCGCATCGACGCCCCCAAGGGGCACCTCACACAGGACCTCACCGGTCGCGGGATCAACATTGCTGAAACTGCCCCTAGGGGCGTTAGCGCCGACACGAACGCCGTTGATGACATGCAAAGAAGCGGAAGACATGGTCTGATCACCTCCGAGTAGATCACCAGTGTACGGGCCTGTTGTATGGGTCTGCTGTGCGGGCCTGCTGCACGGGTCTGCGAAGGCTGCTTGTGCGGTGCCCGTGCCCCGAATTGGGGGTCCTGGCGAACGGCCCGCTGCTTCAGATCCGCCTCCGCCCGCCGAGCCCGCCTCCTACCGATCGCCCCCCCGCCGACCTACCCCCGCCTGCCGATCAGCCCCCAGGGCCGCGCCGCCGCCGCGCTGTCACAAGCCACGACACCACTGCCCGCGCCCGCCACTGCTGGTACCCTGCCGCAATCCCCCGCGGGTGTAGCTCAGTGGTAGAGCGTCAGCTTCCCAAGCTGAATGTCGAGGGTTCGATCCCCTTCACCCGCTTTCCGCTCCTGTCATCAGGAGCGGCACTAAGTCCATCACCGTCACAAGTTACGCCGAGCGTTGCGACGATGTCGCGCACGGCGGTATTGTCAGCAGTTGTCCCAGATTGCCCCACTTGCGCAGGATTTAGTGCAACCGCTGCGCATAGTCCACTTGCATCGTTCGTGCCTGTGGCAGGCTGACGGCGCAGGGTTGGCGGTTCGTCGAGCGGGATGTCCGGCACGCTGTTCATCGCCCCGGCGACGTCGAGCAGCCGCAGGTCTGTGTAGGTGTTCATCGTCAAATCAATCGTGCTATGCCGCATGGCGGCCTGGGCGATCCGGGGCGATACTTCATGCACACTCAGCCGCGTACCGAATGTGTGCCGCAAGGCATGGACATCAACCGTATGGCCGCGGTCGTCGCACTTTGGAAGGATCAACACCGGACACCCACCAACCTGCCTTTTGGCAACACTTCGCCGTCGGAGCGCCTCCCCCGCCGGCAGCGCATGAACCGGTGGGCCGAAGGACTGCCTGTGCCAACCCCACGCCACACCATTGTCGATGAATCAACGCCTGGCCTGTACCACGTCATCAGCCGCTGCGTCCGCAGGGCGTACCTTGGTTGCTTTGGCTGCTTTCCAAGACCATCTATAGAAACACTTCTTGACCTCCCCTATGAGGCCATCTCTAATTGGACTTGTGCGGCCTCAGGTCGCCTGTAGGAGAGAGCAACCCATGCAATACATCTGCACCGCCATTGTGGCCACGTCAGGCTTGGTTGGAATGTCCTTTGCGGACACGCATAACGTGCCGGCTGACTACCCCACCATCCAGTCCGCGATTGATGCCTCATCCAATGGCGACGAGATTCTTGTCGCCCCCGGGACCTACACCGGCAGCGGTAACTCGGTGATCAATCCTGGTGGCAAGGCGATCACGATCCGCGCGACAGGGACGGCTGAGGAAACGATCATTGATGGCGAACAATCACGCCACGTCGTATGGTTCGAGAGCGGTGAAGGTCCAGACACCGTCGTTGATGGATTTACAATTACCGGCGGGTTTGTTTTAGCCGGCGCCGGAGCCGGAGTCTACTGCCTGAGCAGCAGCCCCACGATCACCGACTGCACGATCACGAACAACGTTAGCTACGCCCATGGCGGCGGAATCCTCATCGCCGGAAGCAGCAGCAGCCCCATGATCACAGGCTGCACAATCTCAGGCAACACGGCCGATCTTTGGGGCGGTGGAATCTATTGCTCAAGCGGCGGAAGCCCAACGCTCACAGACTGCACGATCTCAGGCAACACCGCCGAGTCCGGCGGCGGGATCCTGAACGAATCCAATCTGACGATTACCAACTGCATCATTCAAAACAACACCGCCATGTACGGTGCTGGAGTCGCTGCACAATCCAACTACAGTTCATCGACGCTCAGCGGCTGCATGATCATGAACAACGCTGCCACTGAAATCGGTGGTGGATTTTATGGATGGGGCGGCAGCGCAACGTTCAACAACTGCACGATCAGAGACAACACTGCCGCCGATGAAGGCGGCGGGATCCTGACCGGATACGACACCAATCCAACGATCACCAGCACCACGGTCTGTGGAAATGACCCGGATCAGATCGTCGGGCCGTTTGATGACGGTGGAGACAACACCATCCTTGATGCTTGCGACGATTCGGATGGCGATGGTGTTCCAGATTCGGAAGATGCATTCCCAGACGATCCAAACGAGTGGGCCGATTCTGATAGCGACGGTGTTGGCGACAACGGAGACGCCTTCCCCAACGATCCCAATGAATGGGCCGACTCGGACGGCGATGGCGTTGGCGACAACGGGGACGCCTTCCCCAACGACCCCAATGAATGGGCCGACTCGGATGGCGATGGCGTTGGTGACAACGGAGACGCCTTCCCCAACGACCCCAATGAATGGGCTGACTCCGATGGCGATGGCATGGGTGACAATGAGGACACAGCACCTCGCGGGGCCTGCTGCGTGAGTTCTGGATGTCACGAACTTACTGAAACAGCATGTACTGGCATGGGCCTCACCTGGCTCGGCGAAGGCGGCTCATGCGATGACTGCCCTGTTTCATGCATGGGTGACACAGACGGAAACGGTGTCGTCAACATCGAGGACCTGCTGAACATGCTTGGCAGTTGGGGCGCTTGTCCTTAGTTCAGCCACACCACAACAACCTCTCGATACACCCCACCACCCCACAGCACCTCCGCAATCGCGGGGGTGTTGTTGTGGATGTTCTCCTGAGCAGTCCAGGAGGGGGTTTTGGTTATGGGGCAGGTGGTTGGTGTGTTCATTCGTCTTTCTCCGTACTGGCAACAACCATCGCCACGATGCCTGCCTTCATGGCATCCGATAGCGCAGGCCACGCAGTCACGATCATGGTCACGTGAGGGTCGTGCTGAGTCGGCACGCTCCCACCGACGCGAGGCTTCGCCCCTGACGGGGCAGAAACGAGGTGATTTCGTCAGCCTTCCAAGTTACATGTCGAGGGTTCGAGTCCCTTCGCCCGCTTTGGCGCAGAGGCATGGCCCGCTTCACGGGGCGGCCTGGTACGGCGGTGGAAGCGATACCCCGCTGGCAACAAGCCCTGGAAGATTGTCCAACGAACACCCGCGGCTGCAACTGCGTTGTTCAGGCGGCCGCCCGCTCGTCCGCTCGCAGCATTCGATACAGCGGGATGTCGACGAAGAACGGCATGAACGGAATGACCGCGCCGATGAGTCCGAGCCACATCAACCTGGCTGACAAGGGAGCCGCTTCCCGGCCGATCCAGAACAGCATGACCAGCACGATGAACAGGACTCCGTGAATTGACCCGACAATCGTGACGGCGTTGGGCATGCCGTACCAGTACTTCATCGGCATCGCCACGAAGAACAGGGCCAGCGTCGAAAACCCTTCGACGAGGCCGATCACGATGAGCCAGCGCAGATACGGACGGTTGATACTGGTCATGGGGCTGCGGATGATAGTGCAGTGCGGGTCGTGGCTACGAGGCCTCCGGGGTTTCAGGGTTCGTGGTGGACCTCGCAGGCGCCCGATCGGACCAGCAAGAGACGGCGCAGCCGTGGCAAACTGCGTGCGGGCGTATGCAGTACGAGCGGAAGGCGCCATCGAGAGCGAACGGCGACTCGACGGCCGCGAGACTCGCCACATACACGCCTCGGCTCGTTGTTGGCGCCCCCAGTTTGCAGATCTGGCAGGCCGCGCCGTTCACCACGATGTCCCAACATGCGGAGGCGATCTGGACGGCGCAGGCCTCGCGACCGTCTCGGACATCACTGGCGTGCTCGACCGTTGGGGTGAGCGTGGTCTGTCACCGGTCGATCTCAATCAGGACCGCGAAGTGGACATCCAGGACGTGCTGGTCGTCACCGGGTACTGGGGCCCATGCCCCTGATCGCGCGCCCGCCGATGGCCCGCAATCACAAAGACCCACCCGGCTCACCAAGCATGGATGCGATGGCGCGGATGGTCTCCGGCGTCGTACCGCAACACCCGCCAATCATGGAGGCGCCGGCGCTCACCCACTCGGCGGCATAGGCGGCGTATCGATCCGGGTCGACCGCGTCGGTCGTCACCCACGCTCCTTCTGGCGTCGCATAGCCAATGTTGGCGTAGGCTGCGACCACCTGCTCTGGCCGAACGAGACCTCGCAGTCGACCAACGTGCTCAACCACTTCCGGCGCGGCCACACAATTGACGCCCACGATCTGCGCCTGCTCCAGCACAGGCATCAGCCGCTGCACATCCGTCCCATCCAGCAGAACACCGGGCTGTGATCCCGACTGAAAGCAGAAACTGATGGCCCACGCGGCCGGCGCTACGTCCCGGGCGGCTTCCGCCGCAGCCTCGGCTTCGCGCCCGGCGCACATGGTCTCAATCAGCACGCCATCGACACCGGCATCGACAAGCACGCGGATCATGGCCTCGTGCGCCTCGCGGCAGACACCTGCCGCCGGCGCGAGGTCGGGCCGGTAGCAATCCTCCAGCGGCGCCACACTTCCAAAGATGCGTGCTGACGGGGCATGACTGTCTCGAGCGGCGCAGGCGATGTCAACGGCGCGCCGCGTCAGTTCGACCCACCGCGACCCCATCCCAGCCTTCGCCAGTGACCGCTGGTGGGTGCGAAAGGTATTGGCCGTGACGACGCGGGCGCCGGCGTCGAGGTAGGCGGCGTGCACGTCCTGAAGCACTTGCGGCGCATCCAGAATCGCCCGTGCCGACCACAAGGGCAGGCCAATGTCCACACCACGACGTTCCAACTCCGTGCCCGTCGCCCCATCCAGCACCACGGGTTGATTCACGTCCATCATCTCCCGCGCTCAGTCCACCAGTGTGAACCGACCCGACTGCAGATCCTGCACGCCCGCGACGACTCGCAGCGAACCGGCCTCAACTGCCTCCGCGATGATCCGGGAGCCCTGCATCAACTCATCGATGCCCTGGCGGGCATTGCACGCGATCGCCTTCTCAAGCGCGTCGGGTGCCGTGGGATCGGCGTTGGCGGTGCAACGGGCGATGATCTGGTCGATCAGCGCCGGCAAGGTGCCTGGAAGTGCCCCACTGTCATGCCGGTGCTCCATCGCTGCGCCGACGGCGCCGCACGATGCGTGTCCCATTACGACGATGAGCTTCGTCCCGAGCACCGCCACCGCGTACTCCAGACTCGCAACGATTTCCGGTGTTGGAATGTTGCCCGCCACACCGCACACAAACAGGTCCCCGAGCGACTGGTCAAACACGATCTCTGGCGCCACTCGCGAATCTGCGCATCGAATCACAGCGGCAAACGGGGCTTGCCCAGCCGCGAGCCCATCACGTGCTGCGGGCAGGTTCTGCGACTGCATGCGGCCCTCGGCGTATCGCACATTGCCCTCCATGAGGCGGGCCAGCGCCGCATCCGGAGATGTAGGACGCCCATCTGTTTGCGTGGCTGCCATCGACCAAACTCCTACGACTGCTGCGGCAAGCAGCACGAACCCAGAGGCCCCCAACATGTCTGCGATGCCCCCCCATCGCAGAACCGTTGGTATCAAGCCGGTGCTTCGGATGGTACTGGAACACAGGAAACACAACCCGGTACCCTGTCGCCCCAGGAGGAACCCCAATGACAACAGCAGCCACCATTGCCACCCCGGCGCGATTCGTCACGACACTCGCACATATGATCTGTGATGACATCGACCCCGCGGCGTTTGCCGACCGGCATGGCACCACCATCAATCACCCAGCCTTTGTCCTTGGACACTGCGCGTACTACACCGGCGTGTGCGTCACGATGCTTGGAGGCGAGTGCAACTTTGATGAAGAGGAAGCCTCGCTCTACGCCATGGGCGCTGAGTGCCTCGATGAGGCTGACCGTTATCCCACGAAGGATGCGTGCATCGCCCGCTTTTCTGAGCGATGCGTCTTCGCTGCAGGCTTTCTGGAATCGTGTGACCCAGAAGTGCTTGAGCGATCCGCAGCCGGCACGCCATTCGAAGAGCGATTCTCGACGCTCGGCCAAGTGGCCGCCTTCATGCTGATGGGGCATCCATCCTTCCATCTTGGGCAGATCAGCGCGTGGCGGCGTGTGGCGGGGATGAACTCGGCCACCTAGGCAGTCACCGGTATCATCCGGTGGGAGGTTTCTATGCTTGATGGCGTCATGCTGCTGTGGTTCATCTTCACCGCCGTGTCGGTGCTCTTCGTGGCCGTCGACGTGTGGCGGACACCTGAAGCCAACGCACTTCGATGGGGGTTCATCATCTTGACGGTCTTTGCG
>JASMLR010000019.1 GCA_030748575.1 Phycisphaerales bacterium | reverse complement strand
GTCGATCCGCCGCTGAATGTGTCACCGTAGTCGTTGCTGTCTGAGGTCCACGCGGGCTGATGATGCTGGACGAGCTTCCATCGGGCATCAGAGTCGGCAATGGCCTTTTGAAACCAGCGGTACTGCGCTGAGTCGGGCGAGACGTCCTTGTTCGTATCCAGCACGAATACGTGAACGTCACCCCAACGGTAGTCGTAGAAGTACTCCTCTCCGGGAAGAGAGAAGTAGTCGTAGTAGAGGCGGGCGTCGCGTTCGTGATTGCCGAGCGTCGGATAGATGGGATAGCGGCCAAGCAGTTCGCCGGTCGAACCGAAGAACTCCTGAACCCACTCGCGTTTCACCGTTCCCGTTCCGACGAGGTCTCCGCAGTGCATGATGAAGTGTGGCCGATGCGACCACGCGTGCTGCGACATCATGGTGGTCACCGCGGGGTTGTTCTGGGTATCGCTGACCACAATGAACCCCACCGGTGTATCCGGTCGGATCTTCGTTTGAAACGTCAGAATGGGACTCTCAACTCGGTCCGAATCAGATTCCCCAACGACTCGGTAGAACCAGTTGGACTCCGGAGGGAGGCCTCGCAGCGAAACCTCATGCAGGGTTGCCTGTGTGGTCGACGCCGCTACCTCGCCGAGCTCTGAAGTTGTCCCGAATTCGACCCGGCCGGTGCTTGGGCGCGTGGTTTCCCACATGACGGTGACGCCGTCATCCTCAGTCGCCTGGAGATAGGGACCGACGAGCATGTGCAGGGGTCGGTGCGGTGTGGCGGCACCACGCATGTCCGGGTAGGCCGCCATTTCCTCGCGGATCTGTTTGCCGTCCAGCGCTTTGTTTCGTAGCCGCACGTGCTGAATGGCGCCGTCCAGCGGGTGGTATTCGTTGTCGTCGAGGTAGGCGCCGATGGCCAGGCGGCCCGTGCTTGGATATCTGATGTCACCTGACTGCTCGAGGGACTCGGCGACCAGATTCCCGTCGACCCAGAGTCGCATCGCCATGCCGTCGAAGGTGCCCGCGACGTGATACCACGTGTTGAGCTTGAAGGGATCGGGGGCGGTCAGGTACGTGAGGTCGCCGCGGTCCGCGTCAGCCCCGGTTGCGGCAAGGGCCATGCAGAAGTGCTCGCCCCGATAGCCAAGAAGCCAGCCCTCTTCGTGATCCCCGTTGTCCTGAATCACGCCTGCGATGCCGCCCCATTCCGTGGGCGATGAGATAAGGACCCAGGCTCCGATGGTCATGGCCGATTCCGGCAGGTGTTCGCGAAGGTGGGGAGTGAGCTCGCCAATCTCCAGCATGCCGTCCATGCCGTCGATGACCAGCCCGCCGCTGCGACCGCTCGAGGCGCGGCCCCGCAGCCGCCCCCGGAGGTCGCCCCGCTGTGACCTCAGGGTGCCGTTGTCCGCTGACTGATCGTCGAAGACCCACTGTTGAAGGAGGCTGGGGTCGCCGTGGTCGTCGATGTCGTGCAGTCCGAGTGCCAGCACGGCAAGCATGAGGGCATGGTGCATGGGCCGGAGCCTATCAGGGGCGGGCCCAGTCCCAGCGTGGAGCTCGCGAAAGAGGAAGGCCAAGCGAGGCCAAGAGGGCCAAGAGTGGACACCCATCAATAGGGCCAAGAGTGGACACCCATCAATAGAGGGCCAAGAGTGGACACCCATCAATAGGGCCAAGAGTGGAAGGCCAGGAGTGGACATCCATCAATAGGGCCAAGAATGGACACCCATCAATCTGCGGTGGGGGCTAGGCGTGGGTGTCCAGCGTCAGCCCACAGAATTGGCGTTGGGCACCCCCCAGGGCCGGATTGGTGGGTGTCCAGCGTCAGCCCACAGCGTCAGCCCAGCGTCAGCCAGGCCGTCCCCAATTCTTATTTGAGAAGCGGATAAGAATATCCTATTGTGCGGGTATGACATGCCCATTTGCCCATCACGATGCGTCTGTGACGTTGAGCGACGACCTCATGTGCCAGGAGGTAATCGACGATCCACATTCCTACTACCGAGGTCTCCGCGAGGCCGAGCCGGTTCACTGGAATGAGCGGTGGGGGGGCTGGGTCCTGACCGGCTATGACGATGTGGTGACGGTCCTGAGGGACCGGGAGCATTTCTCCTCCGACCGCATGGGCTTTCTTGCGCGGGAACTGCCGGCCGAGAAGCAGGCTGACTACAAGCCGATCTTCGACGTGCTTTCACAGTGGATGGTGTTCCGTGATCCGCCAGATCACACCCGGCTTCGCATTCTGCTCAACAAGTTCTTCACGCCCAAAGCGGTGGAGGCGTTCCGCCCCCGCGTCCGAGGCATCGTCAATGATCTGCTCGACGACCTTGCGCCCAAAGGCCGTATGGATGTTGTTCGTGACTTTGCATATCTGACACCGCTCACGGTCATTCTGGAACTCCTCGGCGCCCCGAGCCTTGACCGTGATCTCATCAAGGAGTGGTCAGAGCAGATTGGCGTGTTCTTCTTCATTCGCGCTGATATGCCTGAGCGCCGCGCGATTGCATGCGAAGGCGTCAAGTCGATGTGCGAGTACCTGCAGCCGCTCGTTGAGGAGCGCCGCAGAAAGCCGCAGGATGACCTGCTGAGTGTGCTCGTGCAGGCAGAAAAGGAAGGCGGCCTGAGCGAGCAGGAAGTCATCTCCACGGCGGTTCTGTTGGTGTTCGGCGGCCACGAAACCACGATGAACCTCATCGCCAATGGCGCCCTTGCCCTCATTCAACACCCAGAGGCATGGACGCAACTCAACCATCACCCGGATCTCGTGCCTTCCGCCGTCGAAGAGTTGCTTCGCTATGACGGCTCAGTCAAGGCGACCGTCCGGTGGGCCCGCGAAGATGTTGATCTGGGCGGAACGACCATCAAGGGTGGGGACCGACTCCTCGTGGCCTTGAGCGCCGCCAACCGCGACCCGGCACAATTCGCCAATCCCGACACGCTTGACATCACACGAAGCCCGAACCCGCATGTGGCGTTCGCTCACGGAATCCACGTGTGCCTCGGCGCCCCGCTGGCCAGAATGGAAGGGCAGGAGGCCTTTGCGGCGCTCACGCGGCGGATCACCAACCCGCGAGTTGCGGCGGAGGAGTTGCACTACTTCCCAACAGTCGTCAGCCGAGCCCTCAAGGAACTCCCGGTCGAGTTCGACACATGAGCGAAGCGAAGACGCAGGGCAGGCTCGCGCTGGCGTGTGTCGACCTGGACAAGTGTGTCGGGTCGACCCTTTGCGTGCAGATTGCAGCGGATGTCTTCCGCCTGGCAGGCAACGGCCAATCAGAAGCGGTCTGCGCCGGCTCGTGCGAGTCGGTTGTCAATGCGGCGGAGGCGTGCCCCAATATGGCCATAACCGTGACCGACTCGCAGACCGGCGAGACCCTGTTCCCGTAGCAGTCTGCTAGGGTGCCGCCTCGACACGAGGAGGGTGCCATGCACAACCGGTCGGCCTTTGAACTGCTGCACGATCCATTTCTCAACAAGGGGACGGCGTTTACGCCGGAGGAGCGATCGAAGCACCACCTCGAAGGCCTGCTTCCGCCGACCGTCGAGACGATCGACGAGCAGGTCGCCCGCGTACTGAACCAACTTGATCGGTGGGACAATGATCTCGAGCGGTACATGCACCTGCGAGGTTTGCAGGCACTCAACCGAACGCTCTTCTACAAGGTGCTGACGAGTGATCCCGAGCGGTTTCTGCCCCTCGTCTACACGCCGACGGTCGGAGACGCTTGCGAGCAGTTCGGGCATATTCTCACCCGGCCACACGGCGTCTATCTGCCTGTGACTGCGAAGGGCCGCGTCAGGGAACTGCTTGACAACTGGGGAAACAAGGACGTCCGGTTCATCGTGGTCACCGATGGTTCGCGGATCCTCGGCCTGGGGGACCTTGGTGCAAGCGGCATGGGCATCCCGATCGGGAAACTGTCGTTGTACACGGCTTGCGCAGGAGTCCCGCCGGAGTTAACGTTGCCGGTGACACTCGATGTTGGGACCGACAACGAGGGCTTCCTGGAGGATCCGATGTATGCGGGCCTTCGGCAGCACCGCTGCGACGACCAGACCTACTACGAGTTCATTGAAGAGTTTGTGCAGGCGGTGCAGTCGCTCTTCCCCGAATGCTGCATTCAGTTCGAAGACTTCAGCATGAATCACGCTGCGCCGCTTCTTGCGAAGTATCGCGACGCCGTCTGCTGCTTCAACGACGACATCCAGGGGACAGCTGGTGTCGCCCTTGCCGGCATCCATGCTGCATGCCAGGCCAAGGGCGAGTCCATTGGCGAGCAGCGGATTCTGTTTCTCGGGGCGGGGTCGGCAGGCACGGGAATCGCAGAGTTGATCGTCGAGTCGATCGTGGTGGAGACCGGCATGACCCGGGAGGAAGCCATGACCAGAGTGCGGTTGTTCGACGTCAACGGACTGCTGGTGCGGTCAAGGACCGATCTGCTTCCGTTCCAGCAGCCCTTCGCCGCGGACACCGACCCATGCACCGATTTCGTTTCCGCGATCAGGAGTTTCAAGCCGACCGGGATCATTGGTGTTTCGACCGTTCATGGCGCGTTCAACGCGGATGTCATCAGGGCCATGGCTGACATCAACGAGCGTCCGCTCATCTTCCCGTACTCCAACCCCACATCCCGCGCCGAATGCACTGCCCAGGAGGCCTATGACGGTACGGATGGCCGCGTGCTCTTTGCGAGCGGTACGCCGATGCCGCCAGTTGCGCTCCATGGGAGGACGATCAAGCCATCGCAGGGGAACAACGTCTACATCTTCCCTGCCATGGGCATGGCGATTCTCGCGACAGGCGCGCGGCATGTGCCGCAGGAGGCCTTTCTGGCGGCCGCCAGAGCGCTGGCAACGCATGTGCCGGACTCGTTCTTTGATGACGGCATGCTGTATCCATCGCGGGCGGACATTCGGGAGGTCTCGCTCAAGGTGGCGGGGGAGGTCGCCAGAACGCTGGCAGGAATGGGGCTGAACCGCCACCGGGCCAGCGACTGGGATCAGCGGATCAGCGACCTGGCGTACACGCCGTCATACGGCTGAGTGGGGTTGCCGGGGGCCCCCGGAACGCGTCCGCCTGCCCGCCCGATCACCGGGAGATCGCCGGACGATCGGAGTCCTGAAAGGTGCCCCGGCCGGACTTCAAAGCGGGCATGCTCTTTCAGAGAGGGCACCGCCAGGCCATGCGGGTTGTGCAGCCGAAATCCGCTTGAATAACCGCTGAAGTTCGTCCAGCCCAACCATGCCCCATCCGTTGCGCCACAAAAGTGTCGGACGGCCGACACGCCGCCGCACTTGATTTCCACTGTTGATGCATGGCACCAATGCACACCATCGGATACATCCTCATCGCGGCAGCCTGCTCGCCCGCCGCCGCTTCACCCCTCGGTCAGGCGGAGGGCTTCACCGTCTTCGTTCTGGAGAACTATCAGGCCAATAACACAGACTGCACCGGTCGGGTTGCGGTGGGTGGAGACGCCCAGTTCAATAACGTCGGCATCGGGTCTGGCCTTCCCAATTCTTCTGGGGCCCGCGATGATCTGATTGTTGGTGATGACCTCCTGTGGACCAATGGCCAGAACTTCAATGGCAACACGCAGGTGAGCAACGACGTGTCACTCACCAGTGTTGGCACGCCAAACGGATCCGTCGGCGCAAGCGTCACAGTCAACTTCTCGGATGCGAAGTCTGACCTGGAGGCGCTCTCTGATGACCTTGCGGCGATCGAAGCCGATGGCACCGTGGTGCGGCAGTGGGGGCAGTTGTTCTTGAGTGGCCAGGAGAGTGATGTCAACGTGTTTGATCTGGACACCGGGGACTTCTATCCGTGTTATGGCCTGCACATTGACGTTCCGGCTGGTTCGAGCGTGCTGGTCAATGTCTCGGGCAGCATCGTGTCGCTCAACTGGTTTCAGCCCTTCCTGACCGGCGTCGAGCCTGACCATCTGTTCTTCAACTTTGCGGAGTGCACCGTGTTTCAGATGAATGGCATCGGCTGGAAGGGCTCCATTCTCGCCCCTCGCGCGACCATGCAATTCAACAACGGCCAGATTGACGGCGGCCTGGTGCTCAAGGATCTTCAGGGCAACGGCGAGTCTCACCACCTGCCATTCTCGGGCGATCTCCCCCTCAGCGACCCCCCAGGCGTCACCATCGCCCCCTACGACTAAGCGGGGCCCGCCACCGGCCACCGCATCACACAGGCCCACGTGCCCCCGCAGCCGGGTCATCCATGAAGAGGTGCCGCGTAAAGGGGTACGGCGGCCGGCCCCCGCCGGGGCTCGCCCGGGGAAAATCGCCGATTCTGGGCGGTGGGGCTTTACAGGACCTTAGGATCCGGTTATAGTGTGTCGCACGTGACTGGCCCTTGGCCACCACGGTACCGATTGCCCCCTTCCTCCTGGCATCCTCCCTGCACCACATAGGTGCGTGGAGGATGCCTTTCTTTGAGCAGTCTCGATGGACGCCAGCCTCAATGTGGATCGCGATATCCAGATTGGCGAGGGGTCAGTCCACAACAACCCCGACGACCCACTCTGGTACGGATGGAATGAAATGGTGCAGGACCTGACCGAGATCCAGGCCATGGCCGAGGATCTTCGGGACAAGCACCGGAGCAAGTCTGTGGCGGTCGGATCCTGAGTTGCTATCGACTTCCGAGCATCGGATCGGCCCGTGTTGGCGCGCCGCCAACCCAGATCTGCGACGCGTCCACGATGAGGAGACCGTCGTCGTTTCGGTCATGAACCACACCATCGACGAGGATGAACTTGGACGCTTCCAGTCCGCCCATGCCTTCTGCGGTTGACCGCAGGATGTCTCCATGCTCGTCGATCAGGCGAACCGTCACCATCCCATCGCGAAGGGCGGTCGAATCCTCGCAGCAGTAGTCCCACGGGACTGCACAATGGTCTTCTTCACCCATGAGTTCGCACGAGAGCAGGCTCGGGTCTGCCGCAACAAAGACGGCGGTGCCGGTGATGAATGGCTCTGGCCGCCCCCCGACGCGGGCGAGAAAGCGAATCGGCGCTCCGACCTTTGCCGCCGCCTTGGCTTCCGTGACGCCGGGCGCGTCGTCCGGCCGGTCAGCTACGAACAGCCCGGTGCTCGGCGTGACGGTGGCCTGAACCTTGTCTGCGGCCGGGTCCGGCTCGGCCGATCCGCAGCCTGAGGCTCCAATCAATACAGCGGTTGCAAGAAATCTTGTGAACATGGACATGGCTCCCTATTGGTAAAGCATTATTCCCCAGCGCGAAGCGCCTCGGGGATGGGTTTGCGAAGACACCGCCACACCGGAACAGCGGCCCCAATGACTCCAAGGCCAAAGCCGGCAGCAAGGCCGAGCGCCAGAACGCCGGCGTCAATTGAAATGCCGAAGACGCCCATCGAAAAGCGAATGACGAACTGGTCCAGCACAGCCAGTCCGATGCCGCAGGCAAGCAGGGCGCCGAGTGATGATGCGAGGATCGACTCCTGCATCAGCGACCAGACGATGGCGCCCCGGGAGAAGCCGAACGTCTGCAAGGAGCCGATCTCTCGCACGCGGCTTGCGAACGCCGCGTACATCGTGTTCAGGCCACCTGCCACGCCACCAAGTGCAATCAGCACAGCGGTTACGATCACCAGCAGTCGAACCGGCCGGTAGAAGGCGGCGAGTTGGGCGTAGTAGTCTGTCTCGGCGACCGCCGCAAGTTCAAGATCCAGTCTGGTTGCGGCGAACGACTGGAGATCAACAAGGTCGGCCCCGTCGGTTCGCAGCGTCACCGTCGAGAGGCTGTCACGCTGCGCTGTGATCTGAAGATCGGTCAGCGCGGTCCAGAACTCGCCCTCAATGACACCACCGCCGGCGGACATGATGCCGACGACCTCGTAGGGCTCGCCATCGAGTTGAAAGGTTGTTCCGATCATGGAACGCGGAGGCTCGAAGCCCAGCGATCTCGCTGCCAGCCTGCCGGCGATCAACTCGCTCCGCCCGGCGGTGGGGGCGCGGCCGTACTCGACCTTGGCCTCATCATGGACCAGCCAGGCCGCTCGCTCGATGCCGCGGATCACGGCGAGCCTGCCCTGGTCGTCACGCCCGGTTGAGAGTGGTAGGGCAAGGTGAATCTCGGGTGACACCGCATCCATGCCCGCCCGTGAGAGGAGGCCCGGCACGCTGGCAGCGACGACACCAGAAGTTCGCATGGCAATCTCGCTCCGCTCGATACTCTCTTCGCTCCCGCTGCCAATGAGCATGATGGCATCGGGAGATCCGCTCACACGCATCGCCTGTTCCATGCCCCTGGTGAAACCAGCGGCGGTAAGAACGAGCAGCACGACAAGCATGCTGCCTCCGACGCTCAGCGTGAGCCGCGCGGGCGATCGTCCGAGGTTGCGGACGGCGTACTCAAAGGGGAGGGTTCGCATGATCCGCTTCCTATACCGCCCTGAAGCACGACGCGATGTCCCGCCGTGCCAGTCGAAGCGCGGGAACGATGGCTGCCAGTACGCCCAGCGCAAGTGCAGCAGCGATGCCGACGAGCGGGGCGGACCATCCGCTTGCAATCTCGATGTTGAGCCCTTCCATGGTCAGGCTGAAGTGTCCGACCCGCACTGTTGCAAAGGCCCCAATCGCGCCGAGCAACCCTCCGACGAGGCCCAGCGTGGCGCCTTCAACCAGCACCATCCAGGCGATCAATGGCCCGCTGAACCCGAGCGTCTGCAGCACTGCGTGATCACGCAAGCGGTCCCGCATGGCCAGCACGATGGCATTGGCAATCAGAGCGAACACGGCCGCAAGAGCGCCCCACGCCAGGAGCCCGGCAAAGTCCACCAATTCAACAATGTCGCGAGCCGCCCGTCCTACAAAGGCTCGCTCAGGCCGCGTTGCAGTGGGGTGTTCGTCATGCCTGAACAATGCGTCAATCTCTGATGCGACGGCCTCAAGATGGGCTGGTTCGTCGACGGCCACATTGAACTGAGTGACCAGGCCGCCCGTCCCGCCCCGGCGGGCAGCCTCCTGCAGAAACGGGAGATGGACCCAGGCGATGTTGCGGTCCTGCGGGTGATCCGTCTCAAGAATGCCTGCAACGAAGACGGTGATTCCGGCTGCGGAGAACCGATCACCAACCCGGACGCCCCGTCTGGCTGCCAGTGCTTCGCCCACCACAGCGGCGTCACCGCGACGCTCCCACGCGGCAACGGAACCATCCGTGATCTTGCCACCGCTTGCGAGGGCCGTGCCCAGTTCATCGCGTGGTACACCGCGGAAAGTCACGACGTCGAGGGAGGCGCGGCAGTTCGACACATGAATCTGCATCGGCACAACACTGTTCACGCCCTCCAGTCGTTCGATGCGGTCGCCGTAGAACTGCGGCAACCGGCTGGAGAATGGGCAGAAGCGGTTTTCACGATAGACCACGAGCGTTGTGTCGCCGGCCTGCACTTGCGTCGCGGTGTGAACCCCTTCGCGCATCGCCTCGACGGAAACGAACAGATACATGGCGACACTGATGCCAATCACCGTCAGGGCGCTTCGGATCGGGCTTCGGATGATCTGCCTGAGCACGGTCGGGCACACGCGGAGCAAACGCATCATGCGGCACCTCCGACTGCCTGCTCTACGAGTTTCCCCTTCTCAAGATGCAGCACCGTGTCCGCCCACTCGGTCGTCCGAGGGTCGTGGGTGACCATGACGATCGTACGTCCCTGTTCAGCATTGAGCCGCGCCAGCAGTTCCATCATGGAGGTCGCGGTGGCTCGATCGAGATCACCGGTCGGCTCGTCGGCCAGCAGGATGGATGGTTCAGTGACGATGGCGCGGGCGATGGCGACGCGTTGCTCCTGCCCGCCGCTCAATTGCCTCGGGTAGTGGGCGTGCCGGTCGGAGATCGAGACCGCCTCGAGCGCAGCCGCCACTCGCGCATGTCGCTCCGATCGCGACATCGGCTGCAGGAGCAGGGGGAGTTCCACGTTCTCGTACGCGGTGAGTACCGGGATGAGGTTGTAGAGCTGGAAGATGTATCCAACATGGGTGCTTCGCCAGCGGGCGAGTTCTCCACGGGCAAGCGTGTGGACAGGACTCCCGGCAACCGACAGCGTTCCTGCAGTTGGCCGATCGATGCCAGCCAGCAGGTTGAGCAGGGTGGTCTTGCCGGAGCCTGAGGGACCCATGAGCGCCACAAAGGCGCCGGCCTCAATGTCCAGATCCAGATCCTGAAGCGGCGTGATCGCTTCAGCGCCCCGCTTGTAGGTGCGTGTGAGATGCCGACATTCAATGAGTGCCATGGCCAGAGCCCTTCTCTGATGGAGTGACAAACGCACCAGGTTTGACGTTACTGAGGATGACACGGTCACCATGCGACAGTCCCGATGTCACCTCGCGCCACCCATCGACGATCGATTCGCCGAGGGTGATCGCCGTCTGCTGCGCGCGGCCATCGGCGCTGATCGTCATGATCGAGCCATCGGGAAGGATCGCCTCTTCCGGGACAAAGGCCCGGTCGACCAGCCGCGTGGCTGAATCCTGATTGTCTGCGGGAGGCTGCAGTATGCGTACGCGGGCGAGCATGTCGGGCTTGAGGAGGTCGGCCGGGTCGTCGATGCGCACCTTGGCTTCGACGGTGTTCTTCTGAAGGTCTGCGCGGTGCACAAGCCGCGTGACCTCGCCTGAGAAGGTGGTGTTGGGCAGCACGTCGACGACAATCTCCGCGGGGTGCCCGATGCCTACGCCAGCGGCGTCAGCGAGCGGCACGTCGGCGCGGACCTGTAGGCGGGCAGGGTCATACAAGTGGACGATGTGTGACGCGTGCGAATCGCCAGAGAAGCGAATGAGGGACCCGGGAGACGCAAGGCGTTCCATGATGACGCCGTCCATTGGAGATCGGATGACCGTGCGGCTGCGCGCGAGGTCTGCCTCGGCAAGGCCTGCCGCGGCGACGGCGACGGCCGCGTCGGCGGACTGCGCCTCAGCGTCCAGAACTTCGCGGCGGGCTTCCAGACGCGCAATGCCTGCCTCGGCTGCGTCGAGGGCAATGGCCAGCCTGGCGACCGGTCCGGCAGCGACGGCGCCGTCATCGACCAGCGCGGCCTTCCGCCGATGTTCGTCTGCAAGCGCCCGAAGTGAGGCCCGTGCGGCAGCGATTTCCGGTTCAATTGCCAGGTGCGCCGCACGGGCGGTTGCCAGCCTCCGTTCCGCGAGTTGAAGTGCTGCGCGGGCACGCTCTTGCATGATCCGGGCGTCATCTGAGTTGAGCGTGGCGATGGGCTGCCCTTGCTCGACGCGGTCGCCCTCAAGGACGAGCACTTCTTCGACGACGCCTTCCGTCAGGGCGGCCGCATAGACGGTGAATGGGTCGGCCTCGACCCATCCCGGCGCCTGAATGATGCGACCTTCGGAAGATGACTCCCCGGGTGAGTCACGTGTCTCAACACCTCGAATGACCACGGCAACGGCGTCCACTTCGGTGGCCGGCCTGAGCGCCTGCCATGCGGCGGCGACAATCAATGCAAGGGTGGCGACGATGGCGAATACGGGAAGCCCGAAACGCACGAGCCACTTTCTGCGTGGGGCTGGAATGGTTGTACTCATGATGGCACCTTCGGGGGCGTACTGGCCACACGTGCGGCATCGGGAAGGTGATCGAACGTCCCTCCGACGGCGCGTTGGAGTTCAATGAGGGCCTCGGCTTCAGCAAGGCGATGGGCAACCAGCGTTCGCTGCGCATCGATGTGCCGCTCCTGCGAGCGGAGGAGGGCGGTGAGATCGATGACGCCCTCGGCATAGGCTGCGCGGCTCCGGGCGAGCGCATCGGCGGCGGCCGGAAGCAGTTGGAGCTCGACGACGTGCCGCTGAGCCGCTGCCTGTCGCCATGTGCTTCCCGCATTGCGGACCGAGTACTCCATGTGATTGGCGAGGTCGATCCACCGGAGGCGGGACGCCTCAAGCCTTGCCACGGCCTTGCTCATGGCTGGGCCGCCACGGTCGAAAATCGGAATGGTGAGCGAGGCACCCGGCATGACCGCCTTGCGGTCCATGAAGTTCCGCTGCCATCCGAACGTGAATTGCACTTCGGGAAGTCGTTTGGTGCCGGCGAGTGACAACTCTGCGAGTTCTCGCTGGACGGCCGCTCGGGCCGCTGCGATGTCCAGCCGCTGCGCTGCGGCCAAGGCGCAGAGTGCTGCATCCTGATCCTGTTCTGGAGCAGCGATGCCGCCCGATGCCGCGGCTGACCACGAAGTGTCATGGGCTGGCCAGCCCATATCGAGGAGCAAGGCGAGTTTCGCCTGCTCAAGCGACCGAGTCGACGCGATGACCGCGGTGCGGGCCGAATGCACATCCACGTCTGCGCGATCGACGTCAAGCGGAGCGGCCTCGCCGACATGGAGTTGACGCTCGATGAGTGACCGGGTCTGCTCCGCAATGTCGAGGTTCTGGCGGTCGAGCGAGGCCCGCTCCTGCGCGGCGAGAACCCGGGCGTGTCCGGCCGCCACCTGGGCAGCAAGATCCACAGCCCCGGCAGCCGCGGTGAGGATGGAGTGCTGGAGGTCCGCCTGCGCGATCGCGATGCGATCAGGTCTTGTCCACAGCCACGTCAGTGCCTGCAGGCCCTGGACGACGGCAGGCGCGCCCGAGAGACCATCCACGGCGACGCCAATGCCCAGCCCAATGGTCGGGTTTGGCGGCAGACCGGCCTGCACCAGATCGGCCCTCCGCTCGGCGACACGCGTCAAGGCGATACGTACTTCGGGTTCGTTTTGAAGCGCGACAAGGAGCGCGATATCAGCAGGCAGCGGAGACGTGCCATCCCATGCTGTGCTCGGCTGGTCGACGGGCGCTTCCCATACGGTGGCAACGTCGGCGCCGACCCGACACTCGGAGAGCACGGCGGTTCGGTGGAGGTCCGGTGCGGGATCGAGCGAGGCGCATCCAGCCAGAAGCACCGGGATGGCCGGCCAGATGGGGCACCGGGAGCGCGACATCGGCTGCAAGAAAGTGGGTGTGTACATGCGTGAGGTCCAGTGAAATCAGAACGTGACAACACCTCCGGCTTGCGGAGGCTCTCGAGACGCTTTGATTCACTTCAGACCTGCAGAATGGTTGCGTGGCGCAATGGGGGCGCCGAACAACTCCATGGACCCGGTGGTGGTCGGTCCGGGTGCGTTCCGATCGCCGCTTCGGCATCGGCGTCTGATCGGAGTACTACCGCACACTCGAAAGCGGCCTCGCCGATGACGTCGACCGGTGGTGCCCAGTTCGCCGCGGTGGCCGGGGCCTTGATGCAGCGGCACTCGTCACATTCGCTTGATTGATCCTGCGGTTCGCTCTGGGTTCCGCGGTCGCAGGACTGCTGCGTGGCGCAGCAACTCAGCGTGATCGTCGATTCACCCGGTTGTAGGGCGGCCCCCATGTTCCGTACGACGCAGCAGCACAGCGGCATCGCGGCTGCGAGCAGCAGCAAGATGCACCGTGTGGCAAAGTCATGGCGGATCTGACGCATGGCAGTTCAGACTACACGTGCCGTCAATAAAAGCAAGGTCGCAGCACCAGTAAGAACCCGCAATGCAGCAGGGGAGTCTACAGCCGCCATATTCCCGGCCCCTGCAGGTTCTGGTCCGGTATCTGGCGGATCGCCGTCACGGAGGGCTGTGGTGTGGTCCGAGGCGCCGCGGCGGGAACACCTATTCTGGGTGTGGCGGTTCGCGAGCCTGAACAACAGGTTCACGAGCCCCCGTAACACAAGGCAACGTCCAGAACGATGCCCGCAATCCACTCCCCCATACGTGCGTCCGCCGTTTGGACCAGAACGATGACGAAGCAGACGGACAGCGGGAAGTGCAGCAGGGTGCCTGTTGTCATGCCGGGGCTGTCCAGCGTGCGGCCATGAATCTTCAATGGGAGCAGGTGGGCGACGGCACCGGCAGATGGACGCGCGGCGTCGCGATGCCGGGCCAGATGGCGTATGTTCCTGCGGCAATCGCCGCACCGGAGAACGACCAGCCGATGGCGACGTTGATGATGAGCGAGGTGTTCATGGTGTGGGGAGCGTGGTCGGGGAGATCCCCGCGAACGACGCGGCCACTGCGCATGCCCGGAAACGTGCCGACGATGCGGTACGCCTCAAACTGGTGCAGAAACAGCGAGATCAGGCTCAGCCAACACACGCGGTCGTACCACACGATGTCGTCCCAGCGGAGGGCCAGCCACACAGATGCGGCGACCGCCAGCACGTCGCCGATGTCCAGCCAGCCTGTTCACAGCGGAGGCATGTGGCGGGTTGGGTATTGATCTCGAATGGGCCCAGCGAGGTGGGGGCACGCGCCGCTGCTGGGGCCGCTCCGGCTGGATCCAATGTCGAAGACCACGCTGCTTTGGGAGGTTTCTGTGGTGCCAGGCCCATGTTTGAACGCAGGCTCCTTTTGAAGTGGACAACGAGGTCCATTGATCCGATACTGGGTCGTTGGGTGGGTATCCAGCAATCCCGGGGCTCGGAGAGGCGGTCGCATGGACCCAGGCGTGATTCGGAGATCTGGTGGTGTAGTTGGCCGCGTATCTCGGCTGGCAGCCATTGGCGTGTTGGTGGGATTCGGTGCATCGGCGTGGGCGCTGCCCGGGATGGAGCCGGTGCCGCACGCCTCCCCTCATGGTTCCGAAAGCCCTCACGGCTATGCAGGGGTCGACGTCCCGCTGGAGTTCACCCCGGGCACAGGGCCCGTGCGGGTGGAGACCCCCGAGGGCGTCATGTGGATCGAGCAATGCGTTCGCCGCGGTTCGGGCAGTGCTCGCTCGGGCGGTGGCGTGTATCCGGGGTGCCTCGAGTGCCACGGCGATCTGGAGAACGCAACTGCCAACATGGCCGGCCTGGACCTTGACTGCACATTCTGCCACGGCGGCGACCCGTATGCGACGACCAAGGAACTGGCGCACATTTTCCCCAACGGAAACGTCGTCTACAACGCGAGCATTCCGCCCATCGATGACGACCTTGAGTATCAGCGGTTCGTCAACCCCTCCAACCTTCGCGCCATTCACCAGACGTGTGGCATCTGCCATTCGAACATCAGGCACGACATTTTCAAGAGCATGATGGCGACCAATACCGGCCATTATGCGGGCGGTTTCTACGAGAACAACGTCGTCGATACAAAGACGCCCCTGTATGGGAACTTCGCGACCGTTGATGACGATGGGTGGGTCCCAACCGAACTTGGCGCTGTGGAGGAGATTCTGGACCTGCTTATCTATGACGGTCTTGGCGACCCACTTGATCCCGCGACCCACTATCAGGCAGTGCCATCTCAGGCCTGCGCCCGATGCCATCTCTGGTCTCGTGGCAAGGGGTTTCGCGGCGCCGAGGGCCAGGAAGGTGTGTATCGCGCCGACGGCTGCGCTGCCTGTCACATGATCTATGACGATGACGGGCTGTCCAGATCCGCCGACCAGTCGATTGACCACGGGGAGACCGGCCACCCCATGTATCACACGATCACGCGGCGTGTCACGACCGACCAGTGCCTGCACTGCCATCACCGGGGCGCGCGGATCGGCCTTTCATTTACTGGCCGCGCGCAAATGCCGCCGCGGCTTCCATCGGGCCCGGGCATTCCCGGCACGACCGATGAGCGGTTCAATACCAACTACCACTACACGGTTGCTGACGCCAATCCACCGGACATTCATCACGAGTCGGGCATGCACTGCATCGATTGTCATGTGAAGACCGAGATCATGGGTGACGGCAACATGTATGGCCACATGGATCAGGCGACGAAGATTGAATGCCGAACCTGCCACGGAATGCCCGACGCCGATCCATCCATGGCCGATCATGACGGCGCGCCGCTGCCCAATACATGGCAGGACAAGGACGGCAACTGGATGCTCACAAGCAAGGTGACCGACGCGACCCACGAGGTGACGCTTGTGTCCGACGTGGTGGCATCGAACCCGAAAGCCGCGCAGGCCATGGGCCATCACCATCTCAAGGACACCGGTGGTCTCGAGTGTTACGCGTGCCACACGTCCTGGGTTCCCAACTGCTTTGGTTGCCACTTCGAGCGTGACGAGACGCAGATGGGGCTAAACCTCTGGACCGGGGAGTACGAAGTCGGCAAGGTCACGACCAACAATAAGATCTTCGAAGCTCTTCGCCAGGTGGCTATTGGTCCCAACAGCGAGGGCCGAGTGGCGCCTTACATCGTTTCATGCATGCCCATTGCGGATATCACCGCTCAAGATGGGAGCCAACTGCTCGATTTCGTCATGCCAGTCTCAGGCAGCGGCATCTCCGGGCTTGCGCACAATCCGGTACAGCCTCACACCGTACGCGGAGAGGGTGACGTCCGCTCCTGCGCGGAGTGTCATCGCTCGCCGCCCACGCTCGGACTCGGGACTGGCACAGTTGATATCGCCCGGACCTTCATGCATGGCGCCGGTCCGTCCGGTGTGACGTCCCACGATCGCTGGGCCGATCCACAGATACCGGTGCCGGCTGACCCTGTTGTGGACGGACTGCCTGCCTACGGCATGGTGTCCATACCAAACATCATTGAAGGGACGGCGGACTTTCTGTATGTCGCGCTCGGCCCCGGTGGTGTGGAGCTTCACGATCGGTGCCCCGATGATGGCGTGGTCAACCCCATCTGGTCTCTGACGGACTGCATCGCGCTGGATGTCGAGCGCAAAGCGAGATATCTCTATGTGGTGGAGGCGCAGGTTGGTGTGCGGGTCTACGACACGCGTCACCCTGAGTCACCTGTGTTTATTACGACGATCGATCTTCCCGGAGCGCAGCGAGTGCGTCAGTGGGGCGTGCATCTGTTCGTGTCGATGGGCGACGGTGGACTGGCCATCGTCGATCTCTCTGACGATCTTGACCCGGTTGTCATTGCGGAAGTGGGCGGCATGACTGCCTCAGACGTTCACCTCATGGCGCACTATCAGTCCGGCCCTGACTTTGCGGTGCGGGCCTATGTGGCCGATCCAGGCTACGGCGTTCGCGTGTTTGACCTGCTGCCGGAGTTCAGCCAGCCCACGCAAGTGGCGGGGCTCGAACTTCCGGACGGAGCGCACGGCTTGGACATCTACTCCCGTTGGCTGGCGGCGAGCGAATCGGAACCTTCCCGTGAACACGACTATCTGTACGTCGCTGCTGGAGAGGGCGGCGTCTATGTGTTCGACGTGACGCGACCCGACGCGATCGAAGAGGTCGCAGTCGTCACGTCCCTCGGAGGATTCGTGGCGGACATCGACGTCGCCAGCCAGCTCGCCCCGCCTGGTGTGGACGACTACGCCGCTGTGGCGAACGCTGATGTCGGCCTGCAGTTGATTGACGTCAATGATCCCCGCAATCCCGTGGTGGTTGGTGACGTGCCGGACTCGCAGCCGTGTGACCGTGTGTTTGTTGAAGTGCAGCAGCTCGATCGGTTCATCGATGAGCAGGGCACACAACTCAAGGACAACTCGCATCCATTCACCGGCGTTTTCACGCGGGCGCAGATTGTGCAGATTCTCAAGACCGACATCGGTACGGTTGACCCATGCCCCGCGGACATCGACGGAACGGGCGACGTGGGCACCGACGACCTGCTTGCGGTGGTCGGCGCCTGGGGCGCGTGCGACGCCTATTGTCCGGCCGACATCAATGGCGATGGCTTTGTCGGCGCCGATGACCTGCTCGCGGTCATCGCCGGCTGGGGCGATTGCTGGTGACGCTTGCGGCTATCGGGTCGCGGCGCGGTCGGAGATCCACTCCGCGATGAGGTCGAGTACGTCCACCGAGAAGGTTTCTTCGATGCGGCCGTACTCGGCAGGCAGCCCGGTCTCACAGTGTTGGAAGAGGTGGTTGAGCCCGGGCAACATCATGGTGGTCGCATCAGGGTTGCCCCCGCGTTCGAGGGCAGCAGCGATTCCTGGGAGGTTCTGCGCGTGCGGAACCTGAAGGTCCAGTTCGCCGTTGAGCGCGAGAACAGGGCACGTGACGCGTTGCAACGTGGGCGCAGGATCATGGCGAAGGAACGCCCTGATCCAGGGAAGCGTGAGTTTATCAATCGCGGCCTGGAGAGCCACTTCCTGCGCCTCGCTGGTTTCTTCCATGAACTCCGGGTCGGTTTCGATGATCGCGTGAAGCCGAGCTTCCAGAGGATCGCCCTGCAGTGATTCGTCCATGAGGGCGTCAAAGAGCGCCCGGCTGATGGCTGACTTCGCGGCGATGTCGTCTTCGGACATTCCGGACGCCCGGTTGATTGCTTCGCCCTGACGCAGAAGCAGCGCATCACCTCGAACTCCGGTGCCGGCAAGCAGGACGATGAAGTTGATGTCCGCGTCCTTCACGGCGACCAGGGGCGCAATGACGCCGCCTTCGCTGTGGCCAATCAGGCCCAGGCCGCCGCCGGACACCTCGGGCCGGCTCCGCAGGAAGGCGACAGCGGCCTCCACGTCGGTCACGAAGTCAAACGTCGTGTCGTTCGCTGCCGTGGAGGTGGAGGTCGATCCTCCGACGCCCCGATCGTCGACGCGGAGGGCGGCGATGCCGCGGCGGGCGAGGTGGTCGGCCAGCACCCAGAACGGTTTGTGCTGGAAGATCTCCTCATTCCGATCTTGCAGTCCCGATCCGGAGATCAGAACAACTGCCGGGAAGGGACCGTTCCCCGGGGGCATGGTGAGCGTTCCGGCGAGCGTGATTCCTGCGGTTGTGTTTGGGAAGGAGACCTCCTCGGCGCGGTAAGGGAAGGGCGGTCGGGGCTCCTGAGGGCGTCGGGTTTCGCTGACGCGGGCGACCTTCTTCAAGGCGAGGTCGAGTGGCATTCCCCGCTGGGTAAAGGAACCCGACAGGGTTGCGCCGCCCGGCGCAAGCCGCGCGTCGAAGACGGTCCCAATGGCGCCGATCAGCACGCGGACGGCGCGGTCGCCTGCCCACTCCACTCGGCCGATCGGGATCGGGGCAGGTGACTGGTCCGGGCTCACCATGATGCCGGCCATCGCGGTGGGCGAGACCGCGTCCAGCGTCATCACGATGCGCAACTGAATGGCGCCGACATCAAGGGTACCTTCCCAGGATCCCTCCAACTCCTGAACCAGAGCGGCGGGCAAGGGCGAGAGGTCCTGGCCTCGGCGGCATGACAACGGTATCTCGACGCCGCGCTGCGCCCAAACGCCGTCGAGCGTATCGCCACCTTCGGTCAGTGTCGCGGTCCAGATGGCTTGGGTGAGGTCGCAGCGGACAGTGAGTGCGTGCCCATCGAATTCAATACTGCTCAGCGGGATGCCGTAGGACTGCTGGGAAGGGGTGTCGACGGAGCCCGTCCACCCTCCGTCCTCAGCGCCGCTGATGTGCATCACAAGGGCCAGCGGCCCGCCCGGCGTGGCGAGTTCCCCGGACCACACACCGGCTAATGGGTCTGATGGTGGCGAGGAGGCGAGAACGCTGATCGCCAGAAGTCCGGCATGGATCAATGTCATGGGCGAACGGTAGCTGAGCAGTGCCCGTCGTGTCCATGTCTGAGCCAATTGGGCTTGGTTTGAGGATCCAGCCCGATCCCACGGCCGTATGGTGAGGCGTGCAGGGCCTGAGCAGGAGAGGCGTACCTATGCAGCGGTCATTCTTGTGTGCGGTATTGATGCTCGGTGGTGGATCGTTCGGCCAGGCGGTCGCCCAGGACCACGTGGGACACGGCCACGAAGCGCATATGACATGCACGGTCATCAGATCTGAGGGTGAGCGGGGCGCGGTGGTGCCGGACACGTGGCCCGGAGGTGTCGTGCCCTATGAGTTCGACGGCGGCGTGAGCACCGCCAACCAGGCACGGGTCCGCGATGCCATGGACATGCTCGAGGCTGTTGCGGGTGTGACCTTTGTCCCGAGAACCACGGAGTGGAACCGGCTGCTGATCGGTGGGTTCGGCGGAAACTGGTCGCAGGTGGGCATGAGCGGCGGCCAGCAGAGCCTGAGCATCTACAACTGGACGTCTCCATTCATCATCTGCCATGAGCTCAACCATGCGATGGGACGTCATCATCAGCAGTGCCGGACCGACCGGGATGACTTCATTCAGGTCAACTGGGAGAACATCGACGACACCTACGAGTACAACTACTACACGGCCACCTCGGAGGAGGTGGGCCCGTACGACTTTGAGTCCATCATGCACTACAGCCAGTGGGGCTTCTCGACAGGTGGGCCAACCATGACCTGCCTGGCTGGCTATGAGCAATGGCAGAATGTCATGGGCCAGCGCAATTATCTCAGCGACGGCGATGTGGCGACCATGCAGTACATGTACCCGGCCGGAACGCCGGACGCATCCGTACTGTTTGGGCAGGCCACGCCCGACCAGGTCGAAGCGGGCGAGAGCGTTCACGTGGTGTCCGTGCTGAAGAACGTGGGTGATCAGACGGCCTTCGATGCCGTTGGATCGGTCTATCTCTCATCCGACGCCATCGTCGATGGTGGGGACATGCTCCTGGACGACGAGACGATCGCCTACATGCTTCCTGATGAGATCACCTACTTCTCCACGGACGTCCTGGTGCCTGCCGGCACCGAGGATGGCGATTGGAATCTGATCGTGCAGGTCAGTGGTGAAGGCGATGTGGACGCGACGAACAACCATTACGCGATCTCTCTTGGCGTTGGCCCGGAGGTCGCCTGCGAAGGCGACTTCAACGGCGACGGTGCCGTCGATGTGAATGACATCCTGCAGGTGGTTGCTGCATTCGGCGCGTGCAGTGGGTGCGATGAGGACGTCGACGGTAATGGCGTCGTGGATGTGGACGACCTGCTCATCGCCATTGCGGCGTGGGGGCCGTGTCCCTGACGCGGGGTCACAGCGAGAACACTTCCTTCAACTTCGCTGCATCGTTGCCGTAGTGGGCGAGCGCCAGCATGAGCAGGATTCTCGCCTTCGGTCCGTCAAGCCCCGGCGAGAGGATGCAGCCGTGCTTGAGCAAATCGGCTCCACCGCCAACGTCGCCATAGGCTGGTTCGGCAGCGCCTTCGAATACACGAGTGCAAATAACCACCGGGATGCCTTTTGAGAGCGCGTACTTGATCGCATCGAATGTCGGAGGATTGACATTGCCAGCGCCGACGGCGCTGTAGACAATACCGCGGGTACCGTGATCGACGGCGGCCCGAATGAGATACCCGTCGTCACCAGCGAACATCGAGAGGAAGTGGACGTCTGGGAGTGGTTCGTGCAGCGGAATGCGGACGCGGTGCAGGCGATCGTTGAATCGATTGACGGTTTTGTTGCCGACCACGTAGCCCAAGTAGCCCTTCTCAAAGGACTGGAAGGTTTGCATATTGGTGGTTTGGGTCTTGAGCACATCACGCGCGGAGTTGATGTACTGGTTGAGCGTGACGGTGACGCCCCAATCCTGGGCATTGGGCGAGATAACCTGCGCTACAGCCCCTTGCAGGTTGCCCGGTCCATCTGGCGCGGTGTCGGACGCATTCCGCATCGCCCCGGTGAAGACCACTGGCTTGTCGCTTTGAATCGTAATGTCGAGGAACCAGGCGGCCTCGGCCATGGTGTCTGTGCCGTGGGTCACCACGACGCCGGTGACATCGCTACGGCGGAGTACCGC
>JASMLR010000018.1 GCA_030748575.1 Phycisphaerales bacterium | reverse complement strand
CTCCGAACCGGGGGCGCCAACTGGCGAGCGCATCTCGCGCCGGACGTGGGGCGGCCCGCAGTCACCGAGGCGGCGTTCACCATGCGGTCGCTCGGCCGCTTCCCGGTGGTCGAAGCCGGCGGCGTGACCGCCATCGCGGGCGAAGTGTTTGACGTGAGCGAGCAGACGCTCGCCTCACTCGATCGGCTGGAGGGGCACCCGGGCTGGTATGAGCGGGTTGAGATCCGCATTCAGCTTCGCTGCGCCAGCGAGGGGATGACCGCCTGGATCTACCTCATGCCCGCCGGTGGACACCGCCGGCACCCCATCATCCACGGCGGGGACTGGATGGCCCGGCCGGGGATCGGCAAAGAGGGCGTCCAGTGACAGCAGTGTCGGCGGGCGATCCGTCGCGGGACGCAAGGCGCCCGTGGCGTCGCGATGCGCGACGCCGACGTGCCATCGGCCGGACTCCGGCTCGGCGACCACGGCGTGCAGCGTCATGAAACTGGCGTGGTCCTGGCCGACGGTGACGATCGCATCCCACGCCGCAGCAGCGTCGATGGGCGTCTTCGGCGCGTTGCAGCATCCATACAGCCGGCCGTAGCGGCGGCAGGAGTCGTCGGCCGAGAGCCGCGGTGGTTCGTCACCGCGAGTCGTCGTGTGATTGGTGGTGATCGTGAGTCCGTCACCGGCCGTGGCGGCGGCGGTCCCGTCGGCGTCAAGCCGCCAGGTCACCGCCGGGGGCCCGCTGCGGCGGCGGGGTCCTGCGATCCGAATCATGTATGAAAAAGGGAAGGGGCCCTGGGCAGCCAGTTCTTCCGCCGCGACGGTCTGCGCGGTGCCCGCCGCTGCGCGGCTGAGAATGTCCTGAATGGCAAACATCACCGGCCGCTCGGGCTCGAGGACCGCAGACTGCCGCGGCCCGTCGCCATCGTGCAGAAACCCGCACACGCCGTGCTCGTTGATGCCGGTCATGATGCCGAGCAGGCCGACCGGGATGACCGAAGCGGTTGCGTGGCCCTCATTGGGGTGCCGAACCAGCACAATCTGCGATGCGACCCAGTGCGGCGAGAAGACGGCCAGGTCGAGCGTTCGGGCGACGATGGGCGCGCCGCCCGTGCGCGCATCCCAGACCGCAAAGCCGCTGCACCCGACGGCCCGAAACATGTCGTATCCGTTCCAGATGCGCAGGTCGGTTTCATCGAGCATGCGGTCCAGGCCGGCGAGTTGGAGACGCTCGTCGCCCACGCGATCCCGCATGCCCTGATACAGCCCCGCCAGTTCGGCGCGGTGGTCCTCGTCCAGATCAATCAGGTCGGCCCAGGATCGCATCAGATCGACGACAGGCGCGGCCGACGCGGGAACCTGGTCGAAGAACTCATGCATGGCTGTTGCGAAGTCACTGCCGACCAGCCAGCCGTGCGCGTATCCCATCTCTTGCGGGGTGCCCCACACATGAAGCACGCGAAGCTCGCCAATCTGCTCAAGCCGACCGTTCACCGGCTCGGCTGCCAGCGACAGGGGGACCAGAAGCATGGCGATCAGATGATGCACGCTGACAGCCTACCGCCGAACACCACTAGGATGCGCCCATGTCCAGCCACAGCCACGTCTGTGATCGCCTCGCGGTGTTTGGAGAGACGGTCTTTGCAACCTGGAGTCGTCTGGCCGCTCAGCACGGCGCGGTGAATCTCGGTCAGGGATTCCCCGACTTTGACGGCCCTCCGGAAGCGATCGACGCTGCCCATCACGCCATGCGCGCGGGGCACAATCAGTATGCGCCCATGCCCGGGGTGCCCGCGCTCCGAGACGCCATCGCCGCAGATCTCCACGCGCAGGGCGGCTGGCAGGTGGACGCGAACACGGACATCACCGTGACCGCAGGCTGCACCGAAGCGATTGCCGCGAGCATGCTCGGCCTCCTCAACCCGGGCGACGAGGTCATCGTCTTTGAGCCCTACTACGACAGTTACCCCGCGACCATCGCGATGGCCGGCGGCGTGATGCGGACCGTGACCACTCGCCCTCCGGGCTTCGGCATTGATCTGGACGCGGTTCGCGCGGCCGTGTCGCCACGAACCCGCGTCATTCTGCTCAACACGCCGCACAATCCGACGGGGCACGTGGCCACGATGGCCGAACTTCGTGGGCTTGCGGACCTGGCGGTGAAGCACGACCTCGTCGTGATTGCCGACGAGGTCTATGACCACATGGTCTACGACGGGGTACACGTGTCCATGGCCACCCTGCCGGGCATGTGGTCGCGGACCATCACGCTCAAGTCGTTTGCCAAGACGTTCTCCATGACCGGATGGAAAATCGGGTGGGCCGTGGCGCCGCCGCACCTGACCGCCGCCGTACGCGCTGCGCACCAGTTTCTGGCGTATGCCATCGCGACGCCGCTCCAGCACGGCGCGGCGGCGGCGATCGCGCTCGGGACCGACTACTACAGCCAACTGCAGCAGGACTACCTCGCGCGGCGCGACATGCTCTGCGACGCACTTCACGCAGCCGGCTTTGGCGTGCACCCGCCCGAAGGCACGTACTTCGTCATGTGCGATCACACGCCCTTTGGCTTTGAGACGTCCGAGGCGTTCTGCACGCATCTGGTTGAGGACATCGGGGTCGCGGCCATTCCGCCCGGTTCGTTCTACGCAGATCCGGCGGACGGACGCGACCTGGTGCGGTTTGCGTTCTGCAAGACCATGCCTGTACTCGAAGAGGCTGCGGCGCGGCTCAGCAGGCTGCAGGTGGCCGCCGGCCGCTGAGGCACACCAAAAAGGCAAGCGTGGTGGCGATCGCCATCCGCCATGGAAATGCCGGGGGGGGGAGTGCCGCGTCGCTGCTGTCGATAAGTGGCATCCACCAGTTCCACGCAAAGGGCTGCAGCAGCAGCACCGACAAGAGCCCGACGAGCAGCGCCGCCACCGATGAAACGGCATTGCCGCGTGGCGTCAGCAGTGCCGTCAGAAACACGCCCAGCAGGCCTGCGTAGGCGAACACCATGACGCCGAGCGCGAAGTCCAGCAGCGTCTCGCCGCTGGCCGACTGCCAGAATGCGCACAGGATGGCGAAGAGCGTCAGCGCCGTGGCCCATCCGGCGATGATCCACCGGGCCATCGTCGTCTCGCGTTGGGCGGTCATTGGCGGGCGGCCGGCGGCTGCCCGCCATGGGCGAATGATGTCGGACGTCGTGGACGCTGCTAGCGCATTGAGCGCCGAGTCCAGGCTGCTCATCGCCGCAGCGAAGAGCCCGGCCATCATGAGGCCCCGCAGCCCGGTCGGCATGTCGCGAAGGATGAAGTGCAGAAACACGTCGCGGTCGCCCTCTGGCGCAAGGGCCGACACAATGGGGCCGTGTGTCTCGCTCTCAAGCCAGAGCAGCACGCCCAGCGCGAGAAACAGAAAGGTGACGGGCCAGCCGATGAGGTTGGAGAGGATGCCGGCCCACGCGGCCTTTCGAGGTGTGCGGCAGGTGAGCAGTCGCTGCGCGAGATCCTGATCCGTGCCGTAGGCGGCGACCAGGAAGAGCGTCATGCCCACCGCTGCGCCCCACACCGTGTAGGGCTCCGTCCAGGAGAAGGACCAGTTGATCATGCGGAGTTTGCCCGCGTGGTCCATGCGGTCGATGGCTTCGCCGAAGGGCACGTCGACGGCAGCCCAGAGCAGCGCTACGGCGACCGAAACGGTTCCGACCAGCACGCAGGCCTGAAGCACGTCCGTCCAGATGACGGCGCGGACGCCGCCGAGCATCGTGTACACGCAGGCTGCGGCGGCGACGAGCACAATCGCCACTGCGAGCGAGCCGCCCGACGCGTCGCCGAAGGCGACCAGGGAGAAGGGGATCGCCGTCATGAAGAGGCGGGCGCCACTGGCGAGCAGGCGGCCGATGCCGAACATCGCCGCGGAAGCGCCGCCGGCCGATGCGCCGAAGCGGCGAGTGATCAGGCCGTAGACGCTCGGCGTGCCCGCCCGGAAGATCGCCGGCAGAAAGACGAAGCCCACGATGATGAAGGCGGCGAGCCCCGCGAACTTGAACGTGAGATACGAGAGGTCGCCCCGGAATCCCTGCTGCGGCCCGCCGATGAACGTGGCCGCAGAGACGGCGGTGGCCAGGGTCGAGACGGCGACGGCCCAGACCGGCATCGACCGGCCCGCCAGGAAAAAGTCGTCGCCCTGCTCGTGCCGGCGCGAGGCCACGCCGCCGATGACGACGACGATGCCGAGATAGACAATGACGACCAGCCAGTCTGCCGCGGTGAACATGGGAGCGGAGCGTAGTGCACCGGGCCTTCTCAGCGGGCCGGCTGTGGCTCAGGCGTCAGGGCAGGGGCTCGGCCGGCTGGCCGTTGAGCAGGGCGCTCGCCAGCGTGGCCCGCGCGCCGCCAATCGGCCAGAGGCCGTTCAGTGCGGAGCTCGGGCGTGCAGGATGCGCGTGCTGGACGCGTGGCGTAGGGACGCGTGTTGGACACCCACCACATCGCGATGCTGCGAGGTTCTGGACACCTATTGAATGTCGCATGCACTGGCGGCCCGCGCGGTCTGGACCGCCAGCGGTCACTTCTGCCGAATGGGAATGGGGTGGTTGAAGCGAATGGCCGAGCCGATGTCCTCCAGGATCACCTTGATCGGCTGCTCCAACACGACCTTCGTGGGCTTGGCCGGTGGCTGCTGGAAGGCTGCCAGCCCCGCCAGCACGGCCAGGCCACTCATGGCCAGAACCGCCCGGCCCTGCCAACGCACCCGCCGCTCAAGGGCTTCGATTCGCCTGGTTGCTGATTCATGCATGTGTCTGCTCCGCCCGGGAGGCCCCGTCGGCGACCCTCCCCGGGCTTGGCAGGCCGCCGCGTGGGAGGTATGATGCCCGATTCCCGCCCTCGAGGCGACCAGAGGAGCCCTCCCGTGTACGCGATTGTTGAAGACAGTGGAACGCAGATCAAACTTGCCCCCGGAGCGGTGCTGGATGTCGACATCCGCGAAGGCGCCGAAGCGGGCGGCACCATCACCTTCGATCGCGTGCTCGCCGTCAAGGGCGAGGGCGAGGGCCCGGCCACGCTTGGCGCCCCGTATGTCGAGGGCGCTACCGTGACGGCCGAAGTGGTCGGCGAGGTCAAGGGCGAGAAGATCGACGTGATCAAGTTCAAGCGTCGCAAGAACTACCGCCGCAAGACGGGCCACCGCCAGCGGCTGCTTCGCATTCGCGTCGGCGAGATCTCAGCCGCGGCGAAGAAGAAGACCACCAAAAAGAAGGCGCCAGCCAAGACGGAATCGTCCGAGGACTGAGCCCTGGCCTTGCATGGTGTTGACCTTCCGCAGCCCGCCACCTCGGCGGGCTGCGTTCTTTTCAGCCGGTTCGTTTCAGCGCTCGGGGGACGGTCCACACGTAGCACTTCGACTCGGTCTTCACCCCCGGGGCAAGCTCCCAGCCGCATCACCCCCCGGCGGGCGTGGCGTCTGCCCGGACGTACATCGTCCGCCCGAATGCATTGGTCACGAACTGGTCCACCGCATCTGCCAGCCGCTGCCCGGCGACATCGTCGCACCGGCCTGTGAACACCGCGGTCAGTTCGGCTGGCGAAAGCAGGTCGACGAATCCTTCGGTCGATTCCGACAGCGTCATTCCGGACGGTTCGATGCGGAGCGACATGGCTCCATCTTCATGGCCACCGACGGGGTAGCCGAATCCGCCACCTTCATAGAGGCCGACCTCGCCGCCGGACACGACGAGATACCGGATGGAGAGATTCGTTGCGGAGGCATCAATGGGTGTTTCGCCGGCCCGGGGAGGGAAGAGCATTTCAACGTGCAGCACCTGCCCGTCCGTGATGGCGCCCGACTCGAGATCGGCCATCGAACGATCCGAGAGCCACAGCGAGGTATGCACAAACGGGTCCGCGGTGCAGACGGCCGTCTTCACCTGCATGTGGAGTTGGCCGCCCTCGCCCCCGATTCGGACCGCTCGCGCCGTCGCCTCGAAGTCCCCAAGCCAGTGCCGGGCATGATCAACGTAGGCGCAGCCGCCGACCGCGGCGGCCGTGAGCGCAAGTGCAATCCACGTGGGGGGTCTCATGACCGGGATACTACCGGGCCAGCGGCAGGGCCATGGTCGGGGGCTACCATGCCGGCTCATGCCGCCAGCCTCCCGCTCCAATCGTGCCCCCGCCTGGTCGCCGGAAGACCTTGCGGCCGATCCACACGCCGCCGGCGACAAGGCCGAACGCGTGGAATCGATGTTCACCAGCATCGCGCCGCGGTATGACCTCAACAACCGCCTGCACTCCCTGTGGCGAGATCAGGCCTGGCGGCGGCGGGTCGTGGCGTTGGCAGCAGTCACGCCCGAAGACGATGTGCTCGACCTGGCCTGCGGCACCGGAGACCTGACCGAACTGCTCGCGGCGGCCCGGCCCAGGTCCATTGTCGGCATGGACTTCACGGAGGCCATGCTTGAGGTGGCGAGGGCCAAGGCGTCGCGGCGACGCGGGGCGGGCACGCCGGCCACGTACGTTCAGGGCGATGCCATGGCCATTGACCTCCCGGACGCCTCCGTCGATCTGATCACCATTGCGTTCGGCATTCGCAATGTCACAGAGCCCGGCGTGGCGGTGGGGGAGTGCGCTCGGATTCTTCGGCCGGGCGGAAGGCTCCTGGTGCTTGAGTTCAGCACGCCCCGGCGATGGATTCCCCGGATGCTCAATGAACTCTACAGCCGGCACATCATGCCACGAACGGCTACGGCCATCGCGGGCGATCGTTCCGGCGCCTATCACTACCTGCCACGCTCGGTCCAGACCTTTGCGGATCCGGCCAACCTTGCGGCCATGATCGAGTCTCAGCAGTTCGATGTCCGGCGACAAGTCCCGCAGACGTTCGGAATCTGCACGATCACCGTGGCAGATCGCCGCTAGACCACGCCGGTCGACGCATCCGGCGTCAGCGGAATCCGCAACTGATGCGAGACACCGGTGGGGGTGTGCTGCAGGTGGGCCACGCCGCGGAGTTCGCCCTCAACCAGGCCTCGGATGAGTGTCGTGCCGGTGCCCGCTTCAGCGTTCGGGTCCGGCCCGGGCCCGCCGGTTTCGCTCCACTGAATGACAAGCGTCGGCCCACTGGGCCCCTCGGCCACGTCCCACTCCACCGTGAGCCAGCCCGAGCCGGCGCCAAGCCCGCCGTGCTCCATCGCGTTGGCGAACATCTCCTGCAACACCATCGCAAGCGCCGTGGCCTGCGCGGCGCCCACCTGCACATCGCCGCCCTGGAGCCGCATGCGTTCGACGCACTCGGCCGGGCTGAGTCGCTCGAGCAGCGTTCGCACAGCGACAGGGGCCCAGTGCCGCTCGGACAGCAGGGCGTGCGCGCTGGCCATGGCCTCGACTCGCCGCTGGATGCGCCTGGCAAACTCAGGAACATCCTCGGCCTGGGTGCGGGATATGGCAATCAGTGAGGTCAGCGAGGCCAGGTTGTTTCGAATTCGGTGGTTGAGTTCCCGAAGCATGAGCCGCTGCAGCGAGTTGGTCCGCCGGAGTTCTTCGTCGGCCGCGACCCGGGCCGACTCGTCTTCAGCCATGCGGACCCGCGCCGCCTCCAGACTCGTCACCACCGCGGAGAACTGGCCTGCTCGCTCCAAAGGCGTACTGGACTTCGAGAGGTCGCCGCTGGCAAGCCGGGCCGCCCGGTCACGCACTTCCCGGAGCGGCCGCCCGAGGTACCGACCCACGATCACGACGAGGAATACGGCCATGAGCAGAAACAGAATGCCCAGACCGGCGAGCGTTCCGATGCTGTTGAGCAGTCGCATCGTGGCTGTACTTTGCGGCCCGATCACGACCTCCAGCCCGCGGCCATCCGGCAGCACGACCAGTGCGCCGCCCGGAGTGGAAGACCAGGCCTCTGCGTCCTGCGGCGAGAGCAGTCGGATCCTGCTGATCTCGGGCACGCCCGTCCGAACCCGGCTGAGCGTTTGCGCCTCGCTCGGCAGCGGCCCGCCCGGCGCGTCCGCGACCAACTCGCCCGCAATGACCGTTCCGATCAACGTGGCTTCGGCGCGTTGCTGCGCGGCAATCTGCCGCTCGCCGATGAGCGAGAGCACCAACGCGGCAAGCACCACGACAAACACAAGCCACATCAGGGACACGCCAAGCATGCTCGCCTGCAGGCTTCCAGCCGGCGGGTCGTCGTCGCGCTGCTCATAGGCTGCGTCAGACTGCGTCATGCACGAGGAGCCTACCGTGCAATCCATGGCCCGACCGCACGTGGCCCGGATGCTCATGGCCAACCCGGCCGCGGGAGCTCGCCGCTCCGCAGGCCCGGAGGCCGCAATTTGACATAAGAGTCATTATCGGCGGGCTGGCGGGGCCAATGGGAGGCCGCCCGCGTGGCGAGCGTAGCCGTCGTCCGGGCGATCACCGGCCCGCCAGGCCGCCTCGGGACGCCGTCGCCGCCACGTGGGCTTCAATTCGACGCGTGGCCTCGGGCGCCGTGGCCGCCTTCAGGTGCTCCCGAATCGCAGCAACCCGCCGCTGCGGATCTCCGGGCGGCGCTTCCGGCGTCAGGCCCAGATCCTCGGGCGGCACCAGTTCCGGGTAGCTCAGACGATTCGGCAGCCACGGCAGGCATCCGGTCAGGAGCGCTTCAACCACCGCGATCCCGAAGAACTCGTGCCTGGCCGTGGACAGCACCCAGTCGCAGGCGTGCAGCCAGGTCTCATAGGCACCCCGGCTGGCCCAGCCTGCGTGCACGACCCGATCGCCGGCGTGGGCAATCAGGGCGGCCATCTCGGGCGGCGACTGTTCAAACTGCTCGCCCAGCAGCACCCAGCCGATCCCCAGGGCGGCCCCGCGGTCACGCTCGATCGCAAGCAACGCATCGGGCCCCTTGTCATGCTCCCAGCGGTGCGGCCAGGCAACGAGCGTGAGGCCACGCGCCTTGGCCTCGGATGCGTTATGTAAAACTTCAGAGTCCGTTGCCTCGGGCGTCTCCACGGGCGGCCACGCGATGACGGAGCGGTCGGCGACCTCGCCCAGCACGTCCCGCTGCACCGGCGCGTGTCCGCGGCGGAGCATGTCCTCCATCTGCTGAAGGAACGAATCGCGGTTCCACCGACTGTTCCAGAGGATCAGATCTGCAGCCAGCATCGACATCAGATTGGTTGCGGCGGCATGGGCATCCCGCGGGTCCCCGCGGCCGGCCGCCGAGGGATACGCCGCCTGGTTCTCGTGCATGTAGAGGATCCGCGGCGTCCTGGCCAACTCGGCTGGAAGCAGCGCCGCCAGATCCGCCAGCGAGACCAGAGAGGTCACGAACACCGCATCCCACGGTTCTTGAAGGCACCCTGTCTCCCCCGCCGCAGCCACCAGATCGGCAGCCCCCAGGCGAAGCCTCCATCGCCAGTTTGCCGGACGCAGCGTGCACCACCGCCACGTGCCGGACGCATGACGCTCGATGGACGCGCGTACCGACGCGTGTGACCCCCCGTCCCAGCCCTCGAAGGCCAGAACCCTGAGTCCGCTACACTCGCCCGCTATGGAGTCACTGGACACGCCTGATCTTCCTCCGATTCTCGCGCCGCTGTGCTCGGTGTTTCGGCGCTACCTGAAGGCGCAGTCCCTCCGATACACCGCCGAACGCGCCGACATTCTCGCCGCCGTCATGGAAACCGATGGCCTCTTCGATGCCGACTCGCTGCTGATGGAGATGCGGGGTCAGAACAGCAGCGACGTTTCGAAGGCGACCGTCTATCGCACGCTGCGTCTTCTGCAGGATGCCGGCATCATCATGCCGTTCATGCTGCTGGACGCGAAGGTGACACACTACCAACTCGCATACGGGCGGAGACCGTCGGACTACATCGTCTGTATGCAAACCGGCAGGTTTGAACCGATCGACTGCGACGAAGTCGTCCGCCTCCGGAATCGCCTCGCCGAAGAGCGAGGGTGGCAGGCTGTCGGCCATCGCTTCGTCGTCTATGGCGTCTCGCCTGAAGCGGCAAGCGATGCCAGTCTTGAGTCGCCGGCCCAGTGAAGCGTGACCACGCGGCCGCCCGCTGCGTGTGCCAGCTCAATATCAAGGACGTGCAGCGACTGCCAGAGTCCGGCCGCCGGCTCGCCAAGCCGGTCCGCCCACTCGACGCAGACCATGGTGTCGGTCGCCGCCGCCCACTCGTCCCACCCGAGTTCCAGCATGTCTTGCGGCGCGTGTAGTCGCCACGCGTCCACATGCATGAATCGCCCCCCGGCCGGACGCAGGTGTTCATGCACCAGACCGAAGGACGGGCTGGCGAGGTCGTCGATGCCCAAGGCGGCTGCAATGCCTCGGACCAGCGTCGTCTTGCCCGCGCCAAGCGTGCCCCGCAGCGCGACCACGTCACCGCCGGTGAGCACGCCGCCAATGTCCCGCCCAAGCCGCTGGGTTGCGGCGTCATCACGCAGCAGCATCTCCATCATGATCCGTGCATCCAGCCGAGGTCGGAGCCATCCTCGCAGGTGCCGTCCGGATGCATGATCGCAACGCGGGGCTCCGCCTCACTGCCAAGCGTGCCAATCCTGGTCACCGCGCACGCTGCGGGGCCGATCTGGTCTGGGACCACAACGCCGCCCGCCACGGCGAACAGCAACTCATAGTCCTCGCCGTCTGCGAACGCTGCCTCACGCGGCACCCCCACTCGCACGGGAATGTCGGCTGACCGCAGCACGGCCCGGCAGCCCGAAGCCTCGGCCAGTCGGCCGGCGTCACGGCAGAGCCCGTCACTGATATCGATCATGGCATGCAGGTCGCGGCCGATGGTGGCCGTGAGCGCCGCCGCTTCTGGCAGGCGAGGTGAGAAGTCCAGGTGGTGACCGCCCCCATCGGGCAGCACGGCACCCCCCAGCACGCCCGTGACATACAGATCGTCCCCGGGCCGCCCGCCGGACCGCCGCACCGGCTCGTCACTGAGGCCGAGTACGGTCACCGAGATCGTCAGCGGCGCGTCGCCAGATCGCTGAAAGGCGACGTCTCCGCCAACCAGTGGGGCCCCCCACCGCTCGGCGGCCTCCTGCAAGCCCCGGCACAGCCGCTCGACGTCCCCTTCCCGCGCCCCTGCCGGAAGGACGACGGCCGCAAGCGTCGCCAGCGGCCTGCCTCCCATCGCCGCGATGTCACTGAGCGATCTGGATACGGCCTTCCGCCCGATTCGGTCCCACGACACGCGGTCTGCCAGCACATGGACGCCATCGATGACCTGGTCAACGCCCGCGAGCAGCCCGCCGGATGCATCCAGCACGGCCAGATCGTCGCCGGGCCCGAGCCGCACGCGAGGGTCCCGGGTCGTGACGTGGCGGCCAATCAACGCCATGACATCTGCTTCCTGCACGGCCGCATGGTAGTTCGGCCCGCTGAAGGTCGGGTTGTGCGGCCTGCGGATGCGGACGACCCGAGAAAGTGCCCGTCGGCGGAACTGCTTGCCGCCCGAACCGTATCGGTACACGGCAGCCGGTCAGGCCGGCCACCCTGCTCTTCGCACGTTCTCTTTCTCTCTCTTGAGTCCTTTCTCCCCGTACCGCCGCCGAATCCTGCAAGGGTTGGGCGGCGGTGCTTCGCGCCCCCGTGGCTGGGGCTTGCTCACCGATCTGGTCATCGACGAGTTCACCCCGGTCCTCTCCACTGGCCTCATCCCTGGTCTCACCCGGCGGCGAGGCTGCAGAGCAACTCGCACGCTCGGCTGGTGGCGCCCTGGCGACTGCGAATCACGGCCTGGCCCTTCGCGACCAGTTCCCGGCGGGCATCTTCGCTGGAGCAGAGCCGGGCGACGACGTCCGGAAGCGCTTCGGCGCTACATTGAACGAGGCCCCCACCGGCAACCAAGGCATCGACGACGTCTTCAAAGTCGGACACGGCGGGTCCGATGATCGTGGCGGCACCCCGCGCGACCGGCTCGATCGGATCGGATCCGTGCAGCGCGCCGAAGCTTCGCCCGACAACCACGATGTCTGCCCGGTCATAGGCGTCGCTCAGATCACCGATCGTGTCCAGAAGGAAGCGGTCCCCGCCCTCCGAGCTTCCCGTACTCCGGCGGGTGCAGGGCGACAGGGTCTGCGCCGCGGCCGGCCACCATTCCGGCCGCCTCGGCGCGACGAGGAGTTGCGCGCCGGGCGGGCATGCATCTCGCAGCAGTTCGTCTTCTCCGGGCGCCGTGGAACCCCCGACCATCAAAAGTCGGTCCGGATCGATCCCCATCGCCTCGGCCAGCGCCCCGCCCTCGGCGCCTCGCGGCGCCGCGGCACTGTCCCACTTCATGCTGCCGCTCACTTCCACGCGATCGGGCCGCGCCCCGAGGGCAACAAATCGGGCCGCTGCATCCGCATGCTGGGCAGCCACTGCGGTGAGCCGGCGAAACATCCCTCGCACGAACGGGCGAATCCAGCGGTACCGCCGGTAGCTCCTCGCCGACAGGCGGCCACTGACCACCGCGACGGGAATGCCGCGTCGGCTGCACATCGACATCATGTTCGGCCACACTTCGAGTTCAACCAGACCAAGGGCGGTGGGTTGAACAGCGTTCAGAAACCGCCGGACGGCACCGGAGAAGTCCAGCGGCCACCGCACCACCGTGTGCTGCGCGCCGAACAGCGTCTGGGCGTGGGCCACACCAGTGTCGGTCGTGCTGGCAATCACGACATCCAGATCCGGAACCTGCGCAAGCAGATCGACCAGCCCGCGAATCGACCCCACCTCGCCGACCGAGACAGCATGCAGCAACACGCGCCCTCCGGGCGGCGGCGGAGGCAGCGCAGCCTGGCGGCCGAAGCGACCCCGCCAGTCGGTGCGGTGGCGGCCGCGGATAAGCATCCGGGGAAGCCACACCGGAGCGGCTCCCACGGCAGCGAGCCCCAGCACAACGTCAACGATGAGGGACATGGCGGGGAGTGTATAGGGCCAGTGGGCCCCTCTCCGTGGACCGCACACCCCCCCGCACGCCCCCCCCATGGAACCGTGGAAACAGTTGCTCCGTACAAATTGGTGTGGCTACCCCTTCACTACCGCCGCGATCTGTGCGAAGGTGTCTGTGGCGGGATCGCCCGGAGAATCGACCGGCATGATGGAACTGCACGTCCTCAATCGAAAGACCGGACAACTTGTCCGCGCCTTCGCCCTCGGCGACGCTGCCGAGGTTCTGATTGGTCGCCACGAGGGCTGCGACATTCGACTCGATGCGCCGAGCGTCTCACGGGAACACTGCGTCATCGAGTCGATCGACGGGGACCTTCATCTGCGTGACCTGGAGTCGACCGGAGGGACGCGATGCAGCGGCGCGCCGATTGACGACGTCCGACTTCAGCACGGGCTTGAAGTCGAAGTCGGCCCGGCGCTTCTTCGATTCATTGAAGGCTGAGCGGCTCAGATCCCGCCGGGGCCACCGCCGCCGCCGCCGAGTCCACCACCACCCCCTCGACCGCCGCCACCACCGCCGCGTCGATTGCGAATGAGCTCCTTGAGGTCATCTCGCTGCATCTCCAGGGCCGTGACGTCGGTGGGCATACGCTCCAGCCGCATGCGTGTCTCGACAGCCTTGTTCGATTTGATCGCCGAGATGTAACTGTTGAGCCCCTTCAGGGCGGCCTGCAACTGATACATGAATCCTCCCCCGCTCATCCGTCGATACAGAAGAAAGTTCTCTCTCGCCCGGCTGGCAGCAGAACGCCATGAGGCCCGATGCTTCTCCACAGCGTCCGAGGCGTTTCCGACGATCCGGAACCGCCGATGCCCCAACTGCGCGAGGATGTCCTTCACGAACCGATCACGGGCAGCAGTGCCGTCGGCAACCAGCAGTTGGTCCGCTTCCATGCCACTGAGGTTGATCGTTGACTGAGCCAGCGAACCCATGTCCGCCTTTCGCGGCATCTCCCCCACCGAGTCGACCATCAGGTCGCCCCGCGCATCGCGATACCAGGTTGCGTCCCGGCCTCGCCACGTCGTGCTCGCTCGAGCTTCCGGGACCACCATCGCCCGCACGAACTCTCGTCGGCCGACGCCGTCCCACCCGCCGTACTGAGCGATCCCCTGCACGTCGCCCATGATGGCCCGCAGATACTTGCCGTACTTCTGGGAGTCTCCGGCAACGGGCGCTGCCATCCAGGCCCAGACGACGTACGCGCCTCCGAACTCCGCGTCGGGGTCGATGTACATCTGGTCCCACGAGAGCGCTAGCAGCGACGCGACGCTCATGGCGTCTTCGACGTAGCAGATCTGCTGGATGTCCTCAGGCAGTTCGTCGTTAAACGCCTGCCGCAGATCGCCCATGGGCTTGAGCGCTGGATAGGACGAGTCCGCCTGCCCTGGCTGGGCGTCACGCCCCTTGAAGATGTCGACCGCCTCGTCATCGATGTTCTTCCGGTCGTGGCTGTCCACGTGGAAGATCACGATGTCAGCCCCTTGGCCCTTGATGTCCTCAATGATCGGCTCATAGAGTTCCGGAAGAATGTCGGTGCCCACCTGGCCACGCAGCGGCACGATGTACACGCCGATTGCTTCCTCGTCGCTTGAGGTCTGGACGAGATCGGGATATCGGCTGTCGGTCCCCGGATCCTGCGCCAGCGTCATCCCCGAGGCAACTGATACGGACAGGGCAAGGGCGATGCGACTGATGGGCATGGGGGCACTCCTGCTTCCCGGAACAAAGCCACCGTGAAACGCGGCGGCCCCCGAGTATAGCCGTCGCGCGGTCCGCAAGACTGTCAGCCGCCCTCTCCGCCGAGGGCCCTGGCCAGCGCCATGGCCTCGTCCTGCGTGCTCACGCGGCCCTCCAGTTGGGCGTCGTAGACCTGCTCAAGCACCGCGCCCAGACCCGGACCGGGCTGCATGCCCGCCGATATGAGCGCATCGCCATTGATCAGCCGAGCCGGCGCGAGACCGGTTTGAGCCAGCACCTCAATGTCCCGCGCGATCCCGGCGGTGGCCTCTTCGGCGGACAGGATGGCCAGCGCGGCCTCGGCCCGTGCCGTTGACGCGAGCCGCTTTCTCGCTGCAACGCCGAGGTCGGCCCACTGCCTGAACCGGGCCACCGACCGCAGGCAGGCCGTCATGCCGGCGCACTCATCATTGGTCAGCAGCATCGCAGCCCGCCACGCCGCAACGACGTCCTCGTCGGCGCCGGCCGTGCGGTCCATCGCCCATGCGGCAAGCAGCGCCGGCACCGTCGGATCGACCTCGCTGACACGTGCCACCCGCTGGTATCCCGCGCCAGTCGGGCTGGAGCCGAAGATGGCTGCGCCGAGCCCGAGCGACTCCAACGCGTCCAGTCCCTTGAGTCGACCGTCGCCCCGCAGAATTCGCCGCACTTCATCTCCGACACGCTCGCGGGAGACACCGCACAGTTTCGCGGCATGCCGCTTGATGGCGGCCTCGGTTTCGGCCTCAAGCGTGACGCCCAGCGAGGCGATGAACCGCACCGCCCGCAGCATGCGCAGGTGGTCTTCGTCCAGTCGCTGGTCTGCGTTGCCGATCGCTCGGAGGACGCGGGCGTCCAGGTCGGCTCGGCCCTCGACAAAGTCGTGGATCTCGCCGGTCTGCGGATCTGAGAACAGACCGTTGATCGTGAAGTCCCGTCTCCCCGCGTCGGCGCGAGCATCAGAGAACGAGACATGGTCCGGGCGGCGGCGGTCGCTGTACCCGGATTCTTCGCGGAACGTCGCAACCTCAACGCTCGCGCCCAGATGGCGAACAAGCATGACGCCGAACGCCGCGCCAACCGGGACCGCCCGCGGGAACAGCCGCTGGACTTCCTCGGGCACGGCATCGGTTGCGACGTCGTAGTCCTTGGGCTCCATGCCGAGAAGTTCATCTCGAACGCAGCCGCCGGCAAACCAGGCGATGTGCCCCGCTCCGTGGAGCCGCGACGCAATTTCGGTCGCGGCCTGACGCTGCACCGACATGCTCACGCCTCCTCTCTGGGAAGTGCGTACAACAGGACCTGATGGTGGCGGCCCTGGTCGCGGATCTCCGGCCCGTCGAGTTGCGGCACCTCATGGGGCGTCCGCGTGGCATCGACGGGTGTGCGAAGGACCACGAGGGCTTCCGGGTCGAGCAGGTCCGCCACGCGGCCGATCTGATCGAGCACCCTTCGCCTTCCGGCCTCGGTGCGCATCAGCGCAAACGGCGGGTCGACAAACACGATGTCAAGCGGACGAGGGCTCCGAAGCAATGCGACGGACGCCAACGCGTCGCCGCGAAGCAGGTCGGCCTGGTCGGCGCAGCCGAGTTCCTCGACGTTCTGTTCGAGCAGCGAGAAGATCTTGCGATCCTGCTCGACCATCAGCACCTCAGTGGCGCCTCTGCTGATGGCTTCAATACCCATCGTGCCGACGCCGGCAAAGAGATCGAGTACCCGCGCCCCATCCAGATGGCCACGAAGGATGTTGAAAACGGACTCCTTGACACGATGCGCGTAGGGGCGCGTCGTCTCGGCGTCGGCAGGCGTGTGGAGACGGCGGGACCTATAGTGACCGCCGATGATCTGCAGCATGTGCGAAGGATCGCGTCCCGAACCCCCTGCCGTCAACGCCTGCCCATGAACAACCAGTTCGACGCCCTGCCGTCCGCCCTCCGAAGGCAGGCTCGATGTGAGCGTGTCGGCGACGTCCCGGTGCTGCTGGTCGAGCCGGAAGGCGAGGTCGATCAACCCCCGCTACTGGTCTGGCTGCACGGCCGAACCGCGCGGAAGGAACTGGATCCGGGCCGCTATCTCAGGCTGATGCGAAACGGCATCGCCGCCTGCGCGATGGACCTGCCGGGCCATGGCGAGCGATTCGATGCGTCCATGCAGACGCCGGACGCCGTCGTCGACACCATGCTTGCCGCAGCCGCCGAACTGGACGACGTGGCCACAGCCGCCGTGGAGCGGCTGGGGGCCGATCCTCAGCGGGTCGCTATCGGCGGCATGTCGGCCGGGGGCATGGCGTCCCTGTCGCGGCTGTGCCAGCCGCACCCCTATGCGGCCGCCGCCGTGGAGGCGGCCTCGGGCAGTTGGGAGGCGTTGCCGCTGGCTCGGCACGCCGGCCCGTCGCAGCGGCGGGCGCTGGACCGGTTCAACCCGATCCGTCGGCTCGCCGAGTGGCGAGCCATTCCGCTCCTCGCCGTGCACGCTCGCCATGACCAGTGGGTTCCTCAGGCTCCTCAGTGGGCCTTTCTCGATCTCGTCCAGGGGCGGGGCGACCCGTCGCTCATCGAGCGGGTGCTCTACGATCACACCGGCGCGGCTGGTGAACACGCTGGCTTTGGAATCCACGCCGCGGACGCAAAGGCCGCCCAGTTGTCGTTCCTGCAGCGGCGGCTCGGGGCCACGACCCCTGGAGCGACCGGACCATGACCGACACCGTGAGCACCCCCGCCGCCGGATGGTTTGGCTCCTTCGGCGGACAGTTCGTCCCCGAAACCCTGATTGCCGCCCTGTCTCAACTGGACGACGCCTGGTCGGAGGCGGCGAAGGATCCCGCGTTCACCGATCAGTTCGAGTCCCTGCTTCGGCACTACGTGGGCAGGCCCACGCCGCTGACCGATGCGCCCCGCCTGACCGAACGGATGGGCGGCGGGCGGATCTGGCTCAAACGGGAAGACCTCGCCCATACCGGCGCCCACAAGATCAACAACACCATCGGACAGGTGCTGCTTGCCCACCGCATGGGCAAACGCCGGATCATCGCCGAAACCGGCGCCGGTCAACACGGGGTCGCAACCGCGACGGCGTGCGCGAGGTTTGGCCTGGCGTGTGAGGTCTACATGGGCGCCGAGGATGTGCGGCGGCAGAGCCTGAACGTCTTTCGCATGCGGCTTCTGGGCGCCACGGTGCACGAAGTGGCCGACGGCAGCCAAACGCTCAAGGACGCGACCAATGCCGCCCTTCGAGACTGGATGGGCTCGGTCGAGTCGACCCACTATGTACTGGGGTCCGTCGTCGGCCCGCACCCGTTTCCGAAACTTGTCCGCACCCTGCAGTCCGTCATTGGCCGCGAAGCCCGCGTTCAGTGTCTGGACCGGATTGGCGGCCTGCCGGACGTCGTCGTTGCGTGCGTTGGCGGCGGCTCAAACGCCGCAGGCATCTTTCACCCCTTTGCTGAGGACGATGACGTCCGGCTGGTCGGCGTCGAAGCGGGCGGCTCAGGCGATGCCCCAGGCCAGCATGCGGCGCCGCTGGCGTTCGGGCTTCCCGGCGTGTTGCACGGGTCCCGCAGTTATGTGATGCAGGACGATGACGGCCAGACGGCGGACGTGCATTCCTGCTCCGCGGGCCTGGACTACCCGGGCGTCGGTCCTGAGCACGCGTGGTGGAAAGAGACCGGCCGCGTCGAGTACCTGCGGGTCGGTGATGACGACGCGCTGGAGGCATTCCAGTTGCTCTCGAGGATGGAAGGCATTCTGCCGGCGCTCGAGTCCGCGCACGCGGTTGCTGCCGCCATGCAACTTGCCGCGGAGATGGATCCGCAGTCGACCGTGCTCATCAACCTCTCGGGCCGCGGCGACAAGGACGTCATTGAGGTGAAGTCACTGCTTGATCGCCGCTAGACCCGCGGCCGCCTCAGCGGCGGCCGGCGCGGCTTCGCAGGTCTTCAACCGGTCCGCCTGCCATCTGCCGAAGGTCGTTGAGCTCGTCGCTGCCGGTCTCCGCAAGCACCTGGGCGCGGACGATGAGCAGTGCCAGCTCCAACTGCGGGTCGAACCCATCGGTGATCAGACGGTTGATGTCGGGCTCGCCCACATCGGCGGGGTTGGGCTCCTCGTCGTCGCTGTCCAGGGTCGGAGGCGGCAAGGCCGAGACGGCAGCCGCCGCTCGAATGCGAAGCCGCTCGGACGCCTCGATGTCGTCCACGGACATCGCCACGCGAAGGTCCGGCTCCACACCCCAGTCCGGTGAGCCGGGCCGCTTGTGTACCAGCCGCCCGGGCTGTCCGTCCACGGCCGGCAGCCGGTAATACTGGTTGGTCACCTTGACCCGCGACTCGGGACCGACGGGATGTACGGTCTGCACGCTGCCCTTTCCGTAACTGCGCTGGCCGATGACGACCGCAGCCTCATGGGCCTGCAGGCATCCTGCCACAATCTCACTGGCGCTGGCGGAGCCACGGTTGACCAGTACAGCCGTGGGCAGACCGCCCAGGAAACAGCCCACGGACTGGGCGCCGAACCGGAACGTCACCTCGCCGTTGCGGCCTTCCCCCGTGACGATCTCGCCGTGAGGCACAAAGAGGTTGCTCACAAAGCCGGCCAGTTCGAGCAGGCCGCCGGGGTTGTAGCGAAGGTCGAGCACGAGGCCATTGAGCCCCGAGCCCCGACGCATGGTCGTGATGGCTCGCAGAAGGTCGTCCCGCGTTTCCTGATCGAACCCGGTGAGCTTGATGTAGCCCACGCCGTCTTCTTCGTCGAGCATCCAGTTCCAGGCTTCGCGGCCTTCATCATCCACGCCGAGCTTCTTCCAGCCCTGCACGGTCGGCATACGAATGACGCCACGCACGATGGGCACTTCGATGAGCCCCTCTTCGCCCGGCCGGCGGATGCCCAGAAGCACGCTCGTATCGGGTTCGCCTGTGATCTGTCGTACCGCGTCATGAATGGTCCAACCCGCGGTGCTGTCCCCGTCAACCGTGGCGATGACGTCGTCGGCCTTGACGCCGGCGATGAAGGCCGGCTTGCCTTCCAGCGGGGTCACGACTTCGATTTCGCCAAGGTCGTTCTCTCGAATCTGCACGCCGACGCCGACGAACTTGCCCCGCATCTGCCGCTGGAACGCTTCGTAGTCGTAGGGCCAGATCACCTGGCTGAATCGATCCAGCGCCTCCATGGCTCCATCCGTGAACTCTCGCCACAGCACGCCTTCGGGGAGTTGAATCGTCTCTGCGTTGGCGGCGGCCACGTGTTGCAGCGTCCGCTCGAGCGACACATGCACGCCGGGCACATTCAGGACGGCCTCGGCTGCGTCGAGCGCGGCGTTCCAGCCAGCCAGTCGGTCCTGGTCGGCCAGCGTCGGAAACGTCTCGGCCAGTATGTCGGACGATCCGAGGATGCGAACGGCGTCAAGGCCTTCGAGCAGGAGCGGCGCGTAGCCATCGGACTCGACGTGTTCCGCAGCGGCCGTCTCCATCGCTCTGGCGGCGGTCAGGAGATCCACATCGCGGATCTCCTCCTGCCAACGGGTGTCGAGCCGCGGGCTGTACTCGGGGCGGACCTCCTCCCCTTGCTCCTGCTGGAACGCGACATAGCGGCGATGGAACTCAGCGAATCGGTAGCGGCGAAGCAGCCGCATTTCGTTCGAAACATCTTCGTAGGCGTCGGTCAGACGATCCCACACGTCCTTCGCCTGCGTGTCTTCAAAGGCGGCGCGAAGCCGGAGCAGTCCCTGCTGGGCGTAGAACAACTTGCCCTCAGCTCGCCAGGCGTCGGTGGCCTTCTCGGCTCGATCGAGCAAAGACCGAATGTCCGGGTTGGCGAGGGGCGCGTCAAGACTCTCTGAGAGCGTCTGGACTTCCAGAATCAGGCGAAGCGCCTCCAGGACGTCTCCGTCACGCTCGGCGGCGAACATCTCCGCCGTTGCGGCGGCGCGGCGGGCCGCTGCGTGCTCGGCGTCGTCGGATTCGTGGGTCTGCCAGATGGCGACCTCGCTGAGAAACGCCTCCCGCGCGGCTGCATCGATGCCGTCCGCGGCCGGCGTTTCCAAGAGCACTTCCAGTCCGGCTCGATCGCCCTCGAGGGCCGCCTCCCACACATCATCGGCCCAGACCCGGGCCTGCTGTGACACCGGCCTGGCGGTCGCCACCCCTGCAATGAGAAGGGCCATGAAGACGGCGGTCAGACGAGCGGGGCGATGTGCAGAGTGTGGCATGCGGCAAGGCGTCCTTCTACTGGATATCGGGCTGGATATCGGGCCACGGGCCGGCGCCACGCGCGGCGCCGCCTACTGGACGATCGGCTCGTCGGCCCTCACGATTCACCAAAGTCGCCAAGTCCGGCCCTTCCTGCCCTCTACGGCCCCGCCAGGGCCATGTTCGCCCCCTCTATACTCGATTCGTGGCTGCAGCACCCCCTGGCGCCCTGAGTACCCTCGCCCTGCTGACGCTGGCGTGCCTGCTGGTCATCATTGCCGCCATCGTGGTGATGCTCATGATCCACCGCCGCAAGGTCCGCCCGCCCCGAGGCGATCGCGGCAGCGGCGTCGATGCGTGGGCTGAAGCAGGCCGCCGCATGCCGGCCCCGCAGCAGGGAACGCCGGACGAGGACTAGCGTCCCTCGGCTGCGATCGCCCGGATGGCCTCCATACGCTCGGGCGGCGCCGAAAGCAGGGCCGCCTGCCGCAGAAGCCCGGCGGCCCGGGGCTCGTCGCCAGCCAGCATGGCGGACTCCGCCGCGTGCAGCGCAAACTGCCACGCGTCGGTGCGGTGGGCGTTCTGTTGAAAGCAGTCAGACCAGGCATCCGCGGCGGCGGCGTGCCGCCCCGCTTCCGTCCAGCATCGGGCCAACTCGGCGGCGGTCGGCTCGGCGGCCCGATCCACGGCGGGCAACGCCAGCAGAATCTCGGCCCCTCGCTGAGGTTCACCAAGCACTCGCAGCATCCGAGCCTGAACGACGCGGAGCGCGGGGACGTCGGTTGCCAGTTCGACGGCGGTCTTCATGTGCGCCCGCGCGGCATCCGCGTGGCCGGCCAGCGCGTCGAGCAGCGCAAGCGACGCGTGCGCTTCGGGAATCGATGCGTCGAGGGCGAGCACGTCGCCCAGGAGGCGGCGGGCGCGGGCGGGGTCGCTTTCAAAGACGACCTGAGCAAGACGGAGGGGTACCCGCGGGTCGGAGGGGTCGAGCTCGGCGGCGCGTCGATACCACTGCATCGCCAGGTTCGGGCGGCCCGCCATCTGCGCCGCATCGGCCCCGCTTCTGAAAAGGCCCGCAACCTGTGGGTCGCTCGCGATGGACGCCTGATACGCATCGGCAGCCAGCGAGAGCGACTGCTTCGAGGCTTCCATGAGCCCTTCGGTCCGAAGGGTGATGGCCTGCTGCATATGCACCCGCGCCATGAGTTCATGGCTTCGCCAGTCCCCCGGTCCTTCCTCAACGAGTTGAGCGGCGATTCGGTGCGCGTCCGCCGTTCGTCCGGCGCTGAGCAACGTGTCGGCGCGAATGCGCAGCGGCTCCTGCTCGGGGCCCAGCACTGCCGGTGGCGCCGCCGGTTCGCCGCGGTCGCATCCCGCCCCGAGCCAGATCGCGAAAAGGAGCCCCGTCGCGAGCGGTATGATGGCCGGATGTCGACAGTGCACTCTACAACCTCACTTCCACGCGTCTATTCCCCGGCGACGTCCGAACCGGACGTTCACCAGCGTTGGGAACAGGCCGGCCTCGGCCACGTCGAGCCGCCAGCGACAGGCACGCCATGCTATTCGATCGTCATTCCCCCGCCAAACGTGACCAGCGCGTTGCACCTGGGTCAGGCGCTCAACAACACACTGCAGGACATTCTCATTCGGTATCACCGAATGCAGGGCGAGGTCACCCTCTGGATGCCGGGCACGGATCACGCCGGCATCGCCACACAGACGGTCGTGGAGAAGCGGCTGATGCGGTCCGGCCGCAAGCGAACCGACATGAGCCGCGAGGCCTTTGTCGCGGTTGCTCAGGAGTGGAAGGACGAATACGAGCAGGTGATTCTCGGCCAGCTCCGCACGCTTGGCGCCAGTTGCGACTGGCCCCGCACCCGCTTCACCATGGACCCCGTCTGCACGGCCGCCGTCCGCCACGCGTTCTTTGTGCTCTTCGAGGACGGTCTGATCGAGCGTGGAAAGCGGCTGGTCAACTGGGATCCGGTGACGGGCACGGCGCTCGCGGACGATGAAGTCGAGATGGAGGATGTCGAGGGCCACATGTGGTATCTGCGATACCCCCTCGAAGACAGTGACGAGTATGTCACCGTCGCGACAACACGGCCCGAGACCATGCTCGGTGACACCGCCGTCGCATTGAACCCTGCCGACCCGCGGGCCGAGTCCCTTCGTGGCCGGCACGTCGTGCTGCCGATCGTGGGCAGGCGGATACCGATTGTCGAGGACGATCATGTCGTCATGCCCGGCGACGACGGAGACCCGAAGGCGGCCTTCGCAACGGGCTTCCTCAAGGTCACGCCCGCGCATGACCGGAATGACTGGGACATCGGTCTTCGGCATGACCTCGACGTCATCAACGTGATGGCCCCAGATGCGTCCATCTCGGACCGCCACGGGTGGGAGGATGTTTCCGACGAATCGCGGCAGTTCCTGGGCATGAGCCGCGAGGATGCGCGTGACGCCGTGGTGGCATGGTTCCGCCAGCGGGATCTCCTCGAAGACATCCGCGATTATCCGCACGCCGTCGGTCACTCGTACCGATCGCACGTACCCATCGAGCCGTACCTGAGCGACCAGTGGTATGTCCGGGTGACCGACGACAGGCTCCGAGGCGAAGCCCTTCGGGCCATGGATCCGGACCAGATTGACGGGACGCCCCCGCCACGCGATGGCGGTGCCGTCGAGGGTGACGGGTCGCTGCAGTTCTCGCCCCCGCGGTACGCCAAGACCTTCCAGCACTGGCACGAGAACCTGCGGGACTGGTGCGTGAGCAGGCAACTCTGGTGGGGGCATCGCATTCCTGTGTGGACCAAGGACCTTCCAAGTGTGGAGGGTCTCCCCGAAGCGCCGCTGTCGGAGCCTCCTGCCGGGTGCGGCCTGCCCATGTGCGATGTGCAAGACGCGGATCTTTGCACCCGCATCAGTGTCGATGCTGCCGAGGGGACGGTGCGGGTCATGGCCTGCGTGGCCGGCGGCCGCGCAGATCTGGAGGCGGCGCTGGAGGCGCAGGGATTCACGCAGGATCCGGATGTTCTGGACACCTGGTTCTCTTCTGCGCTCTGGCCGATGAGTGTGATGGGATGGCCGGAACCGAGCGCTTTCCCCGACACCGAAGGGTTGCTCGAGGCATTCAATCCGACCAGCGTGCTATGCACCGCGCGGGAGATCATCACGCTCTGGGTGAGCCGCATGGTGATGTTCAACCGGTACTTCCTTCAAGGCCGCATGCCGTTCAAGGACGTGTACATCCACCCGATTGTGCAGGACGGCCACGGCCAGAAGATGAGCAAGTCGCTGGGCAATGGCGTGGACCCGCGGGACATCATTGAGTCGCATGGAACCGATGCGCTCCGCCTGGTGATGGCCCAGATCGCCACGTCGACTCAGGACGTACGGCTGCCGGTTGACCTGGTGGACCCCCACTCCGGCCGCGTGTTTGAGCCCGAGTTCATCACGTCCCCGAGCGGACATATCGTCCCCGCGCCGATCCAACGGAGCCCGGCCGACCCCGACGCTGAGATGGTCACCGTGTATGGGCTCTTCTCCGGCGAGACGGCCACCGAGACGCGGCCTGCTGCCAAAAACACATCAAGCCGCTTCGACGTTGGCAGAAACTTCGCCAACAAGACGTGGAATGCGGCGAGGTTTGCACTCGGGCGGATTTCCGCCCCGGAACCCCCAGCAGACCTTGCGAGCCTGTCTCTGGCTGACCGCTGGATGCTCTCTCGCGTCGCTGCTGCCACCGAAGCCATGAACGACGCCTTCGGTCGCTACCGCTTCCATGCCGCCGCCGACGCCGTGTATGACATCGTCTGGCGGGACTTCTGTGACTGGTATCTCGAAGCGATCAAGCCCACCGTGGCCGAGGATCCTCGCCAGCAGCAGGTGCTGCTTTCGGTGCTTGATGCCGTGCTTCGGCTGCTCCACCCGATGTGTCCGTTCGTCACCGAGACGATCTGGCCGCACGTGCGAAAGTTGGGCCCGCGCGGCGTCCCGGGTCTGAATCTTCCGGACGCCGACCTGCTTGCTACGGCGGCATGGCCTGCCGTGAGCGAGTCGCTCCGCGACGAGGCCGCGGAGCGCGACACCTCACGGCTTCAATCGCTCGTTGGTGAGATTCGCAGACTGCGTTCGGACAATGACGTGCCCGCGAAGGCCGAAGTCACGCTGCTCGTGGGCCCGTCGCTGCAGTCGCTTGCCGAGGAGGCTTCGGCGGTGCTCGCGGCCATGTGCAACGTCAAGGGCGCCGCTGCCAAGCCGGACCAGCGGCCTGCCGGGGCCCTGGCATTTGTCTTTGAGGGCGATGAGGTGCTGATCGATCTGGCCGGGGCCGTGGACCCCGAAGCCGAGCGATCGCGCCTGTCGGCAAAGCTTGACGCGCTGACCAAGTCGGTCGCGGGACTGGAAGGACGTATGAAGAACCCCGCCTACGTGGAGAAGGCGCCGGCTCATCTGGTCGAGGAGACGCGGTCCCAACTTGCGCAGGCGCAGTCAGATCTCGCCGCGACGCGCGCAGCGATTGAGGCCATCGCTTGAGGTGGCCGCTCCTGCTTGCCGCCCTGCTCTGTGGGTGCCATGCGCAGCATCCTCGTGAGGTGCTTCTGGGCACCTTGCCCACCGAGGCCGAGCGGCTGCCCCATGGGGAGGTCACTGTGGCGCCGTGGACCTGCCTGGGCTTTGAGGGCGTCAAACTCTCCAGCCGCCACTGGGACATCTGCACCACCATTCGCATTCCGACCCTCTGCCAGCAACTCCCTCAGGCCATGGAAGCGGCGCTGGCGCACATGCGGGAGACGCTCGGCGGCCCCGAACTCACCCTTCCATGCCCGAGAGCGCCGATGACCACGTGCCTGATGAGCGATCGTCGGCAGTGGTCCAATCTGGCCCGCGTGTTGCACCCGGAGCACGCCGAAGCGATGGAGGGACTCTCTCGCGGCGGGTTCACGGCCGAAGGTGTTGCCCTGCTGTATGACATCGACCGGAGGGAACACTGCCGCAACACCATCGCGCTGGCCCTGCACGAAGGTTGGCACCAGTACGCGCAAACCGCGCTGCGGGCGCCGCTGGAGCCGTGGCTTGACGAGGGCCTGGCCACGATCATGGAGGGCTACCGGCTGACCGTCGATGGCCCGGTGATTGACCACGACGCCAATCGCCAGCGGAAACGCCGCGCCTGGTGGCTGTTCCGCCGAGGCCGGATGCCATCGGTCGACACCCTGCTGGCCGGCGACCCGCACGAAGCCATGGACCGCGGCCGCACGGCGCTGCTCGACTACTACGCGCAGGCCTGGGCCTTCATGCGTTTCATGCTGGACGACCCGGACCGCGCACGCGCAGTTCGTGACGTCCTTGCCGCAGCCGTCGATGGAACGCGGAAGCCCATCGACCTGCCACCCGGGGACATCGATGCACAATTCAGAGCGTGGTGCGTGGAGGGCCTCAGGCCCACGTGGTGGCACTGAACCGGCCCCCTCTATACTGGACGACACCGCCGCCATGACCGCCGATATGCCCATCATTCGATACGCGACCAGCGAAGACATTCCCGTGCTGCGGGAACTCTTTGAAGCCGGCGTCTACGAAGGACAGGTGCACATCAACGACACCGGCGCGGACATCGAGCAACTGCATGAGGCGTACTTCAGTCAGGATGCCGAGGGTTGCTTCTGGGTTGCCGTTCGCGATTCGGAGATTGCCGGGATGATCGGGGTGCAGCGGCTGGACGACTCAGTTGCAGAGATGCGTCGACTTCGCGTGCGGCCGCAGTACCGAAGGCAAGGCATTGCATCGGCCCTCATGGAGCACGCTATTCGGTTCTGCCGGGATCGCGACTACCTCAAGGTCGTTCTCGATGTGCGGGTGGAGCGGCAGCCTGCGATTCAGCTCTTCGAGAAGTTCGGCTTCTACCTCTCGCGGATCCGCGAGCAGGATGGTCGCCGAACGCTCGACTTCTTCGTCGATCTCTACTCGGATCCGAGGCCAGAGTGATTCCGAAGATCCCACTGTGGCTGGCTGCCATTACTCTGTCTCTGCAAGGGTGCGGGGCCTCGTCAGGTCCCAAGGCTCCCCACGCCACCTCCAACACTGACCAGGTTCTCACGACCGGGGCCGCCATGGCGTCCTCCGGAGACGAGCGGCGGACCGACCTGTTGCTGCAGTTGCAGGACCGCACCGGCAGCTTCGTCAACCTGATAGACGGTGAAGTCGGCGCCATGCTGGCCGGCGACGCGTTGAACAACACCCAACGCCGATGGCTGCGAACGCTCCGGATCGATGCGATGCAGGGCATCCTCTGGGCCATTCAACAGGAAGACGTCGTTGACTCGAAGATCGAGACGTTGTTCTTTGCCCGCATGCTGCACGAACTCAAGTCAGCGCAGGCCCAGCGGGTTCTGCCTGCAGCGGAGGCCGCCGCGGTCGAGTCCATGCTCACGCGGGCCGACGCCATCTTCTGGTCGCCCGTCGAGCACCTGCTCGGACCGTGGGGCAACCGGATTGCGCAGGCCGCGTCGCAGTACGCCGCGGAGCATGATCGGTCGCCTTCAGTCGGCTTCGCCAGCAGTGATCTCTACGTTGTCGTCGATGACACCGCCCATCGGCAGTTGGGCGGCATGTTCGGACTGGATGCCCGGCTGGCGGCTGCGGCGAAAGGCGTTGGACACCTGAACCGCACAGCGGCGCGGGGCGTCTTCCTTGCCGAGTTCGCCCCGCTGCTCTTGACCCGCTATGCCGAGTCGGCTTCCGCCGATCTGGTCGACGGCGTTCTTGCGGGCGGCGCCGGCGATCTGGCGTCACTGCCGGCGCGGCTTGAGGACCTGGTCGATCACCTCACCAGCACGCTTCAAGACCAACAGCAGGCCATGTCAGCGTCCCTGGATTCCGCCAGCGACGGACTCCGCGACACACTTCAGAAGCTTGACGCCGACCTGAGCCTCCGCATCAAGGACATTGACCTCGCGATCGATCGACAGATTCAGGCGATCGGTGGCCGCATCGACGACCTGAATGCAACGGCGCAGGCCCTGCGGGACGCGGTGTCCAGACTGGAGGCCGATGTCGAGGGGCTCGCCTCCGGCGTGGATGGTCTGGCCCGCGCCATCGAGCAGGCGCCGGAGACGGTGCTGCAGACGCTGGCCGATCCTCCCGCCACCGCCCAGTCGGCGGTGCAGGACTTCGAGTCCCGCCTGCGGCTCAACATCACGCTGGCCATCGCCGGCACCATGGCCGGCTGCATCGTGGTCTGCGGCGTGATGATGTGGATGTGGCGACGCATCACCGCCGGGTGACGGGTCAGCATCAGCGCATGCATATCACGGCATGCAAATCACGAAGGCCGCATCATGAAGACGTTGCCGGCAACGCAGGCCGCTGCAAGGACGTTCAGCCCGCGGGCGATGCGTCCAAAGCGGGCGAAGGGATTCGAACCCTCAACATTCAGTTTGGGAGGCCTCGAAGGCGGTTTGGTGGGTGTCCACTCTTTGATCCCCTCTTGGCCCAGACCGCTCCTCCCCCGCCCCCCGCATTGGCCCGCTGAGGGCCTCAGCCTCTACTCGCCTGTCAAGAGACACTTTCAGGGCGTGAGGGGGTCCAAACTCGCAAGAACACGCTCGTATATGAGGCCACATCACTGTACGTTCAGCGTGGTGCTGCGGCGGCGTGCTGCAGACATCAATTCGTGTAACAAGAGCGTAGATTCATGTGAGGAGTTTGAAATGAGCGGAAGACATTGCATCGCAGGCGCCATGATGTTCGCCTTTGCCTCGACAGGAACTGCCAGTGGCAACATGCTGCTCAATGGTGACTTCGAAACTGGACAACTCACGCCGTGGTTTGCTTCTGATGGCACTCCATGGATCACAAGCGATGAGTCTCACAGCGGCACCTACTCAGCCGCAGCATACGCTGGCGACGCCATTCGGCAGGACTTCGCTGCCGTCTCAACCGATGACATCCAAGAGGTGTCCATTTGGGTGATGCGGGAAGGTGGCGCGTTCAACCAGTATTCGTTCTACTACGCAGACGGTACGACCGGGACTCACCTCATCGACGATATTGGAGGTGGAGATAACTGGACGTACTTCGAACTGACACAGAACCTCGTTGTCGGGAAGTTTCTCGTAGGGTTCCAGATCTATGGAACGACTGAGGGTCCCTCATACATGGATGATGTTCGTATCGATGCCGTCCCAGCTCCTGCGGCCCTTGCGCTTCTGGGCATTGCAGGTATGGCAGGCCGGAGACGTCGGCGGTTCTGAGCGTCAACGACCCGCCACGTACGAAGCATCGTCACGGGCACGGGCCCCAGTGCCCCAGCAGTACCAGCAGATCCGACAGGCCCACGGTCCCACTTTGATCGAGGTCAGCGGAGTCGTCATGTGATCCCCACGCACCCAAGAGGGTGATGATGTCGTTCACGGACACGCTGAAATC
>JASMLR010000017.1 GCA_030748575.1 Phycisphaerales bacterium | reverse complement strand
ACGATGATGGTCGGCGAGAGTCCAAGAGAAACGCCCTCGGTTCGAATCCAACGCACCACTGCCTTTACATCATGCACCACCTGTGGGTAGGAGGGCATCATGTCGGCCGAAAGGGTGTAGTTGCACGCCACCACTCCGTAGCGGGCATCGGCGATGGGCGAATAGATCGGGACATCCCACGCCTTGTCACCCGAATACCACCCCCCACCGTGGATATACAAGACCGTCGGAGCCCCCGAAAGCAGGCCGTCATCGGACGTGTAGACATCAAGGGTCGGATCGGTCGATCCCGGCGACTCATACGTAAACTCCCCGACATGGTCGGCCCCCTCCGCAGCGGCGAGCACCATTCCGCAGCTCAGCAGCCAACCAGCAAATCTGCCTGCAGGTCGAAATCGAGCCGAAACTGCCACATGCGGTCCCATCGCCATGCCTCACTCTACGACAACCTCGACCGGCTTCATACCTCTCTTTCTCGAGTTCTCACACGGCCATCACATCACCAGAGGCCATGACTGGAGATTGACCGGGGTCAGGGGGTCGGGGGGTCGGGGGTCAGCGGGAGCGGCAAGGGATGTCTCGGACGATGCGCAGGGGGTGTCTGCCATCGTGGCAATAGGAAAAAGAGGAGTTCCACGATAGCCGAGATTGGACAGCCATCAACGCACCGAGAAACCGCCGCTGGGCGTTCGTGAAGCCCGATTGGTGGGTGTCCAGCAATTCGCGGCACTTCGCGGCCCCTCCGACGTCATGCGATACTGAAGTCATGGCCTTCAGCCTCGATCACGTCGTGTTCTTCGGGCGGACCTGGGAAGAGTGCATGGGGATGTATGCGCTCGAAGCGTCGGAACTCGGTGGCCGCACCATCCTTGACTGCGCAGGTGGCCCCGACGGCCTCGTCGGCGGTGGCCTGGAGCGGGGCATCGACATCACTGCGGTCGATCCGCAGTATTCAGAGCCACCGGATGTCCTGGACGCTCGGGGGCGATCCGAGATTGCCTCTTCGATGCGGGCCTGGCAGAGTGACCCGGCCGTCGCCTTCGAACCGGATGTTGCAGCGGACTATGAGGCAAAGAAGCTTGAGGCGCTGGCCGCCTTCATCGCCGCCTACCGCAACACGCCCGATCGGTTTGTGACCGGCGCGTTGCCGGACCTTCCATTCTCCACAGGCGCGTTCGATCTGGTACTCAGCGGGCACTTCCTCTTTCTGTACGCATCGCTGGACGACGGGGGCATGCTTGAGCACAACGCATTCGATCTCGACTTCCACATCCGCGCGGTCCATGAACTGGTACGCGTCGGGCGGGAGGTGCGCATCTTCCCTACCTACACGACCCACGGCCCGCCCCGACGCCAGCCATATGTCGAGCCGGTCATGGCCGCCATGCGCGAGGCAGGCCATGCCGTCCAACTGACGCCCGCCAATTGGGTACAGGGCAACCTGACGACCCTCAATGACGTGCTGGTGATTCGGCGAACCGATGGCCCGGGCTGAGGGGGGAAGGCGCGACGAGATCGACTTTGAAAGCTGTCATCGGGCTCTCCATGGCCTCACCGGAGCGCCACCGCGGGCCGCGCGTGAGACTTGATCGGTGGGTCTCCAGGACTTCCAGCCAGGACGTCCCGCCGCAGCCGCTCACATTCGCAGCCATCGTAAGCATGCGAGCGGCTTCGAACTCACTACACTGCCGCCTCGATGTGCCTTGCCGACACCACTACGCCGCCCATCGGGCTCTCGATGGTCCTGCTGTGGGCGGCACTTATTGCGGCCGTCGGCGGCGTTGGCGTTTTCGCGCCCTGGCTGGCCGCTCGGCGGGCAGGCAGCAACGCGATCGCCTACGGCAACAGCTTCGCGGGCGGCGTTCTCCTGGCGGCGGGCCTCATCCACCTCCTGGCCGATGCCGCCGGCGGCTTCGAGGCCGCCTACCCGGATCTCGACTACCCGGCGGCCTACGCCGTTGCGACCCTGGCTTTCATCCTGGTCCTTGGGCTGGAGCGGGTCATCCCACGCGCGATGGCCGCAGGCGGCGACGCCGACCCGGAGGCTGCAGCCCTGATCGGCGCCGGCCAGGACCAAGGGCTGGCCCCGTTTCTCCTGCTGATCACCCTCTCCATTCACAGCCTTATCGCCGGCGTGACGCTCGGCATCTCCTCGGCCGCTGGCGCCGGCATTCTGCTGATTGCAATCCTGGCGCACAAGGGGGCTGCCGGCTTTGCCCTCGGCTCCACGTTTCGTGAGGCTGGCATTCCCCCACGCACGCGATTTCCCGCGTTGCTCGTCTTCGTCGGCAGTACACCTGCGGGCGTCATCCTCGGCGGCGTGGCCATCGATGCCTTCGGAAGTGGAAGCGGCGCCGCCGAAGCCTGGTTCAAGGCCGTCGCCGCGGGCACCTTCCTTTATATAGCGACGCTGGACATCGTCCGTGAGGAGTTCTTCCCCGGCGGCACCAATCGCGGCCGGCGGCTGCTTTGGGCAACAGCCGGCGCTGGCGTGATGGCGCTGGTGGCGATCTGGATGTAACCCGAACCGCCCCTCAGGCCCCGCGCCCGCCCCACCTGCGTCGCAGCGTCAGACACACGGCCCCCACTGGCTCATCAGCAGCAGCAGATCGTTGATGTCTGGCGTGCCGTCGCCGTCGAGATCAGCCTCCTCGGTGTCCCAGGCGGCCATGAGGAGGAGCAGGTCCTCGATATCGACCTCGCCCGTCCCATCCATATTCCCCTCGCATCCTTCAGGGCCCTCGCCGTCGTCGGGAATGCCGTTCTCATCCATGTCTTCCTGGGTGCCGTCGATGAGTTCACATACATCGCCCGCACCATCGGCGTCAAACCCGGCATCACCTACGGCAAGACCGACGACTACTCCTACAACATCACCGAGAACCCCGTGAGTGTGCACGACCTGCATGCGACTATGCTGCATCTGCTCGGTGTCGATCACACGAAACTGACCTACCGCCATCAAGGTCGCGACTTCAGACTCACGGACGTGCACGGCGAAGTCGTGAAGCCGCTTCTGGCCTAACCATCGGAGGCCCCCACCATGCCTGACGCCACCAAGCCGAAGACGGTCGCCGCCTACCTCGCCGCCCTTCCCGAAGACCGCCGCAAGGTCATGAAGCGGCTCCGTACCTGCATCAAGCGCGGCCTGCCGAAAGGCTTCAAGGAAGTCATCTCGTATGGCATGCCGGGCTGGGTCGTGCCCCACAGCCTGTACCCGGCGGGCTATCACTGCGACCCCAGTCTGCCACTGCCCTTCATGAGCATGGCGTCGCAGAAGGGGCACGTCGGTGTGTATCACATGGGCCTGTACGCCGACCCGCTGCTCATGGCCTGGTTCATGGACGCGTGGAAACAGTCGACGCCTGCGAAGCTCGACATGGGCAAGAGTTGCATCCGGCTCAAGAAACTGGACGCGATTCCGTACGAACTCTTTGAGACGCTTGCCACCAAGTGGACGCCCGATGATTGGATCGCCCGCTACGAAGCCGCGTTTGGCTGAGCGGGTGGTTGGACGGCTAGGCTCGGCAGCGCGATGGGCGGAGCGGCACGCCAGGCCGCGCCCCCCGACTCACGGCGGCTGCGAAGTCGCAAGCGCACGCCATCACGACCCGGGCTTACAGCACCCCGCAGGCTCCTTGCCGTCCGCTTCGGCATCGGCGATCGACGCATACGACACGCGGTTCTTCTCGCTGATGCGTTTGGCATTACCGCACCCGGCCTTGTGGAACTTCTTGCTCCGCTTCGAGGCCATGTACGCCCCCGCGTCGTCTGATCCGGCGGGCTTGGGCTTGGGCGAAGCGCTGCTGGCGGTCTTCCGCGGCGCCGACTGTCTGGGCGGTGACGCCCGCATGGCGGTCCGAGTCGACTCCACCGGCCACTTGGCCGCGGCGACCGTGTCGCCGGCCCCTTCCACAGGCACCATGTCGATCACGATCGGATAGTGATCCGACGCGTACCCGGGCGGAATCGGGTCGGTCCGCCAGTTGTACTCCTCGCCGCTCGTCCCGAGGACGAAGCCGCTCCCGTCAACCAGTTCGTCAACAGCGCCGCCATTGAGCAGGATGAAGTCAATGATGCGGCCGCTCGTATGCGTCTTGCGGCATGGCGAGCTGTCGTCGTGATCGCTGTTGGCGCCGCGGAGCGTCATCGCGTCGACCATGCCGCCCCGGAGGTACACCTGCATGGAACGGTCCCAGGGCTGAGCGTTGAAGTCACCCAGAACGATGATGTTTCGGTCGGGGTCCCGCTCGGACAGTTCGTTGACGAGGTCCATGATCTGAAGCGCCTCGCCCTCACGCCGCCATCGGTCCCGCCCTGCCTTGTGGTGGACGGCGAAGAGCGAGAGTTCATACCCGTTTGGATGCTGCACGGTCACAAAGAGCGGGCTGCGCTGGAAGGTGAAGTCGTCTGCCTCGGCATCCCCGGGAACCTCGGACCATCCACCCCCGGTTCGCTTCACACGCCGCAGATCCGCCTCGGGCCAGGTCCGCACATCGATGATGGGAAACCGGCTGAGCACACTCTGCTCAACCCCCCGGTAGTAGCCGACGTCTTCCGAGGCCGAATAGGCGTACCCCATGTCGGCGAGGAACCGATCCCGGAACCAATCGATCGCTTCCTTCGACTCGACTTCCTCCAACGCGATGACGTCGGCATCTATCGCCCGAATCGCAGCGGCAAGTTCCGCGCACCGCTCAAAGGTGGTCGGCCCGGGGTTGTCCCCGAAGTCGTCGTACTCACCCTGCAGCGACGGGTCGTCCTGCTGGTCGAAGTAGTTGAGGATGTTGTACGACGCCACCCGCATGGTCCCTTCGATGCGAGGCATCGGTTCGGTCAGGCCGAATCGGTGGTGTGGCGACGGGGCGAGAAGCACGGCGAGCAGCGCGAGTGTGGATGTCAGCATCCATCCATTCTACGGCCTTCCAGAACCGCGATGCACTTTGGATCGCCGCCGGGACGGACGCGGCGCCCACCCAGGGCCACCGGGTTCGGTGGGCTGAAGCTGGCGAGGCATTGGCCGATGGCACGGCATGTGGGATGAAGATGCGCCGGGGATCGACCTGCCAGGCGTGTCACCAGCAAGAGTGCGCAACACACAGCGGCGGACTCAGCCTGCCTGGCTGATGTGGCGGCTTGCGGGTGCGCGCGATCACACTGGTGGACCGAAGCCCACCAGTGTGATTGCACGTTCCAGGACGGCCGCGGAGGGGGCGTCCTCCGCTGCACTCAGTGGCAATCCCCAAACACTGCCAAGAGTTGCAGAAGGTCCTCGACGTCCACGGCCCCGCTTCCGTCGAGATCCGTTGCGCACCCGCTGCATGAACCCCAGTCTGACAGAAGCCCAAGGAGGTCGGACACGTCGACGTGGTGGTCGCCATTGACGTCACCGTGACATGGAGCCTCATCGGCCAGATGCGTGTGTACCCACTCAACGGCCGCTTCGTGATCTGCTTCGCTCGCCTCGTTGTTGAACACGATCCAGAATGGGCTCGAGTGCTCAAGCGATGGATCCGTCGAGTACAACTCCAGTTCCACAACGTAGACGCCGACCTGTGCCCCCCCCGACTCGCCATTGAGAAGAAAGCCCAGGTGGCGATGCAGGCCGCCGTCCGGCTGCACGGCCAGATCGAACCCGTCGACCGCCGTTTCGCCAATGACAAATGAAAGCGTGTCGTACGTGACCGTCAGGGTTTCGGCGATGCCGGCATCCAGACCGTCTCCGTTCCACCGCCGGATACCTTCCGGCGCGTTCCATCCGACACGCGAGGACGGCGCGAACGTCCCGGGAAAAGCCTCCCAACCCGGCTCATCCGAGAAACCAGGCACACCCAGTTCGCCGAGTTCGGACTCGAAGACGCGAACGTCCAGCATGACATCATCAGCGTCGATCAGCCCGGTCACGATGTGATCGAACTCGACCCCGACAAAAACGTCGCCCGCATGTCCGCCGTGTGGATCGCCAGCGAAGGTGGCGGACGCACTCAGCGTGACGGCCGCGAGCGCGGCGATGCAGCAGGCCTGATTTCTCCAGAACGGTGTGGTGGTACGCATAAAGTATCTCCTCTCATGACACAACTCGATGCCGAGTTCATAAACTCAGACCTGAGACATCTGGGTCCAGGCGGTTCTTTCTCGGGCTGAAGTACAGTTCATTGAACGAGAGCACCTGAACGTGCCCGTCGGCGAAGCCGTACACGGCACGCGCCTCTTTAGACTTCGGCTCACCTGAGACAACATTGGTCTGCACCTGACTGGCTGCCAGCACCGGGGGTGCATCAGGAAGCGCATCGCTGACCCACCAGTTCTCGACGTGCACATGGTCCGCGCCCGCATACGCCCCGGTGGCCGCCATGTGCATGAGATGCACCGTGTTGGATGGACTCTTCAAGCGGCTCAGTCGGTCAACAACCATGAGCGGATCGATGGCAGCATCGGGCGAATGCGTTCTGGAGAGATAGTTGTTCCAGCCATAGCTCGTACGACGAAATCGGTCGCTCGTCCCCTCGATCGGCGCATCCCAATGCGGGCTCAGATCCAATGGCGATCGAACGACCTCATCGATGTCGACGTGGTCGGATATGCAGTTGAGCCAGGCGATCTCCTGGTTCTCAAGACCCCCGTGCGAAAGGCCTGCGTCGGCAAACATTCCGCCGGAAGCAAGTGCATACTGATAGTGCGCCAGTTGCAGCGAGCGGAGATTGCTCATGTCCACGGCGACCATCGATCGATTCGAGGCGGACTGAAGCGATGGCACTGCGATCGCCATCAGGATGCCGAGCACGGCCAGAACCACCATCAACTCCATGATGGAAAACGCGCGGCGAGCCCACCCACCTGCCGGCTTCGCGGGCAGCGGACACCCATGTGTGCTGTGGCTTGAGCGGCGAAGCGGCATCATCAGTCCATTCAAAGGTCCATTCACAGGCCCCCTTCCGGGCGGCCGGCCGGCACGATAGGCTATTGGCATTGCCATGTCAATAGTTACTGACATACTATTGTCACTTTGACCGGCTCCCGTCGGCGTGACTCCAGATTGACCTACCGTGCCCATGCCATGACTGCCCACCGCCAGACCAAGCAACTCAAGGCCGTTCGAGCCGCCTTTACGTGTGCCGGTCGCCCGCTCTCGATCGATGAGGTCCACGCCTCGGCGATCCGCGACGTGCCTTCACTTGGACTGCGAACGGTCTATCGCGCCGTTCGCCGGTTGCAGGAACTCGATGAAGTGGTCAGCGTGCCGGTCCCGGGCGGAAGCGACCGCTATGAGCTGGCCTGCATCGCAGCCCATCACCACCACCACTTTCACTGCACCGAATGCGACCGCTACTTCGACGTGAACGGGTGCCCGGGCGGCCTCAAGAAACTCGTTCCCGAGGGATTCCAGTTGGAGCACCACGAGCTCACGTTGTCCGGCCGGTGCAACGCGTGCGCGCAATGAGCGTGAAGGCCGACCACGCCAGCAACCTGACCTGGCCGCCCGAGCGGCCAGGGACAACCCCGTGACGGATACCGGCTGGCGCATTGCCGTAGACCGCGGCGGGACGTTCACCGATGCCGTCGGCTTCTGTGGCGGCGCGGCGCGACATGCGAAAGTGCTCAACAGCGCAGCCGCGGGCGACCCGGCGCTTCGAGCCATTCGGGCGATCCTGCACCTCTCGCCAGACGCGCCGATCACCGCGGGCGACGTCGATCAGGTCCGCCTCGGCACCACCGTGGCGACCAATGCCCTCTTGACCAGAACAGGCGATCGGACCGTTCTCGTCGTGACCGCCGGGCTGGCCGACCTCCCCGTGATTGGCAATCAGACGCGGCCGGATCTCTTTGCACTCGAGATTGACCGCACGCCACCCATCGCCCACCGCATTGTTGAAGCGCATGAACGCACGGCGGTCGATGGCGAGATCGTGCGGCCGCTGGACGAAGATCGGCTGCGCCGCGATCTGCGTGAAGCCAGATCTGCCGGGTGCGTCTGCGTTGCCATCGCCCTCATGCACGGCTGGCTTCACACCGCCCATGAGCGCCGGATTGCCACAATCGCCAGAGAGATCGGCTTTGAGGAGGTTGTGACCAGCGACGTCAGTCCGATCCGCGGCATCGTGCCACGCATGGACACCGTCTCGCTTGACGCCAGTCTCTCTCCGGTACTCCAGAGCGGCATTGCATCCACCGCTGACGGGCTTGATGGCATTCAAGTTCTGTGCATGCAGAGCAGCGGGCATCTGGTCGACGTGGCGGACTTTCGAGGGTGCCGGGCCGTGCTTTCCGGACCGGCCGGCGGACTCGTTGGCGCTGCGGCGGAAGCCCGTCGGCACGGCCTGGACCACATCGTGGCATTTGACATGGGAGGAACCTCCACCGATGTCTCCTGGTTCGGCGGCGCATTCGATCGGGGCGCCGAGGCAGTGATTGCGGGCGCACGTGTTCGCACGCCCATGCTTCGCATCCACACGGTGGCCGCAGGCGGCGGGTCCATCTGCACGGCGGGCGGCGGGCGACTTCGCGTCGGACCCGAAAGCGCCGGCTCGGACCCCGGCCCCGCCTGTTACCGCGCTGGTGGTCCGGCCACCATCACCGACTGCCACGTTGCGCTCGGCCGACTCCCAGTCGAGGCCATGCCGACCACATTTGGCCCAAGTGGCACGCTGCCCATCGACCCTGCCGCTTCCACGAGCGTACTCGAGGGCGTCGCAGCCGCATCGGGGGCCGCCACGGCGATGGACACCGCCGAAGGGCTGCTCGATATCGCCGTCGAGTCCATGGCCGGCGCCATTCGGGAAGTCTCCGTGCAGCGAGGTCATGATCTTCGCGGCGCGACCCTGTGCGCGTTTGGCGGCGCCGGCGGACAATGCGCGTGCCGGATCGCAGACCGGCTGGGCATGCATTCGGTACTCATTCCTGCCCGGGCCGGCGTCCTGTCCGCCCAGGGCATCGCCACCGCTGAAGTGGGCGCCGTCAGGCGGAGAAGCGTCGAGTGTCCGCTGACAGCGCGGGTTGGCATCGAGGCGGCCATTCAAACAGCCGCCTCTGAAGCTGTGGCCGAGTTGGAGGCATCGGGCCTGGAAGCGGCATCGCAGCACGTCACCGTGGCGATTCGCGCCGAGGGATGGGACCGGTCCATCGGCGTTCCATTCGGAGACGCAGAGGGCATGGCTGCGGACTTCCGCGATGCCAGCAGACGACGGTTCGGCTTTGAGCCACGGGGCCCGCTGCACGTCGAGGCGGTCGAAGTGGACGTCCAGGCGTCACCGGCGGCGGCCCTGCGCATCGCCGCTGAACCGGCCACGCCAGGCCCCACCAGGACAACACGCATGTGGTGTCGCGGCCGCTGGCAGGACGTGCCCGTGGTACGTGACACCAACCTCGACACCGTCGATGGGCCAGCGATCGTTCTTCACTCCGGATCAACCACGGTCATCGAGCCGGGCTGGTCTGCGACGCGACACCTCGACACGGGCGGCATCGTGCTGCGCCGCACGGCGGCGTTGCCGGCTCGCACCTTTGAGGCATCCAGCCCGGCCGACATTGAGATTGCCAACCGGCGGCTCCTCTCGATCTGCAGGGAGATGGGCATGGTCCTGCAGAACACCGCCGCAAGCGTCAACGTCAAGGAGCGTCGGGACTACTCCTGCGCAGTGTTCGATCCGGCTGGCCACCTGGTCGCCAACGGACCGCACATGCCCGTCCACCTGGGATCGATGGGGGCAAGCGTGCAGCGCGTGCTGGAGCGGGTCCGGGAACAAGGGGGGCCGGAACTGTCCACGGGCGACGCGTTCCTCGATAACGATCCTGCTCACGGGGGCACGCATCTGCCGGATCTCACGGTGATCACACCCGTGTTTGATCGGGGCGAGTTGATCTTCTTCGTGGCGAGCAGGGCGCACCATGCCGACGTTGGCGGCGTCACGCCGGGCTCCATGCCGCCCCACTCCACGACGATCGCTGAAGAAGGCGTTGTCTTTGATGCTGCGCCACTGGTTCGAGATGGCGTGTTTCTCGAGGAAGACACCCGGCGCCGGCTTGCATCCGGACGCTGGCCAGCAAGAAGCCCGGACATCAACATCGAGGACCTTCGCGCCCAACTGGGCGCCAACGCCCGAGGGATTGATCTCCTGACAGCCATGCGCGCAGAATGGACGCCGGCGGGGTTTGCCGCGTGCATGCAGTCTGTTCGGCTCAATGCCGCCGCATGCGTTCGCGAGATGTTGCGAACTCGCGAGGGTGGATCCTTTTGCTGCCCTACGGAAGACGGCGGGCGCGTCCAGGTACGGATTGACATCGCGGACGGGAAGGCCGTCATCGACTTCACCGGCACGAGTCCGCAGCAGCCCGGCAACGCCAATGCGCCCAGAGCCGTCGTCCGGGCAGCGGTGCTGTACGTGCTTCGATGTCTCGTGGCCGAGGACATCCCGCTCAACGACGGGTGCTTCGACCCGATCACGCTTCGCATTCCTGAAGGCTGCATGCTCTCGCCACGCCCGGGCGCCGCCGTGGTGGCTGGCAACGTCGAAACAAGCCAGATTGTGGTCGATGCCATGCTGGCTGCATTTGGCGCGCAGGCTGCGTGCCAAGGGACCATGAACAACCTCACCTTCGGCGATGACGACCGCCAGTACTACGAAACCCTGTGCGGCGGCAGTGGCGGCGGGCCCACGTTCAGCGGGCAGCCCGCCGTGCACACGCATATGACCAACAGCCTGCTGACGGATCCGGAAGTTCTTGAGTCCCGATTTCCGGTGCGGCTTGAGCAGTTCGAGATTCGCAAGAGCTCAGGCGGTGGCGGCGCACATCCGGGCGGCGACGGGGTCGTGCGGAGTCTCCGGTTCCTGGAGCCTTTGCAGGTGTCGCTGCTGTCCGGACGCCGAGCGAGCCCGCCGCACGGACTTCAGGGCGGTGATCCGGGCGCGGCCGGCGAACAGTTTCTGCAGGCGCGTGGCGGATCGCCCGCGGCCATGCCATCCCGCTTCTGCGCCGAGGCCCGCGCCGGCGATCTGCTCATCATCAGGACGCCAGGCGGAGGTGGATGGGGGCCGGCCCCAGACGCCGAAGCAGCGGAGTGAGGCCGCGCCGCGGCGGCGAAGCCGCCCTGTGGTCCAGTTCGTTCAAGCCCACCGCCGACCCTCCGCACGCGGCACTCCAGCAGATCTCCGACCGGGCCGAGTATGGCCTCGCCAGTGCCCCCGTTTCCATGCAGCAGAATGCGGACCGGATTTCCACCGGCGGGCTCAGACTCAGTCGGCATACGCACGGCCAGCGGGGAGGGCCAGCCATCCGGCTCCTGCGACCAGACCTGCTCGATCGCGATCTCCGTCGTTTCAGATGTCCGCCGCCACCGCGGCAGAGGCGATGAACACGACCAGCAAGCACGCGACCGCCACGCCTCGCACGCTGCTGCTCATTCCGCCGCGTCAGACCACGCACCTTCCCAGCGAACCGCAGAACACTTCAAACCACGGCCTCTGCATCACCGACCGACTCAGGGGCAAGCGCCCCACCCACCAAGCACTACAAGCAGATCGTTGGCATTGACCACGCCGTTGCCGTCGGCATCGCCTGCGCCGCCAACCTGCCCGAACGATCCGACCACGATCAACACATCGTTGACGGTCACCGCGCCATTGCCGTCGAGATCACCTGCGCAAGGGAGGTCGATCGTCCAGGCGAGATCCCTGCTCATCAACGACGCCCGGGCCGCCTCGTCGCGAACCCAGGGCGTCTCGTCGACGACGCGAACAGAGACTTCAATGGCCCCCAAGAGGTCAACGCTCGACAGATCCAGCGTGGCGCCAGTCGCGCCGGGGATGGGCACTCCGTCGATCGACCACTGCACCGAAAGGGCGTGTCCGGTCAGATCGATCGGATCCACGTACAACACCTCATCTCCATTCAATGGGTCATCGGTGGGCGAATGGTCGTCGAGCGGATCGATCGTCGCGTAAATCTCAAGAATGAACGCTTCCGCCGCAATCAGGTTGAAGGGGCGGGCCAGGCTACGCATCATCGAGTTGTTCGAGGGTCGATAGATTCCGTACTCGTGGTACGCGGCGCCCTCATAGGTTGAGACGAGGCCGTCCCAGGCCGGCTGATTCTCACCGAGCCACTCGGACCACTTGGTTCCAGAGGCGGCCATCTCAGCTTCCGTCAGAATGGATGTGTTCACCGCGCCGGTCTCGCCGCCCGTGTACGTCGCCCCATCACCGTAGTGGTACTCGTCTGCAAGGTCCGCCATGCTGTGGCCGAACTCGTGGATGGCCACATCAAACGCCGAGCCGTTTCCACCGGACACCGTGCCGAGGTTGGAGCTGGCATAGCCAGCACCGCCGTACTTCGTCGAATTGGCGATGGCGATGATCTGCTCCTGCTGCGGGGCGGCGCCGGCGAATCCCACCGCCTTTGACACATTGACGCACAGCAACCGCTCGATGCCGTAGCAGAAGAACCCCATGTCCATCGCGGTGTCGCGGTCGATCCCGTCCGTCGGATCGTTGTCCACACCGGATTCATTGGAGATCACATCCACCCGGTGGGCCAGAAAGCACGGCCCGTACGTCGCCAGCGGCTCGATGCCAAAGAGCGCTCCGACCACGTCGCTGGCGTGCGTTGCGTAGAGGCCCAACTCGTCGGCTATATACCCGTCACCGACCACAACCAGGTCGACGCGGTTCGACGACGGACCACTGCCCCAGATCTGGGTCGACACCGCACGGCCGCCGAGGTGCCTGTGCTCGTGGGCCACCATGGGCACCTCGATGACGCCCCCGACGAGCGTGCCCCCTGCCTCCACGGCGTCGTAATACAGACGCTCGGTCTGGCCGCCGGCGGCGCAGAGACTGGCGGCCACCGAACAGACCAACCCTGTGGTGACAACATTGATCATCGGACGCTCGCTCCCTGCAGGCCCCCTGCCACCGCACTGTACGTCACGATGGCAGTGGCTCCCAGCCCTATCCGCGAGATGGGTCCTGATTCAAGACCTCATATGGGCCGGCAAGCCCGCCATCCCCTGCTCGCAGCAGGAGGGTGCCGATGACAGTTCGCTCACGGGCGGCTCAACGCCCCACACGCCTGAATCCGAATCGTGGCTTCACGGGCACCGGCGTGCCCGCAACTTCAAGTACTGGATATGCCAGAAAGTTGATCGGGCCGCTGGCAGGGCCGGGTTCGAGCTTGAGGTCACGTCCCCTGCTGAGCTCAATTCGATTGGCTGGGTGATGACCGAAGTAGTACGTCGAGAGCGGCGTGAACTTGTCAGCCTCACTGATGTCCACCGGCCACCACCGACCATCTGCGTGGAACTCAGCCCAACAGTGATACCCGCTCATGCCACCTTCATTTCGATTGGATGGAACGGCCGCGCCGATGGCGAACCGCGCCGGAATGCCGGCCGCCCTCGCCACGGCAATGAAGTACGCGTGAAAGTCGGTGCAGTTGCCGAATGCCGAGTCACAGGCATACTGAGCGTTTCCCTGACCGTACTCCTCGCCGAACTTCATGTACCGCATATGGTCGATCGTGTGGTCGTAGATGGCACGCGCCCGCACGAGATCATTCTGCTCCTTCCCTACGAGCACCTCGGCGGCGATGGCGCGGAACTGCTCGGTGTCCGGGACCAGTCGCTCGGCTGCCAGGAATGCCTCCGGATCGACGTCGCGATCCTCGTAGACCCCCTTCTCCAGGCGGCGAACATCAAACCGCAGTTCAAGCTGCGCCCCGCTGTGCTCGGGCCCGAGTTCAAGCATGAGCACCTGGTTCCCGTACGCCTCATCCGTCAGCATCTGCTGCCGACCAGGAACGTCAAACCGGGCCACGCGAACATCCTGAAAGCGGTCCGACTCCGGAATGGGAATCCACATGCGGGCCGGGGCATCGATCGGGGGCACGGTCGCCGAGTAGATGAACTCAAAGCGATCTTCGCCTTCAACAATGCCCATGAGATCCGGCGTCGCATCGTCGACCTCGGCGCGAACCCACGTCTTGTCTGGTTGCTGCTTCCACACGTAGTAGGGGCGACCATTGAGTTTGTGAATGGTCGTCTCGGTGACCCGCATGTCACCCGGATCACCTTCGAGGAAGAAATCGACGTCGTACACATGGCCGTCGCTGCTGGCCAGGTCCACGCACGCAAAGTGGCGGCGAGGCCCGAGATTGGCCAGATACTCCGTATGAACGCGGACGAGTTTGAGCCTGAGTTGCTCATCACCAAATGGAAGGGTGAACCACCCACCACCCTCCCGAGTGCGATCGGCAATGTGCTTCTCGATGCCCGCCTGGATGTCGGCGGTGACGAGATGCGGAATCGGCTCATGGGTCGCTGCAATCGCCTGCGGCGGCCCGGCCGCCACAACGTACGCCAGTCCCAACATCAACGCCATGACTCGTCTCCCTCTGCAGCCGGCTCCAACCGAGCAGGTCACGTTGTGGAGGGGTCAGTCTACCCCCCCTGCCAGGTGCGTACGGCGTCGATCGGCCAGAGCAGCATGACGATGTTGAGCGTCAGGTTGTCACGAATGGCAATGGCCATGATCACTTCAGACGCCAGAGCCAGAAGCACCGTGACCCAGACTGGCAGCCGCCACGCCAACAGAAAGCCGATCATCATGCAACCAATATCCATCGTCGAGTTGATGATCGAGTCCCCCATGTACCCGAGCGCAATCGTTGCCTCGCGATACCGGTTGATGATGAAGGGCGTGTTCTCAATCACCTCCCAGATGCACTCAGCTGCGAGCGCCAGCACGAATCGGCGGCGAACCGGCCGCAACACGTCCATGCGGCGACCGAGCAACCAAAGCAGCCAATAGAAGAGAAAGCCATGCAGGACGTGCGAGAATGAATACCAGTCGAAGAGTTGCTGAGAGTCTTCCGCGGTATTGATGTCCCCGTGCCAGAGCGACACCGTGCCGCAGGTGCAGATAAACGGCCGACCAAGAAGCCACAGCAAGAGCACGGTCGCCGCGACCACTCCGACGCTCCACCAGACGGCCCGGCCGGTCGACATGGACGCTCCCGATGTCACCGATCGGCAAGGTGCCGCTCGATGCGACGCACCGTATCCCTGATGTCCTCCAGGACGCGATCCTCGCCGTCGGGGCCCGCGTCCTCGGGCGTCCGAGCACTCTCAGCGGTACCCATCAGGCGATCTCGCTGCGACAGCACCGAGTCTCTGAATGCCTGCACATCGACAATGCCAACCAGTGTCACCAGCGCACCGCTTGAAGTCCCGCCGGTAGACCCTGCCGTTTCCACGCTCAATCCATGGAGACCCATGACGCGCATGATCGGGCCCTGAACAAGTGCCAGATCGGTGATCTTCTCAAGCGGAATCGTCTTCTCGATTCGATTGATCCAGCCCTTCTTCACGATGAGTGTTCGCTCCGTCAGCGAGCAGGCAACATGGTCGAGGTACCGCCGCGTCACCAGGCTGCCGAAAATGAACCAGGGAACCAGCAGCGGTATCGTCACGACGCACACAAGCAGGATGAATCCACCGCTCAGGAGCCAGTAGGTGCAGACCTTCTGATTGAACGTGGCCGACTCAAGGATGCGAGGATCTTGCATGCCGTGAGGGTATCAGTGCGGCGATGGGCTGCGCTCCCCGTTGGCGGCTCGCGCCCGATTCGCAGCTTCGGACGCTGCCAGGGCGGCCTGCTCGTCGCCCCGGGCGGCAGCCACAGCTGCGAGCATGTCCCAGGCAGAGGCGCGGTACCACGCATACCGGGCCGCGTCCTTGCTCGATCTCGGGTGGGCAGACGCGACATACTGGAGCAACCGGACCGCCGGTTCGGGCCGACCGGCCTCAAGCATGGCGGCGGCGAGGTTCAGCCGCGATTGATGGTCAGACGGCGACGCCTCGATGGCGTGCCGCCATGCCCGACGAGCGCCGTCACCGTCACCGGCCGCCCAACTCGCCCAGCCCTTTCGGGCGTAGTGCGTCGGCTCGACCATGATGCCCCATCGCTCGACGAAGTTCATATGTGACAACGCCGTCTGGAGATCGGCCATTCCCACCGCGGCGTTGTCGGCGGCAGCGGCCTGAGCCTTGGCCCGCTCCAGGGCTGCGGCGCCTGCCCACTCGTGGTACCGCACAACCCCGCTGTGCGCCGCAAACAGCCAGACGGCCAGCATGACGATGCCGAACACGACACCTCCGCGGGTCCACGCGCCCGCACGCTTCAACTGAAAGGCATTGAAACGAAGATCGCGAGCAGGAAAGAGCCGAATCGTCAGGACTGCGAAGTAGGCCAGAATGCCGGCAATGGTCAGCGACAACAGGAATGGAAGCCGCCCGTACAGCCCCCGAAACGCAAACAACGCGCCGATGAACACGCAGGCCATCAGCACGTCTTCCCACCACCGAAAGTCATACCGAAGCCGGCGGCGAGCGGGCCGGAGGGACCGCAGCAGGGAGGGCCTGGTCCACCCGAACGAGAGCGCCCCTTCGGGGCACGCCGCAACACAGTCAAGATCCTTCAGGCATCCAGGATCGACCACATTGCCATGTATGGCGATCTCCTCGTGGATTCGTACGTGTGACTCGCACACACCGGTGCACACAGCGCAGCCAGTGCAGCGATCCGCATTCACCTTGATGCGGCCGGGGGCCACGCGATCCATCAATCCGAATACCGCGCCGTACGGGCACACGTACTGGCAGAACGATCGTGTGCCCAGAATGTAGATGATGACAAATCCGCAGACGGCGAATGTAAGCAGTGCGCCCCACAGGCCGGGGAGGTTTCGCCAGAAGTCGTCGGTCACAAACGACCCCCACCCGCCAGCATCATCCGAGAGACGCAGGGACGGAAACGGGCGGCCATCGATTACCGTGCTGAAGGCAGGCCACACGAACATGTAGAGCATGGCAAGCGGCGCGACGAGCAGCAGTGCCCGCGAGCGGACAGGCTTGGCTCGAATGCGCAGCTTCCTGAGCATCCACGCGCACAGATCCTGAAGCGCGAGGATGTGGCAGGCCCATGAACAGAAGAACCGGCCGAAGATCGCCGCCGACACCACGATGAGCGCCATGAACACGAAGCCGGCTGTGATGATGCCCAGTTCAAGCGTCACCATGACCTCGTTCAACTCGAGCGGTGCAAGGGTTTTCCCTGAGATCCGCCAGTGGGCAATGTGCACTGCGGCAAGCACGTACACGGCGATCAGCGATACGGCCCGCCACGTGCTGTACCTGCGTCGACGCCTGGCAAGGCGGGTGTCCTGTCGGGGCGAGTCCACGCGTTCAGCGCCTCATGCTGTGCCCGGATCCTTCAACACTCCATTCGGATATCTGGAGCCGTGGGTCCAATTTTATCGTGGATCGCCTCGCTGCGGGTGCGGCGGCCGCTGTGGAGGCAGCCTCGCTTCGGAACGCCCATCCGGTCCCCCAGACGAGGGCCTCCACCCCGGCGTTCAGATAACCCGCCGCCGATGACCTTCAGGGCGGACGCGGCGGCGACCGCCGCACGCCATAGGGGGTGCTCCTGCGGGGGAACGCGCGTTCCGGTTACATCAGACCGAGGCCGTCAGCCTTCGCACGGCCCCCACGCACCAATGAGGATGAGCACATCGTTGACCGTCACCCAGCCGTCACCATCAAGATCCTCGGGCCCGGCGGATTGATTACCAAACGCGCCAAGAAGCAGAAGCAGGTCGTCAACATTGACCTCGCCGCTCCCGTCCACATCACCCGTACAGGGCGGCGTATCGTCGCAGTCGAACACATCGAGCTGCACGTTGTCGACGCCGGCCTCGACGACCGACGGGCTCGCGCCATCCTCCACCACGAATCTGATCCGAACGTTCGCGGAGGGCACGACATATTCACCAATGCGAAATGCCGCGGTCTCCCAGGCCGAGTTGGTTCCGGTGCTCTCGTGCACCCACGTCCAGGACACGCCGTCGTCGTTGCTGACCTCGGTGACGAGCGCGTCGCCGACCTCACTGTCATAGAACCATCGGGCGTAACTCAACGTGCCATCGGTGCCGTCCAGATCGATCGCCGGTGACACCAGAATCGTCGGTCCACCGTCGACATCGGCCTCCCCGACCGAGCCACCTACCGAACCATTCTGTGTGATGAAGCACTGCACCGCATCGGCGCCGTTGGTGGCATCATCCTCGGGCTGGGCTGGCGTCGTGCCGAAGAGCGTGCCGATCGGATCGACCTGTTCCCACGCGCCCGTTTCGAGTGACGGATCGTTCTGCACCGACCACCCAACGGCCGGCTCCTCGAAGTCCAGACGCACGAGCGTCTCCGTGCCGTCCGCCCCGATCGCCACGTATCCGGCGGCCGGCGCCAACCCCGGGTCCGTGAACTCGGTGCCATCAATCGTCTCGCCTCGGGCGTAGAACTCAAGTGACGCGGCGCAGTCAATCGCGGGAAGATTGCCCCGATAGGTGTCGCTCCCGAGATCTTCAACCGCAACCTCCACCCACCCGGAACCCGGCGACCGCACGAGCAGGCCGCCGCTCCCGGCCGCCACATCCACGCCACCGACCGATTGCAACTGGAACTGAACGGGTCGCTCCTCTCCAGGCGACACGTAGGAGGGAATGCCTCCGTCCCAGGCAAACACGATCCCGGTCGGCGGCTTGTTCATCCACACCTCGGTGGAACTGCACCGCCCCATCACCATGTCCATCCATCCATCACCGTTGATGTCAATCAACCCCACGTCATGCACGCCCAAGAGCATGCCTTCGGAGACGCCCGTGTCTTCACGAGAGAAGGTCACGTCCGGCGACTCCCCGCGGTTCCGCAAGATGTGCGTACTGCGGGAGCAGCCCGGGATGTCGACATCGACATCGGTGATGATCACGTCCTGATGTCCGTCGTTGTTCAGATCGACGATGTATGCGTCGCCACCGAATCCACTGGTCACCGAACTGAAGGACCGCTGCGAGAACTGCGCGTGGCCCTGCCCGTCGTTTCCTTGATTCAGGTAATAGGTGTCCACACCGTCATCGACCACCACCATGTCGAGCATGCCGTCGCCATTGAGATCACCGACCGACACGAAGTACGGCGCCAACTGGTCCACGATTTGATACCCGTTGAAAACACCCTCATTGCTCGGGTCATTCCAGGTCACCGCGATGTGTTGCGGCGGATTGAGCGACGTCTGCTTCACGATGTCCATCGCCCCGTCCCCGTTCATATCCACGATCTCACTGGCCGCCCCGAACGCAGACTCCCGCATCTCAAACGTCAGTCGGGATTCGCTCTCGTCCGTGAAGAACCCATTGCCATCGTTGATCAGGAGCCGGTTGTTGTAGTCAAAGATCTGACTTCCACCACTGTCATAGTCACCGAAGTAGAGGTCCATGTCTCCGTCGCCGTCCATATCACCGGACGCCACCGAGCAGAACCGTGGACCAGCAGTCGCATGCATCTGCGGAATCCGCGCGTCCTCGTGCCGGAGTCCCTGCCAGATCCCGTCATCCTCGCCCAGATTCATGTACACCCGGGGGTGCGACAGATGCTTCGAGTCGTTGTCCGTGAGCGTCGTTGCAGTGACCACATCCAACCAACCGTCCCCATCGAGGTCAACAAGCTCAACATCCCGATCGTTGGTCGGGGTCATGAACCCCTGATCCCCGGCTACATCCGACGCCCTCGCGTACATGCTGGTCCGATCAACCAACACACCGCCTTCGTTCATGAAGAGGACATTGACGTCTCGCCCGGTTGACGTGAAGGGCTCCTTCCGGACGCAGATGAGATCGTCGTCACCGTCGCGATCCAGATCGCCCACGATGTAGTCCTTCTCCTGCGCGTCGGACACGCCAAGCGCGGGTTCGGCCTGAAGCCTGCTGTCGGTCTCATTCTCGAACCCCACCCAGTTCTGAGCGGAAGCACCGCCGCCAATCAGCACGCACGCCGCGGAGAACATCTTCATACAGGCGTCCAATCGTTTCTTCATGTACATGGTCCCCAGCCGCCCACAATGGCCAGAAGGTCATCAACTCCGACATGCCCGCTTCCGTCGACATCTCCGTCGCAGCCAGAAGCGCACGGGCCCCACTCCGCAAGCACGATGAGCAGGTCGTCGGTCCCCACATCCCCGGACCCATCAACATCGCCGGGGCACGATTCGCAGATATCAAGCACGCCGTTCTGATCTGCGTCCAGTTCCCCGCCGGCAATCTGTTCCAGATCGTGGACCCCGTCGTCATCGCAATCGAGCCAGCCGCCGTCGTAGTCGAGTGCCATGGCCGCAGCGTCATCCAGATCCACATCGCCATCTGCGTCAACGTCGTGCACGGCGCAGCCGTTGTCCGGATCTACACCACCGCCCATGCAGACAAGAAAGCCGCCGTCGCCATACATGTCGTCAAGGTCCACATCGCCATCGCCGTCCCCGTCAAACGCGGCGCGGCCAAGCGAGTCGAGAAAGGCCACCAGGGCAGCCTGGTCGGCCGGAGGCAACGCATCAAAGGCTGCGGACGTCGCCTGCCCCTGACTGAGCGCCGCGCCGTGCAAGCCGATCGACTCCCGCACGCGATCCTCGAAGGTTCCTCCGAGCACGCGTCCGTCGTGCCACATCGGGTTTCGTGTCCTGAGTCCCCAAAGTGGCGGCGTTCGAAGCTCGCGGACACCTGCGGGACCATCGGCAATGCCGTCCGCCGCCGCCCCCATGTCATGCAAGAGGAAGTCGCTGTACGGGCGAATGACCCGGTTTCGAAGCGCCGCCTCCAGATTCTCATCATTCGACGTTGTGAACTGGCTGGTATGGCAGACGGCGCAGCCGATCGCTTCAAAGACGACCTCGCCACTCATTCCACTCGGCGGAATCTGGGGCGGGGCTGCGAGAAAGCGTTGAAAGTCGGTGACTCGGTCGAGGTACTCGAAGCCATCATCGTCCGCAACATCCTCCGGGTCAGGAACCGCATCGCACTCCGCGAGCAGCTCGTGGTCGCCTTTGGGCGGGTTGTCGTTCTCAAGCAGCCTGGTGGTGAAGCCGAGTTCCTGATTGGATGCGTCGGCGCTGAACGACATGATGGTCGGGAGTTGAGCCTTCCAGCCGAAGCGTCCGACTCGAGCGACGCCCGGCGCCTCGATGGCTTCGGTCCACCGGACGACGCCGCGTACCGAAGCGTCCTGCGCGGCCGCATTGGCAACCAGATCGTCATCCGGAATGGCCTCCAGAAGTCCATACCCCAGCGCGCCCGGCGTGACCCGGAGCGCGGTGACATTGGCGGCCGCCGGAATCTCATCGGCGCACTCGTCGCTGATGGCATTGGCATTCAGAAGTGAGCCGCCGAACTCACTCAGAGGATCGAAGCCCCCCTTCTTGTCGAGCCGCCCGAACCGCGTGACTTGCTGCGCCCCCGGCCCACCGACCGGCGCGTTGTGGCACGACGCGCAGGAGGTCTGATTGAAGACCGGGCCGAGCCCTTCACCCTCGGTGATATTGCGCTGATACTGGATGCGGCCCAGGTCAAAGCGTTCGGACTGCGACGCAGTCAACCCCGCCAGGGGATCGCCCATGCGGGGTGGTGCCTGAGCCATTGCTGGAAGGCACGTTGCAGCGGTGGTCAGCAGGACTATCCTGAGGCCTCTCATGCCGCTCCTCTCAACCGCCCCACGCGGTCTCACCATAACGACCGTTCGTGTCGCCGCCAAGCATCTTCTGGTGGCGGTGGCCCTTTGCAGCGGAGGGTGCGGCCAGCACACCCCGGATCCCACCCCGGTGCCACCCCTCAGCGGGGCCCAATCCGCTCACTTTGCGAGCATCCAGGCCGGCGACACCGGCCCGGCCCGGGTGCGGCTGCGACAGATGATTGACGGAGGCGACAGCGACAGCCGAACCCTCTTTCTGATGGGGCTGGCGCACCACTGGGACCGTCACTACACACAAGCCGCCGGGTGGCTGCGCCGCGCCGAGGCCGCCTCGCCGCCCTATCCGCCAGCTGCGCACTTTCTCGGCTGGGCGCTGTACCACGCGGGCCGACCGGACGAAAGCCGCGCCGCCTTCGAGCGGCATCTTCAGATGGCGCCCGACGAAGGAGATTCGCACTTCGGACTCGGTGTGCTCGCATTGGAGCGGGGCGACTTCGACGCGGCGGAGCGGTTTCTGCAGCGGGCCATTGCGCTGCAGCAGGAGGATCCAAGCCGCGCGGCGGGCGTCGCCAAGGCGCTGGCGAGATTGAGTGAGGTGCGCGAGCAGCGAGACGGCGACCGTCAGGCCGCCGCGGCGTTGCTGGCGCGGGCCGTCGCCGCCGACCAGGATCTGTACGAGGCGCACTATCAACTCGCCCGGCTGCTACGGCACCTCGGCCGCATGGCGGCAGCCGAAGCGGCTGAGGCTGCCGGCCGCGCCGCAGAGCAGCGCGTCACCGCGGCGCGGACGCGGCCATGAAGGCGATCGGGCTGGTCCCGCTCCTGCTCATCGGATGCGACCGCGCGCCCGACGTGGGCACCGTCGAGCTGGTTGATATCACCGCCATCACAGGCCCCCACTTCATCACGACCTGCGGCGCCGATCCCTCCACCCAGATTGTCGAAGTCAACGGCCCGGGCATCACGCTGCTCGACGCCGATGGCGACGGCGATCTGGACGTCTTTCTTGCCAACGGGTCCGACCTGGGGGCCCCTGAGTCCGGGCCCGGATCGCGGCTCTTCCGCAACCTTCTTGCCGATGAAGGCACCCTGCGGTTCGTCGATACGGGTGTGATGCTTCGCCGCTGGGCCACCTCCGCCACGGCCGCCGACATCGATGGCGATGGGGACCCGGACCTGTACGTCACCTGCATCGGGCCGGACGTCCTGCTCCGCAACGACGGCGGCGTGTTCACCGACATCACCGCTTCAGCCGGCATCTCGGTTCCGAACTGGTCGACCGGCGCCGCCCCGGGCGACGTCGATGGCGACGGCGACATCGACCTCTTCGTCACGCGGTACGTCGACTGGGATTTTTCGGCGCCGCCCGTACCCCCCATCGACTTCCGCGGCCAGGACGTGCTGGCCGGACCCGCGGGCCTTCGCCCGCTCGACGACGTGCTGCTCCTCAATGACGGAGCCGGCGGCTTCACGAGCGAATCACCGCTGGACGCCCGGCCTGCCTTCGGCCTCAACGCCGTCATACTCGACGTGGACGACGACGGCGCCGCCGAGATTCTCGTTGGCAATGATGGGATGGCCAACCACCTTCTGGAACTGGACGCTGGCCACTGGCGGGACACGGCGCTGGAGCGTGGGTTTGCCACGAACATGGCCGGGGCCGAGCAAGCGACGATGGGCATGGCGATTGGCGATGTCAACGGTGACGGCGCGGCTGACGTCTTTACAAGCAACTTCTCAAGCGACAGCAACACGCTGCTGGTGCAGGAAGGCGGCTCCTTTGTCGACCGCACCAATCGCTACGCCATTGGCGGCCCGAGCCGCGCCATGCTCGGGTGGACGAGCCGCTTCATCGATCTTGACCATGACGGCGACGAGGACCTGCTGACGCTCAACGGCCACGTGTACCCGAACGCCTCACTGGCCACCATGGACAGCACGTACAGCCAGCGCCCCCTGCTGCTGCTTCGCGATGGTGATCGCTTCACGCCTCATGTGGCGACTTCAGGCTGGCTTGCCCAGCCGAGGCTCGACCGCGCTGCCGCCTTCGGAGATCTCGACGGCGACGGTGACCTGGACATCGTGACGGCCGAACTGCATGGGCCGATTCGCATCATCGAGAACCGCGCGCACCATCCCGGCCGGGTCGGCGTTGTCCACGACCTCTCCAGCGAGGTCCCGGGCACCAGTCACACCCTCCACGGCGCACGCCACTGGCTGCTTCCGACCGCCGACTTCCAGGGCTGCTCGGCGCCGCAGGCGCATACGACGGTGCCGCGTTAGCACGCGGCCGGAACCCGCTTCAGCACCCGCCCCACCGGGCCAGCAGGGCCAGCAGGTCGTCTGCATCGGTCGTCCCGTTGCCATCGACGTCACCATCGGGGCCGCCCCAACCGGCGACCACCGCCAGCAGATCGTCCACGCCGACGAGCCCGTCGCCGTCCAGATCTCCCAGGCACTCACAGACGTCGGGGACGCCATTGCCGTTGGCGTCGTCGAGTTCGCCCGCTGCGATTTCACACGTGTCGATCCGCATGTTCGCATTGCAGTCCTGATCCGAAGCGGGCATGAGTCCGAAGGCCACGGTGTCAGGTGACATCTGGTCCAGAATGTAGAAACTCCGCTGGAAGAGCCCCGACTGAACGTGGTATCGCTGCAGCGCCGTGTTGCTGCTCGTCGACACCACCAGCACATGCCCACCCGGCCCGATCATGAGCGGCCCGGGGTCGAGCAACTGCCAGTACCCCTCGGCCAGCCCGCCTGTATCCCATCGCCCCAGATGCACGCCGGTGTCCGGCGAGAACGCTTCGATGGCGTCGGCCTCTGCGTCGGAGATGAGCAGCATCCCATTCGGGTGCCACAGCAGCCCGCGAAGATCCTGCACACTCCCGGTGGCCACGACGACATCGAGCAGGGCGCCTGTGATCGGATCATGGCGTCGCACCTGACCGCGATGGAGCCCGACGAGCAGGTCACCGTCAGGGTCCAGGTGCAGGGACATCGGCGTATCCAGAGAACCGGGCGTCACGAGTGCCGAGAGCGGCGCGCCGGTCTCGGCGTCGAACCGCAGAATGCCCCCGCTGTCGCTGCACGCGACCAGCACAGCACCCGCATGCTCAAGCAGGCACGTCGGGCCGTCCAATCCCGGCGTTCCGGACGGGGCGAAGTCGCCCACGAGCTCGCCGGTTGATGCATCAACCTCCACAATCCGGTCCGTAGCCAGGTCGGTGATCAGCACGCGGCCACTTTCCAGCACGAGCAGCGTGCCGGGTGACTCGACGAGGTGCGCCGGGCCCGTCACCATCGGCACACCAGTGAGCGGATGCATCGCCACGACCCGCCCCTCGCCGCCACTGAGCAACCAGATGTTGAGCCCGCCGCCGAGTTGCGCCAGGTCGGGTGTCCCGTCCCCATCACAGTCCTCGCATGAGTCCAGAACCATGGTGCGATCGATGTCGAGCATCATGTCGTCCTGGATTTCGTTGTAGTCGGCTTGTCCGTCGCCATTGCAGTCGGGCTGGCACTCATCGGGCACACCATCGCCCCAGAGATCGCCGCTGATACCGATGCCGATGTCGTACTGATCGGGCGTGCCGTTCCCATTGCAATCCGGCTGGCACTCATCGGGCATACCGTCACCGTCGACATCGGCGCTGACTCCGCCTGCGATGTCGTCCGGATCGAGTTGCCCGTTGGCATTGCAGTCCTGACACTCGTCGGGAACGCCATCAAAATTGGCGTCGTTGCTGATTCCCACGATGATGTCCTCGGCGTCATCAGCGCCGTTTCCGTTGCAGTCGATGAACAGGCACTCGGACGACTCCAGGTGCGCCCGCATGGCCGACGTTGTGACCGTGTGGAAGCGCATATCAATGTTGGCGCCGCCGCCGGTCGTTGTGTGGCAGTAGCTCATGATCGGGCCACGCACGATCTGGCCGCTCGCGCAGTCGTCAAGGCTGTAGTCGTGGGTATGGGCGGTGCCGCAGTTGTGCCCCAGTTCATGGGCTGCGACGGTGACGTCCCAGTTTCCAAACGCCGACTCGGTGCCGCTGACAAACGAACCGAGCATGTAGCCCGCGACGCTGTAGGCATGATCCCCGCAGGTCGCGTTCAACCAGGCCACGCCGCCGTATGGAAGGTCGACCCGCCCGGAGAGAAACTGAGCCAGATCCCGCGGCACGTCCGTCATGTTGTCGTTCCAGTGGTGGCGGAACGGTTGAAGCGGATCTTCCATGTTGAAGAGGTCGTCGGGGGTGTCCCACAGCCGGACGTACGTCACTTCGATGTCGCACGCAACATCGCGAGCGAAGATGGCCGCGACGGCACCCTGCATCGCCACGACGTAGGCGGCCGCGGCATCGAGGTCGTTGCCGAAGAGCGACGCAAACTCGTAGTCGGTTTCAATGGCGAGTTCCAGATGCACGCGGTCGGCCGCGTCGAGCGCCCGAGGGGACGCCGCTGGGGCGTGGCTGGTATCGGCGCCGCAGATGTCGACGCCTGCCGGCGGCATGGTGGACCCGAGCGACCGCCAGGCGATCGCGCCGCCAGCGAGGCCGCGTGATCCATCCGCAGATCCCAGGGCCCACAGGCCGGATCCGGTATCGAGCAGACCGGCGACGCCCTTGCTGTTCACCGCCAGGTAGACCCATGATTCGGGGCGGCCGTCGATGTGACCGTGAAACGTGGTCGGCAGGTCGGTGGGCTGCACGCTGCGGCGTTCGACCCCGACTTCAAAGCGGGTGGCCGGACTGACCAGCCCCAGCGGCTCCAGCACCAGGTCACCGCGAAGGTCGCCTCCGAGGGGCGCATCCTGAAGGATGATCGGTGTGGTGGCCGTCCGAAGGGGCGCAAACGCAGACGCGTCCAGCGGCGCGGGCGTGGCGGCAAGCAGAAGCATGCTGAGCAGCGTGGGCATGGGGTGGATCTCCGAGGCATCCCATTGGACCACGTGAACGCATGAGGGTCAATCAGAACCTCCGCGGATCCTCCCCTGCGGCGGCGAGGCGGGGGCCGCTTGACGCGTTACACCACATGTAGCACCAAGATGAAATTGAACGCGGCCTTGAAACGGCGTCTGCCTCAAGTCGGTCCGCCTTCAACGACTCATACCGACCGAGGCGGGTATCTTTCGCCAATGCCAGACTCGCTCAACCCTGGACCAGAGACCAGAAGTCAGGTCATTGCCGAGGTGCAGCACCTCATCGGCGCCGGGCGGCTCAAGGAAGCCATGGCCCGGCTTGAGCCGATGACCCGCCGGGGAAGCCGCGACCACGACGCGTGGGCGATGCGAGCGATGGTCGCTGAGCAGCAGGGTGATGTGGCTCAGATGGCCGTGTGTGCTGCCCAGTCGGTTGATCTCCACCCCACGCCGCATGGACATACGGCGCTGGCCACGGCCTACGGGCTGTTGGGCCGCACCGATGAGGGGCTCGCCCAGTGCGAGGCAGCCCTCGCACTCTCGCCCGGCAATCCGGCCGTCCGGTTTCAGAAGGGACTCATGCTCGAGCAGGCAGGCCGCTACGCCGACGCGGAGCCCATCATCGCTTCACTTCGAGCCGAGATCGTCGATGACCGCGACCCGATGGTCGCGCTCCTTCGGTTCGAGTGGGCCAAGCTCCGCATTCACGACGAACAGTACGACCAGGCCGTGCAGGAAATCGACTCGATGCTCAAGTCGGAGCGAATCTCCGATACGCAGCGGAGTATGGCGCTGCATCTGAAGGCGAAGGCGCTCGACCGGGCGGGTCGGTATGACGACGCATTTGAAGCAGCCACACAGGCCAATGCGCTCAACACCCGGCCGTTTCGCGTCGAGCGTCTTGAAGCCCAGGCCAATGCGGTGATGGGTCGGTGGCACTCGGCGCTCATCGACAAGATTCCGCTCAGCACGTGCCAGAGTGATGTCCCGGTGTTCATCGCCGGAATGCCCCGCAGCGGAACCAGCCTTCTGGATCAGATCATCGACGCCCATCCGCACGCCGCAGGGGTCGGGGAGTTGTCCGCCCTTGAGGAGTTTGCCAGAACGATGGGCGGGCAGTACGACCCATCAAAGCCACCACCGCAGTCTTATGGCGCCTATCAGAGCAAGGAGTGGACTACCGCTGCGAACCGATACGTTGCGCAGATCACAGCCATGGCCCCGAAGGGCGCCGAACGCGTCGTCAACAAAGCGCTTGGCAATGTGATCCTCGTCGGGCTGCTGAGCAGGTTGTTTCCAAAGACGCGGATCATCCACATCACGCGAGACCCCAGAGACGTCGCCGTCAGTTGCTTCATGGGCGGCTTCAACAGCCGCATGTTTCCATGGGCGAGCCGACTGGACTGGATCGCAGCGGCATGGGCGCAGTCCCAGCGGCTCATGGACCACTGGAAGGCCGTCCTGGACGTCCCGATTCTCGACGTTCGATATGAAGACCTTGTCACCACGCCCGAAACCACGATGCCGGAATTGACATCGTTTCTGGGCCTGCCGTGGGATGACGCCTGCGCACGCTTTCACACCCAGCGACGGACGGTCCGAACCCTCAGTTATGACCAGGTGAATCGGCCGCTCTATACAAGCAGCGTCGGTCGGTGGCGACACTACGCGTCGCACCTTGAGGGCATCGACTGGCCGTCGGTCTGAGGGGCGCGGGTTTCCTGAAAGGCGTCCGGGCCGCGGCGGGCGATGCATGATCGCGCGGCTACGCATGTCATGGTTCGAGGCGTAAACACAGGCCCGGCCGCAGGCCAGCGTTGGCCGGCCTGCCGCGATGCCAGCTGCCTCAGGCGATCAGGTACCAGAGCGGGAAGAGGAAGATCCAGATCACATCCACGATGTGCCAGTAGAGCGCCCCGCACTCGATCGGCGCGTAGTACCTCGGCCCGAAGTCTCCCCGGCCCAGTCGCCAGAGCAGCCACAGCATGACAAGCATGCCGGCGATCACATGGATGCCGTGCAGCCCGGTCATCAGGAAGTAGATGCCGAAGAACAGGTGCGCGTTGGCCGGGCGGTTCGGATCGAACTGGGCCACGGGACGATGCACGGCATACTCCACGTCCTCAATGAGCCGGTCCGTAATGCCGGGCGGGCCCTCGGGCGCGTTTGGAATGGATGACCTGGGAAGCCAGTTTGCTGCCGGCGCCGCTGGCTCGGCGTCGTCCGCCGCCTTGTCCCCTTCCGGGGACGCGGTCGCTGCGTCGTCCGCAGGCTCGTCCCCTGCCGCGGGCTCGCTCGCGGCGCCGTCATCGCCCAAGGGCTTCTCCAGCGTCCGCATGTGCGCCACGATGTCGCGGAGGTCCTGATCCTTCAGGAGCGGATTGCCGCCCTTGGGCGGCATCAGAATGCCGGTCGCGCTGTCTGCCGCGTCAGGGAGCCGCCCCTTCTTGATGAAGGCAAGCAGCCCTTCGTCATCGAGGCCCTGGGAAAAGGCGCTGGTCCGGAGATCCACGCCCTGGCCCTCGACACCTTCGCCGGCGGCCCCGTGGCAGGAACGGCACGTGCTGTCCCAGCCCTGCCGGCCCTTGGCGGCATCCCCCACGCCCGCCGGGACGGCGGCCATGGCAGCCCCGCCGCCGTGACCACCCTCGGGCATCTCGTAGAACCCGGTACCCCAGAGCAGTTTGTCGTGGAACTTGTGCCCGTACTCGACCGACTTGATGGCCATGAACATGGCGCCGCAGACAAAGGTCACCCCGACAGCGGCCATCGCCATGCGACGATGACCACGCTGAATGTAGGTGATGGCCATGGCAATTGTCATGCTCGAGATGAGAAGAATCGCGGTGTTGGCCGCGCCGAGTTTCTCATCAAGAAACTGCTCGCCCCACGCGAAGAGCGCGGGGTGGTTGGCTCTGAAGACCGCATACGCGCAGAAGAGTCCACCAAAGAGCAGAACCTCAGTTGCCAGAAACAGCCACATGCCGAGTTTTCCGGCATCGTGCTGCTGCTCCATGCTCTCGAAGTGATGCGCCAGGTTTGGCTCGTGCGCCTCGTCATGGACTGGTTGAGTTTGAATCACAGACATGGAAGGTCTTCCTCTGCTGTCAGGTAGGAGCGAATCAGCACCGGATCTCAGCGCCCTTACGAGCGTAGAACCACCAGTTGACAATCAGGCAGGTCAGGTAATAGCCCGCAAAGCCATACAACGCGTATTGCGGCGTACCGGCCTTGATCTGAATGCCAAACACCATGGGAATCATGAACGCACCATACGCAGCAATGGCAGAGGTCCAACCAAGAACCGGGCCACGCTTGTCACGCGCAAAGATGACGCCGATCATTCGGAATGTGGAACCGTTGCCAATGCCGGTCATCGCAAAGAGCAAGATAAACAGCAGAAGGAATGGCATGAAATACTGCTCTGGCTTATCGGAGTCCATCGCAAGCGAGGTGA
>JASMLR010000016.1 GCA_030748575.1 Phycisphaerales bacterium | reverse complement strand
GACCCGAGGTATGGCGTCTCGTCCCACGCCCTGGGGAAGGCGTCAAGCCGCGGCCACGGCGTCTGCAATGCGACGTGCGGCACGGGGCTTGCGTAGAAGAGCATGAACGGCGTGTCGCCCGATCGTGACTCGATGAAAGAAACCGCCTCGTCACGCAGCAGGTCCGGGGCAAAGGTCTCGGCCTGGAATCGCTGCCGATACTCGGCTTCGTGTTCGAGCGGCGTGGCCAGTTTCTGATGCGCCGAGAACCACGCATTGCCCTCAAGCGGCACGCGGTCCGCATTCCGCCACAAGTGGGTCGGATAGTAGTTGTGGGCCTTCCGCTGGCAGAGATACCCAAACCAGTGCTCAAAGCCTTGCGCATTCGGATGCCCCACCGTGCCCGGGCCGCCGAGCCCCCACTTGCCGACGGCGCAGGTGTCGTAGCCGGCCGCCTGCAACACTTCTGCGAGGGTGACCTCCTCCGGCGGGAGTGGATACTGACCTTCCGGCTCATCCGCTCCCCAGCCTCCGTTCTCCCAGTTGTCGCGCACGACCGCGTGGCCCGGATGCTTGCCGGTCAGCAGCACACATCGGGAAGGCGCGCACACCGGGCTGCCCGACCAGTGGGACGTCAGACGCATCCCTTCGGCGGCGAGTCGGTCGATGTTGGGCGTCGGAATCTTCTCCTGCCCCTGACAGCCAATCTCTCCCCATCCGAGGTCATCGGCGAGGATCAGCACGATGTTCGGCGGGACGGCCGGATCGGCCCACGCGGCCACGGAAAGCAAGGCAGTGCAGAGCAGCATGCGGGCACGATACGGCCCCCCCGGAGGGGGCACCATCGCCAATGCGGCCACAATTCGACCTCCGGATGATCTTGCCGCCCGAATGAGCCGACCAACCAGCGGTACGCCGCGGCCTTTGCCCCTGAAAGCCCTTGTATCCCCTCCGGATTGGTCTATTCTGGGGGGACTTGAGGCCACCGCCTGGGGGCGGGAGGTGGCCATTGCAGCAGCCAAGAGAGGAGCCCCCTGTGTCACAAGCAAGCCTTCGAACAATCGCCCTGGTGGCGGGCGCTGTCGCCTCCGGCCTCGCCTCGGCGAGCGTGGTCGGGCCGGATGTCGTCGCGTTCTACGTGGCCAACGACGTTCAGTACCACGGCTCATCCGGCGGCATCGGCGGGTACTCCATCTCCACGACGTCATGCAACTTCGGCGACGCAGAGGCAGACTGGTACTCAGGAACAAACAACACGCCGCTGATCGGCCAGAACGCGTTTCGCATGGCGGATGGACGGTTCGAGCAGATCGGCATGTCCTGGCTCAAGCACTCCTTCTGCGCCTTGAGCGAGAGTGGGTGCGGCGATTGCCAGCCAACAGACTGCTCTACGCTCGGCATCGGCTGCGCCGACACCTATGGTGCCGGTCTCAACTCGAATCCCAGCGGACCCCGAAGCGACGTCAACGCCTTCAGTGGGTACTACGACTATCCGTTCAACGTCTCAAGCAGCGGCCCATCGTCGCTGCGGGGCAACCTGCAGATTCACAATGACGATGTGGATCCGGCACTCAATCCGGGCGCCCGGTACTTCCTTGAGGGGTACTACATGAGTTCGGACGATGCGCCCGCAGGCAACCACGCCAACAACGCGTCCTGGCGTGAGGTGGTCTTCTCAAGCATCTCGAGTGTCGACTCCATCGGAGGCACCGAGGTTGAGGAGCAGGCCATTCGAAAGTGGGCTGCCGAAGATCCGAGCGTGGACCTCAACGAGGCCCACGTCTCGGGCGACGGGTTCTTCCTTGTCGGCGCCAAGGTCACCGATCTCGGCGGCGGCGCCTGGCACTATGAGTACGCGGTCTACAACCACAATTGTGATGCGAGCGGTGGTTCATTCACGGTGCCTCTGCCAAGCAGCGCGAGTGCCAGCAACATCGGCTTCCACGACGTGGACTACCACAGTGGTGAGGTCTACGACGGCACAGATTGGACCGCCACCGTCACCCCCGGGTTCATCACCTGGGAGACGTCCAGTTACGAAAGCAACCCGAATGCCAATGCCCTTCGATGGGCGACCATGTACAACTTCCGCTTCGACGCCAACGTCGCGCCTGAGTATTCGGAGGTTGTGATCGGCACATTCAAGCCTGGCGCCGGCGCGTCGGCGTCGGTGACGACGCTCGCGCCTCCCGCCGCCCCGATCGATCCCTGCGATCTTCCGCTCGGGTTCTGCCCCGAAGACATCGACGGGAATCACGTGGTCAATGTGGATGACATGCTCGCGGCACTTGGCTCGTTCGGCCAGTGCGGCGACGGGTCCTTCCGCCCGGTCGGAGACGTTGACGGCAACTGCTGCGCCGACGTGGACGACCTGCTGCAACTCATCGCCGCATGGGGCATGGACTGCACACCCATTGGAGCATGCTGCCTGCCTGATGGCGGGTGTGCCGAAGGCTCACAGGCTGAGTGCGAAGCCATGGGCGGCGACTGGGTTGGTGAAGACACCATCTGTGAAACCGCCGGATGTCCTGCAACCGGAGCATGCTGTGCCGACGATGGGTCCTGCATGGACCTGATGCAGGACGACTGCATCGCGTCGGGCGGCACGTTCTATGGCGACGGCTCTGCGTGCGAAACAACCGAGTGCCCGGTCGCGGGCGCCGGGGACGAGTGCGACACCGCCATGATCGCCATGCTCGGTGAGAACGCCTTCGAGACTGACACGGCCACGGCGAGCTCGCCGGAGCCGGATGACTCCCAGTGCTCCGGAACGTACCTTGACTGGGCAGGCAGCGCAGACATCTGGTTTGCGTTCACAGCACCTGCGTCAGGGCAACTTCACTTCACCACGTGCGACGCCACAAGCTACGACACCTCGATGGCGATCTACGAGGAAACCTGCGACAACCAGGTTGCCTGCAACGGCGACGCCAGCGGTGACAGTGGCTGCCAGTCCTACTACTCGGCGATCGACCTGAGCGTGACCGAAGGATCGCTCTACTACATTCGGATCGGCGGTTGGCAGGGCGAGACTGGTTCCGGCACGCTGACCATTGAATAGCGGCCACGCTGCCTTACACCACGCAGGCCCCCGGACGCTGGTCCGGGGGCCTGTCTCATTCACCAGGACCGCCCTACCCTGTGAGCGAACCCGCAGTACAAGGACGCCCACGTGCTCACCACGATCATGCTGTTGACGACGCTCGTCGCATCCCCCCTCACTCCCACCACAGTCCACGTCACCGAGGATGCCCGCGAAGCCTGGCGGCGACCTGTCCACACGGATGACCTGGAAGCCTGGCTCGTCTCAGGAAGACCTTTGACATCCAAGATGATGGGCGCGCCTCGGTGGCAGGAAGCGGTTCAGGACGATGACGGCTCCGTGGAGATCCCCCGCGGAGGCTGGGGTCTGTTCGTCTTTGAGTCGGACCAAGAGACACCAGCCATGCTCGACGCGAGCGGGATGGCCGAGGCGTGGATCAACGGTCTTCCGCGTGGGGGCGACATCTACGCAGCCGGCCATACACGTCTTCCGTTCCTGCTGAAGAAGGGGCGAAACGAAGTGCTGTTTCGATCGGGCCGCGGGCATCCGGCGCCTGTGGTGCGGCCGGCCGAACTGCTCGCCAAGGAAGAGGCGTCGCCCGGCGCGCCACGCGTCGCGCTGATCGGTCAGTCGGACCGAACGCTCCCCGACGCCCTCGCTGAGACACCACTCGACGCCTACGGTGGCATCATTGTGTACAACGTCGACACGCGGCCACTGGAAGGTGCCCATATGTCCGCGAGCATCGAGGGGCATCGCGTCATCTCGCCTGTCCCGACCATTCCACCGCTCAGCTTCCTGAAAGTGCCTGTTCGCCTGGCCGCACCACCACCCGGAGATGAATCGGTTGAATGCAGCCTTGAGTTGCATGGACCGGGTAGCGCACTCCTCGACGAAGACACGGTGACGCTCCGCGTCCGCGGCGACGATCAATGGCGCAAGAACACCTTTCTCAGCGATGTCGACGGGAGCGTCCAGTACTACGGGTTCGTTCCGGCAGTCGGAGCGAGTGATGATCCACCCGGGACCGTCCTGTCCCTGCACGGCGCATCGGTCGAAGGTGGTCGGCAGGCCTCCTGTTACCGCCCGCGAGACTGGTGCATGCTGGTCGCCCCAACGAACCGCCGGCCCTTTGGATTCGATTGGGAGGAGTGGGGCCGGATTGATGCCCTTGAAGCGATGGCCGACGCGCAGCGCCGGAATCCGAACGACCCATCGCGGGCCTGGCTCACCGGCCATTCGATGGGTGGGCATGGCACGTGGAGCATCGGGCTCACCGTTCCAGACAAGTTCGCTGCCATCGCCCCAAGTGCGGGATGGAGAAGTTTCTGGACCTATGGCGGACCCGAACGCTACGAGGATGATGGTGGTGTGCGATCGCTGCTACGGCGAGCGGCCAACCCGAGCGACACGGAACTCATGCTTGCCAATGCCGACCGCTTCGGTATCTATGTCCTTCATGGCGACGAAGACAGCACCGTCCCGGTGTCGGAAGCCCGCGCCATGCGTGCTGCCCTCGGATCCGGACACGCCGACTTCGCCTACTACGAACGGCCAGGCGCCGGACACTGGTGGGGTGATCAGTGCATGGACTGGCCTCCCCTCTTTGAGTTCCTCAAGGGCCGCACCCGCGGTCAAGCCGGCCACCGGGATCGGCTGACCTTCGTCACCGTAGACCCCTCGGCCTCATCGGAGTGCGACTGGGCCGCCATCGAGCAGCAGCACACGAGCCTGGCGCCGAGCCGTATCGATCTGCAGATTGTGCGTGAGGGCGATGCCACGACGATCACCGGTACGACAGACAATGTGTCCCGCCTCCGCATCGACGCCGCGCACCCGGATGTGGCCGCCGAAGGCCCGGTCACGATCGCGATCGACGAAACCAAAGACGTCGTCCTCAAGGGCGATGGCCACCTCAGGCAGGGCGCCGACGGTCGATGGGGGACCGCGGCGACGATTGACGCCGGCGAGAAGAACCCACAGCGAGGCGGAAGACTCCGGAGCGCCTGGAATCATGATGTCGTACTGGTCGTCGGCACAACCGGCACGCCGGAGGAGACGCGGTGGAACCGTGCTCGGGCCCGGCAGGATGCCGAACGCTGGTGGTACCGGGGCAATGGCACGGTCGACATCGTCGATGACCAGCACTTTGATCCCTCGGTAGATGTGGATCGCGGCGTCATGCTGTACGGAAACGCGGATTCGAACGGGGCATGGACCGCGCTGCTTGGCACGTCACCGGTTCAAGTTGATCGTGGCGGCGTCACCGTGGGAGACCAAACGCACACGGGATCGCTCGCTGCGGTGCTCGTCAGACCACGACCGGGGAGTGACACGGCCTCGGTCGGCACCGTCACCGGAACCGACGCGGCGGGAAACAGGCTCGCCGCAACCCTGCCCCTGTTCCTCTCGGGTGTGGGCTGGCCTGACTGGATGGTCCTCGAGCCATCCACGCTCACCAATGGCGAGGATGGCGTGGTAGCGCTCGGCTTCTTCAACCACGCGTGGAAACTCGACCCGAGTCAATCGGCCTGGGGCGCCGGCGGCGAGTAGCACCTCCATTGCCCACGCGGCTACTTGCGTGCCGTCGCTTCGGTGCACTACGATCGCGGCACAAGGAGGGGCTTGCATGCGAACCCTGTGCTTCCTGATCTGGGCTACGGCGTTTCTCGCCACGGCTGCATTCATCGTCCTCGGCATCATGTTCAGTGGGTTCTGGCTGCTGGGCCTGATCTGGTCGGCCCCGACCTGGATTGTCGGCACCTGGGATCTGATGCAGAAGCGGCACAGCATCCTCCGCAACTATCCACTGCTTGGACACCTGCGGTTCTTCTTCGAGAGCATTCGCCCGGAGATGATGCAGTACTTCGTCGAAACCGACGAAGCGGGCCGGCCCTACAACCGCACTCAACGCACTGCCGTGTATGAGCGGGCCAAGGGCACCGAAGACGTCAAGCCATTCGGTACCGAATTGGACGTCTATGGCACCGAGTACGAGTACATCACGCACTCCATCGCGCCAAAGCCCAAGCAGGACCACAACTTCACCGTCACGGTCGGCAATGGACAATGCAGCCAACCGTACGAAGCGTCCGTGTTGAACATCAGTGCCATGTCGTTCGGAGCGCTGAGTCCCCATGCACTTGAGTCGCTCAACAAGGGCGCCAAGATGGGTGGCTTCTATCACGACACCGGCGAGGGCGGCGTGAGCCCCTACCACCGCAAACATGGCGGCGACCTGACCTGGGAGATTGGCACGGGCTACTTCGGGTGCAGGGACGCAGACGGCAGTTTCGATCCTGAGATGTTCAAAGACACAGCGATGATCGACCAGATCAAGATGGTCGAGATCAAGGTCTCGCAGGGAGCCAAGGCTGGGCACGGCGGAGTCCTGCCTGGCGCCAAGGTCGATGAGGAAATCGCCCGCGTCAGAAAGGTGCCCGTCGGCAAGGACTGCATTTCCCCCGCGTATCACACGGCCTTTTCGACGCCGACCGGCCTGCTGGAGTTCACCGCCAAGCTTCGGGACCTGAGTGGCGGGAAGCCCGCCGGGTTCAAACTGTGCATCGGTCGTCCCTATGAGTTTCTCGCCGTCTGCAAGGCAATGCTCACGACCGAAATCTATCCGGACTTCATCGTCATCGATGGCGCCGAAGGCGGAACAGGCGCAGGCCCAGTTGAGTTTCTTGACCACATGGGCGTTCCGCTCACCGAGGGCCTTCTGTTTGCCCAGAATGCGCTCGTGGGGATGGGCGTGCGTCCGCACATCCGCCTGGCCGCAAGCGGCAAAGTCGCGACGGCTTTCAATATCGCCCAGCGGATGGCCATGGGCGCCGACTGGTGCAACGCCGCGCGGGCGTTCATGTTCGCCGTTGGCTGCATCCAGGCGGAACGATGCCACACCAACACGTGCCCGGTCGGAGTCGCAACGCAGGACCCCGGGCTCTTCAGAGGCCTTGTGGTCTCGGACAAGTCGGTCCGCGTGCGCAACTACCACTGCAATACCCTTGAGGCACTGGCCGAAGTCACAGCGGCAGCCGGGTTGATGCATCCCCGTGAGTTCAACCCGCGGCATATCGCCCGCCGAACGACCACCACCGAGGTCCTGCCGTACGCAGAGATCTACGAATTCCTGAAGCCCGGCGAACTGCTCGACGGATCACCGCACCCCATGTGGGATGCCTGGCTCTCTAAGGCCAGTCCCGACACGTTTGATCGCATCACCTGAGGTACACCCCACCATGCGACGATTCACGATTGCCCTCGCCACCGTCCTGATCGCCCTTGCCGCCATGAGTTCGGACTCGGCGGACGCCCACTGCCAGGTTCCGTGCGGCATCTACGATGACGCCGCACGCTTTGCGGCCATGCGTGAAGACGTTGTGTCCATTCGCAAGGCCATGACCGAGATTGCGGCTCAGCAGACCACTGGCACGGTTGAAGCGTTCAATCAAGCCACACGCTGGGTCATGGAGAAGGAGCGATCCGCGGCGGACATTCAGGACATTACGTCGGCTTACTTTCTGACCCAGCGTGTGAAGCCCACTGATCGCGGTGTTGATGGTCATGCCCCGTACGTCGCCCAGCTTGAGGCCTTCCACGCCGTCCTCATCGCCGCGATGAAGTGCAAGCAGCAGATCGACCCAGCGAACGCAGACGCGCTCGATGCCGCCATCGACCGTGCCGCCGCAGCGTATGGAGGCTGACCGCCAGACGCGTGTGGTGAGTCGCATCACCTGAATGCTTGCCCTAGAGCAGAACCGGTGCTCCCGGGAACGGATTGGACGGAGGACGTCCGATTGTCGGCTCCGTTCGCCGAACACCGCCTACACCTGCCGACGCGTGGTCGCTTCGACGCACGTTCCATGAGCCGTCGATGCGAACCTTGGCCCACAACGCGTCAGGGTCGGCACCATCCGCAGCCGCTCGCCCTACTTGGAATCAGCAGCACTCTCTTTGGCCTTCTTGGGCTTGCGGAAGTCGAGGTCTTCGATACGGCCGAACACGGCAGTCGAGATGTTGGCAAGGTGCGATGCCACTCGCTTGTAATGCCTTGCAAGCAGCGAGTATGCCACCGCCACATGCGTCTTGACTTCTCGCCGGTCTCGCAGGAGTGTCTCTTCGACCGCGTCACACTCGCCCCGAATGCGATCGGCCGCCTTGATCGAAGCCTTGGCCTTCTTCACGCTCGACTCTTCGAATGCGTCATGTACAGCCTTGAACAACTCGCCCGTTCGCTTTCGAATGTCCTCAAGCGGATCGTGGTAACGCTCGATGCTGTAGTCGTCCTCGTAATACCGACCCACCTCAAACACGTTCTTGCAGTAGTCCCCTATCCGCTCAGCGTCTTTGGCAACGCTCATGAGCGCAAGACATCCTGGAATATCGGCAACAGGGTTGACGCTGAGGTGTGTCACGATGCTGATTCGCACCGATCGGAGAAGCTGATTGATCTCCTGGTCCTTGTTGTAGAGCGGTTCGCCAACCGCTTCCTCAGTCTTCTTGCCCCGCAGGACATCATTTGCCTCGTGGAACATCCACTCGGCTGCATCGATCATCTGCAAGAACTCTGAGAATGCAATCTCGAGTTGATCGCCAGATTTCAACGCTGCAATCAGCTGGCCAAACATGGGCTTCACTCCATCAGTCGCTATAGAGAATCAGTTCAGAGACAAGCAGCGCCACCGCTGGAACAATAAGGAACACGGTCCCCAGGAAGAGAAACGCATACTTCCGCCGCCGCATGGCAAGCGCGCTGTACCACTTCGCAAGTCGAATCGGGATGATTCGAAGTGGATACCAGATCGCATTGTCCGTCAGATTGAAGATCACGTGCGATACTGCCACGATGACCGCGCCCGCCGTCGGGTTCGCAGTTGCTGCGATGACACCAGTCACGGTCGTGCCGATATTGCATCCGAGCATGAACGGGAACACTCGACGGAGTTTCACGGCGCCCGCTCCAGCAATCGGCACCATGAGGCTTGTCGTGACAGAACTTGATTGCACCGCAACGGTCGAGGTTATTCCAGAGATCCAGGCAAGCAGGTCGTTTCGGAAGATCAGGACGGTAAAGAGCCCCTCCAGCCGTGCAAGAAGCGCGTCTTTCAGGTTCTTGACGAGTCCAACGAGGGCGAAGAAGAGAACGATGAGACCGAAGACAGCGACGATGCTGGCAGCAGCCGTCACGTTGCCACCAGACAGCCAGCCGGCCACACTCTCAACAGCCGCCACAACGGGCTTCGTGATCTCCTTGATGGGGTTGAACATCTTCTCGCCGGAACCAAGGTCCAGTGTCGAGGTGATCCACCGCGCAATTCGGGTCAATATGCCCCCCGTGAATCCGTCAGGACTCGTGGAACTCGTCACCCACTCCAATGGGAACAGCAACAGCATGGTCAGAACATTCGGAATCGCGTGCATCAGCGCCGTTGCATACGCCCGGCGAAACTGCCGCTTGATGCGAAGCGTGCCGAGAGACACAATGATCCCTGTAATGCTGGTGCCAATGTTTGCACCCATGACCGCAAAGACGGCTGTCCCAGCGCTGAGTTCTCCTGCCGCCACCAGTGTGATGATGAGCGACGTCGTAAAGGACGAACTCTGCACTACCGATGTCACAAGCACCGAAGCCATCAGGGCGACAAGTGGGTTGTCACCCTGCGCAATCGCGTCAGCGAGCCACGTGGTTTCCTTTCCGATGGACTTCAGCCCAGACCCCATCACATTGATGGCGCACAGGAAGAAATACAAAGACAGCAAGGCCAGCAGGGCGTGCAGCCAGAAAGGACGAGTTTTGCGTTGCATCAAGTCTCTTGACATGGGGTTCCGTTGCCGCCGACCTCTCCACTGCCTGGGATGCGGCGTATGAGAGTGGCCGCCCACTAGCAGTGGGTGTGGGCTGTGTGAAGATTCTGTTCAGGGGTTCGTGGGCGCGGCCATGGGGAGCGTGATGCGAAACACAGAACCCTGTCCCACAGCACTTTCCAGCTCAACGCGGCCCCCGTGGGCCAGCGCGATGTGCTTCACGATTGCCAACCCGAGCCCGGTTCCGCCCACCTCGCGACTGCGGCCCTTGTCAACGCGGTAGAACCGCTCGAAGATCCGGCCATGATGGGATGCCTCGATCCCAACACCCCGGTCCGCAACGCTGAGTTGAATCTGCCCCCCGGCGATTGACTCCGCCGACAGCGTAACCGGCGAGTCCTGGGGGCCATATCGGATGGCATTGACAACCAGATTGGTCACCGCCTGCTCAAGGAGTTGCCGATTGCCGTGACACTCGAGGTGTTCGTGGCACTCAATCTTGAGAGTCGATCCACCCTTCTCCGCCTCTACCGAGCAAGCTCTGACCACCTCGTCCAGCAACTCGTGAATCTTCACTTGCTCCCGTCCAGAAAGTTGGTCCTGCAGCGGATCCTCCAACCGTGCCAGTGAAAGGAGGTCGTCGATGATCGACGACAGGCTGGCGGTGTTACGCAGGATGACCTCTGCGTATCGCGTGCGCTCGGTTTCATCCTTCTCGTCCATCATGAGCTCGGCATAGCCGTGAATGGATGTAATGGGGGTACGCAGCTCATGCGACACATTTGCGGCAAAGTCGACGCGCATGTGCTCCAGCTGACGGAGCCGTGTCACGTCGTCCAGAACCAGAACAATGCCGACGAACTCGCCCAGACCATCGTGAATGGATTCGCTTCGAGCCACGATGCGTTGTCCTGCTTCGCCGAGGGACAACTCGGCGAATCCGTGACCACCAGCATCCATAGCGGCCGTCGCAAACTGCACCAGATCGGGACCTGCCTCAATCTCCTGAAGACGACGTCCCCTGACATTCAATCCTGAAACAGCGAGCATGCTCAGAGCCGCCGGGTTCATGCTGAGGACGCGGCCATCTCTCGCCATCGCTATGACGCCCGTACTCATCGCGTGCAGGGTTCCCTGCAGTTCGCCTTGCTGCCGGCCCAGCTCCCTGATTCGGTCACTTTGGTACTCGGCAACACGATTGAGCGAGTCGGACAATTCTCCCAAAGCATGGGGGAGGCCTGGATCAAAGCGATGGGCAAGATCGCCGCCAGCAAGTCGCTCGGCAATGCGTGCCATGCCTCGAATCTGTCGCCTGGATCGTCCGGTGATCCACACCATGGCAACGAGTACGACGACCAGCAACAACACGGATGCGACCGCAATGACCCAGAGCGGCCCCCCTGAACCCCACGGGCCGCTGATCTCAGCGAAAGCCACTGCCATCACAGCAACTGCCTGTCCATCGTCGAATTCGCCAGGAGTGGGACCGAACTTCCCATGGACCGGGTTTCGCTCATGAGGTCGCTAAGCCGCTGTCTTCAAGCCGATACCCGACACCGCGAACTGTCTCGATCAGATCTCCAGCCGGGCCCAGCTTGCGACGAAGTGAGGTGATGTGAACATCGATCGTTCGGTTGGACATCACGACGCGAGGGCCATGCGTCGCTTCGATGATCTGGTCCCTTGTGCGAACGAATCCGGGGCGAGAAGCCAAGTATCGCAAAATACGAAACTCGCTCACCGTGACGTCAATTGCCTCTCCATGGACCCGAATCTCGAATCGGTCGTCGTCGATCTCAATGCCATGCTGTTGCTCCAGATTGCCGGGTTCCGTCACGTCATCGCCACGACGAAGTGCATTCCGAACTCTCGCCACCAACACCTTGGCGCTGAATGGCTTGACGATGTAGTCGACCGCGCCAAGTTCCAGTCCGGTGACGATGTCTGCGTCCTCTCCACGGGCGGTCAATATGACAACCGGAATCTGGCGCGTAGACGGTTCCCATTGGAGTCGCTTGCACACCTCAAGCCCATCGATGCCGGGAAGCATCAAGTCAAGGATGATGAGATCGACCGCATGGCCTCGTGCATGCTGAAGTGCGGACTCTCCTGACTCAACGAGTCGTGCACGATATCCCGCCTTCTCAATCTGAAGCTTGACGAGCTCGCCTATCTCGCGCTCGTCTTCGACAATCAGAATGCTTGGAGGCGAAGCCATGATGAAACTCAGTCTGAGTGTTACAGCCCATGCTCGATCTGGTCACACGAGCATCGTAGTTCAATCACTCATTCCAGCAGCCGCTCAAGGCCGAGGTGGGATTCGAACCCACGAATGACGGATTTGCAATCCGTTCCCTTAGTCCACTTGGGTACTCGGCCGGTGGAGGACCGCAAGGATACACGCCCCGGGGGAGGGGGGGCAACGGGCCACACGGTGCGCTTCGGGCGGGTACGCTCACCGCATGATTGTCGCAATCCTCATGGCGAGCCTCATGGCCACATCGGATCCAGCGCCCCTGGTCCCCGACGGCGCGACGCTCATGAACGCAGAGGGCAGGCTCGTCCGCCCGGAACCGGGGGATCCATGGAACCTCCGTCTGACCGCCACCCCTGGCGACGACCGCACGCAGGACTTCGTGCTCATGCCCTCGCAGGTGCTTGAGGACATGGAACGCATGCAGGCGAAGGCCGATGGCCCCATCGCATTCGTCGTCACCGGGGACGTCAGCCTCTTTGACGGGCGAAACTGGCTGATGCCCAGACATGCCGAAGCATTGACCACCCACGCCCACCGGGACGTCCCGAGTGTCGAGCCGGCAGATCCGGGCGAACCGGACGATACGGACATGCGACCCGGCGCCTCAGAAGGCGACAGCATCGAGGACATCGTCGCGGACCTGCAGTCCAGCATCAAGACGCTCCCGCGCACCCTGGACAGCGGCAGCGACCAGGCCAACCCGCAGGACCCGCTTGACGGCACGCTCATTCACGCCCGGCGTGGACGACTGCTCCGCGGACGACACGGCGCGTGGGTCTTTGTCTTCGACGCCGACGCCTGGGGGCAGGGCGACCCCCCCGCGGTCCTCCTGCCCTCGCCCATGCTCCAGAAGCTTGTGCGGCAGGGTCAACGGGCCGACTACCGCAAGCCGATTCATCTCAGCGGCGTCCTCACGACCTACCGTGGCCGCCGGTTCCTGACGCCGACCGCGGTCACGCCACTGCACGAGCGACCGAACCTGGGCCGATGACCAGCCCGAGCGCATCATGACCGACCCGGGCCAGACGGCGGCACTCCTGGTGGAAGCCGCGGCCGGCATCGCGCGGTCGGTCAAAGCCCGCACGGTCGTCGTCTCAATCGATGCGCTCCCGGATCGCTGTGAGCCGCCCGAGGGCAGTCTGCTGCTTGCCAGGCGGCCAAGCGACCTCCGCCGAGCCGAGTCGCTCGACCCTCCGCCAGAGCACATCCTGGAGATCCCCGAGGTCGAACTTGATCGGCTCGGGCAGGTCAAACTCGCCGCGCTGGTCGGGGTATCCCGCCGCCTTCTGGACCTGGAAGACACCGTCGTGTTCCTGACGGGCCCCTACCGCGGGCTGATCGACAGCATGGTGATTCTGCACCTTGGCAGCGAGTACGAACTCCTGCACGCCACAGACCAGCCAACGATTGCCGAGCACATCAAACGGGCGGTGTTCCAGCGGGCACTCGACCTGGCACTCTCGCTGGGCGCGCACGGGCGAGAGGGTCGCCGGGTGGGCGCGCTGCTGGTGCTGGGCGACATCGGCGAAGTGCAGGCCAAGTCCGAGCAGATGATCCTGAACCCGTTTCAGGGCTACCCCGAAAAGAATCGCAACATCCTGGACCAGCGGATGACCGAGACGATCCGCGAGTATGCCCAGTTGGACGGGGCCATCCTGATCCGAGGCAATGGCGTGATCGAGTCGGCGGGCACGCGGCTGCTTGCGTCCTCACGCCACCCGATTGAAGCCGGACTCGGCGCCAGGCACGCCGCCGCCGCCGGCATCACCGACTCGACCCGATCGATCGCCCTGACTGTCAGCGAGAGTGACGGCGTCGTACGCATCTGGCGGGCCGGCAAGCTTGTGGCATCGCTCGAGCCTGGCACCCGGGGGTGACGCGATCGGTACAATTCGCCGATGACATACCCAACCGCTACCGTCGACACCACCCTGGGCACGCTGACCGTTGAACTCTGGGATGACGTCGCGCCAGGCCACGTCGAGAACTTCCAGAAGCTCGCCAAAGATGGCTTCTACGATGGACTTGGATTTCACCGCATCATCAAGGATTTCGTCATTCAGGGCGGATGCCCCAATGGTGACGGAACCGGCGGCCCCGGATGGACCGTCGACGCCGAGTTCAATGACCGGGAGCATCACGAGGGCGTCCTGTCGATGGCACGTTCGGCCGACCCGAATTCCGCCGGAAGCCAGTTCTTCATCTGCCTGGGCCGCAATCACTGCCAGCATCTCGATGGCAAGTACACCGCGTTCGGGAAGGTGACGTCCGGCCTGGAGATCGTGCGGTCGATTGGCGGTGCGGAGACCGGCCCGGGCGATGCGCCAAACGAGCCCATTGGCATTCTGCGGGTGTCGGCTGAGTAATCGACGGCCTTCGCCGCGGCGGCGCTGCGTCACCGCTGCCTGTCGCTGGCCAAGATGCCAGGCGCTGCCAAAGTCCGTTGGTCGGAAGACCGCAGCCTCGCTCAGGTACCCCCGCCCCGTCGGTGCCGGCCGAACTCTCAGCCCCGCAGACGCTCGACCAGTTTCGCCCGCACGCCCGCCGCGTCGGCGGCGCCGCCGCTGGCCTTCATGATGTGACCGATCAGCCGCCCGGCCGCAGCGTCCTTGCCCGCAGCAAAGTCTTCGGCCGCCTGAGGCTGCGACGCAATGGCCTCGTCGATCCAGCCATCCAACGCGCCGGCATCACTGACCTGGAGCAGCCCGGCTCCTTCGGCCAGTTCGCGTGGCTCACGGTCATCGTCGCACATCATTTCAAAGAGCGTGTTGGCTGCCGACGAGCCAATGTCGCCAGCATGCCGCATGGCGATCAACTGACCGATCTGCGTCGCGGTCACACCGCACTCGTGTGGCTCAACACCCCGCTCGCCGGCCAGACGCGCCGCGGCGTTGAGCACCCACTTGGCCGCTTCTCTGGCCGACGCCGCCCCGTCGAGATCGCACGCCCCCTCGGCCGCAGCGGCGGCCGCGTCGAACCAGTCCGCAGTCGCGGGAATCTCCGTCAGCGCCGCGGCGTCCTTGGCTGATACGCCCCACTGGTCGACGTATCGCTCGCGGCGCTGCATGGGGAGTTCCGGCAGTCGCGATCGCACGGCATCTCGCCAGGCATCATCGACCTGAAGTGGCACGAGATCCGGCTCCGGGAAGTACCGGTAGTCGTGCGCGTCCTCCTTGGATCGCTGCAGCACGGTGACGCGGCGGACATCGTCCCAGCCACGCGTCGACTTGGCACCCGGTCCCATCTCGAGGCCATCCTCACGCCACTGGGCCACCTGCCGCTCCACTTCGTGCTCGATGGCCCCATGGACGGCCCTGAATGAATTGAGGTTCTTGATTTCGGCAATGGGCGTCGCCACCTCCCGACCGTCGGAGAGCGTCATGACCACGTTGATGTTCGGCTCGAACCGCATGTGCCCACGCTGCATGATGCCTTCGGTCACACCGAGCGCCCTGCAGATGGACCGAAGTTCCCGCCCGAACGTGACCGCATCATCGGCACAGGACAGATCGGGCTCGGTCACGATCTCCAGCAGCGGCGTGCCGGCGCGGTTGTAGTCGATGATCGACCCTTCAGATGGAATGCCCCCTGGGAGTTCATGGCCGGACTTTCCAGTGTCCTCTTCCAGATGCGCGCGGCAAATGCGAATCTGTCCGGTGCCTCCGGCGGCCAGTGGAATCTCCATTTCACCCTCGCCGCAGAGTGGGTGTTCATACTGGCTGATCTGATAGCCCTTGGGAAGATCCGGATAGAAGTAGTTCTTGCGATCCCAACTGCACTGGTCTGGAATCACACAGCCGAGCGCCATGCCCACCAGCATGCTCATCTCGACGGCCTCTCGATTCATCGTAGGCAACGCGCCTGGAAGTCCCAGCGACACGGGATCGCACAGCGAGTTCGGGGCTGCGTCATACCAGTCCGGGTGCGCCACGTTGGGCGTCCGTGAGAACATCTTTGTTCGGGTCGCCAGTTCCACATGGACTTCCATGCCGACGACGGTGCGTACTGAAACCACGTCCGCCATCAGCTTCGCTCGCACCGAACGCGCACGTTGTCGAGCACATTCATGAAGTTGATGTATGCGTCGTAAGGACTGTCATAGGGGCTGAAGTACTTGTGCACATCTCCATCGGCCCAATACTTGGTGCACATGTAGTAGAGGTGGTCGGACGTCGTGAGTTTCCGCCAGTCTTCGAGTATGTACTCGTCCCCGGCTTCATGGGCATCCCGCACCGGACCTTCCAGCCGGTAGAGCTCCGCGGCAGCGTTCTTCTGCATGGCATTCCCGAGCCAGGCACTGAGGTCCCGCTCTGAGTCCGCCCACGAAATGGGGTCGGGAGCGCGATAGACCCCCACGGGGTCGAATCGCTCCACGGCTTCAGACACGGTGACGAAGTCATTCTGCCCCGGGTTGGCGTCAAAGACCGCGCCCGGAAGCGCGTCCAGGAAGTCAAAGATTCCGCTGTCGGCCCACTGGTGTTCCCCGAACGTCTCGTAGTCCATGAACAGATTGCAGAGGTGCCCGTCACCATTGATCTGGTCAACCCAACGCGCAAACCGATGAACATCAAGCGGCCATTCAGACCAGTTGCGGTCAGAGAACCGAAAGGCGATGTCGTCACTGAGGCGATAGTTCTTGAGCAGCAGCCGCAGGGGTGCCGCGGTGATGTATTCGCTGCTGCCGGCGGGCGCATAGGGATACGCCGGCGATCGATCCCCAAGGAGCCGATCTACACCCTCACACAGCATGCCCTTGAACCGATCGGTCTCGACGACCATTTCGCTGATTCGATCGGAGTAGATGAGTTCGGTGTTTCGGAAGACGACAGGCGTCCGGCCAAAGAGTGACTCCATAAGCGATACATGCCGCTCGATCTGCGACTTGAACTCCGCCGGTGCATAGAGCGCTGTCAACGAGTGGTGGCTGGTCTCGGCCAGGAAGTCAGCACATCCCGTTGCTGCGCACTGCTGAAGGAGGTCGATGACATCCGGCGCCCAGTCTTGCATCTGCTCGATGGCGGTCCCGGTCACGGAAAAACTGACCTTGAAACGGCCCTCGTGCCGCTTGATGAGATCGAGCAGCAGCGACGTCGTCGGTCGGTAGCACTTGTCGGCGACCTTCTCCATGATGGACTGGTTCGACTCGCTGTCGAAGTAGAACGGGTCCGAGCGGAAGACTGAGTATCGCCGCAGGCGGTACGGCTGATGCACCTGAAAGTAGAAGCAGACTGAGGCCATGGGGCGTGCAGCCTACCGACGCGCGGTCTCCTTCGTCGCGAGACGGTAGGCTGCACGCCTCATGGAACGATCCGCCCTTGCACAACGCATTGCCGACACCTCGGTCCTCCGAGGCACCTTCACCCTCCGGAGTGGCCGGACAAGCTCCTGGTACATCGACAAGTACCGGTTCTCGACCCGCCCGGACATCCTCCAGGCGCTCGGGGCCATGCTCGCCCAACACCTTCCACCTGGCACACAACGGCTCGCAGGGGCCGAGTTGGGCGGCGTCCCGCTGGTCACCACCGCGGCCATGGCTTCAGGCCTGCCCTGCATCTTCGTCCGCAACGCCAAGAAGGAGTATGGCACCGCCAAACGTTTCGAGGGTGACCTGGAGGCAGGCGATCACATCGTGCTCATCGAGGACGTGGCCACGACGGGAGGCCAGGTGCTGGAGGCTGCGGCAGATCTTGCCGAAACCGGGGGCGTTGTCACGACCATCATCGCGGTCGTGGACCGGATGCAAGGTGCCAGAGAACGCATCGAGGCGGCCGGTTACGCATTCACCGCACTCTTTACGGTTGAGGATCTGGGGATCGATCCATCTCAGGACTGACCGGGCCCAAGGGCCTCAACGGCCGCGCGAAGTCGGCGACTCAATCCACGGCCCATCAAGATGCCGATCGGCATCAACACCACGATGGTGGCCGCTCTGACCAGCAGATCCGCCAACAGGCCAAGCGCCAGCGCGTCGGGCAGAACTTCCATTCGTGAGGTCATCCAGCCCACAGCCCACTCCCGCAGCCCAGGCGCCCCGCCGACGAAAGGCACGCTGGAAGCCAGCGATGCCGTCCCGGCCAGCGCCCCGGCAGTCCCCACGTCAATATGCAGCCCCAGCAACTCGAAGGCTGCGACGTATCGAAGGCCCGCCCACCCAAGGTCAAACCACATGGCGCCAGCGGCTGCCGACGCCAGTCGGGTGGACTGCGCGATCGAAACCAATCCGAACCCGACCAGCACACTCGCCCACGCCACGCACACCAGCGCGGTCGATCCGCCAAGCGCCCAGGCCATGGCAAGCAGCAGCAGGCCGGTCAGTGAGCCGACCAGCCGCACCGACACGATGGCGATGCCGGCCCGCATCGGCGGGATGCCGTGTACAACCCGGTGGTAGCCGATGCGGCCCAACGCGCCGGGCCACAACGGAAGCGTGTTGAGAAGCGTCGAAACCGTGACCAGCCCGCTCATTTCGCCCAGTGGAACCCAGACCCCGGACATACGCCGGAGCATGAGCGACTGAGCGAGTGCAGAAGTCGACACCGCCCCAACGATGCCCACGATCAGCAGCACGATCCACTGTGGCCGTGGCTCCTTCAGCGCCGCCCACGCCTGCGCCAACTCTCCTGATCGCGACACAACCAGCCAGATGGCTGCGGCGAGCAGGAGCAGGCCGATGGCCGAGCCAACCACCCGCCAGCGATGCCATCGCCGGCCGGGCTTATGAGCCGCCTGATTCACGACCTGACCCGAACTGTCGCTCAGCCTGCAGTTGCAGGGTGACTTCAATCCACTCCGCCAACTGGCGAATCTGCAGATCATCCGATACCAGACTCTCACCCACCGCCGGTTCATCCAACGCCTTGGCTGGATCTCCGAACTGCGACAGGATCCGCATCAGCAACGTGCGGCGAATCAATGGGTCGGTGCTGGACTCCACGAGCGTCCAAAGTCGCGTGAGTCGGTCCCCACGCGGAAACGTCGTAACCAGCCATGCCTGCGACACCGGGCCAAGTTGGGGCCAGAGTTCGATGATGGCGGCCAGAATCTCTGCTGCGCGGTTCTGGTCAAGTTCGATCCCGCCCTCTGGCGCGTCTTGCTCCGCAAGCACCTGGGCCAGCAGCGCGGCGTCCGTGGCAGCCGTGCTGGTGCCCCGGCGGATCCTGTCAAGGGCCTGGCTGATCCACGCGTCGGTGACACGCTGCCCATCCACCCGAATCTCACTGGACGCGAACTTGCCACCGAGCATGCCTGGCTGCGCGGCGGGAGCCTGCGAGGTCTGGCCCAGCGAGAACCGTGGATTGAGGATGGCCTCGGCCGAAATGGACGCTCCATGCAACGGACGGCCCATGACCGCCGCGCCAACCCAGGTCGACCGCAGATCAATGGACGCCTTGACCTCCCCATGGCCCGGCAGTTGCAACCCTGTGGCAACGTCGAGCATGATCGGTGGGCCGGGCTTCATGTCGGCATAGGGCACATCTGCGTCGGCCTGAATGAGAAGCAGGTCCCGCACCGGCCCCGACGGAGAGATGGGAAGCGGGTCGGGCAGGTGGTTGGCGATCTCGAACTCAAGCACGATCGGGCCGAACACGGGCACGACCTCGCTGGGGCCCGACACATGCATGGTGATCGCCAGAGACGGCTCTCCGGCCATGCGGTCATACACACCCGGGAGCGTCTCCACGACCTCGGACATGGCCGCTGCCTGCTCGCCCATCGGAAGTTGCACGCCAAGCATCTGCCCCAAGCGGTGCCCGGCAAGCACTCCAAGAATCGAGCCAGGCTCTCGCTGCCAGACCTTGAGAAGTTCGTGGCCAGCCTCGCGGTTCAGGCCCTGTGATGACATGGTCTGGGCCAGCAGGACGCCCGCAATGCTCGACTCGCCTGTAAATGGCTGGAGCGCCGCAGCAGCCTCTACCGGCGACGTTGTCGCCAGCGCCGCTGCGTTGTAGATGGCCTGGCTCGTCTCATCGAGCGGTTCGATGCGGCCGATCCGCGCAGCGACATCCTCGATGGCGCCGGGTGATGCCTGCATGGCCATCAGGAGCCAGAGCAATCGTTTGAGCGATCCCAGGCGGGCCACCGCGTCCACCCCGGCCTCCTCCCGAAGACCATCGAGATGATTGACCGATCGGGTCAACTCGCCGGACGCATCGGCCACCGCCGTTGGATCATCGGTGCCGTCGGTCAGCAGCAGCCGCACGGCCGCCACTTTGGGGGGCAGCGGCGCAATCAGGCTGGAGACCTCAATGGTGGACGATCGCGACCCGCCGGGTGAACCTGCCGAGGCCTTCTGATACAGCTCGTTGAGTTGGCGCTGACGACGCTCAAGAACGTCGGAGGCGCCAGCGATATCACCTGCACCCCAGCGTGCCAACGCAATGTCGGCGTCGAGGTCTGACCCGGGGTCTCCGCCTTCGGCACCTTCCATGTTTCGGACGATCGTGAGCATGCGGGCGGCAGCCGCATAGGCGCCATGATCGAGCAGGTACAGGCCGAGTTCCGCGGCAACGGCCGTGTCGGCGGGGTTGGCGCGATAGATCTCCAACAGGAGTTCCGTCCAGACAGCAGGTTCTTCCTGTTCGGCCCGATGCAGCACGCCGGCCTGCATCGCGACAGCCTCCTGATTGACCGGATCAAGCGCCAATGCTCGCTGCAGCCAGGTCCAGAAGAGGTTGGGGTCGCCGGCTCGCCGGTAGAGCAGGCCCAGACGAAAGGCCAGTTGGGAAGCGACCGGTGCGCCGACCACGTCGATGTTGGCTGGCGCCAGGATCCGCTCGACCAAGTCCGCCTTGGCTTCCAGCGTGGGCGCCGACTCCAGGGAGATCCACAATCGATCCAGCCGGGCGGCCGAGTCTTCCGGCGCCAGTCGCAGCATGGCTTTCAGTGATCGCTCGGCAAGATCGGCACGTTCGGTGAGCAGGGCAGCATCCAGCAGGAGACGCCAGCCTTCAAGCAGGTCCGGGTTGAGGACCGTGGCGTCGACCAGAAACGCTGTGCCAGACACCAATCCCTCGACCGACAACGGTTGTGTTCCAAACACTTCGCGTGCGTACCGGACGAGCGTCGCTGCCAGCCTGTCCCGCATCTGCTGGCTCGTGTGATCGACCACGACCGGATCAAGCCCCACGCCTGGCGGAGCGGCGATGGCGGCTGCACAGGTGAGCGTCAACGCGGAGATGGTGGAGGCGAGTCTGCGCATGCTGGGGGCCGGTGGGCGAACGAAACCGGCAGAACCAACCCTGCAACCGGCTTCAGGGGTGTGCCACCGTGCCCGTGATGGTATGCCCCGGGTGCCTCCCCTGCCAGCCGGCCCGCCTGCCGCGCCCGCCCCGGTGCGGCCTCGGCTGGTACCATCGGCCCCTTCGCCGGCGGCGAAACCCGCTGGGCTTCGGTTGCTCAGAGGGAACGTCGGAGAGGGGGACAGGAATCATGTTCGCCATGCACACTCATTGCTCCTGGATCGCACGCTGCTCGGTGCCCTTCATTCTGGGCGTGGTAGCCATGGCCACCGCGCAGACCGTGACGCCTGGCTCGATGGCCGACCTCACCCGCAAGCACACGCTGACTGCCAAAGATGACGCTGCAATCGAAGCCTTTGTCGATCGGTACGCGGGCGATCTCTCCAGCGATGATGACGCTGCCCGCATCGCAGCTCGCCAGAAGCTGGTGGCCGACCTCAAGGGGCTGTCGGGCCAACGCGCCACGCCGCTCTTCCGCGAGGCCTATGCGGCAGCCCTGACGCCGCGACTCCGAACAGCGATGCAGGACGGCTCCATCCCGACAGGCATCGCAGCGGCGCAGGTCGCAGGCGTGCTTGGGACGGATTCCGCTGTCGCGGTGTTGACCGATCACTTGACGGCGGACCGGGAGCAGCGGGACGCCATCAGACTGTGGGCGGCAGCAAGCCTGCGTCCACTGATCAACGAGCCCAACGTCACATCCTCCAAACTCCTCCGGGCGATCGCCGCGGTCGGCCGCGCAGGCGCGGGTGAGCCGAGTTGGCCTGCCCTCCGACAACAACTTGAGACGCTCTCAACCGCCGTTTCCAACAGTCGCCCGCTCGACGCCGGACAAGAAGACCTTGCAGCCCAGGCGCTCAAGCAGCAATCGGGCGTCCTGGGGGCGGCCATTGAACGGTTCCAGGGGGGCGACCTTGACATGTTGATGGCCATCGAGCCGGGGCTCCTGCAGATTCAACAGGAGTTCCTCGATGAGGATGACTCGAACGCCCTCAACCAACTCGCCTTGTCCATGGTGCCCGTCCTGACCGGCCTCTACGACGCAGTCCTGACGCAGTGGCCGGGCCTTGAGGGCGACTCGGCACGCCTCGCCGGCCGCAGCCTGGACCGGGCCGAGGTTCTGGTCGTCCTGATGAACAACTACGTCACGCAGGCCAACGACGCGGCGTCCCCCGATTATCAGGGTGCCATCTCGGCCGGAAACCGAGACGCGGTTGAGGCAGGCAAGCGGCGATGGGGCGTACTGGGGACCAGAGCGCCATACGCAGGGTGAGACCTGCATGCCCGGGTGACCCGACGGTGCTACTGTGAGTCCTGATGGTGCGACTGTTGAGTATTCCGGTAGTGCTGCTTGCCGTGATGTTGGCACTGCTGCTGCTCGAACGGGGCGAAGAACGCGCCGATCTCGTCCTCGCCAGTGACAATGAAATCTTCACGCTCGACCCCCAGCGGATGAGTTGGCTGGGTGACATGCGGATGGCGTACGCGCTCTATGAAGGGTTGGTGCGGTGGAATCCGGAGGACTTCACCATCCAGCCGGCGGTTGCCCGCTCGTGGACCGTGTCCGATGACGGGCTGACCTGGACCTTTCAATTGGACCCGGACGCAGTCTGGTCTGACGGCGCGCCCGTCACCGCCCACGACTTTGTCTGGGCGTGGAAGCGTCTGCTGCTGCCGGACACCGCCGCCGATTACTCCAACCTTCTGTTCGCGGTTCAGGGCGCGCGGGAGTTGCTGATGTGGCGTTCTGAGCAGTTGGCCGGCTTCTCGCCATCGCCCGGGGCGGCCGAAGCGCTGCTGGCCGAAACCGACCGCCGCTTCGACGCCTCCGTCGGCATTCGTGCGGTCGGCCCACACCGACTCGAACTGCAACTCGTGCACCCGGTCCCCTACCTGCTCGACCTGCTCGCGTTTGCCCCGCTCATGCCCGTGTATCGGCCCGCCGTCGAAGGGTGGACGCTGGACCAGGCAACATGGGATGCCGCCCGCCGGGACGGATGGCACACGATCAACCCACCGCCGTGGAGCCAGCGGGGGTTTGTTGAGGTCTCCGAGTCCACGGGTCGCCTCCAACCGGACCACCGGTGGGCCCGGCCCGGCACGCTCGTCGGCAATGGCCCCTATGTGCTGGATACGTGGCGGTACCGACGGGATCTTCGCCTTGTCAGGCGGCCCGAAGGATCGCAGGCAGACGAGGGCATGCCCGACCACATCCTCCTTCGCTCGTTCCCTGATCCCAATACAGCCCTGCTTGCGTTTCGCAGTGGTGAGGTGGACTGGCTGACCGGCGTCTCGTCCGACGTGCGTCGCGACCTGTTGGATCAGGCTGCGACCGGCGTGGATGGCGATGAACCCCGGCTGACACGGTCGATCCACGCGATTCCAGCCTACGGCACCGACTTTTTCAGCTTCAACTGCAGGCCCACGTTGACGAGTGGACTGCCAAACCCATTCAGCGACGCCGCCGTCCGCCGCGCCTTCGCGCTCGCCACCGACAAGCAGTCCATTGTGGATCATGTGACAGGCCTTCGCGAGCCGGTCGCGTCCACCATGACGCCGCCCCGATCCATTTCCGGGTACACGCCGCCACAAGGCCTCGGGCATGATCCGGATCGCGCCGTCGACGAGCTTGCCTCCGCAGGCTGGTACCGCGATGCGGACGGCACGCTCGCGGATGCAGCGGGCACGCCCTTTCCGAGTGTTGAGTTGCTGTACACAACATCGTCGCCGCGGCACCGCCGCATCGCGGCGGCACTTCGCGACCAGTGGTCCAAGGCGCTCGGGGTCGATGTGCACCTGGTGAGCAAGGACTCCAAGGCCTTTGGCGCCGACCTCCGCGCAGGCGACTTCATGATCGCCCGCGGCCGCTGGTACGGCGACTGGGGCGATCCCACGACGTTTCTGGAACTCTTCAGAAGCACTGATGGGAACAACGACCGCGGGTTCGTTGACGCTGACATCGATGCCGCCCTTGCCGCGGCCGCAGCAGAACGTGACGCGCCCACCCGCATGAACATGCTGGCGGCCATTGAGCAGTCCCTGTTTCAGGAGCACATGCCGCTGCTTCCCATCTGCCAGATCGTGGAAGTCACGATGCACGACCCGACCGCCCTCTCCGGCATGACCACCCACCCCCGGCTCGTGCAGTATCTGGGCGACGTCCGCATCCTTCAGGACCAACACCCATGACGCCCATGCGGCGGATGGTGCTCTCCCGGCTGGCGCAGGTGCCGCTCATTCTGTTGGCTGTCTATACGCTCACGTTCGCGCTGGCGTGGCTCATTCCCGGCAATCCACTGCAACGGGACGAGGGGCGTCGCCCCCCCGCCGCCATTGCGGAGGCCATGCAGGCGCAGTGGAATCTCGACGACCCGTGGACCTTCTACTGGTCCTACCTTGGAGATGTGAGCGGGGTTTCCTGGCTGCTTGGCGATCGGACCGGGGCCGTTCTGGAATTCGGTCCGAGCCTCCGCCACGAGAACTGGACGGTCGGGGAGATCATCTCGGGCCAGCTCCCCGTCTCCATGACACTCGGGCTCGCGGCGATGGTGCTCGCCGTCGTTGGCGGCGTCACGCTGGGCACGCTTGGTGGATTGAGACCCGACACCTGGGTCGATCGGCTGACCGGATCCGTGGCCGTCATCGGCGTCAGCATTCCGGCGTTTGTCATCGGAACCGCCCTGCTCATGGCCGGAGGTGTGTGGCTTGAGTGGTTCCCGATCGGGGGCTGGGGATCGTGGCGGCATCTGCTGCTGCCGGCCGTGGCATTGAGCCTGCCCTTTGCCGCATGGATCGCCAGGCTGACCCGCCAGGGAGTCATCGAGGAAATGCGGGCCGACTATGTACGCACGGCTCGCGCCAAAGGCCTGCCCGAACACACAGTCGTCACACGGCACGTCCTTCCAAACGCCCTGCTCCCCGTGCTCTCCTATCTCGGCCCGGCGACGGCTGCTGCATTGACCGGGTCCTTCGTCATCGAGAAAGTCTTTGCCATCCCGGGCCTGGGCATGCACTTCGTCGATGCTGTGCTTGGCAAGGACCTCACGATGATCATGGGCATCGTGCTGGTCTACTCCACCATGCTCGTCCTGCTCAATCTTGCGGTGGATGTCCTGTACGCATGGGTTGACCCACGCATCACGGTGGGCGCCGCCTCATGAAGAGGATCATCCATCGCGGCGCCAAGACGCTGCTGTTTCTGGGGATCATATGGGTCGTCTTTGTCGTCATCGGGTGGGCGTTGCAGGACAGGCTGATCTTCCCTCGATGGCTTGCCAATGATCGGGCGAGTACCACAGCGCCGGCGAATGCCGATGTCTGGACGGTCCCGATCAACACAGAAGACCACGTCGAGGCCTGGTTCTTCGCGGCCGAGGGCGCCCCTTCGTCCGCCCCCGCCATTGTGCTGACGCATGGAAACGCCGAACTCATCGACGATCTGGCACCGGTGGCCACCGCGTGGTCCAGACGCGGGTACCACGTCCTCCTGCCGGAGTACCGAGGCTATGGACGGTGCGGCGACGCGCCCAGCGAGCGGGGCATTGTGCAGGACGTATGCAACTTCATTGATCGTCTGAAGTCGCGGCCCGATGTCGACACCGAGCGAATCGCGATGATCGGCCGGTCCATTGGATGCGGCGTGGCGTGCCAGGTGGCGCTGAAGCATGACCCGAAGGCCATGATCCTGATCGTTCCGCCAGCCAGAATCGACTCGATCGCCTGGTCCTACGGCTTTCCGTCCTTTCTGGTGAATCACCCGTTTCGGAGCGATCTCGCGCTTCCTCAGATCGATGCGCCGGTTCTGATCATCCAGCGCGATCGCGATGAAGTGATTCCGGATCATCACGCAGGCATCCTTCACGAGGCGGCCGGCGACAGCCGGCTTCTCCGCGTGCAGGGCAGCCACAATGTCGCCACCTCGCCTGAGGCCGAACAGGACGCGGTGCGGGGGTTTCTCGACCGCCACCTTCAGAAGTTGGATCCAGCCCGGCCGGATTGACGTGTCTTCAGTTTGGTTGCTTCCCGAGGGACACACGATCCATGTTGGATTCCAGGACGCCGACGGACCTGAATGCGCTGCGACTTGAAGTCGTCACATCACTTCAGTTGCGATGCCTGGCCTGCGATCACAATCTGGCCGGCGCTGCATCGCTTCGATGCAGCGAGTGCGGCGTCTCGGTGCGGCCCATCCTCCAAACCGCCGCGCCGTTTGCCGGATTTCACACGTTGGTTCTGATCGGGCTCACCATATTCACGACGGCCAGTCTCATCATGCTGCTTGCCACCATGGACTCAGGCGCCGGTGCGGTGACGTGGGGCCTGACGGCCAGAGCGGCCACCGTTCTGGCCGGCATCCTGTTCCTGGCTGGCTGGATCTCCCAGCGATCCAGACTTGTCCAGCCATCGAATTACCGGAGGGCGATCGCCATCGTGGCACTTGGCTCGGTGGTGCTTGGCTTGCTGGTGTTGGCGTCCTTGATCGGCGCGAGCACCGTATGAATCTCTCCCCCTCGCACATGACCCTGGTGGCGGATTGGGCCGCGGCGGACCACCTCCGGTGCCCATCGTGCAAGACTCACCTTGGACACCTGAAAGCAGCCGCATGCCCGCATTGCGGCGGGGCATTTCACGTGGCGCTGCGAGGATCATCCCGCGGCACGGCCGCTGCCTGGACCACCGGGCTCGTGGTACTTGGAATCCAGGTCACGATCGCTGCCGTCCCGACACTCGGCACGCTGTACCTCTGGATCGGCAACCAGATGGGCAAGGGGGGCCTCAACCTGCGGCATGAATGGTGGTGGCTGCTTGTGTGCGGCTTCTTCGTCGGTGTGATGGCCCTATGGATGCGGGCCCGACCGGCATTGCTGACCGGCACCTGGTGGATGGCATGGCTCTGGACGCTGCTCACCGCCCTTCCCATCCTCATTGTGATCGGGCTGATCGCGACCGGGTAGTCACCCGCCGTACGCCGCGTCCACGCCGAGCACTTCCGCGATTCGCAGAAGTTGGTTGTACTTCGCGGTTCGGTCGCTTCGGCACGGGGCCCCGGTCTTGATCTGCCCGGCGTTGGTTGCCACGGCGAGATCGGCGATGAACGCGTCCTCGGTTTCACCACTTCGATGGCTGATGATGGCGTTGAATCCGTGATGCTGCGCGAGCCGCACCGCATTCATGGCTTCACTGAGCGTTCCGATCTGATTGACCTTCACCAGAATGGCGTTGGCTGCCTGCTCCGCGATGCCTCGGCTGAGGTAGTCGACGTTGGTGACCAGCAGGTCGTCGCCCACGAGTTGCACCTCGCTGCCGAGCCGCTTGGTGAGTTGCTTCCAGCCTTCCCAGTCTTCTTCCCCGAGGCCGTCCTCGATGGACCAGATGGGCCACTTCTCGCACCATGATGCCCAGAGATCGATCATCTCCTCGCTGGACGCGATGCGGCTTGGGTCGCTGGAGAAGAAGCAGTAGCCCTCCTTGCCGGCCTTGGCTGCCTCGGACACCATCTCGCTTGTGGCCGGGTCCAGCGCAATCACAATCTGCTCGCCCAGGTCGTACCCGGCTTTCTCGGTGGCCGCGGCGATCACCTCAAGGGCTTCCTCATTGGACTGCAAGTCGGGCGCAAACCCGCCTTCATCCCCGACCGCCGTCGAGAGGTTTCGCTCGTGCAGCACCCCCTTGAGGGCGTGGTAGATCTCAACGCCCGCTCGAAGCCCCTCTTCGAAGCACTCGAAGCCCACCGGCTGGATCATGAACTCCTGAAAGTCGACGGTGTTGTCGGCGTGCTTGCCACCGTTGAGAATGTTCATCATCGGGGCCGGCATGACATGGGCACTCGCGCCGCCGAGATATCGAAACAGTGGAAGGTCGCTCTCGGCCGCCGCCGCGCGGGCCGTCGCCAACGACACGGCGAGCATCGCATTGGCGCCCAGAGACGACTTCGTCTCCGTGCCGTCAAGCTCGATCATGACGCCGTCCACGCCCTCCTGGTCCCGCGCGTCGAGCCCGAGCACCTGAGGCGCAATCTCCTCGTGAACATTGTCAACCGCGTTTCCCACCCCTTTGCCGCACCAGAGCTCGCCCCCATCCCGCAGTTCCACTGCCTCATGCTCGCCTGTACTGGCGCCGCTGGGCACCGCCGCCCGTCCAAGGGATCCGCCGGCCAGTCCCACCTCACACTCGACCGTTGGATTGCCCCGGCTATCGAGAATCTGGCGGGCGGCGATGTGATCGATGGTGAACGGCATGGGGCGGCCTCCTGTTGGGAGCCCCATGGTACCGGGCCCGCCCAGATAGTCAGGCTCACTCGCCAGTCAGCGCCGACCAGACGTCCCGGACGACCCATGACATCGCGTGCTGCGCTTCCGCAGTTCGGCTGGCCGCATGGGGAAGCAACCGTGCGTTGGGCAGGCCAAGAAGCGAGTCACACGCCGGCACCGGCTCACGCTCATGGACATCAAGAACAGCCCGCATCGACGGACAGCTTGACAGTGCCGCGGCAAGCGCCTCTCCGTCAATCACAAATCCGCGTGATGTATTGATCAGCAACGCATGGGGTTGCAGTAGCGCCAGACGATCCTGATTCAGGAAGTGACGATTGTCCGAACGCCCATCGACGTGCACGCTCACGATGTCGCTGCTCGAAAGCAAGGTCTCCAGCCCCACCGATGTTGCCCCGAACCGCCCTGCTGGGGGAATCTCCACCACGTCGTGGTACTGCACGGCGCAGCCCACCGCGGCAGCCACCTCGGCGACCCGCCGACCGATGTGCCCCATTCCCAGAATGCCGAGTGTGCACTGGCTCAACTGCGTCGTCGCAACCGCTGCGCGCCGCGCCTCCGCCCACGCCGCAGCGTCAAGACCGCCCTGCACCTCGCCGGGGAGCGGTCGAAACATATGCATCAGAATGGATGTCACATACTCAACAACCGCCTGCCGGTTGGCGTCCGGTGTGTTGACCACCGTGATGTTCCGCGTACAGCACGCATCCACATCAATGTTGTCCAGCCCGGTTCCCGCGCGGCCAACGACCCGAAGGTTCGGCGCGAGATCGAGCATCGCAGCGTCGACCGTTGTGTAGGTTCGGACGATGAGCGCCGCAGCGGCCGCCATCGTCTCGGCAAAGGTGGGCTCCGTTGACCCGACCCGCCGGACATCGGCCCGCGCCGCGAGCCACTCCAGCGACGCGCTGGTGAGGTCCTCGGTCACGACAATGACTGGCACACCGCTCATGGGCTTGCACTGTAGGAAACCCGGCCGATCCGCGGATCACTCCACAAACAGCAGCCCCGTCTCGATCGACTCGGGCGAAAGGCCAAAGATCGCCGCAACACCCTCGGCGTACCGGTCGAGTTGTGGCTGATACCACGCCTCGGCCTCACGCCGCGCCGCTTCGGTCGAAGCCCTGCCCGTCTTGAAGTCGAGGATGGAGGCGCGTACGACCCCGCCCGAAGCGTCTCTGCCCAGGACGAGCCGGTCGATGCGGCCCCGGATCACGCCCGAGCCAGTTTGCACCAGCATGGGGTGCTCTGGAATCGCTTCAAGCGTGTGCGCGTCCCAGTCGGCATGCGCGCTCCGCCGAAGGGCGCCGCCAAGTGGTCCCTCAAGCGATTCCATGAAGCGGGCCTCAAGTGCTGCGCGGAGGTCGCTCCCGACGGGCCGGCCGAGTTGCAGCGCTGCCTCATCGAAGGCCCGCTCGATCGCCGCCCGATCCGGCGCGCCGTCATCGAGCCACACCACCAGCCGATACAACTCGTGCAGCACAATGCCGTCCCGCCGCGCCCGGCCGGGGACCAGTGGCCACCGCTCGGCGATCGAACCCGTGTGCTCGTGCGCCGATGGCGGCGCGGCGCGGTGGACCACCCGCGGCTTGATCAGCACCGTTGACATTGGCTGCGCCGGATCTGGTGCTGCGCCGCCCCCGCTCGTGTGGAAGTCGCCGCCGGATCGCGTCCAGAATGGCTCGGCTGCCCGCGTGTCAATATCATCCATCGCCTGGCAGAAGCCGCGGTTGAGGTCATCGACCGCCGCCCGGAGCAGCATTGCGGGCGTCAACGATTTGTCCGGATCCTTGTCTGACGGTCTGAAGACAAGATGCAGACCCGTGCGGGGCCGCGTGATGGAGACATAGAGCAGTGAGAGCGCATCAGCGAGGCTTGCCGCCACGCTCTGATTCAAGAATGCCTCAAGCACCGGCGCGTGCGTCCGCTGCTTCTCTGAAAGCGACGACGCGATGGCCAGTGGTGGTTCGAGTGGATCGCCCGAGAGTGGGTGGCACGGCATCGTCCGCGGCTTGCCCATCGGCTTCTCCAGCCACGGCAGCACGACTTCATCAAACTCCAGCCCCTTGGCGCTGTGCTGCGTCATCACACGCACCGACGCATCGCTCGGAGCGCCAAAGCCCGTCTCTTCGACGAGCCGCACAAAGTCGATCGGATCACCCGAGCCGGACTTTGCCCATTCTGCGGCATGTTCGGCCACCAGTCGCAGGCTGAACTGCGACCTCGCGTCACAGGATTCACGGCAGGCTCGAGCCATCTCAGCAATCGTCTCACCGAACCCTGCTTCAGCCAGGCGGGACCGGATGGCGAGCGCCACGGCCTCCAGCGTTTCATCCCGCCGTTTCGGCTCCATGGTCTCCAGTGCTTCAAGGCCGAACATGGCGGCGAACGGCGTGTGTGACATCCGGAAGGCCGCGGCCCGATCACCGGGATGCGACGCAAAGCGAAGCACATCGAGCATCGCCGCCACGGCGGGGATCGATGAGGCCCCGCTCGACCCCTCTTCACTCACGGCCACACCGCGAATACGGAGTTCGTGCGAGAGATCAGACACTTGATCGTTGGTCGG
>JASMLR010000015.1 GCA_030748575.1 Phycisphaerales bacterium | reverse complement strand
TAGTTTACGTTCCTGGCCCCATCATCCGCCGTGAGTTTGGCGATCTGCAGCCAGGTGCCGCCCGCCTGCTGCTCGAAGATATACGCGCTGCCGGACCAGGAGCCGTTGTCCTCGTCGCCCCAGGCCCCAACCACCGCCACGCCGCCTGAGATGGCGACGCTGATGCCAAATTCGTCGCCACTGTCCCCATCATCCGCCGTGAGTTTGGCAATGTGTGACCAAGTGCCATCCACCTGCTGCTCGAAGACATACGCGCTGCCGGAGTCGGAGCCGTTGTCGTCGTCGCCATCGGCCCCAATCACCGCCACGCCGCCTGAGATGGCGACGCTGGAGCCGAAGCGGTCGTCACTGTCCCCATCATCCGCCGTGAGTTTGGCGGTATGCAGCGGCGCCGCACATTCAATTGTCCCGGCGAAGGTGGCAGACGTGGCTACCAGCGCTGCTGCGATCATCATGTGTTGCATCATGTCGTCTCTCCCTCGGGACCCCGGGTCCCCGCTTCCCCCGAAGATAGCATCGGCAGCCGATGGGTCAAGGGTGCGATTGGACGCCGCGAAACGCTTGCACTCAATCCTGCGAAAGCACGGCCATCCGGGGCCATTGCTGACAATCCCGCCGTGCGCGAGATCCTCACAACGCTCGGCGAAACGTGTGATGGCGATGCATTGTGTGACGTTCCCGAAGACAGAAGCAGAAAGCGGGCGAAGGGACTCGAACCCTCAACATTCAGCTTGGAAGGCTGACGCTCTACCATTGAGCTACGCCCGCGCGGTTTTGGGTCTGGTAGTCTACAGCACCCGTCCCAGCCGATGGGCGACGCGTGCAGGCGAGCGTCACCGTTGGCCCAGTCCGCTCGGCACCTGCCACACGCACACCCCCCTTCCCCCATGAGCGCCCTGACCGCTGTTGTCTCATCGCACCTGCGTACCCCGCACCTGATCGTTCGCAACATCCGGTGGCGGATGCCGCGGACCGTGAGCGACCGTCGACTGATCTTCGTCGTGGGCGCGCCCCGCAGTGGGACGACCCTCCTGCAGCGGGTGCTCGCCTCGCACAGCAAGCTGTTCAGCATTCAGGGGGAGACGGGCATTTTCTCGGCCAGGAACATCTTCGCAAGAGACCACTTCAAGCTCTCGAAGGAAGACACCTCCAGCCTGTTCGTCCAGTCCAAAGACATCGTCGACTTCTTCTCCAGAGGTGTCGGCCTGCTCGAGTCGCGGCACGGCGAGGGCACCTTCGTCGAGAAGACGCCCCAGCATGTCAAGCACCTTCGCTTTCTCGTGAAGCACTTTCCGGAGGCGAGGTTCATCCACATCGTTCGGGACGGGCGGGACTGCTTCTGCTCGGCGCAATCACACCCGAACATTCCACAGCGATCCAGCGTGGCGACGTTTGCCAGGTACTGGCGATCCTGTATCTGCTGCGCATCGGACGTGGAAGACGTGCCGAATGTGTTCACGGTGCGCTACGAGGACTTCACGGCCGAGCCCGGCCGTGTCCTCGCCGGCATCATGGCCTCGCTCGACCTTGAACTTGAACAGGAGCCGGGGCAATTGGACCCCACCAAGACCGGGAAGGACCAACGCTCCGAGTTCGCACACTTCCGGCGACTCACCAGCAGCATCTCCAGCGAGACGGTTGCCCGCTGGCAACGCGAGATGACCCACGACCAGGTCGCAGCGTTCGAGTTGATTGCCGGCGCCGAACTTCTGCGTCATGGGTACAAACTGCACGCGAGCACCTGAGGCCGCCGGGCCCCTTGTGCCGATTTGGGGCGGGGCCATATGCTCCGGGACATGTCGAACGCGCCCACGCTCCATCTCGATCTCGCCGCCGTTCCGGCCCGTCACCACACCTGGCTGGGCGTCACCATCAAGGTCGTGGCTGCCCTCGCTGTGGTGGGCCTGCTGTTTCTGCTCTTCCACTTTGTGCTCGCCCCCTACCTGGGGCCGATGGAGGACGCGATTGCCCGGCTGGGGGCGTGGGCCCCGCTCATTTTCATCGCCGCCTTTCTGATCGGCACCTCGATCTTTGTGCCGGAGTCGGCGTTGGCCATCGCCGCCGGAGCCATGTTCGGCCTCTGGATGGGGCTGGTATGGGTGGTGCTCGCGGGCACGCTGACGGCCATCTTCATCTTCTGGCTCGGCCGCAAAGCGCTCCGGAACCGCATCGAACGTGTGCTGGAGCGGCACCCCAAGATCAAGGCCGTCGATGCGGCAGCCTCGTCCGCCGGCTTCCGCCTGATGGTGCTGCTGCGGCTCTCCCCGCTCAACTACACGCTCCTCTGCTATCTGCTGGCCGTCAGCCGCGCGAGGTTCCGGCCATACCTGCTGGCCTGTCTGGGCATGTTCCCGGGCAATCTCTCGACGGTGTACGTGGGCTACGCCGCGCGGCACGCAGCAGATCTGGCACGCCAGGTCAAGGCCTCGGGCGGCCACCTGCCCGCCGGCGACAGTCTGGTGCATGAAATCACGCTCTTCGGGGGATTGGCCGCCGCGATCATCGCCAGCGTGGTGGTCGCCCGCGTCGCCATGCGGGCCGTTCGCGCCGCAGCAGCCGAAGCCGCGGCCAAAGCCCACTGAACCTGCTGACTGGGCGGGATTTGGGTTGTGTGGCCGCCTAGCCGGGGGTACGGTAATGGGCCCCCCTGACAGGGGGCGGAATCAGGAAAGAGGAGATCTGGATGTTTACTCGCGTCATCACTGTGCTCGGCTTGGTGGCCGGCGGAACCATCGGTGCGTCGGCCAGCCCGGTTGAGATCGTTCCGACGATCGACGTGCCTTCCATCGACTTCCACGCCGTGGAAGTCGAGGACGCCGTTCGTGAAGCGGCAGGCCTGGCGCCCCGGTATGCCATTCCGCACGAAGCCGTGCTCACGCCCGCGAACTCGGGCATCTGGGAAGTGCTGGCGGACGGCCGGCTGAACTGGCGGCTCCGCATCACCTCTCCCCTGGCCGTGTCCATGAACCTCGGCTTTGAACGCTGGGTGCTCCCGCACTCTGCCGAAATGACCGTGTCGACACCGGACGGCCGGCACTCCATTCGCCCGTTCACCAGTGATGACAACAAGCATCACGGCGAACTCTGGACGCCACCGGTTCCGGGCGATGACCTGCTCATCTCGATCGCGGTCCATCCGAAGGAGCGATCGCTCGTTGAGAATCAGGTGACGCTCACCAGCATCAACGTTGGCTACCGCGGCTTCTATGACATGATCGAGTACAACCGGTCCGGCTCGTGCAACTACGACGTCACCTGCCCCGAGACCGTCGGCTGGGAGGATGAGATCCCATGCGTGGCGGCGATCTCGACTGGCGGATCGCTTTTCTGCACCGGTTTCATGGTCAACAACATCCGCAACGACCGCGACCCGCTGTTCATGACCGCCGATCACTGCGGCGTGGGCGCAGGAAACGCGGCATCGCTGGTGACGTACTGGAACTACGAGAACGACCCCGCGGTGAACTGCCCGGGCGCCGGGAACGAAACCGCGCCGCTGGACCAGTTTCTGACCGGGTCAGACTTCCTGGCCTCGGGCTCAGCGAGTGATTACACCATCGTCCGCCTGAACAACTCACCTCAGGACGACTGGGAGATTTCCTATTGCGGCTGGGACGCCGGACCACAGGCCTCGGAGTGGTCGGTTGCCATTCACCATCCCAACGTGGACGCCAAACGCTGGTCAATTGACTATGACCCGAGCGAGATCTACGGCTATGGCAGCCCTGGCGACGACCACATCCGGATCATCGACTGGGATCTCGGGACCACCGAGCCAGGCTCCTCCGGCTCCCCCCTCTTCGATCAGAATCATCGCGTCATCGGGCAGTTGCATGGCGGGTACGCTGCATGCGGCAACGACTCCGAAGACTGGTACGGCCGCCTCTACACGTCGTGGAACGCCGGCCTGAGTGACCACCTGGATCCCGACGGCACTGGGAACACGGTCTGCGACACCCTGCCCGGACGTGGCATGAATGTGCAGCCGGCCGGAGACTCCCTGCACGTCTGCACCGGCGGCTGCGCCGATCCGATTCCGTCGCAGGTGCTCTACACCATCCAGAATGCCTCACCGGACACGATCAACTGGTCGGCGTCGATCAAGGGCAGCACGTTCCTGACGATCAGCGGGCCGAGTTCCGGCTCGATCGCTCCGGACGGCACCGTCGACCTCCTGGTCGTAGTGCAGGCCGATGGCTGGAGCAACGGCACCTATGAGGCCGTGCTGTCCATCTTCGATGAGACCAATGACGTCGAGATGGCCCGCACGCACGTCCTGGAGATCGGGCTGACCGGGTTTGATACGACGCCCGAGCACGACTTCGTCGCCGGCGGCCCCCTCGGCGGACCGTTTGAGACCACGCAGACCTACACGGTGGTAAGCAACCGCCCGTCACCGTTCACGCTCGAGGTGTCTGCTGACATGCCCTGGATCTCTCTCAATGGCACCACCGGCCCCGTGCAGTACGAGTTCAACGATCTGGGCGAGACTGCCACGATCGTCGTCGGCTTCTCTGACGCCGCCGACAGCCTTCCCGCCGGGCTCGCCTATGGCGCCGTGACGTTTGACAACCTCGACCCGATTGGCGAGGGCGATACCACCCGTGACGTCACGCTCGACGTGGGTCGATTCACCTACACGGCGTATGACACGCCCATTCCGATCACGGACAACACCGAGATCACCAGCACGCTGGACGTCAACGATGCGTACTGCATCGGCGACATCGACGTCGAACTGGACGTCACGCACACCTACATCGGTGACCTGATCATCGATCTGGAAGCCCCCAGTGGTGTCACGGTTCGCCTGCACGATCGGTCAGGCGGTGGCACCGACAATCTGCATCGCTACTACGACGATGACGGCGGCGACCTGCCGGACGGCCCGGGTGAGCTGGCGGACTTCGTCGGCGAAATCGTCACAGGCACCTGGACGCTCCGCGTCAGCGACAACGCCGGCGCCGACCAGGGTTCTCTGGACGCGTGGACGCTCAAGATCGCATCCACTGGCGATGCGTGCCCGCCCTCGGCCGAAGACGTTGACGCCGCAACCGACATGAACACGCCTGTTGCCATTCAGCTCAACGGCGCGTCCTCGGAAGGCTTGCCGCTTGAATTCGAACTCACCAGTCTGCCGGCCAGCGGCGGGTTGTCTGATCCGAATGGCGGGCCGATCGGGTCCGTCCCCTACACACTGGCCTCATACGGTGATGTCGTGACGTACACGCCGGACGCCGGGTTCATGGGCGGGGACGCGTTCACCTACCGCACGTATGACGGCGCCTACTCGGATGAAGCCCTCGTGCAGATTGCCGTGGGTGAGACGCCGAGTCCGGACGATTGCCACCAGGCGTTTGATCTGCCGAACGGATCGTGGGACTTCAGTACGCTGGATGCCACGACCGACGGGCAGGCCCATACCGAATGCGACTTTGATGGCCAGACGTATCACGACATCTGGTACCGGTACACCGCATGCGGCGATGGCAGCCTGACTGTCAGCACATGCGATGCGGCCGACTATGACACGGACCTCGTGCTGTACGCCGATGCCTGCGGAGGCGACCTGCTCGCCTGCAATGACGACGCGGACGGTTGCGGTGGCTACACGTCCGAGGTCACGGTCAATGTGACCGAAGGCGACGTGGTCATCATCCGTGTCGGCGGCTGGAACGACGGCGATCAGGGCACGGGCGTGCTCACCATCGCAGGGCCTGACGGCGACTGCGGCGGCGAGCCATGCGACGGCGACCTGACCGGCGACGGAGTTGTGGATGTGGACGACATCCTGGAGGCGGTTGCCGGATTCGGCACGCTTTACACTGTCGACGACATTCTGCTCGTGCTGGAGAACTTCGGCAGCCCCTGCTGATTGCGTCGCGGCCCGGAGGGCCGCGAGGGCTGCCACCGGCAGAGCGAGAGGTGTGAAGAGCGCATCGCCCGTGACGAAAGTCGCGGGCGATGTCGTTTGATCACTCCGCCGGCTCTACACTGACCGGCTGCATGCCTCGTCCAGACGTACCACTGACGTCCTCCGTGCCGAACTCGACCGGCATTCTGCTCGAGCCGGACCTGCCCATCTGCCAGGGCGACCTGCCCCTCGATCGGTATGAAGATGCCTTCAGGCCGTATGCGGAGGAGTATCTGGCGCTGCCAGACCGGACGCCTGAGACCGTGCTGCCGTGGCTTGATCGCTACGTCGCGCCGGCCAGAGACCACTTTGGCGACTCGCTGCTGCTGCTGGCGCACTTCTACATGGGCGGCGAGATCGTCAAACTGGTCGAGCGGTATGGCGGCGCCGTTTCCGACAGTTATGTGCTGGCGCTTCAGGCGATGCGGCGGCCGGAGAAGAAGGTCATTGTGGAGTCCGCCGTGCACTTCATGGCCGAGACGGTGTCCATTCTGGCTGCGGAAGATCAGTCCGTGTGGATCACGAACCCCCGCGCGGGCTGCACCATGGAGATGATGGCGAAGGACTGGATGGTCAATCCGGTCGCCGCCCTTCTGGCCGAGCGTTATGGCGACGACCTCGCCGTCGTGGCCTACATGAACACGTCTGGCAGGCTCAAGGCCCTGGCTGGTCGGACCGGCGGCGCCGTGTGTACCAGCAGCAATGCGCACCACGTGGTGCAATCGGTCCGCGACACGGGACGGCGCATCTTCTTTGTGCCGGACGAACATCTCGCCCGCAACGCTGCGGACCGGATCGGGCTTGAGCGGGTGGCGGTGTTGCCGCCGCCGCACCTCATTCCCCGGGATGCCGAGTTGAAGGATCTGATCGATCTGCCCACGCTCGACCGGGCCGACATCATCGCCTGGGGTGGCTACTGCGGCGTCCATACCGTCTTTCAGGTTTCGCAGGTCCAGTGGTGGCGCGAGGCGGGCTGGGAGGTTCACGTCCACCCGGAGTGTCCGATCGACGTCGTTCGGGCGGCCGACGGCGCGGGCAGTACCAACTACCTCTGGAAGGTCGTTGCGGAGGCGGAGCCCGGCGCTCGTCTGGCGATCGGCACCGAAGGTCACTTCGTGCGGAACGCGGCCGAGCAGGCATCGCGGCGAGGCGTCGAAGTGCGTCACCTCGCCGACATTCCGGGAACGCCCGCTGCCGGCTGCGGCTGCGCCACGATGAGCCGGAACGACCCACCCCACCTGGCGGGCATGCTCGACCTTCTGCGGAAAGGCGAGGCGCCGGACATCAATCGCGTACTCCCGGGCGATGTCGTTGACGAAGCGTCAGGAAGCCGGACCCGCATGGCCGAATCGGATCGGGCCAGCCTCGTCCGGGACGCAGCGGCCGCGCTTCAACGAATGATTGATATCACGGAGGCCGCTGCCTCATGACGTCGCTTCCCATCGGCGTGCCGCATGATCGCGTCGCCACCATGCGGTTTGATGTCGTGGTGGTTGGCTGTGGCGCCGCAGGTGCCAGTTGCGCCCTTGCCGCCGCTTCCCGCGGCCTTCGCGTGGCGGTCATCGCCAAGGGCGATCCCCGAGAAACCAACACCAACTGGGCGCGAGGCGGTGTGGCCGCCGTGCTTGGCTCCGATGACTCCTACCAACAGCACATCGAGGACACGGTGGCCTGCGGCGGCGAACTCTGCGATGACGCAGTCGTTCAAGCCGTGGTCGAGGGCGGGCCTGCCGCCATCGAGCGGCTGAGCGTGCTGGGCGCGGCGTTTGACACCCAGGCGGATGGCTCGCTGGCACTGGGCCGAGAAGGTGGCCATCGGCGACACCGCATCGTGCACGCGTCCGGGGACGCGACCGGGCCAACGGTGCAGCAGGCCCTCGGCAGGGGCATCGAGGCGGCGGCTCGGATCACGTTTTTCTCCGGCGCATTCGCGCTGGATGTCCTGATGTCCGGAGATCGCGTGCGGGGGCTGATTGCGCGTCTGGCCGGGGGACAGGTCGTCGCGATGGAAGCATCCGAAGTGGTGCTGGCAACGGGCGGGGCCGGGCAGATTTATCGAGAGACGACCAATCCGGTGCTCGCCACAGGCGACGGACTGGCCATGGGGCTTCGCGTGGGCGCCACGGCGAGGGATCTGGAGTTCTACCAGTTTCACCCGACCTGCCTCTACATCGCCGGAGCCGCGCGGGTGCTGATCAGCGAGATCGTTCGAGGCGGCGGCGGTGTCCTTCGTGATCGAGAGGGCGACCGCTTCATGCCCGATGCGCACCCCGATGCTGAACTTGCGCCGCGGGACGTCGTCACACGGGCGATCACCACGCGTATGGCCGAGTTGGGTGATACGAATGTCTTCCTTGATCTGAGTGAAGTCGACGGCGACCCACACGAGATGTACCCCGGCGTCAGCCGCACCTGCGCGGCATTCGGGATCGACATTGCCACCGATCCGGTGCCCGTGCGACCCGGCGCCCATTACATGATTGGCGGGCTCCGCACCGACCTGGACGGTCGCACGAGCGTCGGGGGGCTCTGGGCGGTGGGCGAATGCGCCAGCTCAGGCCTGCACGGCGCCAATCGCATGGGCTCGAACTCGCTGCTGGAAGGCCTGGTCATCGGCCATCGGTGCGGCTCGCGGCTGGAGCCGAAGGAGCCGACCCGGGGACGCATCGACGCCGAGTCCGGCGCAGCGAACCCCCCTGTCCGGTTGAACCTCACCGACTTGACGTACTCGATGAAGTCGCTGATGTGGCGTGAGGTCGGCGTGGAGCGGGACGGCCTTGAACTGCAGGCGGCCCGAAAGCAACTCTCGTTCTGGGCAGACGTCACCGCGAAGTTGGCGCCGCCGACCGCGGAGGCATGGGAGCTCAGAAACATGCTCCTCATTTCCAGAGCGATTGCCGGCAGCGCGCTGCACCGCTGCGAGTCGCGGGGTGCCCACTATCGGCAGGACTATCCCGAGATGGGGTTGACCGCCCTGCACACCACCTGCAAGTTGGACGGCGGGGCCTTCCGCATCGAGGCCGAACCCCGGGCTGAGGTCGGCACGTGAGCATTCGGCCCCCGGCGGCGACCGCCGTCCCCGGCATCTTCTCGACCTGGTGGCCACTGGCCGCAAGCTGGCTGCTCATGGGCGCGGAGCTGCCCGCCATCAGTGGCGTGGTGGGAAGGCAGGCGCACGCGGAGATCATGCTGGCAGCCTTCGGCGGCGTGGTGTTCCCGATCGCCCTGCTCGTTGAGTCGCCGATCATCATGATGCTGGCGGCCTCGACGTCCTGGTCCAGAGACACGGCGTCCTTCAAGCAGTTGGAGCGGTTCACGACGCGGGCGGCGATCGCCCTGACGGTGCTGCACGCGCTCATCGCGTTTACGCCGCTCTACACGTGGGTGGTGGTCCCCCTGCTGGACGTGCCCGAGGCCGTTCAGGCGCCGGCCCGGCTGGGCCTGCAGATCATGGTGCCCTGGAACTGGGCCATCGCTGACCGCCGCTTCAGGCAAGGCGCGCTCATTCGGTTCGGCCACCGCGAGACCATCGCCCGCGGCACCGTGGTTCGTCTCGCGGGCACGATTTCTGCGGTCGCCGTGTTATGGGCCGCGGGTCAGAGCGGCATTGTGATCGCGACCGGCAGCGTGACGTTCGGGGTGTTCGTCGAGGCGGCATTCGTCTGGGTCCGCGCCCGCGTGCTCCTGCCCGGACCGCTGGCTGCGGCGGCAGGTCAGCCACGCGGGCCCGATCGCGGGCCGCTGCTGGCCTTCTATATGCCCCTGGCGCTCACACCGATGTTCATTCTGGCGGCCCAGCCTGTCGTGGCGGCCGGCATCGCCCGCATGCCGCTGCCGCTGGAGGGGCTGGCGGTCTGGGGGCCGCTCGGAGGTCTGGCGTTTCTCGCTCGATCGGTGGGCATCGCCTTCAATGAGGTGGTGATCGCCCATGCCGATGACCCGGCGGCCGAGGCGACGCTGCGGCGGTTTGCGTGGTCCTGGGGCCTGGGCTGCTCCGCTACGCTGGCCATCGTCGCGGGCTCGCCACTTGGGGACATGTGGTTCCGGGATGTCATCGGTCTGGAGCCCCCACTGGTGGCCCTCGGCGTCTCTGCGCTCTGGCTGGCCGTCCCGCTTCCCCTGCTCACCTTCCTGCAGTCCTACTGGCAGGGCATGCTGGTCCACGCCCACCGGACGCGGGCGGTGACCGGTTCCGTCATAGCCTTTCTGGTCGTCATGTCGGCCCCCATGGTCCTTGGCGTGATGTTGGGCCGCTGGAACGGCCTGCTGGTCGCCATGATCGCCTTCACGACCGGGAATCTGGCCCAGACCCTGTGGCTGCGGTGGAAGTGGCGGCGGGAGGGGCCCACCCGGCCGGAGCAGCCGGACCATGGGCTGGATGCCCCCGAGCCTCTGTAGAAATCGGGCCGAGGCCAGGGAACCAAACGGTCGTTTTTGCCGAATTGAGGGCGCAGGGCCACCCCTGCGCAGTACCTTGAGAGATCGCTGCTGTGGCGGCACCATGCGGATTGCAGACCGAGCGAGGGCCTTGAACCCCTTGCCACAGAGAGGATAGAGAACCATGCGACTTGCTTTTTGCGCTTCGGTTACCGGCGCACTGATCGGCGGCGGCCTTCTGGCTTCGACGACTCCATCGGTTGCGGATCTGGTCGACTATTACGACGTCATCACCCTGTATGCCGGCGAGCACGGCTATGGCGGCGGCGGCACCGATGTTGAGTACTACGGGTCCAGCGGCGACATTGGCGGTTGGGCCATCGCGACGACGGCCTGCAACCTGGGCGACACCCCGGCGCCCTGGAACGGAGGCACCAACGATGTGCCAGTCATCGCCCAGCAGGTGTATCGCTACAAGGCGGGCCGGTTCGAGTTGATCGGCATGAGTTGGCTCAAGCACAGTTTCTGCGCGGTCAGCGAGCCTGGGTGCGAGGAGATTGCCGGCGGCAACTGCCAGAGCACCAGTTGTGACACGCTCGGCGTGGGGTGCGGCGACACGTACTGGGCGGACCTCAACGCGGACGCCGATGCGCCCCGATCCGAGATCAACGCGACCACCGGCGAGTACACCTACCCCTTCAATCTCGCCCCGAGCGGACCATCGTCGATTCGCGGCCGCTTGCAGATGCATCCCGACGACATCAATCCCTCCCTCAACGCGGGCGCCCAGTACTTCATCGAGGGGCAGTACGTCGAGCCAGGCGAAAGCGTGTTCGGCATGCAACTGAACAATGCATCGTCTCGCGCGGTGCGGTTCACATCGACGACCAACTGCTCCGGGCTCGGCGGGACCGTCGACCAGCTTCCCGCCGTCAAGCGGTGGGAGACGCTCGACTCGAACGCGACGGTCGTGGAGATCCTCACCGATGAGACCGGCCAGGGGGGCGAGGGCATCGTCAATGGCCTGGTCCACGTCGGCCACGCCGCGACTGACAATGGTGATGGCACCTGGCACTATGAGTTCCTGGTGCACAACCAGAACTCGCATCGTTCGGTGGGCGGCTTCAGCGTGCAGGTTCCCGACTGCGTCGAGATCAGCAACGTGGAGTACCGCGGGCCGGTGTACCACTCCGGTGAGACCGTCGCCAATGATCCCTGGACCTGGGAGCACTCCGGCGGCATGCTGACGTTCTCGACCGACGCACATTCCGAAGCGAACGACGGCACAGCGCCAGCGCTCCGCTGGGCCACCATGGCGAACTTCCGCTTCGATGCCGATGCGGCACCGGTCATGGGTGATCTCGCGGTGGACCTGTGGCGTTCTGGCCCCGGCGAAGCCTCCCACGTCGTGGCTGCCGATGTCCCGGACTGTGACGAGGAGCCCTGCCCCGAAGACATCAACGGCGACGGCATGGTCAACGTCGATGACGTGCTCACTGTGATCGCTGGATACGGCGGGCCCGGGGGCGACGTCGATGGCGACGGCGACACGGATGTCGATGACATCCTGATGGTCCTGGCGGCCTTCGGATCGCCCTGCTGACCTGAAACTCGCACACATGCGTTTCCCTACAAGGCCGCCTCCGGGCGGCCTTGTTCGTTATGGCTTGTTCGTATGGCCCGTTCACGTGGCTTGCTCCCCCTTACGGGTCATGACCAGCCCCTCCTGACCCGCCTTCCGGCCCCCCTGCAGGCTCGTTGAGGGCCGCCGCGACCACGCCGGGGGGCGGAGGGCCCCCGCTGGAGCCACGAGGGAGCGGCCTCAAACCCCCGCCGGGCCCCGAATTTGCCGTTTCCGCTGGAACCTGAAGCCCGGGATCTACGGACCTGTGCTTGCAACATCCCCGCATTCCCGTATAGTTCACGGGTTGGACGTTTTTCTGAGAGGCTTGGTCATCGGGACTGTGGGGTCGCCGGATTCAAGTCAAGTCCATGTCCAATCCCACTGTCCAGCCTCGAGAGGCTGGGAAACCGATGGATCGGCCCTTGTGGTCCCAACAGGATGAATGCACTGATGAACAAACGACGAGCTTTTACGCTGATTGAACTCTTGGTGGTGATCACGATCATCGCCATCCTCATGGGCATTCTGCTGCCTGCGCTGGCAGGTGCCCAGGAACGCGCCCGCCGCCAAACCGACAAGAACCTCCTTCGGCAGGTCTGGATGGGTTGGGACGGGTATGCCTCGGGCCACAAGGGCAACTTCCCCACGCCCGCGTTCATCGATCGGGAGAAGGTCCAGATGTCCCCGGGCGTCTTTGAAGACGTCAACGGCTCCGGCATCCCGACCTGGCGGTTCAACCACCACGCAGCGGTCCAGTCCGCCAGCGTCATGGAGAACCTCTTCTCACCGAACGAACTCGTGTCGCCGTCCGATCCCTCCCCCGCGGTGTACGTCTACGAGGGCTACAACTACGGCGATTTCAATCCCAATCCGGTCGTCGGCAGTGGTGTCGATGACGTCCACTGGGACACGAATCTGGCCATCAACTTTGACGGCGACGCACAGAGTCACACGTCCTATCAGTTCATGCCGCTCGTCGGCGCCCGCTTCGACAAGCAGTGGACCGCCAAGGCAAACCGCACTGATACGTTCCCCATCATCGGCACCCGTGGGCCCGTCCGCAATGGCGCCGAGCACGACCCCGATTCGAGCAACGACGCCTATCAGTTCTACGGCGACGACAAGGCCTGGATCGGCCTGATCTGCTACAACGGCGGCGCTGTGCACGAGGAAAACTCCTTCTGGCCGTCCCGTATGCCGGTCCTCATCGGCAAGGGAACCGACTCCGTCGATGACCATGTCCGTGACAGCCTGTATGCCTACGAATGTGCCTTGGATTCCCAGGGCGGCATCTGCTACATCGCGGACTCCTACGACGGCATGCTCTGCGCATTTGAGTACGACGCAGACAACGCTTCCGATGATGGTGGCCTTGACATTCTTGAGACCTACAACCCTCGTAAGGCAATGTCCGACCCGGACAACGCCCAGTACGGCCTGAACAACAACACGTTTGACGGCGCCCTGACCTGGGACGAGGATTATTGAACCAGCATGGCAACGCCGAGCCGCAGGCCTGCGGCTCGGCGTTGTGTGCGTATTGCCTTCATGCACTCGGCATGGAGGCTTGACCCCAGAACAAGCTCAGGCACTGGTGGAGGGCGGGTGCCCAGAGGGCCATGGTCTGTATCAGACCGAAGGTGCGTGAGCCTCAACAATGCTCGGTGACCGAGCGGGAGCAGAGGCCATGAATACAAGCGTTCGCGTAGTCGCGCCCAGTCTGTTGGCCGTCGCGGTCGGTGTCGGCACCGCCTCAGGTGCCCAGCGCATGGTGATTGCAGAGGAGTTCACCGCAACCTGGTGCACGTATTGCCCTTCGGTGGCCGAAGCGCTTTACAACCTCCAGCAGGATCGTCCAAGCGAGATCATCGGGATGATGATCCACTGTGGGGATAGTTACACCACGACGTGGGGGAACGCCCGCGAGAACTTCTACAACGTTGGCGGATATCCAACGACGTGGCTCGATGGCTGGAGCGCCAAGGTCGGGTCGAGTGGTTCGGTCAGCGCCAACTACAACGACCTGAACAACAGACTGAACGCCTGCCTCAATCAACCAACCGACGTCACGCTCACCCTCTCCGGCGAGGAGGTCTCCGGCAGCCAGTACAGGGTGGACGGCGAAGTGGCGATCGAGGCTGGCGGCGCTGGCAAGACCGTCCGCATTCAGTTGATTCAGTGCTACGACGAGGAGACCTACCCCGAGGCCAACGAGTTGCAGTTCAACACGGTTCGCCAGGCAGCGAGTTCGTTTGATGTGACCCTCTCGCCAGGCGAGAGTCACGCCTTCAGCCACACGTTCTCTCTGTCGGGCGAAAGCCTCGCAAGCACGGAGTACGTGACCTACCTCGGCATTGCCCAGACACCCAACTCGTCCGCGCCGGCCAATGTCCACAACGCTGCCCGGCACGAACACGGGGCGCTCCCCCCCGCCGACGTCACGGTTGGCCCGGGCGGTGACCATGCGAGCATCCAGGGTGCCCTCGATGCCGTGGGCTCGGGCAGCACCATCACGGTCATGCCCGGCACCTATGTCGGCCCCCTCGACTTTGACGGCTCATCCGTCACGCTTGTCTCACAGGACGGGCCGGAAGTCACCATCATTGACGCCAACCAACAGGGAACGGCGATCACCCTGATGGGACATGAGAACGGATCGATCGAAGGCTTCACGATCACGGGCGGCTACAACAACATCGGGTCGGCCTTCAAGATCAATGGCAGTCCCACGATTGCCAACTGCATTATTCGTGACAACACAGCCACGAGCAACTACTGCGTCCTGTCATCCGGCGAACCCACATTCTCCGGCACCTTGTTCTGCAGCAACGACCCCAACAACATCGCTGTGACGTGGGTCGACGGCGGCGGCAACGAGTGGATGGACGTCTGTCCCGACACCGAGCCCTGCGACGGTGACGTCACCGGTGACGGCATCGTGGATGTGAACGACATCCTGGAGGCCGTCGGTGGCTTCGGCGACCTGTACGACGTCGATGACATCCTGACGATCCTCGAGAATTTCGGCAGCCCCTGCTGACGCAGCGGCTCCACGGACCATTCATCCTCGCCGCCTCCCGCCCGCTCTGTGGGCCGGGAGGCGGCGGCCATTTTGCCGGGCCTCGCCACGGCCCCCTCCCGACGCGGGCTGAGGGCTGCTTTTTCATGGGGAATCCACCGCCAATCAGCGGAACCACCTTTGCTAGCCACCCGAACCGTTGTACGCTGAAGCGTACGTAAACGACCATTCACGGCAGCATCATGGGGCGATCGGGCCGTGACGTACGCCTTGGGTACCGAAGGAGAGCGGATCGTGCAGAACATATTCACCACGGGCTTCACCACAGGCCTGATCGCCAGCTTCGGGCTGGCCTGCTTCGCCGCGCCGGCCGCGGCCGAGGACACCTCGTTCGTCCAGACAACGATGCTCGAGAATGCCGCGGACAACCGCAGGATTGCGTTTGAGTTCGAGGCACCGGACATGCGACATGTCCGGATCGACGGGATGCCCTGGGCCACGCCCATCCTCGGTTCCGAGAGCATGGCCACCGCCGCCGGCGAGCCGGCGCTTCCGGATGTCCGCCGGCCCGTGCAGATCAGCGACAACGACACCATCGAAGTCCGAGTGGTCAGCGGCTCGTGGTACGACGTGGAAGATGTCGACATCGCGCCGAGCAAGGGGCCGATCTCCCGCGACACCGATCCGTCGCAGGTCCCGTATACCTTCGGCTCTGTGTACGACTCCGCGGACTTCTGGCCAGCGGAGGTCGCCACGCTCGCGGAACCGCACGTCATGCGGAACACCCGCGGCGTGGTCCTGACGGTGAACCCGCTGCAGTGGAATCCTGCCACCCGCACGCTTCGAGTGTGGACAGACATGGTCGTTGATGTAGCCAGCACTGGCACCACCACCCACAATGTGCTCACTCGCAGCGCCCTTGAGACGCATACGGACAACGCTGCCTGGCAGACGATGTACGGCCGGCACTACATCAACTACACCGGCGAGCATCGGTATGACCCTCTGGACAACAGTGGCGACATGCTGATCATCTCGCATGACGCCTGGATCCCAAACGTACAACCACTTGCGGATCACAAGAACAGCATTGGCATCAACACGACCGTCGTCGGCATCTCGACGATCGGCAACAGTCCCGCCTCCATCGAGGCGTACATCGACAGCATGTATGATTCGGGCGATCTCTGCTACGTCCTGCTCGTCGGTGACGCGCAGCACATCTCCGCCTACACGGCGGCCGACAACGGTCTCTCTGATCCAACGTACGGCAAGATGACGGCAGATAACTATCCGGACATCTTTGTCGGCCGCTTCTCGGCGGAGTCGGCAGCCGATGTCGACACGCAGGTTGAGCGAACGATCGCATACGAAGTTGACGGCTGGACCCAGAAGCCCGAGTACATGCATGCCCTCGGTATCGCCTCAAACCAGGGCCCTGGCGACGACGGGGAGACGGACGACCAGCACGTCCAGAACATCCTCAACCAGTTGGCGGCCAGCGGATACACGTACACGCAGGGCGAGTACGACCCGAGCGGGAGCATTCCCGACGCCGTGGACGCGCTCAACAACATGGGCATTGGCACCATCGCGTACTGCGGACACGGCAGCGAGACCTGCTTCGGAAATGGCGCGGCCCTCTGCATCAGTGATGTCAACAGCCTCACCAACACCGAGATGCTTCCGTGGATCGTTTCGGTCGCCTGCGTCAATGGCGCCTACGCGTCCGGAACCTGCTTCGCTGAATCATGGCTTCGCGCTACAGACGGCGGCGAACCCACGGGCGCCATCGCTATCTATGCGTCATCCATCAACCAGAGCTGGTCAGAGCCCATGTGCGCGGAAGACGAGATCTACGATCTCTACACCGACGCCACCTACACAACGCTCGGCGTCCTCTACTACGGCGGCTCGTGCCAGATGATGGACGAGTACGGATCTTCCGGCGTGGATATGTATGACACATGGCATATCTTTGGCGACCCCTCACTCGTTGTCGTTGGGCTGGCAGCGCCCCCCTCTGGCATGCGAGTTGGTGGCAGCGGCTTTGCTGCCGAGGGCCCGCTCGGGGGCCCGTTCCTTCCAGACGCATGCGAATTCGTCTTGACCAACTATGAGGACGTTCCGATCAACTTTGACGTAAGCATTGAGGGCGGCAGTTGGCTCAATGTCTTCCCGACTTCAGGCGCCATTCCCGTCGACGGCGAAGTCATCGTTTCGGCCGAACTGAATGGGTCGGCCAACAGCCTCCCCAACGGCAACCACGCCATCAGTCTGTACTTCACCAACCTTGACAGCCACGACGGTGACACCTCCAAGGACGTCTCCGTCACGGTCGGTGTGCCGGTGCCGGTCCGGGAGTGGACCTTTGACAGCGACCCCGGCTGGAGCATGGAAGGCGAATGGGCCTTCGGACAGCCGACCGGCCAGGGAGGCGGCGACTACGGCAACGCCGACCCGACCAGCGGCGCTACGGGCGCCAACGTCTACGGCGTCAACCTCAACGGCGACTACAGCCTCGATCCGGGCGGCCCCTGGGCCCTCACATCGGAGGCCATCGATTGCTCCACGTACACCGACACGTCGGTCTCCTTCCAGCGGTGGTTGAACTGCGACTACCAGAGCTACGTCATCGACAAGTTCGAGGTATCCAGTGACGGGTCGACATGGTCAACGCTGTGGGAGAACCCCACCAGCGGCGAAACCGCCGACAGCAGTTGGAACCTTCAGGAGTACGACATCTCGTCGGTCGCCGATGGCGAGTCGACCGTGTACCTGCGGTGGACACATGCCGTCAGTGATTGGGCCTGGGCATACAGCGGCTGGAATATCGACGACGTCGTGATCAGCGCCGTCGACTCGGATGACTCCGGGCCGTGCACGGGCGACACCGACGGCTCCGGCGATGTTGGCGCGGACGATCTGCTGATGGTCATTGGCGAGTTCGGATGCACCGCAGGCTGTGGCGCAGCGGACGTGGACGGTGACGGTGCCGTCGACACCAACGACATCCTCGCGATCGTTGCCGCCTGGGGCCCCTGCCTCTGAGTGTGAGTCTCTGGCACGCTGGGCTGACCCGGCGTGCCCGTTCGGAAGTACCCCACCCCCTCCCTCGCTTGAGGGAGGGGGTTTCCGCGCCTCCGGGCCCCGCGGGCTTGCCCCGCAAGCGAGGCTCGGCCATACTGGGGGCCGGGCTGTGGGAGGTTCGGAGCGTGCCGCTGCACGCACACAGGAGTTCATTCGTGCGACACAGCATCCTGATTGCAAGCATGCTTGGACTGGCAACCGCTGCACCGGCGGACGTGTTGGAGGTCCCGGAGGACCACGCCACCATCCAGGGGGCCATCAACGCGGCGAGCCCGGGCGATACGGTGTCCGTCGCCGCAGGCGTCTGGACCGAGTGGATCAGTTTCAGGGGCAAGGACATCGTCGTGGAGAGCCGGCTTGGGCCGGAGGAGACGACGATTGACGGTGGCGCCGCGCCCTCGGCCGTCGTGTTTGGGCACGGCGAGTCTCGGGACGCCGTGCTGCGAGGCTTCACCATCACCGGAGGCGGCGGCGGAACGCTGTTTGAGGGTCTTCGCAGTGGTGGCGGCATCTACATTCATCTCGCCTCACCCACCGTCGAATCATGCATTGTCCGCGACTGCCACGCCCAGATGGGCGGCGGCGTGAGCATCTGGGAGGGCGATCCGCACTTCATCGATGTCGTGGTTCGAGACTGCCAGGCAACCGTCGACGGCGGTGGCATGCGCATCCATCACCTGTCGCACCCGCTCATGCAGCAGTGCTCCTTCCTTGGCAATGCGGCGACCGTCCATGGTGGCGGCCTGGCGTACGGAAACGACAGCAACGGAGTTCATGAAGCATGCGTCTTTGAAGGCAACACCGCCGGGATTCGCGGTGGCGGACTGTCCAAGAGTTGTGACTGCTCCAACGCCGTCATTTCCGGGACCTCCATGTGTAACAACACACCGGACCACATCCTGGGGACCTGGGATGACCTTGGCGGGAACGACCTCTGCCCTGAGTGCCCCTATGACGTGTCGGCCGACGGCATGATTGACGCGAATGACCTCCTCGCGATCATCGGCGCCTGGGGCGGCTGTGTCTGCGTCGAAGACCTGACGGGCGACTCGGTTGTCAATGTGGACGACCTGCTGCTGATCGTCGAATCGTGGGGCCTCTGCCCGGTGTGACACCGGGGGCTACTCAAGAGCAAGCCGCCGTATTCGCACATTGCGATAGGCGACCGGACCGTGATCTCCCTGCAACCGAAGCGGGCCGGTCGGAGCTTCACCGATCCCGCCCCCGCGTGTCGGACCGGTGAGCGACACACCCTCCTGCACCGGTATCCCGTTGTGCAGGAGGCGTACGATCCGGGCGTCCTCGATCTTGCGGCCATCCTTTCCGAATCGGGGCGCCCGAAACACGATGTCATACGACTGCCAGGCGCCCGCCGGAGACGACGCATTCACCTTCGGCGGGGTCCCCTCGAAGCCCTTCGGATCTCGCGTTTCATCCCAACGCTCGTAAACACCCCCACAATCGCCCGGCGTCGGGCTGGACACGCCGTGGCTGTCGAGAATCTGTATCTCATACCGGCCCTGGAGATACACACCAGAGTTGCCCCCCGGCGGAATCAGGAACTCCAGATGCAGCGCACAGTCCCCGAAGGATGCAGCCGTGACCAGGTCGCCGGCTGCTGGCCCGGCGTCATTGATCAGCACGCCGGTCCCCGGCGTGGACGCCATCCCGGACGCGCCGACCGCGGCAGCCCCGCGGGGCCGCCAACCGGCCGCGTGGGCCCATGGCTCCAGCCCCCCCGAGAGCGTCAGCCATCCGTCGCGAGCGGCCCAGTCGACCGCCGAAGCAATGTGCGCAAGGAAGGCCGGCTCGCCCCAGCACGCCTCCGTGTGCCCGAAGCCCGTGTAGAACGCGGCGCCCCGGCCCACGGGCGTGGTCCAGACAATCGGATGGTCATCGCCCATGCTGCCCCCGGCATACGTCGACTCGTCAACCGCTGCAATGACGTGGACCCGGCCGCGGGGTGAGTTGACGAAGTCGTACCACTCGTCAACGCGGGTCCACTCGGTGGGCGCGTGAGACACCGCAGGATGGGTGCTGTCTTCAATGCGAATCAACGCCTTCTGAATGGCCGGGTGACGCGCAAACCATGCGCCGCCGAGGAGTTCGCCATAGAACGGCCACGCATATTCGGTGTCGGCGGCGGCATGAATGCCCAGAAAGCCACCGCCCCGCCGGAGCCACCGCTCAAACTCCGCTTGCTGATCGTCATCAAGCACGTCGCCTGAGGTGTTGAGAAAGACGACGACGTCCGTCCCGCCGAGCCGCCGCATCAGCACGTCGGCGTCCTCGGTGGCAGACAGGCGCCAGCGGTCCTCGCCCAGCGCCTGCATCGCCTCTACCCCGACTTCAATGGAAGCGTGGCGGAACCCTGCGGTCTTACTGAACACCTGCACGCACGGATCAGGTGCTGCGATGATCACCGCCGCCAGCAGCACGGCCCCAATCATGCCTCAAACGCATCCTCAAACCCGGCGGACGGCGGCGTGATGTCGATGCCCCGGACATAGGCGCAGCTCTCCCTCGCGCCCTGCTCGCGGTGCATGCCACTGTCTTCCCACTCGATCGAAAGCGGCCCGTCGTACCCACCGCGATTGAGCGATCGAATGATGGCGTCAAAGTCCACGTCACCGCGGCCGACGCTCACGAAGTCCCAGCCTCGGCGGCAGTCCCCGAACTGCAGATGCGATCCCAGAATCCCCGCCTCACCGTCCAGCCGTACTTTGACGTCCTTCATGTGGCAGTGAAAGATGCGATCGGCAAAGCGATCGACGAATCGAGCAGGATCCACGCCCTGCCAGACCAGGTGGCTGGGATCGAAGTTGAATCCGAATGCTTCGTGATGCCCAACCGCCTCAAGCGCTGCTTCCGCCGTCACCGTGTCGTAGGCGATCTCCGATGGGTGCACTTCCAGCGCAAACTTCACGCCGACTTCCTGAAAGACGTCGAGGATCGGCCCCCACCGCGCTGCAAAGTCGTCGTACCCCCGCGTGACGTGCTCAGGCGGCGTCGGCGGGAAGAAGTACAGGTCGGGCCAGATGGACGATCCGGTGAATCCATTGACGACCGAAACGCCGAGTCTGGCCGCAGCGCGTGCCGTCCGCTTCATCTCCTCCGCCGCCCGCGTGCGTACGCCTTCAGGGTCACCCGGACCCCAGACATGGTCAGGCAGGATGAGGTGGTGCCGCGCGTCAATCCGGTCGCACACAGCCTGTCCGACCAAGTGGTTGGATACCGCCCAAGTCTTCATGCCATGCGTTTCCAGCAGGTCATGCCGCCCCTGGCAGTACGCGTCGTCATCACACGCTGCAGCAATGTCAAAGTGATCTCCCCAGCAGGCCAGTTCCAGGCCATCGAATCCCATGTCCGCGGCCATCGCCGCAAGGGAGGCGAGCGGTCGATCGGCCCACTGGCCGGTGAAGAGCGTGACTGGGCGTGGCATGCGGGTCTCCTTGCAAAGCCAGAGGATCTTCAGGCATGGTACGAGCCATGGCCTGGCCCGCTCAGTCCATTCGCTTCCACGCGGATCGGGTTTCATCAGATGAGGGCATGCCCGGGCGCCCCCTCCACTGCGGATTGCGGAAGCAGTACAGCACCAGGGGCGCGCCCACAAGGACCACGAACGTCGCAATCAGCGGCAGCGTGAACCAGACCCAGCCCATCGCCATGTCCTGAGTCGACGGCGGCCAGAACATGATCAGGATGCCGCACACCGCGGCGAGCCCGCCACCACCAGCGACAACCCAAAGGCCTGTCCGGCCGCCCGGAATCACAAACGCGCGGGGCACGTCTGGCTGAGTGATTCGAAGCACAATGACCGAAATGAACATGAGCAGGTACATCACCAGATAGACCTGCGCCGAGGCGATCGTCAGGAAGTAGAAGACCCTGTTGAGATCCAGGAACAGCATGAGCAGGCAGAGCAGCGACACGATGATGGCTTGGAGCAGCATGACGTTGCGTGGCGCGCCGCCTTCGGTTGTCCGTTGAAAAAGGGGCGGAATCAGCCCGTCATCCGCAGCGACCCGAAGCGACTCCGTCGGCCCGATCACCCACACCATGATGTGCCCGACCATGCCCGCCAGCGCCAGCACCGCCAGAACGCTCACCATCCATCCGACGCCGAGCGGACCAAGGACGTGGGAGAACACCTGCAGCGTGCCCGCTGCCAGGTCGATCTCAGCGATCGGGACAAGCACAGCCACACTCAGGGCACCCAGCACCGAGATGCCCAGCACGAGAAGCCCGGACGCCAGCAGCGCGCGGGGAATGGCCCGCTGCGGATTCGTGACGTGCCGAAAGTGCACGGCGTTGACTTCGAGTCCGGACAGGAAGGAGAAGATGGCCGCGATCCCCACCACTTCACCGATCGAGTCAATCTTCGGAATCAGCCCGCTCCACTCCAGCGGAATCGCTGACTCCCGCCCCGAACCGATCCACCAGACCGCAAGCACGATCGCCAGGGCGACCGGAAGCAGCGTGCCGATGTACAGAAGGGTTGTCGTCAGCCAGCCACTGAAGTGCAAGCCGCGAAAGTTGACGAGGGTGGCGGCCCAGAAGACGAAGAGGCTGATCGCCACCATGAACCAGCCCACATCTCGCATCGTCGGATCGAAGACATAGCCCAAGGACACCGCGCAGACGGCCAGCACGGTCGGATACCAGATCAGAATCTGTAGCCACTGGCACCAGATGCCCACAAGGGCCCAGCGCTCACCAAGGGCCTCTCGAATCCACCGATACACGCCTCCGTCATGAGGCCACCCCACGCCGAGCTCGGCAGCCACGAGGCCGACCGGAAGAAAGAAGATCAGGGTGAAGACGGCGTAGTACAGGACCAGCGGGAGTCCAAATGAACCGACCTCTGGCAGGCCTTCCAGGCCCACCACGACGGCCGTGTTCATCATCGCCAGAACGAACAGCGAGATGGGCCGTCCGGACTTCGCTGCTCCATGCATGGTCGCACGGTAGCGGAAACGCAGATCAGCAGTTGGCTTCGATAGCGGCGGCCCTGGACCGGACCTGTCGCACCATCCCGTGCAGACCATTGCTTCGCGTGGGGCTCAGATGTTCATGCAGCCTGAGTTCAGCGAACAGAGCATCCAGATCGAAGTCGATGATGGCCTTGGGGGTTCGGCCCTGCAGCGCGCAGATGACGATCGCAGCGAGCCCCTTGACGAGTTGGCTGTCGCTGTCTGCGGTCATGTCGACCGCGTCTCGAGTGCGTTTCAAAACGACCCAGACCGTACTCTGGCACCCGTGGACAAGATTGGCATCGATCCGATCTTCGGCATCCAGTGGCTGGAGCTTGGCGCCCAGATCCATGATGTACCGGTAGCGGTCTTCCCAGTCGTCCAGGAAGGCGAATGCCTCCTTCAGTTCATCCAACGTGGGCAGCACGATCAGGCGCCCCTGGGCCTGAAGGCGTCACAGACCTCGGACCTGGTCTCCAGGCGTGGTCCCTCCAGCAGATCGACGCAGTACGGCACAGCCGCAAACACGGCATCCAGGCAGTCCGCCACCGCGGACGGATTGCCTGGGAGGTTCACGATGAGCGTGCTGCCCCGCGTGCCGGCCACCTGCCGCGACAGGATCGCCGTCGGAACCACTCGAAGCGATGCGGCACGCATCAACTCGCCAAAGCCCGGCAGGATTCGGTCGCACACCGCCTCGGTCGACTCGGGCGTGACATCTCTGGCCGCCGGCCCGGTCCCACCGGTGGTCAGCACCATCGCGCAGCCGTCTGTGTCACACAAGTGCGCAAGCGCCGCCTCGATGGCCCCACGCTCGTCCGGGACGATCCGGGCGACCGGCGTCCAGGGCGAGCAGAGGGCTGCGTCCAGCCACCGCTGCACTGCAGGGCCGCCGCGGTCCTCATAGACCCCAGCCGACGCTCGGTCGGAGACCGTCAGAATGCCAATGCGGGCCGTCACGGCCGGCGAAGATACCACGCGGCCGGTGAACAGGAAGCGGGCGACGCCTCAGACGCCGCCCGCTTCATCAGGTTCAGATTCGCGCGATCAGCACGATGTGCCGAACGTCGCCAGAACGAGCAGAATGTCGTCCACGGTGTAGTCGGTGCCGAAGCCGGCAATCGCCTCAAGGACGTCATCGACATCCACCATGCCATCGCCCGTGAAATCGCCGGGACACGGCAGTTCATCGCAATACTTGGTCGAGATACCAACGGCATCAACGGCCGCCTCGACGATCGATCCGTCGTTCAGGTCCGACACGGTGAATCGAATGCGGAACACGTCGGACGGTGTGACGCCCGGGATTGCCTCCACGTCCCACTCCTTGGTGAACCAGCCGCCATCGACTTCGCCGCCCGTTGGGCCGACGGTCTCCAGATTGACCCAGGAGGCGCCACCGTCGTCACTCACATCCACGACAAAGACATCGTTCATCGGGTCGGCACCGCCGCATGAGTTGCCATTGCTGTACCAGCGAGCGTAACTCAACGTGCCACCGTTGGAGGCGTCCATGTCCGGGCTGGTGAGTGTTGTCGAGCCATCGTCGACGTCCTCGTCCACGCCATTGCCGGACACAAAGCACATGCCTGAGCCATCGGCGTCGGTGGCTGCATCACAACGGGCGCCTCCACTGCCAGAAGGCGTGACCCGCTCCCAGTTTCCGGTGCCAGCACCGGCATAGACCGACCAGCCCTGGTCCGTGTTGAAGTCGTCGTCGAAGGCGATGTCGATGCCGCTCCACGCCTCGGCGTACCACGCGTCGGCCGGCGCGTTGTATGGGCTGACGACGAGGTCACCCTCCACGCTCTCCACCGCGATGTACCAGTTCACAGCTGCGCCGCAGTCAAATGCCGGGAATGTCCCGACCATCCCACCAGGGATGTCGGCCATTTCCTCTTCCCCGGACATGCCACCGGCCGACCAGTGCAGGACGCCCGATCCGGCGAGCGGAGCCACATTGCCACCAAGCGCAATCTCAATCTGCGTTCCACCATTGGGATCCACCCACGTCGGGCGGCCGTCCGGGTAGTCCACCGTCAGGCTGACCGTCTCGAGCGCGGCTTCGACGCAAGCGACGGCATCGATGAGACCGTATCCAAAGTTGTTGTCCTTGCCGGAGGAGCCCATGTCGGTCGCAGTGTCGTAAATGATCTGCTTGACCTGCTCGCCGCTGAGGTCTGGGTTCGCCGAGAGCATCAACGCCATGACACCATTGACGTGCGGCGATGCCATGGACGTGCCGTCGTAACTGGAGTAGCCACCCGGAACACTTGAACGGGTGGACACGCCGGGCGCGGCGATATCGGGCTTGATCGCCGACGATCCGTCGGACGTGCAGAACGTCGGCCCGCGGGAAGAGAAACTCGCGATCGAGTTGCCGTTGTAGGGGTCCGTTGCGGCAACGGCCATATTGCGGAAGTCGTCGAGCGCGCGGTCGCCCGGACGCCGCAGGCCGGAACTGCCTTCGTTGCCGGCAGAGAAGAGCACGATGACGCCAGCGGCCTCGCAGTTGTCAATAAAGGACCAGAACGTCTGATCGCACTCCGGATACCCGTGCGCGGTGACGAGTCCCCATGAGTTTGAGTTGGTGTGCGGAACATCGAAACTGGTCAGCGGGTTGCCATCAGGATTGGCGAACCACTGGAACGACAGGATGGCATCGGACACGGTCTGTGAGATCGAGGCGCGGTCGATGGGCGCTGCCGCGATCCACTCTGCTCCAGGCGCCACCCCGATCTCGTCGCCGGGTGCGCCGCCGCACACGGTGCCCATGGTGTGCGTGCCGTGGGATCCACTGTCGAATGGGAAGTCGTGGTTTCCGGTGTACGGGTCGTAGAACGCCCACTCCGGATGTCCATCGTAGAGCGAGTTGAGGCCCCGCCAACGTGACGCAAGCGCTTCATGGGAACCGTGAACGCCCGTGTCCATGTTGGACACCACGATGCCCTGTCCGGTGTAGCCCATCGCCCACACGTCGGGGGCTCCGATCGCAACGAGTCCCTGCTCCGGTGCGCGGCTCGACGAGGCATCCCCTTCATCGGGCAGCACCCGCGTCGGCTCGATCAACTCAATCTGATAGTCGGGGGCGACCAGCGAGACATCCTCCCGGTCTGCCAGCGTTGTGAGTACAGCGGGGGTTGCCCTCACCGCCACAACACTTGTGATCCAGAACGGGACGACGTCGGAGACGGCCGTCTCCGGCTGGGCCTCAAGCCACTGCAGCAGGTCCGCCTGCCCGAAGGCGGCGGCGTCCTGAAGCGCCGTCACGATCACCGAGTTTCGGTCACGCCGTGGAACCCGGTCCTCGACCATCTGCCTGCTCATCGCCTGCGCATCCGCCTGATGCGTCAGGTACACCAGGGCGTCGACGTGCCCACCGGGCCCGACTTCGGCCATTTCAGCGGCGAGGCTCGGTTCCAAATCACCCGCTGCTGCGACGGACGTCACAGCCAGCACGGTCAACGCGGCTCGAAGCATGAGATGTGTCTCCTGTTGGTTCCCACCCTGTCTCCGCCTCACTGTACCCTGCCGTGGCCAGAATCCAAGCCCCCTGAGGCCGTTTTTGTCCCCGGGAAGGGGTCGTACCAGCCGTGTCCAACCACCTACAGATCCGCCTTGCCGGCGCCGCAGGCGAGGTCACCGGGTCTTGCACCCTCGTGGAGGTCGGGTCCAGACGCGTGCTCGTCGATCTGGGGCTCGTGCAGGGCAGGCCAGACGCCCCGGAGGCCAATGTGGCCCTTCCGCTGGACCGGCTGGACTGGCTGGACGCCGTGGTGCTGACCCATGCCCATGCGGACCACTGCGGCCGCCTGCCGATGCTCCCTCGCGCGGGCTACTCGGGCCCCATTCTGACCTCCCCCGCCACGGCGGACATGCTCCCGCTGATCCTCCATGCCGCGGCGCGGCTGCAGCGGCGGCTCGCGGACGAGGCCCGCCGCGCAGGTCACCCCCCGCCGCCCGTGCTGTTCGATGGCGATGAGGTCGATCGCGTCTGCGAGCAGATCGTCCCGGTGCCAGGCGACGCCCCCTACGAAGTCGCGAGCGATCTCCGGGTCACGCTGCATCCGGTGGGGCACGTGCTGGGCGCCCGCGCGGCGCTGATCTCAGGGCCTGCTGGCGACGTGCTCGTGTCCGGAGACATCGGGCACCGCGACGGTCAGCCACTCCCTCCCCCTCCACCCCCGCCTCCGGCCGATCTGGTCGTGATGGAGTGCACGCGGGGTGACGTGGAGGATCCTCCGCAGGCATGCCCAGACGTGCAACTGGCCGGAGTCCTGGCGCAGGCGAGGATCGATGCGCAGGTGATCGTGTGCCCGACGTTCGCCCTCGGTCGGGGCCAGCAGTTGCTGTTCCGGCTCGGCCAGTGCGCGCGGCGAGGCGAAGTCGACATGCCGGTCATGCTCGACTCGATGGTCGCGTCCGTGACGGCACCCATGCATGCCAGACATCCGGGCGAGCTCAGTGGCGAAGCCCGGGACCTGCTGGCCCGGGGCATCGACCCGCTCGACTTCCCGCAGCTCACCCGACTGCGAAGTCGTCGAGCCGCGCGGGTCATCAAAGACCTCCGCGGGCCGGCGCTCGTCCTGGCGGGGAGCGGCTTCTGTGAAGGCGGCCCCATCGTGGAGCACCTGATTCGATGGCTCCCCTCCCGCAGCGGCCGCGTACTGCTGGCCGGCTTCTGTATGCCCGGCACGGTGAGCGGCGCGCTCGCCGACGACCCGCCCCGCGTGCGGCTTCGAGGGCGGTGGGTTCCCGTGGAAGCGCCGATCGATCGACTGCAGTGCTTCTCCGGGCATGCCGATGCGCCTCAGTTGCAGGCATGGCTTGCGTCGATGCCCGGTCCGCGACCGCCAGTCGTCCTGAACCACGGCGATGCCGCGCCCCGCGCCGCCTTCGCCACGCGGCTGCAATCGGCCGGCTACACGGTGCACACGCCCGGCCTGGGCGAGGCGGTTCAAGCGTGACTGGTCTGCGGCGGGGGTGGGCATTGACGGCGCTGCTCGCCGGGGCGGTGGGCATCTCGTTTGCGGCGCCGCTGGCCAAGTTGGCCGTGCAGGACGGTGGCGTGGGGTGGGTTGCATCGGCTTTCTGGCGCACGACCCTTGCGGCGCCTCTGCTGGTTGCGGTCGTCCTGCTGTATCCCGCCGCCCGCCGGCAGGCGAGGAGCGCGGTCGCCGGCCGGCACCTGGTGCTGCTCATCCCCGGCATTCTCTTTGCGCTGGATCTGCTGACGTGGCACGTTTCGTTTGCGTGGACCACGGCGGCCAGCGCAACGCTCCTTGCAAACCTCGGGGTGGTCCTGGTCGGACTCGCGGGTTGGCTGTGGCTGAAGGAACACCTCGACGGGCGGTATCTGATTGGTGCCACCGCCGCGCTGGTCGGCGTGGCCTGGCTTGTTCTGGTCGCCGAGAGTCCGGGCGAAGCGCCGCATCGGGTTCGGGGCGACCTCATGGCCCTGTCAACCGCGGTGTTCTACGCGGCCTACATTCTGTCGATCAAACATCTCCGGGCCACGACCGGCGCCGCAACGCTCATGGCTGTCGCCACGATTGCTTCATCCGTTGTGCTGGCCGCGTGCGCCCTCGGGTCGAGCGAACCTCTGCTGCCGTCAAGCGGTGGCGGTTGGGGCTGGCTGGTGCTGCTGGCGGTCGTGCCGCACTGCCTGGGCCAGGGGCTGATCGTCCTGTCGCTGGCGTCGCTCCCCGCATCGTTCGCCGCCGTCACGCTGCTCGTGCAGCCGGTCGCCACGGCAGTCTGGGGCTGGGTGTTCCTCGATGAAGCCCTGAGCGTCGGGCAAGTATCCGCAGGCGGGCTGGTCATCGTGGGCATTGTGCTGGCGCGGCTCGGCAGCGGGCGATAGAGTCCCGCCATGACCACCGAACCCGCGCTCCGTACCGTCGTGCTTCCTCCCAGTTCTGACACCCCCCCTGCCGACCGCGGACTCGTGCTGCTGCACGGGTATGGGGCCAATGCAGCGGACCTGCTTCCGCTCCGCGACGCACTTGCCCCGAACTGGACGGCTGTGGCCCTGGAAGCCCCGATTGACCTGGGGCCGATGGGCATGCCGGGCGGAAGGGCCTGGTTTCACATCTCGCCTGACCCTGGGGGAGGCATCGCCTACGACACCGAAGGGGCCGAGGCAGCCATTGCCATGCTGGAGCGGGAGATTCCCAAGACGCTCGAAGCCTCAGGGCTTGCGCCTGAGCGGGCGGTCGTCCTTGGGTTCAGCCAAGGCGCCATGCTTGGCCACGGCCTGCTCCTGCATCAGCGGGTACCGATCGGCGGCCTTGCCGCGTGCAGCGGCCGCATGATCCCTGAAGTGTTCACCGACGAAGCCACCACGCCCGAGCAGTTCCCCGTGTTTCTGTCGCACGGCACCCTCGATGAACTCATCCCGGTCGCGTCGGGCCATGCCATCCGGGCGTTCTACGAGCGTGACACGCCCGCGGAGGTTACCTGGTGCGAAGAGGCCGTCGGCCACGGGATCGGACCCGACACGGCCGCTGCCCTGCGGGGCTGGATGCAGACGCGGTGACTCAGACGAGCACGATGTAACCGACCAGCACTGCAAAGATCACGATGATCGCAATCACGATCATCCACCAGCAGCCGAAGCCGCCCTCGTCCTGTTGTCCCGCTTCTGGATTGGTCATGATCGTCAAACCCTCGTGTGATGAAACCGGATGATGATGTCCGAGTGACGCTGCGTCAACCGGGCCGGGTATCATCCGTTGCCTCATTCCACTCGTTCAGGAGACGCACCATGACATTCACGCTTCCGGATCTTCCGTACGCATTTGACGCCCTTGAACCCGCCATCGACGCCCGCACGATGGAGATTCATCACGACAAGCATCATGCTGGATACGTCGCCAAACTCAACGCGGCCGTGGACGGTCGCGCAGACCTTCAGGCCATGTGCCCCGGCACACTGTGCTCGAACCTGAACGAGGTGCCGGAGGACATCCGCACCGCGGTCCGCAACAACGGCGGCGGGCACTTCAATCACTCCGTCTTCTGGAAGATCATGGGCCCCGGTGGAGGCGAAGGACCGACCGGCGAGCTCGCCGACGCCATCAAAGCGTCCTTTGGCAGCGTCGACGAGATGAAGTCGCAGTTTGCGGCTGCCGCGGCGACTCGGTTCGGATCCGGATGGGCGTGGGTCTGCCAGACCGACGCCGGCCTGCAGATCTGCTCGACCGCCAATCAGGACAACCCGCTCATGCCCATCGAAGGCCACTGCGGCGGCACGCCCATCCTGTGTCTGGATGTCTGGGAGCACGCGTACTACCTGCACTACCAGAATCGACGCCCTGACTACATTGACGCGTGGTGGAGCGTGGTGAACTGGGAGGCTGTCGGCGCTCGGTTTGCCAAGACGACCTGCTGCTGCGGTTCAAGTTGAGCCGGCACACCCGGGCCTCCACGTCGTCGCCGCGACGTTCGTACGTGGATGCCTTCTGCACGTCATCGCCACTGCGTCGGCTGCGTCGTAGCATGCCGCTGTGACGTCTGAACTGGTGTTGATGATTGCTGGCGGTGGCGCGATTGGCTCCCTCCTTCGCTATGGGATTGCTCTGGCCCAGATCAGGCTGACGGCGTGGCCCGGCTGGGTGGGCATCCTGCTGGCCAATCTGCTCGGGTGCCTGCTGATGGGGCTCGCCGCCGGCGTCAACCCCACCTCACCATGGCTTCGCGGCCTGGCCATGGCCGGGTTCTGCGGCGGCCTCACGACCTTCAGCGCGTTCGCCCTTGATCTGGCCTTCCTGTGCCTCACGCGGGCGTGGAGGCAGGCGGCAGCCTGTGTCGGGCTCTCGGTGGTCGGCGGCGTCGGATTGGTCGTTCTTGGCCTGTACACCGCCACCTGGCTGAGCCCAACTGACCGCCGGTCACTTTATGTGCCTGTCCCACAAGGACTTAGGAATGGGGGGGTTGCGCAAGTGCTTGTCGGAGAAGGAGATAAAGTGACCGGCGGTCAGTGGAGCTGTCCGCTGTGACTGGTTTCGCCACGGTGGTCGGTGTCGCGGTCGGGGGCGGGTGTGGCGCCCTGTTGCGGGGCTTCATCGAGCACGCGGCGGCTCCGGCGGGCGTCCCGAGCTGGGCTGCAATTCTGGGAGTCAACCTGCTGGGCTGCGTGCTGATCGGCTACCTGATCGTCTGGCTGGAGGTCCGGCTTCACCGCGCCGGCGAGAGCCGGCTCGCCCGCCACCCGCGCGGCCAACGCCTGGCCCACGTGCCCGGACTGCTCGCGCCGGATCCGACCCTCCCCCCGACCGAGATTGCGCGGGCCCGCAGTCGGCTCCGCGTCGAGAGCGGCCTGCTATTTACGGGCCTGCTCGGCGGTCTGACCACGTTCAGCGCCTTCGGGCTTGATCTGGTTTCCCTCATGCAGGGCGGGTTGTTCGTGACGGCGGGCGTGAATCTGGGTCTGTCGGTCCTCGGCGGCGCCGCAGGGGTGGTGCTTGGACTGGAAGTTGGGCTGCTCGCGCATGGGCGGCGGCAGCCATGAGCCGGCGCGGCACCTCCACCGCAGCACTGGCCCTTCTGGCCCTGGCGATGCCTGCCTGGGCGGCCGACGCGGTCCGCGGCGGAAGGCTGTGGGACACCTGGTGGCTTGAGTCGGGCGCCCCGCGCCCAACAGGCACCCATCCGCTCGCGAGCGGCAGCGGGCTGCAGGGGCCGGAGTCGTTCCGCTGCAGCCAGTGCCACGGGTGGAGCGGGTCCTTGCTGCCAGGAGATGACGCTGCGGCCTTTGAACACGCCGTTGCCGCGGAGCACGGTTTCGGTGGCCTCGGGCTGACCCGCGCCGACATCGCCGACCTTCGGGCGTACCTCACGACAGAAAGCCACATCGAAGCGTCTGCGTGGCTGGACGCCGCTGGCCGCTTCACCGGCAACCCCACTGCCGGCGCTTCGCTCTTCCGAAGCGGCGCATCGGGCGGGCTGCAGTGCGTCACGTGCCATGGCCCGGAGGGCGCCTGGCTGAACTTCGGCTCACCTCAACATCCGGCGTGGATCGGCACCATGGCCGACGATGATCCGGCGCGGCTTCTGCATCGCATTCGCTTCGGAGCGCCCGGATCGGTCATGCCCGGGTGGGCGCGAACCGGCGGCGACCTGCAGGGCGCCGTTGACATCGCGACGTTCGCGCAACAGGAACTTCCGGCGGTCGCCGCAGAACGCATGGGCGGTGCCCCCTATGTCATCATCCCGCCCGATGATCCGGCCCCCGATCTGCCGCCACCGCTCCAACTCTCGCTGGCCCGGCCGCTCGGCCAGGGGCCCGCAGCCGGCGAGCACGCCCTCATCGCCCACGTGCTCCCCCGGGACGTCAATGGCGACGGGCTCATGGACATCCTGGCGTGTGATGTAGCGCGGCACGGCGTGTTTCTGCTGCAGCAAGGTCCGGCGGGCGTGTTTACAGAGCGGCCCATCGGCGGGGAGATCCCGGCGCCGGTCCACGTGGACACAGCCGACATGGACGGAGACGGCGACCTCGACGTCATCGTGTCGGACATGGGCGTCATGCTGCCTTCCAATGCACTGATCGGCCGCGTCCTGGTGCTGGAGCAGGTCGATGAAGCATTCGTGCCCCACGTCCTGATCGAGGGCATCCGCCGCGTGACCGATGCCCGCGCCGGCGACCTGGACGGCGACGGCGATCCAGACCTCGCCGTGGCCCAGTTCGGGTATGTGCAGGGCGAAGTCCGCTGGATGGAGAACCGCGGTCACTGGGACTTCCAGAGCCACCATCTCATGGACCGATCGGGCGCCATCCACAGCCCGGTCGTTGATCTGGACGGGGACGGAGATCTCGACATCGTCGTGCTCTTCTCGCAGGAGTGGGAAACGGTTCAGGGGTTCATCAACGACGGAGCCGGGGGGTTCACACCTCTCGTACTCCATGACGTTGCAGATCCGGACTTCTCCAGCAGCGGCATTGACACAGGAGACATCGACGGCGACGGCGACATCGACATCGCGTGGGCCAATGGCGACGCATTCGTGTCGGTGGGCTACCGCCCGCTCCCGACGCATGGAGTGCAGTGGCTCGAGAACCGTGGCGGACACCAGTTCGCGTTCCATCGGCTCGGTCAGTTTGACGGCGCCTATGGGCCCACGATTGCGGACCTGGACGGGGACGGCGACATGGACATTGCGGCGGTGAGCGAGTTCGCCCGATGGAGTGAGGGCTCGCCGCCGAGTTTGAGGTGGTGGGCCCAGGATGGCGAAGGCCGGTTTGCCGCTGGGGATCTGGACACGGATCCGACGCACCTGGTCACGCTCGCCGCCGGAGATCTCAACGGAGATGGCCGGCCGGATCTGGTGGCCGGTGGCATGGCGCTCTATCCGCCGATGGACAGGGTGCAGCGGATCGTCGCGTGGAGCAACGAGGGGCTTGGCGCTGCGCCGCCTCTGGCACCTGCCTCCCCCGCCCTTCCCGCTGCGGTGCAGACTGCCGCGGACGCGGCCGCGACGCCAGGCGCCCGAGGCATGATCCTGCAGGCCAACGGCCAGACCGCCGCGGCCGATGCTGCCTACGCCGAGGCGGAGGCCGCCCAGCCGGAGCGTGGCCGCTGGCCGTACTTCCGGGGCCTGCTGGACCTCGATGTCGGGCGATCCGAGGAGGCGCTGCAGCACTTCCTGCGTGCTGCCACGCTGGCCGAGGACTATGTGCCCCTTCACCTGCGGCTGGCCGCGCTGCACTTCAACCGCGGCGATCACTCGGAAGCAGAACACGCCTGGCTCCGGGCCGGCGAGTGCGATGAGGCAATCATCGGGCGGGCCCGCATTGCAGCCGCTCGAGGTGACTGGCACCAGGTGGAGACGCTGCTCGCTTCGACCGCGGCGCCAACCGCCGCTGCCCTGCGGGCTGAGGCCCGGGCGGCCCTTGGTCTGGAGGTGGAGCCCCCGGTCGCGGCCTTTGACATGGGCTTGCAGCCGGTCGACCGGTGGCGGGATGAGTTGCTTGAACGCAGCCTGACCGCCGAGCCGCTGGTCAACCGAGCCCAGATCGCGGTGATCCGTGGCCGACATGCCGAGGCTGAGCGATGGCTGCGGCATGCGATGCGCACGGCCCCCGAAGACACGGACGCTGCCGTGGCGATGGCGAATCTGCTGCTCGGCCCCGGACGCGCCACGAAGGCCTCCATCGACGAGGCGTTCTCGCTGCTGGACGCCGCCTACCGCGCGCGGCCGGACGACCTTGAGGTGCGGTCCAGGCGGGCGTGGGCGGCGTCTCTGATTGGACGCGGTCAGGAAGCCAACGCAGAGTGGCTCGCCATCATCGAGGCCTTCCCCCGGCACGCCCCGTCGCTCTTCCACCTCGGGCAGATGCGAGCGGCCTCCGGTGATCACGCCGGGGCATTGACATTCTTCAGGCGAGGCGTTGAGGTTCCGCGGGACTCCGCCTTCAGCGCAAGCTTTGAAGACCCGCTTCGGGCGCACTGGCTCACCCAGTATGCCGCTGCTGCCAAGGCGGAAGGACAGTTCGCAGAGGCTGTTGCCGCGTACGCCGCCGCCGCCGACCTGCTTCCGAGCGATCCCATGGCGCAGTTTCGGTACGGCAACGTGCTGCTGGGCCGGAAGCGATATGACGAAGCACTTCCGCACCTTCAGTTCGGCGCCGAACATGGCGAACCCTCCGGTCGACGGCACACTGCCTGGGGATACGCGCTGCTGCAACTCGGGCGGCTCGACGAGGCCCGCCGCACGCTTTCCACCGCCGTGACGATCGATCCGAATCTGGCGATCGGCTGGTTCCACCTCGCCGCAGCGCTCCGGGCCGGCGGCGATCCACAGGCCGCCATCGAAGCGCTCAGGGAAGCCGTTCGGCTGCGGCCGGACTTCACCCGCGCCCGGCAGACGCTGGAGGCCCTCGAAGGGGCGGGACAGTAGTGACATGCACACGCGGCGGCGACGGTGAGTCCGCCGTTCTGCGGGGAACCGCTCCCCGCCTCCTATACTGCCGCGACGATGTCGGGCACCGCACGCACCTCTCCGCTCACCATCCTGATTGCCGCGAACGGGCCCCTGTGGGACGCCTCGCCCGAGGCCATCGGAGGGCGATCCGCTCGCACCATCCCCGTCCGGTCCCCCCTGACACCGCTGGCAGGCGTGGCGACCACCATCGTCACCGGCGTCAGCCCATTGATGCATGACATCGTGACCGACCTCGTGCCCGGGCGCGATGGCGACTTGGTCCCGCCCACGGCCGCGCACCGACGGTTCCCCGCTTTCTGGAGTGAAGCCGATCTGGCCCGCGCGACGGTCACCATCGACTGGCCGGCGACCGACGAGGATCCGGACCTGCCCAGCGAAAACCGACTCACGACCTCCGGCGCCGCGCCGGGCGAGCGGAGCCTTGCGGGCATTCAGATGATGGCCGAAGCAGCGGCCCGGGCCGACGTTCGCGTGGTGGCCCTGGCGCTGGCCGGGCTGGACCCGGACGCGAGGCACACCCAGGACCCGGCCCCACTGGCCGCAGCCATCGACGCCGTCTTCGCCAGCACGCCGCCAGACACCGTGGGGCTCATCCTGCATCGCGGCTCCCGCGCCAGGCAGCACGTCCTCCTAGTGGTTGGCGGGGCCGAGGGCGAATCACCTGCCACGGCCCGCACCACGCTGTCTTCCGTCGGCGGCAACGTCCGGCGGCTGGTCGGCAGCACACTGCCTCTGGGCTGCGGGGTCGGGCCACTGCCCGGCCTTGACCTTCCGCCCGTCGACGCGGCGAGCAGGCCCATCGCACGCCTGAGCGCGGGACAGACGCTCCAATGGCCCGAGGCCCCTGACGCGCCGGATGCTGCGCTGCTTCGCGGCGTGCAGATTCGCCGCTTGACCTGCCTGAGCCGGTACGCATTCATTCGGCGCGACTGGGAGCGGCTCGCCAGCATCGCGGAAGACCTCGCGTCCGTTCGCGGTGACCAGCCGGAGTGCTGGATGGCACTGCTGGCGGCGTTTCAGCAGGGTGATCAGGGCGATGTGCCAACCGCTGCCGACCGCTGCACCACTCGGTTCCCGGACACCCCGCTTGCCTACCTGGCAGCGGCGATGCTGGCCGCGCCGACGGACCCGGAGGCCGCGGCGCGGTCGCTTGAGTCGATCGATCCCGAAGACCTTCCCTTTGACACCATGCCTGGTCCCTTTGGCAGACTGTGCCTCCGCGTCGGGCGCGCCGAGGTAGGCCGGGCGGCGTTGGAGCGGGCGATGCAGACGGGGAGCGCAACCGCCGCCGACCGCCTGGCGTTGGCCCGCCACCTGCTGCTTGCCGGCCAGCCTCAGGACGCCCGGGCTGCTTTGGGGGGCGTCGGAGGCCCGGGCGGCCCCAAGGCCTGGGCACTGCTCAGGCTCAAGATCCTGAAGGCATGCGGCGACAGGCAGGCGGCTGACACCCTTTCACGGGCCCTGCTCCGGCAGCATCCCGCCGACGCCGACGTTCGCGCTGCCGCCGGGCAGTAACGCGCGAGGAGCCCCGCGGGAAGGTGGTTCGCGGCATGCCGACCCCCGCTCCCTATACGCCCACCTGTTTGGTGTCACCGCGCCGGCCGTCGGTTCCGCGAACTGCTGCAGGTATCAGGTGCGGCCGCGTCCTTACGGCTTCTGCACCAGCCGCTGCAGCACCGGGAGCGCCGGGTGGTTCGGCGCCGCGACCTGAAGTCGGGCCAGGGCGTCTGCTGCAGCGATCTTGTCGCCCAGTCTGGAACTTGCCCGCACCCGCACGACGAGCGCCTGCACGGGTTCATCGCCACCAAAGATGCCCTCCGCCAGGTCGATCGTCCTCAGCGCGGCCTCGGGATCGCCGCCGGAGAGTTGAGACGCGGCCAGCGCCGAGTGCCATGCCCGATTCGCAGGGACCAATTCGATACAGGCCTGGAGTTCCGACACAGCCTCCCCGAATCGTCTGCGGGCGGCGTAGGCCTGCGCGAGCGTGAAGCGGGCGATGGCCGAGGACGGATCCAACTCGACCGACCGCTCCAGCAGCGTGACAGCGCGGTCCACATCCACGTCGGGCGGCCGCCCACCGCCGGCCGGCCGCGCCAGCATCACTCGGCCAAGTTCGTGATGAGGCGGCGCCCAGTCGGGGTACTCCTCCACCAGTCTGGTCAGCGCCGCGGCCGCAGACCCACGCTCACCACGCGCCAACCGAAGCCGGGCCTCCAGAAATCCCACCGTGCGTGGGTCTGCTTCAACATCCTTCAATGTCTGCAGAATCCGCCGCGCTTCGTGATGCCGGCCTGCTCCAGCCAACCGCAGGGCCCGGTCGCGTTCAACGCCAATGCCAGTCTTGCGGCCCATGGCCCAGACAGCCCAGGGATCGGTGTACACGGGCGTCCGCTCGCTGGAGCCTGTGGCCGCGGTCTGAGCCTCCTCGGCCCGGCCCGCCGCCCGAAGCAGCCGTGACTGCAACCACTTGAGGTCGCTATTGCCTGGGTCGGCCCGGATCAGCGGCGCCAGCGCAGCGAGGCCTTCCTCGGCCTGGCCCAACTCAAGATGCAGCCGGGCCCGCACCCGCTGGGTGTTGACATCCCCGGGGGCCGTGGCGGCGGCTCGATCAAGCATGGCAGCGGCCCGCTCGAACTCCGCAGCTTCCATGGCCATCCACGCGGCTCGCCAGAGGAGGTGCACCTGGTCGGCTGTCAACTCCGGGCCAGCCAACTCGATGGCTCGGACCGCGTCGGCGAGCGCGGCCTCCCGGTCAAAGTTTGCCCTGTGTACCAGCGATCGCACGTACACAACCCGCGGCTGGGCAGGATCGACCGCGATCGAGTTGCTGAATGCCTGCAACGCGTCCTCATTGAATCCGTTGCCATAGAGCACGCGTCCATACTCGGCCCACGCCTCCGGGCCGCCGCCCGAGGCCGCCACATGGTCCGCAGCCCTGACCACCGCGGCCTCGACCAGTGGGTCGGCCTTGGTGAGGTCCGGGACCGCAACGTCCACCGGCGGCTGCTCGCAGCCCGCCATGACTGCTCCCACGCCCAACACCAGAAGAATGAGGCCCCGCACACTCATGACGCAACCGGCACGTCGACCACCGTGGCCTCAGCAAGGATTCGGTCGGCAATCTTCTGCTCGAAGACGCGGTTGGCCACCATGTCAATCTGGTTGGCGTCCACAATCTCCTTGCGGAGATCCTCGGGACGCCGCCCCTGGGCTGCGGCCAGTTTCTGAATCTCGGCCGCCACGTCCTGCTCGGCGATGCCAAGTTCAAAGACCGGACGGATCAGATTGACAATGGCATTCCGCTTCAGGTGGCTGCGGGTGATCGCCTCCTGCTCCGGCCCCGCGTCCTTCATGATCTCGATCGTCTCCTCGCGGGAGTGACCCGCTGCCTGAAGCTTCTGGGCCATCTGCCCGGCCCGCTCACGCAGACGCACCGCCAGAATCCGGTTGGAGATCGGTATGTCAACCTGCTCGGCCAGCGCGGTGAAGACCTGGTCGACCAGATGGGCACGCTGCGCATCCTTGAAGCGAGCCTCCATGGAGGTCCGGATGTTCATCCGCAGAATCGCCTCGTTGGGCATGCCCAGCGCCGTCACCACTTCCTCGATCGTCGAGGGTGTGACCCGCCAGGCCTGCTGGATCTGTGCAGTCACCCGCAGCGGGCCACCCCCGGGTCCCGCGCCGGGGCACACCGCCTCGACGGTGTCGCCTACACCCGCGCCAATGAGCTGCTCGGCCAAGCCGGGGAGCGGCCGGCCCTCCACCATGGCCGGCTGGCCGGATGGCGGGATTCGAATGGTCGACGTGAAAGGCTGCTCGGCCCCGGCGGACCCGTCGGGCGTCACGCACACTTCGCAGGCGGCCTCCTCCCCGACCGCCAGCGGGCCGGGCGTCTCGGATCGCTCGCCTGCGTTCAGACGCTGCTCCGTGAGTTCGGCCTCCACCATGGCGTCGGAAATGTCCATGCATGGCCGCTCAAAGTTGAACGAGTTCCATGCGGGCCACGCGACTTCAGGACGTTCATCGATGGCCACCCGGACGATGAAATCGCCTTTGGTCGGATCTCCCGGCTCGCCTTCAGGGGCCATCGGGGCCGGGCCCCAGAGCGACTCGATCTCCAACCGACCGACCGCCTCCTCGATGCAGATGGTGGTCAGCAGCTTGCGAAGCCGCTCTCCTTCGTGCGGCTCGCCAGCCGCGTCCAACCGCTCCGTGATCTGCACCACGCAGTGGGCGGGCATGGTGATCGTGTAGAACCGATCGGGTGGATCTTCTCGGTCCAACTCGACCTGAATCTCATCGGGATTGATGGCTGGGGACTCGGGCATGGGCACTCCTGCTTCATAGGCGTGTCGGAGACACGGCGTGTCCCGTCGACATCGGTCACTACTATAGAGGCCATGAAGCCGCCCCACCGATCGAAGACGGTCGAGCAGACCATTCAGGGACTCCTTCAACGCAAGCTCCACCTGATGGCGCACGAGCGGCTTGGTGAAGCCCTTGAGGAGAATCCCACGAGCCGTCCGCTCCGCCACATGTATGCGGAGACCCTGTCGGAACTGGGTGACTACATTGCGGCGAGGTCAGTCCTCGAGCAACTCCACACGGAGAGCCCCGATGACCTGAAGGCTGCCGCGGGACTGCCGGTGCTGCTGCAGAAGTGTGGGGACCAGGAAGCTGCCCTTGAAACCGCCATCGGCCTGGTGGATCGCGTGCCCCCGCATCGCAAGCCGCGTACGCAAGTGCTGGTTGCCGAAATGTACATGCGATCACTCGACTTCGAGGCCGCCAGAGCCCTGCTGAGCCGCATTCCCGAGGACGAGTTGGGCGTTCGATTGGTCAAGCAATACACCGAGGCCGAGATCCTCCTGCAGGAGAAGCGATTTGATGAAGGGGTTGCGCTGCTTCGCGGCTACATCGATCAGCGGGACGACTTCGCCAGCGAGCACATGCAGATTCCGGAGAAGACCACCGCCTGGTTCCTGCTCGCCAAGACGTACGACCGCGCCAAGGCCTACGACGAGGCTTGGGCGGCTGCCGAGGCCGCCCACGAACCCTACCGAGGATGGGACTGCAATCGAGCGGTCGAAGAACTCCAGAACCTCCAGTCGTTCTTCAGCAGGGATCTCGTCCAGGCGCTTACGCGATCAGACAAGACATTTGAATGGAAGCCGCTGTACATCGTCGGCATGCCTCGCAGCGGAACGACGCTGCTTGAGCAGATTCTGAGCATGCACGGTTCGGTGTCCAACGGCTGAGAGATGTCGTTCTAGTTGCGGATGTTGCAG
>JASMLR010000014.1 GCA_030748575.1 Phycisphaerales bacterium | reverse complement strand
GTTTCTTTCGGTTGGAGAGCAGCATGTCAAAGAGGGCGTTGGTGTTTGTGCGGCCAAGGAAGTTGGACTGATCGGCGGCTGCTTCGTACGCGTAGCCGGGGCTGAGCATCATGCCCTCGACGCCCGCATCCATCATCTCGTCGAAGAAGTGGCGGATGGCGTTGGGGTCGGCACCATCAAACAGCGTCGTGTTGGTGGTTACGCGATACCCCATCTTGACGGCGGCTCGAATGCCGGCGATCGCCTTGTCATACGTGCCGTCGCGGCAGACCGCGAAGTCGTGGTCGTCCTTCGGACCGTCCATGTGGACCGAAAAGGTCAGGTACTTGGTGGGTTTGAACCAACCGGCTTCCAACTTCTCCTTCAGCAGGATCGCGTTGGTGCAGAGGTAAATGTACTTCTTCCGCTTGACCAGCTCGTCAACCAGCTCGCGGATGTGCCCGTACAGCAGCGGCTCACCGCCGGGGATTGACACCATCGGGGCGCCGCAGTCGTCGACGGCCTTGAGGGCGTCCTCGAGCGGCATGTCCTTGCGAAGAATGTGCGCGGGGTACTGAATCTTCCCGCAGCCCGCGCACGCGAGGTTGCACCGGTACAGCGGCTCCAGCATCAGGACCAGGGGATAGCGGCGTCGCCCCCTGAGCCGCTGCCCGAGGACATAACTCGCCACGGTCCACATCTGGCTGATCGGTACTCCCATGGCGTGGGATGGTAGCACCGTGGCCCGCGAGCCCATCTGGCAGCCTTTTCAGGAAATGTCAGAACTCGGCCCCCGGCAGGCATGTATCGATGGGATGCTTGCACTTGAGATGCAGCCCATGGTGTCGGTCTGTCCACTCGCAGACGCACCGGCTATGATCGGTCGTGCGGTGTTTGAGGAGGCTCGGGCGCTGCTCACAGGTCGACCGCACCGCGCGGTCATGGAGTGCCCAGCAGCGGTGCCATCGGTGTCCACCCAGAGTGACGAGGCCCTCCTCGAGGCCCACCTTGCCGGCGATGCTGACGCATTCCCCGCGCTCGTTCGCCGGTACACCGCCGAACTGGTGCCGTACCTGGCCCGCGTGACCGGCTCGCGGACGACCGCTGACGACATCTTCCAGGAGGCCTTCCTTCAGGTGCACCAGTCGGCCCACACGTTCGATCTGGCCAGACGGTTCAAGCCCTGGCTGTACACGATCGCGGTCAACAAGGCCCGCGACTGGCACCGTCGCCAGTCCCGACGGAGGGCGATGTCGCTGGATGCGCCAATCGGACGGGACGGAGAGGGGGGCGGGGTGATCGACCTGCTTGAGGGTGAGTCGTCACCGCCGACCGAAGGCATGGAACGGGCCGAATTGGCCGGTCGCGTGCGGGATGCCGTCGACGCCATGCCACACCACCTCCGCGAAATCATTCTGCTGAGTTACTTCCAGAAGATGAGTTACAACCAGATCGCCGAGACCTTGCAGATTCCCCTCGGCACCGTCAAGAGCAGGCTGCATGCTGCTGTGGGGACGTTTGCCCGCAGTTGGGAAGCCTCTGCCGAAGGCGAAGAAGAGACCACGCCCCAATGAGCGATCAGCAGGACACTCCGGTCACGATGTCCGCGGCAGACGCCGCGGCCCTTGACCACCTTGCCACCGACGGCTTCGATCCGGCGATTGCAGGTGAGCTTGAAGGTGACATGAAACGGCGAGGAGAGGCGGCGTCGTCGCTGCTTTCGCTTCTCGATCAGTACCCGGCAGATGATCTGAGCGACGAAGATCAACAGACGCTTGTTGACGCGACGATGGCTCGCATTCGCCGCGCCGAGGATGACCGCAGGGATCGGATGCGGATGGACAACCACCCGGTCATGATGGGCAGAGGGCTCCGATTCCGAATTGCTGAGGCGCTGGCCGTCGCGGCGGTGCTCGCCATGGCGACTGCAACCATCTGGTCGTTCGGGACCACCGCGCGGGACCGGGCCATGTCGGCAGGGGCTCGCAGCAACCTGGGCGAACTGCACGCCGGCCTGTCCGCGTTTCAGGACTCCTCCGGCGACACGCCCCTCAAGGACGCCGATGCGTCCGTCGAGCAGTTGCTCAGCGGTGGGCCGGCCAAGATGATCGACCTCCAGATCGTCGCGGCGCAGGACTTCTGCGATCCGCGGTGCATGCGAAACCCGCGGCGGCCCGGAGCGGGCCGTGGCGGGTTCTCTTTTGCCGTGCTTGCCGAGGGCCACGAGCCCCATCTCGCCCATGGGCAGGTCATTCTCGCGGGCGACCGAAACCCGGCGCTGGCCGGCCTGATCGCCGGCAAGGACTATGAATCGTCCATGGAGGACATCCGGTGGCATCCCCGGCTGGTCGAGCGGCCCAGCGTGCTCTATTCGGATGGCCACACCGAGGACCTCTCCGCTGCCCATGTCGGTGGTGACCGAATCTGGGGCGTCGAGCCAGAGGAAGGTCCGGCCCCGATCGAACTGTTTCTGGCCCACTGACCCGCTCCGGGGCCCCCGCTCCTTGCCCCCCAGGGGGGCGTGCGGCCTTCCAGCCGCATCGGCCTTCTGCTACACTCCGCGGCTCGCCCGTCAGGGCGTCGGACCCTCACGGAGGCGCAGGACATGCCAAAGAACAAGCCCAACAAAGGACTCCTCAAGCGGATTCGGATCACCAAGTCCGGTCGCGTGAAGTCCAAGCCCGCCTTTGGCCGCCACCTTCGGAGCCACAAGTCCGGCGATCTCATGCGGTCCTACCGCAGGTCCAAGTATGCCCATGCGGCAGACGTCAGTCGAGCTGCACGCATGCTGCATCGCCGCATCGTCGCGTCCGATGGCGGCGCTGCGAGCGAAAGTGCGACGACCGAGGGTGGCGAGAACTGAGATGCATCCGTGATCGGGTGAAGCGGTCGGATACCCCGGCCCCCCGACTCGGCAAGGAGTGAGATCATGCCACGCGTTCGAAAGGGAGCAGCCACGGTCAAGGCCCGGAAGCGCATTCTTCGCGCCGCCCGGGGCTACTGGGGCACCAAGCACCGTCACAAGCAGCAGGCCAAGGTCGCGCTGATTCGCGCCGGCCAGTATGCATATCGCGATCGTCGAAATCGTCGCCGCGACTTCCGCCGGCTCTGGATCACCCGAATCTCGGCGGCGTGCCGCATGCGTGGCACCCGATACAGCAGGTTCATGAACGGCCTCTCCAAGGCAGGCATCGGTCTGAACCGAAAGATGCTCAGCCAGATCGCCATTGAGGACCCGGCCACCTTTGACACGCTCGTTGAGCGATCCGAGGCGTCCACGACAGCCTGCAAGGCCTCGGCCTGATTCGCCGCCAATGCCGCGGTTCTTCATCGAAGCTCTTCGCAAACGCAAGGAAGTCGGGGCTGTAGCTGCGTCCAGTAAGTACCTCGCACGCGCGATGACCGATCCGATCAGTGACGATCGGTCCTCCCAGCGTGTGCTTGAGGTTGGCGCGGGCACCGGAGCCTTCACCGGGCATATCCTCGACCGTCTCGGTCCTGGCGGATCTGCCGACATCGTCGAGTTGAATCCGAAGTTCTGCGATCGACTTCGAAAGCGAGTGGTTGGCCCCTGGTCTGATCAAGCCAGCGACCGGTCGGCGACCGTGATCGAGGGATGCATCGAAGATGCGCCTCTGGAGCCCGGCTACTCCACCATCGTGTGTGGCCTTCCATTCAATTCGTTTCCACCGGGCGTGGCGTCCCGCATCCTGCAGCAGTTGGTCGACCTGCTCGCGCCGGGCGGCACGCTGGCGTTCTTTGAGTACGCCGGCTTCCCAACGCTTCGATGCGCCATTCCCGGACCCTGGCAGGTGGACGCCAAGGCCCATCGCGCCAGCCTTCGCGATCTCTCAAGCACGATGACTCAGCAGCGACGGTTTGTTCTTCGGAACGTCCTTCCCGCCTGGGCCGTGTTTCTCCGCTCCCAAGGAGTCTGACCGCATGAGCGATGCAACCTTTCTGGAGGAACTTCACGAGCGGCAGCGAGCGTTTGACGCGCTCGAGCCCGAGTGCGAGTTGACCATTCGAGATCCCGAACTCGGAGTGGAAGGTCACGTCATCGTCTGGTCAACGCTTGCCGTGAAAGATGGACCGCTCGGCCGCGTCGGCAAGGGCGGCACCCGGATCACGCCGACCGTGACGAAGGATGAGATCGCCAGGCTCGCCCGCACGCAAACGCTCAAGAACGCGGCCGCCGGACTGGCAACGGGCGGGGCCAAGTCCGGGCTCCGTTCCGACCCGCACGCCGATGACTTCGAGAAGAAGTACCGCCGATTCGTCGAACTCGCCTGGCCCGCGCATTACGACAACGGCGGCCTGTGGGGCGGCCTGGGCTACGACCTCGGTGGCGATCCGCGGCATTGCCAATGGGCCATCGACCAACTCGGTACCACGCGGTGCTTCACCGGCAAGCCGGTCGAGCAGGGGGGCACCGACTACGACGTTGAAGGGGTTGCGGGGCTGGGCGTCTCGGTCGCTGCGGCCACCTGGCTGAACGCGGCGGACGGCGGGGCTGCTGGCAAGACGGCGGCCGTGCAGGGCATCGGCGCGATGGGCGCGGCCGTGTGCCGCTACTTCACTGACCTTGGTGGGTGCGTCACGACGATTGCCGACCCACGCATCGACGGCGCCTGGCGGCTGCACGGCCCCCTCTCGGGTGCCCTCCTTGACGCGATCACCGAGATGGACTTTCACACGACGCGAGAGCATCTTGTCAATGAAGGCCACCAGCAGATGCCCATGGACGATGTGCTCTGGGAGGACGTCGATGTGCTCATTCCCTGCGCCGTCCAGGATGTGATCGACACGGACAATCAGTCGCGCATCAGGGCGACGGTTGTCGTGGAGGGCGCCAACAACCCCTGCACCATGTCGGCTCGCCACGCCCTGCATGATCGCGGCGTCCCGGTTGTCCCCGACTTCATCGCCAATCCGGGCGGCGCTATTGCGGCGAGTGTCGAGATGACGTCCACCGTGACCGATGAGGAAAACGCCCGAACCGCTGCCAAGGTGCAGGAGGCGAAGGATGCCACGCGGTCGATGGTTGCAGAGAACGTCACCGAGATGCTGGCGATTGCCGATCTCCACGAGGCGCCGCTCGTTGACGCCGGCGCGCTTCTGGCACTTCGGCGGATCTTCAGTTTCACGGGCTGATGACGTCCCGACCGACATTTGACGACGTGTGTGCAGCGCACGAGCGTATTCGGGGCGCTGCTCACAGGACGCCGGTCATGACCTGCCAGACGCTCGACCGGATGAGCGGCCGATCCCTCTACTTCAAGTGCGAGCAGTTCCAGCGGGTGGGCGCTTTCAAGTTTCGCGGCGCAAGCAATGTGGTCCGCGGCCTCTCGGATGACGAGGCGGCGCGCGGTGTGTGCACGCATTCGAGCGGCAACCATGCGCAGGCGCTCGCTCGGGCGGCTCAGGAACGCGGCATTCCTGCCTGGATTGTCATGCCACGAACCGCGCCCGAGGTGAAGCGGGCCGCGGTGGAGGGGTACGGCGCGACCATTGTCACGTGCGAGCCGACCCTCGAAGCGAGGGAGACCACCGCCGCCCGGGTACTGGCCGACACCGGGTCGATGTTCGTGCATCCCTATGACGACGACCGCATCATCGCGGGTCAGGGCACGGCGGCGAAGGAACTGATCGAGGACGCGGGCCCGTTGGATGCGGTCCTGGCGCCGGTGGGTGGTGGGGGACTCATGTCGGGCACCTGCATCGCTGCGCGGGCGCTGGCGCCGGCTGCCATGCTGGTTGGCGTCGAGCCGGCGGGCGCCGACGATGCCGCTCGCTCACTGGCTGCGGGCAGGCTGATTCCTCAAACGTCGCCCGACACCATTTGCGACGGCCTGCTGACGAGCCTCAGCGAGCGGACGTTCGGCATCCTCCGTGACCATCTTCACTCCATCATGACGGTCCGTGATGAGGAAGTGCTCGCCGCCAGGACGCTTCTGCTTGAGCGGGCGAAGCTCTGGGTGGAGCCAAGCAGCGCGACGGTGCTGGCAGCCGTGCTGCGAGGCGACTGCCCGATCCCTCCGGGACATCGTGTTGGGCTGATTCTCAGTGGAGGAAACGCCGCAGCCTCTGCGTAGGCGGCACGAACGGGTCGCGCAGGCGTGGAGGTCGGCTAGCCCTTCGCAGCGCGGCGACGCTTCAACTCAGCGTCGATGAACTCGTCGAGATTGCCGTCAAGCACGGCCTGAGGATTGCCCACCTCGTGGTTGGTGCGGTGGTCCTTGACGCGATTGTCGTAGATGACGTACGAGCGGATCTGCGAGCCCCACCCTCGATCGACTTTGCCGCCTGTTGCGGCGTCAAGTTCGGCCTGGCGTCGCTCCTCTTCGAGCTGTTCGAGTTTCGCCTGGAGAATGCGCATGCACTGCTTGCGATTCTGCAACTGCGCTTTGTGCGTCGATGACACGACCATGATGCCGGTCGGTTTGTGCACGATGCGAACGGCGGAAGCGACCTTGTTGACGTTCTGGCCACCGGGTCCGGACGATCGAGCATAGGTGGTGAGGTCGATGTCGTTCTCGTCGATCTCGACATCTTCCTCTTCAAACTCCGGGGTGACATCCACGGTGCAGAAGGACGTCTGTCGCTTGCCCTGCGAGTTGAACGGGCTCACCCGCGCGAGGCGGTGGGTGCCACGCTCACACGACATATAGCCGTACGCAAGCGGGCCCTTGACGAGATAGGACACGCCGCTGATGCCCACTTCCGTGCCGTGGACGAGGCTGATCTGCTCGTACTTCCAGCCCTGGCGATCCCACCAGGCCGTGTACATGCGGTCGAGCATGGAGGCCCAGTCATCGGCGTCGTTGCCGCCGTCTCCGGCCTGGATGGCCACGAAGCAGTCGCGGTGGTCATGGGGGCCGCTCAACAGGGACTGAAGTTCGACCTTCTCCATCTTCCCGGTCAGTTGGTACAGGGTCTCGTCGGTTTCGGTCAGGAGGTCGGCGTCGCCTGCCTCCTTGGCCAGTTCGTACCCGACCGTGGCGTCTTCAAACACCGCGATGATGTCTTCGAGGCCTTCGGTCTGGGCCTTGAGCCGGCGGTACTCGCCGATCACCTTCTGGGCAGCTTCCTGACTGTTCCAGAAATCGGCTTCGCCCATCTGCGCCTGCAGGTCGTCCCGGCGCTGGACTTTGGCGTCGTAGTCAAAGGGAGTCGCGGATGGTCAAGATCCGCGCCTCGAGATCGTCGATCACCGGCTGGTGGGCGTCGTAGTGCATCGGAGGAGGATAGCGGCGGCGGGCAGCGGCATGGGGCGATGGGGTCCTTATCAGCCCCCGGTTGAACCCGACGTATCTCCGCTCGTATCTGTAGGCTCCCCATAGCGGAGCGCACCCATGACCATGACGACCAACACGACCGTTTCCAACCGAGCTCTGGCCATCAAACCGTCCTCGACGCTTGCGATCACCGCGCGGGTGCGGGCCCTCAAGGCGGAGGGCCGGGACATCATTGGCTTTGGGGCTGGCGAGCCGGACTTCGGAACGCCGGATCGGGTTCGAGACGCAGCGATCGACGCGATTCGAGCCGGCATGACGCGGTACGTACCTGTTCCCGGTACGCCGGAGGCCCGCGAAGCAGTCGCAGCCAAGCTTCAGAACGACAACGACATTGCCTGCACGCCCGACCAGATTGTGATCTCCAACGGCGGGAAATTCAGTCTCTATCTGGCCATGCAGGCGATGCTGGATCCGGGGGACGAGGTGGTCATGGCGACGCCTGCCTGGGTGTCGTACAAGCCCATGGTCGAACTCGCCGGTGGCACCTTCGTGGAGATCCCCACCACGGCCGATTCGGGCTTTCTGGCCACACCGCAGCAGTATGCCGACGCAATCACACCACGCACCCGCGCCGTCATTCTCAACAGCCCGAGCAATCCCTGCGGCACGATGTACGACCCGGACGCCATCCGCGGCATCTGCGACGCGATCGCGCCACATGACCGCGTCATGCTCATCAGCGACGAGATCTATGAGCGGCTCGTGTACGCAGGCCGCACGCACCTCTCGCCGGCATCCCTGCCATCCATGCGGGACCGCACCATCACCATCAACGGGCTGAGCAAGGCGTTCGCCGCGACGGGGTGGCGGGTCGGGTACACCTGCGCTCCTCAACCGATTGCGAAGGCCATGGCCAGGTTGCAAAGCCAGATGACTTCATCGGTCACCAGTTTCACGCTCCCAGCGCTCGTGACGGCGCTCACGGAGTGCAGCGACGACATCGAACGCATGCGGACCGCCTTTGAGGCTCGGGCCACACTCATGGAGTCGCTCGTTTCCGCCTGGCCTGGCGTCACCTGCCCGCCGCCGATGGGGGCGTTCTATGTGTTCCCGGACATCTCGGCAGCCTTCGGGCGAACCAGCCCGGGAGGCGCCAGCATCACCGACGCCGGGACGTTCGCCGAGGGGCTTCTGGAGGAGACTGGCGTGGCGGTGGTGCCGGGCGACGACTTCCTCGGGTGCGGCCCCAATCACGTCAGATTGTCCTTTGCGCTCGATGAAGCAGCAATCGAGGCCGGATGCGGGCGGATCGCAGCCTGGCTCGAGGGCCTGCACTGAGCCGGATATCGGACCTTCAGGGGCCGGGAGCCTGCTGGCGTCGGGGCCGGAATCCCGCTAGACTGCTCGATTCTCCACAGGCGCGGTGCCTGCGGACATGCATCGACAGGACCATTCATGGCCCTCACAGTCACTCAAAAGACTCAGATCATTGGCGACTACCGCCGCGATGATGCTGACACCGGTTCCCCCGAAGTGCAGATCGCGCTGCTGACCTCCCGTATTCAGGAGATCAACGAGCACCTGCAGTCCAACAGGAAGGATCACGCCGCACGACTCGGCCTGGTCAAGCTTGTCGGCAAGCGGAACCGTCTGCTCCAGTATCTGTCGCGGACAAACGTCGCCGCCTATCGCGAGCTCATCAAGAGACTCGGCCTTCGGAAGTAGGGGCCTCGCCCCACAGGAAGGATCCGGTGCCGTCGAGCAGGTGGCAGTGGACAGGCGGCAGTCTCGTACTGCCTCCTGTCTTCTGCCTTCTGGGACCTCGGGGACCGCGATCCCAAACACGTGGCATTTCGGCGCGGACAGTGCGCCTCGGCCACAGGAGATTTTCACAATGGCAGATGCCACGGTTCATTTCGTTGAACGCGAGATTGGCGGTCGAACCCTCCGTATGGAGACCGGTCGTATCGCGAAACTCGCAAGCGGCTGCGTGATGGTGCAGTACGCCGACTCGGTCGTCATGTGTGCGGCCGTTCGAGCGAACCCCCGTCCCGGCCTTGACTTCTTCCCACTCCAGTGCGACTACCGCGAGCGGCTGAGTGCCGGCGGTCGGTTCCCGGGTGGCTTCCGCAAGCGTGAGGGCGCCCCGAACGAGAAGGAAATCCTCACGATGCGGATGATCGATCGACCGATCCGTCCGCTCTTTCCCGATGGTTTCATCGACGAGGTCCAGATTCAGTGCTGGACGATGAGCCACGACGGCCAGAACGACACCGACGTGCTTGCCTGCACGGGTGGTTCGGCAGCCCTTCTCATGACCGATGCCCCGTTCCAGGGCCCGGTCGCCACCGTGCGAGTCGGTCGCATCCTGACCGACGATGGTGAGCAGTTCGTCATCAACCCCACCCACGCTCAGATGGAGTATTCCGATCTGGACATGGTCCTCTCGGGCCACTGTGACGGCGTGAACATGATCGAAGTCGGCGCCGCAGAGGTGCCGGAAGACGCGGTGCTTGCCGCGATCGAGTTCGGCTACGAGCACGGCATCAAGCCGATCCTCGAAATGCAGATCGAGCTCATGGAGAAGGCCGGTTGCACCGAGAAGCGGGACGGCGAGAGCGCCTTGCCGCCGGCTGACGTCATGGACATCGTCAAGCAGGCCGCCGGCGAAGAGATGGATCGCTGCCGCCGCATCAAGGGCAAGCACGATCGTGGCGACGCCATTGACGAGCTCCGCACCAAGGTGCTTGATGAGCACTTCTCGCTCCCCGAGGACGGCACCTATACCGAGTATCGGGCGGCTGAGAAGCGGCTCGGTCAGGCCCGCGAGGCATTCCGCACGCTTGAGAAGAAGACGACTCGCAAGCTGATTGTCGAGGACGGCATTCGCGCGGACGGCCGTTCGTTCAACGAGATCCGGGAACTCGATATCGAGTGCGGTCTGTTCCCACGAACGCACGGCTCGGCAATCTTTCAGCGTGGCGAGACGCAGGGCGTGCTGACCTGTGCCCTCGGTACCGGCCGCGACGAGCAGATTGTCGACGGCCTCATGCCGGAGTACGCCAAGAAGTTCTACCTGCACTACAACTTCCCGCCCTTCTGTGTTGGCGAAGCTCGCCGCATCATGGGCCCCGGTCGCCGCGAGATCGGCCACGGCGCGCTCGCTGAGCGTTCGCTGCTGGCCATTCTTCCTGACGTTGAGGACTTCCCCTACACGGTCCGTCTCGTCAGCGACATCACCGAATCCAACGGCTCATCGTCGATGGCCTCGGTCTGTGGCGGATGCATGGCCATGATGGACGCGGGCGTGCCGATCAAGGCCACCTGCGCCGGCATCTCGGTCGGCCGCTTCAGCAATGACTCGGGCACGGTTGTCCGTGTCACCGACATCATTGGTGAGGAGGACTTCTTCGGTGACATGGACTTCAAGGTCTGTGGCACGCGAACCGGCATCACCGGCATACAGCTCGACCTCAAGGCTCGCGGACTGTGGTTCGACGAGATCAAGGAGACCTTCGAGCAGGCCCGCATTGGCCGAATCGAAATCATCGAGAAGATGGAAGCCGCGCTGGCCAAGCCGCGTGAGGAACTCAGCGAGTACGCCCCACGCATCATGCAGGTCATGATCGACCCGGAGAAGATCGGCAAGCTGATCGGACCCGGCGGCAAGACCATCCGTGGTATCCAGGAGCGGACTGGCGCGACGGTCGATGTTGATGATGACGGCACCGTCACGATTGCGTCCACCGACGGCAAGGCCGGCGACGCAGCCAAGGCCGAAGTCGAGGCGCTCGGCGCTGAGATCAAGGTCGGCACCATCTACGAAGGCACGGTCGTTTCGACCAAAGACTTCGGCGCCTTCATCGAACTGGTGCCCGGAACGGATGGCATGTGCCACATTTCCGAGCTCGACAACGGATTCGTCAAGAGCGTTTCGGATGTTGTGTCGGTGGGTGACACCGTCAAGGTGAAGGTCATCAACGTCGACGACACCGGTCGCATCAAGCTCTCGCGAAAGGCGTTGCTTGAGCCGACAGATGGCGACGACAAGGGTGATGGCAAGGATGACGGCGAGGGCGGCGGACGTCGTCGCCGCCGCCGCGGCAAGAAGAGCGAGGACGCCGTCGAGACGGCTTCCTGATCGATCTTCGTGCACCCTGCACTTTGGATTCTGATCGGTGCCGGCGCGACTCTGGTCGTGCTGGCACCGATCTTTTTCGCCATGCTTCGAAGTGCGGAGCGTCGGGCTCGCGATGCAGAAGGCGAGGCGAGGCACAGTCAGCGACTCGCAGAACTGGGCGCTATGACCGGCGGGCTTGCGCACGAAATCAAGAATCCACTCTCGACGGTGGGGCTCAATGCGCAACTGCTCATTGAGGACCTCCAGCAGGCGCCGCTCGCTCAGGATGAGCGGGACAGGCTTGTTCGCCGCGTCGAGACCCTGCAGCGGGAGGTGGAGCGGCTCGGGGGCATCCTCAGCGACTTTCTTCAGTTTGCCGGTCGCGTGCACATTCATGCCGAGAGGCGGGACCTGGGCCGATTGATCGAGCAGCTCGGCGATTTCTACCACCCGCAGTGCGATCAGTCGGGGGTGGTGCTTCGGGTGCAGGTGCCGGAAAGCCCGCTCGAGATGGCGGTCGATGAAGGGCTCATCAAGCAGGCCCTGCTGAACCTCATGATCAATGCGGTGCAGGCCATGTCACAGGACGGCCCCGAGGACCAGGCGGGCGAGTTGCTCGTGCAGGCATCCGAAGACGCCGGCGGGGTTCGCATCACGGTCACGGACACCGGTCCGGGAATCGCGGCGGGCAAGTTGGAAGAGATCTTTCATCCCTATGTATCGGGGCGATCTGGCGGAACGGGCCTGGGCCTTCCCACCACACGGCGAATCATCGAGGAGCATGGTGGAACCTTGACTGTCGATTCCGAAGTCGGCAAAGGCACGGTTTTCACCATCTCCCTGCCGGCGGCCTGAGGTCAGTCGCCCAACAGCGTCTCGCTGTCCACAACCGCTCGGGCTATCTCAACGAGCGGCTTGCGGCCATTGCGAGCCTGCTTCTGCAGCATCCGCATCGCCTCTGGTTCTTCGACGCTCTTCTGCTTGACAATGATCCACTTGGCCTGCTCGATGATCTTCCGCTGCTCAAGCCGTTGTTGGAGAGAGCCAACTTCATCGGACAGTTCAATGTGCTTGAGAAAGCGTGACCAGGCGACTTCAATGCCGACCCGCAGTTGGTCCCGCGTGACGGGTTTGAGCAGATAGCCAAAGACGCCAACGCGGTTGCTCGTCGACACGTATTCCGGATCGGAGTACGCCGAGATCATGATCACCGGCACCTGCATCTCGTTGTAGATCGTCTCGGCCGCGCCAAGGCCGTCCAGACCGGGCATGCGAATGTCGAGCAGGGCGATGTCGGGCGGCTCGTCGCGGCACATCGCAACGGCCTGCTCGCCGTTCCCGGCCGTGCCGACGACCTCAAATCCGAGGTCCTCCAGGGCCGCGACGGTCCCGGTCGCCACGAGGTGCTCATCGTCTGCGACGAGTACCCGCTGCGGATGCGGGGGAATGGGCTGTGCGGATTCGTTCGTCATCCAGGACGACCTCCCTTTCCGTGCTGCAAGCAAGGCAGCGCGATCCGCCATGGTATCGGATCGCCGGTATGGACTCCCATCCCGATTGATTCGTGCCTCCACTGGCGACGGGGTGGGGTGCCAGAGGCTCTTGGGATCAGGAGGTGGCCCTTGTCGTTACACGGCCCCCAGACAGGGCTTCCACGCCCCGTGCATGGTCGACTGCCCGTCGAGTTTGAGTATGCCCATTGGGCAGCAGGGCTGTCAAGGATGGACTTGATCGCCCGCCTGGCCTTTGATTGGAGGCGATGAGGGGGTGTGGGACCGCTCAGGCTTCGCTCAGTCCAGAAAGTCCTTCGCCTTGAGCCTTGCCGGGACATACTCCTCGGTGACGTAGGAGATGTCCTTGGTGATGAGCGACTCGACTTCCATCTTGAAACCATTGGCGAGCAGCTTCTTGATTTCCTTTTGCCATGGCCGCTTGTCTTTGAACCATGGGTAGTCGGCAATCTGTTGGGCGCGGGTGATGTCGCGGTCGTTGAGCGCGATGCGGACATCGGGGGAGAGGTCGCAGCGGTCGTAGTCATCGGCGCGGATGCCGATGAACTTCGCATCCGGGATGGCCATTCGCTGACTCTCGAAGGCGAGATTGATCGAGCCCTGTTTGATGACGCTGTAGATGTAGTGCCCCCACGGATCACAATCAAGCAGGCAGTAGATGGGCAGGCCGAGTTCGGTGTTGAGCCTGTGCAGGAGTCGCCGTACACCCCGTGGGGGCTGGCCCGACCCTTCGGTCAGGATGCAGTTGTGCGTTTCCCAGAATCGGTCTTCATTGAAGCGGCTCCAGACCGTGTCCTTCTCGACATGAAGAACGAACTTGGCGTCGCACTTCTTGAACTGAATCACACTTGGCTCACAGATGCTTGGAATGGCATAGCCGCCTGTGCCCATGCGGCGGCAGTCAATCTCGTCGCCATTGTCCTCGATGGTGATGTTGCCGACCATGGTGCCGCGTTTCTTGGCAAAGACATGCAGTTCTTCACGCAGGCCGCCGAGTGAGACTTCAAGGTCCTCCAGCACCGTGTCGGACTCGCTCTGATCGTTGAACGTCTTTTCCTTTGTCCCTTCGATCGTGTGCAGGGACATGTAGTACATACCACGAAGGCTGAGCGTCTTCTCGGCCTTGATGAGTTCGCGGCTCCCCTTGGCCAGCAGAAGTGTCTGCATGAACTTCCGCGCCTGTCCCACGTTGAAGAGGGTTCTGGACTGCGTGGAGTCACCCATCTCAAGGATGCGCTTGCGCTTGTTCCACTTCATATTGGAGACCGTTCGAAGTGGTATCTCGACGCTCGGCTCCCGCCCCTTGAGCCCGTCTCGGGCGACGCCGTCGGCGAGAAGTTCGATGGCGCGGGTCGTGACTTTGTCGCGTTCCTTCGAGACGGCCCCGCCGCGCCTGGTCGCCACCTTCTTGCGCGTACTCGCCTTCTTCCTGGCCGCCTTCTTGGCCGTCTTCTTGGAAGCGGTCTTCTTGCCCGTCGTCTTCCTGGCCATCAGCGGTTCCCCTTCTTCGTTCGCGACACTTTCTTTCGGGTCTTCTTGCGGCGACCTTTCAAGGTGACACCGCCGAAGAGGTCTTCCTCATCCGGGGCATCGTCCCCACCAGTCTGCAGGTCCTCAACGATGATGACATCGCTGTCCTTGGCCAGCCGTCCGCCGCCATCAAGGACCTTGCCTTCATCGTCCAGCATCTGGTCGGCTTCGGCCGTCTTCTTTGCCGCCTGCTTCTGCAGTGCGGCGTACAGCTTCCTGGCGTCGACGCCAGTGATGGCATTGCACGCCTGGGCGATCTCGCCGATGTATCGCTCAAAGATGCTTCGCCGCTCCGACTCTTTCTTCATTCGCTGGCGGCGGCGGAGGTAGGTGCCGAGTTTGCGCCCGCACTCCTGCAGGGCGAGCCGCATTTCCTTGCGAATCTCGTCGTAGTCGGCGATGGCCTCCTTGGACTCGCTCGTGAAAGGCACCCAGACGCTCGCCATGTGAATCATGATGACCAGCGGGCCGGTTGGAAGGGCGCCGCGGGGCTGTTGAAGGCTGTAGTTCTTCCAGCCGGTTTCGACGACGGCCTTGAAGGAACTGCACGCGCTCTGCTGATACAGCAGCGGCACGCGGTTGGCGAAGCGCAGAATGCGGGCGGTCTCTTCCGTCTTGAGCTCCCCTCCGAAGGCAATGGCCACTTCCATCTGGAAGGGGTTGCCTCGGTAGACGGCGGGGGGCCGGGTGGCGGCGGCGAAGAACTCGGCCTTGACTTCCTTGAGCAGGCCGGCGAGCAGCGCCTTCGAGCCGATCGGCACGAGGCAGTCGGTCGGGGGCGAAGTGATACGCGTGTCCTGAATGGACTTGTAGAGCTTCTCGGCCTCGGCGTGGCCAACGTTCTTGACCCACGTTCTCGCAGTCATGCCGGCGCCTTCGGCGAGTTGCTTTGCTTTCTGTTGGCCTACCCGGCAGAAGTCCTTCTGAAGGAATCCCCCCAGTTGCCGCGCCTCGGTCCGCTCCAGCATCTGAATGAGCGTGCCCAGTTCGATGCCCTTCGGGTGGGGCTTGATCTCCTTGGCCTCTTCAGGGAGTTCGTCCATTGCTCGCGGAAACTCGATGGTCTCATTGGCGGGCGTGATGTACGTGATGGTGGCATGCGGATTGGCGATCGCGGTCTGTTCGAGGTACTCGTCGACGCTCTGGCGACCCTTCTGATACTTGCCTTCGAGTTCGATCGCGACAATGGTGCCGCGACCCTCGGGGAAGAGGCTGTCGTCCTCCGGGTGCTCGGTGTCGCTGACGACCTCGGCTCGGTTCTTCGAGGTGTCGATTTTGAGGACGACTTCGTGCGAGGGCTTCTTCGGTCCGGTCTTCGAAATGATCTTGACCGGCTTGCCCGTCGTCATGAGGCCGTACATGCCGGCTGCAGAGATGCCGATGCCCTGCTGGCCCCGGCTCATCTTCATGCGGTGAAACTTGGATCCGTAGAGCAGCTTGCCGAAGATGTTCTCGATCTGCTTGCGGACGATGCCCGGGCCATTGTCCTGCACAGTGATCTTGAAGCGGGTCTCGTCCAGTTGCAGCAGCTGGATCCGCAGCGCTGGCAGGATGCCGGCTTCTTCGCAGGCATCCAGCGCGTTGTCGACGGCCTCCTTGACCGTCGTGAGCATGGCCTTTCGGGCATTGTCAAAGCCGAGCAGATGCCGGTTCTTGGCGAAGAATTCGCTGACCGAGATCTCTCGCTGGCCGGCCGCCATGGACTCGGCCGTGGCCCGCTTTCGTGATTTCTTCTTGGTCGCCACAGGCACGCAGGGCTCCATCCCAGGGGGTCTTCGAGGTTCCGTCCTCGCGGCGTACGGTAGCACGCCCGCGGCCCCGGGTGAGGGGGCCTCGCGGCGGGCCGGCCACGTTACAATTCGCCGCTTCCCACAGGAGCAACCAACCCATGGAAACCACCCTCATCATCCTCAAGCCAGACGCCGTGCAGCGGGGCCTTATGGGCCGCATCATCAGCCGCTTTGAGGACAAGGGCATTCAGGTCGTCGGCGCGAAGTTCATGCAGATTTCGGGCGACCTTGCGGCCAGGCACTATGCATCGCACCAGGGCAAGCCGTTCTATGACGGGCTGGTCGCCTTCATGACCAGCTCGCCCGTCCTCGTGCTGGCCCTGCGGGGCGTGGGCGCGATCGCCATCTGCCGCAAGATGATGGGTGCCACCTTCGGAAGCAACGCCGAGCCGGGCACCATTCGGGGCGATTTCGGCGTGTCCAACAGCTTCAACCTGATCCACGGCTCGGACAGCCCGGAAGCCGCTGCCCACGAACTCGGGCTCTTCTTCGGTGAGGGCGAGGTGCTCGACTGGGGCAGAGCCTCCGAGGGCTGGGTGTACGACCTCAGCGGTGATCAGCCCGAGTGAGCCCTGAGCAGCCCTCAGCCCGCAGAACCGGACGCTGATGGCGGGGCGATTCCGAAACTACCTGCAAGCAACGCCCAATAGGTGCGTTGGAGACGTTGCATGCAGATGGCCGAGGCACAGGTAGGGATTTCTGCGGGTCGTCCGCCGGAAAAAACGCATTTGAAAAAGGGGCGAACCCCCCTCCGCCGCTCGGCGTAGGGAACTCGTCAGGGGTCTGTGCGCCGGGACCGCATGGGTCGAGCAGGAAGGGTCCCGTGGAGTTGATCATGGCACGACGTGCGGCAGGCAATCCGGGTTCGAAGAACAGCAAGACTTTCAGCCGAAACGGCGAATCGGCAACCGACCCGACCATCATCGAGATTCTGGCCACGCCCGTGGAGTACGTGGACTCGCCCGAGTTCACCCGCCCGGGCGCAGAACGCCGCATTTTCGACGACGCCCCGGAGGTCCGCCGGGCCGATGTGGGCTGGTACCGCCCGCTGATGGATCCGAACAGCACGTCCACCAAAGCGCCGACCAGACATCGCGACTCGATCGTCCTGACCGCCGCCGAGGAGCAGGTCATCTTTCTTCAGTACAACTATGCCCGCTTCCGCGTCCGGAGCGTGCAGGACAGCATCAAGACGGCCCGCCCCGGCATTCGGCAGCGGACCGAACTGCTGCGGTGGTACCACATCGCCCAGCAACTGCGGCACCGAATCGCCGAAGCAAACCTGGCCCTCGTGCTGGCGATGTCCAAGCGAATTCGAATGGGTGACATGGAGTTTGGTGACCTCATCAGCGAGGGCAACATGGCGCTGCTTCGCAGCATCGACAAGTTTGACATCGGACGGGGGTTCAAGTTTTCGACCTACGCGTGTCGCGCCATTCTCAAAGGCTTCTCGCGACACGGAGGCAAGCACCTTCGGTACCGGCAGCGGTTCGGTGCCACGTACGATCCCGAGTTCGAGCGATCGAACTATCCGGAAGAGCGGCGGGCTGAGGACATTCGCGACAGCGCCGAAGAGGTCAAACAGTTCGTGCTTGAGAATCAGGCGGAGCTGACCGATGTGGAGCGTGAGGTCATTCATCACCGCTTCCGAATCGGCCCAGGGGACGCGGCCGGCCTTCGGCATGAGCGGCCCAGAACGCTTGCGCAGGTCGGCCGGATGATCGGCCTGACCAAGGAACGCGTGCGTCAGATTCAGAACAAGGCGCTGGGCAAGCTTCGGCTCGCGGTTGAGGAGTCGTCACTTCCGGCGGGCGAACGGGCAACGTTCGGAAGCACCTGGCGAGAGCAGGCTGGCTGATCTCATCACGCTGCGGGGCTGCACCTCTTGGGAAACCGGGGCCGGGGGACCGTGAGCCCGGGAGGCTGGCAGCCTGTTGAGAGTAAAGTGGGGCGGTGCAGGACGCGCCTCAAAGCCCAGTCAAGCTCCAGGTGATCTCAGATCAACCTCGCCCAGCCATCGGGTGGGGGCGGCGGTGGTCCCTGCGGCTGTGGACGCTGGTCGCGGTGCAGGTCGCCATGCTGCTGCACATTCTCGTGTGGCTGGTGGGCCTTCCCTATGGATGGGAAACGCTCTCCCCGGTTGAACCATCCGAAGCGATTGAAACGGTGTCGGACGGCATCGTCAATGCGGGCGCCATCTTCTTCGCCCTGGCGCTGCTTTCGACGGCGATCCTCGGGCGGTGGTTCTGCGGGTGGGGATGCCACGTGGTGCTGCTGCAGGACTGGTGCCTTCGGCTGCTTCGCAAGGGCGGGATCCGGCCTCGGGCGTTTCGCAGCAGGTTGCTCTATGTGGCTCCGTTTGCGCTGGCCGTCTACATGTTCATCGGGCCGCTCTTCTACAGGCTGATCTGGGCGCCCTGGTGGGAGCAGCAGGATCTTCCCTGGCCGGGCCTGCGCATCGAAGTGCTCACGCGAGACCTGTGGGCGACGATGCCCGGGGTCGCGGTGGGGCTGGTGTTTCTGTTCCTGTGCGGCTTTGTGACGGTCTACGTGCTTGGGGCGAAAGGGTTCTGCACCTATGCGTGCCCGTACGGCGGGTTCTTCGCGCCAATTGATCGCCTGTCGTTGCGACGCGTGACCGTGAGTGACGCGTGCGAAGGCTGCGCGCACTGCACGGCGGCGTGCACCTCCAATGTCCGCGTGCACGAGCAGGTCGCCACCTGGGGCAAGGTGATCGATGTCGGGTGCATGAAGACGACGGACTGCATTGAAGCGTGCCCGAATGATGCGTTGTCGATGCGGTGGAGTGCCCCGGCCGTGTTCCCGAAGCGGCGGGAGGGACGGCCCAGGCCGGCGTCGCGATGGGACATCGGGCTGGGCGGGGACTTCGTGCTGGCCCTCGTCATGCTTGGCTCGTTTCTGGCCTGGCGTGGGGCCTATGGCGTGGTGCCCATGCTCATGTCGCTTGGCGCTGCATCCATCGTGACGTGGTTGTGCTGGAAGGCGTGGCGAGTGCTCCGGGACCGCAATGCTTCGTTCCACCGGTTTCAACTCAAGCGGTCGGGGTCAGTGACCTGGCGAGGCGTGCTCTTCATGGCCGTGGCTATCGTCGCGGCGGTGGCGACGCTGCAAGCGGGGGCTTCACGGCTCGCCGGCGTGTGGGGTGGCGTGTGGTCCGACGGGATCAAGTACGAGATTGCGGCGCCGCCCAGGCCGGGTGTCAGCATCTATACGAGCGACGAAGCCTCCCGAGCCCATGCGGCCATCGGTTGGTATCGCCTGGCCGGTCCCATCTGGCGCGGCGGCGTCGGGCTGGGCGCCGACCCGAATCACCTCCTGGCAGAGGCGCGGCTTCGGGCGGGGCTCGGCGAGGTTGCCCGGGCGGAGGCGCTGCTCGACGAGGTGGCAAGGCTGTCCAAGCCGAATCAGCAGGTCGAGGTGGAGCGATTGATGCTTGCGGCATTGCAATCGCCGTGGCCGGCGGTGCAGGGCCGGGCCGTGGAGACGCTCGATGCCCATCCCCGCTGGGGCAGGTTTCGAGGTGCAGCCGTCGAGATTGCGCTGATGCACGGTGATCTGCCGGCCGCCATCTCCATGGCCAGTGAGCCGGACACCTGGAAGTTCCAGGCCTTTGCCGAATTGCAGGCGGGGCGAGTCGGCGCGGCGATCGCCTCGATGCGTGAGTATCTGGCCCACGCGCCGGGAGATGCGCTTGCGTGGGTGACGCTTGCGCAGGTGCTGCTGGAGACGGGCGATCTGGCGGGGGCAGATGAAGCCGTTGGCTCGGCGATGGCGAACCGCGAGCACCTCGCAGCGGAGGCCCGTGCCGATCTTGATCGAGAACTCGCTGCGTATCAGGCCCGCCGCGGTCAGCTTGCGGACTGAAGCGCGGCGGCCAGCGCTTCTGCCGAGTCGCTTGCGTACGCAGCTTCTCGCGTGAGCCGATCGCTCAGCAGGCGACTGATTCCCCCAAGAACCTGGATGTGCGAGGCCGTGTCATCCGGAGGCGAGAGCACGAGCACGACCAGTTTGACCGGCTTCTGATCGAACGACTGAAAGTCGATCGGTGTGCCGGCAAGCCCGATAGCAAGGACGAGCCGATCGATGCAGTTGCAGCGGCCGTGCGGGACGGCGAGGCCCTCGCCGATGCCGGTCGTCCGCTCTTGCTCTCTCGCCCAGGCCGTCTCAAAGGCGGCGCTGGCGTCGGTGACGAGCCCCTGATCGGCGAGCAGATCAATCAACTCACGGATCGCGCCGAGCCGGTCGCTGGCGCGGAGGGGCACCCGAATGACGTCTGGGCTGATGAGTGTTTCGATCTGCATGGCACCGAACTCCAGTGACCTTGCCTGACAGGCGCGAAGCGGGGAAGTGTACCGACCGCCGGGGCCGATCGGGCCTCAGGTCACGCCGAATCCTCGCGATTGGCAGGGGCCTCGCTGCGGAGTACCGCGAAGAAGCCGCCGTCTCGCCAGGCGGTCGGGGGCCCGCCCGGGCCGCCCCGCCCCGTCTGCCGATGCATGGTCTGGACCGAGAGCGGATGCCAGGTGGTCAGCCACTCGATCTGCCGCTCGTTTTCGTCCGGGTCGATGCTGCACGTCGCCCAGATCAGCGCGCCGCCGGGTGCCAGCAGGGCCAGGGCATCGGCTGCGATCTGCCGCTGAAGGGCCACGAGCCGATCCCTCGTTGCAGGGTCCTGGCGGTGGCGGGCCTCGGGCCGCCGCGCCAGCACACCCGAGTTGGAGCAGGGGACATCCAGCAGCAGCAGGTCGGTTCGGCCCGCGAACTCCGCGCAGGACTCCGGCTGGCGAACCTGCACATGGTCCGCCGTGGCGGCGAGCGGTGCCAGGTCCCTTCGCCTCGCTTGCGAGGCGTCGGTGGCGATGATGGTTGCGTCGGGATGCATCATGGCCAGTTGCCGCGTCTTGGTGCCCCGGCCGGCGCACCAGTCGACGATCAGATCGGGAACCATGGCCGCCGTGGCCCGGCACGCTGCTGCCGACGTGGGGTCCTGCACGAGGGCCTGTGGGCACGACTGCAGCACCTCCTGAAGCCGGCCGGCGCCGGTGAGGACGTGAAAGCCAGGCTCGTCGTGGGCTGTCGTGTGCTCGTGTCCGTCGAGCCCGTGGAGCAGGACCGGCGCGTGGCACATGGCATGCGCGGCCAGCCGCGCGGCTTCTTCGTCTCCATCGGAGGCCCGGACCCGCGAGAGGAAGTGGGCGCCGCAGCCGGTCTGCTCGGCAAGCCGCTCCGGCCACGCGCCTGCGAAGACGGGCGCGTTCAGCTTCCAGCCCGACCCGTCGGGCAGCACCAGATGGTCGTCTTGTGTCAGGTCTACCCGCTCTCGGCGTTCGCCCCGGAGGGCGACGACTTTGCGGAGCACGGCATTGACCACGCCAGCTGCGCGGCTCGCCCCCGTGGTGCGGCACCACCCGACGGACTCGTCAATGGCGGCGTGATCCGGCACGCGATCAAAGAAGAACACCTGAGCGGCGCCGCCCATCAACGCCGCGATCACGGCATGGTGCTGGCGGTGCCAGGGCTGGGTCAGGAGGGGCTCGATGATGGTGCGGAGCGTCCACCAGCGTGCGGTGACCTCACGGTCGATCGCTTCTGCAAGTCTTGCGTCCCGCGGCTCCAGTCCGGAGGTGTCAAGCGGGTCCGGGAAGAGTTCCGGGAACCGTCTGGCCTTGGACTCAAGATGGGGCAGCACCGCGGCGCGAGCGGGCGAGACCCGGCTCCGCCGTGTCGCGGGGCTCTCAGACACCGGCCGTGTCGAGGGCCGCTGCCTTCTTCAGCGTTTCGGCCTTGTCGGTGCGCTCCCATGAGAAGCTGCCCGGCACGCACTCGTCCGGCGTTCGACCGAAGTGTCCGTGGGCGGCAGTCGGCTTGTAGATGGGGCGAAGGAGTCCCAGAGAGGTAATGATGCCCGCCGGAGTCATGTCGAAGGTCTGTTCGATCGCATCGCGGATGGCCGACTCCGGAACATGGGCCGTGCCCTGGCAGTCGACGTGTACCGAGGTCGGCTTGGCGACGCCGATCGCATAGGAGAGTTGTACTTCGCAGGCGTCTGCCAGCCCGGCGGCGACGACGTTCTTCGCGACATACCTCGCCATATAGGCGGCGCTTCGGTCGACCTTGCTCGGGTCCTTGCCCGAAAAGGCGCCGCCACCGTGCCTGCCCCGGCCACCGTATGTGTCGACGATGATCTTTCGGCCCGTCAGGCCGCAGTCTCCCAGTGGTCCGCCGACCTCAAACTTCCCGGTCGGGTTGACGAGCACGTCAATGTCGTCGTGCCACCAGTCACCAAGCACGGGCTTGATGATGTGGCTGACTGTTTCTGAGGTGAGGTCCGCGTGCCGCTCAGTCCACTCCGGTCCGTGCTGACTGCTCAGCACGACGGTCTTGACCTGGGTCGGCGTGAGTCCGTCATACTCGACGGACACCTGCGCCTTGGCGTCGGGCCGGAGGTGGGGAATGATGTCTTTGCTGCGAACGTCGGCGTGGCGTGCCATCAGTCGATGACTCAGGTCGATCGGAAGCGGCATGAGCGACTCGGTCTCTCTGCAGGCGAATCCGAACATGAGCCCCTGATCACCGGCGCCCTGTGCCGCGTGCAGCCCACGTCCGGTGTCCACGCCCTGGGCGATGTCCGGCGACTGCTTGTCGAGCGTCACCATGACGGCACACGAGTCCGCGTCGAATCCCATGGCGGAATCGGTGTAGCCGATGTCGCGGATGACGTCTCGGACGATCGCGGCGATGTCTACGTACCCGTCGCACGTCACTTCGCCTGCGATGACTGCCAGCCCTGTCGTCACCATCGTCTCGCAAGCCACCCGCGATGTAGCGTCCTCGGACAGCATGGCGTCGAGAATGGCGTCTGAAATCTGATCGGCCATCTTGTCCGGGTGTCCCATCGACACGGATTCCGACGTGAAGACGTATGAATTGTTGCTCATGGAGGCTCCAGAGTGGTGGGGGCTGGGGTGTGGTCGGGGGGACGATCCCCGATCAGCACATGGTACCGCAGCGGCCCTTCGGCGCCGAGGCGGAACCAGTCCGTAGAATCGTGTGTGGAGGCCTGACCCATGGATGTCCAGATGACGCTCTCGAGAATTCTCATCGGGGAGATGAGCGACGCCCAGTTCATCGAACTTTCGGAGGTGGACGGATCGCGGCGGATTCCCATCGTCGTTGGCGTCGCGGAGGCCTTTGCGATCGAGCGGCGCATCAAGGGTGTTCCGATACCACGGCCGCTCACGCACGAGTTGCTGTCGTCGGTCATCGTCTGCCTTGGGGCGCGGTTGAGCCGCGTGGTCATTCACGACCTGTGTGACGGGACGTTCTACGCCATGCTGGTTCTTGAGCAGGGGTCCGAGGAGGTTCAGGTTGACGCCCGCCCGTCGGATGCCATCGCTTTGGCGGTTGGCGCCGATGTCCCCATCTTCGTCAGCGAGCACGTCCTGATGGAGGTTGCTGCCGACGGCGGACTCTCCGACTTTGAGGTGCCCGAGAGCGACGAGCCTCTGGACGATGATGACTCGGAGTGGACGTGACCAGTACCAACGGCCCACTCGCCGACGCAGTCATCCGCGCCCGTCCAGAAGACTTCCTCGTCGAGGAAGTGACGGCATTCGAACCGACAGGCCAGGGCGAGCACTTGGCGCTGCTGGTGCAGAAGCGTGGCCTCGACCATGCTTCGATGGTTCGGCATCTGGCCAGAGCCTTTCGGGTGCCGCCCGGGCGGGTCGGATGGGCGGGCATGAAGGACAAGGAAGCCGTGACGCAGCAGTGGGTCACCGTTCAGACCGAGGCCTCCGATGTGCCGGACCTCGGGCACGAGTCGCTCGCTGTGGTGTCGGCGGAGCGGCATGCGCGCCGACTGCGTCTCGGGCACTTGACCGGCAATCGCTTCACCATTCGAATGCGGCAGGTGGATCCCACCGCTGTGGTTGAGGCGAATCGGCGTTTGACGACGCTGGCGTCGTCGGGACTCCCCAACAGGTTCATGTCGCAGCGGTTCGGGTATCGCGGCGTCAATGCAGTGATTGGCGAGCACGTCCTTCGGCGATCGCCATCGCAGGCGCTGGCCGTCTGGCTCGGGACGGCTGGAGCGTGCTGGCCGGAAGCCGAACAGCGTCGCCGCGAGGACTTTGACGCCGGCGACTTCGGCGCCGCGCTGGATGCCTGGCCGCGGAACTGGAAGCCGGAACGCGCGGCCCTGGCAAGTCTGAAGGCCGGCGACGACCCGGAAGCCGTGCTGTCGCGGGTGGATCGGCGGGTCCGCCGCATCTGGACCGACGCGGCGCAGTCCGCGATCTTCAACGAGGTGCTGCGAACCAGAACTGGCTGCGGCGCGATGGACGGAGACATCACCTGGTCCCACGATCGGTTTCTGGAGGCGATGGAGGTGCCGACGGCGCCGCCCGTGCCCACGGGCCCGATGTGGGGTCGCAGCATGCGTCGGGCCGGCGGCGAGGCAGCCGCGTTGGAACTGGCGGCACTCCGCAAGGCAGGGCTGACCGAAGAGATGATGACGGCGCCTTCGGCACCGCAAGGCGCCCGGCGGCCCCTTGCCATACCGGTCGTGTCGCCACGGTGTGTCGCGGGATTCGATGACCACGGCCCGTTTGTCGAACTCGGGTTCGTCCTGCCGAAGGGCGGCTATGCGACGGCGGTCGCCGAGGCCATCATCTCCGGGACTTGAAGAAGTCGCGCAGGATGGCAACACACTCGTCTTGAAGGACGCCGCCCGTGCCTTCAAGTCGGTGATTGAGTCTGGGATCGGCGTGAATCTCGTAGAGCGAGGTGCATGCCCCGGCCTTCGGGTCGTTGGCACCCCAGACCACGCGGTCGAGCCGGGCGTTGACCATCGCGCCGGCGCACATGGGGCACGGTTCGAGCGTCACCGCCATGGAGCAGCCGTGGAGTCGCCACGTTCCCAGTCGCTGCCCGGCCATACGCATGGCGACAATCTCGGCGTGGCCGGTGGGGTCGTCATCGAGTTCCCGCCGATTGGCGCCTTCGCCGACGACTTCGTCGCCCTTGTAGATGACGGCGCCGACGGGGATATCACCTCGGCCTGCAGCTTCTGATGCCAAGGCCAGGGCCCGCCGCATCATCGCGACGTCTCGGTCGGTCGGGTCGACTGTCATCTGGGGGCTCATGCAGCCTCATCGGCGTCGCTGGCGCGGCCGGCCACTCGATGGGCGGGGAGCCAGGCCACGAGCAGAATGCCGAATTCATAGAGGCCGTACAGCGGCAGCAGCATCAGGAGCATCGAGAAGACGTCGGCCGGGGTGGTGATCGCGGACACGATGCCGCAGGCGAGCAGCGCCCACCGACGCTTGCTTCGAAGCTTGGGCGCGTCGAGGAGGCCCAGCCACCCGCCCAGCAGCATGACCAGTGGCAGTTGGAACGCGATGGATACACCCAGAAGCAACGCAAGCACGAAGTTGACGTATGAGGACAACTGGAACACCTGAGAGACGGCGGTCCGGCCGTGCAGCGAGGTCTGAAGAATCTGGACTTCGTCGGGCGTTTCCGCTGGTACGGCGACCCTGAGGGTCGTGCCGGTTCCGTCCAGCCAGGCCTGTCCCGGCACGGCTTCGGTTGGCGGCGACTCCATCATGGGAAGGACGATGGCCGAGTCGGGCGCAGCAGCAGCGAGCGGGAGCGTTTGGGCGGGCACGTCAACGCCCCGCGTAATGAGCATGAGCACTTGCAGCATCAGCGGAAGCATGACGAAGTACATCACCGTGATGCCGATGATGGTGAGCACAAAGCTGCCGGGAAGCAGGAGGTAGACGAACCGGCGTTCCCGCGGATAGAGGCCCGGGCCGACGAATCGCCAGGTCTGATAGAGCAGCCAGGGAAGCGACAGCACCAGAGCCAGCACAATGCAGAGCTTGAGTTCCAGAAGCAGGAATTCGGGCGGGCTGAGCACCTGCACCTGGGGCGGGAATCCCCAGGCCAGTTGCACGTGCTGCAGGGGAAGCAGGATCCACTCGACCAGAACATTGGCAATGAAGAACAGGAGGATCGACAACGGCAGGGGCACGATCAGCCCGAGCATCACACGCTTGCGAAGTTCGTCGATGTGGTCACCGAGGCTCATCGTGTAGTCGGACGGGTCGTCCGGCATGTGCGTGCGGGGGCGTGGGTCGCTCATGAGTCTGCGCCCGAGGAAATCGATTCAACGCCAGCGTGATCGGTCCGAGGATCGGGGAGCCGAGCGGACAGGTCCTCAAGACGTGCCTTGTCCGCATCGCTGAGATCCTTCGGCGCCGCGATGGCGACGACTGCATACAGGTCCCCGGGATCTCCGGATTCCGGAGCGAGGCCCTGACCGCGAACCCGCAGCCTGGTGCCGGATGAACTTCCCGGTGGGATACGCAGATCAACCGACCCCTTGAGCAGTGACACGCGCACGGTTGTTCCGAGCGATGCCTCCGCGATGGTGATCGGAACCTCGACGCTCAGATCGAGCCCTTGCCGTGTAAGCCACGGATGCCGCCCCACGTTGACGGTGACAATGACATCCCCGCGACCTCCTCCGTGCGCGCCCATGCCGCCGCGGCCGCGAATTCGAAGTTTGGCGCCGTCTTCGATGCCTGCGGGGATGCGGAGATCGACCTGTGAGCCATCCTGCAGCTCAAGGTGTTCGGTGCCGCCGCGCGCGGCAGTCTGAAATGTGATCGACACGGTGTGGGACACGTTGCCGCCCTGTTGGGGCGCCTGTCTGGTGGCCCGTGGCCCGCCCGCGCCGAATCCACCCGGCCCCGCGGTCCGGCCTCCACCTCCAAACATCTGCTCAAAGATGTCCTCAAACTGTGAGGGGTCGACCTGCTGTCCTCCCCATCCGCCCGCGGGGCCACCCGGTCCACTGGAAGCGCCGGGACCCCCCGCGCGTCCAAAGCGGTCGTAGGCGGCGCGCTTCTCAGCATCGGACAGGATTTCATAGGCCTCCTGAACCTCTGCGAACTTCTTGTCGGCGTCGGGTTCCGTGCTTACATCCGGGTGATGGGTTCTGGCCAGTTTGCGATAGGCGGCGCGAATCTCGTCTTCGGTCGCCGACCGGGAAACACCCAGCACTTCGTATGGATCACGCGCGGCCATCGGATCGGGAGGGTATCAGGCCGGGGGGAGCCAGCGTGGAGCGCGTGGTACGCTTCGGACATGGCCAAGGCAATTGTGCTCGTTTCAGGGGGGCTCGACTCGGCGACGGTGCTGGCGATGGCATTGGAGCAGGGTCTGGAGTGTATGGCCGTCAGCTTCGACTATGGACAGCGTCACAGGGGGGAACTGGAGTGCGCCCGGCGGGTCTGTGAGGCGGCGGGCGTGCGTGATCATCGAGAGGTGACGATCGACCCGGCGCCGCTGGCCGGATCGGTGCTTACCGGCGGCCCTGGCGAGGTGCCGCGACCCTCCGGTCCGGGGGAAGTCGGCGAGGAGATTCCGCCCACGTACGTCCCCGCGCGCAACACCATCTTCCTGTCCATGGCGCTGGCCATGGCCGAGAGTGAAGGGGCCTCGCAGATTCACATCGGCGCCAACGCCGTCGACTACAGCGGGTATCCCGACTGCCGTCCGGAGTACATCGCGGCATTCGATCGTCTGGCTTCGCTGGCGACCAAGGCAGGCGTGGAAGGACGGCCCATTCGCGTGGTGGCGCCGCTTCTGCATCTGACCAAGGGCGAGATCATCCGAGCTGGTGTGCATCTTGGGGTCGACTACGGTCTGACGAGCAGTTGCTATGACCCGGATGATCGGGAGGGCCCATGTGGGGTGTGCGACGCGTGCGTGCTGCGGGCTGAGGGCTTCAAGGCCGCAGGCGCCATCGACCCACTCGCCGAGCCGTGCCCATGATTCGACCCGTGGCGATGGCGGTCGTTCTGGTGCTCGGCGCGTGCGGCGCCGAGGTCGACCGCGAGCACGAGCGGCAGGAGATCCGCAGGACCGTCCGAAACTGCGGAATGCGGCTGATCACTGAAGGCCGGAAGTGGTATGACGGGCTGCAGCCCGACCTGGCGCCCGAGCGGTTTGCGGCGGAGGTTGAAGTGATGGTTGCCACCGGTGGATGGATACGTACGTACGAAGTCGTCATGGACACCTACGGCGTGCCCGTCGATGTCACGTGGGATCAGGCCTATTGGGATGCGGCCTCGCTCGTGCTGACGAAGGAGGAACTGGTCACGCTCAAGAACTGGTCGGTTGGCATCCTCAAGGCCGTGCGTACGGCCACCGGTGTCCACGCGCCGCCGTCGTGGCGGTCCCCGCAGGCCCTGCCGACGGCTTCCGCCATTGCCAGGGAGAGCGGTGTTCCGCTTGAGGCGGCGATTGCGAGCCTGGAGCAGTTCATCCCCGTCTCATCCGAGGGCGCCGTGACGCAGCGTCTGCGGTCCGTGATGTCGAAGTTCCCGGGCAGGTCCCTCTTCCCCGCGTTCCCCGAAGCGGGGCAAGGGTCAGACGTCGAGGTTCCGCACCTCTAACGCGTGATCTTCGATGTACGTCCGCCGCTGCTGGACATCCTCGCCCATCAGGACGCTGAAGAGACGGTCCGCTTCGCTGGCAGCATCGAGTGTGACCTTCAGCATGGTGCGGCTGTCCGGGTCCATGGTGGTGTCCCACAGTTCTTCCGGGTTCATTTCGCCCAGACCCTTGAACCGCTTGACCTCGATGTTGCTCCGGCCGATTTGACGGAGCGACTCAAGAATCTCCGGGACGTTGGCGACTTCGACGGTGCGTTCTTTGTCGGTGCCCGGGTCGACGACCCATGCGTAGGTCGTCGGCATGAAGTCCCCGGTGACCGTCTCGACCTGTGCCCGGTCCCAGTCTTCGAGTTTGAGACCAAACTCCGCGAGGTCGTGCGCGATCTTCTCGATCTCGGCATTCTCATGCAGCTCTCGCAGCGACGCGATCGTGCTGCGGTCGATTCCGTTTGTTCCGACGACATCGTCCAGTACGAGGGACTCGGACTGCACGAAGGCGCGGGCTTCGGCTTCATCCCAGCACAGGTGGTCGCCCGCCGTCCAGGTCACGCGGAAGCGTGGAAGCCTGCCCTGTCCTTCCGGATCGCGTTCGCGGGAAGCAAGCAACTCATCCAGTTTCAGGCCGCGACGTGCGGAAATGCCGACGAGGTCAATGAGCCGTGAGAGTCGGTTGACCACACGTCCGAGCTGCTCGCCCTCCAGCGTCGCGACGACCTTGGAGACGTCTGCGTCGTCACGGATGACCAGCTTGGAGTGGGCCAGCGCCATCTCGATGAGGCGTTCCGTCATCTCCGCTTCGTCCAGGACGTAGGCCACCTTTTTGCCGCGAGCGATCTGATACAGCGGCGGTTGGGCAATGTAAATCTTGCCCTGCCGAACGAGTTCAGGCATCTGCCGGAAGAAGAAGGTCAGCAGGAGCGTGCGGATGTGCGACCCGTCGACATCCGCATCGGTCATGATGATGATGCGTCCGTACCGGAGCTTGGCGAGATCAAAGTCCTCGCCAATGCCGCACTGCAAGGCTTGGATGAGCGTGCGAATCTCCTCAAACCCAAGCACCTTGTCCAGCCGTGCCTTCTCCACGTTGAGGATCTTGCCCTTGAGGGGAAGGATGGCCTGCGTGTCGTGGTCGCGGCCGCCCTTAGCGGACCCGCCTGCGGAGTCACCTTCGACGATGAACAATTCAGATCGATCGACGTCGTTGGTGACGCAGTCGGCCAACTTCGATGGCATGCCGCCGGACTCGAGCGCGCCCTTTCGCTTGATGAGTTCGCGTGCCTTGCGGGCAGCCTCGCGTGCCTCTGCCGCAAGGATGGCGCGATTGCAGATCTTCTTCGCGTCCGCCGGATGTTCTTCGAGCCACCTCCCGAGGGCGTCATGAATGGCCCGGCTGACGAAGGGCTCAACTTCGGGGTTGAGGAGCTTCTCCTTCGTCTGATTGTTGAATTGCGGGTCTGGAATCTTCACGGATATGACCGTGGTGAGTCCCTCGCGAAGGTCGTCACCTGAGGGTGTCAGGTTCTTGATCAGGTTGTTCTTCTTGGCGTACCCGTTGATCGTTCGCGTGATCGCCGTGCGGAACCCGGACACGTGCGTGCCGCCGTCCGGGTTGACGATGTTGTTTCCGAACGCGAGGAGCGTTTCCGATGCCGTATCGGTGTACTGCATCGCCATGTCCATGGAGAGGCCGGTTTCGGCGTCCTCGCGGACGATCCGGATGATCGGGCTTCCCGCGGTGCGGGATGCGTTGATGTAGTCAACGTACCCGGCGATGCCGTCCTCAAAGTGAAACGTCTCTTCCCGCAGCCGGCCCGAGGCGTCGACCCGCTCGTCAACGAGCCGGATGGATACGCCGGTGTTGAGGTACGCGAGTTCACGAAGCCGGTGCTCAAGCGTGTCCCAGCGAAAGTCCGTGTCGGAGAAGACGCGAGGGTCGGGTTTGAATGAGACGGTCGTTCCGGAGGAGCGGCCGTCGACGTCACTGGCGGGGCCGACCTCGTGCAGGGGCTTCTTCACTTCGCCCCGCTCGAACGAGATGGAGTGAACGACGCCGTCCTTGACGATCTCAACTTCCGTCCACTCGGACAAGGCGTTGACGCACTTGACGCCGACGCCGTGCAGGCCGCCTGAAACCTTGTACGCGTTGCCGTCGAACTTCCCGCCGGCGTGCAGTTCGGTCATGATGACTTCGACCGCGGGCCGACCGTCGATGGTCGGGTTGTCACTCTTCATCGGGTCGATCGGCATACCGCGTCCGTCGTCACTGACGGTGCACGACCCATCCACGCCAACCCGGACTGTGACAATGCTCGCGTGGCCGACCATGACCTCGTCAATCGAGTTGTCGACGGCTTCATAGACGAGGTGATGCAGCGCATTGAGACCGGTGCCGCCGACATACATGCCGGGTCGCTTCCGCACCGCCTCGAGGCCCTCGAGGACCTGAATCGAGTCAGACGTGTACTCGGTTGTGGCCCCCGCCACACCGGATTCCGGATTGGTTGTTTCTGCCATGAGTGAACGTGGATTATACGTTCACGGGGCCACTTTCAGGTCGATTTGGAGGCACTTCGCCCGTCAGGAAAGCGGGCCGCTTCGGGCCGTCACCATGAACGATTGAAGGCTCTTTCCGGGGCAGGCGGTGGGGGCCATTTCCTGATGGGTGGCCACCCGGTGCGAGCGGATTCCGTAGGTGTTCATCTGATCCTGCAGGAACCGCACCAGGGCCCGCTTCTGTCTGGAATTGAGGGCCTGTTGGTCGTAGTTGCCCAGTACGACGATGCCCAGATTCCCCTGATTCTGTGCCCGCACGTGGGCGCCCTGCCAGGAGATCGGCCGGCCGGCCCACACCCGGCCCGCGGGGTCGATCGCGTAGTGGTATCCGATGTCCCCGAAGGGCTGGGGTTGCCGCCGCAGGTGGGCGCGGCGAATCGACTCAAGCCGGCTGGTCGCCGCCGACCGGTCGGTGGAGGTGAACGGCGCCATGCCATCGTGGTGGATGGTGATGCGGTTGATTGGGGTCATTCGGTCCATTCGGGTTGGAAGGGGCCGACCTCTGGCCCATGAAGACCGGGCGAGCACACCGCCGCTCGCGGGCGGGCGAGGGGCTGGTGCGGGCCCGGGCGTCGTCGGCGGCTCCCAGATGGGGCCGGGAAGCCCGGCTATCCGCTGGGGACTCCGCGTCGCGCAGCCGCCGAGCAGGAGCAGAGCGCCGCCCAGGAAGAGGCGTCGCGTGGCGTCGGGCTGAGGCGTTGGGGGCGTTTTCATGCGCAATTGTGGCTGCGGGCCGTGTCCGGTACATCGGCACGTGGCGGCGGCCACCTGAAGTATACGATCGAATCTCGCGCCCTCTGAGACCGCGACTGCTTCGATTCAGTCTTCGGGCGCGTCGGTGCGGACCATGCGGCGGAAAGCCTCATTCATCGCCGTTGTGATGGGGCCGACCTGCCCCGTGCCCACGGCCTGATCCCCGATGCGGCTCACGCCGATGATTTCGGCTGCCGTGCCCGTGAGGAAGACTTCGTCTGCGGAGAGCACTTCATCCAGCTCGACCTGCCGCTCTTGGACGGTGTAGCCGAGGGAGGGTGCGACGTCTGTCATGACAAACCGGCGGGTGATGCCGTGCAGAATTCCGGCATCCGTATGCGGGGTGGAGATCACGCCGTCTTTGATGATGAACACGTTGTCGCCGGTGCATTCAGCGACTTGTCCGTCCTGATTCAGCATGAGTGCCTCAAGCACGCCCGCGTTGATGGCTTCCACCTTCGCCAGGATGTTGTTGAGGTAGTTCAGGCTCTTGATGCGCGGATCCAGGCAGGGGATCGGAATGCGTGGTCGCTCCGCGACGATGATCGGCATGCCCTCGACGTACATCTCCTCGGGGTAGAGCGAGATGGTTGCCGCGATGATGATGACCTGAGGGGTGCCGCACGTGAACGGGTTGAGGCCGAGCGTTCCGCAGCCTCGCGTGTACACGAGCCTGATGTAGCCATTGTCGATCTCATTGGCCGCAACGGTTTCCCGGACAGCCTGCTCAATCGCATCGATGTCGTAGGGCGGTTCGATGTGCAGCAGGCGGGCAGACTCATTCATGCGAACTAGGTGTGACCGAAGCTTGAAGATTCGACCGTCATAGACGCGAATGCCCTCGAAGCACCCGTCGCCGTACAGCAGCCCATGGTCGAGCACGTTGACCGAGGCGTCCTCGATCGGCATGAGACGTCCGTTGAGCCAGACCTGCCCGGAGATGGGCAGAGAGGTCGGGGGCGTGCAGGACGGGGTGGACAGCGTGCTCTGATCGGGCATCAAGGACTCCTGTTCGACCGCACAGCGTAGCAGGAACCGAGGTGCCCGGTCCGTGTGAAACATGCTTCAGGAAAGGGCTTTGCTCGATCACGGGGAACCTGCCGTATCATCCCGATCTTCATGAACGTCCCCATGCGTCCATCAGCGGATCCAACCGACGCCGCGTTTCTTGCGGACGTCGCAGTTGGCGAAGTTCGCCTCTCCCCGGAGCAGGCGATGACGCTGTTTCATGACATGCCTTTGCCCGAACTCGGGCGTTGGGCGGACGCGCGGAGCCGCGCGATTCACGGCGATCACATCCGCACGTATGTGATCGACCGCAACATCAACTACACAAATGTCTGCACCGCCAAGTGTACGTTCTGCGCATTTCGGCGCGACCTCGGCGCCGACGATGCGTACACCCTGTCGACGCCGGAGATTCTCTCGAAGATTGCCGAACTGACCGATATCGGCGGGACGCAGATTCTCATGCAGGGCGGGATGAATCCAGAGTTGCCCCTGGCGTGGTACGAGTCGCTGTTGGCGGACATTCAGGCGGCCCATCCAGAAGTCCATGTGCACGCATTCAGCCCTCCTGAAGTTGTGGAGTTCGTGCATTTCTTTGATCCACCCGGGTCCACGTTTCGCGACAAAGTGCGTTGGGTGCTCTCTCGTCTGAAGCGTGCGGGCCTGCAGTCCATACCCGGCGGGGGCGGTGAGATTTTCGCGCCCGCGGTGCGTCGCAAGATAGGTCTTGGAAAGTGTGATGCCGAGATCTGGCTGACCGTCATGAATGTGGCGCACGAACTGGGCATGAACACATCCGCGACGATGATGTTCGGCCACATCGAGGGCGTGGCCGATCGGATTCACCACATGGCACTGGTCCGTGAGTGGCAGGACCGCGCCCTGCAGGACTTTGAGCAGGACGGCGGCGGCCGATACATGGCGTTCATCTCATGGCCGTTCCAGCGGGAAAACACGCCTCTGGGCCGCGTCAAGGAATGGGATCGCGCCGTCGAGGGCCCGTTTCCGGGCGACGTGGTGGCCAGGCTCGATGGCGAAGGGGACAAGTCCGCGCACCCGGAGTTCGGGCGACGTGTTCGCATGTCCGGAGCGAGCGACTATCTGCGGACGCAGGCCCTCAGCCGCCTCATGCTCGACAACATCTATTCGATCGGCGCGTCGTGGGTGACCATGGGTCCGCATGTCGGGCAGCTTGCACTGTCATTTGGCGCCAACGACATGGGGTCGGTCATGATGGAGGAGAATGTCGTCAGCGCCGCGGGGACGACATACTGCCTCAGCGAACCGGTGCTGTGCCACCTCATTCGCGACGCGGGCTTCACGCCCGCCCAGCGGGACAACGGATACGACCTGCTGGCGGTACACGACACGGACGCCTCACCGGACCTGCAGGTGGATGACTGGTCCGAACTTCGCCGGCAGAAGTTGCACATCGAGTCGACCGATGCAGGCGATGCGGTGTCGCTTACCGTCGCTCCGAACTGATCGCTTCCAAGCAGGCCGCTACTGATCGCACGCCTGCTCAATGGCAGCGCACAACTCTCGGCATCGCTGCACGTCGTCCTCGGCCTCGCCGGCCAGCCTCGCCCGCTCAAGATCACAATCCAGACTTGGCAGGTTGATGCGTACGTTCCACGCCGCCGAGGCGCACGCCGCTTGCAGCAGAATCGCCGCGACGGCCAGATCGCTCGCGAGCATCGGGTTGGTGCGGCCGGGCAGGCTCGCGAGGAGTTCGCACGCATTGCGGCACAACCGGCACATGGCCAGCGGGGCATCAATGGCGGCGACCACGGCGGGATGCCACGCTGCGACGCGTTCCGGGTCGTCGGCGGGGAGTTTCCAGAGCGACGAGAGCACGGCAAACGCCTTCGCGTCAGCTTCGGCGAGCGCCATGGACTCGTCGCGCCACGCTTCCAGTTCCTGAATGGCGGCCGTGTTGTCCTGCTCGAACGATTCCAGATCCGCGCGGCCGAGCGAATAGGCCAGCACCATTCGACCGGCAGCGAGCCCGATGGCTGCCGTGACACACGCCGCTGCGCCGCCCCCCGGCACGGGCTGTTTCTCGCCGATGGTGCGAAGGAGGGACTCCACCTTGAGTTCCTGCAGTTCCATGCTCAGGTCCTGATCTCAGCGCCGAGTTCGCTCCGCAGCCTGTTCAGCAGCGACGCAATGGGCGCCTCGACTTCCTCACGGGTGAGTGTGCGGTCAGGTGCCCGCATCAGCAGCCTTGCCGTGACCGACTTGTGACCCTCAGGGACGCCTTTGCCACGCCACGTGGTGACGAAGTCCGTTCGGTCCAGGTGCGGCAGTTCGCTCGACGCGATCGCGCCGCTCACAGCCGCCCAGGTGATGCTTTCTGGAACGATGAGTGAGATGTCCCGCTCGATGCCGGGAAACTCCGGCAATGGCGAGGCCTCGCGGTCCGGCCTCGGTGCCTGCATGAGCGCCTTGGGCCTGATCGTCGCGGCGAGCGGCAGCGGCGCTTCCAGACCGGCGTCTTCGGCGGCCGCGGGGCTGAGTCGCCCGAGGAATCCAATCGGCGCGCCGTCGACAAGGACCCGCCCGGCAGGATTGAGCCAGGGCAGTGGCTCACAAGGCTCCACGCGGATGTCGTCGGCGCCAAGTGCAGCAAGCACATGGTCCAGCGCCCCGCGTATGGGGCGAATGCCGTCGTCTTCGTTTGTCTGATCCATGAGCAGGCCGAGTTCGAGGTCCTCGGCGTGCGCGCCGTCCGCCGACGCTTCAAAGACACTGCCGAGTTCAAACAGCCGCAGGTCGCTCACGCCTTGGTCTGCGTTTCTCGCTCGCACGCTGGTGAGGCTGGGAATGATCGATGGCCGCAAGGTGGGGAAGCCGGCGGCCCGCGCCTCGTGGACCCGCCGGGTCCTGCATCCGTCACGAAGCCAGAGGTCCATATGGCGATCTGCAATCAGGGAGTGCGTCACCGTCTCCACGAACCCGTCGTCGACCAGTGCTGCGGTCAGGGACGCTCTCGCCTCGTGTTCGGGCGGGTCTGCGGCGGGCCGAATGGTGACGGCATCGTCGACCGGCACGTCGGCGAAGCCATGCATCCGCATGACTTCCTCGATGAGATCGACCTCGCGGTGTATGTCGCCTCGGTGGAAAGGGACGGTAGCAGTGATGACGCCTTGCTCCAGAACGGGCTCGAAGTCCAGTCCGGTGAGCATGTCCACCTGCTGCTGGTCTGGAATGTCCAGTCCGAGCAGATCTCTGCAGCGATCGGTTCGCATGGTCACGGTGACTCGATCGGGCATGGCGGCGCCGGATCGAAGCACGCCCGGGGCCAGTTCGCCGCCGGCCGTTTCAAGAATAAGCGAGCACAATCGCTCCGCAGCAGCGTCCACTTGTCCTGGCGAGACGCCGCGTTCAAAGCGGAACGAAGAGTCGCTTGAGATGTTGTGCAGCCTACTTGAGTGCCGCACCATGACGGGATCAAACGTCGCGGCTTCAACCAGAATGTTGGTCGTTGCTTCGGTGACGGCGGTGCGAGCGCCGCCCTTGACGCCGGCCAGGGCGACCGGGCCCTCTTCGTCCGCAATCACCAGTTCGGTGCCGTCGAGTTCAATCTCCACGGCGCCTTCGCCGATGGGCAGAAACCGCTCGCCCTTCCGGGCCATACGAACGATGATGTGCCGGCCGGACAGTGTGTCGAGATCAAAGACATGCGTGGGCTGGCCTGCTTCGAAGAGCACGAAGTTCGTGGCGTCTACGACATTGGACCGGGGGATGTCGCCACGGGCCAGGAGCCGCGACCGGACGTGCTGCGGTGCCTGCCCGACGGTGATGCCGGTGATCACGCGGCCGGTGTACCACGGGCAGTGCGTGGGGTCTTCGTTGGTCAGCGAAGCCAGCGTTGTGACGTCCGCGCCGTCGGTTGGGGGGGTGGCCGCCGGAATCTGCAGTTCGCGATCGCTCAGGGCCGCAATCTCGCGGGCCAGACCGACGTGACACGTGCAGTCGCCGCGGTTGGACGTCATTTCGAAGTCCTGCCGCACATCCCCCTCCACGTCGGTCCGGCCTTCCAGCGGGAATCCTGCGTGTGTGAGCAGGTCAGCCTGCATGTCGGCGTCGACAGGGCTGTCCAGATAATCATTGATCCAGGCGACCGAAGTGTCCATGGCCGCAGGGTATCCGCGATGGCGGCTCGGCGGCTGAAGGCTCATGGACCACACGCGGGGGGGACCGCGTACCATTGCCACCATGTCGATGTGGCGTGTGCTTCCTGTTCTGATGCTCGTGATGGTGTCGTGCGCGGCGAACCCGCGGCGGTCCGATCCGCTGGGCGTCGTTCCCGACGACTTCTCCGTTGACCTGACGATTCTCGCGCGGCCCCAGGGAGATCGGGCGGACGAGCGGACGAGCCGGGTGCTGCTTGAGCCGGACGGCACCCTGCGATACGAGGCGCGGCGTGGCCTGGGCCCGAACACCGTGCCACCGATGGTGCGTCGACTCGACCGCGAGCAGATGGCGCGGGTATGGGACGCCGCGGCTCGACTCGGCCTGACCGACCCGTCGGCCGGCGATACAGAGGCGGACATTCGCCGCGTGCTGCCCCCGTCTCGCCGTGGCAGCGTGTGGCTTCTGGCGATCACGGGTGGGGGAGATCGGTGGATGGTGACCCGCCGAACCGACGGCACCTCGCAGCCCGACGGGGCGCTGGTGGAATTCGGGCGGGAACTCGCCGCGTTGGCGTGGGCGCCGGACCGTCGCCGTTCCGTGGCATCCGCCGAACCGCTTCGCTGGAACTATGGACCGGACCCATGGCAGGCCTATCGCGGCGGCGACGGCCCGACGTTGGTTGCATCGGCACCCAGGATGGTCGACCCGGCCGCAACGCGGCCACCCGCGACCAGGCCCGCGCCAGCGCCGAAGCCAGATCCGGCGCCGCCGCCACCCGCGGTTGCGACGACCAAACCCGCGCCAGCGCCGAAGCCGGATCCCACACCGCCGCCACCCGCGCCGCCCGCCACGGTCGCGACGGCCAAGCCCGCGCCAGCGCCGAAGCCGGATCTCACGCCGCCGCCACCCGCGCCGCCCGCCACGGTCGCGACGCCCAAGCCGGCGCCAGCGCCCAAGCCAGTGCCGGCGCCAGCGCCGAAGCCATCGCCAAAGCCAGATCCGACGCCACCATCAGCCACGGTTGCGACGCCCAAGCCCGCGCCAGCGCCCAAGCCAGCGCCGAAGCCAGATCCGACGCCACCACCAGCCACGGTCGCGACGCCCAAGCCCGCGCCAGCGCCCAAGCCAGCGCCCAAGCCAGCGCCCAAGCCAGCGCCGAAGGCAGATCCGACGCCACCACCAGCCACGGTCGCGACGCCCAAGCCCGCGCCAGCGCCCGCGCCAGCGCCCAAGCCAGCGCCCAAGCCAGCGCCTCAACTCGTGCCCCCTGCGGTACCCCCCACGCAGCCCAGTCCAGCGGCCGCGGCGCCGGCCCCCAAGCCGCCGGCCTGGCCTGTCGACGTCCGCCGCATCCATGTCGTCTGGGGCGTGGAGCACGCTGATCTGCCGGCCCTGAGCCCATGCGAGCAGCAGATCATCCCCATGTCGCGACAGGGGACGCGGCTGGTGGTGCACCGGCCCCGCGAGAAGGCTGCCGGCACCACCATCTCGGCCATCAATGCGGCCGGCGGAGCGCTCGTGGATCAGGCCGCCATGACGCAGGTGCTTGACGCGGTCCTTCGCTGTACCGAGTACACGGGCCTGATCGGTGCGCGGATCGCTGCGGGACTGGAGCGTGGCCCCGTCTTCGGCGGCCCCTTCGACCTGTGGATCATTGTGGAGGTTCCGATGCCGGGTGGCCGGGCGTCATCAAGTCTGCCGCAGGGTCTCCTGCCGCTGCCCACGGGTGGCGGATCATGATCCGCATGGCCGTGGTTCTGGCAGGCGGGATGCTCGTTGGCTGCGGGGGCGCGGCCAAGGGGCCGGCGATCGCGCCGGACGTTGACATGTTCCGGTCGACCGAAGACGGACGAATGGCCAGGTACGACGTGTCGGCCGCGGGGCAGCTTCGCTTTGCAGGCGGCTACGACGCCCGGGATGGCATCTGGTCTTGGACCGGATCGATCGATGCCTCGCAGGGGGCGGCCCTGTCCCGTGTGGTCCGCGAGGCCGGGTGGGTCGCCTCTCCGCCAGCGACCGGTCCCGGGACCGACACGTGGGAGATTGTCGTCAAGACAGCCGAGGGGCGGCGTCGCTTCGAGGTCACCGGTGATCCGCCAAGCGTCCTGCAGGCATGGGCGTTGCTGGACCGCGCTGGCCAGGCGAGGCTGCAGCAGGATCTCGACCTCCTGCCCACGCCGGACATCGACGCGCTCGTGAAGCGCCGTCACGCCGAACAACAGGGCAGCAGTCCGTGAGGCGCGGATTCAGCATCGTTGGCCTGCTGGTCGTCGTCGCGGTCCTGCTTGTGATGTACGCCATGTTCTACGGATCCATTTCGGGCCTGAAGTCAGGAACCGATGACGCAGGCCGCGCGGTGCCGGCCTCGCCAGGCCGACTGACCGATATGTTCCAGACGCAGCAATTGATGCAGTCGCTCATTTCGTCCAGCATCGGCGGCGATCCGGCATTTCCTCGCCCGAGCGATCTGACGGGTGATGAAGGCGATGACGTCACGGCCGCCGTCTACAGCCTTCTGATTGCCCAGCGCATCGTGTCACCCGACGCGCTCATCTCTGACATGGACTGGGGCAACGTGGAGCCGTACGACCAGTACGACTGGCATGCATGGAACCCCGCCGAGGGTGAGTACTGGGATGCCGGTTTCTCGGCCGATCTCGACGAGTATTCCAATGTTTCCTATGCCCACCTCGTGCTGTACGGAGACCGGGCAACGCACTGGTCGAGCCGCCGGATGGACTCGACGATGCCCGTGCTGGGCAACCGCGGGCCCGAGGGCGGCGTGCCGAGCGTGGATTCGCTGACCTGCGACCCGGACACCGGCCGCTGGGCGGGGTACTTCGCCTACGGCGACGGCCACGTGTCGCTGGTTCAGGGGCTCGATGCCGCTCGGCGGGCTGGAGCCGGTGGCGAGGATCATGTGTTTCGTATCGATGACGACGATGCCCACGGGGATGCGATTTTGGGGTTTACTCGGTCGATCGGCCGCTCCGGACCGATGCTTCAGTGGGACTGACTGGCCGTCGAGCCGTCACACGTACCTCAAGGTGGGGCATCGGTGGCGGCGTATCGGTCATCGAGGTTTCGGTTGAGGAAAGGCTGCTCATGATGCAATCCCGCACATCACTCCTGATTGCTACCGTCCTTGGCCTCGCGTCACCCGCGGCAGCGGTCACCTGGCTGGTGGATGTGGCGGGCGGGGGTGACTACACGGCAATTCAGGATGCGGTCGATGCCGCGTCGGATGGCGATGTGATCGAGATAGCCCCCGGAACGTACATCGATGATGATGAAGATGGCGTCGTCGTGTCCCTTGGTGTGACGAACACGCTGGACCTGACGATTCGGGCGACGGCTCCGGGCGTGACGATCGACGGGCAGGACGCTGCACAGGGCCTGGCATGCTGGAGCGGCGATGTGGTGATTGAGGGCATCGACTTTGTCGACTGCGCCACAACCTCGCAAGATGGCGGAGGTGTGCTTGCGCGCAACGCCGGCGAGAGCATCACGATCTCGTCGTGCACGTTTACGAATTGCAGCGATCAGCAGTCGTTCGGCAAGGGCGGGGCCATATGTCTGGACTCAGCGGTGTCTAGTCAACCAATCACGTTCTCCCTGGCTGATACAACCATGTTTGGATGTTCGTCAACCTCGTACGGCGGGTGCATGTTCGTGGACAACGCATCGGGCACCATCTCAAACTGCACGTTTGAAGACGGTTGGGCCAGCAATGGCGGTGCCATGGAAGTCCGTAGTGGGGTGGCCACCATCTCCGGCAGCATCTTCACCGGCAACATCGCCTCCAATGGTGGCGCGATGAGGTTGTACGACGTGGAGTCGGACGTGACGGTGACGTCGAGCCAGTTCAGGATGAATGATGCTTCGTTCGGATCGGCTGCCCAAGTCGCCAAGGGACTCCTGACGTTGGTCAGTTGCGATGTTGAGGACAATGTCGCGACCCGATCGGGCGCGGTGTACATTCGCAGTGATGGCACGGTCGATGTGTCGTACTCCATATTCAGCCTGAATGAAGCGACCGAATCGGGGTACGACACCTGGCACGCGATTTCGGGAGATGCCGATGCCGCGCTGAGCGTTGCCGATTCGACCTTCTGCGACCATCCGTCGTCGGGTGAGATTGAGATGGCCTACACGGACGGCGGTGGCAATGACCTCGGCGACTGGTGCTGCCCCGGTGATGTGGACCAAGACGGCGACGTGGACGGGGGCGATATTGCGCTCTTCCTGTCGGCCTACGGAAGTGCGCTGATCACCGCAGACGATCGGGTGGACGTCTCCCGCGATGACGATGCCGATGTGGAGGACCTTCTGGGACTGCTTACCAACTGGGGTGTGTGCGGATAGCCAGTGGGTGGGCAGAGGCGCTGCCCGCATCGCGATGACCAGCCGGGCAGGATGTGACGCCGGGGTCGCAGACCCCAAGTCGGAGGCCGGCTTTGCCGGCCGAGCACCAGAGGACTGGGCGGGCGTCTCGCCCGCCCGCTGCGGCCCGAGGCCGCAGCACCAGCCTGCGCAGAAGCGATGGTGGAGCTGGGGGCTCCGACCATCGCGATGACGAGCCGGGCAGGATGTGACGCCGGGGTCGCAGACCCCAAGTCGGAGGCCGGCTTGCCGGCCGAGAACCAGAAGACTGGGCGGGCGTCTCGCCCGCCCGCTGCGGCCCGAGGCCGCAGTACCAGCCTGCGCAGAAGCGATGGTGGAGCCGGAGGCTCCGACCATCGCTTCAAGTAGGCTGGGCAGGATTCGAACCTGCGACCTGGCGATTATGAGTCGCTTGCTCTAACCCCTGAGCTACCAGCCCGCACGGCCTCATGGTATCGCGTCGGCCTCGCCACCATTGGAGCCGGTTCGGTCAGCGTTGTACGCCGACTTGCTCAAAGCATGCTCGAAGCGCCTCCGGCTGGCCTGGAAGGTCGACGTGCTCCATGTGCGTGATCAGTCCGGCCTGCACCGTGACAATCTGGCGGCAGCGGTGTTCATGCTGATGCCCACGGCGCGTGAGCAGATCCAGATACTCGATGGCGAAGCGACCGTCCTCGTGCGGACGTACCGATGATTCAAAGACCACCTGATCCAACGAGGACTGACCCCATTCGTCGGCGGAACGATACGAGGCCAGAATGGCATCCCGCCCGGTGATCACGGTGTCGGGCCGTGTGTACGCGCAGCCTTCGGCGATGACCGATGCGGCGGTTGTGGAGCCGCTCTGGTCGAGTGTCCGTGCTGTTTCTAAGGCGCCCATGGTGAAAGCAGATGAACGAGTTCGTCGTGG
>JASMLR010000013.1 GCA_030748575.1 Phycisphaerales bacterium | reverse complement strand
GGCGGCTACTGGTACGGACCGGGCACGCTCTGCTCCGACCCGTTCGTCGAGTGCGACCCGCTCCCCGAAGATGGCGCGTGTTGCGTTGAAGAGTCGCCGGGATCGGGCCTTTGGTACTGCATCGAAACGACGCTCGCAGACTGCCACAGTCAGGCAGGCGTGTGGTACGGCGCGGGTTCCCACTGCACCGATCCAGGCGTCAACTGCGACCCGATCGATGATTGCGATGCGGTTCCGGGGACGGAGTGTGCCGGTCGACCCAGGTACGAGGATCAGGCGTACATGGCATTCGGCTCCGGCCGCGTGGCGGTGCAGACGGTGTCCCCGGGGATCCCCGGCGATCGAATGCTCACGGTGTTTGACCTCACCGGCATTGGTGGTCAGCCGTTCGACACCGCGTTTCCCATCGGACGCTACTCGCATCCAAGTTGGACCAGTTCCAATCTTGGGAGCATCCTCGGGTTGGCCATCGACGAGGAAGGCAACATCTTTGTCACGGCCTCCCAGACATGGAACTTCGACGTCGCCGGTCCGTCCGGGTGGGGTGCCGTCTACCGAATTGATACCGATACCGCTGCCATTTCGACCTTCGCGGTCCTTCCTGTGGCCAACAGCAGCCTGGGCTCCATCACCTACGACTGCGAGCATGACCAGTTCTTCGTGAGCAGCTTCGAGGACGGCCTGATCTATCGGCTCGACCACGCCACCGGCGCGGTGCTGGATACGTTTGATCACGGCACGCCCTGGAGTGGCGCGCCGGGACCGGTTGCGTTGGGAGACCGCCCCTTCGGTCTGGAAGTCAACGGCGAGCGTCTCTACTACGCGGTGTGGAACGAAGACCGACTCAATCCTTCCTCAACCGACAACAACGAGATCTGGTCGGTGCAGCTCAGCACGGCAGGGCAGCCCATGGCCGGCACCGAGGTGCTTGAAATCACCCTGACCGACTTCAACGTCAGCAGTGGCTACTCGTCACCTGTCGCGGACATCGACTTCAGTCCGGAGGGCACCATGCTGCTTGGCGAGCGGACGCAGGCCGGCATTGGCAGCATGGGCGCCCATGAAGCCCGTGTGCTTGAGTATGAATGCACCACGTCGGGCTGGGTCCAGACCTCGGCGGTCTTCCATGTGGGCGCGATTGTCGAGTCAGCGGCAGGTGGTGTCGATGCCAAGGACGCGCGGGTGTGGGCTTCGGCCGACGCGATGCACCTCGGCGGCGGCGACAACATCTACGGCTTCCAGGGCCTTCCGGCTGGTGGCGGCTCCGTCACCGACAGTTGGCTCATTGACTACAACGGCAACCTCTCGGTCCAGGACAAGACCCTTCTTGGCGATCTGGTCGTGACGCGGCCTGCGGAGTCCCCGGACCCGACCGCCGATTGCCCCATGATTCAGGTGCTGGACGCCGAGTGTGGCACGTGGTTCGCGCCCTGGGAGTTCGACCTCCATCTTGGCGTCAGCAACATGGACGCGTCGCATTCCATCACCAGCGTCGACATGACGCCGCCCGCCGGCATGTCGCTCACGCCCGATCACGTGACGATGTCACTTCCCGGAATGCACTCCTGGCCCTTCGACACGGTGCTTACCGGCGCCGCGCAGGGCAGCACGGTCTGCATCGACTTCCAGGTCACGTTCAGCAACGGCGCCGTCTGCACCGAGACGATCTGCATCGACCTTCCGGTGTGCATCATCCATGTGCCTGGCGACTTTGACTTCAACGGCATCGTGGACGTGGACGATCTGGTACTCATGATCGGCCGCTGGGGCGAAGTCTGTGACGGCGTCGATGAAGACTGCGACGACCTCGACGCGGATCAAAGCGGTGTCATCGACATGGGTGATCTGCTGATCGTGCTCGAGAACTGGTCCTGATCTCGCGATCGCGCTTCAGCGGCAAGGGCCGGAAGTCGAGACATCGGCTTTCGGCCCTTGTGCTGCGCGATCACTGCCGCCGCGTCGCGGACCGCACTCGGTTCAGCAGCGCGGCCGCGGAGGTGGAGGTGGCGGCATGGTCCTCCCCTCCCAGTTCAGCGAAACCCGCCGGCCGCTCATTGCTCGCGCCAACCTCAGCCCATGCGCCCAGCCTGAGCGCGTCGAGGTGCGTCAGCGGAGCGTCCTGAGGCGTCCCGCCGGGCGCGATGAAGATGCGGGGGTTCCTCGCCGCGTCGGCACGGCCCCGCAGCCAGGCGATCATGCTCAGCAGTCCCGCGTCATCCGCCGGGATGTCGCGTGCCAGCGCCGGACCGAAGTCGTGTGGCACGAGTCCTTCCAGGCGTCGCCGCGTGGCGGCGGCCGCCGACTGCACGCCCAGTGGGTCGCGGGTTGAAATCGTGCGGATCCACTGCTCCAACCGGGCCCGCTGGGCAGGTGTGAGGGTGGGCGCACACTGCTCCACCAGCGGCGTGATCGCTGCCAGCACCGAGTGGCCGGTGCGCGATGCCGCCATGGAGCCGTTGTTTCCGAGGGCGGCCGTCATCCGTATCAGCCGCTCGAGCTCGCCCGCCGCATCCCCCGCGTCAAGACCACGTTCAGCTCGATCAAGAAGCCCGGCAAGCAACACATCCTGATCGGCAAGCCACCATGGAATGAGTGGTTCGATGTAGCCGTCGATGACCGGTGGATAGGCCGCGGTTGGTATCGCGTCGGCGATGGCAAGGAGATCGTCCACGGCGGCGGCGGTGTCGGGGTCGGCCGTCCATGGGCCATCGCACTGCCCCGCCAGGCCGCCGGCGCGAATCCACCACCACGCCGCGTTGGTGGATCGGGGGGCCGTGCCCTGGGCGATCGCGTCAAGGCTTGCGGCCACGTCCGCGATCTCATCAAGCGTTTCCTGACGCTTGCTCAGGATGCCGGACATGGACGGCAGCAGGGAGGCCGCGAAGGTTGCCTTGCTGCGCCCGATTGTGTTCTCAAGTGCTGCGATGCGCCGGGCAGCGGCCGTGTGATTGGTCAAGCGGGCGATACGCACATACTCCCCGTACCACGCGTCGAGTTGGGCGAGCTCCGCTCGCGCCATGCCCTTGGTCAGCCCGAGGGTACCGATGTCGGGAAGTACGTCCGACACAGCGTCGACGGCCTGCTGAGCGATGGGGTCCTCGTCGGCGCCTTCATGCAGTTCCAACTGCTTGGCCATCCAATGCCGGATGACGGCCCGTTCCTGCGCGATGGCCGCCCCGATGCCGAAGGCGTCACCCGTCCGGTCAAACACCTGCGCTGCGCCGGCGCGCCGCAGCGCGGTGGCCATGGATGCCGCAGCGTCAGGTGTCAGCAGTCCGCGTTCTGCTGCGGATCGGGCCACCTCCACGGCGCGCCGCGTGATGCCGATGGACGTCAGGCTCGCAATGAGGCAGGGCTCGGCGCGGACATGGCTCGCGGCGGTCAGGCACCGGTTGACATCGTCCGCAAGCGCCTCGGCATCTCCGCGCGCGGCGGCGGCTTCACCCCGGCCAAACGCCATGCGGGAGGCCTGCATCATCAGCCCGATGTGGGGGAGGGTGGCAGCGAAGCCCTCGTCCTCCCAGTTGACCAGCCACGCGGGATAGTCTCGGACGGCCGCCGCCTCAAAGAGCCAGAGCGACTCATCCTGAAGCGCCGACAGTCGGGACTCCATGGCGGGCGTGAGCGGGTACCCGTTCTCGAGGCAGGCAAGCAGCCACGCGTGTTCCTCGCGTTCCTCGTCCGTGTGCTCGATGGTCTCAAGGGCCAGGTAGATGTCCCCGGTCTCGAAGGACCCTCCCCCGAACCCCAGAGCGACCCCCAACACCGACATGGCCATCACGCCTTGCATCTCCTGCAGAGTAGCTCAGCGAAACCCTGTATGGTACGTGCCCGTGGGCATGAGACGCTCGGGGCACACAGATGGCGAAAGCAGCACCGCTCATCCCGCACGAGCCTTGGCAGCCCGATGCAGACCCTCTGGCGTCGGTACAACGCTTTCGAGACACCGTCTCCCAAAGGCGTTCTGTTCGCCACTTTTCCAGTGAGCCGGTGGATCGAGCCATCGTCGAGGCGATTGTTGCGGCTGCCGGTTCAGCGCCGAGTGGTGCCAACAAACAGCCTTGGCGGTTCGTGGCGATCAGCGATCCGGACCTGAAGCGGCGCATTCGGGAGGCCGCCGAAGCGGAGGAGCGGTTGTTCTACGATGGACGTGCGTCGGACGATTGGCTGCGCGATCTCAAACCGCTTGAGGTTGGTCCCGACAAACCCTTTCTTGAAGAAGCGCCCTGGCTGGTCGCGATCTTCAAGTTGATGCAGGATGACCGTCCCGACAGTACGGGCCGCGTGTACTACGTCAATGAGTCGGTCGGCATGGCCGCGGGCCTGTTCCTTGCAGCAGCCCAGCAGGCCGGACTGGCAACGCTGACGCATACGCCCAGCCCGATGGGATTCTTGGGCGAGATCCTCGAGCGGCCGGCATACGAGCGGCCGGTTGTACTCATCCCGGTGGGCTGGCCTGCGGCGCAGTGCATGGTGCCGGACATCAAGCGGAAGCCCGTCGACGAAATTTTGGTGTGGCGTGAGGGTGGTGGGTCAAAAACGAGTGGGTCAAATCCCAATACCTCGTCGTGATCTGGCTGCACTGGACGCTGACGGGGCTGTTTGCGATCGCGGGCGCTGGCTGCCTGCTGCTCGTGCTCATGCAACTTCCGGGTATCTGGGTCATGCTCATCCTGGCGATTGGCGTGCAATTGGCGGATGTTGCCTGGGTTCACGGGAGCGATGCGACCGCGGGCTGGTGGGCGATCGGCATTGCCGCCGTCCTTGCGATCATTGCGGAGATTCTGGAGGGCCTCTCCAGTGCGGCGGGGGCCAAGGTGGGAGGTGGCGGCCGCCGCGGCATGTGGGGGGCGTTCATCGGGGGTGTTCTGGGCGCCATTGTTGGAACACCGTTGATTCCGATACCGGTGCTCGGGACGCTGATTGGCGCGATCGCCGGCGCGTTCGTCGGGGCATTGATCGGGGAGACGACCGGCGCGAACGCCGGCGCCATGCGGGACGCGGTCGCGCCGGCGGCAGGCGCTGCGGCTGGCCGCGCTGCAGGCACGCTCATCAAGACCGGCGTCGGCCTTGCCGTGTGGGTGGTGCTGATTGCGGGACTGCTGATCAGGTGATCACTGCGTGCGGAGCGGGTTGAGCAGGGCGCGTGCTGTGTGAGGATCGTGCCCGACAGGGTGTCGCCGGGAAAGGCCGCTCAGTGATTGTCTCCGGTGACGCGAAGCACTTCCTGGAGGGTCGTGTGACCTGCCACCATCTTGGCCAGCGCATCTTCGCGAAGGGTCGTCATGCCGGACTCGCAGCAATGCGTTCGCAGGGCGTTGACTGATGGGTTCGCGGCGATGCGGTCCCGCATCGCGTCATCCACCTCAAGCATCTCGTGAATGCCAAGACGCCCCGAGAGGCCGCCGCCCCGGCAATGCTCACAGCCGGCGCCTTGTCGCATGGTCTCCAGCGTGATGCCGAACGTGGCCAGAATGTCCGCCGTTTCTGGGCTGACAGGCACGTCCGCTGCGCACCGGTCACACACGCGACGGATGAGCCGCTGCGCCAGTACGGCATTGACGGCGCCCGAAACCAGAAACGGTTCGATGCCGATGTTGATCAGCCGCGTGATCGAAGACGGCGCGTCGTTGGTATGCAGGGTGGAGAGGACGAGGTGGCCCGTGAGCGCTGCCTGAATGGCAATGGTGGCCGTCTCCTGATCACGAATCTCACCAACCATGATGACGTCGGGGTCCTGACGAAGCAGCGTGCGAAGTGCGGAGCCGAACGTCAGACCGATGCGGTCGTGCGTCTGCATCTGCGTGATGCCTCGCACCTGGTATTCAACCGGATCCTCGACCGTGGACACATTGAGCCGTTGCAGGTCGAGTTCCTGAATGGACCCGTACAGCGTGGTGGTCTTCCCTGAACCCGTCGGCCCGGTGACGAGCAGAATGCCGTGAGGCCGGGCGATGTGCGACCGCCAGGACGCAAGCGTCTCGGGGGAGAAACCAAGATCGTCCAGCGGCACCTGAATGGACCGGTTGTCAAGCAGACGCATGACCGTTTTCTCGCCGTGAGGCGTGGGCGCAGTAGAGACGCGAAGGTCAAGCGGTCGGCCGTGAACCTGAACGCGAATCCGCCCGTCCTGAGGAAGCCGCCGCTCGGCAATGTCCAGTGACGCCATGATCTTGATGCGGCTCGTGAGCGACGCGAGCATCCGCCGTGGGGGATTCATCGTCTCGTGCAGCACACCGTCGATGCGAAGCCGGATCTTGACTCCGGACTCGCTCGGTTCGATGTGAATGTCTGAGGCGCCCTCACGCACAGCAGTCTGAATGATGTGGTTGACATATCGAACGACAGGGGAGGCGCTGCCGTCGTCAACTTCATCATCCTCAGCGTCCTCCACGACCTCGACGTCGTCCTCGGCCGCGTCGGCGAGGATCTGCTGGAGATCGAGCTCTTCGGTGTGATCCGGCTCGGTGCCTTCGAGCAGGCTTGCAATGCGGCCTGGCTCGCAGAGCACCTGGCGTACGCGCTGCACGCCCAGTTCAAGTCGAACTTCATCGAGGGTTGCGATGTCGTTCGGGTCCGATGTGGCGACGGTGCAGCACCCGTCATCCTGCTTCAGCGGCAGGACGCTGCGAGCCTTGCAGTAGTCGGTGCCAAGCACCCCGACCGCCTGATTGTCGATGGCGTCCTGGTCCGGCGACACAAAGTCAAGGCCAGTGCCTTCCGCAAGAGTTCGCAGGATGATGGTCTCGTCGGCGCCCATGTCGAGGAGCACGCGATGCAGCGACGCGCCTGGCGTCTGCCGCTGCACGCGGCGCGCGGCCTCAATCTGGTCAAGTGGGATGAGATCGCGGCGCGCGAGTGTGGCGCCGAGATCGAACGACGCTGCGGGCCCGCCCGCGTCCGGCGTCCAGAGGTCGCGGGTTGTCGAGCGTCCCGCCTGAATCATGTCGGAGTCGTGCATAGGAGTCTCTCAGGGTCGGGGAAGGTGCACGGGTGTGGACAGACCGAGGAGCGGGTCTGTTGCCTCCACCGTGATTCCTGCGGCGTCGACACCGATCAGGGTCAGGGTCAGATCCGTGTCAAACTCGACCGGGGTGTCAATCGGCAGGTTGACGCCGCCGACCACGGCCATGCTCCGCCGCCCCTGAAGGACGACCGATACCCGAAGCACTTCCACCGCTGCCTGCAGGTCGGCCAGCCGCTCCGCTCGATGATGGTCTGCGTTGACCGGCGAGAGCGGCATCGGGGACTCCATGCTCGATCCGGGGATCAGGAACGGATTGCGGTCAAGCGAGGCGTGGTGCGTGGACGGGGGACCGGCTCCGAATCCAGCCAGAACGGCGAGCGGATCCGTGGCGGGGTCGGGCGCGTCGCCATCGGGCGAGGGCGCGAGATACGAACTGATCTCCACGGCAGCGCCTGTGTCCGCCGTCGCCGAGGCAGGACCGCCGGAGAGGAATCGCATGCCGACGATCATCATCAGGCCGCCGCCGATGAGCATCGTCATCACCGCGATCCGATTCCGCCGCTGTTTGGTGAACGGTGTCATGGCAGCGGGAACGGCAGGTTCCACGCTTGGTTCGGCGGACGCGGTCACGTCGGAAAGGTCGGTCCAGTTCACGGTTCACCTCCCACGCCTGCGAGGGCCGGAACGGCATCGGCGAAGTAGATGCTCAGGGTGAACTGCGTGGCAATCGAGCCCGGGGGCAGGTCTGAACCCGGGCCGCGAACCTTGAGTCCGGCTTCCTGAATGGCCATGCGTGACACCCGGGTGATTCTGGGCAATGCTTCCAGTTCCAGAAGGAACCTGTAGAAGCCCTCGAAGGGTCCGTCCATGGTGACGTCGAGCGGGAGTTCCATGTACACCGACGATGGCACGGCGGCCTGTGTCTTGACCGATCGCACCTGCATGCCGTTTCGCTCAGCCATCTGCCAGATGCTCTCCAGCACGCCTTCCACATCTCGCCGCTTGGGGAGTTGGGCTTCCACTTGCGCTACGAGTTGCTCACCGGTTTCAAGCGCGGACTCAAGGTCGGGAATGCGTTCGGCTAGTTGGGCCACACGGTCGAGTTGACGCTGGCGGCTGGCAATATCCTGCATCGCTTCGGAGATGTCCTTGTTCTGCGGGCGGAAAATCATGTACCAGGCACCCAGAGGGATGCCGAGCAGCACGGCGAAAAACACGACCTGTCTCATGTGGGGTTTCATGGAGAGACCGCTCCGGCGATGGTCGGTGCGCGACAGTCGGAATCAGGGTCGATGCTCGTGATGATTCTGAACTGTCGCACGGGAAGTTCATTCAGTTCCGTTTCCTCTGAGAACTGCAACGTGACGTTCTGGAGCAACGGGTGATCATTGAGGGCCGAGAGGAAGGCTGATACATGGACGTCGGTCGGGGCGAACCCAAGCAGCGAGATGTCGGTTCGCCATCGCGGCGCAACGGCCCGGGCGTCTTCGGCGGCCTCGGTGGAGGTCGCGGGTCGAGCGGGCCTGTTGGCCGGTCCGGAGTGCGGAGGTGACTCCACGGCCACGCGGTGCGCTTCGAGTTCGAATTCAAGCAGACCCAGCCCCGGCGGCATCCGCGTGATGAACTCGGAGAGGAGGACCGATCGCGGAAGCCGGTCGATGAGGCTCGCCGCCAGCGAGGCCCGCTCGGCAATCTTGCGCTGGCGGTCCTCGAGTTCGGTCAGCGTCCGAACCTGGTCCGCTGCCTCCTCATACCGAACCGAGATCTGGTCGCGGACGTTGCGGACATGATGCCAATCGGATCGCGTCACGAAGAAGGCCACCGCGACGCCGGAAAGCACGACGACGAAGAGTCCGATGGCCGCCAGGTGCATGCGGCGGTCCAGGCGGTGATCGATGTACTCGTCCGGCAGAAAGTCGTCGACAGGACGCTTCATCGGCGGTACTCCTCGTCGAATTCGGTGGCCAGGCCAGCGGCCACGGTCCACTGTGGGCGAAGTTGGTGGTGCCAGTCCGCGCAGTCGATGTCGGTCCCGGACGCGTCCCATCGGGCGAGCGGGTCGCCGACCTGCGCCGGAAGGCCCAGTGCCTGCGCAATGCCGCAGCAGGGCCCGGCAGCGAGGGCGCCCCGGCCGGTGAATACGACTCGGGTGATCGGCGTTTCGCTGAACAGGCTCTGGTGGTGTCGCATGCACATCCGCAGTTCATCGCAGGAAGCCTCGGGCACGTGGACGGGGGCCGCCTGTACCGGGGGCATGGATGGCGGGGCTTGGTCCACCCGCCGGTTGATGGCGGTCAGAAGGTTGCCGTCATCGTCTGTTGCTGCGACCGGCGCTGCCGAGGCGATGGGCCGCGGGGGCGCTTCGGCGTCTTCCATGGCGAGTGCCTCGGTCGTGCGGGCGGCGACCAGGCGTGGCCCGTGCGCGAAGGCCACGGTCGATCGGCCGGGGCTCAAGTCGATGTACATGGTGCACGCGTCCACGTCGGTGTCGCGGCGGTTCACGTGCATGAAGGCGCGGACGAGCATGCTTGCGGGCGCGTAGACGCCGGCGATGTCGAACTTCCGATCATGCAGCACGCCGACGTATCGAAGCACGGCCTCGCGGGGCATGGCCAGGCACAGCAGATCTGCCCCGCCCCGGCTGCTCTTCCATGGACTGGACACGTCGATGCTTCGGATCAGCGGATCAATGCCGGCGTCCGGCATGCGAGTCTGCACGGCCGTCTGCAGGTCTTCTCCCGCTTCCAGGTGGAGGTGCGTCATGGACACCAGTTCGGCGGGGAGGGCAACGACCATGCGGCGGTTGGATCCCCATCGGGCGGACAACAGGTCGCGGAGCGCCGCGTCCGTCGCGGAAAGGTGGTGCTCAAGGTCAAAGGCCTCGGCCGGGAGTTCCAGCTCCGACGCGGCGCTGATACCGCGGCCCGCCTGATCGAGCTGCAGGAACCGCAAAGCACTCGACCCGAGATCCGCCGCGATGGGCGGGGGGAAGGGCCTTCTCATTCTGAGCCGCATGCGCGCACCTCCGAGCCGTCCGGCTGGGGCGGCTGCTGCAGGTGGAGGTCGGCAGCATGGGGGGGCTGCTGAAGGCCCGGCAGGAGGGTTTCGCTGGTCCTGGTCTGGTCGTGCAGCCTGTACCTGTTGGTGGGGGGCTCAGCAGAGCCGGTCCACCACCGCCGGCATCGTCTCCGCCAGCGTCTGCAGGGCCCGCCTGGCGTCCCAGATCTGGGCATCTCGATCGCCGGTGGTGTTGGAAATGGCCCGAATCTCGATGCCCGGCACGTCCAGCCGGGCCGCCGCGTGAACCACCGCCGCCCCCTCCATGGCCTCCGCCCCGCAGCCCGTGCGGGCGACGACCGCCTCCGCCGCCCCATCGGTCCCGGAGCACGTCGCGACCGTGGCGATGCGGGTCATCGGGACGATGGGTCGAAGACGCTCGACCAGGTCTGGCCCGCATGGCACGGCATTGCCCTCGAATGGGCCGAGCGGCCACCCGAGGTCCGACATGGTCCGGAACCCGTCTGGTGTCTGAATGCCCTCCTCCATGTACACGCAGTGGTCGGCAGCAATCGTGTCACCGATGTCCAGCCCGCTTCCCGGCAGCGTGCCGGCCAGGCCGACGGAGATGACGGCATCGAAGGGACCGTGCGCGACGAGCCCCAGCGTGGTGGCTGCGGCTGCGTTGGTTCGTCCCACACCCGATACGACGGTATGACCGCCGGGGGGTGTTCCTGCGGCCTCAGCTTCCTGAGCCGTGGCGGCCACGACCAGGAGTTTCACCGGTCGGCACCGGCGAGGCGGCGTGGAAGCCATGCAGGGAGATCGGCCAGCGGCACGTCGTGCTGCTCGCCCGAGTCGAGATCCTTGACGACCACGGCGCCGCCTTTCAATTCGTCGCCGAGGATGACGGCCGTCCGGGCGCGGTTGGCGGCGGCTTCCTTGAGCTGCTTGCCGATATTGCGCGTCGCCTTCCACGTATGCCGTGTGTGCAGTCCGAGGTCCCGAAGCGACGTCGCCATCGGAACAAGCAGGGCCTCGGCGTCCTCGTCGCCGCTGGAAACGAGAAACACGTCGGGCCGGGGCAGCAGTGATGCGGTGGTGTCGCCGAGGAGCGATCGCTTGGCGAGCAGCAGGGCAAGGACCACGTCGCCCATGCCGAAACCGCACGCGGGAACAGTCGGCCCGCCAAAGAGCTCCACCAGTTGGTCATAGCGTCCACCGCCTGCGATGGCGCGAAACGTGCCTTCTGCGTCGTGGATCTCCCACACCGTGCCCGTGTAGTAGGCCAGGCCGCGGACAATGCCGAGGTCCCAGTCGCAGAAGGGGAGTAGGCCGCGGCGATCGAGCTCGGTGGAGAGCGCGGTCAAATCCGCGACCGAATCGGGCGGCAGGTTGTGCTCCTCAGCGAGGTCGGTCGGAGGGGTTGAGGCGGGCCGGCGGCAGGTCGCGATGTCGTCGAGCCGCCTCACGGCGGCCGCATCCAGCCCGAGCTCGGACGCCTGCGTCGCAAACGCGTCTGCGGGAATCTTCTCGCGTCGATCGACCAGCGCGAAGGCGTCTGCAATCCGCTCGGCCGGCACGCCCAGTGCCGTCAGCATCCCGGCAGCAGCGCCGCGGTGGCTGATGCGAACGCGAATGTCGTCGGGGCCAAGGCCCAGACCTCGCAGTCCCGCGACCGCCACGGCGATGACTTCGGCGTCCGCTTCGGGGCCGGCGACGCCCAGAACATCGACGTTCCACTGCCGGTGCTCACGCAAGCGTCCCTTCTGGGGTCGCTCTGCTCGAAAGAGGTCGGGCATGGCGAACCACTTGGTCGGAATCGAGAGTGACTTCCCTTTGGCCGCGGCCATGCGGGCAAGGGTCGGCGTGAACTCAGGTCGCAACGCGTAGTCGGTGTCGCCGCCGGAGCGGCGGAACGAGAAGAGTTCGCTCACGATGCCATCGCCGCTCTTGACGGTATAGAGGTCGAGGTGCTCAAACGTCGGCCCGTCAATCTCATCAAAGCCGTGGCGGATGGAGGCGGACCGCCAGGCCTGCTCAATGTGACGTCGGACCGCCATGACGTCCGGCGGGAAATCGCGCGTGCCCTTGGGCGCTTGAAAGACGTGAGTCGTGCCTGCCATGGGGCGGCAGGCTACCGCGCCGGACGGGTCGGAGGTCGAGGAAGCCGGTAGGGTGTGGACCATGGAAGGCATGGTGATCCTGCTGCACGGGCTAGGGCGCACCCGAGGGTCAATGGGCCGGCTGCAAGCGCACATTGCGGCGGCAGGCTGGGAGACGCGCAACATCGGGTACCGCTCCAGACGCGGCGGTGTGCGGGAGGCCGCAGAGGAAGTGTCGGCCAAACTGGGTGATCTTCGCACCGACCAGCCGCTCATCGCCGTGACGCACTCGATGGGCGGCATCGTGCTCCGGGCGCTCTCCTCGCGGTTCCGGTGGCAGGGGTGCGTCATGCTCGCCCCGCCGAACCACGCAAGCAGTCTGGCCGAATGGTCGGCCGGCATTCCGCCGATCCGGTGGATCATGGGACCAGCCTGTCGTGAGCTTGGCCGAGAGCCGATCTGGCCCGCCCCGCCGCGGCCATGTGGCATTGTCGCCGGAACGGCTGGCGCGACGCTCGACAACCCGCCGTCGTGGCTTGCGTCGCTGCGGGGTGTGTTTCAACGGGATGAAGTGCACGACGGCACGGTGTCGCTTCGCGAGGCCATGCACTCGGCGGCGACCGATGTTGCCATGGTCGATGCGTCCCACAGCCGGATCATGGACCACCCGCAGACCGTCGAACTGGTCTTGAAGTTCCTCAAGACGGGAGGGTTTGGAACCGCTGGCATGGATCCGGTGGAGGCTGAAACACGATCCGTGGCCAGTGTGATGCCGGCCATCGGGGAGCCCTGAGTCGCTCCATCGGAAGCGACGCAATCAGCATCACGGTGTCGGCGGAGCGGAGCCTCTCTATGAGACAGGGCGGATGGCCGAAGCCATCCGCCCTGCGGAATGCACACGAACAGATCAGATCAAGACATCAGACACAGGGACCGAAGCCACTGATCACGATCAGGAGGTCGTCGATGTCGACGAGCCCATTGCCGTCGGCGTCGCCTTCGCAGGTGCCTGTGCACTCGAAGTTGCCGATGACAATCAGGAGATCATCGATGTCAATCAGACCGTTGCCGTCCTCGTCTCCGGGGCACGGTTCGGTGATCACATCGATCTCACCATCGACCGTTCCGAACAGATCGACCGTCTCGTACCAGACGGTGCGATCGCCGGTGCGGAAGATGGCGCCCGCCTCGATCACGAGGTGCCGGACGTAGATGGTCTCGCCACCGTCGTGGTTGGCATGGTTGTCAACCACCGTGACGTCGGACCCCGACTCGATCACGAGCACGCCGAGCGGGAAGTGACCTTCCATCGTGCGATCGAGACCGTCCGGGCTGCTGTCCACGTCGGTGCTCATGGCCTCGAGCGTCTGGGTACTCGACACGCCGGTCATCGCCAGCGTCGCCTCATCCATGATGAAGCGAACGTTGTCGTTGATGGCCAGGTCGACGTTGCCGCCGACAGAGAGTCGCCAGTTGGCGTGTGGCATGAGCAGTTCGGCGCCGGCGCCGGCAACGTAGCTTCCGCCGATGCGCAGACCATCACCGCTGATCGGCTCGCCGCCGCCACGGGAACCGGGTCCGGTGTCCACTTCGCCGACGATTGAGCCGTTGTTGGTGAGGCTTCCGAGGATGTAGAGCGGTCCTCGGTTCACAGACACAAGGCCGTCATTGACGAGGCTGCCCGAGAGCATGGTCTCGTCGTTGCAGTAGATCTCGCCATCCACGCCGTTTCCAAGATCGGTCACGAACGTGCCAGACGTGCTCATGTAGCCGGTGTTGTCCATGGAGGCTGCAGCCACGACGGAGGATCCGACGGTGGTCATGGAGCCGGTGTTGGACAGTGCGCCGGAAGCCGCCATGGAGCCGCCCGACATGACAAGCGAGTCGCCGGACATATGGGTCGCCGGGCTGTCGAACTCGACGCCCGAACCACCGCGTACCAGAGTCAAACCTGAGGAGGTGACCGACGTGTCGTCAGCGATGACGCCTGTACCACTGAAACCACTGTTGACGTTGGCCACAGTGGATCCGCCGGAGCCGCTCACGACAGCGCCGTTGGCGAGCGTGATGGTGCCACCCTGGTTCATGCCGCCCTCGACGACATTCATGTACAGGTTCTTGCCCATCATGTTGACGTCGTCTTCAGCGTTGAAGAAGTCGGCCTCGGCTTCAATCGTGTCGCCGTTGTCGGCGGCAAAGACTGCCTCGGCGGCGGTATCGGAGATGAGACCGCTGTTGAGGTTGGTGTACGGCGTGACTTCGCAGGCATCGAGTTCACCGTTGCCGTTGGTGTCGCCGCCATCGGCGATGTCGCAGGAGTCCGGCCGGCCATTGCCGTCGCAGTCATCCTCGTTGCCGGCGTCGATGTCGCAGCCATCGGGCACGCCGTTGGCATTGCAGTCTTCGCCCATATCACACACGTCCATGAGACCGTCGCCGTTGCAGTCGGCGGCGCCATCGGCGAGGTCACATTCGTCCGGACGGCCATTGCCGTCACAGTCGGAGGAAGTACCGTCAGCGATGTCGTCAGCATCGTGCGTGCCATTGTTGTTGCAATCGATGAACTCGCAGGCGTCGAGCGTGCCGTTGCCGTCACTGTCACCGCCGGCGGCGAAGTCACAGCGGTCAGGCTGGCCGTTTTCGTCGCAGTCGCCGTCCATGACTTCGTCATAGGTGATGAAGACATCTGCGGTGTGCTGCCACGTCACATCGGTTGCGTCTCGGCCCTGGAAGAGGGCGGCGATGTTGACTGAGTTACTGCCGATCACGGTTAGTCTGGCGATCAGGACAGCGTCCGTGTCCACACAGTCCTTGGTCGACTCCATGACCGGATTACCCTGGGGGTCGGTCGGAAGGATGAACCAGGTACCGTTGCTGGTCGACAGGTCGCCACCAGCCTCGAATGGCCCGAAGTCAATGCCGATCGTTTGAAGGGCGTTGCCGGCACTGCTGCGAAGGCCAATGGTGACATACGAGTCCCATTCCATGCTGGGCTGCATCGGCCAGAAGCCTTCGTTGTTCTCCACGGAGGTGCCGCCGCAGAACGAGTTCTGATAAAAAGTTCCGTCTGTGGAGACCAGTTTGGGTGTCGTCTGGTTGCCCGCCACGGCATCGAGGCGGTCACCAGCGTCCAACACGGCCAGCACGTCGACGGTCCAGTTGAAATCGCCGCCTGTGTCGACGAGATTCGTCCCGACGATGTTGTAGTCGATGCCCTGCATGCCGGCGAGGGCGGTGCCTGCGCAAAGCACCGCACCCGCTGCCGCAGCAGCTCTTGGAAGCGTACGCATGGGATCCTTCTCCTTGGTCCTCTCTCTTCCACCCGCCACGCCAGGGCACGCGCCCTGTTGCGGACCGGCGGCAAGCACCCACCGTACAGGAGCAGATCTCTTTTTTGCCCAAGAATCGCCGTGTCCGGGCCGTCTGGGCCTGCAAACACGGCTTCTGGCCGCGATATACCCCGATTCGGCCCCCCAAGGCCCCTTCTAAGTACCTCTCAGGGGAGGTTTTAGAGAACCAGGTTCGGATCTGCCCACTCTTCACTGGTCCTGAGCGAGCCATTCGTCCGATACCAGAGGTCAGGCGGAGGTCGATCGACGTTGGCGTACTCGTGGCCAGCGACGGCATCGTGCCTCAGACCATGGTCAGGCGGACCGGCAGGGAGGTCGGATTCCGCGAGGAGACATGCAGCATGAATGCAATGGCAACTATCAAGGGCTGGGCGCGTGAGTTGATCGATCTCTCGCTCCTGTTCATCGCCGTCGGTGTGATCGTTCAGATCATCTTCGGCAAGGATGACAGCTGGTACTTCGGTGGGATCACCGAGCGGCTGATGGGCTTCATCAACGAACTCGGTCAAGGCGGATTCGTCGGCCTGATCGCCCTGTTGGTGATCATCTATGTCTTCTCGAAGCGCGGCGGCTGATCGCCCGCATCTGAGTGACTGAATGCAGCCGCCCGCCTCTTCGGAGGCGGGCAGCTGTCTTTTTGCTTTTGTGCCGCCGGCGGACTGTATTGTCCTTGGCTCCATCTGGCCCTGGGCGGTCAGGAGTTCACCACTCCGGACCGCTTGCATACCGGCCGAACACATCCGCCATCGCTTGGACCATTTCGCCCAGTGTGCAGTTGGCGTGCGCGGCGGCGATGAGTGAGGGCATCAGGTTGGCGTCGCTCCGGGCGTCGGCGCGGATCGTGTCGAGTGCTGCCTTCACTCCATCGTCGTCCCGGCGTTTCTTGAAGTCGGCGAGCCGGTCACACTGCGTCGTCTCGACTTCGTGGGGAATCTGCAGGATGTCAACCTGATGATCTTCGTTGCCTTCGGTGAAGGCATTCACACCGACGATCACGCGGTCGCCTGCTTCCATCTCCTGCCCGAAACGGTAACTGGCCTCGGCGATCGAGCGGCGGAAGTAGCCCTTGTGGATGCCGGAGACGACGCCGCCCATGTCGTCGATCTCGCCAATGATGGCGTCGGCGTCCTCCTGCATGCGATCGGTGAGGGCCTCGACGTACCAACTGCCGCCAAGCGGGTCGACCGTACGGGTGACTCCGGTTTCCTCGTTGAGAATCTGTTGCGTCCGCAGCGCCACGCGGACGCTCGTTTCCGTGGGAAGACCGAGCGTTTCATCCATGCTGTCCGTGTGCAGGCTCTGGCACCCACCGAGCACACCGGCCATGGCCTGATAGGCGACGCGGACGACGTTGTTCAGGGGTTGCTGCTCCGTCAGGGAGCATCCCGCCGTCTGCACGTGTGTTCGCATGAGCAGCGACCGATCACTCTTGGCGCCGTAGCGATCCTTCATGGCAGTGGCCCAGATGCGCCGCGCCGCGCGAAGCTTGCAGATCTCCTCGAAAAACTCGTTGTGCGAGTTGAAGAAGAAGGACAGGCGTGGCGCAAAGGTGTCGACGTCGAGCCCCCGCTTCATGGCAGCCTCCACGTACTCCATGCCGTCGCGAAGTGTGAATGCCAGTTCCTGCGTTGCCGTCGAGCCCGCCTCGCGAATGTGGTATCCGCTGATCGAAACGCTGTTCCATCGCGGGAGGTGCTGCGTGGCGTACTCGATCGTGTCGACGACGAGCTTCACCGAAGCCTCCGGTGGGTAGATGAACTCGTTCTGGCTGTGAAACTCCTTGAGGATGTCGTTCTGCAGCGTGCCGCCGAGTTTGGCGATGTCCATGCCCCGCTGCTGCGCCATGGCGATGTACATCGCCCAGATGACGGCGGCCGGGCCGTTGATGGTCTGGCTGACCGTGACCCCATCGACGGGGATGTCGGCATAGAGCCGGTGCATGTCTTCAATCGTGTCGATGGCGACACCGCATCGACCGACCTCGCCCAGGCTCAGTCCGTCGTCACTGTCGCGGCCCATGAGGGTGGGCAGGTCGAATGCAGTGGAGAGGCCCGTGTTGGTGCCCTTGGCATTCTCAAGCAGGTACTTGAAGCGGGCGTTCGTATCGTCGGCGCTGCCAAAGCCGGCGAACTGCCGCATCGTCCAGCCGCGGGTGCGGTACATGCCCGGGTGAACGCCTCGGGTGTATGGGAACGCGCCGGGCTCACCGATGCGGGAATGGACCTCGCCCGGGCTGCCCGGAGCGGTCGTTTCGACCCGATCCGGGCCGTACAGGCGGTCGATGACGTAGCCGGAGAGGCTGACGGTCGCGGGGTCCGCAGACCCGTCGCCCGTGGTGGATGTCGCAGGTGTGTGGTCAGATGTCGTCATGGCCGGCGGGCTCCCTCAAGTAACCAACCGACGATTGTAGCCCCAACGCGTGGTCTGGCGACCGCCGCGCGATCGGGCTGGAAGGGGCCAATTCAGGACGGCGTGGGGTCATCTTCAAGCAGATCGACCGGTGGTGGGGCTGGAGCCTCGTCGTCCGGGGCCGGATCGGGGGCCGCTTGCGGCGCCGGTGCCTGCGGATCGGCGGCCCGGCCCGCGTACACCTCACGCTCCGTGACGCGGCGGTGGGCCTCGGACGGCACCGTGGCGTGGTGGGCGGGGACAGCAACCACGGCGCCGGCGGGGACGATCTGCCAGTGCATGGCCTCGACGTCCTTGTCGGCTCCGGGCGGCGTCCACATCTCATAGAAGTGCAGGACGAGGTCATGGCCGCCGGGCACGTCGACTTCGAACACATCGGCGCCCGTCCGCATATCGGAGACGGACACGCGGCGGGCGTGTCCCGAGTCGGTCCATGTCATGGCGGCGCGTCGGGCCGACGCGACGGGAGTCACCGGGGGGGAGGTCACAGGCGGGTCGCTCGCAGCCGCCGGCTCGGACGCTGCGTCGGCCGGTACTTCTGCCCCCGCGTCCGGTTCCGGCCCGCTTGCGGGTGCTGCGTCCACAGGTGTGTCCGGTGCGGGCGAGGACTCGGGAGCCGCGGAGGGCGCTGCTGCGGGCGCATCTGCGGCGCCCTCGGCCGCTGCGTCGGAGTCGGCCGCCGCTTCGGCGGTGGCCGATGTCGCTTCGGCAGGCCCCTGACCAGAGGGGCTATCGGGCTGGGCGGCCGGCGCCGGTTCGGCCGACTCTGAAGTCACCGCGCCGGCGTCATCCGGCCTGGGCACTTCGTAGGCGACGACGGGCCGGGCGGGATCGGGCGGCGTGAAGGGTTCCGGCGTTCGAAGGAACACGTCGATTCGCCGGTTGACGGCGTGTGGTACCGCCACGGTCTCGTCCAGCACGCCGACCCACTGGCCTGCCGGCTGCAGACCGTAGAACATGGTGTCCGGGGCCTTCGGGTGCTTCTGCGGGTCCTTGACCTGGAAGAACTGCACGGAGAGCTGCTTGCCGAGGGGGATGTCCATCTCAAAGATGTTCTCGCCCGTTCGCACGTCTACGAGCACGATGGTCTTGGGGGAGGCTGCAGTCGATTCCCAGGTGATGGGGCTGGCGGTTCCTGCGGCGCTGGGCAGCAGCCCGCCGCCCTTCAGCGTGCTGCATCCCGCCAGAGCGACGCCCGCACTCCATGCCAGGCAGATACGCACACACAGACGATGCATCAGCCGATCTCCTTGGCAGTCGACGTGGTCCATGGGGCGGGCTGGCCGACCAACCCTGCTCCGCAGGCCATCCTATCCGGTGGACGTGCTGCACGGTGGTATCGGCTACGCTCCCGGGATGCCTGCATACCGGATCGGGCACGGGTTCGACTTGCATCGCCTGGAGGCACTCCCGCCTGAAGGCGAGGGCCGCCCATTCGTGCTTGGAGGTGTGCCGATTGAGCACACCGCCGGCCCTGTCGGCCATTCGGACGGCGATGCACTGCTTCATGCGGTGACCGACGCCCTGCTGGGGGCGATCGGTGCCCCGGACATCGGGCAGTTGTTTCCCGACGATGACCCACGCCATGACGGACAGGACAGCGGCGTGTTTGTGCGTGAGGCCGTTCGCCGCGTGGCCGCCCGCGGCCTGCGGATTGAAAATATCGATGCGACCGTGATCTGCCAGCGGCCGAAGATCGGACCGCATGCCACGGCCATCTGCGAGCGGATTGCGGAACTGGCGGAATGCTCGGTCGACCGAGTCAATGTCAAAGGCAAGACGCACGAGGGCGTGGACGCGGTGGGCGAAGGCCGCGCAATCGAGGTTCATGTCGTGACGCTGTTGACTCCCGCTGACGACCGCGCCAAGGATGGGTCATGTTGATCCACGCGGTGACGGTCGGGGCGGCGATGGTGATGTGCGAGCCGCCTGCGGACCCGGTGCACGATGCGCTGAGCAACATCGAGCAGGCGGGGTCCAGCCTTGGAGCCTTGACGGCAGACGTGGCGTACCGAAAGGATGACGCGCTGATCGGTGGCGGCGAACTCAGAACCGGGCGACTGGTGTACGCCGCCGACCCCGGGCCCAGCCTGGCTGTGCAGTTCGACTACCGCATTGATCTGGGCGATATGGCCCGGCGCGGCGAGACCAAGCGACTGGTGTTTGCCGATGGATGGCTGCTGGAGGCTGACCAGGCGAATCGGCAGTTCATCAAGCGACAGATCGTGGCGCCCGGAGATACTGCAGACCCTATGAGGCTTGGCGGGCCGTTTCCCCTTCCGATCGGCCAGAAGCGAGCGGATGTACTCCGGCGATTCGATGTGACCGTGCTCGATGGGCCTCCGGATGCATTCCTCGCGTCTGCAGCCACGGACCGCGAGGTGATCGGCCTTCATCTCGTGCCAAAGCCCGGCGTGGCCGAGGCGGAGGACTGGGCCCATCTCAACCTGTGGTACGACCGAACCTCCTGGCTGCCTCTGGGCGTGCTCGCCGTTGAGACCAACGGCGACGCGCGGCGCATCCGCCTGAGCGAGGTGGCGCGGCACGACGAGATTCCGGCGGCTTCCAAGGCGATGTTGTCGATGGCGCTGCCCGGCGAGGGATGGTCGGTTGACGTGCAGCCCTGGCAAGCGACGACCGCGCCCCCAGCGCCCTGACGGACCGGGTATCAGTCCGGGTCGGCTTCTGAGCGGTCATCCCCTCGAAGTCGGCGGTGGTCGAGCATGCCTCGCATCTGCCGATCCACAATGGACGGGCGGAGTGTTCGAAGGGCCGCGGTGAGTCGGACCACACGGCTGGTCCACACTTCGGCGACGGGCCGTCGCAGGCACCGAAGCACGGCAGCGGCGACCCGCTCGGCGGACTGCCGGAACAGGCGAGGCGTGTGGTCGATTCCGCTGCGGCCACCTGATCGCCCGCTCACGTCTGCGGATACGTCGAAGAAGTCCGTCGTTGTGGTGATCGGATGGACGGTTGAGACGTGAATGCCGGCGGGGGCCAACTCAAGCCGCATGGCCTGGCAGTACAGGTCCTGTGCGGCCTTGGTGGCGGCGTAGGCCCCGTGGTAGGGCGGCGCAAACTTTGACACGCAGGACGCGCACGCCAGGAGGTGCCCTCCAGCGCCATCTTCCACCATGCGGCGGGCAGCCTCCCCGAGAAGCGCCTGGCTTGCAAAGAAGTTCACTTCAAAGATGGATCGCATCTCTTCGTCGGTCGTCCTGTGCGCCGGGCGGTCCAGCCCGCGGCCAGCGTTGGAGAACACGGCCCACGGCGGCCCGAACGCGTTCGTTGCCGCCTCAAGCAACTGGAGCGCATGCGCTGTGTCGGTAACGTCCGTCTGCAGCACCTCCGCACGGCCACCCCCTGCAAGAATGTCATCCCGTGTTTGAACCAGCGGCGCTTCTCGCCTGCCAGCGAGGAAGACCGGCATGCCGGCCGCTGCGCACGCGCGGGCCGTCGCAGCGCCGATCCCGGTTCCTCCGCCGGTGATGACGATGGGCCGGCCGGTCACGTCCATGCGACGAGCCATGTCAGGTTTGAATCACGCCGGTTCGAAACTCGCCGTCAATCGGAAAGGTCGAAGCAATCTGCAGCGCCTCCGAGAGTTCCTCGCGTGTTCGATGGGGCTCGATGATGCGGTCGACCCATCCCCGGGCGGCGCCGTACCGGATGTCCTGCTGTTCGCTGTACGAGGCGGTGATGGCTTCGAGCAGGGCCTTCCGCTCTGCGTCATCGATTTCTTCGCCACGACGCTTGCGAGCCGCGAGGTCGATCTGCAGCAGCGTGCCCGCGGCGCTTTGGGCGCCCATCACGGCGCATCGGCTGTCTGGCCACGCAAGTGTCAGGAACGGGTCGAAGGCCCGGCCGCACATGGCATAGTTGCCGGCGCCGTACGAGCCCCCCGTAATGAGGCTGATCTTCGGAACAATGCTGTTGCTCATCGCATTGACCATCTTGGCCCCGCTGCGAATGATTCCCGCCTGCTCGCTGTCTCTGCCGACCATGAAGCCGGTCGTGTCATGGATGAAGATGATCGGAATCCGCTTCTGGTTGCAGTCCATGATGAAGCGTGCGGCCTTGTCGGCGCTTTCGACGTAGATCACGGCCGGCATGTTCATGGCTTTGGACGGACCGTCCTTGCCTCCGGGCATGACACGCTCGGTCAACTTCCGCTGGTTGGCGACGATGCCACAGGGGCGGCCATCGATCCGGGCGTAGCCGCACACGATGGATGCGCCGAACTCGGCGCGGTACTCGTTCCACGAGTGTTCGTCCACAATGCTCGCGAGCAGTTCCACCACGTCATATTGGTCGCGAGCATCTCCCGAGAACACGTCGTACACGGCGTCCGGCTCGGCTGCCGTCGGGGCTGACTCGAGTGGGGAGTCTTGCATGGGGGGTGTACGCATGTCGGCGAGCATGAGATTTCGGAGTCGCTTCAGGCAGGCGTCATCGTCCGGCTCCCGGTAATCGACGGTGCCCGAGATGGACGCGTGCATCTCGGCGCCGCCGAGATCTTCGCTGTCGACCTCCTGCCCGATGGCGGCCTTCACCAGGGCGGGTCCGGCCAGATACAGCCCGCTTCCTTCGGTCATAAGCAGGACATCGCAGAGGACCGGGAGGTACCCGCCGCCTGCCACGCAGTTGCCCATGATGGCGGCGATCTGCGGGATGCCTGCAGCCGAGATGACGGCGTTGTTGCGGAAGATGCGACCAAAGTCGTCGGTGTCCGGAAAGACATCCTCCTGAAGCGGAAGAAAGACGCCGGCAGAATCGACGAGGTAAATGAGCGGCAGTCGCGCTCGCTCGGCAATCGTCTGCGCTCGGATGATCTTCTTGCAGGTCATCGGGAAGAACGCGCCGGCTTTGACCGTTGCGTCGTTCGCAACAATCATGCTCAATCGCCCACCAACTGGCGCAATCGTGGTGACGACCGAGGCGCCCGGGGCGCCGCCGTACTCCTGGTACATGTTCCAGGCGGCAAAGAGCCCGCACTCAAAGTGGTGCCCGCCGGGGTCAACCAGTTGCTGAATACGCTCCCTCGCGGTCAGGCGTCCGTGTCGGTGTTGACGCTCGACACCCTTCTCGCCACCGCCGGCCCGGATGACCTCGGCCTCCTCGATGAATCGAGCGGTGGCCGAGCGTAAATCGGATGTCGTTGTGCTCATCGCGGACGCAGGATACCAAGGGGTGGCCTCAAGACTGGGCGCGGGCGACCTTCAACCGAGTGACATGGGTCGGTTCTGCCGCCAGAACGGTGAACACGAGCCCGTGCTCCTCCAGATGTTCTCCCGGGACCGGCACGCGGCCGATGCGCGCTGTGAACCACCCTCCGACGGTGTCGTACTCGTCATCCTCGGGCAGCAACGTTTCGACGGCTTCGTTGAAGTCATCGATGTGGAACCGTCCATCGACCTCCCAGGAGGACATCGCCGTCTCAACGAGTTCCGGCTCGTCGTCTTCGTCATCGCCTTCGTGCTCGTCATAGATCTCGCCGACGATCTCTTCAAGCACATCTTCGATGGTGGCCAGACCCGCCGTTCCACCGTACTCATCGACGACAATCGCCATGTGCACTTCCGCCTGCTGAAAGTCGGCGAGGAGGTCTGCGACCTGCTTGGTCTCCGGGACGACGATCGGGCGCCGCAGAAGTGGGCCGAGCCTGAACTCGCTTGCGGGCGCTCCGAGGAACGGGATCAGATCCTTGACGTACAGGATCCCCGAAATGTGGTCGAGGTCTTCTTCAAAGACCGGGATGCGTGAATGCCCGGCATCGAGAATGAACGTACGGATCGCGGCGAGATCGTCGGTCATCTGAATGCCCTCGATCTCTATTCGAGGCGTCATGACTTCGCCGACATCCGTCGTACTGAAGTCGACCACATTCTCAAGCAGCGTCGCCGCGCCTTCAGCCAACTCGCCTTCTCGCTGCTTCGCTTCGATACTGCGAAGCAACTCAGCTTCAGCTTCGCCGGCTCGGCCGTTCTGCTGCAGGTGGGCGCCGCTGAGTCTGCGAACGACTTCGCTGATGAACGACGGAATCCATGCCACGATGCCTGCGCCAATGGTCGTCAACCGCACAACCCACAGGCAGTGCTTGAGCAGCCCCTTGCCAGCCCAGCGTGCAATGGCGGGCGCGAGCACGGAGCATGCCATCCATATCAGCGGTACGGCCGTCGCCCCGGCGACGATCAGCATGGCGACCCAGTGGGACGTCTCCCGCTCGGTCCAGCCGGCGATCGACCAGACCCATGCGGCGAGGAACCCCATCTGAAGGGCTCGGGACTTGAGCGACAGCACGTCGGCGACGCCATCCAGCTTGGGCTCGATGGCGTCCCGGAGCGTGGTGCGGCCGGTTCGTGTCAGGTGTTCCAGCAGCGCGCCCCGCGGTCCATTGCGAAGCGCCCGCTCCATGGAGGTCATCCAGGTCGCGATCGCAAGCATGGCGAGCGCCAGCAGTGCAATCATCGATCGTCCTCCCTGGAAGCAAAGATCGGGCCCAGACCAATCTGCTTCAACAGCCGGTCCTCCTCGGCGTGCATGGCTGATGCCTCCGCCTCGGTGTGGTCGTCAAAGCCGCAGCAGTGAAGCAGGCCGTGCACGGCGTAGAGCAGAAGTTCTTCGTCGGCAGCGTGCGGGCGGCCGTCGGCTTCTCGATCCGCCTGGTCGCTGCAGAGGACCAGATCGACCTCCAACGGTCCTTCATCTGCATGCTCGAACGTCATGACGTCTGTCGTGGTTGGCGCGTCATGCCACTGCTGATGGAGCGTCGCCATGTCGCCGTCCTGAACGATGCGCACGTTGATGCGTGCGACCGGCCGCGGCAGCAGCGACGCGACGGCGCGAAGACGTTGTTCAAGGAGCGTCCCGCGATCCGCAGTCAGCGGGCCGCGATCGAGGCTGAGTTCCATGGTGTGTGGGGCGGGGCGATCGGTCCGTTCAGGAGGAACGTCGCCCTCGGCCGACGAGCCGAGCTCGTCTCGGTCGTCGCACTCCCGCAGGGGAGACGACTGGCAGTCGGTATTCATGGTGTGGTGACCCTGGCGTGTCCCAGAGTGCGTCTCCTCGTCACACTTGGATGGACGCTGGCGACTGGCCGCCAGGCCTCCGAAGCACCGAAGCGTACCTTCTGGCGGAGGATGAGGCCAGTATCAAGTGGCTCCGGCGGCCGCCTTGGGCTGTGAGGGGCGGATTCGGGCCTCGAATTCGCCCCGGAACTTCTTGACGATGGTGCTGACCGCCCAGTTGGTGCCGTCGGCCAGGCCGCAGATGGTGGTGCCGGGCATGGTGCCCATCGACCCGGCGACCTCCGTCAGCAGGTCAAGGTCGTGTGGCCGAGCCTCGCCCCGCTCGATCTTGACCAGCAGTTTGTAGACCCACTGCGAACCTTCCCGGCACGGCGTGCACTGCCCGCAGGACTCGTTCTTGAAGAACCGGGCGATGTTCCGCGCGACCATGATCATGTCGGTTCCAGCGTCGAACACCGTCGGACAGGCCGTGCCCAACCCCATGATGCCGTACTTGCGACCGATGTCAAAGTCGAGTTCGGCGCCAAACTCACCCGTATCCAGTACACCCATACTCACGCCGCCCGGAATACACGCCTTGTACTCGCGTCCACCCTTCATGCCTTGGCAGTAGTCGTCACGATTGACCAACTCATCGATGGGCGCGCCCAGACCGACTTCATACACGCCCGGCCTGTTCACGTGGCCCGATACGCCGACCAGTTTGGTCCCGTACGACGGCGGTTGCCCGATCGTCGACTCGCAGCCGATGCCGGTCCACCAGTTGGCGCCCCGCTCCACGATGTGCGGGACCGCCGCGAGTGTCTCGACGTTGTTGACGATGGTCGGCCGCCCGAAGAGGCCCTTGATGGCGGGGAATGGAGGCTTGAGTCGCGGCCAGCCACGTTTCCCTTCGACGGCTTCGAGCAGCGCCGTTTCCTCGCCGCAGATGTAGGCACCAGCGCCGCGGTGCAGGTGGCAATCGACCGAGAAGTCCGTGGCCCCCTTGAGCAGTCCCTGCGGCCCGAAGATGCCCATGGCATAGGCTTCCTGAATGGCCTGTTCCATGACCTTGGCCTGATGCCGGTACTCGCCTCGAATGAAGAAGTAGGCCGTATCAAGGCGACACGCCCAGCATGCGATCGCGACGCCTTCAAGCACTTGATGTGGGTCGTAGTCGACCAGCAAGCGGTCCTTGAAGGTGCCAGGTTCGGCTTCGTCACAGTTGACCGCGAGGTAGCGGCGGCCGCCGTCTACCTCGGGCAGGAATCCCCACTTGACACCACAGGGGAATCCGGCGCCGCCGCGGCCGCGAAGTTGTGAATCCTTGACCGCCTGCACCACATCCGTCGGGTCCATGGCGATGGCCGCCCGGAGCGCCTCGTATCCGCCCGTGGCGGCGTACTGCTCGCCGGAAACGAGCGTTCGTTCCGCAGGGTCGGCCCATGGCCAGGTCGGGATGCGCTTGGTCAGAACGGGCTCACTCAGAAACATGGTCGGTGGTCCTTGGATCTTGGTCTGCGGGCAATTCGACTTCGTCGATGGTGGTTCGCCGCAGTGTGACGCCATCCTTGGTGGATTCTTCCGTACTTCGAGACACTTCCTGGCGTTGAGACACAGGCGTGCGGGCGCCCTTGAGGATGTGCCCGGTGAACTCACCCAGACAACGCATCAGAGATTTCCGCGGCTTAGCCATCACGTGGACAGCCGATCAATGACCTGGTCAATGGCCGCGATGGTCAGGTCGTCATGCCGATCGTCGTCGACCAGAGCGCACGGCGCTGTATCGCACGCACCAAGGCACTCCAGCGCCATGAGCGTGAACTTGCCGTCCGTCGTTGTTTCGTGCGGGTCGATGCCCAGCCGCCCGCGGACGTGATCGAGAATGGCTTGATGTCCACAGGCCTCACAGGCAATGGACTGACAGATTGCAATGACGTGCTTGCCAACCGGGTGCGTGTGAAACTCCTCGTAGAACGTGGCGGTATCGAGCACCTGCGACGGGTCGATCTCAAGAAACGCCGCGATCTCCTCCATGGCTTGTGGTGTGATCCAACCCCAGGCATGCTGGGTCGCGTGCAGAATCGGCATGAGCGCACCGAGGCGGGTTTCGTACCGAGGGAGGATTCGCTCGGTCCAATCCCGCTTCATCTCGTCGGTGACGTACGGCTCGCTGCGGCGAGGGATCTCCATGGTGGCTGATGGTTTGACGGTCCAGGCCATGGCGAGCGGCTCCTAGCGGTCCAATTCGGCTGCGATGACGTTGATCGAACCGAGAATCGCGACAAAGTCGGCAAGTTGGTGCCCCTCGAGTTGTCGCGCGAAACTCTGATAGTTGATGAACGAGGGTGGTCGCACCGCGACCCGCCAGGGCGTTCGGCCGCCGTCGGCGACGATGTAGAAGCCATACTCGCCATTGGGTGCTTCCATGGCCGAATAGAGCTCGCCCACCGGCGCCTCGAAGCCCCGGTTGTCCATGATCAGTTCGAAGTGCTGAATGGTGCCTTCGATCGATCCGTACACATCGCCCTTCGGCGGCAGCACGGCCTTTCCTTCGGCGTCGACGTTGATGGAGCCGCCTGGAATGCGGTCGATGAGTTGCTTGATGATCCGGGCAGACTGTTTGATTTCCTCAAGCCGCACCAGGTAGCGGCAGAGGCAGTCCCCATCGCGTGCAACCGGCACGTCAAACTCGACGGCATCGGCGCCGTCGCCGTCCCAGTTGGCGGCGTAGCACAGGTTCGGGTCGTCCTTGCGAAGATCTCTGGCGATGCCGGACGCGCGGGCAAGCGGCCCCGTGAGTGACCACGCCGTCGCCTGCTCGGCCGTCATCACTCCGACGCCCTTGACGCGATCAATGAAGATGCGGTTTCGGTTCAGAAGCGTCTCGATGTCGGTGATTGCCTTGGGCAGGCGAACATCAAGGAAGTTGTGAATCATCTTCCTGAAGATGGCCTCGTCCGGAATGTCGCGTGCCATGCCACCGACGCGTGTGTAGTCAGGGTGGAAACGCTGGCCGGTCAGGAAGTCGATGATGTCGTAGATGAATTCTCGTTCGTTGAACCCGTACAGAAAGCCGGTGAATGCACCAAGATCAAGCGCTGCGGCGCCAACGCAGAGGAGGTGCCCCTGGATGCGTCCCAGCTCCATGAGGATGGTTCGGACGACTTTGCATCTGGGTGTCAGCGTGATGTCGAACAACTTCTCGACGGCGTCGTGCCAGATGATGTCGTTGCAGATGGGGGCGACATAGTCCATGCGGCTTGCCGTGCAGACCCACTGGTTGTAACTCTGGTGTTCGCTGAGCTTCTCAAAGCCGCTGTGGAGATAGCCGATGTGCGGCGTGGCCCGGACCACACGCTCGCCGTCCAGTTCCAGCACAACCCGCAGCGTGGTGTGCGTTGCGGGGTGCTGAGGACCAAAGTTGAGGACCCACCGGTCACCGCCCTCAGGCCGGTCGGCGAGGTATTCAACGTCGTCTGCATCGACGTCCCACGGGGTGGCGGGGGTCAGGGTGTAGGGCATGAGGCTCGGGTACTCCGCGGTTTCGGGGCCGCGCAGTATAGGCTTCCGGGGCGTGCCCCCCACGGAATCCAAGGGCCTGAGCAGGTGGCTCGGCGTCCCCGGGGTGCTGCCGCCTACCCGTCCTGTGGTTGGGGCGGCAACCAGACCCAGATGCGGCGGCAGGTCCGGACCACTCCCGTCGGCTCGAGGTAGTCATCGGACGGGAGTTCGCACTCGCTGCCCTCCATGGAGCAGCCACCGGTGCTATCACACGGCACGACAAAGCGGGTTGACTTGTTGCCACCAGCACACTCGCACCTGCAGGCGCACTGGTGTGTGGGGTCCAGAGATCGCGGGGGGCCGACCCAGAGATTCTCGCCTGCGGCCAGGGTGATGATGCCGCCGTCGGCGTCCACCACGTGGATGGCATGCTCGCCGCTGTTGCTGAGCGTCCCCATGATGATCCGATCGCCCATGCCGGCGGTTCCGGTGTGGTAATTCGACGCGTCAGACCATGCGTAGGTCACGATGTCGAGCGGTGGAGCCAGGGCCGAGGAACCGTCGGCGGGGGTGTGCCACGCCAACGCGATGTCCAGTGGCTGCTCATGCATCTGGTGAATCGTGACAGGCGCCGGCAGCACAGCGGGCGATGGCAGTGGGGCTGGCAGGGCCAGACTCGTGACCAGCATCATGGCATTCAGCAACATTGGTTGTCCTTTCGTCAAGACACGGCACCATCGCCGATGCAGCGGACGCTACATCGCTGGATAGGCACCTCCGCCAGGTGTTGCCAAAACGCCGGGATCAGACGCGGAAGATGGCGCCCATCTTGCGTCCCATCAGCACCGAGGCGCCGACGAGGGTCACGGCAAGCAGGGTCATCGCCCAGACGCCCATCGCGCTGGCGATGCCAGGGCCGTCGCCAAGTCGCTCAAAGAGCACGTAGATCGCCTTGGTGATCGGATAGTCGCTCTCACGCTGCGCGAGGATGAGCGAGTCGCTGACTTCGAGCATGGCAAAAGAGAAGGCAAGCAGGGCCCCGGCCACCAGGTTGGCCGTAATGAGCGGGATGACCACGGTTCGGATCGCTCGGGCGCGGGAGGCGCCGAGATTGAGGGCTGCCTCTTCCAACTCACCACTGGTCTGTTCCAGACCGGCCACGGTGGAGCGGACCACGTAGGGCAGTCGTCGAACCGCGTACGCGATGACGAGCAGCAGCACCGGGTTCGGGTCGGCGCCCACGACCGAGATGACGCCCTCAAGTGGATCGTCCTTGCCGAAGGGCCACCTGAGCGTCATGGCGACGTACCCGAACGCCATGACGAGCCCCGGCACCGCAAGGGGGAGCATCGCAAGCGCGTCGACGAGTCCTCGGCCCCTGACCTTGACGCGAACGATCAGATAACCGATCGCAAGCCCGACGATCAGATCGATGCCAACCGCCAGCGACGAGTACAGCAGACTGTTCCGGATGGAATCGTTGGCGAGGGAGTGTGAGAGTGCCGTGTCGTAGTTGTGTACCGTCCACTGGGTGGGCAGCACGCTGTCGTACCAACTTCCCTCCACTGCCAGCGAGGCGAGCACCACGCTGATGTGTGGCAGCACGGCGGCGAATGTGACGCCCGCAAACAGCGCAATCGCCCCGGCGCTCCCCCAGGCTCCCAGTTTCTTCGGAACTGCCCGAATGGACGCCTTCGCGTACATCGTGCTCGACCGTCCGCCCAGCAGCACTTTGCCGACGACATAGATGCCGGCTGCCACGATCAAGAGGACGGCCGTCAGGGCATAGGGTTGCGTGGAACTCTCCATCTCCTTGATGCCGTTGAAGATCTGCACCGGCGTGACTTGCTGATAGTCGAACATGAGCGGCGTGCCCAGTTCGGTGAACGACCAGATGAACACGATCGTTCCGCCGGCGAAGAGCCCGGGTCTGATCAGCGGCATGACGATCTGCCGCAGCCTTCGCCAGGCCGAAGCGCCCAGACCCGCCGCGGCCTCTTCGAGCGCTGGGTCGAGGTTCGCCAGCGCCGCGGCTGCGTTCAGATAGATGATTGGATACAGGTGGAGGGCTTCGATGAGCACGATCGCCCAGAAGCCGCCCTGTCCGATGAAGTCCACGCCTTGATCGACCAGTCCGATCGACATCAGCAACTCGCTGATGGCGCCGTGCCGGCCAAGCAGGTGGTGCAGCCCGATCGCGCCGACAAAGGGTGGCAGGATCAGTGGCACAAGAACCAGAGCATTGAAGGCGGCTTTACCGGGGAAGACACACTTCACCGAGACGAGCGCCAGTGGAATCGAGATGACGATGGCGACGATCGTCGTGCAGACCGCGATGCCCAGCGCGTTCAGCAGACCGATCCGGGTCGCCGGGTCGCGGAGTACGTCCAGGACGTGGTGCAGCGTGAATCCGCCGGTGGTGCTCTCGAATCCCACCGACACGGTGAGCCAGATGGGATACAGCAGGAACAGCGCGAACCCGGCGAGAACCGCAGCCATGAGGAGGTAGGAGCCGAAGCGAGCGCGGCGCATGGCGGGGATGGTAGCGAGCGGGGTGGTCCGTCTCCGCCATCGGCGTTGGGAGTGATGTCAGCGACCTGCTGCCCCAGGCCGGGCGCCTGCGCGGAGGCCGCAGCCAGCCCGCCGCGGGTCAGGTGCCCCAGAACTGCAGCAGCATGATGAGATCATCGAGGTCCAGATTCCCATCGCCGGTCAGATCGGCGTCACACGCATTGCAAAGTGGCCACTGCTGCAGCAATTCCAGCAGGTCGCGGACGCCCACGGCGCCATCGTTGTCGAGGTCGGGGTCCGTGAGGTCGCCATCAATGGTCCAGGCAATGGCCACATCCGCCTGGCCCTCGGCGTGGTCGTCACGGGAGAGGCGGATGATGTAGTGCCCGGGCCGGAGTCCTTCCACATAGAGATGCTCGACATTGTCGACGGAACTCTCGCTGACCACGTTGCCCGCGTCGAAGACCTCGCCTGCCTCGGTTCCGACCAGCGTGTGGGTGCTCCCCGCGGCGACGCGGAGCATCTCCAGGCGGCAGTCCGCAACCGATGTCACGTTGAAATTGGTCTCGACGGTTCGGTGCCAGGTTGCAACCAGCGACAACGAGTCGGTTTCCGTCAGCCAGCCGAGCCGCCACTGCACCACGTCTCCGGCAGCCATCGACTCAAGCGACCAGCCATCGACGGGCGCGTCGGCCGGGGCGTCCGTGTCAGGGGCGCCGGGCTGCCAGCCCGCGGTGAGCACGCGATGGGCCGCGTCCACATCCAGATGGCCGGCGCCGACGATCGGATCCAGCGGCCTGGACGTGCGACCCCGATCGGGACCGTCCGCGTCGGGTTCATTGCTCCAGATGTCGCCAGAGTTGTCCTTCTGGCCGCTGTGGTCGGCAGAGGCCATGAGCACGGCCTTGATGACTTCGGACGACTCGGCCGTCTCCGGAAGCGCGTCATCAAGCCGGACGGTGTCGACCAGCACGGCGGCCGCCGCGGAGATGGTCGCCGTCGCCTGGCTGGTTGTGAAGAGCGGCCCGGTGATGTCCGGCCGCATCCGACCGGCCCCGTCCAACGGTGACTGCACGTCGCCCCATGAATGGGCGCCATCGCGACGACCGACGGCAATCACGTTGTACGCGTTGTACAGCAGGGGATACTGCGTCTCGCTGTTGTTGAGGCCAGCGCAGACAATCGGGTCGGTCGAGTGATGGGCGACCATCCAGTCCATGCGCCGAAGGGCTTCTCGATTGGTGTTGTTGTTGCCCAGGTCGCCGACCCACGAGTGGTTCCACACCTTGACGGCCCCCGAGCCTGTGGGGAGCTGACCATTCAAACCCACGTGCAGGCCCCCGTCGCCAATCCAGTCATCAAGTTCAAAACACTGGATCTGTTTCAGGTCGGGTGCCATGCCGTCGGTGTTGCCGAGGAACTTCTTGCCGACGGACCGGGCGTGGTTCGATGTGCCACTGCTTCCGGACTTGTGCGTGACCAGCGGACCTTCAAACTCGGGGTCGCAGGCCCAGGGTGTGCATTCATCGATGGCGTAGTTGCCCTCGCCGTCCTCCGCCTCGACGATCGCGGCGTGCACTTCCGATCCGGACGGGACCACACCGCCGAGGCGGTCAAACAGGTCGTCCCAATGGCACCACGCTCGGTAGTTTGCTGCGGCGGGAGCCGTGGCGACAAGCAACATCAAAGGGAGAGTCAGTTTCATGAGAAGAGGGCGATCAGGGTAAGCAGATCGTCGACGCCAACGACGGAGTCGCCGTCGAGATCACCCGCGCAGCCCCCGCAGTCGCCCCACTGGGACAACAGAATCAACAGGTCATCGACGCCGACCAGCCCGTCTCCATCGAGGTCTCCGGGGACGTCCGGGGCGTCGCCGTTGTTCCACCAGGCCAGGGCCACGGCCGCCGGATCCCCGCCGCCGTCGACGCGTGTGGCCACCAGGAGGTAGTCGCCTGCTGCAAGGTCGGTGATCCAGAGGTGTTCGACGTTGTCCACTTCACTGGCGCTGGCGACATTGCCTCCGCCAAAGGCCACGTCATCGCCCACGAGCGGTACCGCTGCGCCGTCCACTTCGGTGAAGAGTTCAAGGTCGAAGTCAGCGACTGCGGCCTGACCGAAGTTGGACGGAACGACGCGGTTCCAGGCAGCCGAGACCGCGAACTTGGCCGCGCCCTCTGGGAGCGTGAACCGCCACCACATCTGATCATCGGCATCTGCCTGCTCGAAGGACCACCCGTGCATGCCGGCCGAGGGGGCCGCCTGCGCGTTGGCGGCGGGGGAGACGCGGCCGCCCGAGAGCGTTTCATGCGCGTGGTCGATATGCAGATGTCCCGCGCCGACCGACTCATCCAACGGTCGGGCGGTCCATCCACGATCGGGCCCGGATTGCGGGGCGTTGTTTGTCCAGTCGGCGCCATCCACGCCCTGGTGTCTGGCTGCCGCCATGAGCACGGCCTTGAGCACTTCAGGCTGTTCACCGTCGCTGTGCAGGGTGTCGTCCGTTCGCACCATCTCGACAAGCATCGCGACGGAGGCGGCGACGATGGGGGTCGAGTTGCTCGTCGTGTACTCGGGGCCGGTGATGTCGGGCATCATGCGGCCTTCGCCTTCGAAACCAGCGGGGACGTCGCCGGCTGCGTGGTCACCGTCGCGGCGTCCGACGCTGATGGCGTTGTAGGCGTACGCCAGCAGCGGCATCTGCTCGCCGCCGTTGTTCAGCCCGACCGTGTACACGGAGTCGTCACGCTCGATGGTCCAGTCCAGTCGCCGAAGCGCTTCCACGTCGTAGGTGGCATTGCCAAATGATCCGACCCAGGAGTGGCTCCAGACTTTCTGGGCGCCAATCGCGTCCTCGGGGGGTGTGCTCGGGCCGGCCCCGACGTTGAGAAACCCGCCTTGAACCCAGTCGTTGGCCTCAAAGACGTTGATGAACCAGACGCCCGGCGCGATGCTGGTGTCCAGACCGTACAACCGTTTGCCGACGCCCGTGGCGTGGCTGGAGGGCATGGCTGACCCGCCCGATCGGCGGATGATGTACTTGCCGTCAAACTCGGCGTTGGCTGCGTCCGGCACGTAGTACCCGTTGGTGTTGGCCGCCTCGACCTGGCCGACAATGACGTCCGCGCCGGTCGGGACGTTCTCCAGCCCGATACGTTCGACCAGCGCGTCCCAGCCGATCCACGCGCGGTAGTCGGCCAGGCAGGCTGTTGTCAGCATGGCAGCGGCCGTCGCCGCTGTGACGCCTCGCATCGTGAATCGCACTCCTCACACCCCTGGCACAGACCAACGCTTCAGCCTACCACTGGTCCGGCCTGAGGCAAGCCGCCAGCCCGAGCTCGGCGGCGTGAGGGCTATCCGGCGGCCCGCGGGGGTGGGGTCTGGGCGGGCTGGCCCGCCTGCATGGCCGCTTCGATCGCCCCCAGGAGCTTTCGCTCGGCCGACCGGTCGCGGCTGGTCGGAATCCAGAATTCGCCGCTCGGGGGCTGCTCCCACGTGCTGTCGAAGCCGGTTCGGCGGGGGCTGGCGGTCAGGCTGGGCATCCAGGTACTCCGCATGATGTCGGGCCGGTGCCCATGCTCCACGAATACCCAGGCTCGCAGGTCCAGCGGCCCATCCGAGGCGGTGAGGTCGGGCATGTCTCTGGTGCCGAGGAAGTCGGCTGGCTCGACGTCGGTCCGTCCGGTGTGGGCCAGCGCGACCTCTTTGGCGGGCCGAAACTCGATGCGAACCCGCGTACGGGTCTTTGAAAGCGTGTTTTCGACGATGGTGGGCATGTCCTCCGTCTGGAGGTGCCAGGGCTCCAGCAGCGATCCGGCCTGCACCGGGCCCGACTCGATGACGCCGCTGCGTCGGTCCATGAACTCGGGCTCCCACCCGCCGGCTCTGACCAGTTCGACCGCGGTCGAAAAAGCGGCCTCATACTGGTCCGGCTGCACGGTCACCAGCTCCGGGCCCCGATGGGCCGAGCAGCCAGTTGCAAAGCAGATGAATCCGAGGATCGTGATGGAGCGAATGGTCATCCGGGCCGAGTCTACCCATTGGTGAGCAGATTCGTGGGTCCGGTATTGACCAGAGGCCGATCCCAAGTACGGTTGAACGTCTTCAAGGGACCTTTGGGAGACCGTCGGGCCGCGAAGCGGGCGAAGAGGGAGCGTGTATCAGTGCAACAGCAGACCGGAGTGATGCGGGGTGTGGCCCGAGGGGTCGCAGCCTTCGGCATGGTGATCCCGCTGTCCGGCGTTGCCACGGCCGACCAGGTGCAGGTGCCGACGACGGCCGCCGACTTCTACCAGCCCGGTACCCAGCCGGAGCCGGAGGGCCTGCAGGTCTTCACCGAGTCCTGGAACTGCCTCAGTTGCCACAACTTCGAAGACGACGACAACCCGGACGAGATTACATCGCCGCACATCAACTGGGCCGGCACCATGATGGCCCAGTCGGTCCGTGACCCGGTCTGGCAGGCCGCCGTCGTCATTGCCAATCAGGACGCAGCCGGCGCGGGCGAGTATTGCATCCGCTGCCACTCGCCCAAGGGCTGGGTGGAAGGGCGGAGCAGCGGCGGAGATCTGGACGCCCTCTGGGCCCCGGATGACTATGACGGCATCACCTGCAGTTTCTGCCATCGAATGGTGGACCCCATCGCATCGATGGACAACCCGGCGCAGGATGAAGACATCCTGCAGTCGCTCCTGGACGCGGGCACGTACCCGGACCCCGCCTTCCCGGGCAACGGGCGGTTCATTCTTGATCCGGTGGACGATCGTCGAGGGCCGCTCGACGACGTCGGCATCAATATGCACGGCGCGTCGCAGATCTGGTACTCGCCCCACCACATGGAGGCGAGCATCTGCGGCCCGTGCCACGATCTGGGGAACCCCGTTTTCTCATACAACGAATCGACCGAGAAGTTCGAGCTCAACAGCCTTGATGCGGCGCACCCCACGCAGAACACGTATCACATGTTCCCCGAGCAGCGGACCTACAGCGAGTGGCTCAACAGCGAGTTCGCAGCAGATGGCGTGGCCTTTCCCGACGGCCGATTTGGCGGCGACGGGCACCCGGACGGCGTCATGAAGTCCTGCCAGGACTGCCATATGCCCAAGACGCACGGCGCAAACTGCAGTTTCTGGTACCTGCCGGAGATTGGGGCGCGGGACGATCTGGACGTTCACAGCTTTGCCGGCGGCAATACCTGGGTGATCGGTGCCGTGCATGATCTGTACGACCCCCAATACACCGCGCTCACCGACGACATCGTGGACCGATCCATGCAGCGGACCGCCGACATGCTCGCCGCGGCCAGCGACATGGATGTGGTGCAGAACGGCGGCCAACTTGAGATTCGCGTCACGAACTGGTCGGGCCACAAGTTGCCCACCGGGATGCCCGAAGGCCGCCGCATGTGGTTGAACGTGCAGTACCTCGATGGCGACGGAGCGGCCATTGAGGAACTGGGCGCATACAACTGGCTGACGGCCACGCTTGACGAAGCGAGCACGCAGGTTTGGGAAGCGAAGCTCGGCGTATCGGAGGAGGTGGCCGACCTGACCGGCGTCGAGGCCGGCGAGTCCTACCACTTGGTGCTCTGTGACGAGTACCTGATCGACAATCGCATCCCGCCCGTCGGCTTCACCAACGCGGCCTTCGAGGCCATTCATGCGGCCCCGGTCGGCGCCTATTACGCCGATGGGCAGCACTGGTCGGACACGGTCTTTGAGATCCCGGCTGACGCGGAGACGGCGGTCACGACGCTCTACTTCCAGACGACGACCCGGGACCTGATGGAGTTCCTCAGGGACGCCAACGTCACCGACAACCGCGGCCAGATTGCGTGGGACGCCTATGTCGCGCGTGGCATGTCGCCGCCGGTGGTGATGGATGCTGTGTCGATTGACATTGATCCATTCGAGGACACGCCTGGCGATCTGGACGGCGACGGCGTGGTCGGCGTGGACGATCTGCTGATTCTGCTCTCCCACTGGGGTTCGTGCGGGGGCTGCCCGGCCGACCTGAACGGAGACGGTGAGGTGGGCGTGGACGATCTGCTGTTGATGCTCGCCTACTTCGGGTGAGCCCCGCGGGCGGTAGCATGCCGCTTCGGATGACGATGACCAACGCAACCACGCGGCACCTGCTCGGCCTTCGGGACGTTCCTCGTGAGCGGCTCCTCGGGCTGCTGGAGTCGGCGGCGATGTTGCTGCCCGTCGTTGAAGGCGCGGAGGCCGCCGCTGCGCCGCTCGAGGGGCGACTCATCGCGAACCTCTTTCTGGAGAACTCAACACGAACTCGCGTCTCCTTCACGGTCGCGGCGCGGCGTCTTGGCGCCCAGACGGTCGACCTGCTTGGAGGCACCAGCAGCGCAAGCAAGGGTGAGTCGCTGGTAGACACGGCTCGAAACGTCGCCGCCATGGGGGTGGACGCCATTGTCCTGCGGTGCAACGCAAGTGGTGGTTCGCACCTGATTGCCCGCCATGTCTCCTGCCCGGTGATCAACGCGGGCGATGGCACATGCGAGCATCCGACGCAGGGACTGCTTGACATGCTTGCGCTCACGAGGTCCATCGGTACGACCGACTTGTCGGGCCGAACCATCGGGATCACGGGGGATGTCGTTCACAGCAGAGTGGCCCGGTCGGCCGCGTACGCTGCGACGTGTCTCGGTGGCGACGTGGTGTTCATTGGACCCCCAGCGATGGTGCCCGCGTCACTCGAGGGGCTTCTGGACGGCCTGGAGGGTGAAGGGCGTGGCGACGTGCGAGTCTGCCACGATCTTGATGCCGCGCTGCCGCACCTCGACGCCGCCATGATGCTACGCGTGCAGTTTGAGCGTGGCGCAGCGATCACCGGCGACTACCCGGCCATGTACGGGTTGACCGCCGCCCGTGCTGCCATGCTTCCGGAGCACGCGGTCGTCATGCACCCGGGCCCCATCAATCGGGGGCTGGAGTTAGATGATGAAACGGCCGATGGTCCCCGGAGCCTGATCATGGATCAGGTCACCTGCGGTGTTGCGGTCAGGATGGCCGTCCTGCTTGAACAACTCGGCGCCTGAGGGAGGCTCTCTATGCCACGCGATATCCCGGTCGGGAACGGCGACATGCTCGTGACCTTTGATCGGGACTATCGGATCCGCGATCTGTACTGGCCCCATGTCGGGATGCCGAATCACACGGGTGGCCATGTGCAGCACTTCGGGGTCTGGGCGGACGGCGACTTTGCCTGGGTGCAGGAGGATGGCTGGAGCCGCGACCTTCGCTACAAGCCCGACACCATGGTCACCGAGGTGACGCTTCGCCACGATCGCCTGGGTCTGGAACTGCACTGTGAGGACGCAGTCGACTACAACAACCCCGTGTATCTGCGGTCAATCCGCGTGCGAGACCTGCGTGGCACACCGCGGGAGGTTCGGGTGTTCTTTCACCACGACATTTCGATCGGCGGTTTCCGAGTCGGTGACACGGTCAATTATGACCCGAAGTCCATGGGTCTGGTGCACTACAAGGACGGCACGTACTTTCTGGTGAACGGTTGTGACAGCCGGAAGTGCGGCATCGACCACTTTGCCACCGGGACCAAGCGGCTCGGCAAGGCCGAGGGAACGTGGCGTGATGCGGAAGACGGGCAACTTGTGCGCAGTGCGATTTCGCAGGGCTCGGTGGATTCGACGATCGGGTTTGACTTGAAGCTGCAGGGCGGTGGTGAAGAGCATCTGGTGTACTGGATCGCCGCTGGCGAGTCTTACAAGGCAGCGAGGGACCTCAACCAGAAGGTGTTGGACCGAACGGCTGAGCGAATGATCCGCCGCACGGAGGCGTATTGGAGATTGTGGGCCTGCAAGGAGCCGCTGGATTTCTCGCCGCTTCCTGAGCCCCTGCGGGATCACTATGTACGGAGCGAGTTGATTCTGCGGACTCAGGTCGATCATGGCGGCGCGATCATTGCCGCGAATGACACGGACATCACCCACTTCGCCGGGGACACCTACTCCTACATGTGGCCGCGGGACGGTGCATTGTGCAGTCACGCTTTGATTCTGTCCGGCCACAGCGAGTTGTCGCGGCGTTTCTTCCGGTTCTGCCAGCGGGTGATCGAGCCCGAGGGCTACTTTCTTCACAAGTACAACCCGACGGGAACGCTCGCAAGCAGCTGGCACCCGTGGCTGAAGGACGGCAAGACGAGTCTGCCCATTCAGCAGGACGAGACCGCTCTGGTGTTGTGGGCTCTGCGGAGGCACTTTGAGGTCTTCCGTGACGTCGAGTTCATTCGGGAGATGCACCGCGATCTGGTCACGCTGCCGGCAGAGTGGATCATGTCGTTTCGTGATCACAATGGCCTGCCGCTTCCGAGTTGGGACTTGTGGGAAGAGCGGCACGGCGTGCACCTCTTTACGGTTGCGACCTGTCTTGGAGCGCTTGAAGCAGCCCGCGACTTCGCAGACGACTTCGGCGCGGCTGAGGAGAGCGCTCGCTATCGCGCCGCAGCCGACCAGATGCGACAGGCGATGGTCGAGCACATGTGGAGTGAGTCCGCTGGTCACTTCGCCCGCATGGTGGTGCTTCAGGAGGACGGCAGTTACACGCACGACATGACACTCGATGCGAGTGCCTGGGGTCTCTTTGCCTTCGATGCGTTGCCGGCCAGGGACTCGAAGGTTGCGTCTCACATGAAGGCGCTCCGAGAGCGGCTGACCGTGTCGACCGGTGTGGGTGGCGTCGCTCGCTACGAGAACGACTACTACCACCAGGTTGAGTCTGTGGACACGCAGCGTGTGCCTGGAAATCCGTGGGCCATCTGCACGTTGTGGCTGGGGCAGTACGACATTGCAACGGCAACCACGGTTGAGCAACTCGAGGCTGTGGTGCCGAGGCTGGAATGGACCCGCTCGAAGGCATTGGAGTCGGGCGTGCTTGCCGAGCAGTTCGACCCCTATACCGGGGCGCCGATCAGCGTGAGCCCGCTCACGTGGTCACATGCGACGGTCATGACGACGATTGTTCAGTACCTGCTGAAGTACGCGCAACTGACTGGCAGACCCGCGGGCACCGTTGCTGAACTCACCCGGGCCCGCCCCGGCCGAGCCAACTGACTGGCGACCCCGGGCCGGCTATTGGCAGGGTCCCCATGCATTCAGCATGCCGAGCAGATCATCGATGTTGAGCAGGCCGTCGATTGAGATCATCGGTGCATGAGGCGTGGCGGCGCCTTCGTGGTTGGATGGCGAGCAAACCGAAGATGGCGATGGCACTCGGCGCGGGCACCCATGTCAATCCAAGCATTTGCCAGGCATCGCCATTCGCATCGGTTCCTTGCAAGCTGACATTGATTTCAAGATCAGACCAGGCGTTGCCGTTGCCATTGATGACGGTGAACTGTCCGATCAACACCGATCCATTCAGTTCCTGCCCTTGCGCGTCGTTCGGGCCGATGAACCACGATCCATTATCGACATCCAAATCACTCCCCGCTTCAAATGAAGCCCAACTGATACCAAAGTCCGTCAGGTTGTTGTCCGCGAACGGCGATCCCAGAATATTCAGGCTGCCGATGGTGACGAATGAATCCCACTGCAGTGATGGGACCAGCGGGAGAAAGGCCGGGTTGATGTATTGCGATGTCGGGCCGCCATAGGGGTTCTGATAGAAACTCCTCCCAGAGCGAGGTCTGATCGTCAGCGGACTCTGTGAGTTGCCGAACACCGATTCGATTCTTGCGCCTGCATCGAGGTTGACGTAGCATCGATAGGTGATCTCACCTTGGGTGAGATCATTCTCAACGATCTCGACGCAAAGACCCTGCACGGGCGAACCGTAGGCGAGCGTCGCCACAGATGTTGAGATGAGGGTTGGCACCAACCACTGAATGCTCATGTGGATCTCCCTCCGCCCCTGAGCGACTGTAGTGGCTGGGGATTCTGTTTTGAAGGGTAAACCTGAAACGAATCTGTCGGCTTCTCGGGTTTGGCAGAAGTCCTCTCCCTGCTGATCCGATGCCGGGTTCCATGGCTGTCCCCCGAATCGACCTCGTCCCGCAGGACCTGCCCTCCACCGCGTTAGCGAGGGCTCAGGCGGGCCAATCAAGCCGGATGGGCTCGATCGGGCGGGCGGCCATCCTTGGGTGGTATCTGGCCATGGGCCTGGCCGCCTGGGGCGACACGTTGTTGACCGGCAAGCCCGCCGCACTTCTGGCGGCCATCCTCGTCGGCGGATCGACCACCGCATTTCTCTGGGCTGGAGGAATGCATCTGGAGCGGATCATGCTCCGCAGCCTCCTTGTGGGCCTGATCGGGCTGGCCGCCGGCGTATTCGCGTACGTTGGCGCGCCTCCCGGTTCGGAGGCCGCCGCTGAGTTCCTGTGCTTCGGCGCCATGGCCATGCTCTTCGGTGTGCTGGCCGCGTTTCCACCGGCCTTGATCGCGACGGCGCGCCACGCGGCATAAAGCCCGGCGTCATACGGGTCATCCGTCGTGTGCGGGGAGGGCCCCCCGAAGGCCCGACCTACAACACAATCAGGTGCATATCGCTCTCAGCCTGCACGTCACACGCGGGCGGCTGATGCACATCCTGCGACATCGAGGTCAATCCATGGTCTGCCATCGAGGTGCGGGCTGCCTGATCACAATATGGGCAGGGTGACTCACCCCGAAGTCGCGCCAGCAGATCGATCGCGATCTGCGCCTCCGCCTTGGACCAGTGCTTGGGCGCGATGGCTCGTTGAAATGTCTGCAGGCGGCCCGAGGCACTCTCAAAGGTCCCGGCCTTTTCCATCCAGGTGGCGGCAGGGAGCACGACATCAGCGGTGTCCGTCAGGGAGTTGGGAAGCGTGTCAAGCTGAACCACGAATCGCCCGCCGTCTATGGCGCGCTCAAGCGAGGGCGTGACCCATGGACTTGGGTAGTTGCCGGTCACCAGGACGCCGGCAAGCGAGGCGTCATCGGTGAGCGCCCGCTCCAGGCCGGCGGCATCCAGGACGTCTCCGCCCATCGCTTCCAGGACGCGGCGAACCCCGCGGGCATTCGGCGCCTTTTCAGCGCGAATGACGAAGCCGTCGCGCATGGTCTGATCTTCCCCATCAACCGGCACCGGACCAACGGCCAGCACGGCATGCGGGTCGATGGCCCTGGCAAGTTGCCCGAGATGCCAGGCATCCTCGCATGAGAGCATCGGGCTGATGATCGCCGCGATGTGCCCGGCATCCTGAAGCCCGTCCAATGCAGCTGCTTCGGCGACGTCCCAGGCTTCGTCTGCGCTGTCATCATCGAAGGCTTCGTCGCCGCGGAGGGCGGGGATGGTGATTCGGTTCTCGGCATTGATGAAGTGCCAGCCGTATCGCACCTCATCGGTCATCCACCAGCGATTGACGTCCATGTTCTCGCGGGGCTTGAGGCGGTACACCTCCCCCTGATTGTGTTCGACGAGAATGTTGTCGCCCGAGGCCGTGAGCCCGTCGATCGACGGCGTGGACTTGAGGAACCACACCCGCTGCGTGAAGAGGAAGTCCTTGTCGAGCAGGGCGCCGACGGGGCAGAGGTCGACGACACACCCACTGAGCGGATTGTCGAGCGCCTTTCCGGGAAAGACGTCGATGGATTCCGTGGCGCCCCGGCCGTCGATCATGAGTTCACCAGTGCCGGTGACTTCACGCGTGAATCGGACGCACCGCGTGCACATGATGCAGCGGTCGCTGTAGAGCAGCACGTGCGGGCCGATGTCCTTTTTCGGCTGCTTGATCTTGTCTTCTTCGAAGCGGCTGCATGCGCTGCCGTACTTATAGGCGTAGTCCTGCAGGCCGCATTCGCCGGCCTGGTCGCAGACCGGGCAGTCGACGGGGTGGTTGATAAGCAGCAGTTCCATGACGGAGTGCTGACTCTTGACCGCCTTCTCGCTGGTTGTGGTGATGACCTGCCCGTCGCCGGCCGGCGTCTGGCAGGCAGGCAGGAGTTTGGGGATCGTCTCGATCTTGCCGTCATTGCGAGGATTGGGCGCGGCGACCTCGGCCAGGCAGATCCGGCACGAGGCTGCGATCGACAGACCCGGATGCCAGCAGTAATGCGGGATCTCCAGATCGTTGGCCTTGGCGACCTCAAGAATGGTCTGGCCGTCCTCGAACTCACACACGATGTCGTTGATGGTGCAGGTGGGCATGGGGGGTCTCAGGCCATTGATTGCCGCAGCGGCATCGCCGCGGAATGACCCATGGTAGCGAAGGCCCTCGGGGGATTGGCTGCGGCGCGACCACCTCTGAACCAGGCGTGGGGAGCGTGCTCCGCGTCCGCGTGCAAACATCGGACCGGGGACCGTTCCGCGAGGCAGCGTCGCAAGCCCCCTCAGCGACGCCGCCTCCGATGCCGGCCGCCCAGCCCGGCGACGCCCAGAAGTGCCAACGCGGCCGGGGCGGGGACCCCGGTGAAGTTGAGGCGGATGTGGGTGAATGTGCTCTCGCCGCCAGACCAGTCCTGCAGGAAGCGCGGGGGGTACTGGCCCGGACCCAGCGTGGCCGCGTCCTCGCCGACCGTCTCGAGATGGTCGGTGTCGCGGTGTTCTGGCAATCACAAGCCGTCAAAGCCGCCGCTGGCAACAAGCACGCTAGACACCGATACGGCGGAGAGACTCCACCCCAGCCTCTCGGGTCAGTCGGCAGCCCGCCGCTCCGCCAGAGCCTCCACGTTCTGCCGAATGTTGAGGAATGCTCGCACGAGGTCGACTCCCAGAGCGAGCATGAGGTAGCTGACGTACAGAAGCAGCGGGAGGACGGCACCCGCCAACATGGCCAGCACGGTTGCACCAAAGACCGTCGATGCGACCGCTCCGCTGTCAATGCTCACCACGACAGCGAGCAGGAGACCGACCAACGACCAGACGCCGACGAACAGGTACCAGAAGCTGGCGAGGGCGAGGCTTGATCGAATCGCGAACGAGAGCAGTCCGATGGCCTCGTCGCCGGCAGATGCATTTGAGGAGGTGGTGACCCCCACAAGGTGCGGACAAAAGGCAAACACCGCGAAGGGGATTGCAAGCGAGCCAAGGGAGAGGACAAGAAGGCCGGCGAGCATCTGGCTGCTCCGGCCAGCACCGTCCGCCGCGAGATAGACACCAACCCCCATAGCTGCGCATCCGGCAGCGACGCTGATGAGTCCAATGATGTCCAGAAGGGCCATGTTGTTGACATGGGCGGACCCAGTCGTCAGCAGTTTCTCGCCTTCCACAATGAACCGATCAGCAAGAAACTGGGCCAGTGAGAAGGCGATCAGACTGACTCCGACCGCTGGAATCCACAACATCCAGCCGGTCAGCAGAAGTGGCATCAGAAGGGCTTGAGCCAGCACAAAGACGAGGAGCAGCACGTGCCCCCTTCGCTTGGTCTGAGGAATCACATCATCGATGCACCCTCCACTCCACAAGGTCGCCAACCGAGAGACCAAGTTGCGGACGAACTCAAGCGATGCGGCCGACCAGCGTCCCAAGAGGTCATCAGCCCATCGCCAGCCAGTTCCCTGCGTTTGAGGCAACTGTCCATCACCAAGGGCGTCGGTAGGTTGTTCACACATGATTCAGACATCCTTTCAGCGCGTGTGCCTGCCCACACCACAGCGTGGGCCCTGATACTCGGCGGATGCACGTAGCACCAGCCTGCCGCAGCGAGTGTGCTCCGGCTACTTTCGAACGAGCGTCAGATCTCTGCCGTCTGGTCCAGCCAGGGTGATGCGGCCGTCACTCCACGTAGCGGTCTTCGTATCACCGTTGAAGGAAAGGGTCAGCCGGTCACCTCCACTGGTCCAGGTGCCGGATTGAGATTCGACCCTACCCATCATGGCCATCCGCATCTCGGCGGAGCCGTTCGAATGGAGCGTGAGCGTCACGTCGAGTGAGTCGAGCATGGGGCCGATCATCGAGGCGGCCATGGCAGCAGATGGATCATCAGGATTGGCAGCGACCGCCTCCTCTATCTCGGCCTTCATCCCAGCCTTATCGAGTTCATAGGTTCCGGCGGGGCTTCCGCCGCATGCCGTCAGGCAGAGGGCGGCAACGAGTGCCGCAAGGGCCAACATTGCTGGTTGTGCTCGGTGCATGGGGGTCTCCTCGGAGATACATGCGGCAACCGATCGGAGAAGGGGATCTGATTTCAGTCCGCCCTGCGAGGGATCGGGGGCCACAGCACGCCTGGTTGAAGCGGCCGTCCGTCGCCTGTGTGGCTGCGACTCGCCCGCACACCAGATCGATGGACTTGGTCTGGCCAAGCGCAACCCGGCTTGTCGCAGTCGATTAATGCCTCCGCCACATGCCTCCCGGTGCCATCCCAAAGCGGCTCAACTGCGAACGAGACGATCACGCGGACTGGACTGCCGGGCTGCGGTCACCCGCTCCCACCCCACGTGAGTTTCCTCAGCGGCGAGGGATTCTCCTGCATCCAGGGTCAGTCATTGCCACTCCTGGGTGAAAGATCCTTCAATTCTGGCCGTGCTCCACGCCGGGTTTCAGGCGTTACCTGAGCGCTTCAAAGCAAGCCGGCGTTTCCCAGATTGTGGTTCCCGTGGCGTGGTGGACTAACGCATGGAGCGGCAGCGGGGGTCCGTCTTTAGGGGGCGGCTTCCGACTCAATGAACTGAACAGAGCCGGAGATAAGCGAATGAAGAGGCCGAGTGGGTTGAGTGTGCGAGGGCTGGCGAGGAAGGGAATGGTGTGCGCGGTTCTGATCGGACTTGGTACCGCGGCAGGCTGCTCCAAGGAGACAAAGAAGCCGAACACCCTTTCGGCGACTCCTGCGACTTCTGACCGGGCGATGAAGCCGTCAATTGCCTACCCGGAAGTGCAATGGGCGCCGAAGGTTGCAGCAAAGCCAGTTGCGCCCGGGCTTGCGCAGCTCGACTTGGACAGAATCGTGGCAGAGGCCCTGACAAGGGCCGGCGTTACGACGATCCGCCAGATGGCGATGATGACCCAGGAAGAGCGGGAGATGGTCCGGAGGTATGTCCTGGATGCGGCGAATCAGGAGATGCGGGCCGCGGTCAGTTACAAGATCGTCTCGGGACTGGGTCCGTCGGATCCGATTCGCCGGCTGGGACTCGGTCGACAGATCATCTCGGCATTGTCAACGGTCGGCGTGCGCAACATTGGCGAACTCGGCCGCGCCTCAAGGTCTCAGTTGGCCGGAATCCGCGACATCGGCAAGCAGGGCTTCGACCAGTTGGAGCTGGCCAAAGAGCAGGCGGATCGCATCATGTCCTTGGTTGCGCCCAGGACCGGTGACCTGAGCGCATTGGTTGCCAATGTGCTTGCCGAACTTGGTCTCGGAGATCTTCAAGACCTCAACGCGGCCCTCGTCGCAAAGGTTGACAAGTCTCCCGCGTTCGGTGATGCCGCTATGCGGCAGATCAACGTTGCGGTGGCGAATTCCGGGCTTACGCTTCTGCATGTCGCGATCGACTCAGCTCCGATGGATCTGGAACTGCTGATTGATGGAAGCGTTCAGGAGTTCGTCAAGAAGGGTTCGCACTCAGATCCCATCACACTTGTGGCCGACCTGTCCCCGCTTGATGAAACAAAGGTGATTCTCCTGAGCGCACGTCCAGCTCGTGGAGGTTCGACGGCCTTGCGGTGGCATCGGTCTGTAACACTGAATCGGGGTCAGCCCGAGGAGGTGGACTTTGACTTGACGCAGGCACCTGTACTCAGCATGCGTGTCGATCCCGGGACGCACCTCGAATCCAACACGTTCTACGCTGGCGATCACGTCAAGTTGTTCGTTGAGGACGGTGCCAGTGACGAAAGCCGCCACATCTTCTGGCTGCTGTTCGATCCATCCGGTGTGACAGAGGGCATTCAGGAGTTGCCCGCCGGGCATGAGTCGCCCACTACAGCACATGCCGAGTTGTACGGACTCGACGGTTGGATGGATCTGCGATCCCGCGTCGATTCGGAACTGAAGCGGTATCTATCCAGTAACGATGGATATGACTGGAACTTGCTTCACCGGGCGCTGCTGCCGACTCGACTGATCGGCCTCGGAGACGGTGTGGAGTGGACTCCAGATCGTGAAACGTCGCACGCGACGATTGCGCTCGTTGCGCTTGGGAACGATGGCTACTGGGGCATGGCAATGAGGCCAGTGTCCGTTGTGGACCTTCGCCCGGGGGCGTGGGCGCTTCCACAGACGGAGGTCTCCGACAACTCCTGGTCGCCGGCGCGGGCTGTTGCACCACACACCGAGGGGGATGGACCACGCCCACGGGATGTCGATCGGGTTCACGGCGCACTCTCACAGATCGTCTTTCAGGGGACGGCGGGGCAACCGATCGACCTTGTCACTCACCTTGGCAACTTCACCAATGCCGAGGTGCCAATGACGTCCTGCACGCTGGACTTCGGTGACGGTGACAAGATCCAGATTGAGCCTGACCAACTCGACGGCTACGCATGGCGGCACACCTGGCAGAATCCGGGCCGCTACGACGTACGGTTGACGACGCAAGACCTGCTCGGGTTCTCACGCACCCAGAATCTCAATGTCGTGATTCGCCCGATGCCTGAGACCATTGCGAAGGCCGCACCGGAACCTGAGGAGGAGCCAGAGCCGGAACCCGAGCCACCAGCAGTGATGAAGGCTGCGGTACCAGCGACGCCGGCGGCGAGTTCGCTCAGCATGTTCCGTCGGGCGCTGGATCGATGGTCTGGGGATGCTGTGAGCGCTGTGTCGGGGGGTGATGAGTCTCTGGGCGTCGCGGTCGTGCACTTTCACGACGTGTATGACGAAAGGGTTCTGGATCTCTTTGACGATGCCATCGTCCGGGCATTCATTGAGTCGGGCAATGATGTTTACGAGCGGGACTCCGAGCGCTTCGAGGCGCTTCAGGACCATCGTGTGCCATTTGATGTGGAGCGGATGCTTGAGATCGTGCCGCTTGCGAAACCGACGCACGAGATGCTTGCCGGTCACTTCCAGCCGTCGGAGGCCGTTCGCATTCTGCAAGGCGTAACAACTGAGGACGGCGAAGGTGACGTGCCCCAGGTGCAGGTGCTGGAGATCACCCCTGCAATTGCGCGGTACGAGGACATCCTGGAGCGGGCGGAGAGTGTCGAACCATTCATGTCTCCGCACGTATTCGATTACAAGCTTCGGCGAGCGGAGGTGACCTTTGAGCCGCTCCCGGACACGCCGCTCTATGTGCGACGCGCCAAGATCCTCGGATTCGTGCGTCTGCACGACGCAGAGACGTATCGGGTGCTCGGAAGCGATCTGATTGAAACTGAAATCACCGACATCGTTTCGGCGCCGGCAGGCGTACTTGAGGCAGGAGAGGGGTGGAATCGGTACCACCGAGACTTCCTGCACCGGCCTGAAGACCCAGCCCGACTGCATGAGCCAAGCTGAGTCGGCGCTGTCGATACACGGATCGTTGCGGCCGCCCCTTCCAAAGAGGGGGCGGCCGTGTTGCAGAGTCTCCGCAGGCCCTTCTGCGTGAGATCCGGATGCGTCTGGGATTCCGGCGGGGTCTCGCGGACGCCGGGGCCTTCAGGGGAATCACAGAGCCTGAAATCGGGGGCAGATCGTGGCGACGGTCCGGCCCCGAACTTGGAGAAGCCGGCCGCAGATCTCAGTCCCTGCGCCGCCGCGGGCCTCAGGGGGCGTGCTGGATCGCCAAGTGGGCATGTCGTGAACGCGGGGCCTGCCGGCACCCTGTGCCGCGGCAGTCAACTCCGCGGCTGCGGTCGGGGGGCATCCCCATCCGGTTGGTCAATCACCTGCGTCGGCGGCGGCGGTGCGGGCCGCGATGATGATCGCGCCTGGTTCGCACGTGACGCTCGTCAGAGTCACGGCGCGGGCGTCGATGAGTGGAAACACCGGGTCCACAGGGTCGCCCGCAATGGCAGAGGACACGGCCGCCAGATGTTCGCTGTCGGGGAGGTTGGCGGCGAGCGCGGTCCGGACGATGCGATCGGCCACGGGCAGCGGCACCCTTCCGATGCCTCCGGTGACGCTGCAGGACAGCATGCCCGACTTGATGCGAGGGCGGAGGGTGAGCAGGCCGGTGCGGCCGCCCAGAGCGGCCGTTGGCATCGCCACGGTGAGGCGACCGGTCTGCGCGCGAACCTGCGGTACGCCGAGGCCGTCGGGCCAGTCGATGTCGCGGCCGCGGAGCCACGCAGGGAGCCGCGTCGCGAGCCACGCGTTGATGGCACTTTCGGGAATGCGAAGCAGCCATACTTCGGCGGGCGGCCTGATCTTCTGGAACTCCTCGGCGAGCCGGTACTCGGCGGTTTCCCC
>JASMLR010000012.1 GCA_030748575.1 Phycisphaerales bacterium | reverse complement strand
GACCGACGTAATCAACACAGCCAATGAGGCGATTGCGACACCAGAAGGTCCGAGTATTGTGTCAACGCACCGGACGTATACAACCGGCGACGGTATCACGCTGTTCATGACCGATGGTTCACAGGTTCCAACCGGCGTGTTGTCATCGTTGAAAGCAGAGTTCCCAAACTCCAAACCTATGGGTGGTCTTGTTGACCCCATATTCATAGCAGCGTTCAATGATTCCGCGTATGCCGCGAATGAGGACGCAATGCGGGCGGCGGTGCAGAAAGTTGAAGCGGGTGGATCATTCGATCCAACCCTGCTACCATTGGTGTCCGATAGGTTGGACAGTGACGCAAAGGCAGGATCACCATTCCTTCAATCACTAACCAAAGCGGAAAGGGAGGCGTTTGACAATGCCACGAAAGCGATCCAAAGAAGAGCAGGCGGCACTAGAGAGGGATCTCGCAGAATACTCCTCACGAGTGGCGGAGATTTGGGGCGAGGAGAACCACTACCCGCCGGGCAGCATCGGTCCCTCGCATCCGCTATGGCACGTCGTGTCGGACTCCGGCTCTTCCATGCATCTTCCGATCTCTTCCAGTGGAACCAGGACTTCCTCGCAGACCACGGGCCAGCCACAGAGCAAGCCCGAGCAGACCTAGAAGAACTTGGGGGTGAAATCGTTCATCGTGCTCCGTGGCAGCCAACTTCTCAGTATGCCAGCGGCTACCTCCGTCGCGGACGTTGAGTCCTAGTCCGTCGAGGTCTTGTTGGACTTGCCTGGCGACTCGTCCGACTTCGGTGTTGAACTTGGCTTGCTGCTCGGAGATACGGCTGAGTGCATGATGTATCCGCCAGCCGCGACTTCTGCCAACGGCCCTTCCAACGGCTCTCCGATCTTTCTGTGAGGCACGCCCGACCGCTTCAGTTTTCCGCCAGAAGCGAGAAGAACTCGGATTTCCCCTTCGGTTGGGGCGACGTGTTCGATGGCTTGTCGTTGGTCATTGGTCAGTCCTTTCTGCCAGTCAGAAACAGGCATCGTTGCTCGCGGAGCGGCGCAGCAAGTTTCGTCAGGTTGACTCGCGGCGCTGGCGCGACCGCTCCAACTCCTCGAGCAGCATCTGGTAGAACGGGCTGTTCGACTTCTCTTGCTCGTCCAGACGCTCGTTCTCGATCACGGTGTTGATCCCGCTGTCGAGGTCGCCCGGTTCCTTCAGTTGTTCCCAATCGGGAGTCCCGTGCGCTGTCCGAAACAGCCACCTCGCTGCCCACTCCCGATCCGGGTCTTGGGTTATGGATGCCCAGTGACGCTCGGTTGTCAAACCATCGGCCAAGGCCGCCTTCAGCAACATCTCGTCGGACATCTTCGGTGAGATCCTCGCTGGGCTTCCCGTACCAGAGGTCTGGGAGGTTGCTGGGGACGGGGACGCCGTCCTGTTCTGGGGTTTGTCGCTCATGGTCTATCTCCCGGGGCCAGCGGCCGCGCCAGTCGGCACGCCAGGCCAATTCGCCACCCGAATACGCCACCCGAATACGCCAAACAAACACGCCATATGAACACGCGCGGCAGGACTCGAACCTGCAACCCTCGGCTTCGAAGGCCGATGCTCTATCCAATTGAGCTACGCGCGCAGTCGGGGTATGGTAGTTCGTCCGGCCGTCGGGTGCGATGCGGCCGGCCCGAAGGAGCGCCCGGCATGATCACAAACGAAATGAAGTGGTGGTTCGGTCTGGCGGCCATGGCAGTGTCATCGCCCCTGGCCGCGTATGCGCAGTGCGTGGTCCAGGACGATTTCAACGACGGCACACCCGCCGGCATCTGGACGCATGCGACCAGCCCCGGATCATCCGTCCAGGTGGCCGAGTCCTACGGCCGCATCAACTTCGCCGGAACGGTCAACTACGGCACCTACGATCTCGGCTTCGGGTGGTCGACGGGCTGGGAACTGGACATGACGCAGAATTGGGCCCTTTCGGCCACATGGAACTGCAACGCGCCGGCGCCGGCAGGGTATTACGGCGAGGTTGGCCTGGCGATCGGCGTCATGTTGGATGTGGACCCCGAACTTCCTTCGCTCCGATACGGCATGACGATGAGCACCGGTCTGTATCACGAGATCTACGACGGGTGGGTGTATGACTTTCGCTATCAGGTGCTCAACCGATGGACCAATGACGCGTACACGGAAGTGGTGGGTGACTACTACTACGACGAGCTGTCCGGGACGACCTACATCTGGTACGACGCGTACACCGACAGGTTGTACGTCGACAACCAACTGTACGGTGCCAATCCCTGGGTGCTCACCAACTTCCGCGGGGGAGGATCCTGGGAGACGACCGCGACGATCGGATACGGCGTGTACTCGTGGGGGACCGTCAGTTCCTTCAACTGGAATCAGATGTATGGAGACAACTTCTGCCTGATCGATGGCGCAGTCGTCGGGCCGGCGGTCGGCGCCTGCTGCGCGGGCGGCACATGCGTCGAGACCATCGAGTCTTCCTGCGACGGCCAGTGGATGGGCGAGGGGAGTTCCTGTGAGGCATCATGCTCGTCCTGTGTGGGAGACGTCGACTGCAGCGGCGCGGTCGATGCTGGCGACATCACAGCCATGCTCGACGACTGGGGGGCGCCGTCGGCCTGTCGAGCCGCGATGGATCTGGACGGATCGGGCGTCATTGGCGTTCTGGACCTGTTGCTGCTCCTGCAGGCATGGGGTCCGTGCGGGGGCTGACGGCAGCGGCTTGCACATTCAGCCCACGTGACTACCCTTTGCCGCTCGCCTGCAGGGCGACGCCCCGCGGCGAGTTGATGCAGGACAACAAGGAGCTACTGATATGGGCTGCATGGACGGCAAGACTGGCCTGATCGTTGGAATCGCCAATGACCGCTCGTATGCGTGGTACATCGCGCAGTCGATCCTCCGGGAGGGAGGCACCTGCCTGTTCACGCACCTGCCCGGCGAGAAGATGGAACGCCGGGTTCGCAAGGCGATCGACGCCCTCGGCGTGGCGGACCCGTGGCTGATGCCGATGGACGCATCCAGCGACGCGTCCATGGACACGGTCTTCGACGCCATCGGCGACCAGGTCGGGCGGCTCGACTATCTGGTGCACTCCATTGCATTCGCCGATAAGGACTGGCTCCAGGAGGGCAAGTTCACCGCGACGCCACGCGAGGTCTTCACGCAGGCGATGGACATCTCGGCGTGGACCTATGCCGCGATGGCGCATCGAGCTGCGCCCCTCATGACCGACGGCGGCGGCATGGTGGCCATGTCCTACTACGGCGCGGAGAAGGCGGTGCCCGGCTACAACGTCATGGGCGTTGCCAAAGCGGCGCTCGAGGCGACCACGCGGTATCTGGCCATGGAACTCGGCCAGCAGAACATCCGCGTCAATGCGATCTCGGGCGGGCCGATTCGAACCATGTCGTCGATGGCCGTTGGAGGCTTCTCGCAGATCCTCGACTGGGTTGAGCAGAAGGCGCCGCTTCGACGCAACGTCACTGGTGAGGACGTGGGGGACTCCGCCGCGTGGCTCCTCTCGCCGATGGCTTCGGGGGTGACGGGCCAGACGATCTACGTCGACTGCGGGTACGCGTCCATGGGGCTCTGATGGTCTCGGTCAGTTCCGCGGGCCCGGGACGGGACCGTCGCCGCGCCAACGCCATGGCCGCTCGCTGGTCAGATCAGCGTCCGGGACGAGCCGCGACCGGACGGCCTGGACAACACCCTCCAGCCCGTCGCCTCGAAGGGCAGCGCAAGCAAGGTCAGCGCCCTCGATCGGCCCCAGGTCGGCCCGCAGCCCGAGCCTCAGGTCCGCAGGGCGGGGGAGCTGCGGCCACCCCGACGTGGGGTCCGCCGCGGCAACAAGCAGGTCGGCCGCGTCGATCGTTGTCTGCGCGGCGCGAATGGACGCGGCCTCGACCGGGTCTTCTGCGAGGCGGATTCCGGGTGTGTCGGCCCAGTCCACGGCCAGCCCACCAAGGTCGATCCGTACCCCGATCCAATCGCGGGTCGTGCCTTCCGCATTGGACACCACGGCCCGGTCGCGTCCAGCCAGCGCGTTGAGCAGCGTGCTTTTGCCGATGTTGGGGGGGCCGGCGAGGGCGACGCGGGGCGGCTCAAGCAATCTTCGAAGGCGACTCGAACGGGCCTCGTCTTCATCTGTCCATGGACCGCTGAACGTCGACCAGCGGGCGGGCTGCGTCAGGAGCAACTCGAGCGCCAGGGGCGTCTGCGCCCGATGCAGGTCCATCATGACGAGCCGCTCGATGTCGCTGGTGTCGGCCGCGGCGGTGTCGCTGTGATCGAAGCCACCGGCGGCGAGCCGGCTGAGCGTCGCATCGACCACCTGTCTGCCCCCGTGGGGCATGATGAGCAGCCGATCTTCCAGCGGACGCGCCAGCAGCATGTCGTCGATGCCGGCGCAGTGCGCCAGATGAATGCCTCCCACCGCAGGGAGGCGGGCAGACAGGGCCACGCACGCATCCTGGCAGGTGCCCCGCACCTCGATCACGGCGACGGCGCCGGCCGCCGGCGGCGTGAGCAGGCGGGCGGTGTTCACCCGGCCTCGCCTTCCTCGGCCGGCGCAGCCATGGCGTGCCGGGCCGCGACAGCGATGCCGAGCAGCGTGAGGTCGGGGACGATGCGATCGACCAACTCGTCGCCGCGAAAGAGCAGTTCGGCGTCGCCGCCCGTGGCGACGACGGTTGGATAGGCCCCGTAGGCGATCGCGTAGCGATCGACGAGCCCGCGGACCAGCCCCTGCACGCCGTGGACGACGCCGCGAAGCATGGCCTGCGATGTGCTTCGGCCAAAGGGCTCATCGTCCGGGGCGGCGAAGTCAATCTCGGGAAGCGTGTCCGTCCAGGTGTGGAGCGCACGCAGCTGCATCCGGCCGCCAGGCGCAATCGCGCCGCCGTGGAAGGTTCCCTCGCCGTCCACAAAGTCGATCGTCACGGCTGTCCCGGCGTCCACGACGATGCAGGCCTGCTTGAGGACGTCGTAGGCCGCGCACGCGTTGAGCAGCCGGTCGACGCCGGTCATCGTCTCGGGCGCGAGGTCCTCCTGGATGGGGACCGGCAGGTCGTCGCCGACGCGGTACACCTCTTCGCCCAGCTGGTCTGCAAGGGCCGAGGCCAGTTGGTCGGCCAGTGAGTCATTGACCGAGGCGATCACGACGGGGCGGGGTGACTTCTCGTCCAGCGAGTTCCGGGCCGCCAGAATGGCCTCGGTCATGGCGGCGAGGTCGTCATTGGAGACGGACGTCGGGCCTGCCAGGTCCATTCCGGTGATGGCGGAGAGATGGGTTCGAGTATTGCCCACGTCAATGGCCACAAGTTGCATGGTGCTCATGGGCGGCATTGTAGAGGCGTGGAGACAGAGGGCCGCTATCCTCCGCGTGTGAACCCCACAGGAACCGCACACATCATCGATGGCCGGGCCCTTGCCCGGGACGTCAAGGCCGTGCTCACCGCCCGGGTGGCGGAGTTGTCGGCTCAGGGGCACCCCGTTCGATTGGACGTCGTGCTTGCGAGCGGGAATGCCGCGGGGGGCGTGTACGCCCGGAACCAGGCGACCATGTGCGCGGAGATCGGCATTGAGTATCGGATGCACGAAGTGCCCTCGGACGCCGACGAGTCGACGGTGACCACGCGGGTTCGAGAACTGAATGACGACGACAGGGTGACCGCCATCATGGTGCACCTGCCGCTCCCGCCCGACGTGAACGCCCAGCGGGTGCAGGCTTTGATCGACGTGGACAAGGACGTGGAAGGCGTCAATCCTGCCAACATCGGCGGGGTGATTTATGGGCGGCGGACGCTGGTGCCTTGCACGGCCCTTGCGACGATGCGGCTGATTGAATCCACGGGTGTTTCCCTCCGCGGCGCAGAAGTGGTGTGTGTGGGGGCCAGCACCATTGTGGGCCGGCCCGTTGCGGTGCTGCTGATGGAGGCGGAGGCGACCGTCACGTCGACGAATGTCCACACGGCGGATCTGGCGGCGCACACGCGGCGAGGAGACGTTGTGATTGCCGCGGCCGGTGTTCCGGGGCTCGTGACGGGGGACATGGTCAAGCCCGGCGCCGTCGTCATCGATGTGGGCATCAACAGAATCAGGGACCCGCAGACCGGCGAGCGGCGGACCGTGGGCGATGTCGACGCCGACTCGGTCGGTTCGGTGGCCGGATGGCTCAGTCCGGTCCCTGGCGGCGTGGGGCCGATGACGGTTGCGATGCTGCTTCGCAACACCGTTGCAGCCGCTGACCCCGACGGGGCGAGCCCGGCGCAGGTCCGCTGACACCTCATTTTTTTGCCTGCCAAGCCCATTCTTGGCGAGATGGCACACAGCACCAGACCTCCCACATAGTTAGGGCTGTCATCCCCTTGAAGGGATGGCCCCAGCAGGAGGCTTGCCCATGCGATTCGCCATCCTTATCTCACTCTTCACAATCACGTCCGCTGCGTCCGCGTGGACTCCCAATCCGGACGATCCCGACGGTGGCGGATGGCCCATGCCTCCGGATACTCCGCTGGGAGACCCATGGAATCCAGAAGACCCCATGCCGCCACTGCCAGGCGATCTGATCGATTTCCCAGAGCACTGGGACGGTGAGTTTCCCGACTTTCCATTCCAGTGCCGCATCGACGTTCCTGAGGACTACGACACCATTCAGGAAGCGGTTGACGCCGCGGATGACGATTGCCTGATTGTGGTCGCTGAAGGGACGTACTTCGAGACCGTTGTCATCGACGGCAAGGCGGTACGGATCGTCGGTACCGGCGAGGTCCTGATCAGGCCCGATGCGGATGAGGCCATCTTCACGATCACCAGCACGCCAGCCGACCACACGGTGCAATTGGACGGGTTGCAGATGCGGTCCGTGTGGACATTGGCCCACCCAGTGACTGGAGAGGAGATCCCGATTCCCGCCGAATCAGGCCGCGCGGTGTCTGCGGTCGCTGCGGCGGTACGAATCACAAACTGCGTGTTTGAAGACTTGAGTGTGGGACAGGTGGATGCGGCGGGAACCACGCAGAGCGGCGGCGCCATCATCATGTTTATAGGGAGCCTGGAGGTTGACTCCTGCGACTTCACGAACTGCGTCGCCGATGACGGTGGAGCCATCGCGTGTGGCTGGGCTCAAGTGAGCGTGAGTCAATCCCAGTTCGCGGGCTGCTCGGCAACCAGCAACGGGGGCGCGATGTATGTCACGGGCTCGGAGGCGTCGCTGTCGCAGTGTTCGTTCATTGCCAGCGAAGCGGCCAGCGCCGGCGGTCATCTGAGTTCGGACTCCAGCACGCTTTCTTTGCACCGCTGTGGATTCTGGGGCGGATCGGCTGCCTGGGGCGGCGCGGTCTCAACGGATGGCGTTACGACGGCCACGCTCTCTCAGAACCAGTTCCGCTACCACAGCGCTGGTGAGTCGGGCGACGTCTGGTGGCATGACACCACCGGCGGTGCCGGCCCGTGGCTCGCGGACAGCAAACTTTGCAGCGGCACATCGACAGTTGGCACGACCGAGGGCATCGTCCCGCTGGAAACCTACGTGGACTGCCCGTTCTGCCTCGACGACATGGACATGGACGGCGTGATCGGTGTGGAGGACCTCATCGATCTGCTGTCCGTCTGGGGTACCCGCGATCCATTCGCCGACGGCAACAACGACGGCACGGTCGATGCCGAAGACATCGTCGATCTCATCGAAGACTTCGGAGGCTGCGGAGACTTCGTCCCCATCTGAACCTCAGCCGAACAGCCGCCGTTTCGCTTCGCGATAGCGGGCGAGGGTGTTGACGACGACGTCGTCGGGAATCGAAGGTCCCGGCGGCGTCTTGTCCCACTCGCCACGCTGCACCAACCCCTCCAGGTGGTTGCGGACGTACTGCTTGTCAAACGAGTCCTGATCGCGACCGATCTCATAGTCTTCGGCCGGCCAGAATCGGCTGGAGTCCGGCGTGAGCACTTCGTCGATCAGCATCATCTCGTCGGTCTCGTTTCCGTCTCCATCGAGGGCGTACCCGAACTCGAACTTCGTGTCGGCCAGAATGATTCCCCGCTCGGCGGCATACGCGGCCGCCCGACGGTAGATCTCGACCGAGACATCGCGGAGCCGATTCATGACATCCCTGCCGGCGATATCGCAGGCGGTGTCAAAGTCAATGTTCTCGTCGTGTCCTTCTTCGGCCTTGGTTGCTGGCGTGAAGATGGGCTCGGGGAGTTGTTGGCAGTGCTTCAGCCCCTCGGGCAGGGTGATGCCGCAGACGGTGCCCTGTCGGCCGTATTCCTTCCACCCTGAACCCGTGATGTATCCGCGTACGACGAATTCCACCGGAATGACGCGTGCGGCTCGCCCCAGCATCATGCGGCCACGGCACTGTTCACGCTGCGCGTCGTCCAGGCCTGGCACATCCTCCGGTTCAACCGATCGCAAGTGGTCGCCGATGAGGTTCCAGTCACGAATGTGGTGGAACCAGGTCGTACTGATCGACGTCAGTTCACGTCCCTTGCCCGGCACCGGCGTCGGCATGACGACATCGAAGGCGCTGATGCGGTCCGTGGCGATGATGAGGACGCTCGGGGATCCGCCGCCGGCGGCGGGGACCTGGTAGATGTCTCGGACCTTGCCCTGGCGGCGGCCGGGAAGGGGCAGATCGGTGACCATGACGGGAGGGCTGGTGGCTTGCATGTGGTGGCTCCTGAGAGCCGGCCAGTGTAGCACTTGCGGGCGCCACGCCCCGGCTCGGCCCGGCGAGCCGTAGAATGGCCGGCACCTTCACATGATCCGATTCGTGAGTTACGACACCGACGGACGCGCTCAAGCGGGTCCACTCCGAAACGCCGTCCTGATTGACAAGGATGAGGTGGTCACGCCTGGCCGCATCAAGGTTCGGGACGGGCACATTGTCTGCGAGCGGCGTGCCAGTGGCGCCATGGCGTTGGGGTTGCGATTCGATGCGGGGCGGCCGGGAGATCTGGCACTTCGGACATGTCTGCTTCCCCAGCGGGAGGACCCATACATCCTGACCGTGGAACTGGCCAGGCACCGGATCGGCACCTTTGTATTCAAGGCCGAAGAGTGGGGGATGATTGACCTTGACGAGTCGCATCCCGCCATGAAGATGTGGAATGAGGCGCGGCACTTGTTCACGCAGGCCATGGTGACGAGCGATCCGGTGCAGGCCGACAAGGCTGGTCGCCAGTCTCTGGAACTGGCCATCGCCGCCTCGGAGCGGCTTGCGGTTGCGCATTCCGAGATTCTGCTGCGGCGGCGGTTCAAATCCAAGCCGGCGCCGTCGACGGCCATCGGCGTGCGGATCGAGCCTTCCAGGCGGGGCGAGGCGCTCAAGGAACTTGCCCATCGCCACTTCCGCCTGCTTGCGGTGCCGCTTCGATGGAGCAGCTTGTGCCCGTCAGAGGGGGCGTATCGCTGGGACGATACGGATGACTGGATCGCCTGGGCGGAAGACCACGGGTGCCGGGTGATTTCAGGACCCCTGATCGACCTCGGCCGCCGCGGGTTGCCTGGGTGGGTCTCAAGCAAGGTCGCCTCCTACGAGCACCTCCGGGATCTTGCCTACGAACACGTCGAGGCTGTCGTGGCGCGATATGGCGACCACATCGGCATGTGGTCACTCGGTACGGGTCTGAACACGAACACGACCATGTCGCTTGAGCCTAGGGAGATGATCGATCTTGTTCGGATGCTGTCGCTTCGCGTGCGAGAGGGCCGACGGGGTCGCCGCGTCCTGATCGAACTGGAGCAGCCCTGGAGCGAGTATCTCTACAGCCACGCCCATGCCGTAGGCCCGCTCGCATTCGTCGAGCAGATCATGCAGGCCGGCGTGCGGCTTGACGCGGTCGGCCTCTCGGTGCGGATGGGAGACGACGGCCACGGGCGGACGGTCCGTGACCTCATGGAACTCAGCAGGCTGCTCGATCGGTTCGTCCATGTGGACCCACGGATCATCGTGACCGATCTCGGTGTTCCCAGCGAGGCCGTCGGTGATACGGGCGGCCGATGGCGGGGCGACTGGACCGCCGAGCGGCAGGCGCAGTGGGCATCCATTGCCGTTGCGATGATGCTCTCCAAGCCGCACGTCGAGTCGGTGCTGTGGACGGATCTCTTCGACCACCCCGAGACGCGGCCGCCGCACGCCGGGCTCATTGCCGGTGATGGCACGGCCAAAGAAGCGATCAAACGCCTCATCACGCTGCGGAAGAAGCTCTCCAAGCCCTTTGGTCCTGCCCCGGAGGCGGCGTGAGCGACCCATCCCCGAGGCGTCGGCACCTCGGCGGGGCTGGTGTGGCCGGTATCGGCCTGGCGGCCGCTGCGTGGATGCTCGCGGTGGGCGGCAGCCGCGGCGAGGTCACCCGCGAGCCCAGCCGCCGTCTCTGCCCGATTGACGCCCGCCAGGCCGACGCGGCGACCTGGCGGTGCATTGCCGGCGTCGGGCCGGTGCTGGCTGATCGGCTGGAGGCCGGGATGCGCGGCGGTCAGGTGAGCGGCGCAGCCGCGGTCCGCCAGATTCGCGGTGTGGGCCCGCAAACGGCCGCGCAGATTCAAAGGGTGACGGTGTGGAATCCGTCGCGGTGACGTCATGGCATGCGGTCATCGACGCGGCCGCTGGCCTGAGCGACTTCGACCCGCTTGCCGGCGGGGGAGATGCGGTTCTGTCGGGGCGAGCGGGCTCGTCCACGAGCGTGTGGCTGGCGGCGCTGGCATCACATCGCCCGGCGCCGCGGCTGCTGGTCACTGCACATCTGGATCAGGCCGATGAGGTCTGCGACGAGTTTCGGGCGCGAGACCTGCCCGTTCGGAGGTTTCCTGCCCTCGAGTCCCTGCCGGGTGAGCATGGCGCGCGGCCGGACCTGCTGGCCGAGCGGCTGGTCGCGCTCCGCGGGCTCGCGTCTCCAGACGGCGCGTTGATCGTCAGTCCCATCGCGGCGCTCATGCAGCCCGTGCCGGAGCCGTCTGCCTGGTCCAATCTCCTTCGGACGATTCGCCCCGGCGATCGGGTCGGCAGGGATGACCTGCTGGCATGGCTCGCGGCGGCGGGATGGGAGCGGGCGGCTTCCGTGGAGCGGCCGGGCGAGTTCGCGGTCCGGGGCGACGTGATTGACATCTTCCCCGAGGTCGGCGATCCGGCCCGCCTTGATTTCTTCGGTGACGATGTGGAGTCGGTGCATGCGATTGACCTGGACACCATGGGATCCGGGCACGTGCTGGACCAACTCGACCTCGTGGCGGGGGCGGTTGACATGGCGGGTGACATGACGGGTGAGGACGACACCGCCCGCCAGCCGCACCTCTTGAGCGGCCTTCTGGACGCGAGTTGGGAGGTTGTGCTGGACGACCCCGCCGAGATCCGCGAGCAGGCGCGGGCCTACCTGGACCGCACGGCAGGCGGGGGGTGGCTCGCCGAACTGGAGCAGGTGCAGGGGGAACTTCGCGACGCCTCCCGAGCCTTGTGCATGGTCGGCGGCGGCGACCCGACGCATACGCTGCCGGTCGGACCCCTGCCGGCCTTCCCGGAGCAGGCCTCCGATGCCGTGGTGGACATTCGACGCCGCGCCGCCGAGATGGATGTGGTCATCGTGTGTCAGCACGCCGGGGACGCGGACCGAATGCGGGAACTCCTTGGAGAAGTCCCGTCCGGCGTGCGGCTGGCCGATGGGTACCTGCACCGCGGCTTCACGTGGCACGCTGGCGAGCGGCCGACGCAGTTGGTGCCGTACGACGAGATCGTGCACCGATATCAGGTCCGCCGACGCGCGCACGGGTCGGGCCAGCGGCGAGATCTTGACGCGTTCGTGGAGATCTCGGCCGGTGACCATGTGGTCCATCGTGAGCACGGCATCGCGGCCTTCCTCGGCATGCAGTTGCAGGTCAGGCATGAAGACCAACAGCACTCCGAAGAGGAGTTTCTCGTGCTCGAGTTCGCGCAAGGGGCGCGGCTTCTGGTCCCCGCGACGAGCATTGAGGACGTGCATCGCTACATCGGAGCCTTCAAAGGCGCCCCCGAGCGTTCCATGCTCGGCGGCAAGGCCTGGGCCAACCGAAAGGAGCGGGCCGCGGACTCGGTGCGGGAACTGGCAGCCGAACTCCTTCGTGTGCAGGCCGTCCGGCAGAGTCGATCGGGGGTTGCATGCCCGCAGGACGGGGCCTGGCAGCACGAGTTCGAGGCGGCCTTTCCGTGGGATGAGACGAAGGACCAGGCCGCTGCGTTTGAGTCGGTTCGGTCGGACATGCAGGCGCCGCGGCCCATGGACCGACTGGTGTGCGGCGACGTGGGGTTTGGAAAGACCGAGGTGGCCATTCGAGCTGCGTTTCGCGCCGCGGCGGCGGGGCGGCAGGTTGCCGTGCTTGTGCCGACGACGGTGCTGGCCGAACAGCATGAGCGGACGTTCAGGGGACGCTTCGCGGGCTACCCGTTCCGCGTCGAGTCGATGAGTCGGTTCAAGACGCGGGCTCAGCAGCGGGAGATCACCGCTGCACTGGCCGATGGGAAGATCGACGTGCTCGTCGGGACACACCGGCTGCTCAGCGATGATGTGCGGTTCAAGGATCTCGGACTCGTCGTCATCGATGAAGAGCAGCGGTTTGGTGTTGAACACAAGCAGCGGTTGCTTCAACTCCGGGCGACGGTCGACGTTCTGACCATGACCGCGACCCCCATCCCGCGGACGCTGCACATGTCGATGATGGGCCTGCGTGACATCAGCAGCCTGCAGACGGCACCAGTGGACCGTCGCGCGGTCGTGACCGAAGTCATGCCGTGGAATGAAGGCCGACTCCGGACCGCGATCGGCAGGGAACTGGCCCGCGAAGGCCAGGTGTTCGTCGTTCACAATCGAGTTCGAGATCTGGATGATGTCGCTGAGGCGGTGCATGCGCTGGCACCCGATGCCCGAATTGCGACAGGGCACGGGCGGATGTCCGCTCGCGAACTTGAGAAGACGATGCTGGCATTCATGCGGCACGAAGTCGACGTGCTCGTCGCGACGACGATCATCGAGTCCGGTATCGACATCCCCAACGCCAACACGATCATCATCAACGAGGCCGACCGGTATGGCCTGGCCGATCTGCATCAGCTTCGCGGTCGCGTGGGGCGGTCCCGCCACCGCGCCTACTGCTATCTGCTGCTCCCCATGACCCGCAACGTGCAGCCGGAGGCGCAGCGGCGTCTTCAGGCCCTCGAAGCCTTCTCCATGCTGGGGGCCGGGTTCCGTATTGCGCTGCGCGACCTCGAACTGCGGGGCGCCGGCAATCTTCTCGGGCCCGAGCAGTCCGGGCACATTGCGGCGGTTGGATACGAACTCTATTGCCGGCTGCTTGAGCGGGCGGTGGAGGATCTGCGGCAGGGCCGGCGCCCGGAGGCCAGGCCGGTCATTGTGGATGTCGGCTGGACCGGCTACCTGCCGGCCGCGTGGATCCCGAGCGAGGCCAGAAGGCTTGACGCCTACAGGCGACTCTGCAGAAGTGGCACGGCGGCTGCGATTGAGGAGGTCATGCAGGATCTGGAGAGCGCCTATGGTCCGGTGCCTGCGCCCGCCTCCCGCCTCCGGATGTGCCGCGAGGTGGCTGTTTCGTTGGAGCCGTGGGGCGTCTCACGTCTGGTTCGGCGAGACCGCGACCTTGTGTTTGCAACGACGCGGCCCGAGCCGTTTCTGGCCGCGTTCGGGAGGCTTCCCGGCGCGGTGCGTCAGGTCGGTGCTCGCGGAGCCGACGGAACAGGGGAGATCTGGTGGCGGCCGCCTGCGGCCCGGGCGTCCATGGATCAGATCCACGCCGACATCCTCCACGCAGTGGCCGGTACCCTTCCCCCCGAATGTCAGGCGTCGTGATGCTTGTAATCAGTGCGGGGCTGGGGGCGGCCATTGTGGCGTTGGCCGGCCCGGTGGCCCGCTGCGGCGCCGTGGGCGGGCGACCCGCGCGTCAGGTGCTCTGCCTGTGGCTGCCGCTGGCGGTGGTGCTTCCATTTCTGGGGCTGTCGATTCCCGAGGCGGCCGAAGCGCTCGGCGGCGGGGCAGCCGGGCCGCTCCTGAGCGGGTCGGGCGCGCCGCTCGCTGCCGCTGCGGGGTTGGCGGTTGCGTACCTGCTCGATTTGGGGCGGGGCCATCGATCCTGGCACCTGGACGATCACCTTCCGATGTCCTGGCCAGCGCTGGGCGGGCTGATGCTCGTGCTGGCCGCGGCGGGCAGCGTGCCGCAGTTCGTGGCCGGGGTCGCCATGGCGGCCGGACTGGTGCTTGTGTGGTTGGAGACGATGCCTCGGGTCGGCGAGTCCCACGCAGATCGCGGCAGCGGCGGCGGTCTGGTGGCCGGGATGCTGGTGGCCGCGGCCGCGCTGGGCTGGACGGTGGCCGGAGCCGGGGGCGGGGCCGCGTCGCTGGTCTGTACGGCCACAGGCGTGGGCGTGGTGCTGCGGGTGGCGGGGGCTGCCGGTGGGCGAGCCGCGACGCTGACGGCCGGGTGGGCGGCTTCGCTGGGGCCCGCGTTGTCGCTGGGCGTTCTGGCCATGGGCGGTGTGCAGATCGTGGTGCAGGATGCGGAGGGCCCGCTCCCGTTCGTCGGGTACCGGCGGCTCTCGGGTCTGGAAGGGTGCGCGCTGGCGGGCGTGACGGTGCTGTGCCTGTGCGGGCTGGTGGTGGGGTGGACGCGGTGGGCCCGCCCAACCCGCGTGGTGGTCGCGGTGGGGGTGTTGGTCGCCGCCGTAGCGGTCATCGCCGGCCTGCTTGACGGGCAGCTGGCCGTATAGGACGATTCAAGTTGGGATACCTGACAGACCGATGCACGCCATGGCTGCACGGACGCGGCAGGACAGCAGAGAGACCACGGAAGGCCACCCATGCTCACAGATCGCCACCGCGAGATCCTCCCCACGACCCGATCGTCGACCACCCACAAGTTCTCGGTCAGCGGCTTCGAGGGCTACCTCACCGTCGGGCTCTTTGACGACGGCCGACCGGGTGAGATCTTCATCAAGATGAGCAAAGAGGGCTCGACGCTCTCCGGCCTGATTCAGGGATTCTGTCGCAGCTTTTCCATCTCGCTGCAGTACGGGCTGCCCATCGAGGACGCGGTACGCCGATTCAAGGGCATGCGTTTCGAACCGTCCGGTCCGACGAGCAACCCGGACATTCCGGAGGCGTCCAGCATTCTGGACTACATCGCGCGGTATCTCGAGTTCGAATTCGGCGACGAGCGCCAACCGGACCGCGACGTCGCCTGAGGGCAACGCCGGGGGCCCATGGTCACGTATCACCTTGAGCGCACGGTCAGCACGTCCCTCAGGCTGCTCCAGCCTGGCGGCACAGGGCGGGGGTGAAGGGGGCTTCGGAGCCTGATCAGCCTTCCGCAGCCGCTTCGGCCGCTGGTGCGGCTTCCGGCTGCGCGGGCTCGGCCGGGGCCGGCTCGGGCTTCTCAATCAGCTCGCCCTCGTCGTCAAACTCCATTTCCTCCCGCTCTTCGAGCGGTTGGTCGGGCTCGACCACCACCGTGATGTCGGCTCGGAGGTCCACGTCAAACTGGATCGGGACTTCATAGGAGCCGATGCGGCGGATCGACGTGGGAAGGCGGACGGACCGGATGTCCACGCCCTCGTACCCGACCTGGGCCAACGCATCCGCAATATCACGCTGGGTGACCGAGCCATACAGGCCGCCGCGGTCGTTGCAGGATCGGATCAGGGTGAGCTCGACCTCTTCCATGCGGGCGATCAGTTCTTCGCGGGCCGATCGCTGCTCGGCCACCTTGGCGAGCGCTGCGGTACGCTCGGCCTGGAGTTCGTCAATACGGTCCTGGCTCGGCGGTTCCGCCATGCCCATCGGGAGCAGGAAGTTACGGGCATACCCGGTGCGGACCTTGACGACATCTCCGATGATGCCAAGGCTCTCGACGTTCTCGAGCAGCAACAGTTCAATGGTTCTTCGGCTCATGTGCGTTGTCCTCCGAGGAGTTGAGGAGCGCCGTGCCGCGGCGCCCCAGCGTCATTGTGTTCAAGGCCGACATCGGCCTCGATGTTCAGAACGGAATGTCATCCGGCGAGGTGCTGGCACCTCCGCCGGTTGCCTGATACTTGGATTCCTGATCGCCACCGCTTCCGCCGCCCCGGCTGTCGACGAAGGTAAAGGTCTCAACGACGACGAGCAACTTGGATCGCTTGTTGCCGTCCCGGTCTTCCCACTCGTTGAGTCGCAGCCTTCCTTCGAGAAAGACCGGTCGGCCTTTGGAGAGGTACTTGCCCATGGTCTCGGCAGTGCGGCCCCAGGCCTCACAGTCGACAAAGGTGGTCTCTTCCTGCATCTCGCCGGCGTTGTTTCGATACCGGCGATTGACCGCCAGACCGAGGTTTGCCACAGCGGTGTTGTTCGCTGTGTGCTTCACCTGGACGTCGCGGGTGAGGTTCCCCATGAGGAACACCTTGTTGACACTTCCTGCCATGGCTTCATGCCTCCTGTTGCGGCCATCGTACCTCCTCGCGGGGCAGGTGCGACACCGGCGGGCCAAAACGTCCGCGATCAGGACGCAGCGGGTTCCTCTTCCGTGGCAGCCGGTTCGGTTGCCGTGGTGCCTTCCGCATCCGGTTCGGTGGCCTCTTCGGCGTCCTGGACGGCTGCAGCCTGCCGGTCAGCCTTGGTCGTGGCGCGAACCGTGCTGCCGGCCTCGTCGGCCTGCTGCTCGCCTCGGAGCTTGGCCTCGTCAGCAAGTTCGGCTCGACCTTCAGCGGCTTCGATCTGCTCCTGCGTCAGGTGGTCGGCCCGAGTGATCAGGAAGCGAACCAGATCCTCACTGAGCAGCAGATTCCGCTCGAGCGATGCCATCTTGTCGCCGGCAAGTTTGAAGTACCCGAGGAAGAACACGCCCCGCTTGTTGCCCCTGATCGGGTACGCGAGCCGGCGATCGTCCCACTTGCGGAACGACACGACTTCGGCGCCGACTTTCTCAAGGTGGTCCAGGACGTGCTGGCTTGCGCCCGCGAGATCGCTGGTCGCGGACTGGGGGAAGAGGAACATGCCCTCGTAGGTGGTGATGGTGATCTCAGACATTGTTGTTGGTCTCCTCCGGAGAGCGCGATGGCTCCCGGTCGGCGTTGAACGCGTTCATGGCGGCGGTAGTGCCGCGGTTGATCCAGCAGTCGGCCGCTTCGACGGCCTGTTCGATGCCCTGGTCGACAGCATCCTGCTGGTCGGGGCGAAACCTGCCGAGCACATAGGACGACAGGGGGATGTCGCCGGGACCGTCAATGCCGATGCGCACTCGCGCCCAGCGGTCGGTTCCCAGCTTTTGAGTGATGTCCTGCAGCCCGTTGTGACCCCCGGTTCCACCCTGCTCCCGGATGCGAATGCGTCCGCAGGGAAGCGCCGTGTCGTCCACGAGTACGAGCAGGTCCTGCTCTGGCTGCAGTTTGTAGAAGCGAATCGCTTCGGCGACCGCCTGGCCGCTTCGATTGACGAAGGCGAGCGGTTTGAGAAGCAGCACGGTGTCCTCGCCGATCCGAGCGTCGATCGTCGCACCCTGAAAGCGGCTGCGAGCGATCTCCCCTGGAGCGATGCGGCGCGCCAGGCGATCGAGCGCCTCGAACCCGACGTTGTGACGGGTGCGGTCGTACTCGGTGCCCGGGTTGCCAATGCCTACGACGAGTCGCATGATGCTTCCGGCGCGGGGCTCAGCCCTCGCCGCCGTCCTCCGATTCGTCCTTCTTCTCGGTAATGACCTCCGGCTCGGCGCCATCGGCGTCGACATCCGTGGCTTCCGCATCACCTTCGTCGTCATCCTCGGCCTTGTACTCAATGTGCGCGATGTGCTTCTCGGGCGGAAGGATGGCCTCCACGCCGTCCGGAAGGTCCAACTCGCCAATGGTCAGGGCTTCGGTCAACTCAGTGATATCCGCCTTGAGTTCTGAGGGGATCGCACTGACTTTGCACCGGACTTCGATCTCGGAACGAACCACCACGAGCATCGCGCCGGTTTCCTTGGAGCCCTTGGCCGTGCCCGAGAGGGTGACCGGGACGTTGACCGTCACGATCTGGTCCATGTCAACGCGGGCGAGGTCGATGTGCACGAGGTCATCGCCCAGGTGGCCGAACTGCAGTTCCTTGACCAGGCAGGTCTCGGCGTCGCCGCCATCAACCTTGACCTCCATCACGTGGCCGCCCGATTGAAGGTGGCCGATGGCATGGGAGGCATCGACGCTCACGTGGACGGGATCGCCGCCGCGGCCGTAGATGACGGCAGGGAGCCGCCCTGCGTCGCGAAGTCGCTTGGCGTACCGACTTCCGGTTCGCTCGCGGGTTTCGACCTCGAGGGTCGGTGTGTCGTGGCCCATGGTCGGGTCCTCCAGTTCGGGCGGCGACAAAGTGTCGCCGCGTGAAAGTGTCAGCGTTTCACGCCCGTTCCACGCTGGAACAGGGCGGAGATGGACATGTCGTGATGAATTCGATAGATGGCTTCGCCCAGCATCGGGGCGATGGTCAATTCGACCAGCTTGTTGCGAATCGGGTCGAGCCGTCCGCGGTCAGGAATGGAGTCGGTGACGACGATCTTCTCAATGGGGGCGTCCTGAAGACGGTCCATCGCCAGCCCGCAGAGCACCGGGTGCGACGCGGCCGCGATGACGCGTTCGGCGCCACGCTCCATGACCAGGCGGGCCGCTTCGCAGATGGTTCCGGCCGTCGAGATCATGTCGTCCACCATGAGCACGGTGCGGCCCGAGACATCGCCGATGAGGTTGCGGGAAGCCACGGAGTCGCCCGACTCCCGTCGCTTGTCGATGATGGCCAGGTCCGCGTTCAGCATGCTTGCATAGGCATTGGCGACTTTGACGTTGCCCACATCGGGCGACACGATGGCCAGATCGCCCAGGTCGCTGCGAATGCCCTCGAAGTAACTTCCCAGGACCGCTGACGCCGTCAGGTGATCCACCGGGATGTCGAAGAACCCCTGAATCTGTGCTGCATGCAGGTCCATGCAGAGCACGCGGTCGGCGCCGGCTGCGGCAAACAGGTTGGCAACGAGCTTGGCTGTGATCGGTGTGCGACCGGCGTCCTTGCGATCCTGCCTGGCATACCCGAAGTACGGGATCACAGCGGTAATGCGTTTGGCCGAGGCGCGGCGGAGACAATCGATGAAGATCAGCAGCTCCATCAGATTGGCGTTGACCGGATCGCTCGTCGACTGCACGACAAAGCAGTCACGCCCGCGGACGTCTTCCTCGATGCGGACGATCAACTCGCCATCCGGGAAGAGTTCCGTCTTGCCCACCCCAAGGGGGAGGTCGAGATGGTCGCAGACGTCGGCTGCCAATTCGGCCCCGGCCCGAGCACCGAAGACTTTCAGATGATCGCGATCAACGCTCATGTCGCAGCCTCCATCTGCAGCCGCCCACGCAGGACGGTGTCAACTTCCGCGAGTTGATCTGGTGTGTTGATTGACAGAATGTCTTCCGCGGGCACTTCCGCGAGCAATTCCACACATCGCCCGCTCCGCCGCATCATCGCCGGGACCTCGGTCAGGTAGTACTCGCCTCCGACTGGATCACGTGGCAGGTCGGTAAGCGTGTCCAGCAGGGCGGGGACATCAAAGCAGGCGTAGGACGGGTAGACCTCTCTGATCGCGGCCTGTTCCGGCGAAGCATTCTTCTGTTCGACGATCGAGTCAAACCGGCCGGACGCGTCTCGGACGATTCTGCCGTACCCCGTCGGGTCGTCGATGACCGCGGTCGCGAGCGTTGCCGCCGCGTGCGCGCCCCGGTGCGTCCGAAGCATGGACTGCAGCGTGCTGGTGCGAATCAGCGGGCCGTCCCCGGCCAGCACGAACGCGTCACCTCCGATTGATGACAGTGTGTCGCGGCAGACCTCCACCGCATGCCCGGTTCCGAGCTGCTCGGTCTGCTCGACAAACGCAATGTCCTCGCCGCCCTCGAACGAGGCGCGAACCAGATCGCCCCGGTGTCCGATCACCAGAATGATCCGGCCAACGCCCGCGGCGCGGCATGCGTCAACGACCCAATGGACCATCGGTCGTCCAGCCACCTCGTGCAGCACCTTTGGCAGATCACTGCCCATCCTCGTGCCCTTGCCGGCGGCGAGAATGACTGCGGTGGTCCGCGGGTCGTCGTGTGAGGTCGGTTGCGTCATGATTCGTCGAAGGGTTGTCCTGAACTGGCCCGCCAAGACTTGAACTTGGAATGCCTGTACCAAAAACAGGTGTGTTACCGATTACACCACGGGCCAAGGGGGAAGGACGGTTGGTTGGGTGGCCGATGCCGGCCGGTGCGCGGGTCTCGTCGTACGGTCTCGTCGTACTGGCCCGCCCGGACGGCGTCGCCGGGCGTGCAGGGCGAAATGGGGCGCGGACCCGCGTCGTGACGCGCTGCCGCGGCTGGCCTTCCCGGAGCTGGAGCATCTGTCAGCCGCGACCGAAATGCCCCGTGCAGCGCCGATCCGAAGACCCTCACTGACGGCTCCTCACAAGGGAAGACCGAGAAGGATACCAGCCACCCGGCAGCGACCGCAAGGCTCAGGTCACCAGATCGTCTCGATGGCCACCGCGGCCTTGAGTCGCCGCTGATACACGGCTGCAGGGATTTCCACGCCTCCGAGCCGCTCCAGGTGGGGCGTCAGGAACTGGATGTCCAGGAGGGCGGCGCCGATGGCCCGCAGATGTTCGACGAGGTGCACCAGGCAGACCTTCGACGCGTCTCGGCCGCCCGCAGCGGGGTCGCTGAACATGGACTCCCCGAAGAAGGCGCCGCCGAGCCGAACCCCGTAGAGGCCGCCCACCAGTCGCCCGTCCTTCCAGGCTTCCAGACTGTGGGCCAGCCCTGCCTCATGCAGGGCGGCGCAGGCCCGTGCGATGCGGGCGTCGATCCACGTGTCCTCCCGGCCCGGCCGGGCCGCGGCGCAGGCCGCGACGACATCTTCAAAGGCCGTGTCGCGGCGAATGTCCAGCAGGCCCGACCGGCAGGTTCTGGCGAGGCTGCGGGAGACCCGGAGCCCGTCGAGTTCGATGATGGCGCGTGGATCCGGTCGATACCACTCCAGGTCGCCCGACTGCGGGTCTGCCATGGGGAAGCAGCCTTGCAGATACGCGTCGATCAGCAGTTCCGGAGGGAGTTCTCGCACGCAGACAGTATCCCGGATGGCCGGGGCGGTGCGGCGTAGACTGCCCCCACCCCTCTTCCCGCGACGAGCAGACGCCGCCCGATGTCCACCACCACACGCCGCAAGGCACCCCGCATGTATCACCGCCGACTGCGGCTTCTTGCCGGCATTCTCGGCGTGATCATGGTGGCGCTGCTGGTGCAGGCCGTGCGGCTGACGGTGCTGCAGGGGGCGGCGCATCGAGCGACGGCCGAAGCCAGATTGACTCGGCGGCAGTGGCTGCCCACATGGCGAGGCGACATCGTTGACCGCGCCGGCCGGGTGCTTGCGCAGGACCAGCCCAGATGGGAGGTGGCGGTTTCCTGGGATGCCATCACGGGTCAGTGGGCCGAAGACAAGGCGACCTCCCAGGCGCGGCGGGACCTCGGCTCGGCCGTCTGGCAGGCGGCTTCGCCCGAGGTTCGCGCTGCGGCGATTGCAGCGAGGCGGGGGCCCTACGACGAGATTCTGGAGCGGCTGTGGCAGGAAGTCGGAGCGGCCGGGGGGCTGGATCAGGACGAACTGGACGGCACGCTCAACGCCATTCGAAGCCGCGTGCAGCACATGGCGGCGGTGGTCTGGGACCAGCAGCGTCGCAGGCACGAGGCGCGGTTTGGAGCGGGCGAGGGGCCCGCATTTGTTCCAAGGCCCATCCGCGAGCAGGCCGGCGCTCACGTCATTGTGCCCGACCTTCGGGACGGGCCGGCGGCATCGCTTGAGATCTGGACCGCCGACTATCCGGAACTGCTTTCGCTTCGGTACGCGCGGCACCGCGCTCACCCGCAGGCTGAAGCCGTCGTGGAGGTGGATCTCTCCACGCTGCCTGGCCCACTCCAGGGGGACGGCGTGCGGGCGGTCCGGGTGGACCGGCCCGGCGGGCAACTCGTCGGCAAGGTTCGCTCGGAGGTCTGGGAGGAGGATCGAGCCCGCCGACCCTTCCGCGACGCGGGCACCGGCGAGGTGGACCGCGGTGGGTACCGCACCGATGACATCGTTGGAAGCAGCGGCGTGGAGCGATCGCAGGAGGACGTGCTCCGGGGCGACGTGGGCGAAGTGCTTCACGATCATGATCTGGGCGTTCGGGACCGGGTTGCCCCCAAGCCCGGAAGGCCGGTCCACCTGACGATCGACACGGATCTGCAGGCGCGGCTTGAGGCGGTGCTGGATCCATCGATCGGTCTTACGAGGGTGCAGTCGTGGCACGAGAATGCCGCCGTTGCAGAAGGCACGCAGCTTCCTGCGAGCGTGGTGGTGCTTGAGATCGAGACAGGCGAAATCGTGGCCATGGCGTCGACACCGACGGCCGCCGGTGATCTGCCCGCCTCCGAGCGGGCCGCCCTGCAGCCCTGGCTGGTACGCGGGGCGCAGGTTGTGGCGCCACCCGGGTCAATCGTCAAGCCGCTCGTACTTGCAGCCGCCGTGACCGAAGGCGTGGTTGCCGTGGAGGATGAACTGGTGTGCCGCGGGCACCACTTTGAAGACCAGCCGGGTATGGCCCGGTGCTGGATCTACCGGCCACGGTATGGCCTGGCCACACACGGGCGATTGGGCGCGGTCGAGGCGTTGGCTCGGTCGTGCAACTGCTGGTTCTACGAACTGGGTGAACGGATGGGGCTCGCGCGGTTGTCGGACTGGCTCGGCAGGTTCGGGCTGGGCGAGCCGCTGGACATCGGGTTGACGCCATCGTGGTCGGACCAACCGGTGGAGGTTCGCGGCACGCGGCCACGGGAGGAGGAGGTGGCCGACTTGCGCCGATCGGGCGAAGCGACCTTCGAGTCCGTCATGCTGGGCATCGGCCAGGGACGCACCGCGTGGACGCCGCTGCACGCCGCCGATGCCTACGCAACGCTCGCGCGGCATGGGCGCTGTGTGCCGCCCACGCTCGTACGCGGGCACCGCGGCGCGGCAACGCATCAGGGAAGGCCGTTGTCACCGGCTGGCGTCGCCGCGGCGCTGGAGGGTCTCGAAGATGTGGTGTCCGAGTCCTGGGGCACGGGGCATCATCTGTCCCTGCCAACGGGCCGAGCGCCGATCTTCGGGCAGGAGGGGGTCCGCATCGCCGCCAAGACCGGCACCGCGCAGGCACCGCCTTGGCATCGGGATGTGGATGGTGATGGAATGGTGCAGCCGGGCGAGCGGCTTGGAGGGGTGGAGCACGCGTGGGTCGTGCTGCTCGTGGGGCCCGAGGGTGGTGACTTCCGCTACGCCGTGGCCGTCCTCGTCGAGTACGGCGGCTCCGGCGGGCGGGCGGCCGGGCCGATCGCCGACCAGGTCGTTCGGGCGCTGAAGGAGACGGGCCTGTTGGAGCAGTCGCCATGAGTCGGGGCGTCCCCATCGTCAGACCGAGCGGGTCGCTTCGCCCCGCGCCTCGCCGAACCTGGCGGGACCGCGTCCATTGGGCGACGCCGGCGTGGTTGTGCGTGGTGGCAGCCCTAGTGCTGACCGTGATCGGGCTACTTGCGATCGACACAACCCGGCCCGAACTGGTGCCCAAGCAGGCGGCGCTGCTGGCGGTGGGGCTGATTGCGGCGGCGGGCGTGACATGGCCGTCGCACCGCTTGCTTCAGTGGATCAGTTGGCCGCTGCTCGGCCTGGTTCTGCTGCTGCTCGTGTTTCTCCTGGTGCCGGGCGTTCCCGATGCGGTGGTGCGGCCTCGCAACGGCGCCCGCAGGTGGATCAATCTGGTCGTGACGGACTTCCAGCCGTCCGAACTGGCCAAGGTCGCCGTTGTCCTGTCGATCGCGTCGTGGCTGCGGTTTCGGCGCAACCACCGGAGACTGTGGGGGCTCATTCCGCCGCTGCTCATCGCGCTGGTGCCCATGGGTCTGGTCCTGCTGGAGCCGGATCTGGGAACCGCGCTGCTGTTCCTGCCCACGGCGTTTGCGATGTTGATTGCCGCCGGGGCCAAGATGCGAGACCTCGGGGTCGTGGTCCTGCTTGGTCTGGTGGCCGCCGGTGCCATGACGCCGCTGCTGCGGCCGCATCAGAAGGACCGCATTCTCGCAATGTGGGCGCAGGTCAGAGGCGACACCACCTACGTGGATGACATCGGGTATCAGGGTGAGCGTGCCATGACGCTCGTTGGCGCTGGCGGCTTGAGCGGACACGGCGGCGAGCAGGCGTCTCGGCTGGTGCGATGGAACCATCTTCCGGAAGAGCACAATGACATGGTGTTTGCGGTCATCGTTACGCGATGGGGACTGCTCGGCGCTGTCGTCACGTGGGGGCTCTTCGGGGTGCTTGCCGGTGCTGGTTTGATGGTCGCGGCGCAGTGCCGCGAGGCATTCCCGAGGCTCGTTGCCGTGGGAGCCACGACGCTGCTGGTCTCGCAAATGGTGGTGAACACCGGCATGACCATCGGTGTGATGCCGATCACCGGCATGACGCTGCCGTTTGTGAGCGCGGGTGGGTCGAGTCTGGTGGCGGTATGGTTGCTGGTCGGCCTGTTGCTCAATGTCGGGCTCCGGCCGCCGAGCCGCCTCTGGCGGGAGAGCTTTGAGTTTGGAAGCGAGGACGACGGCCATGGATGACCTTGGCGCTCTGCAGGCAATGGCGGTTCCATATGAACTGGAACTGACCGCTGAGGAGTGGTCCACGCTGAGCACGTTTCTTGATCTCCTCACCGAAGCGAACAGCCGGATGAATCTCACCCGCATCGTCGAGCGTGAGGATGCCTGGCGGCGGCATGTGCTGGACAGCCTCACGCTGTTGCCGTTTATCGAGGCCGCAGGCGCGCGGCATCTGCTGGACCTGGGCTCGGGCGGCGGCTTTCCGGGAATCCCTCTGGCCATCTGCCGACCGGACCTTCCGGTGACGCTGCTGGAGGCGACCGGGAAGAAGGCGCGGTACCTGGCCGAGACGGCGACGAGCCTCGGGCTTGACCATGTCACGGTGTTGTCTGAGCGGGCCGAGACGCTGGGGAGCCCGGACGGCGGTGGCCGGGGCGCCTGGGATGTGGTGACCGCGCGAGCGGTTGGCGGGCTTCCCGTGCTGCTGGAACTGGCGCTGCCGCTGGTGAGCGACGGCGGCGCGTTGCTGGCGATCAAGGGCGAACGCGCCGAACAGGAGATCGCGGAGGCTGGTCAGGCGCTTCGCACGCTCAAGGCCACGATTGAGATCACCAGGCGAACGCCGACCGGGACCATCGTCGTTGCGCGACGAACCGGTCCGATCGCCAGACAGTGGCCCCGGCGACCCGGAGAACCCGCGCGGGCGCCCATCGGGGGAGTGCCTCGTGACCAGCGTTGATCTGGCTGAAAGGCTCGGGGCGGAGGCTGGCCTGGAGGAGGTCCTTCCGGGCTTTGAAGTGCGGCCGCAACAGGCGCGGCTTGCCGAGGCAGTCGCGGAGGCCCTCGATACGCGGGCGACGCTGCTGGCCGAGGCCGGCACCGGTGTCGGGAAGTCGCTGGCCTATCTGACCGCGGCGATGGATCGCATACGCCAGCACGACGAGACGGTCGTGGTGTCGACGCACACCATCGCGCTGCAGGAGCAGCTTCTTGGCAAGGACATCCCTCTGCTCATGCCGCTGGCGGGCGGGGCCGTTCGGCCCGTGCTGGTCAAAGGCCGCGGGAACTACCTGAGCCTTCGGCGGCTCGAGCGGGCCCGGCGGAGGCGGTCGCGACTGCCTCGGTCCCTCGCCGCCGCGCTCGACGCGACGCAGGCGTGGGCGGACCGCACGCTCGATGGGACGCTCGCCTCGCTTCCGCAGGCCGCACGGGGCGCTGCGTGGGACCACGTGCAAAGTGACTCGAACAACTGTCTGGGCACGTCGTGCCCGCGGTTTGACGCGTGCTTCTATCAGCAGGCCCGCGCCGCAATGCAGCAGGGCAACCTGCTGGTCTGCAATCACGCCTTGTTCTTCTCTGACCTGGCGCTCCGCATGGGGGGCGCTGCCATGTTGCCTGCATACGACCACGTCATCTTCGATGAAGCGCACGCTGTGGAAGATGTTGCCGCAGAGCACTTCGGTATGCAGGTGTCCGAGGCCGGCGTACTCCGGCTTGCCGGCCTGCTTCTGAGTGATGATGAGCAGCGGGGGTGGCTCTCGGGGGCATCAGGCGACGGCCCCGTGTCGCGGTGCGTCGTGCATGTCCGCGATGTTCGCCGCGCCTGCAAGGCGTTCTTCAACGCGTTGATGGACTGGCAGCAATCCAATGGGTCGGCTGGCGGACGCATTCGTCAGGCCAATCCGGTGGAGGACACGCTCTCGGGACCACTCGACGGGCTTGCCGAGGCCATTCAGGCCGTGCGGTCGGAAGCGGACTCGGAGGACGATCGCGCCGAACTCCATGCCTGGGCGATGCGGTCCGCTGGTCTGGCAACCGGCGTCCGCCGCTTGCTTGCGCAGGACGTCCCCGGCGCGGTGTACGCACTTGACGGGGTTGAACCAGTGGCAGGCCGTGGACCTCGACCTGCGTTGAAGTGCACCGTGGTGGAAGTGGCACCCATTCTGGAGCGGATGCTCTTTGGCGGCGGAACCAGCGTGGTGATGACCAGCGCGACCCTCTCAAGCGGGGGCGCCGGGTTCAAGCACATCGCCTCCCGGCTGGGCTGCCCGGATGCTTCCGTGCTGCTGGAGGGGAGCCCGTTTGATCTTGCCTCCAACATGCGTCTGGTCGTCGACTCCGGCATGCCCGAGCCGTCGCGGCCCGAGTACGTCTCGGCACTGTCGGATCGAATCGTTGAACTCGTGGGCCGCACCGGAGGCGACGCGCTCGTCCTGTGCACCAGCTTTCGCATCATCGACGCCATCGTCGAAGCGGCGGAGGATCGAATTCGAGCGGCCGGCGGCGAGGTGTTCGTTCAGGGTCGGGATGGACCTCCAGGCCCGCTTGTCGAGCGGTTTCGCGGCACGGACGGCGGCGTACTCATCGGCACGTCCAGTTTCTGGCAAGGGGTCGATGTGCCAGGGGCGGCACTTCGGACCGTCATCATCACGCGTCTGCCGTTTGAGCCGCCGGACCGCCCTCTGGTCGAAGCGCGATGCGAGGCCGTTGCAGCGGCAGGTGGCTCACCATTCCGCGACGAGAGTCTGCCGCGGGCCGTGCAGCGATTCCGTCAGGGCATCGGTCGGCTGATTCGCACGTCCAGTGACCAGGGAACCGTTGCTGTTCTTGACTCGCGGATCGTGCGCAAGCCGTACGGCCGCGCGTTCACGTCCGTACTGCCCGCCGGCATTCGCGTAGAGGATCTTGCGGCGAACTGACCGAGCGTGGCGGATCTGTACCATGTACGCATGATGAACAAGGTCTTCAAGGCGTACGACGTGCGGGCCACCGTGCCAGACCCGTTGAACGAAGAAGTGGCGTTTCGCATCGGGCGGGCGACGGCACGCTTTCTGCTTTCGCAGGAAGGGCTCGACGCCCTGCCGGAGGCGAATCGGCGGAGCATCGCGGTCGGGCATGACATGCGATTGACAAGCCCGTCCCTGGTTGCCGCGTTGCAGGGGGGCATGCGCAGCGAAGGCGCGGATGTCGTCGACGTCGGTCTGGTCGACACGCCCATGGTTCCCTTTGCGGTCAACCACGTGGGATGCATCGGTGGTGTGCAGACCACCGCGAGCCACAATCCGGCGCACTACAACGGGTTCAAGATCAGCAAGCTCGGCGGCAAGCCGGTCGGCGAACAGACCGGGCTGGCCGAGATCAGGGACACGGCGGATACGCTTGACGCGTCGGGTGATCCGATCGGATCCGTGCGGGAGGAGAATCTCTGGGACGCCTACAGGTCCCATGTCTTCCAGATGCTTGCCCCGAGCCTTCAGGATGGCTCGCAGCGGCTTCGGATCGCCATTGACGCCTCCAACGGCATGGCGGGGACGATGGTCCCGAAGCTGTTTCTGGGCGTGCCCGGGCTCGACATTGTGCAGATCAACTTTGAGAACAGCAGTGGCGTGTTTGTGCACGAGCCGAACCCGCTCGTCGAGGCCAACCTGCAGCAGACTCGAGACGCCGTGCGTGAGCAGGGGTGCGACGTGGGCATCTGCTTCGATGGCGACGCCGATCGGTGCATGGTCGTGGACGAGAAGGGCAACATTGTCGGCTGCGATCTGATTACGGGATGGCTAGGCCAGCGATTCCTCCGCGCGGCCGGAGGCGGCAGCGTCGTCTTTGATCTGCGGAGCAGTCACAGCACGGCCGAACTGGTTCGCGAAGGTGGGGGTGAGCCGGTGCGGAGTCGTGTCGGGCACGTCTTCATGAAGCAGGCGATGGCAACGCACGAGGCCGTGTTCGGGGGCGAACTTTCGGGCCACTTCTACTTCCGTGAGAACTTCAACGCCGACTCAGGCGCGATGGCGTTTGCAGCCGTGTGTTCGGCAATTGTCGAGGACGGCCGCGCCTTCAGCGACATCATCGGGGACGCCCGCCGGTACAGTCAGTCGGGCGAAATCAACTTTGAGGTGGACGACAAGGCCGCTGCGATGCAGCGTCTCATCGAAGCCTACCCAGCCGCCGAAGCCGACCGGCTCGATGGTGTCACCGTGGATCTTGGAGATTGGTGGTGCAATGTGCGGCCCAGCAACACCGAGCCGCTCCTGCGGCTCAATCTGGAGGCGCGCTCTGACGAGGATGTGGCCCGCAGAGTGGCCGAAATCGAACCACTGCTGGGCACTCGAGTCGACCACTGATCGGACCGGCCGGAGTCACTCGCCGGGGATCGACTCGATGATGCCCGACCATGGACTCGACGCGGAGGCGTAGAGCTTCTTCCCGATCCGTCCGGCCTGCCGCCCGAAGTACCCCGCGTCGCAGGCGGCCCGCATGGCGGTGGCCATGAGTACCGGATCGGCGGCGTGCGCGATGCCGGTGTTCAGCAGCACCCCGTCGGCGCCAAGTTCCATGGCCATCGTGACGTCGCTGGGCGTGCCCACGCCTGCGTCGACGATGAGCGGGTAGTCCGGATCCCCGCCGTGCTCGGGATCCTTCAGCAGGTCGTGGATGATGCGAATGGCAGCGGGATTGGCGATGCCCCGTCCCGAGCCGATCGGGCTTCCGGCGGGCATGACGCTTGCGGCGCCGGCGTCACGAATGCGGGCTGCCATGATCGGGTCGTCGCTTGTGTAGCACAGCACGTCGAACCCATCGGAAACAAGTTCCCGGCAGGCCTCAAGTGTTCCGACCGGGTCGGGCAGGAGGGTGGCGCGGTCGCCGAGGACTTCGAGTTTGACCCAGGAGGCGCCTGGGTTGCCCAGTTGCTCAAGCAGGTCGCGGCCGAGCCTGGCCACCCGCACCGCGTCGGCTGCGTCGAAGCATCCTGCGGTGTTCGGGAGCACCGTGTACCGGTCCAGGTCCAGCGCATCCAGGAGCGATCGCCCCTGCTCATCGAGCAGGCGTTCACGCCGGACGGCGACCGTGACGGTGTCGCAGCCGCTCGCTTCCAGCGCTCGCTGCATGACGTCCCATGACGCATACTTTCCGGTCCCGACAATCAGCCGGCGGTCGATCGTGCGTTCGCCAATTCGCAGTGGAGTGGCCGTCGGTGCAGTTGCGGTTGTCATGGTGTCATCCTCCTCCGACGAGCGTGACGATTTCAATGCGGTCTCCGTCTGCAAGTGCGGTTCCGCCTCGCGTCTTCCACGGCACGAGCGTGCCGTTTCGCTCGACGGCGCAGGGGGTGTCCGCCTTGTCAAGCGCGGCGAGCAGCATCTCGACGGTTGCCTCCGGGGGCAGTTCGACGGTGGTCCCGTTCACTTCCAGTTTCATCGCGTCGCAAATGTTACCACCACCCGTCAACCGTGGAGCCACGTCATGAGCAGCGTGGCAAGGATGAAGACGGGGACCAGCACCGGGATGCTGTACCGAATGACGTAGCCGAAGAATGAGGGCATTCGGACACCAGACTGCTCCGCGATCGCCTTGACCATGAAGTTCGGCCCGTTCCCGATGTAGGTCATCGAGCCCATGAAGACGGCCCCGAGGGAGATGGCAATCAGCGGCAGTTCCACGATGGCGCCGCCCCCGAGCAGTTCCAGAGCGGCTGGGTCGCCTTCGACTGTTCCGGACTTGGCGAGTTGGAAGAACACGAGGTACGTGGGGGCGTTGTCCAGCACGCTGGAGAGTCCCCCCGTGATCCAGAAGTACATCCAGGGCTCGCTGAGCGCCTCAGCGATGCCTTCGCCCTGTGCTTTCAGGACATGCAGCGGGACCTGCATGGCGATGAAGATGCCGATGAAGAGCGCCGCAACCTCGATGATTGCGCCGTAGTCAAACCTGTTGGCCTCTCGGGTGTGCTTTTGCGTCGTAAGAAGCGAGAGGGCGACGAGCGCGAGCATGATGAGTTCACGCAGGAAGTCAAAGGCCACAAACTCGGTGCCCGGCACGGGCTTTCCTGGCGTGATGAATGCCACGCACGCGACGATGCCAAGAAGCCAGAGGATGTTCACGCTGCCTTCCAGCCGCAGTGGCTGGACGTTGACGCGATCGAAGATCTTGACCGCCGGAGCCTCGCGGGCGTACATGACGGAGTCCCACACAAAGTAGACGGCGAGCAGCACGCAGCACGCGAAGGCCCACTCCACCCAGAGCCCGAAGGTCCAGAAGAAGGGAACGCCTTCGAGGTACCCAAGGAAGAGTGGTGGGTCACCGATTGGCAGCAGGGTGCCCCCGATGTTGCTGACGAGAAAGATGAACATGACCACCGTGTGCACGACGTGTTTGCGTTCGCGATTCGTATTCAGCAGGGGGCGGATGAGCAGCATGCTCGCGCCGGTGGTGCCGATGAAACTGGCGATGGCGGCGCCGAGGGCGAGCCAGCCGGTATTGACAGCCGGGTGAGCCCGAACGTCACCCCCGATGTGGATGCCTCCGCTGATGACGTAGAGGCTGAACAGCAGCATGATGAACGGCACGTATTCCTGAAGAATGGCGTGGTCCAGAGTCGTGCCGACGGCCGCCCAGCCTTCCACGATCCAGATGTAGACCAGCGTGGCCAGTCCGCAGAGAATGGCCACAAAGAAACGACTGAGGTTGCTGTGCCACCAGCCTTCGGTGGCCGGAATGAGCGGCAGCACCGCGATGGCGCCCAGAAGGACGGCAAACGGAGCGACGCCGAGCCCCCACGCGGCCGGCGCGTGTGGGGCGTGGGCCTCGTGGTGGCCATGCCCGGTCAGCAGCCCCCAGACCAGCGCGGTCAGGACGGCGAGCGTCCCCGCAATGCAGATGGACCAGGTCCACACACGCGCGCCTGCCGGTCCGTGCTCTTCATGTCTGGTGAGATCGGTACTCATAAGAGGAGCGGGAGGATATCAAGGCCCTAGAGGTGGAGCCGGTCCAGAAGCCACGCCGCGAACGCCGGCTTGGTCGCGTCCGGCGGGGCGGTGCGAACCGACCCGTCGGCCTGGGCAAGCAGGCCGGAAACGCGAACGCCCTCCATCGTCGCCAGCGGGTTGCCCACGATGGCGTCGAGGTTCTTTCGCCGCATCTTGGCCACGGCGCGTGCTTCGAGATCCTCCGCCGCTTCCAGGGCGAAACCGACAATCCGCTGATCGGGCCGCCGGACGGCGGCCAACTGGGCGACCAGGTCCGGAGCGGGAGACAGGGCCAGTGAGCAGGGGCCCTTCCGGCGGTCCAGTTTGCCCTCGGCGGCTTCCTCCGGGATGAAGTCCGAGACGGCAGCCGCCATGATCAGCAGATCGCACGCCGGGAAGTGGGTGTCCAGCATGCCCGCAAGGTCCCGCGTCGAGTCGAATCGCTCGCAGTGGACCCCGCAGCATGGCGCTGCCGCCACGGCCTGGCCCAGCAGGAGGGTCACATCGTGGCCGCGGGCTGCGGATTCGGCGGCCAGTGCCACGCCCATGCGGCCGGACGATCGGTTCGTCAACACGCGAACGGAATCGATCGGCTCTCGCGTCGGTCCTGCAGTGATGAGAATGTGCACGGAGGGGCTCCGGATCTGGCGGCTGGCGAGGGTATCCGGGTTCCCGGCATCGTGAGCGGCACCCAGTCGATAGGATGCAGTGTTCATCCGTTCGAGGTCGGCATCGAGCCCGCAGTCGGGATCCGGTACATCGGCCGCTCTTCAGGAGTTGATTGCACCGCCATGGCCAGACGCACCAGAGTCCGCCGAAAGCTCGGCGAGATGCTGATCGAGGTGGAGGCGATCACGGAAGCCCAGTTGGAGACCGCGCTGCAACTCTCCAAGGGCAGTGGCAAGCGGCTCGGTGAGTGTCTGATTGAGTCCGGGGCCTGCGGGGACACCGAGGTCGCCAAGGCGCTGGCTGAGCAGTTCGGCATGGACTTCAATCCGATGGCCTCCGGGGAAGACCTTGAGGGCATCGATCTGGACGCCGCGCCGAAGGATGTCGTTCGAAAGCACCTTGTGGCGCCGTGCGGCGTCGGCGACGGCCGCATGAAGCTGCTGGTGCACGACCCACTGGATCTGGAACTGCTCGATCTGCTCCGGTTCCGGCTGAAGGCCGAAATCGACCCCGTTCTGGCGCCCCGAAGTGCGTTGAAGGCATTCATCGACGAACGGCTCGGGAGCGGCTCCGCGGTGAAGTCAGAGTCGCTCGTCACCGAGTCGATCGACGTGTCGGTCGACACCTCCGTGGACCGGTCGGTGGACGCCTCCGTGGATATCGGGGGTGGGGGTGACGAAGCCCCCATCGTCAAACTGACCAACAAACTCATCATGGAGGCGGTCCGGGGCCGGGCATCGGACATTCATGTGGAGCCGATGGAGGACCGGGTACTCCTGCGGTACCGCATTGACGGCGTCTGCCACGTGCGAGACGAACTGCCCAAGCGGATGCAGTCGGCGCTGCTGGCGCGTCTGAAGCTGATGGCCGGCGTCAACATTGCTGAGAAGCGGGTCCCGCAGGACGGCCGCATCAAGATGGACGTGGACGGCGACCAGATTGACTTCCGGGTCAGTGCCTGCCCGGCCTACCACGGTGAGTCGGTGGTCCTGCGTGTGCTGCGTCCCGATTCGGTCCGCATCGGGCTGAAGAATCTGGGGTTTGAGCAGGACCATCTGGACCATTTCAATCGCATCATTCGGCGGCCCAATGGCATCTTCCTCGTGACCGGTCCGACCGGTTCGGGTAAGACGACGACGCTGTACTCGGCGCTCGACGTACTCAACCGTCCGGATCGCAAGATCATCACGGCGGAAGATCCGGTGGAATACAGTTTCGCGGGGATCAACCAGTGCCAGGTCAACGACGGAATCGGCCTGACCTTCCCGTCGATTCTTCGATCGATGCTGCGGCAGGCGCCGAACATCGTGCTGATCGGTGAAATCCGGGACCGTGAAGTGGCGGACATCGCCATTCAGGCGGCCCTGACTGGTCACCTCGTGTTCTCGACCCTTCATACCAACGATGCGCCGTCGGCCATCACGCGACTGGTCGACATGGGGGTGAAGCCATACCTGGCCGCCAGTTCCATTCAGGCCATCATGGCCCAGCGGCTCATTCGCGTGCTGTGCTCCAAGTGTTCGGAAGTTGATCCACAGCCCGATCCTCGCATCATGCGGCTTGTGGATATCGATGCGGCCGAAGGTGAGGGCCGCATTCAGCGTTCCGTCGGGTGCGGTGTGTGCGGCGGGATTGGATTCAAGGGCCGAAAGGCCATCTTTGAAATGATGCAGATGACGACGGAACTTCGGGAGATGGCCTTTGCCCGCGCGACCGTGGCCGATTTGCGGCAGGCCGCCATCCGGGCTGGGATGCGGACCCTGCTGCAGGACGGCAAGGTGAAAATTCTCAATGGCGTGACGACGATGCCGGAAATCGCCAGATTTGCGCAGGCGGATGTCCTCGTTGCTGCGAATATGGATTCCGAGTAGGAGACGAAGCCCGCCTGCTTCGGCGGCTACATTGAACGCCCATGTCCAGCATTCAGATTGACCGACTTCTCGACACCGTGATCCGCCAGGACGCGTCCGACCTCCATATATCCGTGGGGCGGAAGCCGACGCTTCGCCTGTCCGGCCGCCTTCGAGGGCTGGACACCAAGGTGCTCGACAACGAGGACGCCGTGGCGCTCATGAAGTCGATTACGCCGGAGCGATGTCAGCAGGAACTGCAGGAGCATGGCAGCACGGACTTCGGCTTCGCCTACGGCGACCAGGCCCGCTTCCGTGTGGCAGTCTTCAAACAGCGTGGCAATGTGAGCATCTGCTTGCGTCTGATCCCCAATGAATTGCTGACGTTTGAGCAGATCGGCCTGCCGGAAATCGTGCGGGAGTTGATCCGCCGTCCCCGTGGCTTGTTCGTCGTGACCGGCCCGACCGGTTCGGGTAAGACGACCAGTCTGGCCACGATGATCGACTACATCAACATGAAGTTCGACCGCCACATCGTGACGGTCGAGGATCCGATTGAGTACTACCACTACCACAAGAAGTCGGTGGTGAATCAGCGTGAGGTCGGCGTGGACGTTCCGTCGTTTGCGGAGGCCTTGCGGCGGGCGTTGCGGCAGGATCCTGACGTCATTCTCGTCGGCGAAATGCGAGACCTGGAGACGATCGAGGCGGCCATTGCGGCGGCGGAGACCGGTCACCTCGTCTTCGCCACCCTGCATACCACCGGCGCCTCCGGCACCATCAACCGAATCATCGACGCCTTCCCGACGAACCAGCAGGAGCAGATTCGAGTCCAGCTCTCGGTGACGCTGCTGGCGGTGTTGTCTCAGCAACTTCTGGCCCGATGCGATAAGCCGGGCCGCGTGGCGTCCTACGAGTTCCTCGTCGTGACGCCGGCCATCGCGAACCTGATCCGTGAGAACAAGACCTTCCGCATCGATTCTGCCATTCAGACCGGCAAGAAGTTCGGCATGCAACTGCTGGATGACCACCTCTGGAGCCTGTACGAGCGGGGCGTGATCGATGCTGAGGAGATGATCGACAAGGCCCGGGACGCGGCCGAACTGACCAATCGCATCCATCGGGTCGGAAAGTCGGTTGGCCGGACCGAATTGGACCAGAAGGCCCCATCCACCAATACCTGAGTTCGCCTGAGCCCCTCAGCGGGCCGGCTCATCCATTGCGTTTGGCCGCTGTCGCAACCAAAAAAGGCCCCGCCGCCCCCTTGATCGGGGGGGGGACACATCCCATACTTCAGGGGCGTCGGCAACGTGGTGGGGCGGTCGGGGTGCCTCGAGCCAGCCTGCCGTGGGCCGCTGACCCCTGCGGCGGGCTGGCCCGGAGCATCTCGACCGGCCGTGTTCTCCGTGGTGTCTCAGGAGCGGCCCCGATTGGGGCGTGAGGAAGCATCCCGCCGTGTCTCAGTTGAAGCCTGTGTTTCCGTTGAAGCCTCAGGTTGAATTCAAGTCTCGGTTGGACTTCAGGTCCGGGTTTGAGTCAACGACCTGGACTGTGTTCAGGCCACCTTATGAGTCCAAGTCACATGTCTGAGTCCAAGCAGCCGCCCAAATCCAAATCGTCCAGCAGCCGGTCCACCACCCGCAGTTCGTCGGACCGCCGGGGGCCCAAGTCCCGCCGCGGCGGCACCGGGCCGGCGGCAGAACTGAAGGGACGCCGCTTCGGCCGCATTCTGGTCAAACTCGGAAAGCTCACCCGCGACGAAGTTCATGAAGCGTTGACCATTCAGAAGAAGCGGGCCGCCAAAGGGGAGCGGACCAAGGTCGGCGCCATTCTGGTTGAACTCGGCAAGATCACGGAGCAGGACATTCTGGAGGTTCTGACCGGGCAGATCGGGCTCGAGTTCATCAAGCTTGATCCCGAGGCCATTGACGAAGCGTTGACGGAGCACCTGCCGGGTGAGACGGCCCGGACGTATCAGATTGTTCCCGTGTCGTTTGATCCGGCGCGGAAAGCGATCACGATCGCGATGAAGAGCCCGGACAACTACCGGGCGGTCGATGACCTGCGGCTGCTCATGGGCTTCAAGGTGCAGGCGGTCGTCGCGCCTCCGGAGGCCGTTGAGGCGGCGATCGAGCGGTTGTACGCGGGCGGGCAGAGCGGCTCGTCGATGCTCGACGTGATGGCGGCGCTCGAGGAGTCGGACACGCTGGCTGCCCTCGATGGGCGTGGCGAGTCGGTGGACCTCGACCAGTTGGCCGCTGCTTCGGAAGACAACAAGGTCGTCAAACTTCTGAATCTCGTGCTGCTTCAGGCGATCAAGGACAAGGCAAGTGACATCCACTTCGAGCCCTTCGAAGAGGAATTCAAGATGCGGTATCGCATCGATGGCGTCCTCTACGAAATGGTGCCGCCGCCCCCGCATCTGGCCCTGCCGATCGTGTCCAGAATCAAGGTCATGGCGAACCTTGACATTGCCGAACGCCGGCTGCCGCAGGACGGTCGTATCGAATTGACCGTGCAGCAGAATCCGATCGACCTGCGTGTGTCGGTCCTGCCGACCATGTTCGGCGAGTCGGTCGTGATGCGTGTGCTCGACCGTGGCAACGTTGAGTTGGCCATCGACCGGATCGGTCTGCGGGACGACGAACTGGAACTCATGAACGACCTGATCCGCAAGCCCAACGGCGTGGTGTTGATCACCGGGCCAACCGGTTCGGGTAAAACGACAACGCTGTACGCGGCGCTCAGCGCGCTCAACGAGCCGACGACCAAGATTCTCACGGCCGAGGATCCTGTGGAATACGACATTGACGGGCTCGTGCAGTGCCAGGTCAATATGGATCAGGAACTGTCGTTCGCTCGGCTGCTTCGCTCGTTCCTGCGACAGGATCCGGACACCATTCTCGTCGGCGAGATTCGTGACCTGGAGACCGCGCAGATTGCCATTCAGGCCGCGTTGACCGGTCACCTCGTGTTCTCCACGCTTCACACCAACGATGCGCCTTCGACCGTCCTTCGAATGGTCGACCTGGGCGTGGAGTCCTTCCTCATCACCGCAACGGTGGAGGCGATTGTGGCGCAGCGTCTGGTGCGACGGATCTGCACGAAGTGCAAGCACGAATACACCCCCAGTGAGACAGAACTCATGGAGGTTGAACTGCGGCCCGAAGACGTCGCTGGCCGAACGTTCTTCCGCGGCAACGGCTGCGAGAACTGCAATGGAAGCGGCTACAAGGGCCGCTTGGCCATTTTCGAGACCATGGTCATGGACGACGCACTGCGTGAAATGATTATGCAGCAGGCCTCGACGGCCCTGCTCAGGACGGAGTCCCGTCGCCGCGGCATGCGGACACTCCGTGAATCGGGACTGCTGTCGATTTACGACGGCCGAACCACCATCGACGAGGTTCTGCGCGAAACCATCAGCGAGGAGTAGTCCTGGATCGACGGGACGACGAACATGGCGACCTATCAGTACGAAGCGCTCGATTCAGCCGGCAAACCGACCACAGGGTCGGTGGTAGCTGAGACCAGCGAGGACGCGATCCAGCAGATCCGCGGCCAGGGGTTCTTCCCCACGTCGGTCCGGCAGGACGACGGCGATGGCGGGGGCAAGAAGGGGCTGCTCAGCGGTCGCGGCAAGAAGGGCGGCAAGAAGGCGGCCAAAAAGGGCTCAAAGAAGAAGTCCAAGAAGAAGGCTGACAAGGGCGAGAAGAAGAAGGGCTTTGAAATCAAGCTGCCGGCGATCGGCCGGGTCAAGGTCAAGATTCTCACCCAGTTCACGCGGCAGCTCTCGACGCTGCAGGACGCCGGTCTTCCGCTTCTGAGGTCGCTCCAGATCCTGGAGCAGCAGCAGAAGCCTGGCCAACTCAAGAACATCCTCGGGCACGTCGTCACGGACGTTGAGGCCGGGTCGACCCTGTCCGACGCCTTCGCCAAGCACCCCAGGGGCTTCGACCGCCTGTACTGCAAGATGGTGGCGGCCGGCGAAGTCGGTGGTGTGCTCGACATCATTCTGCAGCGTCTCGCCAATTTCATGGAGAAGGCGCAGCGGCTCCGGTCACGCATCAAAGGCGCGATGATCTACCCGACCGTCGTCGTGTTCATCGCCGTGGCCATTGTGACCGGCATCATGTACTTCGTGATTCCGAAGTTCGAAGAGATCTTCGGTGACTTTGAGATTGAACTCCCGGGACTCACGCAGTTTCTCATTGAGGCGTCGGCTTGGGTCGCGGGCAATCAGCCTGAGCAGGTGATTCCAGGGTGGGCGGTCATTGTCGCCTCTCCGTTTGTGCTGATGGTCTTCATGAAGTTCCTGAAGAAGACGAACTTCGGACGGGCCATGATTGACTGGGTGGTCCTCAAGATTCCGGTGGTCGGCGTGCTTGTCGAAAAGACGACGGTCGCTCGATTCACCCGAACGCTCGGCACGCTCGTCTCGGCTGGCGTGCCCATTCTGGAGGCCATCAACATCACGCGGGACACCTGCGGCAACTGGGTGTTCGAGCGGGCGTTGCAGCGGGTCCACGACTCCATTCGGGAGGGCGAGTCGTTCGCGACACCACTTCGTGAGTCGAAAGTGTGCGACGGCATCGTCGTGAACATGATTGACGTCGGTGAAGAGACGGGTGATCTGGACGTCATGCTCATGAAGGTCGCAGACAACTACGACGAAGAGGTCGACGTCGCGGTCCAGTCGCTGCTGAGTCTGGTCGAGCCGCTGCTGGTGGTGGTGCTGGGCTCGATTGTCGGCGGCATCGTGCTCGCGCTCTTCATGCCGTTGGTGAAGATGATTCAGTCTGTTTCGGACTCGCAGTCATGACGCGGCGACGCGGTTTCACGATGATCGAGATCCTCGTGACGATGGGCATCATCGTCGTGCTGATCGGTCTGCTCGTCGTGGCCGCGGGTGGAGCCAGAGACGCGGCGCTCGCGTCGACGACGACCGCGCGGCTCGACGCCCTGTCGCAGGCCGTGACACGCTTTGAGGCCGACACCGGCTATCTGCCGCCGCTGCTGGACAACGACCGGGCGGGCATTGACGGCGTCGAACCGACCCGCTCGATGGCCAACGGTCGTCCGGCCTATCTCACGGCCATGCAGCGGCGGTACTCCTACACGTCGCCCGCCGAGTATCTGCTCGGGTACGGGACCGAGGCCGAGGACGGCTATGGCATCGTGACCGACGAGTCGGGCATGGTGACCGGCGCGTCCGATGGCTTTGGCCTGCGGCGTCCCGGTGAAGACGGGTTCTGGAATGCCTCATGGAACGATGGGGTCGATCCCGCCGAGGGCGTGCAGGTCGGGCGGTATGAACTTCGCGAGCGGCGGCCCGACCGCAGCGGCGCGCGTGGCACCGTCCTGGGCCCGTATCTGGAACTGGACGACCCGAGCATGCTTGGCGCGATCGGCTGGGACGGCACGGCGTGGGACGGGTCCATCGATCCTGCGACGAACCAGCCCATGGTCTTCTATCCGGGTGATTCCGGCTACGACGAGGACGCGCCGAAGGTGATCGTCGATGGGTGGGGCACGCCCATTCGCTACTACCGCGTCAACCATCCGGCCGGCCAGCCCGCCACCAGATACCCCACCGGGTACAAGCCCGCTTCGGACTGGTCCTACGCGCCGAGCATGGCGGAGTACTTCGCGCTGCGGCCCTGGGAAGTGGACGAAGGCGAATCGGTCACGTGGTGGTTCACCGACGCATCCGGGCAGCGGTGGGGCGACTACAGCAGTGAGGATGGGACGATGGGCAATGGCGACCCGATCGTCAACCGGCCGCTGCTGACCGGACGGTTTGCCTTTCTGTCGGCGGGTGGCAATCGACGCGTGTACGACTGGGCCCGGGTGGACTTTCCCGGCGCGGCGCTCTCGGGCCTCTCGGACGGCCGGGGCGACCACGCCGCGGCGGATCCGGCAGCCGGCGCGTGGTACGAAGACGGCATGAGCCTTCCATGGCTCGGCGCGCCGGCCTTTGACGCCGGCGTCACGGCCACGGAAGAAGCGAACAGAGACAACATCGTGGAGGTCGGTCAATGACCGGATTCAGCGGGAAACACGCCGCGACGCTGGCCCGCCGCGCGTTCTCGATGGTGGAGTTGATGGTGGCCATCGTCATCATCGCCATCCTCGCGGCCATCACGCTGTCAATCGGCTCGGCCGTGCTTGAGTCCGCTGACAGGCGGAAGACGCAGGACATGCTCAGCCTGCTCGATGCGGCCATGATCGAGTATCAACAGCACACCGGTCGGTCGCTTACCAGTGGCCAGGGTGATGGCGCGGGCTCGCTGCCATACGACGACAAGCCGCTCAATGGCGTCAGTTCGTACGACCTTCCGATCCGTGGCGTGTATACCCAGACGCAGCCGGACGGCATCGGCTTTCTCGAGGACTTCAGCGTCGGCCCGGACGACTTCGACAGTTGGGAGTCGGCCGTCGCCAACCGGGCGGGCCGCCGCATGATGGTGGCGTTGCTGAACGAACTGAAGCGTGTCGCGTCGAGTAAAGCCATCCTTGCGAAGATCGGTGATTCCTTCTGGGAGTACCGCGATCCCGCCAACCCCGATCCAGACGACGCCTATGTCATCGATGCCTGGGGCCGACCCGTGCTGGTCGTCTTTGGCGGACGGGGCTGGTACACAGGCGCCGTCTCCTCCTCCGGACTGAACGATGCCGAGAGCGAAGGAACCACCGACACGTCGCTCAAGGACGAGGACGGCACGATTCGCACCTTTGAAGAGCGAGCCTTCGGGCCGGCCCGGGGACAACGAACCTACTTCATGAGCCCGGGCCCGGATCAGCGGTACGGCTGGCTCGACTACACCCACGGGACTGGCGGGGCGTTTACGCCTGCTCAGGATGCGGTCACCTTCCGAAGAACCCAGGACAACCTCTATTCGTACGAGGTGCGGCAGTGGTGAATTCGACCCACGTCGATCGTGATCGCGGCTTCACGCTCATCGAGCTGCTGGCTGTGGTGGCGATCATCGGCGTGCTGGGGCTCGCCACCGTCGCCTCGTATCAGGCCCTCGCGGCCGATGTGCGGCGGGCGGGTGCCGTGGAGGAAGTCAAGGCCATGCTTGCGCAGGCTCGAATGAAGGCGCTGCACGAAGGGCGAACCACCGGGCTGGTGTTCCGTCCCGTCGTGGTGGCTCCGGGCGTGCAGCAGATCGAGGGTGTGCTGGTGCAATACTCGGGCGAGTCGCTGCCGTATGTACTGGAGGACCCGTTCAACGGCCTGAGTACTGAGCCCATGGTCGCCCGCTTTGAGCCCATTGATACGGGCACGCCGATGCGACTTGCCGAAGGCATCGGCATTGCCACGCCGGGACATCGGCTCGCCCATGTCGACGACGATGGCGGCGTTCGGTTGCCGCTCGATGCCGACGGGCAGTTCTTCGCGGTCGGCCAGTTGGCGACGTCCATTCCGGAGGCGCCCGGCCAACTCGTCGGCGTACTCTTTGCGAGGGACGGCAGCCATACCACCATCATGCATGAGTCCGACGCGAGTTGGATGTGGGTGGACTGGAACGGAGATGGCGTGCAGCAATACGACGGGACGAAGTATTGCAATCGGCGTCAGGAGTCCGGGTTCAATCCGCCACCTCCGTGCCCGCCCGATGTCGATGATGCCGAGCCCTGGTCGCCGCCTGCGGGGACCTGCTGGCTGGGCGTGCGATACCTCGCCAACGGCAACGCCAGCCCCGGCGCCGACCTCTGGAATGACGACGAGCGGATGCCGCTGTGCGTCCGCAGCGAGGATGACGAGCCGTGGGTTCTCGTCGCGCCCTATCTGGTGGTCTACGACGACCGCGACGCGCACGAGGAACTCGACACGATCGAGTGGGTGGACAGCGGAGCCGATTCCGTGCGCCGCCGCGCCGCCGTGACGCGGGCCAAGGCGCTCAACGAGTTCATTGATCGGACCGGCCGACAGGTACACCTCAATCGCGTGACCGGTGTTGCGCAGGAAGGACGGACGCAATGACCGTGCTCGCGTCCACAACCCGCCGAGCCTTCTCGCTCATCGAATTGTTGATGGCGATCTTCATCCTCGGCATTGGCCTGATCAGCATCGCGTCGCTCTTCCCGGCCGGCATTTCCCTGCAGCAGCGGGCGGAAGACGAGATCAACGGACCCATCGTCGCGTCCCGCGCCCTGGATGTGCTCCGCGGTCGGCTCTCGGCTGAGGACTTCGGGTCCTGGCGGGACTTCTTCAATGCGCAGCTCGACTATGCCGAGTGGCTCAGTGGTGAAGCATCCGCCGACCAGTTGGAACTGGACATGACCGCGACGCTGGTGGGTGAACTCGACGAGAGTCCAGCCGCCTGGCTTGATCAGCAGACGTGGCCCTGGATGCGGCCCGCCATGATCACGAGCGTGACCGACTCCGACCTTGAGGGCACGATCAAGCCCGGAACCGTGGATGTCTTCAACTCGCTGGAGCAGGCAGGACGGGCCGAGAGCATTGGCGAGCACACCCTGGAGGATGGCCACCCCTGGAAACGCCTGCTCGCCTTCAATGTTGATGACCCGGCGCGTCAGGCCATCGGTCTGCCGTTTCATCCGCGGCACATCGTGACTGAAGACCACAATGGACTTCGGCTCGATCCACCCTATCTCTCGCCGCCGGAGGTGCTCATCACGCCGGAGGAGCGGACGTGGCCGCCTGCGGACGGGACGGGCCGGAAGCCACTGTACTTCTGGGACTTCATGGTTCGCCGCCACGGGACCGCGGTGCAGGTGGCGGTCTTCGTGTACCGCGTCAAGCGGGAGTCGATCTCTCAGCCGAGTTGGGTCTCGGCGCCGGTCGAGGATCACGACAATCCGGGAACGCCGTTCATCCCCGTTCCCTGGGTCGTGGATCTGAACGATCCAGATACCTCGTTTGCCCCCTGGTGGGCCGGTCTGCAGGAGGGGCTACCCGGGACGGAGCCCGATCAGATCGACGACATCAATGACCCGCACAACGGATGGGTCTGGCCCGGCCAATGGCTCGTCGATCAGATGGGGGGTGTGCACCGCATTGCGGCGGGCCGCACATCCTCAGACATTCAGGACGGGTTCTCGCCCGTGTCGCTGACGAGCCCGGTCCCGGCCCCGTCGGCGGACTTTCAACTCGACCGCCTCGATCTCGACAGCGACGGGGAGTACCGGGACCCGCAACTCTTTACGTCGAGCATCGTGCTTCCGGCCTCGTCGATGGCCACCATGAATCAGAGTGAACATTTCCGAACCGGCATGATTCGCAGCGACGATCCGAACACGCCCGGCGCGGCGGTTATCGACCGGCTCTGGTACGTCCCGCCCATCGTGACCACGCTGCAGGAACAGACGTACCGACTCGTGCCCATTTACGTCACGGTGGCGGACCTGTGATGGCCGGCACCATGCGAGTTCGGGCCTTCACGCTGATCGAGATCCTCGTCTCGGTTGCCGTGCTTGTGGTGATTGTGCTGATCTGCGGCCAGGTCTTTCAGGCTGCTTCGGCGGTGTCGCGGACGGCCAATGCATCGGGCGACGTCCTGCAGGAGGCGTGGGGTATCGAGCAGCAGATGCGTGAGGATCTCTCACGCATCAGCCCTGACGGATCGCTTGTCATCCGCAGCGTTGAGGTGCCGAACAACTACAACTTTGAGATGTGGGATGGAGCCGGTCCGCGACCGCCGCTGATCAATCCCATGCTGCCGGCCGAAGCGCCAATTCGGTGCGACCAGATGTGGTTCGTCATGGACGGGTTCGAGCGATCCAAGGCATACGGTTCCTCCCTCGACCCCGACTCGCCCCTTGGCGAGCCTCGCGTCATTGGCGGCGGGGCTGCCGTCACCTGGGGACACGGCCTGCAGTTTCCGGAGTTGTCGGCTTTCTCCATCGACGAGCCGAGCGAACTGGATGAATCGAACTCTCTGCACGGTGATCTGCCACCGCAGTTCAGCGGGCACGACGTGGACCTGGACGTCCTCCGAGATGAGGGGAACATCTCGCGGGTGGCGCCCTTTCATCGATCGAACGTCACGGGCCAGTGGGGGGGCGCGCTTCCGGCGGTCTATTCCCGGTACGGCTTCCCCGGGGGAGGCGGCGCCGATGCGCTCTACAACCAGACCGCCCCGGATGGCAGCGCGGTGCAGATTCGCGGGGACCAGCCGGAGGCCCGCCAGTGGGTCCTTTCGCGGCAGGTCATGGCGATGGCCGATGACGACTCGGCGAATCCGGACGAGTCGAACAAGCAGATTTATCTGACGCGGGCATTCTCGATCGAGTCGCTCCTTCCATCTGACCCCCGCCGCGTCAATTCAGGCCAGGCAGGCTTTCAGCGTGAGGCGCCGGTGCACGACATGGGCCGTGTTGACGTCACGGCGATGAACGCAGGTGAGATTCGCAAGGCCATGCTCCTTTCGCGGGCGCCGACGTATCCGGACACCCAGATGCGGCGTCGCCCCTGGTTTGGCGAAGACGATCTGGATCTGACGCACACGGTTCTGGAAGACGATGGTGTCTTGCCAGGGCCGTCCACCGACGCCGACCGGGGCACGCAGCGATATCTACTGCGGACCATGCTGGCGTGGCCTCGCGTGGAGCGTTCGCCCGCGGGCCCTGCCCGATATGACCAGAGTGTCACCAACGGGCTGGCCGGGTCTGCATGCAGCAACTTCATCGTCGAGTGGACCTGGGATGACGACATCGGGGAGACGACGGCGTGGGAGGCGGTTGACCTTCTGAACCCCGCCGGGCGTCGGAATCGGGTGACGTGGCAGGGCTGGCGGTACGACCCGAGCGTGGTCGATCCGACTGACCTCCCGTTTGCTTCGCCCGCGACCGAGTTTGGCGCCAACGGCCAGCAGGTCGAGGCCCTGCGACAGAAGGGCGATCTGTTCTGGTTCGGACTCCCCGACAAGTACCAGCAGGATGACCCCGCGGACCCGTGGGATCGGGGCACGGTGACATTCGGGCAGTTCGCCGATGCGTTCCCTGCTGCGCCGGGTACGTTTGCGACCCCGGACGGCGTCCTTCAGGAGGCTGACAAGTGGCCGGTCGCGGCGCCGAGCCTGGTGCATCCGGACGCCATCGACGAAGAAGTCACGGCGGGGAGCTTCAACAATGAGCCGGTGGTGCGGGAGTACTGGGCGACCTTTGGCCCGAACCGTCGCTGGCCGCTGCAGCGGGGTGTTGACCAGTTCGTGGGCGTGGATGCCTCAACCGGGCCCAATAATCCCGACGGTCTGCTGGATCCGGACCCCTCATACACACCGTGGCCTTCAGCCCTGCGGATTTCCATGATTCTTCACGACCCCGCTTCGAACCTTGAGCAGGGCAAACTCGTTCAATTTGTCATCGAACTTCCGAAGGAGCGGCTTCAGTGACTGCAGCAGGCTCGACAACGCCCCGCGGCCACCGCCGCGGCAATGCACTGATTCTGGTGGCGGGCGTGCTGGTGCTGCTGGTCATCATGGCGACCGTTTTCCTGTCCCGCACCGGCACGCTCCGCGAGTTGGGGACGGCCCAGCGGCAGGGGGCCTTTCATCGGGACCGCATGGAGTCCGCGGCGAGCGATATAGCGCAGGAGGTGGCCGACAGTCTGTTCGTGCGGCCGATTGACTACACCCTGATTGAGTTCGTGAAGGGCGTGCCTCCGGAGGAAGCACGCCGGAAGACGCCCGAGGCGTCATCTGGTCGCTACGAGGTCGACCCGCAGTTCTCGTGGAACCGCGCGCCCCACGAGGTGATTCCGTGGACGAATCCCCCCGACTGGCTGACTTGGCCGCTCCGCGCCGGGCCGCTGCCCGAACGCGCCGATGACGCCGACCTTGACCCGCTTGCCGACCTCACCGCCTGGCAGTGGGGCGAGTACCGGCCCTCCGGCGCCAGTCTGGACCTGTTCACATGGCCCGATGCGGGTGAGGTGTGGCCGCCTGTAACCCAGCCCTATGACAACGTCGTGATGCAGCCACGCGAGAACCCGCTCGGCGGGCCGGGCGTGTCGGATACCCGCTGGCTTCGGGACATCGAACCGCAGCGGATGGGCGTGCGGACGCTCGCGGACCCCACCAATCCAAACAGTGCCGACATCAACCCGTTCCTCGACCGCCACGCGGACGCCTTCAGCCATTGGCGGCACATGTCCTGGATCGGCCGGCCCGGCAACGGGTGGCGAATGTGCCCGGACATCGCGGATGTGACCGGCGTTCGAAGCAACATCGACGTTGACGGGCAGCGGTACTCGGCCGACACCACGGGCCAGCCCGCGGTCTGGGCGGACGGGCGGCCGTACTACGGCGGCGTGTATCAACGCAGCGATGTTCCCGTTGAGCAGTGGCCTGCCATGATGCCCACGGAGTTTGCCGGGGGCTTCAACGGTGGAGAACTCGCCCGGCTGACCGATGATGACATCCTCGTGGAGGGCGACAGCGCGACGAGCGTCTTCCTCCCGCCCAATGACGACGTCGAAGTGTTGGAGGGCCTTCAGGACGCCTCTGTGCCTGCATGGGACCCGGATGTGTCGATCGACTTCTGGGATCGGTGGCTGACCTGGCTTCGACCCGAGGGCTACAAGGCAGCGCTGGTGGCCGCGCGGAACGGCAACGGCAATCTTCTCCCGCCGAACTTCTATGACCTTGATGACCTGGACGGCGACGGCGTCCGCGGCGAGTACTACGATCCCGCCAGTTTTCCGGATCACCCGGACTATGACCCGACGGCCCCCGCTCAACTGGGCGAAGCACCGCTGGACGAGTTTCGCCCCGGCGCGGCGCGTTGGCACGTGTCGCGGATTCTGACCGACACCGACGGGGACGGCTTTACCGATTCCTTCTGGTGGCTCTCGCCGCACGTGGGTGTGGACGGCACCAGGCAGGTCGTGGGCGTGTCGGTGACCGACAACGCCGGCCGTGTCAATGCCAACGTTGCCACGCGGTTTGTGAAGTCGGACAGCCCCGGGGCGCTGGAGGGCACGCGGGGATGGACGCCGGCGGATGTCGCGTTGGTCAGTCAGAACTTCGCCCCCGCCGGAGACGATGCGTACGCGCCCGCGGCAGCGCCCGTCTGGAACACGGGGTTCTTTGACATCGAGGCCCACCAGCCGGCGCTTCTTGAAACGACGTGGGACATGTCGCAGGACCTGCATCCCGATCTCATCTATCCCTTCGTCACCTATCCGGAAGACGGCGGCGGCAGCGGCCAGGGGTGGAGCGAGGCGTATCAGCACTGGAATAGCAACTACTGGCGGGCCACCTCCAACCGCGCCTTTCTGGAGGCCATCAATGTGGATTCGGGTGGGGGCAATCCCAACCCGTTCTTCCCCGACGTGTATCCGCACGACATCAGCGACCGGGACAACCGGCTCTTCTACTTCCGGCAGAGTGGCCAGGATCCGCAGCATCCGGAGAACATCTTCACGCCGTTCAACCTCGCGGACGAATTGGAACTGCGGGCCTACGAAGGCAACAATCACGGCTGGATCTCCTCGCGGCTGGAGCGGTCGCTCGGGCCATCGGGCGCCTATCTCAACGGCGAGCCGCACGTGCTGCGTGGCAATCTCAACCGCATGGAGTCTGGAGAGGCGGACGAACAACTCGACAACCGCCAACTCGCCCACGACTTGCGGCACCGTTTGACGCTCTTCAATGGCGCCAGAAACGAGACGATGCCTGCCCACCTCTGGTGGTCGCATCGAGCGCCGATGCCTCGCGCCGATGACATCGTCGTCGGAGGAGATCTGCCCGGCAGTGGGCTGACGCCGAACTTCGACGTGCGTGTGGAAGACATGCATGAGCGGTTCGATGGGCAGACACGGGGCAAGATCGACCTTCGCGCTTGGGAACGCCCGGCCCGGGGCCTTCCGAGCATGAACACGGAGTATGACCCGCCGACCTTCAGTGATCGGCTTGCGCAGGGACTGTTGCTTGGCTTGACGTCGGGCGATGTGACCGACCGGGATCCGGGAGGCAATGTCGTCGACCCGACGACCGGGTTTGATTATGTGCACGGCGAGACCGGGCGGACCATTCCCCTGCGAGGCGGCCGCGACTCCTACTTTGGTGAGGGCGACGAGGCGTGGGAGCAAACCCGCCGCGCTGCGGCCGCCATGGCCGCCAACATGCTGGCGGCGCGTGACCCCGATCAGGAGCAGCCGCTGCTGAGCGAGGCGGACATCCTGGCCGGCGCCCCGACGCCCCATGAGTATCACGGCGTGATCGGCGCCGTGCCGCTTCCGTTCTTTGAAGGGGCGTACTACCCGGACGATCTCGATGCGCACACCGATTCGAACAATCCCGGGGACATCGTGTTCCCCGGAGCCGAAACCATATCCGCCGGCGGGAGCACGGACGCCGATCAACTGCGAAACGACCTCTCCTTTGGAAATGGGTCCGGCAACCTCGTTACGGACCACGTTGACCTGTCCGACATCTCCCGGCCGCCATCAGCAAACGCGGGCATGCTCGTCGGGCAGATGGAGCCGTGGGAGATCGTCTGCGTCGCCATCGACCTCAATGGCGACGGGCTGGCCGAGTATGTGGAGCAGCGTCCATGGGCAGCGGCCGAAGGGGCAGAGGTTGTCGGCGTGATGCGATCGCTGGCAGGGTCGACGGACTGCCCGGAGATTGAAGATGCATGCAAGACCGCCTGTGGATTGCCCCAGAATCAGCAGGCGAACTACTTCAACGGCGTGCGATCGGCCGCCGATGATCCCACGTGCGAATGCGCCAAAGACGCGTACCCCTTGTACAGCACGGCCGACCCGTACGAGCCGGTCCCGCAATGGAGCAAGGTCTACGCGCCCGAAGTACACATGCTGGGCATGGAGCCACAGCCCTTTATCTCCGAAGTGTTCTTTGCCGAGGTCGCGCGGCCGTGGATGTTCCCGGACGAACTGATCTGCCAGAATGATGACTGCCAGCAGAAGTGGAGTTGGTACTGGGTCGGCAATTACCAGAACGAAACGGAACTGGCGACACCGGGCGGTGTGATTGAGGGCCCGGACATGCCGGTGGTGCCGCGGGTCATGCTCGCCGTGCAATTGGTCAATCCGTATCAGCATGCCATCCCACTCATGCGGCGCCGTGATGGCGTGCTCAAGCCCATCTACAAACTCCGGTTGATGAATCAGGATCGCTCGGGTGGGGGCGAGGCCCCGACCTGGGAGATCCCGCTCGATCCGACCGCCAACGGTCCGCTGCGGACCGCGCAGGCCTTTGACGATCCGGGTGTGCAGGGCGGGATTGACATCGCCGAACAGGTGCCTTCGTTTGCGGTGGATCCGACCGCGGACCCGATCCCGATGCTTCCGCCGGCCACCAATGATGCGCCCTACAGCCTGATGATCGTGCTCAACGGCATGGAACTGGCGCCGTGGCGTGGGGCCGAGCACACCGACGCCAGCGGGAACGACCGCCCGTCTGAAGTCGTGCAGTGGCTGGACTTCCTCGATGCCGAGCCTCGCCGCCACCCGGCGTGGCATCAGGTCCTGGATCCGGAGGCGTCCTTCGCCAACGGGGCCGACACCTTCAGGCAGATCGAGCCGGGTGAGCTGATCTGGAGAATCGATCCGGCGCGGCTCGAGGATATTGGTATTGAACAGGACGAGTTGACCTCCGCGTCGGCGTGGTACGACGCGGCCGTCGCAGGCGGCGGCGTCTTCAACGGGCCGAGCATCGACCCGACGCTGGGCGCCGCGGTGGAACTCGTTCGGACCTATGGCAGTCCGTTCCCCGGCAGTTACACGCCGGATTCGGCCGCCATCGTAGTTGATCGAACGGTGGGCCAGAACGGCGTTGATGAACTGTCGCACGTCATCGGTACGCAAATGGCCATGCACGCGTTGCCGCCAACGACGGCCATCTCCCAGGCCACGGCGGGCACGGGGTTTCTGCAGCTTCAGATGCAGGCGCCGTCCTATGACACCGCAGGTGGTACACCGCCGGGCACGGTGGCGGCCACGTTCAACATGGGCTATCCCAAGTCGCTGCAGCGACGTCATCGAAAGGACCCGTGGGATACCGATGGGGACGGTGATGTCGAAGAGAGTGAGATGCTGGTTGTGGACGCCCTTGACAGCTCGGGCGTGTCCAGCCTGGCCCATCTTGAGTCTCAGGGCGAAGACCAATGGGGCGCGTTGGCTGTGGACCCGTGGGACGCCCGCTGGATGCAGTGGGGGCGGTACTCCAGGGCGTGGGCGGTCGATGACGTCGACGTCTCCAGAGACATTCAGTACCCGCCGGTTCCGGAAGCCGATGGTCCGGATCTGGATGATCTGGGCGAAGCCGACCGCCGGCTGTGGCGGGCCGACCGCGCAGCGCCTCGGTTTGTGGCGGGCGTGGGGCGGGTGACCAAATCGTGGTCCCCGCAGTGGGCCAACGAACTCGGTTTGATGCCCGACGCGCAGGTCACCGCGGGGCAGCCCGGTAACTACATCCCGCCCGAGGGGCAGTCCTGGGATGTGGATGCGTGGCCCCCGCTTGTGTCGGCGAAGGACTGGGGTGGCGCGGATATCGATCACGTGTACAGCGCGTCCCATCAGCCTGGGTGGGAGGCGGTCAATTCCAGTGCGCTCTTTGCCGACATTCACGCGGGCTACCCGCTGCTGGTCGACGAGAACCTCCCGCATCTGGGCCCC
>JASMLR010000011.1 GCA_030748575.1 Phycisphaerales bacterium | reverse complement strand
AAAAGACATCCCCCGGGAAAAGCCCCGATCCCCCAAGAAAACAAATCCTCAGCATGGCCTACGACCATGGTCTCCTCGGACATCCCCTCCGCCATGCCGAATCCTCAGGATGTCCGAGCGGGGCCCGCCGCGAGGCCGACTGCCCTCACTCGGGCAGTGGAAGCGTCGCATCCGGTTCATGGGCCCGCCGCAGGACAGTGTCATCACCGTCCCAGACGACGGTCGTGTCCTTGCCGTAGTACCAGATGAAACGAAGACGATCCCAGCCTTCCTCGCCATTGCTGTAGAAGACGGTGATGTACCGACCCTCGTGGTCGGGGTCATGCATGGTGTGCAGAAATGACTGCCTCGGGCCGTCCCACCGTGTCCCGGCAACGGTGAAGGCGCCACCTTCGATCACGACCGTATCGTCGGCGCGGGCGATGCGGTCTGCGTGCGCTGCGATGGACTCCGGCCCGACCAGCAACACGCTCTCGCCCGGCTCGACATCCGCCATCCAGGCCGTGACGTCTTCGGCGGCGGGGAGCCCCCCGTCAATCCGGACGCGGGCGCCGGTGCCGAGTGTGCCGGCAATGGTCGGGCTCGTCTGCTCGTGTGGAAGGAGTCGGTAGTGCCTGCAATCCGGGTCAATCTCGACCCACATGCCGCCCGGGTCCTCGATCGTGTGGAGACGCTGGGGCGCGATCGCGGTCAGTCCGATCTCGGTCATAGGCACAGTGTGCTCGCGCACCCACGCATCGAAGAATGGATCCAGCCATCCGTCCGGGCGGTCAGGATGGGTGCGTTCGGCTGCGGCCTGAATCTCCGCCCACCCAATCCGCGCCCCACAGTGCCTGGCCGAGAGATCGCGAAGGGCCCGCCAGATGGCACTGTCCGCATGGGACGCCGGGCCGGGCCCTTCGTCCAGGACATCTTCGAGCATCATGAATACAAATGCTCCCTTGTCATACCCGACAAACCGGTCGGGGCCACCGCCTGACGGGTTTGCGCTTCCGAAGTCTCCCAGCGGGCCGTCATCCAGCGAAGGGTCGAGTGACACCTTGTTCAGGAGGCCGCGGCGATAGGCTCGGGCCGCCACCGGGCCATCCTCAAGTGCTCTCCGCCCGTAGTTCGTGCAGTAACTGGTCAGCGCCTCGCACCAGTTGCCGTCGTTCGGATCGACATAGACGCCATTGCCCCACCACGCATGGAGCATCTCATGATCGAGGTACCCCGGCTTGAGCGACCGGGGGGCCATGCCGACCACGCGAGGTCCCAACACGGTGAACCCGGGAAAGGCAAATCCGGATGAGAAGAAGTTCTCAATGATGGCAAACCGCTGGTAGGGATAGGCGCCGATGAGCGGCGTGTACAACCGCAGGTACTCGTCGGCGGCGTCGAGGTAGTACCCGGCCTTGTCGGCGTGTTCCGGAGTGAGGTGCACGGTGACTTCGACCGGCCCGAACTCCGTTGGAACGATGCGATGCGTCACCTCGTGCCTGTTGCCAACGACGGCCATGCCGTCAACCGGCCGGGGCGTGCGATAAGACCAGCAGGGATCACTCGGGCTGCAGGCGGGAGAAGGGTTGCCCGAGGCGACGAGCGTCCATCCGTCAAGCGGCTTGATGGAGATCGACATTTCTCGGAGAAACGGAACGCCGTCCTGATCCACGGGCTGGGGGTACCAGTTGCTTCCGTCGGACAGAAAGACGCCGTCCTCGCCAACGTGGGCATTCACTGAGAAGTTGTGGATCTGCCCAACCCGCTCCCCGGAGGCGACGTCTTCTCGAAACGTACCCGACCAGTCCATCCGGACCTTCCCGCTGGAAGGCACGTCCTGAATCACAGTGGTTCCGCCAAGATCTCTGGGCGACCCATCAACGGTGACTCCATCGATGCGCGCCGCATCGTTGATGTTGAACCGCAGGTCACCGCCCTGCTCCACGTCGATCACGCAGGAGCCCCGCACCAGCCCGGTCGCGGGATCCAGTGATACGTCAAGATGCTGGCTTTGCACGGTCACGCCGGCGCATGCGGCAACAAGGATCACACTGAACATTGAGAGCCTCCTCTGGTGAGCCGGGAATTCTACTGGCCGGTCAGCACTCGACCGCGGACTCCGGGCTCGACTCCGCAGGAAGCACCGTTCCGCCGACCGTGGGGCTGAACATGGCCTGGAAGAACCGCAGCCGCACCGGCTCGTGGGTCATTCGCAGGCCCACCACCTCTCGACGTCGATCCCAGACTTCCATGACGGACTCCGCCGTGACATCCATGTGGGCCTGTGTGTAGACGCGGCGGGGAATGGTCAGTCGCACCAGTTCCAGTCTCGGGAAGATGTTGTTCCCTTCCGCGTCGCGGCCGGCCGACACGGCACCACGCTCCATGGTTCGAAGGCCGGAGTCGAGATACAGGGCGGCAGCCAGCGCCTGAGCGGGGAACTCTTCACGAGGCAGATGGTCCAGGAAGGCTGCAGCGTCAAGGTAGATCCCGTGGCCACCGATCGGTTGGACGATGGGGACACCTGCGTGCTGAAGCCGCTGGCCGAGGTACCGCACCTGGCCCACCCGAGACCGGATGTGATCCTCCTCGATGGACTCTCGTATGCCGATTGCCATGGCGGCCATATCGCGGCCCGCCATGCCGCCGTAGGTGTGAAGTCCTTCGTGGCAGACAAGGAGGTTTCGGGCCTCTTCGGCGAGTTTGGTCTCGTTGACAGCCAGGAATCCGCCGATGTTGACGAGGCTGTCCTTCTTGCCGGACATCGTGCACCCGTCAGTACACGCGCAGATTTCGCGAACGATCTCAGCGATGGCCCTGTCGGCCCAGCCGGGCTCACGGTCCTTGATGAACCAGGCATTTTCGACACACCGAGTCGCGTCCAGAAACACCGGGATGCCGTGCTGGTGGCACAGATCGCAGGTCGCCTTGATGTTTTTCATGCTGCACGGCTGACCGCCCGCCATGTTGACGTTGGTCTCCAGGGACAGATAGGCGATCTTCCCGGCGCCATGCTCGTCGATGAGGCCCTGCAGTTTGTTCAGACACACGTTGCCCTTGAATGGGAACGTGCTTGAGGGATCGTGCGCTTCGTCCACGATGACGTCTACAAAGCGGCCGCCTGCGAGCTCCTGGTGATACCGCGTCGTTGTGAAGTACATGTTGCCGGGTACGAATTGACCGGGCTCGATCATGAGTTGACTGAGTAGGTATTCAGCGCCTCGGCCCTGGTGTGTCGGGATGAACTCTGAATAGCCGTACACATCGCGCATGGCCTGCTCAAGGTCGTAGTAGTTCCGAGATCCGGCATAGGCCTCGTCGCCGAGCATGAGTGCGGCCCACTGCCGATCACTCATCGCGCTGGTGCCGGAGTCGGTCAGCAGATCGATGTACACGTCTTCGCTGCGGAGCAGAAAGGTGTTGTACCCCGCTTCGGCCAGAGCACGCTCGCGGGTCTGACGGCTCGTCATCCGCAGTGGCTCGACCATCTTGATTTTCCAGGGTTCAGCCCATGATCGCTTCTTCATACCGGTCTCCCTGGCCAGGAACGGCCATTACTGGATAGCCCGGTCAGTATATCCAGAATGATCCCCAGCCCCAAGTGACCGCCGGTCACTTTATGTGCTTGCCCCGCAACGACTTCCGTTTTTAGGCGTAACTGACGGTCGTTGTATGTGTCTGCGCCGCAACGGCTTACGGGCTGCCCGAAGTGACCGGCGGTCAGTTGGGTTGGGGGAGGGGCTCCAGGCGAGCGGTGAAGTGCCGCAGCACCGGGGGAGACTCCAGCATGCGCATGCCTCGGAGCGAATCGCGTCGCTCGAAGACCCGCAGCAGCACCTCCGCGACGTAGTCCACGTGGCTCTGCGTATAGGCTCGTCTGGGGAAGGCCAGCCGCACCAACTCCCGGGGGGCGGCCTGCTCCGAGCCGTCGGGCTGTTGGCCGAACATCACCGAGCCAATCTCGCACCCGCGAATTCCACCCTCGAGATAGATCGCGACCGCAAGCGCCCACCCCGGATACTCGTTCCACGGAATGTGCGGCAACATGCTTCCCGCGTCGAGGTAGAGCGCATGCCCCCCCGGCGGCGTGATCATCGGAACCCCCGCCGCCGCGAGTCGATCGCCCAGATACGCGATGCTTCGAATGCGGTACCGCAGGTAGTCCTCTTCCAGCGCCTCGTACAACCCCACCGCGACCGCTTCCAGGTCGTACCCGGCCAGACCTCCATACGTGGGAAAGCCCTCGGTCAAGATCAACATGTTGCGGCATGTGACCACCACCTGCGGGTCGTTGAGGGCAAGGAAGCCGCCGATGTTCGCCATGCCATCCTTCTTGGCACTCATCGTCGCACCATCGACGAGCGAGAACATCTCCCTCGCAATGTCGATGGGGGCTCTGCCCCGCTCACGCTCTTCACGAAGGTGAATAAACCATGCGTTCTCGGCAAACCTGCATGCATCCAGAAAGAGCGGCACGCCATGGCGATCACAGATTTCACGAGCGCCGCGAATATTGGCAAGGCTGACCGGCTGCCCGCCGCCGGAGTTGTTCGTCACCGTGATCATCACCAACGGCACTCGCCCGGGATTGTCGGACAGCACCCGATCAAGCCGAGCGAGATCAATGTTCCCCTTGAAGGGATGGTCGGCCTCGACCGCCGCCTCCTCACAGGGAAGATCCATCGCGACGCCTTCGCGATACTCGACGTTGGCACGCGTGGTGTCAAAGTGCGTGTTGTTCAGCACCAGGTCCCCGGGATTGACCATCGCACGAAAGAGAATTCGCTCTGCCGCGCGGCCTTGGTGTGTTGGAATGACGTGATCAAGCCCCGTGATGTCCTTCACGGCGGCCTCAAACCGATAGTACGAGTCGGCGCCGGCGTACGTCTCATCCCCCTGCATCATCATCCCCCACTGTCTGGCCGACAGCGCCCCGGTTCCGGAATCGGTCAGCAGGTCGATGAGCACATCGGCCCCACGAAGCGAGAACGGGTTCCAGCCCGCTTCACGCATCGCCTCCTCGCGGCGTGCGCGGGTCGTCCGGTGGAGCGGCTCCACCGTCTTGATGCGAAAGGGCTCGATGATCGTTTCAAACGGCCTGTCTTCGGTCACGGCTGACTCCTCTGAGGAGGAGGCACTGTACTGCCACGATCGGCGTCAGGCGCCGGTGCCACCGACCGTGATCGAGGCGACGAAGCTCTCTTTCTGACAGAGCGGCGAAGCACCCTCCTGGTCGACGAGCTGCTGAAGGGTCATCTGCGCCAGCGCGGCTTCAAGCGAGCCGATGGCCGAGTCGATCTGCAAATGCAGCGGGCACAACTGATGTACGTGCTCACTTCGCCCGAGCGGGCAAGACGTGATCCGCTGAAGCGGCTCGATGACATTGACAACATCAAGGAGCGTCGTCGCCCTGGAATCACAACCGATCACGAAACCGCCGTACCTGCCCCGCTGCCCACGAACCATGCCCGCTCGGCGGAGCAGGTTGAGCACCTTCGATGCATACTGCTGTGGAATCCGTCCCACGTCAGCCAGTTTGGCGCATGTGGTCGGGGTTCCGCCGGCCTCGGTCAGCAGAATCATCATCCTGAGCGCGTATTCAGACGTCGTCGAAAGCATGCAATCTGCACTCCCGCCCCGAGTGAACATTCGGAGGTCCGGGTCGAGTATACCGGCCTCCGGGCGTGCGACGAGGGGTTCTCACCACGTCACCTCGACTTCCCCGCTGCCCGATCGGGAGCACTCCAGGACCACCCCAGCCGGAATACCCTTCACCTCGGTGACCTGCCCGTCGGGCCACGTCACCTCAAGATCCCCCTCCAGAGCGGTGCCAAGCCCATAGTGCAGGTCAAGCATGTCCTGCGACAGGTAGGCCGCCTGCGCCCCGACCTGCCGCATCTGGGTCGCCCCACCGGCCTGCAGGCGGACCAGGCTTCCCAGTGCTCGCGTATTCGGCCCCGCGTCCCGCAGCCGAACCTTCAACCAGCCCCCTGGATCAGCCGATTCGTTTCTCAGCAGCACAGCCGGGCCGCCGTGCTCGACCGCGATCAGATCCACCAGACCGTCCCCGTCAAAGTCGGCCGATGCCCCGCCTCGGCCCACCATCGGCGTGGCCAGCCGCGGACACGCAGCTGCCGCGAGTTCGAAGAACCCCTCCTCGGGGACCTGGCGGAAGAGCTGCATACACTGCGCTCGAAGTTGCGTCGCGTCGGACTCGTCCTCCAGCGTATGGCCGTTGACGACCCACAGATCATCCAGCCCGTCGTTGTCAAAGTCCGCAAACCCGGTCGACCAACCGACCATCTTGAGCGACACCTGCCCCAGCCCGAGCAGTTCAGCACTGTCCATGAAAAACATGCGTCGGTTGCCTTCGTCATCCTTCCAGTTTGCCGAGTGCATGTTCTCGAAGGCCGCGTTTTCCTGTGCAATCCAGTGCGTCACAAACAGGTCAAAGTCGTCGTCTCGATCCATGTCACCGACCGCCATCCCCATGGCACCCCGGTAGTCAGCAGCCAGTGAGGACGCGCCGATGTCCTCAAAGGTCCCATCGCCACGATTGAGAAACACGCCGTTGGAGGACACATCGTTGGCCACGTAGAGATCAATGTCGCCGTCCAGATCGAAGTCAAAGGGAGCCGCCCCAAGGCTGCGGCCAGACGCATTCGCCACACCAGACGCTTCAGCGATATCCGTGAAGGTCCCGTCCCCATTGTTTCGGTACAGCCGATTGGGCTGCGCCTTGTATGAAGATGGATTCAGCGTAAACGGCACCTCGGCCCCGTACTGTTTCTCCCGGCGGGCAAGGTCCAGGGCGCGAAACTCGAAGTCCACGTAGTTGCAGACATAGAGATCAATCCACCCATCTCCATCTGCATCAAGCCAGGCAATCCCCGTCCCGAATCCGTCATCGGCGACGCCCGCGTACTCGGACACGTCAGCGAAGACGCCGTCGTCATTCCGATAGAGTCGGTTGGCGCCCCACGTGGTTACGTAGAGGTCGAGGTCCCCGTCCGCGTCGTAGTCGCTCCATGCCGCCCCATTGGCTCGAATGGGTTCACCGAGCCCGGCCGCTTCCGTCGCATCGGTAAACACGCCACCGTCATTGCGCAGGAGGCGGCAGGATGCGTCGCCGGGTTCCGCAGGAAGTTCGTCAAGAATGGACGCGCCGAAGTTGGCCAGGAACAGATCCTGATCTCCGTCGTCGTCAAAGTCACCCCACGCAGCCCCCGAGCCCATGTCCTCCGGCAGGACCGAACGCCGCAGCGAGGGGAAGTGGCGGAAGTCAACGCCCACCTCTGAGGACACATCCCGCAGCCCGATCGTCACCATCTCAGGCGACACCTCCCGCGTCAACACAGACGTCAGCCCTTCGATCGAACCATCTTCTCCGGGCGCCATGGGATCACTTCGCTGCGTTGCCACCGCCACAGCCACAGCGGCGACCACCGTGACCAGCAGCGTGGGCACTCCCCACCGAAGCATCAGAACGTATCGCTTATTGATTCGCGGCCTGGACATCCTGCACCCTGATCGTCGCTTCCGCTTCGGAAATCGCCGTCACCGGACTCCTAACGTCCTGCTCCGCTCCATACACGCGATCAAGAAACTCCGGATTCGCCTTGCGGTACCACAGCACGGCCTTGACTTTGAGCGTGCCAGGCTCGGCGGCGGCGACCTCGAACTCGTCCACTCGAACACCCGGCACTTCACGGGAGTCCATATCCAACCGTCCTCTCGCCATCGATGGGCATACGAGTTCGGCCTCAAACGTGTCGGTCACGCCCGGATACAGCGAACGCTTGTACGAGGCGCCCACAAGATCCCACAGGTTGTGCCGATCGATGAGTTCGCCCTTTCGATCGAATCCGTCCGCCTTGAAGAGAACCTGCGAGTTGATCACCTGATCGGTTGACTCGTCCACTCCCCCGGTGTGATAGACCAGGTTGCCGGCTTCATCGACCACCGTCAGTTCGATCCAACTCTCGATCATGTCAAGCGGACCGGTCGGAAAGTCGTGGCCGGTCTTGTTGTTCGTAAGCAGCACTCGCACGCGTGCCTCTTCGCCGGGCGCGATCTGGTCCGGCGCATCAATCGCCAGCCGCACGACAGGACCCTGCGTCCACTTGTCAGCGATCTCAGGAATCTCAGTATGGCCGCGCAGCCAGGACTCCACAGCCGCAACCTGCTCTTCGCCGCCCTCCAGATTCTGTAGCGTCGGAATGTACTGATTGGCGCCGCACATACGGTGGCCGCGGTGCATCCCGTCCGCAAGAGATCGGTTGTAGTCGGTCGCGTCGCCTGCCGCCGGGTCGGTGCTCTTCTGAAGCGGCATGTGACACTCGCGGCACGAGATCGATGCCTCCGGCTGGCCTTCGTGATACCAACGGGAGTTCATCCAACTGTCGTATTGGTTCTGCCCCTGGACCTTGCCAATGTCGGTGTTCACCTCCACGTCGAGATACTGCTTGTGGCAGGCGGCGCAGTACTCGGCCGTCTTATAGAGGGGCCTGGAGTATTCGGAAATGTGGTGGCTCGGGTAGGTTCGAATCAGGAAGTCGCTGACGAACTTGCTGACCGCATCGTCTTCCCGTAACTCATAGATGTACCGCTCGGGCGGCCTGATGGTGTAATCGCCATTCCCCTGAATGTCGGTCTGCACAATCGAGTGGCACACCAGGCAACTCGTCCCTTCATCGATGCCGATGGGGTCGCCGACCACTTCCGTGTGGGCGTTCTTGGCCCCCGCAAAGAGGGAGATCGGATCGTGGCAGCCGCCGCAGTATCGCGTAGTTTCTGCGCTGGTTTCCGCCACCATGAGTTCCTGAACCTTCTGGAACATGTCATCCAGCGACGAGTATCGGTGTGCGCTGGGAAGCCACTCGCGGTAGATCTCCTCGTGGCAGCCACTCGTGCCACACCCCGCCGACCCACCCAGGAGCCTCGGATCAATCGCCGTGTGCTCACGCACGTGGCTCGACTCATCCTCAAGAAGCCGCTCGATGGCGGCCAGTTGATCGGCGTCGGCGCCGGCCGCGCCGGCACCGGTTCGAAGCCGGGCATACAAGCCATCGGGCTCACGCTCGGTCTCCTTCAGGGAAGCTTGAAGCACACGCCGCTGGTCAGGCAGCAGCGTGGCCTCCACCCGATCGATGACGTGGTCCTGCCACTGTTGATTCTCAACGCGAGCAAGGCTCGGCGCAAACGGCCGGTCCTCGCCGAACCGCCAGTTGTATGTCGAGTCAAACGCCGTGCGGAACTCCGGCGGCCGGTACGAGGCCTGCCAGACGGCGCCAATTCCAAAGCCGACCACACAAACGACCGCTGCCCATCCGTAGTACGAGCGGCGGGCCAGGGCGAGCGCCTGTTTCGACGCTTCCTTGTTCACCTTCCGAATGACCACCATCGCGATGTGAACGATGATGAAGATGGCCATCGCCAGGCCGGTGATCAAGTGGGCAAGGTCCCATCCCAAACTGATGCGCGTGCCAAAGACGCCCTGCCAGGTCAGCACGATGCCGCTCGCCAGGCACAGCGCCAGCAACGCCACGGAGACGTACCCCATGAACTGGTAGTGGCTCAGTTTCCCTTTCCGCCGCACCACCCAGTGCCGCCAGCAGTACCAGGCCACCGGCAACACCATCGCAAGCCCAAGGATGGTGTGCAGCAGCACGTTGAACTGATTGAACGGGCTGAATGGAAGCAGGAGGATGGCCAGCCCGGTGACGGTCTCATACAGAATGAGTCCGCTGGCGACTTTGGTCAGTGGCGATCGCCACTCGGCCACCGCATCGATGCCGCTGGTCCGAGGGCGAGGCGTATCAGGATCATGCTGCGTCATGGGGTGGGCCTCCAAGGGTTCGGGCGGTCTGAACGAACCCGTGGGTACAGAATCGGCCATATCTGGCCGGATATCAAGAGGAGTTTATCCAAGTACCGGGCCACCGTGGCCCGGGCCGCCTGCCCCGGCGGCTAGGTGGCCAGCAGCCAGGGCCAGAGCCACCGCGCCAGGGCCGCGATGAGCAGCAGGGCCACGACATTGAGCCAGATTCCGCACCGGGCCATGTCCGCAACCTCCAGCCGGCCGGCCGAAAACGCGATGGCATTGGGCGGGGTCGCCACCGGGAGCATGAAGGCGCAGCTCGCGGCGGCCGCCGCCGCCATCACCAGATCGGTCGGCTGAACCCCCAGCACCGCCGCCCCTGCCGCCAGTACCGGAATGAAGGTCGCCGCCGTCGCCGTGTTCGAGGTCAATTCCGTCAGCAGGAGAATCGCCCCTGCGACGATGGCAATCACCACAACGGCGGGCATCGCGGGCAGGCCGCTCAAGGTGCCGGCGATGGCATCGGCCACCCCGGTTTGCTCCACACCGGCTGCGAGGCTCAGCCCACCTCCGAACAGGATCAGAATCTCCCACGGAAGGCGGCGGACCGAACCGATGTCAAGAATCGGCCCGCGGCCGTCCCCGCCGGGCACGATGAAACATGCGATCGCAGCGCATACGGCGATTCCCGAATCGCCCAGCGCCTTCGCAGCAGGCACCGCATCCTGAATGAAGGGCCTGCACAGCCATGCGGCTGCCGTCACGATAAAGATGGCCGCGACGCGGCGCTGCGCCTTCGTCCAGCCCCCATCACGGCCAGCGGCCAGAGACCGAGCGAAGTCCACCGGAAGGTCCAGACCGTTGACGGGTTGCAGAACACGCGTCAGCAGAAACCAGCCAATCGGCAGCAGCAGCACGGAGAGGGGCGCAACGAGCAGCATCCAGCCGACGAATGACACGTCAATGCCAAGCTCTTCCCGCATGAACTCCGCCGCAAGCGCATTGGGCGGCGAGCCGATGATCGTTGCGACGCCGCCGATCGTCGCCCCATAGGCGATCCCAAGAAGCAGACACCGGCCAAACGCCTTCCGCGCAGCCTGCGGCCACGGCTGGTGCGTGTCGGTCACTGCCAGCACGCTCAACGCAAGCGGAAGCATCATTGCAGCCGTTGCCGTGTTTGAAATGAACGCGCTGAGGGCGGCTGTTGCGAGCATGAAGGCAGCAACAATGCCGGGCCCGGTGCGACCAGCCTTGGAGAGCACGGCCATGGCAAGCCGCGTATCGAGCCCGACGTGCTGGATTGCCAGGGCCAACACGAATCCGCCGGCGAACAGGAAGATGATCGAACTGGCGAAGGGGCTCGCCGCCGAGGACAGCGTCATCGCCCCGCCGAGGGGAAGAACGACCAGGGGCAGCAACGCCGTGACCGCGAGGGGAACGGCTTCAGTGAGCCACCACACCGCCATCCACCCCATCAGGCCCCACGTCACCCTTCCGGCGACCGGCAGTTCCCACTCCAGGCCCAGCCACCAGAAGAACACCCCCGCGGCCGGACCGAGCCACATCCCGGCGCGTCCGATGGTGGCCATCATGGTGTGCAGGTCGAGCATGAGTACGCATGGTTACTCGCTCACACCACCCGTGCAACCGGAGTTCAGATCACGGGCCACAGCCACCACAGAACGCACGCCTGCACACCGGCAAAAATGATCCCGTCCAGGAAGGACGTGCCGATGAAACGGCATTGCTTCCCGAGAAACAGGTCGTTGCCGAGTCCACCGAGGCAATAGATGGCGGCGCCAAGGATGAGGGCTGGGACAAGCACCTGGCACATGCTGCAGGTCAGCAGCACGCCACCGGTCAGTTCGACGCCTCCGAGCACGAGGCCGATGGAAACCGCCACCGCGTACGCCACAAGCAAGTTCACAATCAGCGTTCCAATCAGGTTTCGCAGAAAGTTTGGTTGCCCTCCCAGAATGTTGATTGTGCCCCACGGCCCAGCCTTCCACCTGGCCTTGAACGCCTCCCCGCCGTGTTCGCTTCGATCGGCGCAGTTGGGCCACATGTACAGACCGGGCCTCAACTCGTGCCCACCCAGCGACTGCACGAACCCGTCCTCATCGGGCAATGGCTGAATGTCCTTGTTGTGCCATCCAAACACCATCCAGATGAGCGCTGAGACAATGAACACGGCGCCGCCGGCGCACACCGCGGGAACGATCAACTGGGTCCACATACGCAACTCCTTTGTGCGGCCACTGTGCCGCCCTGGCAGGAGCCAGTGTTCTGTACCCGACGGCACCTGGTCAAGCGAGACACAGACATCCGATTAGCGGCGGCTTGACCACGCTTGCCACCCCGGAGAGCATCCCCCCCATGCCCGCCGCCCCGACTCCACCCCGTCGCAGAACGCTCCTTGCGATGACTGGATCGCTGTCGATGATCTTTCTCGACGCGACGGTCGTGGGGGTCTCGCTCCCGACCATCCAGACTCATCTGGACCTGACAACGCCCGAGGCGGCCTGGATCGTCAATGCGTTTCTGGTCGCGTTCGCATCCAGCCTCGCCATTGGTGGCCGACTCGCCGACAGGTTCGGTCGGCTCACGGTGTTTCGCACCGCCATGGTGCTCTTTGCGGCCGCTTCACTCGCGTGCGCCCTGGCCGGGACGGCCACGCAGATCATCGCAAGCCGAGCCCTGCAGGGCCTAGGCGCCGGCCTCATGCAACCGGCCTCCACGGCCATCGTGATTGGCGCCTACCCGGAAGGTCAGCGGGGACGCGCGATGGCGACGTACTTCGGCGTGGCGCTGCTGTTTCTGATGGCCGGCCCAGTCATCGGAGGTCTGGTCCTCTCCGTTGCGAACTGGCCTTGGATCTTCCTGCTGAACCTCCCAGTCGCAGTTGCAGCGTTGGGTCTCAGTATGCACCTGCGGCTGCCAGCCCGTGCTGGTGGCAGCCGGGGCATCGACCCCCTGGGCTGCCTGCTGCTGCTCGGGGGGCTTCCTTCACTCGTGCTTGGTCTGGAGTGGCTCGGTCACCCACCTCCTCACGCGGCCTGGATACCGATCGCTCTGGCAGCGACCGGGCTCACGCTTTCCGCCGTGTTTGTCATTCGATCAAGCCGCGTGCCAAGCCCGCTGCTCAATGTCCGCCTCATCGCGTCACGCACCACACTCGGCCAGACGATTGTCCTTGCCCTCGTTTCGCTCATCATGTCTGCGCAGGCTGTGTACGGCGCGATCTTCCTCCAGGAGTCGCTCGGCTTCACGCCCCTGCAAGCAGGGCTTGGGAGCATGCCCCTCTTGGTCCCGGTTGTTCTGGTGATCCACTCTGCCGGCAAGCTCTACGACCGTATCGGCGCAGCTCGACCGGTATTCGTCGGTCTGGCTGTCACACTGGCGGGGCTGTGCATCGAAGTCATCGGCGTCATCCAATCGTCGTACCCGGTCCTTGCCGTCGGCATGGCGGCCGTTGGTGCCGGGTCCACGTACGCGTCGACCCCGGCGAACACCGACGTCCTGTCCCACGCGCCAGACGCGCAGCGGGGCGAGGTGTCGGGCCTGGTCCAAACCACCCGGCAACTTGGGAGCGCGATTGGAATCGTCGTGTGCGTTCTTGCGATCGGCTGGACCGTTGCCGCTTCGCTTCCCGAAGCGATGCCACGCGGACCGCTCGCCGACGTCGCCGCCCGAGCCGTGGAAGGCGACGTGGAGGCCATCGCCACACTGGGGACCGAGGATCCCGACCTTGCCAACCGACTGAAGGATGCGCGGCGTTCCGGCATGGCCGCAGCCTTCATCGTGCAGGCCCTCGCCGCGGTCGTGGGCATCTTCGTTGCTCAGGTGTGCCTCAGACCCTTTCAGCGGCCGCCGGCGGCGCCCTCTGCGGACTAATCCTCTCTGGCTGAGATGGCCGCCTGGTCATCCGCGGGAAGGTCCACGCCAATGGCGTCCAACTGCCGCTCGATCTGCGGCGCCCACCCTCGATTCGCAGCAGGGCTCGCTGGACTGGGATGCAGAATCTGGTGAACAGGAAGGTCCAGACCGCTGAGCGCCTTGGACGCGCGGGCTCGCGCAAAGGCCCCCACGCCGATCACCATGCTGGGCTCGAGCGCCGCGACGACACGCCGCACGGCCTCGTCGCATGCCGGCTCAATCACGGCACGCGCCTCCGCATCGAGTTTGTCAGGCGTCCGGTTGCGACCCGACGCCTCCAGAAACACAAGCGGGCACCAGTTCCAGACGAAGAACCGCTCAAAGAAGGCCCCCGCCGTTCCGAAGCGATCGGACACCCATCCCCACAGCCGCCTGCCGCTCACTTCGCTCCGCGGACAGTCAAAGCCGCTGATCGGTCGCTTGGGATGGGCGCCTTCAGGTTGCTCGACCGGCTCGTCAATGCCAAGAAAGCTCCGGACATGTTGAACTTCACCGAAGGGCACGCCCGTCTGGGCCATACCCCATGGACCAGGATTCATGCCGAGAAGGAGCGCCTCGATCGGCCGCTCGGCAGCCTGAAGGAAGGCCTCATGGGACCGCCGCGCATACACCGTCGGGTCCAGCACGTGCGTGACCGGGGCGGCAGGCTGCACACCGGATAAGGCCGCCGAGAGCGAGCGGGAGACGCGACCGAGTTCGGCAGCAACCGTCACCGCCGAATGCCCGGACGCATGAATCTGGCTGGCATGCGGAACCCGAGCGTGCCCGCCGCCTCGCGGCGAGTGATGGCGCGTCGCATGACCATCTCCGCCCACAGAATGGCCACGGTGTAGATCGCTACGGCGCCGAAGAGAAACCACGTCCCGTGCTTGATTTCAAGCGGCACGAAATTGGTCTGCTCCGACAGATACAGCACCATGGCGAGCGAGAAGACATCCAGCATGCTCCACTCTGCCGTGTATCGCATGAGCAGATAGAACCTGCGCCGCCAGCGTCGAGGTAGCGGTGTGTACAGGGTGAAAATCAGGATCGCAAGCACGGCAACCGGGTAGACGACGAGGAACAGCAGCATGACGACCGCGAAGATCTGCAGGTCGTCCGTGAACAGAAACGAAATGCCTTCCCAAAGGGACCAGGTGTTGCTCCGCATGCCAAACTGATTGATCTGGAACATCGGCTCGGTAAAGGCGAACACGATCACCGCAGTTGCGCCAATCGCCAGGACGGTTGCGACCGCCCCCTGCCATCCGGCCAGCATGATGAGCGGCCGTCGATGTTCCTGAGGCAGGTGTTTGTCGGGCACGGATCGGCGACACATCTCGTGAAGGATGACGCCGGCAGTCATGCTCAGAATGATGGCGCCAAGAAAGCAATACAGCCCGAAATGCACCTGGACGCCGACGAACCCCTGATCGCTCAGCACCAGCAGGATGAGCAGTGACACAAAGACGTCGAGCAGGCTCCACCGTCCCAGATGGCCCAGAACCGAGAGCATCCGCTCGCGGCCGACGCTCGTCATCGGCGCGACCAGGCTGACCGATGCGAGTATGAGTTTGATTGGGGGAAAGAGGATGGAGAAACCGACCACAAGCACGACGAGCGGGTACAGCTTGTGGTCCCACAGCAACTGCACGACATGCAGAATTGAGTACGGCCCGGCGAGACTGCTCAGAATGACCGAGTCGATCTCAAGAAAGGGAACACCGGGCAGGAGTGCAATGACGTTGAGGACGGTCGAGACCAGAATCAACGTCGGCACAACCACTCGCGCCCACAGCGGGATCGCCGCCATGAACGAGAATCGCATCTGGCTTGGATCGACCAGTGCCACTTTGCCCTCAGTTGCTGTGCTCGCTCGGCTCAAACCACCCTCTCCTGCCGCCGCTCTGTGTGGTCAAGGTATCCCACGATTCGCTCTCAGGCACACTGGTTTCGCTGCACCGCGTAAGAATCCCCGCGAGAGCGGCCCGGCGGTATCCTGAGCGGATCGCGGCGTTCGCTGTCGCACCCTCACCAGCCGCCCGCTTGGAGACCGCTCATGTCCACATCGACACAGACGCAGCGCCCCCGCCTGTACGCAGGCGATGGTGATCGCCTCATGGAAGCAGACCGCCGGAGCGACCGCATCATCATTCTGCCATCGGGCGATCCGCGTGATTCGACGGTGGGCGGTGGCGAGATTCGCATTCAGTGGGGACAAAGCCTCCTCAGAGACGTTCTGGCCGGACGATATCGGACCGTCATCTGCGGCATCAACGACACCGACAACTCGCACGGCATTATCGGAACGCTCCTGGAAATGGTCACGACCAGCCAATGGACGGTGGAGTCGGCGACGTCCTACGCCCGCGTGTTTCAGGAGTCGGCGTCGCTTCATGGCCGCGGCGACCGGGAGCCCTACGTGCTCAAGTTCGATCTGGACAGTCTGCTCCTGTTTGCGATTCTCCGACCGCGTGGCAAGGACTGCTTCACGCTCGACGACTTTGAGCGAGGCTTCCGGACCGTCACCAAGATGCTCAAGGGCCGCCACGACCGCCAGCCCGTCGCGAGCGTGTCCTTCCTCGGCGCGACATCCAACAGGCTCGTTGGAGACGATGGACAGGAGCCGCCGTTTGAGCTGGTGCTGCGAAGCATGTACAACGCCGGCTATCGGGGCGATGTCTATCCCTCGCTTCCTATGTGGCACAAGGCGCCGACCGGCGCGTTTGCAACGTTCCCATTCCCCGAGAGCCTCGACCGGATGCGTGAAGGCTCATCGTGACGGCGCATCTCCGCCCAGCACGCGGCGGGCCTGACCACTGTCAATGATGAGCAGAACGGCCAGCGGTGCCAGTTGCATCGCCGCCGCCAGCGCATAGGCACCCTGATACGAAACCGCCCCTTCGAGTTGGGCGGTCAACCACTGCCCCATGGTTCGGGACAGGTTGAGCATGGCCATGTACGCGGTGAACTGTGTTGCTGCCACAAGCGGCCAGGACACCTTCATACACAACGAGAAGATCGACACGAACAAGGCGCCCGAGACCAGCGCGTCAAAGACCATGAGCCCGACGATGAACACGTCTGATGACCAGAGCCCTGGCGCGTCAGCGAACAGGAGATAACTCAGCGACAAGCCGCACCCCGTCAGGAGTATCAGCCTGCGCGGCCCGATCTGGTCTGCGAGCAGACCGCCCAGAATCGACCCGGCGAGACCTGCCCACGTGGCGATGCCCGTCCAGGTTGCGAGTTTCTCTGAGCCCCACCCAAGTTCCTCAACAATGAGCACGTTCGAGAATCCGGTCAGGAAGCCACCGGGAATGCTGACAAGCAGCGCAACCACCGCCAGCGCGATCGTGGAGCGGAGCGAGAACGCGCGGCCCAGCCGCCACAGGACAATCCGCATCGACTTCGCAGGGACGGGCGCGCCCGGCACGGCTTCCCCGGCTGTCCAGGGCAGCAGACGCTCGCCCTTCCGCTCTCGCAGAAACAGCGGGAGAAGCATCACCAGTGACACGACGACCGCGATAACGAGGAATCCGATACGCAGATCGAACATCGCGACCACGGTGCCCATGCCGGCACCCCCGAGCGCGTTGCCCATGTAGGAACTTCCATACATGAACCCGTTGACGCGGCCGCGTTCATCCTCCCGCAGCAGATCCACAGCCAGCGCATCGACGGCGACATCCTGCAGCGCCGAGCAGGCGCTCATCGCCAGCAGCGCCCAGGCAAGCCACCGATCATGATGCAAGGGATCGGGGCCGAGCGCAAGCAGGATCAATGACACCACCATGCCGGCCTCGGCCAGGAGAATCCAGGGTCGCCGCCGACCCATCGCCGCCATGCCGAACCTGTCAATGACCGGCCCGGCTGCCCACTTGAAAGCCCACGGAAGCGTGGCCATCGCCAGCAGCGAGCCAATCTCACCAGGCGTCCACTCGGCATCAGCAAGCACCGCCGAGAGCGTGATGAACATGAACCCGTACGGAAGTCCCTGCGCAAAGTACAGGCCGCAGAGCGCCAGCAGCCTCCAGCCCGGCCGATCCGTGAGCGTCCAGGGACGCCTAGGTGCCGGCTGCATCGTGGTACATCGCCTCCAGTTGCCCGGCAATGTGGTCCACCGACATGTGCTCAAACATCCAGGCCCGGCCCGCCGCACCCATGGCAGCAAGCGCCTCACGATCAGCAAGCAGCGGCGTCAACGCCTCGACGATTGCATCGGCCGACTGCTCAACCGCAATCCCCCCGCCGCTGGCAACCACTTCCTTCCAGGTGTCCACGAGCACGGTTGTCATGACCGGCGTCGCGCAGGCCAGCGCCTCGAACTGCACAAACCCGAAGTTCTCCTGGCTACTGGGCAGCACAAAGAGGTCGCACGACTCAAAGAGCGACCACTTCTCCTCTCCGCCCACCTGCCCGGTGAAGTGGGTGCGGGCTTCGACGCCGGTGTCCCGAGATCGCTGCTTGAGCGACTCGACGTATCCCGGCTCGCCCGGGCCCACAATGAAGACCTGGAGATTCGGGTACACCTCCACAAGCCTGGGCATCGCGTCCAGCAGATGTTCGATGCCCTTCTTGACGTGGAGTCGGCTGAGAAAGAGCAGGTGCGGCCCCTCCTCGGCCAGCATGGGCCAACGCGCGTGGGCCAGCGCCGGGCCGCGGAGCGAGGTGAAGTCGTCCAGATCCATCAGGTTTGGAATCACACGTGGCGTGCCGCGGGGGAACCACTTGTGTGACTGCTCACGCTCGCCCTCCGCCGTGCACTGCACGAACGCCGCGTCCTCCAGCACGCGGCGGCCTCCGGCCGCCAGATACATCCGCTTCTTGAACCCCCGCTGGGTCATGTTCCAATCGTCCAACATGCCTCGAAGCGTGACCACCCAGGGCACGCCCAGACGCCTCGCGAGGTTGGAGACGCCGACATTGGTCCGCTCCCAGACGCCGTGAAGTTGAAGAACGTCCGCTGCCTCGAGCGCCTCGGCGAGGTCGCCCAACTGACGCTGCGCGAAAAAACCGCCGGGTCTGGACGGCTTGGGGAGCACCAGCACCTCAGGCCCGTCGCCGGCCATCCACGCGGCCGGCACGTCCCTGGTGGTGGTCGTCGCGAGCGTGACCTCGTGGCCCCGGCGATGCAGCACGCCCACCAGATCGACCACCGCGCGGGGCGGCCCGCCGATGGCGAAATCGACATGCTCGATGTACTCGACGATCCGCATGCCACCCGAGGATACAACCCCCGGCGAAACCGCATCACGGCGGCCCGGCGTGAGGGCCCGGTGATACCATCGACGACATGGAATTCAACCCATCAGACGGAAGCCAGCGAAGCGGGCTTGAACTGCTCCCGGCGGGCGAGTACGACATCGAGGTCATTGAAGCCGAGGAGCGGTCGAGCCAGAAGGGCAACCAGATGATCGCCCTGACGCTTCAAGCCAAACACCCGGATGGATACGACGCCAGAGTGTGGGACTACCTCGTCTCGGTGCAGGCCGCCGTGTTCAAGATCAAGATGTTCTGCGAGGCCACCGGGCTGCAGAAACAGTTTGAGCGAGGCCGATTGACCGCCGAGGAGTGCGTGGGCCGCCGTGCCAGGGCCACCGTCATCATCGAAGAGGGGCGGGATGGCTTCAGCGACCGCAACAGCATTCAGGAGTATCGGCCGGCCGATGCTGAGCCCAGAGGCATCGCCACCAACCCCGGGGAGACCGCGGCTGAGCCACCCGCTGAACCGATGCCGGTCAGCGATCAGGACATTCCATTCTGAAGTTGACGCCGCTGCTGGCAGACGGGCGGCTTGGGTGCCCCCAGGAACATCACCTCACCAGCGATCCGAAGATCACTGCGGCGCCGGATCACTCCGCGTCGGGAACCGAGGCTGCCTCCAGTTCGCTCCGGTACCCGCGAGCACTCGCGAAGCACAGGACGCAGAAGAGAAGCATGAAGAGCATCCACAGGATGTTGACGAGCAGGGTCATGAACATAGTCGGGGCAGGATACCGCCGCAGCACGGTGGCGTCGAGCGGCCTGCTACTGTCAGCATGACGAACGAACTCCTCAGGAGCGAGACCCCCCCGTGAGCACGCGACGCAGCCTGCTGCCGCACATGTACGTCCCCGAGCCCCAACTCGGCCCGGTTCGCATGCTGATGTTTCGGATCGTGTGGCCGGTTATTCGGTGGCTCACGTGCCTCAAGCAGGTGGATCACAGTTACGCCACTGGCGAGTCCCGCGCTTCGGAAGACAAGATCGAACAGGGTTGCCTCGAAGGGGCTCAAATCGCATGGGACGTGAACCCAGACGCGGTCGCTCGCATTCCAGCAGAGGGCCCCGTCCTCGTGATCTCCAATCACGCCTACGGCATGGCGGACGGCTTGATTCAGGCCATGCTGCTCAACCAGGTTCGCCCCGACTACAAGCAGCTTGTCAACGAGATGCTCATGGTGTTCCCGAAGTTGACCGAGCGGTACATCTGCGTCAACGCGTTCGACAGCCAGCAAGCCAGGCAGCAGAACGCATCGCCGCTTCGAGACGCCATGGACTGGCTGAAGGATGGCCATGCGCTGGCAACCTTTCCGGCAGGCGTGGTCTCGCACCGGACCTGGACGCGGTCCAAGCCGCTCGACCCTGACTGGAACCCGAGCATCATCATGCTGGCGACGCGGTCGAAGGCCACGGTCATCCCCATGTTCTTCCACGGTGACAATGGTCGACTGTTCCAGTGCGCCGGCCTGATCTGGAGCCGACTTCGCACCATGCTCATTCCACGGTGCTACGCCGGCCTGCGAGGCCGGACGATTCGGGTCGAGATTGGCGAGCCGATTTCTGCCGGCAAGCTCCGTGAGTTCGATGACCGGGCGGCGGCAATCGAGTACCTTCGCAGCAGGGTCTACATGCTGGAGTCCCGCCGAGCCCAACCGCAGACGACGACGCCCGCCCAGACCATGACCACCACCACACCACCCCAGCCCGACAACGACCACCTGCTGCGCGAGATCGAGGCGCTTCCGGAGGCGTGCCTGCTGGGGTCCAGCGGCGACCTCAACCTGTACATCGCCAAGGCCGAAGAGATCCCGGCGACCCTCCGGGAGATTGGACGGCTGCGCGAGGTCACGTTCCGGGCCGTTGGCGAGGGAACCGGGAATGCCGTCGACCTGGATTCCTATGACGAGATCTACCGGCACCTGTTCATCTGGAACACGAAGACGCGTGAGGTCATCGGGTCCTATCGACTTGGCCTGACGGACGAAATCCTCGCAGCTCGCGGCATCGAGGGCTTCTACACACGCACGCTCTTTGAATACAACCAACAGATGCTGGACGGTCTGGGCGATGCCATCGAACTCGGTCGATCATTCATTCGGCCCGAGTACCAGCGAGGCTTCAAGCCGCTGATGCTGCTCTGGCGAGGCATCTCCAACTTTGCGGCCCAACATCGGCGGTATCGCCACTGCTTCGGGGTCGTCAGCATCAGCAACGACTACTCGGAACTGTCCAAGGCCCTCATAACCCGCTTTCTGGTGCAGACGGAAACGCAGCCCGGATACGATTCGCTCGTATCTTCACGCACGCCGTGGGCTCCGAATCTGGAGCCAGGCGCGGATGTCGACGCGCTGCTCGCCGGGTGCAACGGCATCGAGGACGTCGACGAACTGGTACGCGACATCGAGCAATCGAAGGTTGGGGTTCCCGTGCTCGTCCGGCAGTACCTCAAGCTTCAGGCGAAGCTGCTGGCGCCATTCAATGTCGACCGCACCTTTGCCGACTGCATTGACGGGCTGATGCTCGTCGACTTCATGCAGGTCGATCGGCGCATCGCTCACTTCTATCTGGGGGAAGAGATCGCGACAGCCTTCCGCACGTATCACGGCTTTGAGCCATTCGCGCCGGCATCCGACGACAACTAGTCAGCGTGTGAGCCCCGTTCGGACGTCGACCCTTCGAAACCCGGTGCCCGCCTGAAGGATGTTGCCACTGCCCGAACGCTGGTTCGCGTCATCCTGCGGCGGCCCGGAGATGGACCCGGCCGCCCGGACAGTGCGAAACCACTCGGCATCAAATGAAACCTGAATATCCGCCGGGTCCGCGCCGCGGAGCCAGCGATGCCCGGGGTCGGACTCGTCCCACGCCGCGCGTTCGGTCGCCAGCAAGGGGGCCGCTGAGGACACCGGCACGTCCACCCTGCAAGGGAGTTCGACGGCCACAGACGCATCGGACTTGGATGAGAGCCGCAACCGGCCCACAGCCGACGCCACACCGGGATGGGAGTCAGGGCACGACCACCGCACGCGGACCATCAGGCTCCACTGATCGGGCGCGGTCTCGTCCAGATGCACCTGGGTGCACTCGGGCTCCAACACGCACACACCCCCGACCGTTGAGGTCGCCGCGTGGGACGCCTCCGGGCCCGGCCAGACCGCCCAGACCGCACATGCCGCGGCCACGCAGCCAATCCCGAGAACCAAATGTCGCTTGTCGATCCGATACATGGGTGCCTCCACGAACTCCGGAGCCTGCCGGCCCTTCCGGCGGGTCTTCCGAGGACAGGAATCGGCCAGCCCTGCGAGCCGCTTGCGTCCAGGCCAGAATCGAGGACACTGCACGCCCATGACACGCCCTTCACACCACATAGGCCCGATCAACGCTCCGCTCGCCCTGACCGGCGTGACCCGCACATCCCTCATGGTGATCGCGCTGGCCGTGGCCCCCTCTGGGTGCCGCACGCCGGAGCCGACCCACTTCGGCACCATCACGCCGGGAATGACCGAGCGGGAGGTGCTAGACCGGCTCGGACGGCCCTCCTCACGTATCGACGCGCCGGACGCCGGGCCGCCCGCCGGCTGGGCGACGCGGTGGCATTGGGGCGACACGCTCGGCACGCTGGCAACCCAGGCCACCATGCCGGACCAGCCACCTCCACCCAATGTCTGGACCGTCTGGTTCAACGCCGACGGCGCCGTGGTGGCCGCTTCACCGCCGTCCCAGACCCACAATCAGGCCGAGACGGCCCCCTGGGAACCACCGCCGGCTCCCAGCCGCTGAATGAATCGCTGGGTGGCTGCGATGCTTCCCGATATCATGGGCGGTCTTCGGGGCTTTGAGCCTCTCGAGACCCCCCACCCATGACACGCATGACCCACCCGCCCTCACATCCATCCGCTCACTCCGAGAGCATCCCCGACGTGCAAGGCCGCGCCGACGGCCGTCAGGTCGCCATCGACCGCGTCGGCGTCAAGGCCATCCGCTATCCGGTCACGGTGGCCACCCGGGATGGCGGCAGCGAAGCCGTCGATGCCACATTCAACATGTACGTGTCGTTGCCCGAGGATCGCAAGGGCACGCACATGAGCCGATTCCTGGAACTGCTGAATGAGTACCGGGCGGGTATGACACCGAACCGACTTGTGGACCTCTGCCACCAACTGCGAACCACGCTGGACTCGGAGCGGTCTCATGTGGAGATGGCCTTCACCTACTTCATCGAGAAAGCAGCGCCTGCGACGGGCCGGCCGGGACTCATGGACTACTCGGTGCGGATGACGTGCGACGCGTCAAGCGACGGCGATACGTTCATTCTGGGTGTCGCTGCACCCGCGACCAGCCTGTGTCCGTGTTCCAAGGAAATCTCGGCGTATGGCGCACACAACCAACGCTGCCTGATCACCGCCGACATTCAGATGAACGCCATGGTCTGGATCGAAGAACTGGTTGAGTTCATCGAGTCAGCTGCGAGTTGTCCGGTCTACAGCGTGCTGAAGCGAGCCGACGAGAAGGTCGTCACCGAACGGGCGTTTGAGAATCCGAAGTTCGTCGAAGACATTGTGCGGGACCTTGCCCACACGCTCGATGCGGAGGACCGCATCGACTGGTATCGAATTCACAGCGAGAACTTCGAGTCGATCCACTCGCACAATGCGTACGCAGAGATCGAGCGTCGCAAGGACCCGTCCCAGAAGAAGTAATGGGCGGAGCGGCCCTGAGCGGACTCACTAGTAGCCGTAGCCACCCCAGCCGCCGCCCCCGCCGTACATGCTGCCGGCGTAGGTGTTGTAGTACGAGTTCGGGCCGTATTCGGTCCTGTACTTGTAGGCCTTGAGCTGGTTGGTCTGGTCGAACTTGTACTTCGTCCAGGACTGCTTCAGAAACTGCTCGTGCTGAGCCTTCTGGGCCTTCTTGAAGGCCTCGTACTGCGCCTTTTCTTTCGCCTCAACCTCTGCCTGCTCTGCCCCCCGCTGCTTCGACACTTCGGCGTTGCGAGCTTCCATCTCCTTCTGATGGGCAGCCTGCTGCTGGCCGGACCAGGAGAGGTAGTCGTTGAACTTGTCTGAGGTGTGCAGGCAGTCGCTGAGGTGCTCGACGTTGGCCATGGCCGCCTGCAGTTTGTCCCACGTCGATCGGGCGAGCGTCGTGTAGGCCTTGATCTCACCAGGCGTCGCCGCCGTATCGTGGCCCGACGGCGCCGACTGCTCGTGGTCGATAGCGATCTGCAAGGCCTGCTCGAAGCCCATAGCCATGTCGTGCCCGCCGCTGGTCTCAGGTGACCCGCCACACGAATCGCTCAAGCCCTGCTCCGAGGCATAGTCCCGGAGATCACGTTCGTGCTTGAGCGCGTCAGCCAGCTTGCTGCTCGCCGCGGTGTTCATGGTCTCAAGTGCCCGCAGTTTCACGGCGGGATCGACCATGGAGGCTCCGTCGGCGGTGCCTTGAGCCGAAGCGGCTGAGGCCAGTGACAGAGAACCGAACAACATCAGGGCGGTGAACGAACGAGCAAGCATGGGTCAACCTCTCTTATGCGGCATGATGATCCGGGAGTGCTCCGATGCACGGGCCCGGTGGCCGAATGCGGAGTATAGGTTCGTGCCGCGCGGGGAGGTTGAATGGCCTGCTACCATCGCGATCCGTCAGGTTCAGGGGCACCCCCCTGACCTGAGTCTCTGGAGGCCGATATGTCAACGTGCACGCTCTCACGCCGCGGCTCAGAAGCGCCTGCCTCCCCCATTCGGGCCCTCGCAGGAATCGCGCGGGCCACCGCTCAACGGGGCACCACGGTGCACGCCCTCAACATCGGGCAGCCGGACATCCCCACCCCACCCCAGATGATCCAGGCCTACCGGGACTTCCATGACGAAGTGCTCGCGTATGCCCCAAGCGACGGGTTCGAGGACCTTCGAGCGTCGCTGGCAGCCTGGTACCCCCGCGGCGGAGGCGTGGCTCGCAGCCTCGATCCCGACGACATCGTCGTAACGACGGGAGGCTCTGAAGCCCTCCTGTTCGCCATCGCGTGTGTGGCCGACCCGGGCGATGAGATTCTCGTGTGCGAGCCGTACTACACCAACTATGCCGGCTTCAGCCACATGCTCGGCGTTGAAGTGTCACCCGTCACGCTCTCAGCAGCCGACGGGTTTACCGTCCACCCCGACAAGATTGAGGCTGCGATCACGGGACGAACCAGAGCGATCGTCCTTCCGACCCCGGGCAACCCGACCGGCACGGTGCTGTCTGCCGAGGAACTGGCTCAGATTGCCTCCATCTGCGCCGAACGCGACATCTTCTTCATCTGCGACGAGGTCTATCGCGACTTTGTGTACGACGTCCCCCCCGGCACCCGCGCGGCATCCGTGCTGGACCAGCCGGTGGCAGACGAATACGCCATCGTCATCGACTCGGTATCGAAGCGGTACAGCGCATGCGGCGCACGAGTGGGTTGGCTCGTCACTCGAAACTCGGAAGTTCGGGAGGCGGCACTCCGATTCGGCCAGGCAAGACTCTCCCCCGCCACGGTGGACCAGTACGCTGCCAAGGCCGCGTTGGACGTTCCGGAATCCTGGTTCCGTGACGTGAACGCCGAGTACCAGAACCGACGCAACATCCTGGTCGAAGGCCTGCGCGGGATCGGACTGGATGTGCCCATGCCCGGCGGAGCCTTCTATCTTGCCATCCCACTGCCCATCGACGACGCCGATGCATTCTGCTCTTGGCTCGTCGGGTCATTTGAACTCGGCGGAGAGACCGTGTGCCTGGCGCCGCTCAGTGGTTTCTATCGCACGCCGGGGCTCGGCTCAAACGAAGTCCGCATGGCCTACTGCGTCCAACAGGACGTGCTCACCCAATGCGTCACCATTCTGGACGCCGGGCTCAAGGCGTGGAAGGATCGGTAAGCGGCGGCGTCCAGACACTTGGCGATGCCTCGGGAATCCACCGACCGATTCGCATGAGCGGGCCCCCGCCCGTGTCGGAGAGCAGCAGCATGCCATCACCGGAAGGCGACGCGGCGAGCTTGGCGAGCCGTCCGCCGTCTGCAGCGTAAAGGTCGAGCCGCCCGCCGGCTGAGCCGCCGCTCAGCACCACCTCGGCGACACCCGACGGTCCCCGCAGGTGCATTCGCCCGGCCCCCGAGTCGTCCACGCCGAGGTCAATGACGGGCCGGCCGGTCTGGTCGACAATGACCAGACCCGACCCCATGAGTTGCCGGCTGGTCGGATCGGCAGCTGCGCCCATCCACGCCCCCACCGCCACACACCCCGCCATCGTGAGCGCGGTCCGAAGCCGCGACCTTTGCTCGATCCTCGCTACACGGGCTTCCAATGTGTTCATGCGTCAATCTCCTTCACAGGCAGCCTATCGCGATCCTCGACCGTTTCTTCAATCGGTCGAAGCCACAGGGCCCACCAGCCGTATCATGAGAGCCGGTCGGGAGAAAATGGAGCACGGCGTGCAGGAACTCGCTTCCAATGGACCCATCACCGTCTCGTGGCACCACCGCGTCCTGACATGCCGCGGCGCATTCGCCGCTGAAGGTGATGCCCTCGCCGGCCTGATGGCGGATCGAGCCGGCCCGGGACGTGTCCTGATTGTGCTGGACGAGGGCCTTGCCGAGGCCAATCCCGGCGTCTTTGAGCAAGCCATCGCGTGGTCCAGGCGGCACGCCAGCGATTTTGAAGTCGCCGGCGCCCCGCTCATTGTCCCGGGCGGTGAGCAGGCCAAGAACGATCGGACGGTCTTCGATCAGGTTGTCCGAGCCATTCACGAACGCCACATCTGCAGGCAGTCCTGGGTTCTGGTCGTCGGCGGCGGCGCCGTGCTGGACGCCGTCGGGTTTGCCGCAGCAACGGCCCATCGGGGGGTTCGCCTCCTGCGGCTGCCCTCCACGAGTCTCGCGCAGGCAGACGCCGGGGTCGGCGTCAAGAACGGCCTCAATGCATTTGGCGCCAAGAACCTCGTCGGCACATTTGCCCCGCCCATCGCCGTCGTCAACGACACGCTCTTGCTGCAAAGCCTCGCCCCGGAGCACTGGCGGGCAGGATTGAGTGAAGCAGTCAAGGTCGCCTTGCTCAAGGACCCCGCCCTGCTCTCTGAAGTCGAGCGAACGTCCGCTGCCCTGCGGGTACGCGATCTGGACGTCATGGAACGCATCGTGACGCGAACCGCGGAACTTCACGTCGCGCACATCGTGCAAGGTGGTGACCCGTTCGAGACCCAGCGGGCCCGACCACTCGACTTCGGCCATTGGTCCGCGCACCAACTTGAGCAGATGACCGGCTTCCGACTCTCTCATGGCGATGCCGTTGCCATCGGATTGATGATCGACCTTCAGTACGCAGCCATCGTGCTCGGTGGACGGGCCGACCTTCCGACCCGGACGGCCGATTGCCTGGAAGCGGTGGGCTTCCCCCTCACGTGCGACGCGCTCGGGGACGAGGACCGCCTGCTCGAAGGCATCGAGCGGTTCCGCGAACACCTCGGAGGACATCTCGCCATCACCATGGTCATGGAGCCCGGGGACAGCCATGAGGTTGGCGAGATCGACACCTCCGCGATGCGTCAGGCCATCAGGTTGGTACGCCAACGGGGGACGAAGCGGGCCGCGCGGGCCGGATAGGATGTCGCGGCATGCCACATGACCCCTCCTGTCCATTGACGCGTGCTGAGATCATCGACGCCTACTTTCTGGAACATCGTGCCAAGGTGCTCGATATCGCTGCGTTTCTGGACCGGCTCGACAGAGCCGCGCAGGACGCAGGCGAAGAGGACTTCAGAGTGCTCGCACTGCGAGACGCTGTTGCGTGTCTGATCGATGGCGAAGGGGACCGGGTTCGTCGAATTCAGATGCGCTTGAGTGACCGCTCGACGGCCCCCATCGACGCGGCGCCCATGCAGGGTGCCTTCGGCGCCCCACGTGGGGAGGGGCCAGCGTGAGTTACATCGATCCTCACATCCACATGGTTTCCCGAACCACCGACGACTATCGCCGCATGGCGCAGGCCGGGTGCGTCGCCATCACGGAACCTGCGTTCTGGGCCGGATTCGACCGATGCAGCGTTGATGGATTCCGTGACTACTACCGGCAGTTGACCGACACGGAGCCCAAGCGAGCGGCCCGATACGGCATTCAGCATCACTGCTGGCTCTGCATCAATCCGAAGGAAGCAGAGGATGTCGGGTTTGCAGAAGAAGTCATGTCCATCATCCCGGACTTCCTGGACTGTGACAATGTCCTTGGCATCGGCGAGATCGGACTCAACAAGAACAGCCGAAACGAACTGCAGGTTCTGGAGGCACACTTGAACCTGGCCAAAGCGCTGGACACGCTGGTGCTCGTGCACACGCCGCACCTGGAGGACAAGTTCAAGGGCACCATGCTCATCCTGGACGCGGTGGACAACGCGGGCCTGGACCCTGATCGGGTGCTCATTGATCACGTCGAAGAACACACGGTCGGACCGGTGCTGGACCGCGGATTCTGGGCGGGGATGACGCTATACCCGGACTCCAAGTGCACGCCACAGCGGGCCATCGACATTCTGGAGCGATGGGGAACCGATCGAATCTGGATGAACTCCGCCGGCGACTGGGGCGACTCCGACCCGCTTGCAGTCCCGAAAGCTCGGATGGAAATGCTGCGGCGGCACCACTCTGCCCAAGCCGTCAGAAAAGTCACGTTTGACAACCCGCTGGCCTTTCTTGAACGCTCACCGAAGTTTCGGATCACCCCCTGACGTGTCAGACATCGGCTGGTGCTCGAATGTGCTGTCGGCCACAACCATCAAGGCGTTGTGCGACGATCTTGCCGGCATCATTCCCGCCCTGCCTGCTGGCACGCCGGTGGGCCTGTGGCTTTCAGTTTCGATGCTCGAGGAGGACCTCTCGCCCCTGCAATCCCTGCTCGAGCGATGCGGAACGCCTGTCCTCGGCCTGAATGCATTTCCCTTCGACGCGTTTCACGCGCCTGTCGTGAAAACCAACGTATACAGGCCGGCATGGGGCACGCCCGAGCGGACCACCTACACGGTCGCAGCGGCCCACGCCCTGGCGAGGCTGGCTCCCACAGGATCGCAGGTCGGACTCACGACGGTGCCCATCGGATGGGCAGGCGACGCCATCGACCCCGATGTGGCAGCCCGGGAACTTGCCGGTGCGTGCGAAGCGATTTCCGAACTCAGTGTGGCGTGCGGATCCGAGTTGCACCTGGCCATGGAGCCCGAGCCCGGGTGTGTCGTCGGCACGGCCCGCGATCTGGCTGCGTTTGTCCACGAGGCCGGGCTGGGAATGTGGGCCGAGGCTGGCGTGCTCCGCGCCTGCCTGGACGCGTGTCACCTTGCCGTCATGCACGAAGCGCCCCACGACGCGGTTCGGGTGCTGGAGGATGCGGGCGTTCGCATCGGAAGAATCCAGTTGTCTTCGTGCCCCGAAACTTCATCGGCCGCGGACCTGGGCGACTTTGCCGAGGAGAGATGGCTGCACCAGACGTCCTGCATGGCCGAAGGCGACCTGTCCCTGTACACCGACATCACGGACGCGCACGACCGCCCCGGCGTCTGGAGATGCCACGTGCACGTACCGATTCACCTCACAGACGTCGGTTCGGCGCGGACAACCCAGCCGCACATCCAGGCGCTGCTGCAGGCCTCCGCCGGACTCGCCCATCCGCCAGCCATCGAAGTCGAGACCTACGCGTGGTCCGTCCTACCGGCCTGCGGCCGCGGGACATCGCTGGCCGATGACATGGCCGCCGAATTGAAGTGGGCTTCGGCGTGCCATGCGGGGCTCGACGCATGAGCCGCTTCCGCGACTGGTACACGACGCTTCGAGCGGGCAACCTTCCAACCGTGTGGTCCAACATCGCCCTCGGAGCCGGCCTCTCGGGCGCAGCCGCCCCGGCACCAGCATCGCTGGCAACGGCCCTCGGTGGGCTGACCTGCCTGTATCTGGCCGGCATGGCACTGAACGATGCGTTCGATGTCCGCTTCGACCGAGCCAACGCATCGGAGCGTCCCGTCGCGGCGGGTCGCATCGCGGCCGGAGCCGCCATGACCGCAGGCCTGGTTCTGCTGGTGGCCGGATGGTGCCTGACGGCGCTGCCGTCGGCAGCAAGCTCGATGGTGATGCCGGCGAGCACGCTGCTGGCGGTGTGCATCCTCATGTACCAGTGGACCCACAGGGCATCAGCGGTGCTGGCTGCCGTGTTGATGGCCCTGTGCCGAACGCTGGTGCCGGTGATTGTGGCTGCCATGCTGGTGCCGACGCTTCCCGCGATCCTGTGGATCGCCGCGGCATGTGTCGGAGCATGGACGATCGGTACGACGCTTCTGGGCAGAGGCGAGCGTGGCGGTGAGCCGCGGTGGAAGGTCGGGCCGGTCTGGCTGGGCCTGGCTGCCCTCGGCGTCCCCGCCGCCGCCATCATGGCGCCGCTGGGCGACCTTGCGGCGGCAGGAGGCGGGCTCCTGATCGTCTGCGCCGCCTGGATCCCTGCGGTGGTTCGCCGCATGCGGGCCGGCGCACGTGGCCAGGCGGTGTGCTGGGCGATTGCCGGATTCGGCGTGCTGGACGCGGGCATCCTCCTGGCAGCCGGCCTGCCAGCGTGGTCAGCGATTGGAATGATCTGCGCCGCCGCAGCACTTGGCGCGCAGCGGCTTGGTGGAGGAACCTGAACGCATGCCCCACCGCACCGCCGTCATCAACCTCGTCGCGCTGACCAGCGACCAACTCGCCGACATGCCCCGGCTCTCGGCACTGACAACACAAGGGACCCGGGGCAAACTGCAGCCTGCGTTCCCCGCCGTCACCTGTGTCAGCCAGGCAACCATGTCGACCGGCACGACGCCCTCCAGCCACGGCATCGTCGGAAACGGTTGGTATGACCGCGACCGCGCCGCGATCCAGTTCTGGCAGCAGTCGAACCATCTCATTCAGGGGGAGCAGATTCAGGATCGGCTGCGGCGGATCGACCCGGACATCTCCGTCGCCAACTGCTTCTGGTGGTTCGCGATGTACGCGAACGTCGATGTGACCGTGACGCCGCGGCCCATGTACCCAGCGGACGGCCGAAAGATCCCCGATCTCTGGACGCAGCCGCCACAGTTGCGGCACGCCCTGCAGAAGGAACTCGGCCAGTTCCCGCTCTTTCGCTTCTGGGGGCCCGCCGCTGATATCACGTCCACGCGATGGATCGCCGACGCCGTACGTCACGTCGATCGCACCGACGACCCGACGCTGCTGCTGGCCTACCTCCCCCATCTGGACTACGGGCTCCAGAAACTTGGGCCACAGCACCCGGGCATGGCCGCACAGCGGAGGCTGCTGGACGACGTCGCGTCCGACCTCATCGAAGATCTGATCGGCCGTGGTCGACGCGTCCTGCTTGTCAACGAGTACGGCATCGGCGAGGTACAGGGCGACGTCGCCCCGAACCGTCTGCTTCGCGACCTCGGACTGCTGGCCATTCGCGACGAACAGGGCCGCGAGATGCTTGATGCCGGATTCAGCCGGGCGTTTGCGGTCGCCGACCATCAGGTGGCGCACGTGTATGCCCAGGACGATCCGGAGCCGCTGGCCGAAGCGTTTGCTGCGCTCGATGGCGTCGATCAGGTTCTGTGGGGAGACGCGATTGATCGGGCGGGCCTCTGCCACACTCGATGCGGTGACCTCGTCCTCGTCGCCTCAAAGGGCAGATGGTTCAGTCACGACTGGTGGAACGATCCGAGTCGGGCGCCTGACTGGCAACGAACCGTGGACATCCACCGAAAGCCCGGGTACGACCCGCGTGAACTGTTCATCGACCCCGGCCTGCGAGCCCCGCAGCTCGCCGTCGGCTGGAGACTGCTGAAACGCCGGATCGGCCTGCGGACCCTGATGGACGTCATCCCGCTCGACGCGTCGCTGGTTCGCGGAAGCCACGGACGCACGGACCCGGAACTCGATCCGCTGATCTGGTGCAGTGAATCGATCGATCTGCCCGAGCGGCTCCCGATGACGGGCGTCGCGTCGCTGATCGAAGATCTTGTTGTGTGAGTGGTCGTGCGAACCGTGTGAATTGCTGCGTGAACAGGCTCAGCGCCAAAGCAGCATGAGAATGGCGAGGTCGCGGCGGTCAATCCGCCCGTCCTTGTCCAGATCTCCGCCCCGGCGAGCCTGCTCAACCGCGCCCCGTTGCACGCAGTGCGTGCCTGGGCCACGGAACAGGCCGCCAGCGGCTTCGCAGTCCTGCTGCTCCGACACGACGCAAATGCCCTCGCCCAGATCGCAGGCCCCGCGCCGCGCATCGGCGCGGGCGACGACATCAACACCGTCCACGGTGTCGGTCGCCGTCTTGAACTCGCAACTCGAGGCCGTCATCAACGTCCTGAATCCAAAGTACACGGCCCCGCCGTGCGACCCTGCGCGGTTTCGCTCAAACGTCGACGCGAGAATCTCACCACTTGAGTCCAGCGAACACGCGCCGCCGCCCTGATAGGCGGCTGAATTGGTCAAGAAGGTGCATCCTCGCAGCACCGGCGCACTTCCCTTCGCGGCAAACAGGCCGCCGCCGCAGTAGCTCGCGGCGTTTGATTCAAAGGTGCAGTGCACCATGACTGGGCGACTCGCAACGCTCAGCACGCCCCCGCCCTTCTCCGCAGAGTTGCGCACGAAGTGGCACTTCTCGAATCGGACGTTGGCGCCGGATCCGCAATAGGCCCCGCCGCCGTTGTGCGTCACGGTGTTGTCGCGGAACACGCATGCGCGAATGGTGGGCGACGCGGCGATCGCGATGAGCCCGCCCCCTAACTCGGTATCGGTGCCGCGGAGCCCGCGGTGCCCCGTGCCTCCGGTGAAGGTCAGGCCTTCCAGCACGGTGCCTGGCCCCTCTGCCGTCATGCACCGCACCACGCTGTCCGCCCTTGAGGACGCGTCCAGGATGGTCGCCGCGGCCCCATCGCGGCCCTTCACCAGAATGGATTTGCCCTTGAGATCAATCGACTCTCGCCAGCGACCGGGCCCGATATCCACCACGTCGCCTGCCTTGGCCAGATCGATGGCGTGCTGTACGGACAGCACGTCCTCTGGCACGCGAATCACATCCGCCGCGGCAAAGGACGCCATCAACAAAGGCATCACAACGAGATATGGCCGAATCAGCCTCAACACGCCATGCACTCCACAACCCACTCCAGAGAAGCAAACGAGCAGATCGACCACCCGCGGCTCCACCCTCCAAGAATGCTCCGCATTCGGGCGGCGACCACCCACCATCCCCAACGGATAGTCCCTCACCCCGTCCCGGCGTCAGACCCTGCGGTCTGAGCCGATTGTGAGGTGAAGTGAGAGATATTCGCAATCAGGGCGTGGGTGGGGCTGAGAAAAACCGGAAACATGCAGAAACTCTCCCAATGGAGGCCCTCTGGGCCGCCCCTACAGTGCCTCGCCGGCCAAAATGAGCCCTTCAGAGGCATCAAAGGTGAGCAATTCCGCGTACCGGGCCCAGCCAATCAGAGTGTCGAGGCTGGCCGCAGCGTGGGGCTGCCGCTGGGCCATCGCGGCGTACAGGTCGTCGCGGCCGATCCCATGGTCACCGCTCGACCGAACCACCTCGAGGGCGAACCGGACCACGGTCAGACGTTGCAACTGCTGGGCAAGCACCTGCTTCCGGCCCGCGGCGTCTTGAACGCGCATCTGCCGGCCCATGTCCGTCACGGTGACGTGGTCCGCCCGGCTGTCGACCAGATCGAGCATTTCGCCAGCCTTGACGAGACCGAGCAGCCGCCCGAGTTCTTCCTCGGTTTCTTCATCCAGTTCAAAGAGATCCATGGCGTCACCGTGATCATGCAACACCTCGACAACACCGATCACTTCGGCCATGGTGACTTCCGGAAGCACTTCAAAGCGGTCGCGGGTCGCGACGACGCGATCCGTCTCATCGAGGTCTTCACCCGCGACAATTGCGGCGTGGAGTCTCCGAACCATCGCCTCAAACGCGGGGTCGTGGTACTCCCTCGGGTGCGGCACCGTGTTCTCAATCTCGCACTGCACAGTACCCGGCCTCGCCGACATAACAATGATGCGGTCCGCGAGAAACACCGCCTCTTCGATGATGTGGGTGATGATGAGCATGCTGTGCAAACCAGTCACCGCATCACCCGACGCGTCCACCTCGTCGGCGCGACGGCAGAGTCTGTAGACCTCGCTGCGAAGCGTCTCCGCCGTAAAGACATCCAACGCGCTGAATGGCTCGTCCATGCAGAGGAGTTGCGGCCCTCTCGCAAGCGCCCGCGCAATACCGACCCGCTGCTTCATCCCTCCCGAAAGTTCCTTCGGATACGCCCCCTCGAATCCGTCCAACCCGACGAGTTCGATGCAAGCGTCCAGCCTGGCGCGTGCAGCACGCTCCTCCAGATCCAAACCGTTGACTCCGAGCGCGACATTCTCGAGTACCGTCAACCACGGAAGCAGCGCAAAGTTCTGAAAGACAATGGCAACGCCCTCGTGAACTCCCGAGAGCGGCTGGCCGTTGGCCGTCACCACGCCCCCCGTTGGCACAATCAGTCCACACAGCGCCCGGAGAAGCGTGCTCTTGCCGCATCCACTCGGTCCGAGGATGGCCAGCGTTTCCCCTGACCGCACGTCCAGGTCGATGCCGGACAATACGTCACGTGGGGGTTCGCCAAAGCGAACCGTCACACCTGAGGCTGAGCAGATGGGTGATGCTTGCTGGTCCGTCACGGGTGAGCCTTCATGTCTGCAGATTGAACCTCGTAGCACACAGGCGATACAGCCTGTTCCACACGAGCCGATTGAACACCACGATGAACACGGCCAGGCTCAGCGTACTCGCAGCCAGCAGCGCAAAGTCGCCGCGATCCGTCGCTGAAGCAATCAGTTCACCGATGCCGGCAGTTGTCAGGACGTCCGACGCTTCCGTTCCGGTCTGAATGTACTCGGCCACGATGGTCGTGTTCCATGCACCACCTGCGGCGGTCACCCACCCGGTGACAAGCGCCGGGAACATGGCAGGGAGTTCCACGCGCCAGAGCCTCCGCCACCTCGACAGACGATATGCGCTGGACAGTTCCGTCAGTTCAGTGGGAATTGCCATAGCCCCGCTCATCGCATTGAACAGGATGTACCACTGACTCCCCATGAGCATGAGCAGCGCAGCGGTGATCCAGAACGGCAGGCCAATCGATGTCAGCGCCACCGTAAGTACGACGAAGTAGGCGGGAGACGGATACGACGCGACGACCTGCACGATGGGACCGAGCCAGGAACGGAGCCTCGCCGAACGTCCGATGGCCAGCCCGATGGGGATGGCCCAGAGAGACCCGATGATCAGCACGGCGACGACACGCCCGAACGAAGCCGCGAGGCCAAGACCGACATCCGCCCACCCGCTGCTTCCGGCATCGCCGGACCAGGGCAGCGGCTGCACGAGTCGGATCAACGCCCACAGGCCCGCCACGCCAAAGACCACCAGCGTAAGCCGCACCAGAACCCGCGCAGCTGCGGGTCCCCACCCACTTGAAGGAACCGCCACCGGCAGCCGTCTGCGTCGCTGGCCGGCCGCGTTGACCGTCGCGGGGGCACGATCTCTACGGCGGGCGCGACGACGCCGCAGGGCGCCAATGATCGGCGCCCGCTTCCAGAGGCGAACCACCCAGGACCGAGGCGGCGTCTGTGACTCCTGCTCCTCGACCTTGAAACGCTGTGCCCAACAGAGAAGTGGCCGGAAGAGCAATTGGTCTGTGCCGACGATCAACACGATCAGCACCACACTTCCGACCACCACCAGATCCCACCGGTGTTGCTGCTGGGCCATCGCCAGCCACGATCCGATGCCAGGCAGACGGAAGTCGCGGTTCTGAAGCGTGAACATCTCGATGGTGGTGAGGAAGAACCACCCGCCGGCAAACGACATCATCGAGTTGTAGATGAGACCAATGGTCGAAGCGGGGAGCTCAATCTTGAAGAACGTGCGAAGCGGCCCGAGGCGGTGCACTGCCGCAACCTCATAGAGCGCGGGCGGCACACTTCGGATTGACTGGTAGAAGCCAAAGGCCATATTCCAGGCCTGGCCGGTGAAGATCATGATGATGCAGGCCGCCTCCAGCCCGAATTCACTCCCCGGCACCAGCGTGATCAACGCCAACGTCACCGGGGGCAGAAACGACAGCACCGGAATCGTCTGAAGAACGTCCAGCGCGGGAATCATGAATCGCTCGCCGCGGCGGGAGTGCGCGGCGATGGACCCATAGACCAGCGTGAAGGCCAGCGACAGAACCATGGCAGCCAGGCACCGGGCCAGACTCAGCCCTGCGTACGCTGGAAGGGCCGACAGCGTCAATTCGACCGGCGCTTCGCGGACATATCCGTCGCTCACCTGCCGGCCATAGAGAATCAGAAGCCCAACAGCAGCCAGCAGAAGCCCCAGCACCAGCGCGTTCGAGGCAGCGCCGCCCGAGCGACGGGACAAGTTGCGAAGCACGCCTCCTGAAACAAGACCAATCGCCACGCAACGCTCTCCTGGCCGCAGCCCCCGACCAGCACCGGTCGGGCTGTCGCACGGGGTCCTCGGCAGGTACCCTAGAAGGCGAACCCACTCCGCCACAAGGCCGATCACCCTCAGTTCGGGCGTTCGGTGGCTGCGAAGGGTGTTTGCCGGAGTCGACTGCGTGTGAGTGCTCCCCGCGACCAACAACGTGCAGACGTGATCTTCGCGGAAGCGATGGACCGGCCGCCGGCCGCGCGCGTTGCGTACGTTGAGACAGCGTGCGGAGAGGACGAGACGCTCAGGGCTGAGGTTCGAGAACTGCTCGACCACTATTCGTCGGCCGAGGATGCGCTCACACAGGCGCGAACCACGCATCGGATCTCAGGCCGAACCGACGTCGAATACGTCGATCTCCGCACTGACACTGGACGAATGGTTGGCACGTGCAGGCTCGACGGACGGCTTCCAGACGATGGTCTCTTTGAACGATGGGCGACCAGACGAAGCGGCGAAGGCCCTCCGGCGGTCCTTTCACTGGCGCGACAGCGACTGTCTGTAGACGAATCGCGGCGGGTCGGACTGCACGCAGAGGCGTTGCTTCGGCTCGACCACCCGGGACTCCCCCGCGTGCTTGAAGCGGGGACCGTCGATCTTGGCCGCGGGGCGGAGGCCTTCTTCCTGATCGAACACGTCGAAGGTACCCCGATGCCAGAGGGGCCCTCGCCATCCACGGCAGACCTACGCCGGCGTGTCGAGTCCATGGCGGCGATGTGCGATGCCGTTCAGGAACTGCACTTCAATGGCCTGATACACGGCCGACTCTCGCCCGCCCGCTGCGTCGTTACCGACGACGGCGGCACCCGCCTGATTGACCCCGGCCTGTTGGCCATGCTGGCCCGAGCCACGCCGGAGAGTTCGGCCGAGGAGGCATTTCGGGCATTGGGGACTGCCCCGGAGCGGCCGGCCCTGTCGACCCAGGCGCTGGATGGACGCGTTGACGTCTACGAACTCGGAACCATGCTCAGGGTCTGGACCTCCGATCTGGATGGGCCAGTCGTGGATCGCCTCAATGAGATTGCAGGCAAGGCCATGTCCCACGACAGGCAGGACCGGCATCGGTCCGCCGCGGCCTTCGGGGATGACCTTCGAGCCGTACTGGCGCCTGCGTCCGCTGCGGATGGCCCCGCAGCAACGGGACCGACCGGCGTGTCACCGCTCGCCGCAGCGGTGCTCATCACACTCGCGGCGGCGGCGGCGTTCGCTGCCGGTGTTGTGCTGTTCTAGGCCTGCTCAGGAGCGACGGCGACGGGATCCGGCCAATCCGGCCATTCCCAGGACTGCGATCGCGGCCGGGCCGGGAATGGCGCCAAGTTGAATGTCAAGCGTGACGGCATCCAGGCTGGAGTGCGGTCCGGACGTTGCCAGAAACAGTCCGATCTCACGGATGTCAACGGCCACACCGGAAAGATCGAAGTCCCAACTGACGTTGGCAATCGCCCCGATGTTTCCAGGGCCGTACTCCACTTCTTCCCAGTAGTTGATCGACATCTGCCCCTGCACCATGCCCTGCTCGCCACCCTCAAGCCCGTCCGTCCAGACGAGCATGACCTGGTCATAGAGCAGTTCGGTGCCGTGCATGGAGACATTGGCAACCACGGTCTGCACATCCACGTCGGTGTACGCGTAGGCGTGAATGTTCAGTGGCCCACCAAATCCGTAGATGTTGCCGTCACCGCTGACGATGGCGCCCGCTCCGAAGTTGAACAGCAACGCGTTGCCGCTTGGAAACGGCTCGTTCCCGGGAAAGTTCGGTCCGTCCTCAGCCGAAGCGGATGTAAACGACTCCCACTGATACAAGTGCGTTCCGTCGTCGCCTCGCCAGCCGGGCGCGTCTTCGACGATGTAGCCCGCAGATGCGGTTCCTGCCACAAGAATGCTCATAAACACTGCGTAGAACTTCATCTCGCCTCTCCTCGACCCATGTGTCGGGCCGTCTTTGTCAACCAACTGTGCCAAACCAGCGTCAGCCGTTCCCATCCCAGCCGGCGATCACCGCCAGCAGATCGTTCACATCCACCACCCCGGATTCATCCAGATCCGCCCTGCAACATGGGCATCGCCCGAAGCCCTCCAGCACAGCCAGAAGGTCCTCGACGTCGACCATGCCGTCTCCGGTCACGTCGCCTCCAATGCCCGAGGGCGGCACAACGTCTACCTGGATGCGAAGCGACGCGGCGGATGCGGCGCCAAGGTCCACGAGTGGGTTCTCCTTCAGAACCCAGTCGGGGTAGTTTGCTTGCCCGCCGGTCCCCGGTTCGGAGGCCGGATGCAGGCTCGAAATCACCAGATCCACGAGCCCGTCGGCCAACGACCGGCGGAGATAGCACTGGACGTCTGGGTCGGAGACGTCCAGACTGAAAGTCACCGTCGACATGGGGGGAATCAGATCCCCAGCCGCCACGCCATCGACCACGCCGGTGGCCCAGAACGAGGGCTCGAAACCCAGCGTGAGGTTGTTCGACACGTCCCGGGCAGCGCCGGTTGCGTCAAAGTCGATCGCATGGCAGGTACGCACGCCCGAACTCATGGGGTCGCCGAACGGGCCATCCTCACCAAATGACCAGGCGGTCCATCCGTTCCTGAAGCCGGCGCCGAAGATCATCGTGGGCCGGCCCACGTCCGCATCGGCTGGGCCGCCCTCCAGGTGGGTCTGCCACGCGTCCGGCGTCGGGTCGTAGGGAATGTCGTCGCTGGAGATCATGACTTCGAGGGTGCACGAGGCAACGTCGTACGAAGGTGCAGGAAGGCCCGGCTGCACCGGGCCGGTCGTCTCAAACCCGAGCAGCACCTGCCCGTCCCGGTCATCAAAGTCGTAACCGCTCCCGAAGGCGCTGAAGGTCGAGCCAACACCCCGCGTCCCAGGGGCCGTGTTGAACCCGTAGTTCCAGCGGTCGAAGGTGGGAGGCTCGAAGACGTGCTCGGCAGGCCCGAGGGCCAGCACGGGCGAGATGATCAAGAACACCATCGGCAGCGCCTCCTGATGAAAGTGGGATGATATCCTCAATTGCGATTGCCTCGCAAGAGCGGCACCAAATAAGATCCTGTTATCCTGCTTTATCTCAGTCAGGCCTGCCGGAGCCCCCCATGCGGATTCCCCAAACCACCACTCCTGCCGGCAGCCGGCCCGGCTTCACGCTGGTCGAGTTGATGGCCGTTGTGTTGATTGTGGGCGTGCTCGCTGCCATTCTGATTCCGGCCGCGTCTTCCGTCTCCGCAGCAGCCCGCACGACGCTGGAGCGGTCCGCCGCCCGAGGCGTGGTGGCTGGCTGGCGGCAGTGGAGCCTCGCGCACAACGGACAGTTGATGCCCGGCCAGACCGACATGGCCACCCCACTTCCATCGCACGAAGCGCCGCAGGTGTGGAACGGAACCGAGATTCCGGAGATTGCTAGGCGGCGCTGGATCTGGCGACTGGTGGACTATCTCGACGACGCATCGTCGATGTTGTGGGTCAATGACCAGGAGGCGTTTCACAACAACGCGATCGCCCACGCGGCCAACCCCGCCGACGGCGTGTATCTCGCAACGCTGCACCCATCACTCGGTCTCAACACGGACTTTCTCGGCGGACGCCAGTCGAGTGCCTGCGATACATGGGCGTTGAGTGAGTTCATTCGCGCTCAGGACGAAGGCGCGCAACCGCTCTACTCGGACTCGCTCGCCCGCCTTCGCCGCCCGGCCGAGTTGATCGCGTTCGCCTCAAGCCGAGGCCCGTACAACGACTCCGGCGCCGATCGCATCATCGAAGGGTTCTGGAGGCTCTCGCCGCCCTGGAAGCCGGCGGCCAACGGCGCCGCCCCCCGTTGGACGCAGACGGCCGACGGCACATTCCAGATGCCCGACGAGCAGGCGGATCCCGAGTCCGTCGGCGGCTTTCTCTCCCCTCGGCATGCCGACGGCAAAGTGGTCGTCGCCGCACCCGACGGACATGTGGCCGTCGAGTCCTTTGAAGCCCTCGGGTCGATGCGGCGGTGGTCGGACGACGCAACCGGGCCACAGTGGGCCCCCTCACTGCCCTGAGCCCCTGAAAGCCGGCCGGCCCGAATCCCAAGTACCCTGTGCCGCTGCGCCGCCCTCACGCTGGCGGTCCGACGTGACCTTTGGAGGAGACCACCATGACCATGCTGCTTCTCGTTGGCGCCGTTGCGGCCATAACGCTCTTTGCCTGGACGCTCTCATCCGAACGCACGAGCCTCAAGGTTGCCGGTGCCGTTGGCGCCCTGCTGATTCTCTTCGCCTTCGCCCTCATCAGTTCCATTCGACACGTCGCCGAGGACGAGGTCGGCATCGTGGTCAAGCACTTCGGGACCGAGTTGCCATCTGGGCAGATCATTGCAACAGGCGGCGAAAAGGGACCGCAAGCGAGGATTCTGGGCCCAGGCTGGCACTTCTGGCTGTGGCCGGGACTGTACGACGTGGAAGTCGAACCGGTTGTCCGCGTCGGCAGCGACCAGGTTGGTCTCATCACCGCACTTGACGGCGTCCCACTCCCATCGGGCCAGGCGTTCGCCGCTGAATGGACTGCACCCGCGGACATGCTGCGGGCGGAGCACTTTCTCACAGACGGCCATGGACACCGCGGGCCACAGGCGTCGGTCCTGAGCCCCGGCAGCTACCGGCTCAATACGCGGCTGTACGACATTGAACTTGTCTCGGCCACCAATGTTCCCAAGGCCATGGTCGGTGTCATCAAGTCCAACGTCGGTGATTCGCCCTCCACTGCCGACGGAAGCGTGGCGACCATTGTGGAGCGAGGCGAGCGAGGTATCTGGCGTGATCCCCTGTACCCGAACAAGCTTTACCTCAACACCAAGGCCTACGAAGTCACCTTGCTCTCGACCGAACAGCAGATCATTCGATACGGCATCAGCTCAAGCCCGCAACCAGGCGCCGACGACCGCGAGATTGAGGTTCGTACCTCTGACGGCTTTACGTTTCCCGTGGATGTCCGGGTCGAGTATCAGATCCGGGCGACCGACGCCCCCCAGGTGGTGGCCGAGTTCGGGGGCGACGAAGCCAAGTTGCAGCGATACCTGGCATCGGTGGTGCGAGCCATCTTCCGCAACAACGCTGAGAACATGAAGGCTCTGGACTATGTCCAGCAGCGATCGATGCAGGAGTCGTCCAGCACCGAGACGATTCGGTCGGAAATGGGCGAGGTGGGCGTCACCGTCAACGCGGTGCGAATCGGCCAGATTGGCGACGAAGCCTCGCTGGGCAACCTGCTCAAGACGCAGACCGACCGCGAGATCGCCCTTCAGGAGCAGCTCACCTTTCAGGAGCAGGAACGGGCCGCGCAGGAGCAGAAGGCACTGAGCCGCACCCAGCAGGAGGCCTCCGAAGAAGCCAACCTCGCGACGGCAACCTACGGCGTCAAGATTGCCGAGCAGGCCAAGGCGCAGCGGCTCATCGAGGCCGCAGCGGAAGCGGAAGCCATCCGCATCAAGGCTGAGGCGCAGGCCGAGCAGTTCCGAAAGCTCGCAGCCGAGATCGGCGCGCAGAATGCGGCCCTCCTCGAACTGCTTGAGATCATCGGGATGAGGGAGATTGAAATCACACCACGCGTGATGGTCGTAGGCGACGGCAGCGGATCGGACGCTGAAAGCACGGCCCTCATTGGCACCATGCTCGACTCAATGGTGCACCGCGAGTCGGCGCCGTAATCGCCTGCGGAACTCAGCGCACGCGAATCTGCCCCATCCATCGCTCGTCGGCTGTCGAGAGTCCGGTTCCTGGCCGTACGAGCGCGAGACTCAGAATGGTCTCACCCTCACCGACGGCCTCGAACCTGAGCACCTGTGTGCCGACCAGATCCTCGCGGGCCTTCTGAGCTTCCGTCTGGTCAAACTTGTTGCCGTCTGGCATCAGGACCAGTTGATCGGGCCTTCGAACGAGTTGCCAGACACGCCCGCTTGACGGGCTCTCAGGCAGTTCCACGAGCAGAAGCTGCCCGACCTTCAGTTCAATGACCGATCCTGCATCCACTGCAGTCACCAGCACCTCGTTGGACGCTCCAGCGTTCGCCCGCCCGCTCGACGGCGCAGCACTGCACCCCGGAAGCGTCCACCCTGCGGCCAACCCGGCGATCAACGCCAGGGCGACCCGCCCGATTCGTCGTCTCAACATGGCCCAAGTGTACCGAGCCTCCTCCGGCGTAGAATCCCCGCCACGGACTACGAGGAGGCCCGAATTCATGAGCGTAACGTCCACCCGACCCGAGACACTGGAAGCCCTCATCAGCCGTCACGGCCCCGCGTGCCGAGATCGGGCCGAGGCGGGCATCGCCCGGGTCCGGGCACGGTGGACGGAAGAGGACGGTGACGCCGACGCCTTCCACGCCTTCTGCCTCAAGCGGTTTGTGCCCGCCGACGCGCTGCCCGCGCTGCTCGATCGGCTGGAGGTCGCCATGGAGCAGATCAATGGACACCTCTATGAAATGGGCCGCACCCTCAGACGCTGGTCCGACCTTCGAGGGGACCGCATGGAGGAAATCGACGACATCCTGGCCATGTTCGATCCCTCACCTGACCTGAGCGATCAGTTCTACAAACAGAAACTGGCATTCGTCGCGCTCCTGAACTTCGACCGGCCCGACCTGGACGACATGCTTCGAAACGGTGGCGACTGGGACGCCGAGACCTGGGCAGCGGTGCGAATCTGCCGCATCTTTGGCCCGAGGATCCCGACTGAAGTCTCCGAACTCGCGCGTGAACTCGGCCATCGCGCCGACACGTTCGTGGCCGACTTTCATGTCCCGGTCGGCACGTTGGTGACACCGGACGGAAGTCGTCCCTTCGACGCCGACCGCAAACTCCTCGCGCACTGGATCATTCGCGAGGAGGTCCGGGGTGGCTACGCGGACCCGAACGGTCTGGAGCGGCAGCGAGCCGTCATGTGGGTCATGCGGCGACACATCGACGGCACTATTCCCGCGTCGATCATGGCAGGCGAAGACCTCGGAGACTGGGACCCCCAGGCCAACACCATTGGCGGGTCGCCCGCCACCGATGTGTTCGGCCTCGACCGCTATGACCGGTGGCTCGACATGTTCACCGTGGCGAAGGCCTATGACGAGCACTACCCGGATCACCCCACGGCGATCGCGCGGAAGTTCGACCTGCAGCGGGAGATTCCCGAGGATGTGGTCGAGTCACTGCTCGTGGATCTTCTCGCCTCGCCCGCAAGACACAAACTGTCCACGCTGATCGAAGAACGGCTGCAACGCCCCCTCGAAGCGCACGACATCTACTTCGACCAGATCTCTGAGCAGGAGTCGGTCGCTGAACTCGACGCGAAGGTCCGCGAGCGGTTCGGAGATCACCGCGGGCTTCAACTGGCGCTGCCCGACGTCCTCCGAAGCCTCGGCTACCCGGGCGGCGCGGCGGACTTCCTCGGAAGCCGTGTCCGGGTCGAGATTGCTCGCGGCGCAGGCCACGCGATGCGACCACTGCTTCCCGAGTACGACGCGTGGCTGCGAACCAACAGCCTCGATCTTGAACTTGGTTGGGATGGGTTCGATACGGCCATGCACGAACTCGGGCACAACCTTGAGCAGCTCTGTTCGACGCACTTCGTGCCGCGACCGGCGCTTCGAGGTGTTCCGAACACCGCATGTACCGAAGCGTTCGCCTTCCTCTACCAGGACCTCGCCCCCCGCGTGCTTGGCATCAATGAGGACGCGGCTCTGAAGGAAGACACCACCGCCGTCGAGACGATGCTCGCGGCCTGCCAGATTGCAGGACCGGCCCTGCTGGAGATCAAAGTCTGGCGATGGCTGTACGCCAACCCGGACGCGGACGCCGAGTCGCTTCGCGCGTGTGTGCTCCGGATCGCGGACGAATTGTGGACCGCTCACTTCCAAGAACACTTCGGCCCGGACCCGTACGCCACGCTGGCCGCGTACCAGCACATGATCGCCTACCCCCTGTATCTGGCCGACTATGCACTGGGACACATCATCAGCCATCAGGTACGCCGGCACGTGCGAACCCGAGACCTTGCGGCCGAGACGCACCGCATCTGCTCGATCGGCCGCTTGACACCCGACGCCTGGATGCGGCAGGCCGTGGGCAGCGGCATTGACGCCACCATGCTTGGACGCGACGCCGAAGCGGCGTGCGCCCGCCTCAGAGAGAGTCGCTGATATGCCGGACGTACTGCTGCTTGAGAAGATTCATCAGGATGCTGAAACCGCACTCGTCGAGGCGGGCCTCACCGTTGGACGAATCGACGGCGGCCTGAGCGGCCCCGACCTCACCGACGCGCTGGCGGGCGTGCGTGTGCTGGGCATCCGATCCAAGAGTGCCGTGACCCCGGACGTGTTGAAGGCAGCGTCGAGTCTGGAGGCTGTCGGATGTTTTTGCATCGGAACCAACCAGGTTGATCTCAATGCGGCAGCTGCCGCAGGAACCGTGGTCTTCAACTCGCCTTTCTCAAACACGCGAAGTGTTGCCGAGTTGACGATCGCCGAGATCATCGCGCTGCAACGCAGGCTTCTGGATCGGTCGATGGGCCTGCATGCCGGCCACTGGAGCAAGTCCGCCACCGGCGCCCATGAGGTTCGGGGAAGGGTGCTGGGCATCGTCGGCTACGGCCACATCGGATCGCAGGTCTCCGTACTCGCCGAGGCACTGGGCATGCGTGTTCGGTACTACGACATTCTTCCCAGAATGGCACTTGGCAACGCCCATCCTTGCGACTCGCTCCAGTCCCTCCTTGCATCCGCCGATGTCGTATCGCTGCACGTTCCTGCCACGCCGGCCACACATCACATGATTGACGCGGCCGCCATCGCTTCCATGAAGGCGGGCGCCGTGCTGATCAACAACGCCCGCGGAACGGTGGTCGATCTGGCCGCTCTACGCCCTGCGATTGAGTCCGGGCACATCGGGGGCGCCGCGCTTGACGTGTTTCCTGAGGAGCCCGGCACCAACGACGAAGCCTTCGATTGCCCGCTCGCCGGTTGCCGCAACGTCATTCTCACACCGCATGTGGGCGGCAGCACGGAGGAGGCGCAGGCGCAGATCGCTGCGGATGTTGCAACCAAGTTGATCCGATACCTCGGTACCGGAACGACATCGGCCGCGGTCAACGTCCCGGAGGTCGACCTGCCCGGCCACAGGCCCGAACACGTTCGCATCCTGCACTTTCACCACAATGTCCCGGGCGTCCTCAGTGCGCTGCACGCCATCATTGCCGATGCAGGCGCCAACATTCACGCCGAATACCTTCAGAGTGCAGGCGATGTGTCCTACGTCATACTCGACATTGACCGGGTCGATGTCGCATCGCTCAGCGATCGCATCGCCGGCATGGACGAGACCATTCGCTTCCGTCTGCTTGGGTGACGCCGGTACCGGCGTGTCAGCCGTCGCTGAATGCGCCCATCCCGTCACACGTGCACGCGAGGTTGCGATCGCCCCAAGGGTTGTCAACACGAGCGACCGGCGGCCAGAACTTGCGGGTCCGCAGCCACGGCAGCGGCCACGCCGCCTCGCTTCGAGCGTAGGAATGGGGCCAGGTATCCGAGGTCATGACTGCAAGCGGGTGCGGCGCGTTTCGGAGCACGTTGTCCTCCCGATCGGCCTGGCCGCACTCGATGGCAGCGATCTCGGCTCGAATGGAGATGAGCGCTTCGCAGTAGCGGTCCAGCTCAGCGAGAGACTCGCTCTCGGTCGGCTCGATCATGAGGGTCCCCGGAACCGGCCAGGACATGGTCGGCGCGTGGAACCCGTAGTCCATGAGTCGCTTAGCGACATCGTCCGGCTTGATCCCCGCCGACTTGTCGAAGGACCGAAGGTCGATGATGAACTCATGAGCGCAGAAGCCGACCGGATTCAGAAACAGCACGGGATAGTGTTCAGACAATCTTGACGCCATGTAGTTCGCCGACAGCACCGAAACGGCGGAAGCACGCGCCAATCCGGCATCGCCCATCATCATGATGTACATCCACGAGATCGGCAGGATGCTGGCACTTCCCCACGCGGCCGCCGACACTGGCGCAATGGCTTGCTCGCGGTCCCCGTCCGACACCGGGTGCCCCGGAAGGAACGGCGTCAGGTGACTGGCCGTCGCGATGGGTCCCATACCGGGCCCCCCGCCGCCATGGGGAATGCAGAACGTCTTATGAAGATTGAGGTGGCACACATCGGCGCCGATGTCTCCGGGTCTGGCGTAGCCGAGCATGGCATTGAGGTTGGCACCATCGAGATAGACCTGCCCACCGGCATCGTGCACCAACTCGCAGATGCGACCGATGGTCTTCTCGAACACCCCGTGCGTGGATGGATAGGTGATCATGATGGCGCCGATTCGGCCCTGATGCGCTTCGATCTTCGCCTCAAGATCCTCCAGCGAAATGTCACCGGAGTCACACGCAACCGGGACCACCTTGAAACCGGCAACAACGGCGCTGGCGGGGTTCGTCCCATGTGCGGACATTGGAATGAGGCAGATGTCGCGGTCCAGGTCCCCGCGGGATCGATGCCAGGCGCGAATCGTCAGCAGGCCGGCGTACTCGCCCTGCGAGCCGGCGTTCGGTTGCAGGGAAACTGCATCAAAGCCGGTCAGTTCGGCAAGACGACCCTGAAGTTGCTCGAAGAGTTCCGCATACCCAGCCCACTGCGATCGTGGCGCGAACGGGTGCAAGCCGCCAAAGGTGCGCCAACTGACCGGCAGCATCTCTGAAGTCGCGTTGAGCTTCATCGTGCAGGATCCGAGGGGAATCATCGAGTGCGCAAGCGACAGGTCCCGCGACTGCAACTGCGTGATGTAGCGGAGCATCTTCGTCTCGCTCTGATGCGAGTTGAAGACGTCATCCAGCAGGTATCCGCTTTGCCGCTCCAGTGCCTGCGGCAGTGCAGGGGTATCGGTGTCCGTGGCTGCACCAGTCCCGGCCACGGCTCTGGCAAGGGCTTCGACATCAGCGTCCGTCGTCGTTTCGTCCAGCGACACGCCGACCTCGCATGTGTTCGGAAAGCGGCGCAGGTTGTAGCCCGACTCGAGCGCCCGACTGACCATCGCGTCTGCATCCTCCGGCGTCGCCGCCGAGATGGTGACCGAGTCAAACCGCGCGCAATCGAGAACGTCACCCCCCGCCGCTTCGATCGCCGCCGCTAACCGCTCCGCATGCCGGCGGACGCGCTCGGCAATGCGGCGGAGGCCCGAGGGCCCGTGCCACACGGCGTACATGGACGCCATGATGGCAAGCAGCACCTGAGCCGTGCAGATGTTGCTCGTGGCACGATCCCGCTTGATGTGCTGCTCGCGGGTCTGGATCGCCATTCGCAGGGCCGGCGCCCCCGTCGCGTCACGGGAGACACCGATGATGCGGCCAGGCATCTTCCTGACGTGTTCGGCGCGGGTCGCCATGTAGGCCGCGTGCGGGCCACCGAATCCCATCGGCACACCGAATCGCTGTGTGGACCCCACGGCGATGTCAAAGCCCATCTCGCCCGGCGGCGTGGACACGGCCAGCGAGAGCGGGTCCGCAGCAGCCACGCACACGAGCCCTGCGTCGGCGGCCGCGGCGGTCAGCCTGGACCAATCCTGCAAGCGGCCCCGAGTGTCCGGCTGCTGCACAAGCAGGCCGAAGGCGCCATCGAAGTTCTCAAGTTCAGTCTCATCGCATACGTCCAGAACGATCCCCAACGGCTCGGCTCGCCCCGCAAGGACAGCGATCGTCTGTGGATGGCACTGGTCCGAAACAATGAACCGGGACCGGTCGCCTCTGGCAATCTGCCGGCACATCAGCATGGCCTCGGCGGCGGCGGTTCCCTCGTCGAGCAAGGAAGCGTTGGCGACGGGCAGGCCCGTCAGGTCGGTGACCATCGTTTGGAAGTTGAGCAGCGCTTCCAGACGCCCCTGTGAAATCTCGGACTGATAGGGCGTGTACTGGGTGTACCAGCACGGATTCTCGAGGATGGACCGAAGAATCACGGGAGGAAGTATGACATCGTGGTACCCCATGCCAATGCATGAGCGAACCACGACATTGCGTTCAGCGATGGTCCAAAGGGCTGCAAGCGCATCGGATTCCGAGAGCGCTGGAGCGCCGTGCTTCTGCGGCTGCCGAATCTCGTCGGGCATGGCCCGCTCCATGACTTCGGCGAGTGATGCGCACCCGACCTGGTCGAGCATCGTCTTGATCTCGCGCGCATCCGGCCCGATGTGGCGACACTCAAAGCCCCCACCATTCGGCGTATCCGTCCCTGCGGGGTTGGACTGATCGACCATGCACTGCTCCATGCGGCGTGTGTCCTTCTCAAACGTCCTGCCACCGGAAGGACGCATTGTAGTCGAGCCGCAGCTCAGGGCTCGAGGATCTCGCCCTGAGCCAGGGGTCGCATGGGGCCCTCGGGCGTCGTCGTGCCATCCGGAATATGGATGAGCCGCACCCTCGCCTTGACAGCCTCGGGCAGCCCGTCCAGCTCGGTCCACGCCGTATGTTTGAACTGCTCCCCGCACTCATGCACGATGATGGACGCCTGAGAGAGCCAGTCGATATGGGCCTGCTCAAACTCGGTGTCTCCAGACCACCCGATGCTGCCCGCGTCGTCAGCGATGAGGAACCCGGCGGTCGGGATCGAGTGCCGCGCTCGCCGACACTCCACTTCCAGCCCCGCGACGCGACGCGGCTTCCCGGGCTCCAACGGCATCGGGTCGAAGTAGTCTTCAAGCCCGTTTCCGTTGCCATCCATACCCGGCGCCAGCTTCTCCCAGAGCCTGTCGATGACCTCCGGAAGTGCATGAACCCGGGGACGTCTCGGGGCATCGCCCAGAAACCGCCGCATGAATCCGATGGCCTCCAGGCCGTTGCTGTGGTCGCCGTGCAGGTGCGTGAGCAGAATGTCGTCGATGCGGTCGACCCTGATGGGTACGCCACTACCACGCGATGCCGCGTCATACATGGCCAGAGCATGCCCTGGGCAGTCGATGGCCACCAGGCCCGTCGGAGCCTCCACCACGCTGCTGGATCCGAACGACTGGACGCTGAACGCGTCTCCCACACCTGTGACGATCATTCTCATGCCCGCCATGTTCGCATGAACCACGCATTCGTGCCAACGAAAGCTCCTGATTGGTAGACTTCGGCGGAACGCATTCCAGGATGCGACCGGCGGCCAGGGATGGTCCGGCTGGGCGTCCTCTTCCACGCGTTTCACGAGAGGAGGTCTCGTGCGACCACTTCAACCGCTCCTCCGGAGTCTGGCCGCCACGACGCTGTTGATGGCCATGGCAGCGGCGACCACACAGGCCGCCGCTCAGAACCGCGAAACAGCGTTGCTGAACCGCATCGAGCAGGAGATGCTCGATGCCGAGATCGAGCGCCGCCTCTCCGACCATCGAGGCCAGACGTTCGGCGAGCAACTCACACTGGACTACGGCGCGTCACTTCGTTTCGGTTGGGCAAAGCTGGACGGCGCGGACTACCAGCCTTACGGACTGCGGACCTATGAAGCGAACGTCTATCTGCAGGCAACCGCCGCAGGTGGGCACCGCGTGTTCGGCAACCTGCGGTTCCTCTACAACCAGTACTACAACAGCGACAACAGCAACAACGGCTGGCTTGACCCAATCGGCAACCGGTACTGGTACCAGTTTGATCTCGGCGACTGGCAGCGTTCCAACGAGGGATCGGCGGGCCCGTTCGACTTCAACATCCGCGCCGGCCGGCAGTTCGTCACCTGGAACTCTGGGTTGGTCTGGAGCAACGACATCTACGGGGCGAAGATGCGAGCCGAGTGGGAGGCTCTGTCATTCGAGAGCATCGTGGGCGTATCGGCACGGAGTGGGCTGTATGACTTCGATGTCAGCCGCCCCAACTACGACACAGATACCAACAGGCACATCTGGGCGATTCGCGGGCAGTACGAGATCGCCCCGGAACTCTCGCCGTTTGTGTCCTACTTCGTACAGACCGATCACAACGACGACAATGTCGTACTGCCCTTCTTCGGTCCCACACAATTTGCCTACGACTCGCAGTACCTCTCCTTCGGCACAGACGGCTCGATTGGCAACCAGTTTCTGTACACGCTTGAAGTGTGCCACGAGTCGGGCACCGGCACGTCAACGCCCATCGTCACGCCGGCTGGCCCGACCCAGACACAAGAGACCATCGATGCCTGGGCCGGAGTACTCAACCTCGTCTACCTGCTGCGAGACCCGCAGATGACCAGGTTCGAAGCCACGCTCGGCTTCGGTACCGGAGACGGCGATCGACTCTCAAGCAGCGGCACCATCGGCGGCAACTGGCCGGGATCGCCGGACAACGCATTCAACAGCCTCGGGTACATCAATACGGGACTTGCCCTGGCACCGAGCATGACCAATCTGCTCATGGCCCGCGTCGGCGCCAGCACGGGGATTCCCATCAATCCGCGACGGCCGGACGACTTCCGAATCGGCGCAGATTTCTTCCTGCTGGGCAAGACGTCGACCAACGCGCCCATCTCGGCGCCGTCCACGTCCAGCAGATTCGTCGGCTGGGAATGCGACCTTCGACTCGACTGGCGCATCACCAGCGATGTCAGTTTCAACTTCCGATACGGACTCTTTGTGCCCAATCTCGGCAACCCGGCACCGAGCGACAACGTCCGGCAGTTCATGTACGGAGGCATCAGCTATGCGTTCTGAGTGCGCCCTGCTCACCTCCGTCCTGTGCGCAGCCGCACTTTCGGCGGGATGCGGCCTGTCGACTCGCACGACGCTCGACACCCCGGCCGCGGCGGCATTTCCAGAGGCCGACGACTCGCTGGACTTCTGGGACGCATTGGAGACGCAGCCCGTCACAACCAATGACGACGCCCTGCACGGACTCCTTCTGCTCGCAGGCCGCGAGCCACACGCAGACGGGTGGGACGCCCGGATTCAGGCCGCGCGGGAAGCCGGCTGGCTCACCGAAACCCCGCCTCCAGCCACGGAATCGGCCCAGATGGGCTTCATTGCGGTCTGTGTCTGCCACATTCTGGATGTGCAGGGTGGCCTGTCCATGCGGATTTTCGGGCTGAATTCTCGCTACGCAACCAGAGAACTGGTTCACATGGGACTGATTCCCGGCATAACTGAGCACGAGGCCCTGAGTGGGGCCGAATTCATTGCGTTGCTCGGCGCCGTCGAGCAACGGCAGGCCATCGATCACGCCTGGGCTGCTCGCGCGGCCCAGGCGGCGGTGCCGCCAGCGCCGCCTACGGACGCGTCGCCCGGCACACCGGCCGCTCCCCCTTCCGAGCCAGACTCGGACCAGGACGAGCGTGCCGGGGAAGGTGAGAACAACGAATGACCCATCGACCCCTCGTGACCCCGCTCTGCATACTTGCCCTCGCCGCGACCGCCGCCGCCCAGGACAATGCCCCCATCGAAACAGCCACGCCGCAGGCGACGCTGCAGCCGGACGCCCCCTCAGCAAGGCAGTCCATCCAGCAACGCCTTGCCGCGCTCAAAGCCATCGCGCTCGAAGCAGCAAAGGAACTGCCCGAGGGCGAAACACGCGTCCTTCGCGCCGTCGTCATGGAGGTGGAGGGCAAGGTGCAGTGGCGCCCGAACGCAGAGGCCGACTGGACTGCTGCCGCAAAGGACCACGTCCTTCAACCCGGCGCCATGATCCGCACGGGACTTCGATCATTCATGATGCTTCGCGTGGGCATCAACGCGACCATTCTGGTTGACAGCGGAAGCCGCGTCACACTTCCCCAGATGGTGCATGCTGGCGACACGCTCCGGACCACGGTCCAGGTGCAGCGAGGCAGAACCGATGTTCAGGTCGGCAAGGTGGGCTTGACGAACGACTTTTCCGTCCTCACTCCCGCCGGCGCTCTGGCCGTCCGCGGCACGGGCATGGCAGTGTCACACAACGCCCTGCAGGGAACGCAGATCTTTGGCTCGCGGTCCAATGCCATGAACGCCATCGCCATGCGGTACTACGGAAGCAAGATCGCCCACATGATGTCGGGCGAGGCGATGTCAACAGAACGCTCGCCGGATCCAGCCGCAGCGCAGGCGTTCGAAAGCGCTGGGCCAGCTCCGCTTCAGGCCACTGAATCTCAGGATCGCGAGGACGCTCCGGACCAGACAACACAAGCCGTTTCCAGCGGAGACCCGATCAACCAATCCGTTCGCGTACTCCTTGCCGACCAGCAGCAGGCGATCAACGACGAGATCCTGGAGGAGGAGTTCGGTGACCCGTTCCTTCAGGACGGGTTCTCGTGGTACTTCGGCCCGAATGGCGTTGTGCTTCCCGAGGACCGCGGCGCCGTCGCGACGGGTTTGTACTGGGACATGAAACTCCAGTACGTGCCTTCAAGCGTCGACCCGTACGATTCGGGCGGGCACCGCATTGCGTCAGTCTTTGAAGGGGCGCTCTTTCACGACACGCGGCATCAGGACGCCGAAGGTCTCTGGCATAACGGGTGGTTCGACTCGTCTCGGGCCCAGTACATCGAAGACCTCGGCGAGGGCGAGAACGCCGGGCCGTTTCTGGTCATCCCGTTCGGAACCGAACTGGCCAACGGCGATTCGGTTCTTCCTGAGATGTACGGCGCCATTCTCAACTATGGCGACGAACAGTGGAGCGGACAGCCGTTCACTGGATCGGAGGATCTCCGCGCCATGCTCTCGATCGTCAACGAGTTCTGTGTCACGACGTTCAACGAGAACGGTGAGAAGATCGAAGTGTGCCGCGAGGCGTTTGCAAACGCCATGAACTACGTGATCTACAACGACTACTACGGGCAACCCGGCCTCACGGCGTACGGGCAGGGGCTTCAGCACCCGCAGAACGCACAGGGCAATCTCGCGCTGCCGCCCGACGATTGTCCATGGTGTCCGTGATACGCTGCCCCGCAGCGTGATTCGTAAAGCCGACCCCCAAATCCTGATCTGGGCCCTACTCGCAACCCTGCTCGTCGTTCTCATCGACGGCGCGGGCGGGTTTGTCGGGTGGAATCAACGCATGCTCGACCTTGAGCAGGCGTGGCTGCCTCGGAACGCCGAGCCAATGTCCAGCGACATCGTGATGGTGGACATCGACGACTGGGCACTTGAGCGGCTCGGCGGCTGGCCGTGGCCACGTACGGCTGTCGCGGATGCCCTTGACGAGTTGCACCGGGCTGGCGCCAGAACCGTGGCCATCGATCTGGACTTTGCCGACCCGCGGGTCCGCGACCCACACGAAGACGAAGCGCTCGCTGCGGCCCTGAGGCCGAGCGACATTCTGGGCGTCCTGCTGATGCCCGACGAACTTGCGCACCGCTGGGCCTCGGCGGGCGGAACACCGGAGCAACTTGAGGCCGCCCTTGCGGTGCTGCGGGGGGACCTGTCAGCCAACCCCGCCGACACGATGCCGCAGGCGGCTGACGCCATTGCCGACACCCTGCTCCTGCTCCGGCGGCAGGCCGTCTTTACCTCAGCCGCGCACGCAACGCCCGAAGAACTTCGAGCCGCCGCCGGGCCGCTTCAGGGCCAACTGGAGCCCCTCATTACAGCGGCGCACCGCCAGCAGCACGGCAGACGCGCGCTTCCGGGAACCTTGCCCGGCGACTCGCAGCACCCGGGATCAGCCGGTGATCGCTTCCCGCTTGCCACGCTGGGGGAAGCAGCAGGCGGCTCGGGCTACGTACACATCGTGAGGCGGAGCCGGGACGGTGGCATTCGCCACATGGTCCCCACGCAACCCGTGGGCGACGGACGCATCGTGCCCTCGCTCGGCGTGGCGGCAGCCATGCACCACCTCGGCACAGCGGGCCAGTTGGACGTCTCGCCGGACATGGTCGTGATTGGCGACGTGGAGGTTCCGCTCAGTGATGGCGCCATGACCGTGTGCTGGCCGCGTGGCGACATGGGCATGGAGTGGCCCGACCTCCATCGTCGCCATGCCGACGACCCGCGGTTTGCCGGGCATCTCTCCATCGGCGAAATCGTCGAACTGGCTCGGGCACGCCGGGAACTTGAATCGCAGCAAGCCGCTCGAGCGGAAATCACCCGCTCGGTATTGCAGGTTGTTCGAGGCGGCGATGTGCCGGAGGTCACCGACTGGAGCGACCCAGGCCTGCTGGATGAAGTGCGAGGCGAACTCGAGTTCTCGCTCGATGGCATCACCGACCGGGCGTCACTCGACGCCGCCACCGACGGCCTGGATGACGCGACGATCGCCGCCTACACCCAGATGTTCAACTGGCGACTTCTGGACGAGGACATTGCCGCGATTGCCACAGGCATTGAAGCGTCCGAAGCAACACTCACCGCGGCCGTCGAAGGGCGGCTCGTCTTCATAGGCTGGACCGCCACCGGCACCATCGCGGACTTCGTTCCAACGGCAGCCGGCCCGCGAACACCCGGAGTCATGGTGCACGCGGCCGTTGCGGACATGATTCTGCAGAACCGCGTGCTGCGCGAAGGCCCTCGATGGTGGTCACCCGCCTCTGCAGCCATACTCGGTCTGATCGTTGCGCTGCTCGTCGCGGCGCTCGGACCGTGGCCGGGCACGGCGGCCGCCATCATCGTTCTCGGGGCGTGGACGGGCCTGTTGGTGCTGCTGTTCGGCCGCTTCGGCCTGGTGCTGCCCGCGGCCTCCCCGCTGGTCGCCATCACGCTGTCCTGGGCGAGCGGCACGAGCGTTCGCGCCGTGCTCGTCCAGCGTGAGAAACACCGCGTCACCAGGCAGTTTCGGGCCCGCGTTCCGGCGGCGCTTGTGGACGAGTTGGCCCGCGACCCGGATGCCCTGAGCATGCGTGGCGTCCGGCGAGAAGTGTGCGTGATGTTCGGTGACCTCGCCGGGTTTACAGGCATCAGCGAGCGACTCGGGCCCGAAGAGACGGTCGGACTGCTCAACCGATGCATGGTCGGTCTGACCGAATGCGTGACCGACCAGAAGGCCTACCTCAACAAGTTTCTCGGCGACGGGTTTCTGGCGTTCTGGTCGGCCTTTGGCGAGCAGCCCGATCAGGGCACGCTGGCGATTCGCGCCGCCCTGGACTGTCAGGCGTTCATGAGCCGGATCAACACGCGATTGGAAGACCATCTGCCCAGGGTGGGCCTTCGCATCGGGATTGCGACTGGCGAGGCACTCGTTGGCGATTGCGGCGCCCCGCCGAACCTCAACGACTACACGGTGATCGGAGACGTCGCCAATCTCGCGGCGAGGCTGGAGTCGGCCAACAAGCAGCTCGGCACGTCCATTCTCGTCGACAACCGGACGTGCCGCGCAGCCGGCGAAACCGTGCCGCTGATTGAAGTCGGACCGCTGCAGGTCGTGGGCAGGGACGGCGTCGTGAATGTCTGGACGACACCGGACGAGGGGTCGTCCGCCGAGGGTGCCTCGGCACTGGCCGCCGCCATTCGAGCCGGAGACAGAGCCGCTGCCGAGTTGGCGCTCGCCACCCTGGAAGCCCCGCCAGGGCCAACCGCTTTGACCCAGCGACTCGCAACGTTGGTCCGGGGCGCGGCGGACCCCTTCCCCACCGCCATCCGGCTGATTGAGAAGTAGCCGAGCCGGCCAGTACCATGGCCCGATGCCCGATATCTCTCCGAAGCAGGTCGACTGCATTCTGGAAGTGAGCCGCATCCTTGGCGCCACCGATGACCCGCAAGCCGTCATACATCGCGTCGCTGACTGCCTTCGAGACATTCTGGACGCCGAGCGAGCCACGGTGTTCCAGTACAACGCCAAGGACGACGAACTTGTCGCCGTGGCGGGACATGGCCCCGATGGCGTCCTGATGGACGCGCTCGGGGACATACGCGTCCCGCTCGGAACCGGCATCGCCGGCGCGGCCGGGCAGACGCGGCAGATCATCAACATTCCCGACGCCTACGAAGACGATCGTTTCTACCGCGGGGTCGACGAGAAGACCGGCTACCGCACCCGCAGCATCCTGACCATTCCGCTGGTCGCGGCCGATGTCGACGAATTGGTCGGCGTCGCGCAGGTTCTCAACCGGCGGGAAGGACCGTTCGGGGAAGACTGTGAACGCATCGCCACCGCACTGGCGGCACAATCCGCCGTCGCCATGCGGCGGTCGAGACTGCTCGCTGACCGGCTCGAACTCGTCAAGCTCCAACACGATCTCGATATCGCCAGGAAGATCCAGGCCGCGACCTTCCCGGATACGTTTCCGGACCTGGGCAATTGGGAGATCCACGGTTGGAGCATGCCAGCGGACGCAACCGGGGGCGACGCCTTCGACGCCGTAGCGGTCGAGGGCGGCGCCATGCTGATGGTTGGAGACGCGACCGGCCACGGCATCGGGCCTGCCATTTCGGTCACGCAGGTCCGGTCCATGCTTCGCATGGCTGTACGGCTCGACGCTGCCATAGTTGACCTCGTGCAACAACTCAACCAGCAGCTCTGGCAGGACACGTCGTCCATGCAGTTTGTGACAGCGTGGTTCGGTCGACTCGATACGCAGAGAGGAGTCATCGACACCATTACCGCAGGGCACGGTCCGAATCTGCTGCTTCGGGCCGACGGATCGGTCGAAGAACTCGACGCAGACGTCCCACCCTTGGGAGTGCTGGACCATCTTCCGCTTGAGGGCGTGCGTGAAGTCTCATTGAATCCCGGCGACCTACTGGCGATTCCAACGGACGGCATCTTCGAAGCCATGGACGAACATGGCCAGATGTACGGAACAGATCGCCTCATCGACATGCTTCGCGCCGATCCTGTCGGTTCGCTTGAGGCAACGCTGGAGCATCTCCGATCGGACATCGAGCGGTTCCGTGACGACCAACCACCGCAGGACGATCGGTCCATCCTCGCCATTCGACGCACCGGCTGAGTTCAGGACTTCTCAGGTTCCCAGTTCTCGGCGGCGACCGCTTCTTCGTACGCGTCCCATGCCTCCGCCTGCGCCCAGGCGTCCGCCTCCATGTAGTCCACGTCCTCCCGGAACGAGATGAAGAACATGAAGAAGACCATGCCCAGAAAGGCCCACGTAAACGTCGGGTAGTAGAGCGCCTGATTCGTCATGCTCTGCAGGAACATGGCGGCCATGATTGAGGCGGACGTGTGAATCGTCATCTGATCTTCTGGCCTCTGCCAGAGTTTGCGGAGCCGCCACGTCCGCCAGATGGTCTTGCCGGCCATGTATGCGGGAATCGCCAGCATCAAGAACAAGGGGAATCCGCCCACAAACAGCATGTCCACCCATGCGTTGTGCGCATGATTGCCAATGATGTTGTCCATGAGACCGTTGTTGCCACTCGTCCCAAACAGGCCGAGTGGACGCTGGATGAACAAACGTAGATAGTCGGCCCAAATCCCGAATCGTCCACTGGTGTGCAGCTCTGTCAGGCGACCGCCCGCCCCCTCTTCAACGCCCGTGATGATCGGCACCAGGATGGCCGCTATCAAGGCGCCGCCGAGCAACATACCCGGCCGCTTGACCATCGGAATGAGCATGAGCAGACTGATGACGCCGAGCGACATGAAGCTCATGCGAGATCCAGTCAGGTAAGCAAACCCAATGCTCGCGGCGAAGCCGGCCATGCAGAAGGCTCGCCAGAAGCTGCTCTTCGAGGTGAGTGTCAGATACAGCAGCATCGCCCCCGAAATGGCGAATGTAATACCGATCAGATTCGAGGCGGCGCCCCAGGGTTCGAGCCGGTGCATGCCCGCCAGGAAGGCGCCCGATCCTTGAAACACGATGGACGACGCGGGAATGATCAGGGCCACCGTCGTCCCGACGGCCATCGCTCGCATGAAACGTGCGAGATCCTCAAGGTCTCTCAGGCACGCGACGATAGAAATGGCCGCAAGTGCCATCATGATCCCCTGGCCACGGAGCAGGAGCATGTCCATCTGATTGGAGGTCCCCATCACGCAGGCCATCATCCAGACGCCGGCAATGACGTACAACCACACCACTCCCGGCATGTGCCGCCGCTCGCCCGGCCGCAGAAAGCCCGCCACCGCGATCATGAGCAGAAGCAGCCCCGAGGAAAGTTTGGTTGCCGCCTGCACCACGCCGAGATCGAGACACTTCGAGAGGAACAGCCATGAGGGAAGAAACCAGATCAGGATAAACGGCCGATGATTGGCAGGCATCATCGCAAAGACGATGCATGCAATGACAGCGACGAGTGCCAGAACCGGCAGCGGCACGATCTCGAGATATAGGTCCAGTTTGTCCATGTCAGGAGCGTCTCGCCCTACGCACGCCTCGTGCTCTCCTCTTGCGGCGACCGGCATCCATGCGCGGCTCCATCACGGCTTCATCGGCGAATCAAGCTCAGAATCCGCCGTCGCTCATCCGGTTGCATGAGAATACCAAGGAAGCAGGCCGCGGAGACGGATCCGACAACCCCGAGCATGACGACAAGCAGCGGCCAAGTCCAGGCGTCGATGAGCAGCACCATGGCGCCGCCAATGGCCAGCGGCAGCACAGCCGCGGCAGCCGGACGACCGAAAGACTGCCACAGGTAGGTGCGGCCAGGGACACCGGTCAGATGAATCAGACGTTTGGGGAAGACGAGCCCGAAGTAGATCAGTTGCACCAGCAGCGTCGCCGCGGGGAACAGCAGGACCACATGGGGATCCGGCTCCGCATCACCAAGCCAGGCGAAGATGCCGACGAGAATGGACATCGACAAGAGAAACTTGGTCAGCCCCGCGGCGTACATGATGCCGGCGTACCGCTTGATGTGTCCCATGCCAAACAGAAACCTGGACCCGGCCCCCGCCACTTCCAGAAGAATGCCACCACCGAGCAGCAACGCCAGCATGCCCCATGCAAGGTCGATTGCCTCCTGATAGGGCATCACGGCAAGCAACGCCTCATCCTTGCGCAGTCTTCCCCCGAGCCACAGGTCGACCAGGGGACCAAAGAACACGGCGACGATGCCGGTCGACAACATCATCACGCCGGAGGTGATACGGCTGACGGCCAACATGGCTCGAATGTTTGTTTCGTGCCCACCCTGCTCATGCATGTCGGCGACGGTGGCCTCCATGCCCGCGAACCCCTGAGCGCCGACCCGCCGAGCGTATCCACGCAACTGAGTGACGATGCCGTAAATGGCGTTGTAAATGGGGCCGAAGATGATGTTGAGCAGGTAGTTGTCGAGAAAGAAGAAGCTGATGTTGCCAACCGGCTGGCCCATCGTCAGTGATCCAACGTGCGCGAGCCGCTTGATGGTTGCCCGGTCCAGAGAACGGAACCTGAATCTCGCCCCGGGCACCTGCCGCCACGTCAAGACGAGCCGAGTCAGGCAGTGAAGCACAACGAGACCCATTCTTGAGACAACGAACACGCCGAACACCTGGCTGGCACCTTCTGAAGAGCCGATCGCAATGAGAAAGGCGATCAGATCGATGGTCCGCATGACGGTCAGGTCGGCATTGAACGCCAGCGGCCTGTGTCGAACCAGATAGAGCGCGAGCCAGGGAGACGTGCACATGATCGCGGCAAAGACAATGGCCTGACTTCCAAATGCGAGCCGAACGGCGTTGGTCGCCCAGTCGGGGAAGTTCATGAGGTTTGGAAGGAATATCAGGCAGATTGCGGCAGTCGCCACCATCAACCCCGCCACCGACCACACGATGGCCACGCAGCAGGTGAACTGACGCTCGACACCCCGCTGGCCCTCGCTCGCCTTCGACTCAAAGATCGCCTTGACCAGCGTCCTGATCACCGCCGAGCGAATCGGCGAGGTCACCGCCATGGACAACTGATTGATGAGTTGAAAGAGCCCGAAGAGCACCAGGCCGAAAGCGGCGATCTGGAGCGGTGTGAGGATGAACCCCACAACCATCAGCAACGCAGTTCGAGTCGTGTTGGATCCGAAGAAGAGAATCAGATTCCGCGACACGTTCGGCCGGGGTGACTCCGTCATGCGGCGGCCCCGCGCCTGGCGTGGGCGATATGCGGACTTCGGCACAGACGGCTCATGTGGCGGCATCCTAGCAGCCGCGCCAACTGGAGCAGCCGCCGCGGGGGCTATACTTGGTGTTCGCCACCTCCCCCTGTCAACGACACGGCGCTGCCCCCATATGACACTCCCATCGTTTCTGATCATCGGTGCCATGAAGTCGGGAACGACGACGCTGTTCGAAGATCTCGCCACGCACCCGGACATCTTCGAGCCCCTTGACAAGGAGCCGGGGGATCTCAAAAGCGACGATGTCCTGACACCGGAAGGCCGGGCCGCTTACGAGCGACACTTTCAGAATTGCCGGCCGGGCCAGCTCGCGTTCGAAGCATCCACGCACTACACACAGATGCCGCAGTGGACCGGCGCCGCGGAGCGGGCACGGTCGCTGCTCGGAAGCGACGTGCGTGTGCTGTACATTGTCCGCGAGCCCGTCTCGCGGGCCTGTTCGCACCATCGACACCTGGTGGCGGCTGGTCTTGAGACTCCGGACATGGACGAGGCGGTGCGGATCAACCCCCTGCTGATCGAGTACAGCCGGTACGCCACGCAACTTGAACCATGGATCGCGACGTTCGGGACCGATCAGATCCGGGTTATCAAGTTTGAGTCCTACATCACCGATCGGGCCACGACCGCAGCGGACATCCAGGCGTTTCTCGGGCTCGAGCCAATGCCTGATCTCGTGGCAACTGGCACCATTGCCAATGCCAGTAAGGGCAAGATGATTCACACGGAGGGCAGCCGCCGGGTTGCCCATGCGCCGCTGTATCGGAAGATCGTCCGCCCGCTCACACCGCGATGGCTCAAACGTGCGGCCAAACGCGGCCTGATGCGGACGGCCGCGACCGATGTTATCAAGCCGAGCGTGTCGACCGTGCAGGCCATTCTTGACGCTACTGAGGATGATGTGCAACGCATTGCACCGCTGCTCCACCCGGCGGAGCCACCGGGCGGCCGGCCCTGGTCTAAGGCGGATGCAATGTCACTCGCCCGGGACCCGGAAACGACCTGATGGGTGTAACAAAACTGCTCGTGCTTGCATTGACGATGTGGATGGCGCCACCGGTGGAGCCGCCAGCCGCATGGCCATCGCTGCTTGTCGGCTTGCAGAACTCCTTCGCAGAAGGCGATTGGGTACCCGGCCGGGCCTGGTTCATATCCGGCTGGGCACTTGGGGCACCCAAGCAGACGACCGTCGACGCTTTCATTGCGAAAACCGACGAGCAGCTGGCCGAGCTGCTTGCCAAGTACCTTCTGCGGCACCCGGCACTCACCCCAGACACCACAGCGGTCGTCGTGCTCGACATTGAGCGGCCGGAGCGGCTGAGCAGGCTCGCCCACCTGCTCGATCAGGAACGCCCTGAGGAGAGTAAGCGGCGCTTTCGAGCAGTCGTGGAGGGCTTCAAGCGGCGGGTCGCCGTTGTCCGAGCGGCACTCCCCAACGCCGTCATCTGCCTGTACGACTTTGGAAGCCCCGCGCCGAAGGGCAAAGACAGCGAATCCTTCCGCAACCAGGTCGGCGCGCAGCGGGCAGCCGTGAGTCAAGGGCTGCTTGCGGGCGTTGACGCAGTGTGCCCCGTCCTGTACATGCGTTTCGGCGCAGGCGAACGTGGGTATGCCTCGATCGCCCGGGCGACCGAGCAGTCGATCGAAGCTTGCCGCTCGCTGCTCACCGGTGTCACGCCACAGCCTCGGATCATTCCGTTGCTGAGCTTTGCCATCTTCAATGGCAACTCGGTGGACCATGGCACGCCGGCGGATGTTGGCGGGACAGCCCAGCGGCTGGAACTCCTTGACCGATTGGGCATTCGCACCGCCATTCTGTGGAGCGGAGACTCGACCATCTCGGGCTCCTCCACCCAGATCAGCAGTTGGTATGCGGAACTCGCCGCATTGCGACCCAATCCCTGACTACATGTCCCCGGACGCCAGATCCTCCATGTAGGCAAGCAGTGCATGGAGGTGGTCCGTCACGAGCACGTCGGTATCCGCAATGGTGTCGTTGCCAGCCCAGATCATCCAGTCCTGAAAGCCGAGGTCTTCCAGCACGGCAATCTGCGTTGCAAGATCCTCCACGGTGATCGGCAGCTTGTGATCGGCCGAGCCACCATTGAATACGGCCAGCGACATGAGGGGCATCACTTCAAGTGACGTTCCGTCGGTCCGCTGGAGTGCCAAGGCAGACTCGGCACCCATTCTGGTGTACTGCTCCAGCAAGTGATGCCGGCTGTCGCTGGGCCCGTATCGTTGATAGATGACCGGGCAGACCACATCGAGCTCGTCATATAGCCCGGCTGCCCCTGCCGCCTCGAAGCCATCCTGCCTGACAATCTGCGCCTCCAGAAGGGGATTGCCAAATGGATGCGGGGTCGTCACGCCGAACAGGCCCAACCTCGCATTCGGCAGCAGATCACGCGCAACGCTGATCCGCAACTTGTAGGCGTCGATGACCTCATGGAACTTCATCAGGTCGTACCACGCGTTCGATGGGTCAAGAAACCGCCCGAAGTCCTTGGGGTGGTACGGATGCTCGATGTCAAGAATGACGTAGTTGCTTGTCGCCGGGTCAAGATCATGCCGCGCTTCGAGATAAGACTCCAGCGCATCGCGCACATCTGCCTCGGTGGCGCCAAGAAACTCATCCTCATTCATGTTCTTGCTGGCATAGACGGCATACCCATTGACCATCCATGCGTCGTTGACAACACCTGCCTCACCCAGGGAAACGGGATCGTCGGCGTATCGACTCTGCTCGCACAGGTGCGTCCCGGTGAGCGGTGTATCGGCTTCGCCGTCGAGATGTTCCGGGATGACTTCACCAAAGTGTGCAATGACCTGCAGGATGTCCCAAATGCCTACCGATCCGTCACCATCAGCATCGGCCTGGCAACTGGACACCGCGCAGTCGTTCCCAAACTGCTCAATCACGTACAGAAGGTCGTCCACGCCAACGAGGCCATTGACGTCAACATCCGCCATGGCGGCAGAGGGGTCCTGAACGGCGATGGCCGCGCGTCCGACCATGTGAAAGCTGGTCAGGACGTCCGCCCCCGCAGGGGTGGAGAGCAGCGAAGCTGCAGAGATCGCACCGGCCGCTGCCGCGGCCCTTGGAAGATTGCTGGTCATGTGGTTGGTGAGTTCCTGCCGGAAAGACGGGAAGCGCCGACAAGCGGGCTCCTGTCTTTACTTGGCGGCGCCGGGGCGGAACATCGTTCCTCCCGGCACCTGGTTCATCGTTCGATTGATCGAGCCACAACAGTCGCAGTAGCAGGCATGTGCCACCAGCCCTCGCTCTGCGCAGTCTGCGTCGGCTGCACCACATGAGTGGGCAGTGCCGCCGCTTCCATCAGTGCCATCCCGAGCGTGTCACCGGCGGCGAGGCTCACCGGGTTGGCAGGCCGAACAACATTGGAGTGATGGGTGCCGAATGTTCCGGCAAGTGCAAGTACAACGATCGCGCAGGTGGCAGTCATGGCCATCTCCTTGGAATCAAGTTCCGGTGGGCGAAGATCCCCGGCGGTCGGGGTCCGCAGATGTCAATCCTCTGCGGCTCCGGGCCATTCAGCGTTTCTGCGGACCGCGAGAAATCAGGGCAGTATTTTTGAGAGACCGCTTGACGCGACCCGAAAGTCGGAGTCGGCCGGGCGTCAGGTCGCGGCGGGCGGTTGCTCGTCGGCAGGGAACCGGGTGTCGTCCGGCAGTGGCTTGTTGGGCCCACCGCGGACCGTGAACCAGGCGCGCCGCAGCCACCGCGTGAACGAGTCCCAGGGGCCCATGGCCTGAAGACGTTTGAGGTTTCCATCGCGGAGCGAGGGCGCGAAGTCGCTTTCGACACCGATGAAGTCATAGATCAACTCAACGTACGGCTGGCCGAGGAACATCAGCGTCTCATACGAAACGATGTGCCACGGGTAGCCGAGCGTCATGGCGTGGCACATGATGTCCCGTGCCTTCGCAGACTGGTCCTTGACTTCCGCTTCGCCCCGACGCATGAACCGGCCACGCCTCGAGTATTCGGACAGTGTGATGTCACGGGTAGTCAGGATGAACCGGATGTCGTGCGTGTCCTTGTACTTCTCGATCCAAAGATCGATGTCGGGAAAGCTGGCAGCGGCGCCCGAAGGAAGCGATACGTGCCAGACTTCGTTCCCCTGCTCATCGGCCCACAACGCCTTCTCCCCCTTCGCCATGGGTGCGCCACACAACACGTGGCCACAGATGCGGGAAACGAGCGTACTTCCAGTGCTCTCGGCGCCGATGATGAAGATGGCCTTGGGCAACATGTGGGTTCCTTGGAGGGCGGAGCAGTTGAGATCGGCACGCATCATAGACGTCATGCCGGATCAGACCATGTCGAGCACGGCAGCGAGGCGGTCTCGAAACCTCGCAAACCCGAACTTGTCCACGACCTCCCGCCTGAGATGGGCGGGGTCCGATCGGGTTGCCGGAGCCGTTCCACGCAGGAGTTCAGTCATGGCCGCGGCGATCGCATCGACATTCTCCGGATCGACCGCCGCTCCAAGCGTCCCGTCACACAACGGGTCCATCGAACCATCGCGATTGCCCCCGATGACCGGCTTGCCGCATCCCATCGCCTCCAGAAAGACGATCCCGAACCCTTCCTTCCGACTCGGCAGCACAAACAGATCGCACAGATTGAAAAGCGACACGATGTCCTCTTCCGCAATGAACCCCGGCATGACCAGGCCGTCACCGAGGCCGCACCCATCCGCCACCTGCCGAAGGCGGTCCATATCGTCACCGCGTCCGCCCAGGACCAGTCGCACCTCCGGCATCACCTTTCGCACCTCGGCCACGGCGAGAATGGCCTCGTCGTATCCCTTCAGCCGCTCTGTCGACGCCAGCCGCCCGACCGACAGCACAATTCGGTCGGACGCGTTGAGTCCAAGGCGACTTCGAAGATCGGTTGGCACCGGCGACGGTTTGAACCGTTCCTCATCAAACGTATTGGGGAACACCACGACATGATCAGGGTCATACCCGTCAAGCAGATCGAGGTTGAGCGATTTGGTGTATCGGCTCACAGCGAGAATGCGGTGGCTTCCCGCAGCGCCCCGAACCTTGCTTGCCGGGGCATCCCACAACTCGATGCCATGGGTGATGGTGATGTACCGAACCCCGAACCACCCGCAGACCCGGCGACAGAGTGCGGCGAAGTTCAAGTGCCCGCAGAGCACGACATCTGGGTGGTGAAACGCAATCTGCCAGATCAACTGAAGTGCAGCGACGACCTTTCGGGTCCGCCGCCACCTGTTGCATGGAATGAGACCTGGTTCGGCGTCTTCCGGCCGATCATTCACGCCGATCACGCTCACATCGTGTCCGAGTTCAGTGATCGCCCGATGCACGTAGTTGTTGAACATCTGAATCCCACCCTTGTAGGCGGGATTGCGAAGATCCGGAAGCAGGAACAGGATGCGACGATGGCCCATGGGTGTGTTCAGGCGTATCCCACTCGCGGCGTGCAACCTCCGATACCACCCCATGAATCGGAGTCGATGCGACGATTGAGGTGGCTGTCCCCCCCGCCGACAACGTTCATCCACCGCGGAAACACGGCCAGCATGACCTTCGAGTCGCATTTGGTCAGGCACGTGTGGTAGAAGCAGCGGATCTGGTTGGGTGTTCGGCTGGCCATGGGCCCTCTCTTGAAACAGATGGCCTCAGGCCGATCCAGGGACGGGCATGTCGTAGTTCATCGCCTCGAACTCCCAGGCGAACCGGGCCCGCACCAGGGCTTCGGTCTCCGCGTCGTAGAAGTCAGCGATCGGCGCGCGGTCGGGGCGAATGCCAGCCTTGAACCTCGGAAGCGCGTCGGCATCGTAGGGCAGGTCAAGTTGGTCGCAGATGCGTTTGATGTCTTCGTGCAGGCACTCGAACCGGATGTAGTCGTCCAGGCAGGGCTCGCCGTCAATCAGGTACGTCTCACGATCCTCCACGGTCCCGCCCTGAGCTATCCATGCCCTGAACCGCTCGATGTCCGTATCGCCCTTGATGCGATCGATGGGATTGCCCAGCGGCGTGAGCCTGGCCAGAAGAGCCTTGCCCTTCCGCTTGAGCGTGTAGGAATCCTTGCGGTTCTCAAGCCAGTAGAAGAGCGATATGAGTTTGTCGAACGGGTTTCGTATGACCGTGAACTTGAAGTAGCGGTCCCACACGTCCTGCCCGATGAGGTCTCGGATTTCCGCCGCGGTCATGTGGTTTCGCCACGTCGAACGCCTCACGTGGCGACCTCGGTGACCGATGATGCCGGCCTCTGAGACATGCTCCGGTCGGTCGTGCAGACGTTCCCAGGCCCCTTCAGGCATGCAGAACCGCTCAAAGAAGGACTCGACGGAGGTGCCGGCGGTCTTCTTGCCCTTGGTGACGATGAACTGCTTGCGATGGCTGATGAGCATGGGGAGTGTGGGTCCATCCGTTGCGGAATGAGCATGGTACGTATCTCTCGGGGGGATCCGACGCCCGCCCGGGCGTTGCCTTGAGGCAGTCAAGTTGAGGGCCGATTCGGTCGATGCAGGGGGGCCCTATCCCCGCTTGTGAGCCCACCATGCAGCGACCACCCGCCCAATGCCCCCTCGGGCCCCGGATTCCCGGACCCACCACATCGCCCTCGCGGCGACCCGTGGATGCTGCGGCAGGACCGTGTACCTGTGCGGGTCGTGACGATGGTCCGACCGGGGCTGAAGCCATCAAAGCGGCAGCCCCTGACGATCGCTCGGAGCCGATGGATTCGCATCGTAGGGTTGGGTCGATCAGCCGGCGGACGCACCAGCGATCCGCCTGCCCCAGTTGGCTCGGAATGACCACCCCATCTCTCCAAATCCGCCCCCCCGCCCTGCTCGGTCGCCTCGCTGCGATCCTGGTGTGTTCCGCCGCCGCAGCCGACGTTCCGGAGACGGTGACCATGCGGTGGCACGCCGCCGGAGATCCCGCAGGGCCTATCAATGTCAATCTCGCGGACGTCGGCGACTGGGCTGAAATGGACGATGGCGGCGTGGTCTACACGGGCGCGCTCTTCTCCGACACCTGGCAACTCTCGTGGACAACGACGGTGCACGACGGACCGGCCCCGTCCCTCGAATCCCTGCTGACAGTCACCAACCATTCCGATGACGACCGATGGTTCACAACCGGCACGACGTGGGAGTCGCCTCAGAGTGAAGTGGGCCAGCGCATGGTCGATCTGGCGTCCAGCGTGACCCTCATGAATCTCGACTTTGCAGGTGATGCCACACTGCAGTCAGCCCCCGACGAGGCGCTGATCGGCGGCTACCTGAGCGATCAGCAGATCGCGTCGATCTTCGCACCGATATACACGCTTCATGCGACGGGCCCCTTTGCCGTGGCCATCGACACCGCCTCTTCATCTGCGAGTGGCTCCATGGAACCGGGCGGCTCCATGGGGTACTGGTCCGGCTTTCTGCTGAGCGGTGGAGACACCGTCACATTCAGTACGACGATGTCCGCTGCAGCGATCCCCGCCCCCGGCGCGTTGGGCCTCCTGCTCATTGCGGCGGCGCGGGGTCGCGGGCGACGACGCGGCACGAGGAGATGCTTGTCATGAACACGACACAACGATCCGTAGCTGCCATGCTCTGCCTCGCGGCGTTCACGCCCTACGCAGCCGCCGGGCTGATCGGCACGCTGGACATCGCCACGGATACCGGGTACTCCGGTTCATGGGAAATCGATGGAACTTCACTCCCCGGCGACGCCTGGTACTGGTCGCATCAGGTGGCGGAACCCGGCTTCTCCGCAGCGATCACGATGATGGGTGAGCCTGCCGCGCCGAGCCTTGGAACGTCGGCGCAGATCGTCAACGGCAGCAACGAAGCGATCGAGATGTCGATCGACTTCACCATGCCCATTGAGTTGCTTGGCGGGCTGGTCGAATGGTCGGGTTCACAAGCCGTGACGCTCAACGGCACGGACGTGTCGCTCTCGAGCATTCTGGATAACGCCGTCTGGTCGGCCGACCTCGGGGGAGAGACGTTTCTCACGCTCCTCGAAGCGCCGTTTGAACTGTCGGTTGACGGTTCAGGGAGCAACGCCGCTTCGGACTCGGCATCCGGAACCCTGAGTCTTGTCGGCGCCGACACGCTCTCGGTGCACTACTTGTTCAGCATCGACGCTGGCGCGTCAGCCGTCTTCAATGGCGGCGTCGGTTTCATTCCGGCGCCCTCGACCCTGGCGGTGCTGTGCCTGGCCTTCGGCCACCGAAGACGTCGCGACTGATCAGCTAAGCGGCCCCCGCTTGACGCAAACACGCCACGCCCGGACGCGGCATGGTCATGCTGCCGCTGCGCAGCTCGCTCGCGCCGCCTCGATGGCGGCCGCGAGGGCTTCGGGCTGATCGGTTCCGATTCGGAAGTGCCCCCCGTCGGTGTATGTCAGTTCCACCGAATGGAAGCCAGACACATTCCACATCCAACCCTTGAAGACGTATCGGATGCCCCATCCGTAGTACCAGGGCGTTTGAACGACCGCGCATGAAGCCACACGCGCAAGTGGGATCGTCCGCCGGATGACTCCAATGCCGAAGGCCACCGTGATGTCATCGTGGCTCACTTCAACCGAGAGTGAGTGAAACAGCAGCAGAGCGACAACGAGGGCGACCGCCGCCAGCAGCACCTCCGGCTGCGTGGCAAAGCCCGTCAGGGCAGCCGCCACAAGCGGTATGCCGAGCGCCACACGGATCAGCCAGCCGGGTTGAACATGCCGATATGGAATCATGGTGTGCCTGCCTGCCCATCCCCTTCCGTGAGCCTATCCGATGGCCGCCGCGGCTGGCGTCACCAACACCGGGCCAGCACCGGGCACCCACCAACTGACCAGCAGTGCACACCCATCAACCTGCCTCTGGGAAGGCAGCACAGGAAACCCACCGGCCATCATCGGGCACTCCCATGGGTAGTGTTGTTGAGAAACGCCGGCGAAGTCATCCGAATTGGTGCGTAGAGCCATCCATAGAGGAGACTGTTCGCCTTCATGCCATACCGCAGCACTTCCGCAATCGCGGGCGTGTTGTTCTAGTTTGGCATCCCCCAGAACCAGGCATTAAACACCGCACCAAGGACCACATAGATCAACGAAACCACGAAGACGGTGACCAGAAGCTTGCGAGGAGACGATGACCGCAATCCCCTAAACGACACGATGGCCGCGACGATTGAGCCAACCCAAGCAAGATTCAGGCAGAGTAGGCCGAGCATTTCGAGCGCCATGAAATCCTCACCAAAGTTGAGCTGGATGTCGCCGGTCACGAGCCCAAGCACCCCACCCGATGCTCCATCATCCACAGGCCCGGGGTCTTCGAATCCGACAACAATCAGAATGATGCCAAGAGCCAGCAAGAACAGCCATGCGAAGAAGCTCCACTTGGCAACGCCCACTGATCTACTCGATGTCTTATCCATGTGCATATGGTCACTGTACGTACTTCACAAACAAAGCAAGACCTGCGAACCCCGGAACCAGACACCCTCTGCTGGCTCCTGGCCTCAACGAACGAGGACCTCGGAGCACCGTCGAGCATGGCTCGTCTTCACAGCGACGCGGTTTGCCTCGGACGCTCACCAGATAACCTGAGGCCGATATCCTCTGCACATTCGGTTTCGAGATCAGTATGGGCCATCAAAAAGACGAATGTCACGCAGCGGGCACTCACGCTCGATCGTAGGCTCGGGGATGCTGCCGTCCATTCACTGCTGGAGATTGGCCACGACCCTCGTTTGCTCATCCGCAACAGGGGCACACATCGAATACATCGACAATGGCCGAGGTCCGGTACCACTGCACATACCCGCCGACTATGACGAGTCCATCGACATTCCTTTGGTGATCGCTTTGCATGGATACAGCGACCCGAATGTTGATGCGTACTTTGATCTCCGTGCGCAGGTAGATTCCAAGGGCTTTCTGTATTGCGTACCACTTGGCACTCAGAACCTTGCAGAAGCGCACTTCTGGAATGCTACCGATGCCTGCTGCGACTTCTTCAATAGCAATGTAGATGACTCGCAGTACCTCCGAGAACTCGTAGAGAGCATTCAGGCCGCCTATGCCGTAGACGACATGAGCATACATTTCACTGGAATATCCAATGGCGGTTTCATGACGCATCGGATGGCGTGTGATCACGCTGACCTCGTTGCGTCTGTCGCCGCACTTGCTGGCACAACACATGAGGATGCTCTGGACTGCAGTCCATCGAGCCCCGTACATATGCTGCATATACACGGAACGGATGACTCAAGTATTCGCTACGACGGAGGGTGCATTGCTTTCAGCTGCTATCCCGGAGCCGAGGAGACTGTGAACAGGTGGCTCGAGTACAACATGTGCGATGCGGTTCCAGAACCAGATGAACCAGCATTCAATCTTGATTGGGACGTTCCGGGGGCTGAAACCACCCGAACCGTGTACCGACAGAATTGTGATGAGGGTGTCACTGTCGAACTTTGGAAAATGGAGGGATCGGCGCATGTCCCCCGCTTCAAAAGAAACAGTGATCCTCCTGCAGAGAATCTGTTTGGCAATCTGGCCATCGAATGGCTGTTGTCCCATCGCAAGCAGGGCACCAGTACGTGCCGGAGTGATATTGACTCAAATGGGCATGTGTCGATCGAAGATCTGCTTGCCGTTCTGCAAGCATGGGGGAGCCAGGACGATAGCGCTGATGTCGACCAAGATGGCATTGTCGGCACTACAGATCTGACCACCCTCCTCTCCGCCTGGGGCCCCTGCCCTTAGTTCACCCCCACCACAACCTCTATATCCCCGGGCCCCCACAACACCCCCGCCGTGCGGGGGTGTTGTACTTGAGGGAAGACGTCGGTGAAGTGCGGCCCTTCCGGGGCCCAGAAGCGGCCGGGAACCGCCTACAAAAACACCGCTTGACCTCCCCAATGGGATCATCTCTAATGAGAAGCGTGCGGCCTCTAGAACAGTTACCCTCTAATAGCCTGCACGCATTGTCAAACCTCCGATGAGAAGGAGAATGCAATGAGACATGCATGCACATCGATCTTGTATGTAATCGCATTTGCAGAAGCATCTTGGGCTGCGACGATCACTGTTCCAGATGACTACGCCACCATTCAAGCTGCGATCAACGCTGCGGGTGACTTCGACGAGATTCTGGTCGAACCAGGAACATATTCCAGCGGCGACATCGCAATCATCGATCCCCTCGGAAAGTCTATTGCGATCAGGAGTTCACTTGGACCCGAGGTTACGATTCTCGATGGA
>JASMLR010000010.1 GCA_030748575.1 Phycisphaerales bacterium | reverse complement strand
TCCTGCACGTCGCGGTAGTGTTTCTCAAGCGTCCCGCGGATCTTCATGAGCTGGTTGAAGACCGACTTGTTCCACTTGGTCATCTGTTTGACGGGCTGAGGCGTGCGGATGCCCGCCACCACATCTTCGCCCTGCGCGTTGATGAGGAACTCGCCGTAGAACTCGTTCTTGCCCGTGGACGGGTCCCGCGTGAACGCCACGCCCGTGCCCGAGTCGTCGCCCATGTTCCCGAAGACCATCGTCTGCACATTGACGGCGGTTCCGGCGAGGCCGGCGATCTCGTTGATCTGCCGGTAGGCGATCGCCTTGCCGGACGACCACGAGCGGAACACCGCTTCAATCGAGTGCTGCAACTGCTCGTACGGGTCCTGCGGGAAGTCAATTCTGGCGTGCTTGCGGAAGACCTTCTCGTACCGGGCGCAGAGATCTTCAAGCCCACCGACCGGCACCTCTGTGTCCTCGCTCACGCCGCACTTCTTCTTGACGGCATCGAACTCGGCCTCGAAGTGGTGGTGGTCGATTTCGAAGACCACGCTTCCGAACATGTTGATGAGGCGGCGATAGGCGTCGAAGGCAAAGCGGCGATTGCCGGTCAGTTCGGCAAGGCCCTCCACCGACGCGTCATTGAGTCCCAGGTTCAGGACCGTCTCCATCATGCCTGGCATGGACACCGCAGCCCCACTGCGAACACTCACGAGCAGCGGGTCCGACGTGCTGCCGAACTTCTTGCCGGTTTCTCGCTCCAGCCGCCGCACGGCAGTCTTCACCTGATCCATCAGACCGTCCGGAAGGCGATTGCCTCGGTCGCTGTACGCCTTGCACGTTGAGGTCGTGATGGTGAACCCGGGCGGCACCGGCAGGCCGATCGACGTCATTTCAGCCAGATTGGCGCCCTTGCCACCAAGCAGTTCCTTCTGCGTCGCGTTGCCATCGGTCTTGGTCTTGCCAAACGCGTAAATCATGCGCGGCGCCGACTTCGCAGCGGGCTTCTTTCTGGTGGAGGTGCGGGTCGAGCGGCGTGTCCGGGTCGCGGGCATGGATCGGGCCTTCCTTGTGGAATGGGGTGTGCTTTGCAAGCGGCGCAGTGTACCCCGTGCGTGGGCGGCAATCGGTGCCCTGTCCATATCATGGCGTTCATGCAGGTCCGCGCACATCCCGAGCTTGAGGGCACGTCGCCACTTGAAGCCATGACGATGTGGCCGACCGACGCCCCCCTCGCTGCCCTGCACTCCAACCCGCAGGCGACCGGCTCGGCCAGGTGGAGCATGCTGGCCACCCCCCGTGGTCGCGCCGAGTGCAGCCCGTCCGGCGGCCGCTGGATCGGACACGCGCATCCGTTGATGGAGGCAGCGGCAGCACGGGGTGTGCTCGCAGCCCTCGAAGCGGTGGATAGCGAGACCGAGGCCGCACCGCAGTCGGAGGATCTCCCTCCCTTTGCCGGGTGGATCGCGTGTCTGCACTATGAACTCGGGTACACGCTCGAGCCGGCAACCAACCCGGATGCCTGCCCTGAGTCCGTGGTCGCTGACCTGCTCTGGTGCCCCGACGCCTACATGCACGACGCCGCGACCGGACGCTGGTGGGTGTGCGGATCGCCCCCGCCGCTCCGCGGTGGCAAGCCCAACCGCATGGCGAGCATCGGGCCGATCTCAAGCGCCCCGCCGGCGACGATGTGGCCAGACGTGGTGGCCCGGGCCATCGAGTACATCCGGGCAGGCGACATCTTTCAGGTGAATCTGTGCCGGCAACTTCATGTCCCCGTCACCGGTGACCCCCGAGGCTTCGCCGTGTCGGCGCTTGCCGAACCCCAGACGGCATTCGGCGCTTGTCTGGAGTGCGGTGACCGCACCATCGTCAGCCTGAGTCCGGAGCTGTTTCTTGAGATTGATGCGACCGGAGCGGTCGTGACCAGACCCATCAAGGGAACCGCCGCCGCAGACGTTGCCCCGGGCGTTCTCCTTGACAGCGAAAAGGACGCGGCGGAACTGCACATGATCGTCGACCTGATGCGCAATGACCTCGGCCGGGTCTGCGACACAGGTTCCGTGGAGGTCGTGTGCCCGCGGCGGATCGAAACCCACCCGACCGTCCATCATGGCGTTGCTGAGGTACATGGCCAACTCAAACCGGCCGCCCGACTGCTGGATGTCCTTCGAGCCGCCTTTCCGGCCGGGTCCATCACCGGCGCACCCAAGATTCGAGCCATGCAGATCGCCCGAACGCTGGAGCCGGAACCCCGCGGGGTGTACTGCGGCGCGATCGGCATGATCGGGCCAGGCAGCCAACTGCGACTGTCGGTCGCCATCCGGACCGCTGTGATTGAGAACGGCATGCTCCACTACGGCGTTGGATGTGGAATCGTCGCCGACTCCGACCCCGAGACTGAGTTGGCGGAGTCAGAGATGAAGGCAGAGGTCCTTCGCCGAACGCTCGTCACCCAGCCTTGCGAAGCCCCATTTGCCGGCGCTGCAGGCCCGCGATCGCCCGCATGATCTGCCTGGCCACCACATCGTGGTGCGACGGGTTGGCCGAGAAATCGAAGCACATCCCGCAGTAGAGCGATCGATCGCTTCGCAGGTGACGATGCGCCACGCGGGCTGCGGCGTAGATTGGCGTCTGCACGGACGGCGGCAATTCGAATCGAAGCCACCAGGTAGCGTGCCGGCCGATGACGCCGGCGTCTTCCACGCCGACGGCCAGGCCTAAGCCACCACCACCGAGGTTGACGATCCGCCCGCCGTGCTCCGGCCCCAACTGTGGCAGGAGGTCATCGTCCAGGGGAGGTGGTCCGCCAGCCACCAACTGCCCATCCAGCTCACGCTGAAAGTCGACCGCCGCCAGTCGCTCGGCCGGAACGACCGTCGCCGGATCCAGAAGCGGCCACATCTGAACGTCCGGAAGTTGCAGATCCGCCGTGTCAATTCGGTAGTCGCGGCGACGCTGGCATCGCTGGACCTCTCTGGGCGCCGACAGGCGAAGGGCCGGCGGCGTGCCTTTGCGGCCCGTGCCGATCGCGCCCATGCACATCGTGTGAAACATCCAGCGGTTCTGCCCGATGGCCATGATCGCGACGAGCTCCAGGCCCTTGACGAACTCCACGGCCATGCCCAGTGACACGGGCGTTTCAACGCGAATGCTGTCGCGATCCAGGGCAATCACCCGCGCTCGAAAGAGCAGATCGCCCCGAAGCGGCGTCGGCTCGTGCTCGCCGGGAGGTCGAACCGCCAACTCAATAGAGCCGCGTCGATCACAGATCTGCTGCAGGCAGTGCCGCCATCCGGCGGTGCGGGAGCGTTGTGCAGGCATGGGTGGAAGATCCCTCCAGAGGGTCGGTTCAATGCGGGGAAGCCCCGTGGAGGCATCGGCTGTCTGGAGTTGCGTATACAGCCGGTGGTGCAACGGCGGGCTCAATCGGGCCGGCCATCCCGCGTAGGCCGCAGAACCAGCACGCCCGCGTCGGGGTGACGCGTGGGGCCGGCAAACCCCGACGCTCTCGCGGCAAGCCTGATGGCGCCGGTACTCCACAATCGCATGCGGCGATCGCCCGCGGCGAGCGTCCAGTGATCGCAGTCCACCGCCGATCCGGCTCGGACGGCGAACACGGCGTCGTCGTCAGCCCACACCATCTGCTGGGTCTCGCCGTCATCCACGCCCGCGCACCATCGCCCTTCGGCCAGTTCAGGCCAGAGGTCACCCGGGACATCGTCCAGAATAAGTCTGCCACCGGGACGCAGGAGTTTCCTCCACTGCAGCATGGCATCGACCGCTTCGTCGACGTCCCACAGGAGGCACAGGGTGTTGCCCAGAAGCAGCACGACGTCGAAGGCAGCCTCACCGAATGGCGGGGTTCGCAGATCGGCTCTGGACACCACGGCTGCGGGCGCGGCCGCCTGACACGCCGACACTGCCGCTTCATCCATGTCGATGGCGTGCCAAGACGACGCGTGCTCAGCCAGTTCGCGGGCGATGCGACCGCTGCCGCACCCCAGATCCAACACGTCGGCGGCGCAGCAGTCACCGCGGAGCCAGTCGATCTGCGCTTCGCTCCGCGACGGCTCGTGCGGCGCCCAGTCACGAGGGTCAGGGGCTGATGTCGGGGGGGGTGGTGTCATGGCCCGTTCTCCACACGGCTGCGGATCTCGCTGAGATCCTTTCGGATCGCCGCGGCGTCGGGCGGGGCCCCGCCATAGCGAATGTCATAGAACGCTCGCACCACACGCGTGGCCGGCGCTGCCAGATCCGGCCGAGCCTGCCTGATGTCCCCGCACCAAAGCAAGGGCGTCCTCCACTCCGGTTTCACCAGCCCGGCGCCGCTCAGGAGTTTCAGCAGATCTCGATACGCCGCAACCGCAGGCGCCGCGCGAGCCGCCTCCCTTCGCTTACGCACACCAATCCGCCGCAGAAACGCCCGCTTCCGCAGCCATGCCCGCACCAGCAGGACGATGGTCAGCAGGACCACGATGGCCACCGAGATGGACCAGACCGAGCCGAACCGGCCGCGACCGAATGCCACATCCAACCCCCGCAAAGTGGTCTCGACGGTGCTTCGAACCCACTCGACAAACTGCCCGGCCGGCGGCAGTACGACGTCTGCAACTTCCTCCTGACGGGGCGCGTCGAACCCGAGGATGTTCAGCCTCCACCACGCTTCTACCTCGTAGTACCAAGCCTTGATGGAAGCGGTGAATCCTTCGTCGGTTTCTGCAAGTTCGACACGCCGGGCGACCGTCGGGTCATACCGCTCCCATCGATGCTCCGAGACACGCACTTCGGCCCATGCGTGGGCATCGCGGTCCAGAATGACAAACGAGGTGCCTCCGGGCTCCTCGGGCTCGACCATGAATCCCGTCACGATTCTTGCTTCGAGGCCGGTCGCCTGCGCCATCGCGACGAATGCCGCAGCGAAATACTCGCAGTGACCGACGGGCTCGGCGAGCAGGAACCGTTCGAGGGGGTCCATGCCCCGAACATCCGCGCTTCGACCGATCCGACTGAGGTCGAGGGTGTACCTGAATCGGGGCGACTGCAGGTAGGCCTCCAACGCCGAACTCACAGCCACCCGCCACGCCACCGCAGCCTCTTCTCCCTCAGGGGGCTCCTCCGGCAGACCACGATCACGCACGACACGCCACGCGACCGATTCGACCCGGGCCGGCACGGCGCCACCGGCATTCCAGAGGCCGGACGCCATCGGCGGGCCGCCGGCGTCACGAATCTGGATGACGCCCGCGGCCGCTGCTCGCAGCGCCACGATCGCCCGCCGCCTGAAGACCGAGAGTGGCATGGGATCGCTGGAGCGAATGTCCGTGCTCCCCCCTGGCACGGGCAGGAAGTTCAGGCTTTGATCAAGTTCGATGCGGAGTTGGCGTATGGGCGTCCCGTCGGAGAATCCAAGGGTCGTCCACGCGCCCCCCGCTACATCCTCGTCAACTGGAAGCACAAACGGTGTCGGTCTCCACCTGCCCCCGCCGAGATACACCGACGACGTGCCCGTCCGAAGGTAGAGCCGGTGAGGAGGCGCCTGATCCTGCGACTGCATGTCCACCGACACGACGCCGACGCGGCTCGTGGTCTCGACGAACCGCGTGCCGGACAGCAGGGTCACCTCGCTGTCCTGACCGCCGCCGGTTCGCGCGATTCTGGCGGCGGCTGCAGTCGCAAGTTCCTGGCTGACACCTCGTGGGAAGGCCAGGAAGACAACGGCCGTCGTCACCGAAACGGCCGCGACGATCAACAGTACGGCATTGCGAAGGTGTCTTCGAACATGCTGGCCGATCGTTGGGTCATTGGTTCCGCGGTCCAGTGTGTCCCCGGAATCTCGCCTCGCCACCTCGGCGCCGTAGTAGAGCCCGAAGAGCAGAATGGTGCTAATGCCGAGGAGAATCCAGACCATGTACAGCATGCCAAAGATCAGATCGAACGCATCCATCGTCGCGAGCACCATCAACACCGACGCCAGCATGAGCCGCTCGGCCTCGATCTCCAGAGTGCGACGTTCACAGAGTTTGATGACCAGCAACCAGACCGAGAAAACGGTGAGGCCGACCATCGCCTCCTCGGGCGATGGGTTCGCCGCGACCTGATAGCCGACGACCAGGATGAGCACAATCGTCAGCACGAGCGACCCACGACGCGCCAGGTGTCTGCCTCCGGGGCCCTCGGTGATCAAGCGGCTTGCAACCGCAGCGCCTCCGGCAAAGAGCAACATCAGCAGCGCGTCCTGCGCCAGGCAGGCGGCCAGAATGGAAACCAGCGCGAAGGCGTAACTCAAGATCGGGAACCACCGGACGAGGGTCATGATGCGTCGCCCCCGACTCGAAGGTGGTCGAGTTGGCTGGCGGTGAAGTACAGGGCGTCCGGAACGCCAGACAGCGGCCGAACCCGCCCAGGTTGAATCACCACGGCGCCCGAGCGATCAGCCCGGTCCACTTCGTTCCACGTCGTTCTGGACTGATCGAGATCAAGATCCGCCAAGCGGGTCATCAAGCGGTGAACATGCCACGCACTGCTGCGGATGGGCGTTGCATCGTCAAGCAGTCCCGCGACGATCAGTCCCACATCGCAGCCTGCCACATGCAACTCCTGAATGATGGATGCCGCGAGTTCGATGGACCGCTCTTCTTCCTCGCGAGGGTCCTTCCCTTCAGCCACCTGAAGCGACGCCGTGGGTCGTCGCAGATCAAGCACAACCCGAATCCGGGTCGGGCTGGGCGCTGCGCGGTCGAGGCAGACCAGATCGTCCCGGTGCGCCGAGAGTTTCCACGCAATGTCTCGCAGCGAATCAGATGCGCCCGCCGGTCGCGTGCCGTACCACTCCCGGCCTGCGCCCCGCTTTCGACCGCTCCTCGGTCCGTCCAGCCGATCGGCGCCGCTCGCCCGTAAGACGCCGGGTCGAAGTTGGTGTCGCCTCGGATACAGAATGAGGTCCCGATCCTCCCGCGTCCGACGACGACGACGAATCAACCCAAAGGGAAACGACGTGATCACCTCGATGTGCCGCAGCCGCACCCTGCCTCGGCGAAGCGGGGTCACGCGGGCATCGCTGTGCACCTGCTCCCCCGGCCCGACATGCATGATCCACGCTGGATGGTCGAAACGAACCCTGTCCAGGGGGACATCGTCCGCGACCCGCAGGCCGAAGGACGGCATCCATCTGGTCCGCCGTCTGACCTGATATCGAATGCGAAGTGGCTCGCCCACCACCCCCCACTGCGGCACCATTCGCCTGACCTCAAGCCGGCGGAGGCCGAGCCACGACACGAGCACGCTGAGCACGCCCATGGCAAGTACAACCGCAAGCATGATGACGAGCAGGTTGTTGCCCTTGAAGATCGCCGTGGGGCCGATCAACCCGACTGCGAGGAGATAGGCCAGCGCCGGTTTGACGGGAATGGGCCTGGCGGATGGTCGATCAGCCATGGCGCTCGGACGCGCCCCCACTGCGGAGGGCTGCACGCTCATGCCTGGCCTGGAGTCGCCTGGGGCGCATCTTCTTCGGCCTGCGGCGATTCGGCAGCATCGGGGGATTCGGCTGGCGGTTCAGGTGTCGACGCCGCTGCCTGCGGCTTCCACGACGGCGTCCGAGCCAGCCCTTCCACTTCGGGGAGATCGTCGATGCCACTGAGCCCGAAGATTCGGAGGAACTCGCGGCTCGTTCCGTACAGCATCGGTCGGCCCAACTCTTCGGCCCTTCCGGCAATGCGAACGAGCCTCCGCTCAAGCAAACCCCGCAGCACCTCGCCGCACGCGACGCCGCGGATGGCTTCAATCTCCGCGCGAAGCACCGGCTGGCGGTAGGCGATGATCGCCAGCGTCTCCATGGCAGCCTGCGTCAACCTTGACTGCTGCTTGGCCGCCAGCAGCCGTGTCAGCACCGGCGCCACATCCGACTGGGTCATCATCTGCCAGCCGTCTGCAAGCGAGACGATGCGGAACACACGACCTTCGCGGTCATACGACTCGTTGAGTTGTTCAACGGCGGACTTCACATCCGCAGCGGTCAGCCCGGTGACTTCGGTGAGCCGAGCGGTTCGCACCGGCCTGTCGGACGTCACGAGTACCGCCTCGACGCGTGACGTCTCCGGAAGCGCCTCGACGGCGGCTTGCACTGCGTCGGGGGACATGGTCGGGGCTGGCGCAGCGTCGGTCACGGACACAGTGTACGCCCACCCGGCAAACCTGGAAGGCTGCGATCAGGCCGCGTCGGTGGCACTCTCGGTCAGCAGCGTGAGGACGCCGTCGCGAACGTGCGCGAATCCACCATCGAGCGTCATCTCGATGCGTGAGCCGTCCGCATCGATGTGCAGCGGTCCCGACCCGAGCCGACCCAGCAGCGGCGCCATCCCGGCCATCACCCCGTACTGCCCGTCCCAGGCGGGGAAGGAGACGTACGTGGCAGATCCCTCGTACGCGGGACCGGAGGGCGTGATGACGGCACATTCAAAGGTCGAGGACATGGCGGGAGGCTCCAGTGGTGGTAAGCCGCGGATTGTAGCACCCCGGCGGGCGGTGGATCGGCCCCTCAATCCTTGACGGCGCCCTCTCAGCGATGTATTATCCGCATATCCGGATAGGCGGATAACCCAAGCCAGGAGTGTGCCCACCATGACAGCGACCGCGACGCCGACGTTTCTCGACACCGGCCTGCCGACGATCAGCGATCTCCCCTTCAAGGTTCGTGATCTCTCCCCGGAGACCGTGGCATTCGGTCGCAAGGAGATTGAACTGGCAGAGCACGAGATGCCGGGCCTCATGAGCCTGCGGGCCCAGTACGCAGGCAGCACACCGCTCGCGGGCGCGCGTATCACCGGGTCGCTGCACATGACCGTGCAGACGGCGGTGTTGATCGAGACGTTGACCGCGTTGGGGGCTGAAGTTCGGTGGGCCAGTTGCAACATCTTTTCCACACAGGACCACGCGGCAGCAGCCGTCGCCGTTGGACCGACCGGCACGCCGGACGATCCCAAGGGCGTTCCGGTGTTCGCCTGGAAGGGCGAGACGCTGCCCGAATACTGGTGGTGCACGCTGCAGGCGCTGTACTGGGGCGAAGGCACGACTGCCAATCTGATTCTCGACGACGGCGGCGACGCGACGATGCTCGTCCACAAGGGCGCCGAGTACGCCAAGGCCGGCGCCGTGCCTGATCCCTCGACCGGGGAATCGGAGGAGTTCCAGGTCTTCCTCTCACTGCTCGCGGACCTCTCGCAGTCCCATCCCGACCTCTGGCCCCCCATCGCGGCGGCCATCCGCGGCGTCACCGAAGAAACGACCACCGGCGTCCATCGTCTCTACCAGATGGCAGAGGCTGGCACCCTGCTGTTCCCGGCGATCAACGTCAACGATGCTGTCACCAAGAGCAAGTTCGACAACCTGTACGGGTGCAGGCACTCCTGCGTCGACGGCATCATGCGGGCGACCGACGTCATGCTCGCCGGCAAGACCGCGGTCGTGTGCGGCTACGGCGACGTGGGCAAGGGATGCTCCCAGAGCCTTCGCAGTCAGGGATGCCGCGTGCTCGTCACCGAGGTCGATCCGATCTGCGCCCTGCAGGCCTGCATGGAGGGGTATCAGGTCGTGCGGCTCGACGATGTGGTCGCCGACGCGGACCTCTTTGTGACCACCACCGGCAACTACAACATCATCCGAGCCGACCACATGGCGAAGATGAAGCACAACGCCATCGTCGGCAACATCGGGCACTTCGACAACGAGATCGACATGGCCGGCCTGGCGGCGACGCCCGGAATTGAGAAGATCCGGGTCAAGGACCAGCTCCATGAGTGGAAGTTCTCCGATGGACACTCCGTTCTGGTTCTGGCCGAAGGCCGCCTGCTGAACCTCGGCTGCGCGACGGGGCACCCCTCGTTCGTGATGAGTAACTCCTTCACCAACCAGGTCCTGGCCCAGATGGAGCTCCACGCCAACGCCGACGCGTACGACTGCTCCACCGTGACGACGCTGCCCAAGAAGCTTGACGAGATGGTGGCCAGGCTCCACCTCGACCAACTGGGTGCCGCCCTGACCGAACTCTCTCAGGAGCAGGCCGACTACATCGGCGTTCCGGTCGAAGGCCCATACAAGCCCGACCACTACAGGTACTGAGCCCAGAACACCCCGCTGCTTCGCGTCAGCCTCCCTTCGGGGGGCAGGCGCGAGGCAGGCGGGGTTCAATCCGCCTGCACTTCCGGACGGACCCCTGCCACTGCCCCGGCCCCCCGGCGTGGTCCCGAAGTCTCTGACGAGACCGCGGAGCCGATGGGCGCGCGTGGCCACGCTCTCTACCATCCCCGCATGAGCGACCCGATCGGCCATGAATGCGGCCTCGCCTTCGTCCGTCTCAAGCATTCGCCGTCGTGGTACGCCCGCCACACCGGCGACCCGGCATGGGGCCTGCGGAGGCTCCATCTGTTGATGCAGAAGCAGCGGAACCGGGGGCAGGACGGGGCCGGCCTGGCGACCGTGAAGTTTGACATGCCACCGGGCGCCTCATTCATGCGGCGGCTGCGATCACACCGCGACAACGCCATCGAACGCATCTTCAAGGCGGCCTCAGGAGACCTTCCCCGAATCACAGAAGACATGGACGACGAGGCGATTCGGAACGCCGCCGATTTCGTCGGCGACGCCTACATCGGCCACCTCCGATACGGCACACACTCCGGAAACGCAGTCGCCCATTGTCACCCACTGCTCCGCAAGGACAACACCGCGAGCAAGAACCTTGCTGTGGCCGGCAACTTCAACATGACCAACTCGCCGGAACTCTTCCAGCGACTGGTCGACTATGGACTGAGTCCAGTCGGCGACTCCGATACGCAGGTCGTGCTCGAACGCATCGGGTACTGCCTTGATCTGGAGCACCGACACCTCCGCTCGACCATGGGCCCCGGATCATTCATGTCGCTGGAGGGCCGCGAACTGGCCGAGGCCATCGCACGCGAACTCGACATCGCACGCGTCCTTCGCCGCGCTGCCGAAGATTGGGACGGAGGGTGGTTGTTCGCGGGGCTGCTCGGCAGTGGAGACGCCTTCGTTTTCCGGGATCCGTGGGGCATTCGACCGGGCTTCTGGTACGAGGACGATGACCTGGTCGCCGCAGCATCTGAACGAGCCCCGCTGGCCACCATCTTCAACGCGCCGCCCGATTCGGTGCCCGCCATCGAGCCCGGGCACGCCCTGATCGTCCGGCGGGACGGCACGACCTGGACGGAACGCTGCGCGCCTGAGCGGCCCGTCCGGCAATGCACATTCGAGCGAATCTACTTCAGCCGGGGCAATGACCCGGACATCTATGAGGAACGCAAGGAGCTCGGGCGGCGACTTGCCGAACCCCTGCTCGATCTGGTCAACTGGAACGTGTCCGATGCGGTCTACAGCTTTGTCCCGAACACCGCCGAGACGGCGTACTACGGGCTCGTCGCCGAGACGCAGCATCTCGTGCGGCACCGGCAGATCGATGCGCTCTGGACAAAGGTGCAGTCGGGTGCCATCACGCGTGACGAGTTGGAGCAGTTGAGCCCGCCTCAGATTCGGGCAGAGAAGGTGGCCCACAAGGACCAGCGGCTACGCACGTTCATCACGCAGGATCGCGCGCGGCTTGACCTGGTCGCGCACGTCTACGACATCACCCACGACATTGTCGGCCCCAGCGACTCGCTCATCGTGCTGGACGACTCGATCGTCCGCGGGACCACCCTCCGCGAGTCCATCGTGACCATCCTCTCCCGGCTGGACCCCAAGCGGATTGTGATCGCCAGTTCGGCGCCGCCCATCATGTACCCGGACTGCTATGGCATCGACATGAGCCAACTCGACCGGTTCATTGCGTTCCAGGCCGCCGTCAGCCTGGTCCGCGAGCGGAGCGGCGACGCGCTGCTGGCTGAGGTCGAGCAGGCCTGCCTGACGGAGGTCGACCTCCCGCCGGCCCGCATGGGCAACCACGTCCGCCGCATTTACGATGAGTGCTCGCTGGAAGACCTTCAGGACCGCATTGCCACTCTTGTCCGGCCCCAGGGCCTCCCCTGGAAGGGGGAGTTGAAGGTCGTCTATCAGACGGTCGATAACCTCCGCTCAGCCATGCCCGGATACTCCGGTGACTGGTACTTCACGGGCGACTACCCCACGCCGGGCGGCCTGCGGGTGCTCAATCGAGCCTATCTCAACTGGCGGAGTGGATCGCAGGCTCGAGCCTATTGATTGAGTGGACGGGCCGCCCCCGGAGGTGTGCAGCCTTGAAGCCTGTCCGAGGGGCCTCAGGCCCTCTCGATGGGCCGCTGAGGGGTCTGAGACCTTGACGCGGGGGCCCGATCGTGGTCAACTACCCGACTTGATTCAACCCGCCCCCCGGCCCCGGCCGGGTGGCTTGGAGATTCCCTGCTCATGGCGCGTTACATCGGTCCGAAGGTCAAACTCTCACGCCGCGTCGGGGTGCCCATTGCGGACATCCCGAAGCACACCGCACGGCGGCAACTCAACGCGCCCGGCATGCACGGCTACCGCAACCGGCGTCCCAAGGACTACGGCATCCGGCTGACCGAAAAGCAGAAGCTCCGGTACCACTACAGCCTGCTCGAGAAGCAGTTCCGACGGTACGTCGTCGAAGCAAGCCGCCGAAAGGGCAACACGGGCGACGTGCTGCTGCAGCTCCTTGAGTCGCGGTTGGACAACATCGTTCGCCGCTGCGGGTTCGTCCGCACCATCTGGGCCGCAAGGCAGATGGTTGTCCACGGCCACGTTCGCGTCAACGGCAAGAAGGCCGATCGACCGAGCATCGCCATCAAGCCGGGCGACGTCATCACGTTCAAGGACGGCATTCACAAGGTTGTCCGCGAGAACATGGAGTCGCTGGCCGGCCACCTGGTGCCGGAGTGGATCTCCGTCAACCCTGGCGATCTGACCGCGACCATCAACGGCGTCGCTACGCCGGATCGCATTCCGTTCGACGTCAACACGAACCTGATTGTCGAGTTCTATCGCTGATTCCAGTTGGTCCCGCCGGTCGCCGACCGCCGCGCTGAACGGCATCGACCGGGTCGGCGGGCCACGTCCTGCGCCCGCTCAATCGGGTGCGTGAGCAAGAGACCACCACATGAATCGCCTGCTCCGAAAGTACAACCGCATCCTGCTCGCCGTGTTTGGCGTCGGGCTGATGATCGTCTTCCTCATGCCGCAGCTGCCCGACCTCATGGCGCAGTTCGGTGGCCAGGGTTCACAGATCGCCACGATGGGCGAGGACGGCGAGCCGGTCACGAGGGAAGACTGGAATCTGATCCAGCAGCAGGTTCAGATTCTTCAGCGACTTGAGTCGGAGCTCCCCCCGCTGCCCGTCATCGGATCCATTGGAAACGATCTCGATCGGTACTTCCTTCTCGTCCACGAAGCAGGCGAGGCCGGGCTCATCGGTGGCGACGCCTCGGCGGGCATCAACCCCGACACGCTGCTGACGCTGGCCAGGCAGACGGGCTTCCCCCCCGCGGCCATCCGCCAGACGCTCATCAACTACTCCGGCATTCGTCGGTACCTCACCATGGTGACCTCTTCCGGACGGCTCTCGGACAGGCGACTGCGGCACGAGGCCAGGCGGATGATCGACGGCGTCGACACCCGCTACGTCGTTGTCCCCGCCGAGCCGGGCGACACACCACCTTCCGCCGAAGACCTCCAGACGCACTTCGACGAATGGGCCGACGTGGAACCCGGCGAGGGTGCCCATGGCTTTGGGTACCGGCTTCCGGACCGTGCTGCGATTGAGTGGATGGAGATCCCCAATGCCACCATCGAGGCGGCGGTGCGGGCTTCCATCGCCGCGGATGACCTTCCCGTCCGCAAGTACTGGCGGCAACACGAGAGTCGGTTTGAAACCATCGAGCCGGGCGCGGCCGTTCCGGATGACGTGACAGATGCCTTCGTGCAGCAGCGACTGGAAGACATGCGTCCCACGATCGCCCGCGCCGCCGGCGACGCACTTCGAACACCGCGGCGTGGATTCGAGTCGGTCAACAACTTCATTGTCCTGCCGGAAGACTGGGACAGTGCCCGCGTCGATCTCGCTGATCTGCGAAGCATCCTGGCCGAGCGGTTCGAGCTTCCCCTCGAGGGAGACGACGCCCTGCCGCAGCCCGAGGCCACCAGTGAACTGCTGGACCTCGAGGCCATCGGCCGCCTGCCGCGTGTCGGACGAGCCGGCACCGACCGTTACGGTCGGGCCGCGTCGGGCAACACCCAGCGGTCCCTTGCTGACCTCGTCGGCGCAGCCAAGGAGTTTGGCGGCATCGGTGAAGTGCCCGTGCAGTCCGGCCTGGCCGGGCCGATTCTCACCGACCGGCAGAACAACATCTGGGTCTTCAGAATCATTGATACCGACGCGGCCCGACCGCCGGCCGATGTCGATGAGGTCCGCGAGGACATGACCCGCGATCTGCAGCGGCTTGCCCGGTGGAACGCCATGCAGAGCGAACTGGAGAACATGCAGACGCGGGCCGGAGGCGAAGGCCTCGACGCGTATGCCGCGTCGGCTGGATGGACGGTGCAGGGCCCTCGATCGTTCCAGAGGTATCTGCACCCGAGCATTCCCCGGCCAGCCACGATTCCAGGCCTCGGAACCGACCAGGAACTCATCGACGCCATCGTCGACCGATCGATCGAACTGGGGACCACGCCTCTGGCCGATGTGCCTGCCGAAGAGCGGATTCTGATCCTGCCCTCCGACGCCAACATGGCGGTCATGATTGCCAGCCTCGACGGCCGCACGCCGCTCCAGCAGGCCAACTACGAGCGATTCCTTGATCAGGGCGTGCTTCAGGGCCGCGTGCTCGCCAACGAACTTGGCGGCGACAACGCCGACAACCTGGCAGCGTCGTTTACGACCGACGCCCTGCGAGCGCGACACAACTTCAGACGCAGCGGCGAGGACCAGGACGCCGACGAGGCCCCGGCGGACGCCTCCGCCACGGCCTCTGCGGAATAGATCCTCACTTCGGAGTTGGAGCGAGCCATGGCTGACACACCGGCCCCCTTGCCAAGCGTTTCGTTCGAGCAGTTCACCAACCTGGACCTGCGCGTTGCCACGATCACGTCCGCAGAACCGCACCCCAATGCGGACCGGCTGCTCAAGATCCAGTTGGACGACGGCACACCCGATGGCCGTCAGGTCTGCGCCGGCATCAAGGCCTGGTACGACCCGGAGTCGCTGGTGGGCACGCAGGTGGTCATCGTTGCCAACCTCGAACCTCGCACGATTCGAGGCGAGGAGAGCCAGGGCATGATCATGGCCGCCTCCGCAGCCAGCGAGGACGGAGACAAAACGTCAGTCTGCGTCCTTCGGGTCGACCAACCCGTCCCGCCCGGCAGCAAGGTCAGCTGACCCGGCCCGTTGACCGCGAACTCAGGTGACCGGACGCCAATGCAGCACCGGCTGAACGAAGCCGGGGCCAGCGTGGGCCGCTGCGCAAGCACGGCCCCCTACGACGCGGCCGCGTCGCCGACGGCGTCCCAATCCCGATCTGAGAGCAACGACCCATTGGCTCGTTCGGCAACGGTGGCATCCCGCCGCCACGATCGCTCGCACGCCGGCTGATCACGAAGATCGACCACCTCCACGTCGCCGTCGCCGAACGACAGCCGCGACACCTCCAGCAGATCGCGAAGATCCTCCTCCAGCGGCCCAAGCACGCCGTCAGCGTCAGGCAGCACCAGCCCGGCGTCGAGCGACTTCTCAATGCCGTCGGCCTTGGCCTGCTCAAGGGCCCGCAGCGCCCGCTCCCGGACTTCCATGGCAACACCCCACGCGGGGTCGACCTTCACGGTCGGCGTCGGAGTGATCACCTCAAGGTGCACGCATGCGTCGTCACCATGCATCGAACGCCAGGCTTCGTCTGCCGTGTGCGGAAGAATCGGCGCCAGAAGTTTGCTGAGTTGCCCGGCCACATGCGCCATCACGGCCTGCGCCCGCACGCGGCGGGGTGAGTCGACTCGGTCGCAGTACAGCCGGTCCTTCATCGCCACGCAGTACATGGATGACAACGTGTCGTTGCAGAAGTCGAAGATTGACAGGTGGGCCTTTCGGAACTCGTAGGACGCCAACGCCTCGGTGACCCGGACCCGCAGCGACTCCGTTTCGGCCAGCAGCCAGGCATCGAGCGATGTCGGCGGAATGTCCAGCGACTCCAGCGCCGCGGGGGCGTCGCCGATCGTGCTGAGCAGATACCGAAGCGTATTCCGCACCTTGCGGTACGACTCCCCCGCCAGCGTGAACAGTTCCATGTCGACTCGAATGTCGTTTTCAAAGGCGAGCGAACTGACCCACCAGCGGCAGACGTCGGCGCCGACATCCTGAAGGAGCGACGCAACCGTCAAGGCGTTGCCGCCCGACTTGCTCATCTTGCGGCCGTCGCGGTCCACCATAAAACCGTGCGTCATCACCGTGCGATACGGGGGTTCACCCGTCGCGCCGAGGGCCGGCAGCATGGAGAGCTGGAACCAGCCGCGGTGCTGATCGGAACCCTCCAGGTACAGATCGGCCGGATAGCCGAGCCCGCGGGCTCGCATGACGGCGTTCCACGAAGACCCGCTCTCCATCCAGACATCGAAGATGTCATACGTCTTGGCAAGGGCCGACACGTCCACGTCGTCCGGGGCATCCGGATCGGCCGAGGGGTCCCAGCCCGCCAGCAGCGTCTCGGGAGACTGTGTAAACCAGGCGTCGGAGCCCTCACGCCCGAAGACCCCGGCCACGGCCCGGATCGTCGCGGCCGTCAACACCATGCGACCGTCCGGCATGACAAACGCCGGGATGGGCAGCCCCCAGGCCCGCTGCCTGGAGAGGCACCAGTCGGGACGCGACTCCACCATGCCCCGCAAACGCTTGCGGCCCCACTCGGGCACGAAACGCACATCGGCATCGACTGCCGAGAGCGCCCGGTCCCGCAGCGAATCGCCGCCGCTCAGGGCCGCGTCCACGGCGACGAACCACTGCTCTGTGCTCCTGAAGATGACCGGCGTCTTACTTCGCCAGTCGTGCGGGTAGGAGTGGGTGTACTCCACGGCGTGCACCAGGTTGCCCTGCGTTCGGAGTCGATCGACCACGGCGTCGTTCGCGTCCCAAACCAGCATGCCTTGCAGCCATTCAGGCGCCGTGTCGTCATAGGTGCCGTCGCCACGGACCGGACAGTAGATGTCCAGGCCCGCCTCCAATCCCAACACGTAATCTTCCGTGCCGTGACCGGGGGCCGTGTGCACCAGACCAGTACCGTCCTCCAGCGTCACGTGCGATCCGGACAGCACGGGGGATGTGCGGTCGCAGAACGGATGGTGATACGTCAATCCAACCAGGTCAGACCCGACAGCGCGGCCCAGCACCTCGGGCGATGCCGCCCCCACAGCCTCGGCAACAGCCTCAAGCCGGCCCTCAGCAACGATGGTCAGCGAGCCCTCGAGCCGCACCAGCACATACGGAAGGTCGCAGCCGACCGCGATGGCCATGTTGGCCGGCAGGGTCCACGGCGTGGTGGTCCAGATCATGAAGGCCGGTCGCTCATCGAGCTCGACCCCGAAAGCGCGGCCAACTGCTTCCGCGTCGGCCGCGGTGAAGTCCACCCAGATGGAAGGGTCGACGCGGTCCTCGTACTCGAGTTCGGCCTCGGCCAGCGCCGTCTCGTTGGCGATCGACCAATGGACAGGCTTGAGCTGCCGATAGACCAGGCCTCCGCTGACAAGATCCGCGAACACATCGAGAACCGCCTGCTCATACTCGGGCGCCATGGTCAGATACGGGTGCTCGTAATCCGCGAGTGTCAGGAGTCGCTCCAGTTGCTCGGACTGGATCTTCTGGTACTTCGTGGCGTACCGGGCACACTCACGCCGGACGGCCATGCGTCGAGCATCGTCGTCCAGTGATCGAAGCTTCTCGATCTTTCCGGAGGCAACCAGCCCCGCCATGACCTGGTGCTCAATGGGCAAGCCATGGCAGTCCCACCCGGGCACAAAGGCGCACTGCCGCCCGGCCATCGTGTGACTGCGGACCACGATGTCCTTGAGCACCTTGTTGAGCAGGTGCCCGATGTGAATGTCGCCATTGGCAAAGGGTGGCCCGTCGTGAAACACAAACGGGTCTGCACCGGATCGGGCGTCCTGCACGGCGTCGTAGACGCCCTGCGCTTTCCATCGTTTCAGGGTTGCCGGCTCGTTCTGCGCCAGGTTCGCCCGCATCGGAAATGCCGTCTTTGGCAGATTCAACGACTTCCGCCAGTTTGTCTTGGTGTCCTTGCTCATAAGGGGGCGCAGGATATCGCAGAGCGGTCAGTGAAGGGAGGAGGCGGCCACGGCCACCAGAACCCCCGCCACGAGCGCGCCGCTCAGAAGCAGCCGGTCGTGCGAATGCATCTGGAGTTCCGGGAGCACATCACTGAGCGCCACACAGAGGAGCAGTCCGGCAGTCACGGCCACCGCTGGCGCCGCCCACACATCAACCCCACCCACACCACCCATCGCCCACGCCACGGCGATGCCGACCGGCGTGACGCACGCGTAGGCCAGCGTGGTGATCCACCCCACCGAGACCGACCGGCCGTCTCTTCGCAGCAGGGTCACGATCGCGAGCCCGTCGAACGGTTTGTGCAAACCAATGGCCAGCAGCATGCCCACGCCGGGCCAGGCCACCTGCTCGGCGCCTTCAAGCATCGTGGCAGCGCCGAGGCCGAACCCGGCAATCAATGCATGGACTGTCAGGCCGCTGCATGCGCCGATCCAGGACATGGTGTGCCCGTGTCCACCCGCCGGGCAGCAGTCGTCGCCCTGTTCATGGTGGTGAAAGCAGACGAACCGCTCAAGCAAGTACATGCAGAGGAATCCACCCACCGCCCAGAGCATCACCGAGCGAAGGCCAGCATGGGCGGCGTGATCGTGATCGTGATCACAGGCTTCGGTGTGAAGGGCGGCGTGGGACGCCTGCATGCCTTCGATCGCGTGTGGCAGCAGATCCAGCGCCGCGACGCCCGCCATGACCCCGGCAATCAGGCTCAACAGCACCTGCATCCATCGGTGGGATGGCTGCCACACCAGGGGCACGATGGCCCCAACCACCGAGGCAACCCCCGTCAGAACGCAGGCGAGCAGAATTGCAGTTGACGTCGCCATGAGTACTCACTGGGCCCTTCCCTGCACCCGCGCAACCAGCGGGGCCCCTTCCGCTGGCGATTCAGACGGGCATGGAGCAGATGGGACTCGAACCCACAACCTCCTCGATGCGACCGAGGCGCTCTCCCAATTGAGCTACTGCCCCTGAGAAGGCGGGCAGTGTAGCAGCGCCCGCATCAGGGCAGGCGACCCTCGGTCAGGCCTGAAATCGAATCTGCGCCCGGAAGCCCTCGGACCTCCAATCACATGTCAGCGTGCCCCCCAACTGGTGCTGCACCAGCCCCCGCATGAGGTCCATGCCGGTTCCCGTCGACGCGTCGGGCGTCCGAACCACCGGGCCGCCCGCCTCCACCCAGTCCAGAGTGACTTCACCGTCACGCTCCGACCACGCCACGCGGACGCTGCCGGCTGACTGGGATGCCGCGCCGTGCTTGACCGTTTTGGTCACCAGTTCGTTGAGCACCATGCAGATCGGCGTCGAACGATCGGGCCGCATCTCCACACGCGGGTGCTCGCCTCCGAGGGCCATGACAACGCCCAACGGGAGGTCATGAATCGGCCGACCGAGCACATCGGCAACGCTGTCCACAGCGAAGAATCGCTCGCAGGCAACATGGCAGCCCAGCAAGGTGCCGTCGGCTCCGACATACGCAAGCGGGAGCGGCACCGTGTCGAAAACCACCCTTCGAAGGAAGGTCGGCCATCGACTCAAGGGCCGCAGTTCGGCCCTGGACTGCCTCCTCCAGTGTTCCGGTCATCGCCGCCACGGACCCGCACAACATGCGGATCTCACGAGGTCCGCTCTCCGCCACCGCCTGTGGCCGACCCGAAGTGTCTGACACACCCAACTCAAGGGGGGGGGCTCCGGACCCCGAGGCCCTACAATCGGCGGCATGCGCTCGACGCCGACCTCCCGCACATCGCCCTCCAAAGCCAAGGGGAAAGATCCGCGGGATACCCCGGCCATGCGGCAGCACCGGAGGTTCAAGGAGGCGCACCCCGACTGCCTGCTCTTCTTCCGGATGGGCGACTTCTACGAGATGTTCGACGACGATGCCCAGACGGTGCATCGGGCGCTCGGCCTGACCCTGACCGAACGCACCAGTGGCATCCCAATGGCCGGCGTCCCCTTTCACGCGGCGGAGGGATACATCCACAGGCTGATCGATCAGGGGTTTCGCGTTGCCGTGTGCGACCAGATCCAGGATCCGGCCGAGGCCAAGGGCGTGGTCGATCGCGCCGTCACCCGCGTCCTTACCCCGGGCACGCTCGTGGACGAGAGCCTGCTCGAAGAGGGGCGGGCCAACTCGACCGCGCTGGTCAAGTTGGCCTCCGACGGCTCGGCGGTCATCGCGTCGGCGGAACTCTCCACCGGACGCTTTGACCTGCATCACGCCGAGCAGGGCGACATCGTCGACCTGCTTGCGCGGCTCTCGCCCTGCGAACTGCTCGTCTGCGACACCGAGGGGGACCATCCCCTGCTTGCAGACGCTGCGCGAATCTGCCAGTGCGTCCTCACGCGACGACCGCCCTGGACCATCGAAGCGTCCGAGGGGGAGCGGCTCCTGTGTGAGCACTGGGGCGTGGCCTCCCCGGAAGGCTGGGGCCTTGCAGATGACGCGGAGGGCCTGGCCGCAGCCGGAGGTCTGCTCCGATTCCTGCTGGACACCATGCCGGGCGAGCAGGCTCGCCTCTCCCACATGCAGCCACCGACTCGGCGTGACCTCTCCGACCGCATGTGCATCGACGCATCCACCTTGAGGCACCTGGAAATCGAACGCACCGTTCGCGCGGGGGGCGCCGAGGGATCGCTCCTCGATGCCCTGAAGTGCTGCGTCACGCCGATGGGCCGCCGACTGCTTCGAGACTGGCTGTGCTGGCCGCTCGCCAACCGGGCCGGCATCGAGGCCCGCCATGATCTGGTCGGGGCGCTCGTCGCGGATGATGCAGCGCGGTCGGATCTCGTCGAGTCGATCGGTCGGGTGCAGGATGTGGCCCGAATCGCCGGAAGAGCCGCCACCGGCCGGCTGACCCCCCGAGACCTCACCGCACTGGGCCGGTCCATCCTTCAGTTGCCCGCGCTCAGGGAACGGCTTGAGATGGTCCCGGCGGCAGCGACGATCAGCACGTCCGTCGCCGACCTGGAGCGCATGCTCCTGGAGCTCGGCGAGGATCTGCACCGCCTGTGTGTCGACGACCCCCCTGCCCACATGCGTGAAGGTGGGTTGTTCAGAGACGGCGCAGATGACGAACTCGACGCAGCTCGCGCCCTGCAACGGGACGGCTCGACGTGGCTTGCCGAGTATCAGGCAGCGTTGTCGGAATCGACAGGCATCCCCTCGCTGAAAGTCGGGTACAACCGAGTGTTCGGGTACTACATCGAGGTCACGCACGTCCATACCCAGCGGGTCCCGCCTGACTTTGTCAGAAAGCAAACGCTCAAGAACGCCGAACGGTACATCACCGACCGACTCAAGCAATACGAAACGGAGGCGCTCGGAGCGCAAGCAAAGGGCATCGCCCGCGAGCAGGATCTGTTCGCCGAGCTCGTCGAGCGTGTCGACGCGGCAGGGTCTGCGCTCCGGGAGTTCTCCGCCACCGTCGCAACCATCGACGTGCTGTGCGGCTTTGCCGGCCTGTCGGCATCGAGGAATCTCGTTCGACCGACGATGACCGACGGATGTGACCTGGACATTCGCGACGGACGACACCCAGTCCTCGACACCCGACTCGGGTCGGACTTCGTCCCCAACGACTGCGTGACTGCACCCGATGGCGGCGATCGCACGTCCCTGCTGCTGATCACAGGACCGAACATGGCGGGCAAGAGCACCTACATCCGCCAGATTGCACTCATCACGATCATGGCGCAGGCCGGGTGTTTCGTCCCCGCGTCGGCGGCAACGATCGGCGTGGCCGACCGCGTCTTCGCTCGCATTGGCGCCTCGGATGAACTCCACGCAGGCATGTCCACCTTCATGGTGGAAATGACCGAGACGGCCAACATTCTGCACAACGCCACGCAGCGAAGTCTCGTGATTCTCGACGAGATCGGTCGGGGGACGAGCACGCTGGATGGACTCTCACTGGCGTGGGCCATCACCGAGCGGCTGGAAGCGATCGGTTGCAGGACGCTCTTTGCAACGCACTACCACGAACTCACAGATCTGGGCGATCGCTTCGCAGGCATCGGCAACAGGCATGTCGCCGTACAGGAGTGGGACGACCGGATCGTGTTCCTGCACCGCATCAAGCCCGGCGCAACTAATCGCTCCTATGGCGTTCATGTGGGGAGGATCGCCGGGCTCCCTGCTTCGGTCATCGATCGGGCGCGGTGTGTACTCGACTCGCTTGAGGTTCACCACGCGACTGACGAGGTCCCGCCAGCAGCGCAGGATCCCGGCGGCCAACTCGGGCTCTTCACGCAGTACATCGAGCACCCGGCCCTGAAAGAGTTGAGGAACGTCGATCTTGATCGGCTCTCGCCCATGGAGGCGTTCGATGTCCTCCGATCGCTCGTCAATTCACTCGAGGATGCCCCGTGAAGTCGTCGCTCCTTTCCGAGGCGTTTGCCGCCGGGTCAACCTGGGCCGACTACCTCGCGTCCGCGGGGAGCCACGGTGACGCATGGGAAACGGCGAGGCGGGCCGTGTCGCTCACCGACGCGCACCGCGCCACGCTCGCGACCTTTGAGAGAGACATGCGTGTATTGATCGTGTCCGGCGCCTGGTGCGGCGATTGCGTCCGCCAGGGGCCTGTCCTTGCCGCCATTGCAGATGCGTGTGAACGTCTGGAACTTCGGTTCATCGACCGAGACGCGCCGGCATCACCGATCGCCTCGCTGGCCATCAACGGAGGTCACCGAGTACCCGTGACCGTGTTCATGGCCGAGGACGGCGCATTCGTCTCGGCACTGGGCGATCGGACGTTGTCCTACTATCGCTGGCTGGCGGCGCAGCAACTGGGACCGGCGTGCCCGGTTCCGGGCGCGCCGATCCCTCGAGATGTGCTCGCGTCCCTCGTCAAAGACTGGATGGACGAGTGCGAGCGGGTGCAGCTGCTGTTGCGGCTCAGCCCGCGGCTGCGGGCCTTGCACGGCGACTAAGCACCGTTCAGAGCGGGCTGGACGACGATCCTGCATCGGAGCATTCGGGCCCGGCCGCCGCGGCTGCGTGCTCTGTTTGACGCGCGGCCACATGACGCGCAGACGTACCGCGCCAACGCGCGGCTTCTGCATCCTCCACGCGGGCACTGCCACGTGGGTTCCCCGCACGCGTGCGGCCCTGCGGGCGCGTCATCGAATCATGCTCGATCTCTTCGACGATCTGCTCGGCCAGTGCCAGTTGGGTACCGGAGCCATGGATCGCGAGCAGGTGCGTTCCCGGAACGACGCAGACGGACAGGGTGTCGGTCCCGTCCAGGGCGCATACGGTTCGCACCGCTTCAATCAGCCTCTCGGGGCCATCGGCCACTCGGAAGGCGTCGGGGATCGAGCACACGCTCGTCCCGAGCTTGACCTCGTCCGCATGCCGCAAGATCCTCCGCTGATCGACGGGAGTGGAGTTCATCACCCAGACCTGCCCACCATCCTGCTCCACCTCCAAACAACTCGTGTGAGGCGTCAGGGCGTCAAAGACGCTCATGAGCGTCGACACCGACACATCTTTGAGATGCATGGGCGGGAGGTTGATCCTCGCCGCATCCTCCGTCATGACCATGTTGGTCCCGGGAGCCGACTCGATGACCGAGGCTGCCCACGCGGACATGGGGCCACCTTCAAAGTCGAAGTTGAATGTCTCAGGTGTTGCAAGGAGCACGCACGTTGCCAGTGTTGTTGTCAGAAGCATGGAAGTGTTGTCCTTTCGATGGTTGAGGGAGCGCACCATGACCGCCACAACGGCAATCCGTGGTGTTCCGAAGAACGCCAACCCTTACACGATGGCCCCCAATTCAGCACTCCAACGCGCCACCGCGCGACGCATTGCCCCTGATTCAGAGAATGTTTCCGTTAGCCGCGCCAGCCGGCCTCGGCCTGCCCGCCTCCACGCGCAGTCCAGACGGCCTCCAGAAGCGCCTGCACGCCTTCGCCGGTCACACCGGATCCCGGAAGAATTGTGCGGCCGGTTTCGGCGGCGAGTTCCGCGACGATGGCCGCGGTGGATTCGTCATCGATCAAGTCACACTTGTTGAGCAGGATCAACTCGGGCTTGTCCGCGAGTACATCTCCAAACGCTTCGAGTTCGCTTCGAATCCGCGACCAGTTCTCCAGCGGGCTCGTCCCGTCGATGGGCATCGCGTCCAGGACATGCAGCAGCACGCCGGTCCGCTCGACATGCCGAAGGAAGTCGTGGCCCATGCCCGCCCCGCTGGCTGCACCTTCGATGAGCCCGGGAAGGTCCGCGATGACCAGCCGGCGATCGCCCGGAAGTTCTGCAATGCCCAGGTGCGGCGACTTGGTCGTGAAGGGATAGTCGGCCACCTTCGGCCGCGCCGCCGACACCGCCGCAAGCAGCGTGGACTTGCCGGCATTGGGCAGACCAACGAGTCCCACGTCGGCCAGCAGTTTCAATTCCAGATCAAGGGTCCGCTCTTCCCAGGCCGCCCCCGGCGTCGCCTCACGCGGCGTCTGGTTGGTCGCCGACTTGAAGTGTTCGTTTCCGTACCCGCCAGCACCGCCGCGGGCCACCGTCACGCGTTGACCGTCTTCCGTGATCTCCGCCAGCAGGTCGCCGGACGCGCGGTCCACCGCCATCGTGCCCAGCGGCACGGGGACGAGCAGGTCGTCGGCGTTGGGACCGTGCATGGACGAGCCCAGACCGGGCTGCCCATTGCGGGCCCGATAGTGCGGACGCGGCGTCAGCGACAGGAGCGTCGAGAGGCCTGCGTCGCCGACCAGAATGACATCGCCGCCGCGGCCACCGTTGCCACCGTCGGGACCGCCCTTGGGGCGGTACTTCTCCCGTCTCAGGCTGACGCAGCCATTCCCACCCTTTCCAGAGCGGACAAAGATTGTGCAGCGGTCGACAAGCAAGAAGCGATCCTCAGATGCACGCCGGGCAGCATGGAACACGCGGACGCCGAAGCGTCCGCGTGGATGGTCTCACAAAGCGGCGGGCCTGGTCAGCAGGCTTTCTCAACCGCCGTGTATCGAGGCGTGTTCGGATCCGCCGGAACGATGTCGATGTGGCGGCCTCGGAACTGCACGGTTCCGGCCTGACGTGCATACAGGGTGTCGTCGCGACCTCGGGACACGAGGTACCCGGGATGAAAGTGGGTGCCGCACTGACGGACGATGATCGAGCCGGCCTTGGCGTACTGGCCGCCATAGAGCTTCACGCCGCGAAACTGCGGGTTTGAGTCGCGACCATTCTTGCTGGACCCCTGGCCCTTCTTATGTGCCACAAAACACCTCCTGAGCGTGTCGAGCCGTGCATGGTATCAGAAGCGGTTTCCCGCCGCACCCCCCGAAGCCGCCTTGCTCGCTCCCCCTCCAGCGGCCGCTGAACGCCTCAAATCCTCCTCGGAACGCCCGGGCATAGCCGTCAGGCCTCCCCGGGGGGCTGAGAGGCGCCGCTCCCTGGCGGCGCTCCCTGGGCAGGTGCTACCGGAAAATCCAGTGCTCTTCGGCTGTGTAGCTCGGGTGCAGATCGATGGCCTGGTCCCCGCGAGCGGCCGCTTCTCCCCCCACGAGGTAGTGCAGGTACAGGTTCTTGCGAAGCGTCACCGGGTCGCCCGTGCCGGGGTGCGGCACGATGGCCGTCTCGGGGCTGATCCCCTCCACAAAGATGCGGAGTTCGTTGACGTGCTTGGTGCCCGCCGGCCAGACCAGCATGCCTCGCCGGGCGTGACCGGTCCCCTGACGCAACACGCCGATGATGGCCACCTTTGGCTCAATGAGCGGATCTCCGACATGGTCCATGATGGCCTTGCGGGCCTGATGCGAGACGCCCTCGCCATCGCGGCGAATCTCGCCCTTATCCGTGTACAGGACCGACGACGGCGCCCACGTTCGATCTTCCCCACTCGTATTGACGACGTCGTACACGAGATACCAATACCGGGTCCCGTCCGCATCGACGAACATTCGAAGTGGTCCCGGCTGAAACGTCACTTCCGGCCGAGCGGTGCCCCGGGCCGGTCGCGGGTAGGCCGACACCTGCTGCACGGTCGCGGCAAGCATCAACGTCATCAGCAGGAGACAGAGGTTTGAGCGACGCATGAGCACCACACTCCTTTGCAGCGGTCCGGGTCAGGGCCGCTCCCAGGCCCCCCGTTCGGGGGACACACTGTTCGGGAACGCGGCACAACGGAGCGTCGCGCACCCGCAAGGCTCCCCCACAAGGCCCCCCGGCGCGCCAGTGCGTTCCATTCCAGGGGTTCCATCACCACCCGCCGGGCCGCGACAGAAGGGGGTAGTGTAGCACCCGACGCATCTGGAGCCCCCCGTATGCTCACCCCCATGGTTGTCCCGCCGGAACGGTACGAAGAAGCGCTGCGGTGTCTCTTCCCGTCAGGCGTGCGGCCGCGCCCCCTTCTGGAGCGGCTGCGGGCCGGCCAGTTGGGTACAGGCGGGCTCCACGGCCTTGAGCGGCCCAAGGGTGGCCTGGTGGCGGCCGCCCTCCTGGTGCCGGCTCCCGGCCGCACCGCGACGGTGCTGGCCACACAGCCCTCGCCGCAGGTCCCCCCAAACGCCGTCGCCACCGTCATTCAAGCCGCGGCCCGTGGCTGCCGTGACATTGACCTCCTGCAGGGCCTGCTGCGGCCGGAGGACGCCCCATCGCTCGCAGCGTTCCAGGCCGCAGGCTTCCAGTCACTGACGATCCTGCACACGATGACGTGCGCGGTGCCGAAGCGACCCGCCGCCGCGGACCTGCCCCCGGGCATCTCGCTGGTAACGACGACCGACGACATGCTGGTTCAGACGCTGGATGCCACCTATGAACAGACCCGGGACTGCCCGGGGCTCTGCGGGCTCCGAAACACCCGCGACATCATCAGCGGGCACCGCGCGGGTGGCGTCGTCCATGACGAGCTCTGGCTGGCTGTGCGGCTGCGGGACGAGACCATCGGATGCGTCCTTTGCACGTGCGGCGCCAGTCACATGGGAGACCTCGCGTATCTGGGGCTGACGCCCGCGTACCGCGGCCTCGGACTGGGCCGGGCAATCCTCCGGGACGCCATGCGCCGGCTCGCCCGCCGGGGCGTCACAACCCTGCGCTTGGCGGTCGATTCGCGCAACGACCCTGCGCTCAAGCTCTACCGGGCGATCGGATTCACAACCCGCGCGACACAGCAGGCCGTTATCCGCTCGACCCGCGAAGTGCAAGGGGAGTGAGCGCGACCCACGCTGTCCACCGGCCGTTGACATTCCCGACCGACTGCGGTGGATGAAAGTTTTCTCCGGCTCTCGTTTGCCTTGCATCCAGACACAATCGCGTGCGTGCCGCCCTTGCACAGCGATCGGCCCCTTGTAGACGCTCGCACGCACTTGTACAGTGCCCCGCGTCCAAGGATGGACCTCCACTCGCAGCCCGGATGGCCGCGGGGAGGAGCGGGGATGACGGACCGCTTGAATCACACTTTTCCCGATGCGAGGACGATCTGCCCGCATCGGTACTGCGGCCGAAGCCACGCGGCGATCCACGACGACCTGATCCGTGGGTGCGCGATCGGTTCCTGAACGGCAGTGTGGTGTCAGCCGGCCCGACGTCCTCAAGCCCCCTTCTCCAGAACGGGGGTGGCGCCCGCAGGACCCGACCGCTGGTGAACGACTCGTGACCGACACGCTCACTGCCCGACTCCAATCCCAGATCGGCCCGACGCCGTACCGCATGTGGTTTGCCGACGCCTCAATCACCGTCGAAGAAGGCGTGCTTCGGGTTGGTGCTGCGTCCCGATTTCAGGCCGACTGGATCGAACGTCGATACGGCAGCGACCTGCAGGACGTCGCGGCGTCCAGTGGAGGTCGGTCGACGGACATCTACGTCCTTGAGCCGGCCGAGCCAACCGAGTCGGCCGCGGCCGGCGAGCCTGCGCAGGCCTCAGCCAAGGTCGCCCCACGCCCGGGACGCCGGCTGCTGGCCCTGGATGACATGGTGGTGGGCCCGTGCAACCAGCTTGCATGGACGGCGACCATGGCGATGGTGGATGGCGCAGAGGCAGCCCACATGTCGCCACTCTTCATTCATGGCGAGTGCGGCGTGGGCAAGACGCACCTTCTTCAGGGCCTGTGCCGACGATTCAAGGCGAAACATCCCGGCGAGCCCATGCGGTACATGACCGGTGAGGACTTCACGAATCAGTACATTCAGGCCGTGCGACACAATCAGTTGGAGCGGTTTCGGAACACGATGCGCAAGCTGCAACTGCTCGCGATCGATGACGTGCACTTCGTGGCCGGGAAGACCCGCACGCAGGACGAGATCCTGCACACGCTCGATGCCATGCGTTTGACCGGTGCTCGCATGGTGCTCGCATCCGACGCACCTCCTGACGTCATCAAGCGGTTCAACAAAGCGCTGGCGAGCCGTTGCACCAGCGGCATGCTCGCTGGCGTGGATCCTCCCGGCCCGGACACGCGACGCAACATCACCCACCGGCTGGCGATGCAGCGAGGGCTGACGATCACAGCGCGGGCGATGGACGTGATCGTCGGGCAGTGCTCCGGCGTTCGGGAAATCCAGGGGCTCCTCGCCCGCGTCGGCGCCGTGCGAACGATCCGAGGTGGCGAGGTCGCGATTGACGACGCCGACGTCCGCAGAGCCATGGGGCACACGGCCTCGACCGACGGGCGTCCCATCACGCTGGCATCATTGCTCGAAGCGACATGCACCACGATGGGCATCGCACGCGGCGACCTCACCGGTCGCAGCCGCACCGCCAGACTGGCGACCGCCCGAGGGCTGATGGCCGTGCTCGCGCGTGAGTGCACGCCCGCGAGCTACCCCGACATCGCCCGGGCGCTTGGGAGAAGTACGCACTCCTCCGTCCATGCGGCGGTCAAACGGACCCACACCGCCCTGGCCAGCGGCACGACCATCGACCTCGATGGGTGCAGCATTCCGCTGACGCACGTGAGTGACCGCATCCGCCGAAGAGCCGCCACGGCCGGCTGAAACACCTCTGGGTGCCAGAGACTCCCCTCGGCGGTTGGACCATGGCGTGGTAGACTGAGGCCCATGCCGCGCTGGGTAGTCTTTGTGTCGTTGTCGATCCTCGCATGGGGCTCCTGGGCTGTCGCCTCATGGGGCAGCCCGCGTGATGCGGCCGTCCACCACGAACTGGATCTGGCCATCTCGCCCCAGCCGGGGAACGGGCACCTCATGCGGCTCTCGGCGCTGCGAGCGCTTCGAGACCCACGGCTTGAACCGCTGCTGGTGTCGCTCCTGGGGGTCGATGATTCGGCCACACAGATCCATGCATTGCTGGGTCTGGCGGAACTCGACCCCGACGGCGTACTGACGCCGGATCGGCTCAAGGCGGCAGAGCCGGAGGCTGCAGAGATTGCCATCCAACTGGCGATTGCAGACGATCGCGTCCGCGCGAGCGACTTGCGAGCGCTGCTCGAACGCGCGCACACGCCGGAGGCTCGGCTTGCCATTTTCGCAGGACTCCTGCGGGCCAGCGAGCCCGTTGCGCCAGCCGAACTGGCCGCCGTCGACGTGGAGCCGGAGACGCCTGCCGAAGCAACCCTCGCCGCGCTTCAGGCGCACCTCGGCCGTCCCGCGTCCATGGAGGCGTTGGCGGTCCGCCTCCGCGCCACACCGGACGCCGAATTGACGCAGGCGACCGTCTTCGCCGCGCTGGAGCAGGCCCGCCGGTTTCCCAGTGAGGCCGCCACACGACTTGCCTGGGCGTGCCTCAAGACTGAAACCTCACCGGGGCTCCGACGGTTTGCGCTGCTGACGCTGCTCGAAGCGAACGCCCCTGGCGCCGGTGACGCGTTCGCCACCGAGTATCGGGCGGCCACCCGACGACGCCACCAGGTCGATCTCGCGCTGCTGCTGCTCATGACGGAGACGGATCCACCGGATGCCATTCGCCCGCTGATGGATCAGGACGACCTGCTCGCGCCCATGGCCGATGCCGCGTCGGCCCTGGCGGCCGGCCCCGGAACGGCCGGGCCGGCGCTGGAGCGACTGATCGATGCCGGACACCGCCGGACGATCACCTGGGCGGTCGACGCCTCGGAGGATTGGCCGGAGGAGCTCGCGCCCCGACTGCTCGACCGCGTAATTGACCAGGCTGTGGAAGCCGGGCTTCAGAGCCCGATGTCCGCCAGCGGTGTCGCTGCCGCACAGGCACTTCTTGAGCGGGCCCCCGATCGGTTCCGCGAGCGACTTGCAACTGCGGAGGATGATGGCACCGAGCAGCAGTTGCTGCTGCTGGCCCTGCTTCAGGCGCCCGCTCCGGAACTCGCCGGCACCGTGGCAGCCATTCACCGAATCGGTATAGCCGCCCCCGACACCCTCGCGCTGCTCGTGCTGGCGCGTGATGGAGCCACGCTTGACCCGTCAGACGTTTCCAATCTGCAACTGATCGCAACCGGAAGCCAGGCGTCGGAAGCGGTGCGAACCCAGGCCGCATGGCTCGCCGTTCGACACTCAGGTGTGGTGGACGACGTCGTCGCCTCGCTGTTGCGACCAGCCCACTGACGCCCCGCCGGGCCCTGGAGAGATCCCGTGCCATCCGACATCCCTTTGAGCAATCCGGTCATCACCAGAGGCGATGCGCAAGCGGTCATGCAGGCCATGCGGGTCGCCGGCTCGGGGGACGCGGTGTTTCCGTCCTCACTTGAGTCGCTGGTCGCGGAGGCCGCGGGCCGCACGTATGGCATCGCGCTGGCATCCTCTGAGCAGGCCTTGCCCACGCTCCTGCATGCTGCCGGCGTGTCGCCCGGACGCGAGGTCATCCTGCCAGCCCTCGGCGAGCCGGCCTGCCTTCGTGCGCTGGCTCGGCTTGGTCTCACACCCCGGTTCGCCGAGTGCGATCCGGGAACCCTGCTTCCCACAACGGAAGCGTTGGCCGATGCGCTCACGTCGGATACCGCCGCCGTCATCATGCCTCACGGCGATGGCTGGGGATCGACGCTTCCCGACATCGCCACAGCCTGCGCCCAGAAGGAAGTGCCGCTCATTGAGTATGTCGGGACCCGCATCGGCAGCCGGTGCGGCGGCGGTCCCGCCGGATCCCTCGGCCGCGCTGCGGTGCTCGACTTCTCGCGGCGGAGCGTCGTGTCCGGCGGCGAGGGCGCGGTCATCGTCACCGATGACCGGAGTCTCGCAGATCGGTGCCGCCCGGCCACGTATGCTCAGTGCCGAAGTCCGCAGCGAGCGGACGCCATGCCCCCGTTGGCCGCAGCGCTTGCCCTTGCCCAGATGAAGCGGCTCCCGACGATTGCGCAGGCCTGCGCCGCCGCCGCCGAGCAGTACACGATCGGCCTGGCAGCCATGCCGGAACTCCTGCTGCCGGCCATCACAACCGACACATCTTCATCCTGGTCGAGATACATCGTTCGCCTCGATGAGACCTTTGCCTCGTCTGATCGGGACGAGATCATTCGCGGCATGCAGCGGCACGACATTCACGCGGCCGCCGGCCTGCACCATCTCCCAACAGCCTGGGATCCGGCCTGCAGCGAGAGCTGCCCGGTTGCCGCCTCCGTGGCAGGCCGCGCCATCGCCCTGCCCATGCACCCGGACCTGACCCGAAGAGACGTCGACCTCATCTGCCAGACGCTGCAACTGATGGTGCAACGAGCCACCTTCCGACGCGCATCCTGACGACGCCGTCAGATGGTCTCCGGCACGATCGCTGCGTCCTTCCACCGGCGAAGCTTCAACCCCAGCGTCCGAACACCGATGCCCAGGGCCGCAGCGCTCCGCCGCCGATGCCCCTTGAAGTGACGAAGCGTGGCGAGAATCGCCGTCCGTTCAAGGTCCTCCAACGTGTGCCCGCCATCGCAGACAAGTTGGCTCCCATCGGCCGCCTGACCACCCGTCAGCACCCACCCCGCAATCGCCTCTGCCTCCACGCGGCCAGCAGCGCCGTGAAGAACGATTCGCTCACAGAGAAGTTCCAGTTCTCGATCGTGGCCCACCCACCGTCCGCGGCTCAGCAGCGCCAGGGTGTCATCATCCATGTGCGGTTTGGGCCGGCCGAGCCGAAGGGACGCCTGGGTCACGTGGTGGCGGACCAGATCCGGCACGTCTTCGGCGCGGTCTGCCAGAGTCGGCATCCGAACGACATGACCGGAAACCAGTTCCATCAGATCTCGCTGAAGATCCCCGCCGACCAATGCCTGAAGCGGAGGCTGCCTCAGCACGACCACCACGCGGACGTTCGAAGCGTTGGCAGCCTTGGCCCCGATCGGCCGCCAGGAACGGTCCCGAATCAACTCGACAATACGAAGCTGAACCCGACTGCTCGCGTGCTCCACGCCGTCGAGCACCAGCGTGCCACCGCTTGCCAGTGCCACGGCAGAAGGTCCGGCGGCATCGGCCCCCGGGAAGGCGTTGGCGACGTGCCCGAAAATGCGAACCAGAAGTTGGGGCTCGGGATCTGCGCGGCAGTCCACAGGCACAAACGGGCCGTCGCCTCGCTGGCTTGAGACGTGCAGCCATCGCGCAGCGGGTTCCAGCGGGGTGCCGCAGGCGCCGTGTATCAGGGTCGGCACATCGTGCTCTGCCACCTGGCGAAGGCGGCTGCGGAAGCCAGACATGGCCTCACCTCCACCCACCAACTCATCATGGCTTCGGCACGCAAACTCGCCCGCCGGCGCGCCGCCCTGCCGTCGGATCAACATGTCCAGCCGGGCAGCATGCCTGGATCGGCCCCATGCAACCGCCCGCTCCACCGCCGGGTCATCGCGTCGAGGGGGCCCGGAAGCCGCCCCGAATGCCCTCGTGGAAACGATGACCGCGAGCGGATCCCCATCGTGTACCGCGCGGCGAAGCGTGGCCGTCTCTTCCGAGGGCCCGGCGTGCAGGACCACGACGGCAATGCCGCCCTGCCGCAGCCGCTCGGCCGCAGCATCCGCATCCAGACACCATCCGCCGTTCGATGCCCCCGCGGCGACGTGAAGCACTTCTGCTTCTTCGCCGAGCGTCTGTCCACCAGCGTCTTGAGGTATCGCCGCGGCCGCGCCGCGGCGAATCAATCCATCGACCATCCATCACTCCTGACGGACGATTCCATTCGTCCGCTCAACGGTCATATCGGACGTCCGGCGGGTTCCCATTGAGGAATGCGGCGAAGGCCCAGCGGCTCAGCCTGCAGGCGGGCCCCCGCGGTCATCCACCACGATGGTCCTCGCCAGAATGTCTCCCGGCGACTGGTTCAGCGGCGTCAACAGCACCAGCACGGCCAGCGGAGGGGCCAACACCACGATGCCCTTCAGCACATTTCGCAGCACCACCTGCCACCCTCGCAAGCCGCCCTCGCCTGCAGTGAGAACACGCAAACGGGTCAACCGCTTGCCTGGCGTCTGCCCGGCGCACCACTCCCAGACGGTCCCCCAGACAACGGTCACGCCGGCCAGAAGCAGCAGCAGTGGAATGGTCGCCGGGAGCGGGCCCGAAACCAGCGCCGCCATGACTTCCACCGATCCCGCGCCAAACACCACCACGCACGCCAGCAATCCCGGCACCAGGTCCAGCCCAACCGCAATCATGCGGCGGGCGAGGGGTGCCGGACGCGTCCCCTCAGGAACGGCGTTCGCCCTGCGTCCCATCACGATGACCAGCACCACCACGATGCCAATGGCCCCAATCACAAGGAGGGACCAGAGTTCGGCGCTCACTCGGGACGCGCGTCTCAGAGGCACCCACGCCGCCGATGCGTGGGCGTCCACAGCCTTGAGCCGCACGAGTTCGGCGGAGACGTCCAGCACCCCCAGGCCACCGCTCGTTGCCACGACCGAGGCGGCCGGCGGCACATCCGCCACAACGGCCCAGGGCGCAAACGCGCCGCCCTGCACGTACCCGAAGGTCCGCTCGTCGGGACCCGTTTGAATGCCAAGCACGGGGGTCCCGTTGTGAAACGCGAGGTCCGTGGCCTCGCCATCCGGGAGTTCAAGTGCGGTGCGGGTCCAGGCGGCGGTCTCGTGTTCGCTCCGAAGCACCGCCGCAGGCCGCTGCCCCCCAACGCACAGCACGACTGCATCCTCCTGCGCAGCAGCCAGGATGATCCGCTCCGCGGGCTCCAGCGGCGGCCGGGGCCGAGCCCTCCACTGCCCGCCCCGCAGCGAGTACACCCCACCTCCGCCTTCCCCTCCAGCTTCCCCCCCACGTTCCCCCCCGGCTTCCAGCGCGAGGGTGGGCCCGAAACTCCCTGCCACCAACGCTGCAATCGGCGCCGGCCCCGGAACCGGGGGGACGCGGCTGAAACCTTCGAGCGGCCGCGTGGCCCAGGTGTCAAGGCCCGCGTCCCAATCCGCGCGAAGCGCGAGCAGGGACGGCCGATCTCCACCCGATCCCGACACGATCCAGACCGAGGTTCCCGACCACGCCATGGCCTGCGGCGCACGGCTCAGCCCACGCAGCACCGTGTAGGCGTCCTCGTCGGCCGGCGAGCCGACCAGGCACAAGTCGTCCACGGGCGTGGATGCGTCGGGCGGCGAGACGAACCAGAACGCGGGCGAAGCCGCCATGGTCACCGCGATCAGGGTCTCCATCACTGGATCAGTTCCGGCTTCAGATGCGCCGCAATGCGATCGACGTCGAACCACACGCCTGCGAGGCGAGCTATGTCGTCGGCGGAGAGCACCTGCCCACGGGAGGTCCGAAACTTGAGGAGGGTGTCACCCGCCGACACGTCGACCACCCGGGCCAGCACCCGGACACGTGGCGCGATGCGAACCTCACCGGTCGTCCATCGATGCGTGCCTGTCACGGTCCCGACGTCGTCCCTGTGAAACCGCACGTCGATCGGCCGCAAGGTGCCCGCGTCCAACCTCGCCCGAAACGAACCGCCGGAAACCTGTCCTTCCAGGACGACATTGCCGGAGTCATCGACGGTCCGGATCGTGCCGGAGGGCCATGGGTCGAGTGCCAACACCAGACGCAACACCGATGGGGGCAGCATTGGCTGACCTTCCGCAGCCCCCGGCACACCAACGGTCAGCGTGGTTGGATCGGACGTCATGTCAAAGACCCACGCCTGATCCGGCGTCACTCCAATCCACATCATGACGTCCCCGAACTTGGTCACGCGGAGTGACGATCGCGCGTCCCCATCCAGGATGGCGTCCAGATCGCCCTGCTCACGATGCGATCCGTCGGCGTCCTTCCACTGGACCTGTATCTGGCCCTGCAGCCGCAGCCGCTCCAGGCCTGCCACGGAAGCATCCCAGGTGGCCCGCCAGTCTGCCGCAGCGTCGCCTCTCGGGGCCGGCGCGGCGCAGGCCGCCACCAGCAGGGACGCGCCGAGGGCCAGCCATCGTCTACAACTCGCCTTGAAGCACTTCACCGAGTTGCTCGTGCAGATCGACGATGTCGTCGTCGTCGAGTGCCGGGTCCAGCACAGTCCAGGTCGCCGACGAATCGCCACGACCGCTCAGATGCCAGATCACGCCTTCCTGCGCCTCTTCACGGCGATCGAACTTGACCAGCCGCTTGCGAAGCAGCACCAATGCAATGACGAATCGAAAGGCTCTTCGGCGAGGTTGCGCCTCCCCGTCAAGCCGGTCCAGAAGATCCAGCAGCACATCGTCTTCAACCAGAACGCGGGTCTGGGCCTTTGGTTCCGGGATGGTGGTGCGCCAGAAGCTGAACAGGCCCTCGGGACGAGCGCCCGCATCCCAGGCGGCGACCGAGTAGTCCAGACGGGCGAATCCGTCGCTCTCCGGATCTTCGCACAACGCTGCAATGCAGGCATCCCCGGGCTGCAACGCCTCGCCGCTCGACGCGCACCGCCCCGTGGACCGTGCTACCTGATATCTGCCGTCTACGCCTGCCATACCTGAACTCGCTGATCGGGACTGAGTGGGCAAGTATACTCGCGGAGAGCCTCTTTCCCCTCCACGCAGGACGCTGCACCGGTGCCATCCATATTCAGCATCGACCTTCTGGAACTGCTGATTGAATTGGCGGTGATCTGGATCGTGGTCTACGGCACCGTCCGATTCCTGAGAGGAACACGCGGCGCCGGGATCGTCAAGGGATTCGCGGTACTGCTCGTCGCATTCGTCCTGCTCCAACTGCTGGGCCTTGGAACCGAGCGATTCGCGCGACTGAATTTCATCGTCAACTACTTCGTGGGCATCGTGGCGGTCCTGCTGATCGTCATCTTTCAGCCGGAACTGCGTCAGGCCGCCATGCGGATCGGGCAGGCTCGGCTGCTGCGACCTGGCCGAGGCGACACAAGCGACACCCGCCTGGACGCCATCTCAGAAGCGGTCGCCTTTCTGAGCCGTAGCCAGTTCGGCGCGATCATTGCAGTGGAGCGGAGCATCCGACTTGGCAGCCTCATTGAGGGCGGGCAACCCCTTGACGCCAAACTGAACCCCCAACTTCTTGAGTCCATCTTCTGGCCCAACAGCCCGCTGCACGACCTCGGCGTGGTGATTCGAGGGGAACGCGTGCTGGCTGCGGGCGTGCAGTTTCCGCTGGCCGATGACGGCACCCTTCCCGGACACTATGGGTCGCGGCATCGAGCGGCCGTCGGGCTTTCGGAGGAGTCTGACTGCATCGTCATTGTGGTCAGCGAAGAGACCGGCACCATCAGCATTGCAGAAGGCTCCCACCTGGAGACGCCGATTGCCGTCGAACAACTCGCAACGCGGCTGGCGTGGTACCTGCGGGATCGGGACCCTGCCGACCCCGCTCCTGATGGCGAAGGGGCACCAGCATGAGCCTTCCTCGCCAGTCCGGCACCTATGTGGTCGTCACCATCGTCACCCTTCTCATCTGGATCCTGGCCGCGGCCAAGACGCGGCAGGTCGAGACGGTGGCAGGGCGGCTGGACTTCACCGTCGCGAGCGACTCGGCGGGTGATCGGTTCCAGGTGTCTCCGGATCAGATTCCCGTGACGGTCATGCTCGAAGGGCCGGCGATCGCCGTCAGAGAGGCCCGCGGGCTGCTCACAAGCGCCCCGCTGACGGTGCCACTTCCCGCCGAGCACGGGCGGCAGGAGATCGACGATCTCGCGGACCGAATTCAGGCCCTCGATGCCATGCGGGACACAGGCGTGTCCATCCTTTCGGTCGAACCGCCACGGTTCTCCGTGGATGTCACGGAGTTCGTCACCCGAACGGCGGTCACACGGGCGGACATCCAGACGACGTCGACGGTTCAGGACGTCTCGATTGCGCCCACCGAGGTGTCGGTTACCGTCCCCCGCAGCTTGGTACACGAGCTGCCCGACCGACTCGTCGTGGACGCCATTGTTGATCCCCGCGACGTGCTTCGGCTCGAGCCGGGCGTGCTCCATACCGTCGATGGGGCGCTTCAACTTCCGGACTCCGTCCGAGTCGGAGGCTCGGCGACCATCGACCCTCCCACCGCCCGAGTGTCGTTCCAGCTGGTGGCCAGGCAACGCCGCGCGACCGTGCCGAAGGTTCGGGTGCAGGTCGTCTCGTCGCCGGAAGACTTCGGGCTGTATCACGTCGAACTGGCCAGCCCCCTGCTCGCCGACGTGGACATTGAAGCCTCACCCGATGCGATCGCGGAAGTAGAGGCAGGCAAAGCACAGGTCATTGCCGTGGTCCACCTGAGCACCCGCGACAAAGAGCGTCAGCTTGAACAGAAGGCGGTGTCCTTCTTCGCCATCGTTCGAACGAGCGGCGAGGCCACTCCGATCGCCGGCTCACTGAAGGACGATCCGCATCCGATGGTCGATCTGGTCATCCGGAGCGTCGAATAGGCCGGGAGCCTGCAGAGCATCTCAGGACCAGCGTGTGCAGTGCCACGCCTTGCGGCCGCGCCGAAGCAGGATCGCGCGGCCGTGCAGCAAATCACGCTGGGTCAGTTGGCGGTCCAACGCCTCGTCGCCGGCGACTTTGTCTCCGTTGATCGAGATGCTGCCGTCTGAGAGAAACGCCCGAGCCTCCCGCTTGGACTTGGCCAGTCCGGTTTGGGCAAGCAGTTCGAGCAGCGGAGTCCCCGCTCCTTCCAGCAGACTCCGAGCGTGGTCGCTTGCCGGGACGTCGGCAAAGACTGCATCGAGCATCGCGTCATCCAGCGATCGAATGCTGCCGGAGAAGAGGGCCGCAGCCGCAGCCTCCACGCTGGCAAGTTCGTCCTCTCCGTGCATCATGCGCGTGACCTCGGCCGCCAGCGTCTGCTGGGCAAGCCGCTCGTGCGGCGCAGCTTCATGCCGCCGCTCGATGTCTTCAATCGTTGAACGGTCCAGGAAGGTGAAGAACCGAAGGAACCGACCAACATCGGCATCCGAGGCATTCCGCCAGAACTGATGGAAGGCCCAGGGGCTGGTTCGATCCGCCGTCAGCCAGACGGCGCCGGACTCAGTCTTGCCAAACTTCGATCCGTCGGCCTTGGTGATCAGCGGCGCGGTGATTCCAAATCCGCGAGGCTCCTCTTCGGGCCGGCCCTGCATCTCGCGGCGAATCAGGTCGATGCCTCCGACGATGTTGCCGTACTGATCCGACCCGGCAATCTGCACGGTGCAGTCGCAGGCTTGCCGCAGATGCAGGAAGTCGTAGGCCTGAAGCAGCATGTACGAGAACTCCGTGTAGGAGATGCCCTGCTCCCGGTTGTGCAGGCGATCCCGAACCGAGTCCTTCTGAATCATCGCGTTGACGGAGAAGTGCTTGCCGACATCACGAAGGACGTCAATGTAGCGAAGGTCACACAACCAATCCGCGTTGTCGACAAGCATCGCGTCATTGGCGGCCCCGGAGTCAAAGGCAATCACTCGGGAGAAGATTCGTTTCAGCGCCGCCACGTTGGCGGTCACCTGCTCCCGTGACTGCAGGGACCGCTCGGCATCCTTGCCGGAAGGATCGCCAATCAATCCGGTTCCGCCTCCGCAGAGCACGACCGGACGGTGACCGCACCGCTGCCAGTGCCCGAGCAGCATGATCGGGACAAGGTTGCCGATCGTCAGACTGTCGGCCGTTGGATCCCAGCCGCAGTAGGCAGTCCGCATTCCACCGGCGAGCCAAGCCTTGAGCGGCTCATCGGCCGTTGTCTGGTGGAGCATGCCCCGCCACTCGAGCGTCTCAAGATAAGGCTTCACACCGCTCACGTTCCACATCGCTTTCGTGTGACGACAAGCACCACAATCGGCCAGATGCTGATAGCGACCGTCTGCATGAAGGCAAACACAATCGTAATTGCCGACAACGCGTCCGCGGTGATCTCCGGCGACTCGGCATGCGTGGCGCCAGCGTCGGCAGCCTCCGCCGCCTGTTGCGCCAGCGCGTACTCCGAGGCAGCGACGACTTCATCGATCCAATACAGCGCACCGAGCAAGCCCACGATGGCGACGGCGAGCCTGACGATGCCCCAGAGTCGCACACCGCGCCGTCCCCATGGCCTCCCGGAGGCGATCCCGGAACCCGCAGCGATCAGCCAGAGGCCCAGCACCACCCCTGCGATGGACACCGCGAACTCGAAGGTTCTATGGGCAGCGGACAGCTGCGGGGCGCCCTCCATCATGCCCTGCATGCTCGACGCCGCGATGGTCATCGCCGCCGACCCACCCCAGCAGAGCAGGCCCAGAATGCCTATGACGATGGACACAACGCCAACCCACTGCGGCACGGGCTGCACCTGAGCATATGGGGACTCCAGAGAAGCAGGCTCCATACTCTCGAACTGCATCATTGGTGAGTACGCTCCACGAATCTAGAACTGTCTGAGAAAGCGGGCGTCGTTCTCGTAGAGCCAGCGGATGTCGGCGATACCGTATTTCCGCATCGCGATCCGCTCGACGCCAAGGCCAAACGCAAAGCCCGTGAATTCTTCGGGATCGACGCCCACCGCCGTCAGGACGTTGGGGTCGACCATGCCACATCCCCCGAGTTCCACCCACTGCCATCGATCCTTGATGCGCATCTTCATGTCCACCTCGGCCGACGGCTCGGTGAACGGGAAGTAACTCGGTCGCATGCGAACCTCGGCAGCCTCGCCGAAGTAGGCGTGCGCAAATCCGAGCAAGGTGGCCTTGAGATCGACCAGCGTGACGCCCCGGTCAACGTACAGCCCCTCGACCTGGTGAAACATGCTGTAGTGCGTGGCGTCGTGCGTGTCGGGTCGGTACACCCGACCCGCCGCAACGATGCGAACAGGAGGAGGTGTCTGCTCCAGCACACGAATCTGGACGGTCGACGTCTGCGAGCGAAGCATGCCGCCGCCTTCCAGATAGAAGTTGTCGATGGGGGCTCGCGCCGGGTGATCTTCCGGCACGTTGAGCGCGGTGAAGTTGTGCCACTCGTCTTCGACCTCGGGTCCCGTCGCGGGCTCAAAGCCCATCCGGGCGAAGACTTCCAGAATCTCGGCAATCGTCCGGCTGATGATGTGCCGCCGCCCGAGCCCCATCGGCTCGCCGGGCTCCGTGACGTCCATGGGCGGCCCCGAGGCGGCCTTGCTGCTGGCAGCCTGCCGCTGCTCGAACGCCGCATTGAGCGACTGTTTGAGCGCATTCACCCGCTGACCAAAGGCGGGCCGATCGCCGGGCTCAACGTCCTTCATCCGGCCCATCAGGCCCTTGAGCCGGCCCTTGGTGCCGAGCCACTCGATCCGCCACGCTTCGATCGCGGGGCTGTCGGAGGCGTCGGCGAGGGCCTGTAGCGCCTCGCCCTCGATGGTGTCCAGTTCCGCAAGCATGGGAGGCAGGATACGGAACTTGGGACGGGCCGGCGGGCCTGTGCCTTACTTGGGACGGGCCGGCGGGCCTGTGCCTTACTTGGGACGGGCCGGCGGGCCTGTGCCTTACTTGGGACGGGCCGGCGGGCCTGTGCCCTGCCGATCCGTGGGGCCGCCAAACCCCGCGGGATGCTCAGGCGGAGCCCCCCTTCTCCCGTCTCGGGCGGCGCCGCCCACGATCAGATATCGTCGCGCAGCCCGGAGCCAACCACACGTGCAGAAGACGATCAAGAAACCACTCCGACGACGCATCCGAGCCTGGCGGCACAGGATCCGTGACCAACGCATCCTTGACCGGGCCGTCGCCAGCCGTGACGAACTCGTGCTGCTCCATCAGATGGGAAAGGTGGGCTCCAGTTCCGTTCGCGACGCCCTGGAGGCGATGGAGGGGATTCGCGTGTTCCAGTCGCACTGGTGGACTCGGCGAAACCTGCAGCACAAGGCAGGCATCATCGACGAATCGCGACGGAAGTCGAACCGCTATGGGGACCGGCACCACTTCGGGGCCATGCTCTATGACCGGATTGTCGAGCCGCGACTGGCTTCCAGGGTGGTCACGATGGTCCGCGACCCGCTTGCGCGGAATGTCTCGTCGTACTTCCAGCACCTGGATGACATCTGGGGCATGCGAGCCGCCCACGAGCGGGTCTCCGCCGAGAACCTGATTGACGGCTTTCACCGGGTGTTTGAGCACGACGAACCGCTCACCTGGTTTCAGACCGAGATCGAAGACACCACGGGCATCGACGTCTTCGCTTCACCCTTTGACACGGCTCGACGGTGGACGATCATTCCCTCGGATCACTGGTCCCTGCTCATCATGCGGACGGATCTCCCGGACGAAGGCAAACAGGAGGCGCTCTCCACCTTTCTTGGCGTGGACATGCCGCCCCTCCCCCGGAGCAACGTTGGCAGCACCAAGAAGTACGCCAGCCAATACCGGGCGTTCAAGCAGCACCTGACCATCCCCCGCAGCCTGCTGGACCGGCTCTACAACGCGCCGGTCACCCGGCACTTCTTCTCGCCAGATGAAGTCGCCACGATGCGGGCACGCTGGACCGAGGGCTGACGCCGCCGCCGCAGGGTGGCCCGGGCCGATCCCGCTCAAGAATGCAGCACGCCCGCCCCGGGGAGGGAGCGGGCGCGCAGAAGTCAACAATGCTCGGGGGGGGCTCGAAGCGCTTCAGCCTTCGGACGCCTCGCCGCCCTCGGTCTTCTCGGCGTCGTCAGTGGTCGCTTCGCTGGACTCGGCCGCGGTATCGACGCCAGTCTCGGGCGCATCGGCGGCGGCTTCCTGGACGCCCTCGTCGGCGGCGACTTCGGCCTCCGCCTCGATGGGCTCGTCTGCTTCGCCCTCCGCCGGCTGGTCCTTGCGGAGCGAGGCCGCAAACGCCGTCCGGCGATCTGCCTGCTTTCGCCGCGTCGAGGTGCCTCCACCAATCTGGGCACCCTCTTCTTCGCCGACGAGTTGCAACACGACGATGTCGCCACCGTCACCGAGCCGGTGGCGGCCCGTCCGCACAATGCGGGTGTAGCCGCCGTCACGGTCGCGGAAGCGGTCTGCCACTGCCGTCATGATGTGCTGCACCAGGCGGGGCGCCTTGCGCAGTTCGCCATACCGGTTGAACTCAATGTCCGACGCGTCCGGAAGGTCGAACCAGGCGTTCTCCTTGCGGGAGTCCGGTACGTTCGGGTCGGCGACCCAGGCGTGGATCTTCCGATCGTTCAGCCTTGCCTCAATCTGCCGTCTGGCATTGAGACCGCCCTTCTTGGCAGCCGTGATGATCTTCTCGATGAAAGGCTGGACTGCCTTTGCCTTGGGCATCGTCGTCTCAACCTGGCCGTGCTCAAAGAGCCCGGCGGCCAGATTGCGCAACATGGCGCGGCGATGTTCACTATCGCGACTGAGTTGCTTGCCTTGGATGCGATTCCGCATGACTCATCTCCTCACCGTCACCTTGCCTCACGGCAGGGTTCGGGTGTCTGTATTCGCTCAGCCGGTGTAGGCCGACTCCGGGGCCTCATAGCCCTCGGGCAGACGCATTCCGAGCGTCAGACCCATATCTTCCAGTTTCTTGACGACCTCGCGAAGCGACGTCTTTCCAAAGGACCGCAGCGCGAGCAGTTCGGCTTCGCTTCGCGTCACAAGGTCTGCAACGGTTGCGATCTGTGCCGACTCCAGGCAGTTGTTTGAGCGAACGGTCAAATCCAAATCCGCCGCAGTCATGTTCAGCTTCTTGATCAGGTCGTCATCGACGGCTGCGGCAGCCGCTGCATGCTCGGAAATCCGCACGTCGCCGGGCTCTTCGACCTGAACGAACGGATTGAGGTGCTTCCGCAGGATCTTGGCTGCCTCGGTCAGCGCCATCTCCGGCGTGACCGTTCCATCGGTCCACACGTCGAGAACCAGCCGGTCGAAGTTCGTCTTCTGGCCGACGCGTGTGTCCTCGACACGGAAACGAACTCGCAGGACCGGGCTGTAAATGGCATCGACCTGAATCTCGCCGATGACCTGCTCGTCGGCGCTTCGCACGTGGCGGTCGGTCGCCGGCGAGTAGCCCCGGCCCCGGCTGACGGACATCGTGATGTCGAGATCAACCGCGTCGGTCAGCGTGGCGATCAGGTGCTCCGGGTTCAGAATGCGGATGGCCGGATCGGCTTCAATGAGATCAGCAGTGACCGATCCCGGGCCGCTGGCGTGAAGCTTCATGGTGCGAGGCCCGTCCTCGTCACTGTCGACTGCGACCACCATGCCCTTGAGGTTCAGCAGGAGGTCGGTGACGTCTTCCTTCATGCCCGAAATCGTGGTGAACTCATGCTCCACCCCACCGACCGAGACGGTCGTGATGGCGGCGCCCTCAATGCTGCTCAGCAGAATGCGACGCAGGCTGTTGCCAATCGTCGTCCCGAAGCCGCGCTCAAGCGGCTCGACGGTAAAGCGAGCAAACGAGTCAGTACGTGAAGCCGGGTCGACATCGACCTTGGCGGGCAGTTCCAGACCTCTCCATCGAACGTGCATGGGACACTCCAGATCGCAGTGGTACTTCCTGATGGAAACCGATTCGGGGTTCTCGGTAGACCGTCTCTCCACTGCATGGAGACGATCCCCTTCTGCGCCCGAGCCGGGTGGCCCCTACGTGGGGCCGGCTCGATCCAGCCGCTCAGCAGCGGCGTTGCTTTCTTGGCCGACATCCATTGTGCGGAATCGGCGTGTGATCCTCGACGGCGGTCACGGTGAGACCGGCGTGGTCGAGGCCGGTGATCGCGGACTCACGCCCGCCACCCGGCCCCTTGACGCGGACTTCCACCTCACGGACACCCATACGCTTTGCCTTGGAGGCAGACCGCTCCGCCGCGCGTGTCGCTGCGAACGGTGTGGCCTTGCGGGCGCCCTTGAACCCGACCGTCCCGGCCGAATCCCAACAGAGCGTTTCGCCGCTGAGATCCGTGAACGTGATGATCGTGTTGTTGAAGGAGGCCGTCACATGGACGATCGCCTTGCCGATGTTCTTTCTGACTTTCTTCTTTGCCATGGGTGCTTTCTCCGGGCGGTAGCCGGACAGATCCTCTTTCGTCTCAACTCAAGGTCAGGCCTTGACGCCCTTCTTGCCTGCGACCGTCCGCTTCTTGCCCTTGCGAGTTCGCGCGTTGCACTTGGTCCGCTGCCCTCGAACGGGAAGTCCGCGGCGGTGCCGGTCACCTCTGTAGCTGCGAATATCCCGCAACCGCTGAATGTTCTGAGCCACCTGGCGGCGGAGCGCACCCTCGACGATGTAGTTGTCGTCAACGAGTCCTGCGATCGCAACCACTTCGGCTTCGGTCAGGTCCGCGGCACGTGTGTCGGGATTCACGCCGGCCTGCTCGAGGATGTCGTCCGCGAACCTCGGGCCGATTCCGTGGATGTACCGGAGGGCGTACCGAACCTTCTTCTTCTCTGGAATATCGATGCCTGCAATACGTGGCATGTGTCTCGCTCCGTGAACTCGTTCAGCCCTGCCGCTGCTTAAGGCGGGGGTTCTTCTTGTTGATGACGTACCGCCGACCCTTTCGGATCACGATCTGACAATCCTGCGTACGCCTCTTGATGCTGCTTTTGACTTTCATGATGCTCTGCTCCAGGTCCTACTGGCGATAGACGATGCGGCCCTTGGTCATGTCGTACGGACTGATCTCGACCTTGACGGTGTCTCCGGGAAGAATGCGGATGTAGAACTTCCGCATTCGACCGCTGATGTACGCGAGGATCTTCTGGCCGTTCTCAAGTTCAACCATGAACCTGGTGTCGGGCAGCGCCTCGGTGACGACGGCGTCGAGGACGATCTTTTCCTCCTTGGCCATACGTGCGTCCCTGCGGACCTCCTATGAACCCGAGGGCGACGATCCGCCCCCTCTTCTGGACGCATCTGCGCCCGTGATGAATCCTGCGTAGTTGCGCATGAGAAGATTGGCCTCAATCCTCTGAATGAGGTCCAGCCCCACGCTCACGACAATGAGCAACCCGGTTCCGCCCAGGAAGCTCGACACGAAGAACGGAATATCCATGTACCGAGCAACCATCGACGGGATCACGGCGATGATCGCCAGGAAGCCGGCGCCGACGTAGGTGATTCGCTCGACCACGGTCTCGAGGTACTCGGCAGTCCGCGGACCGGGCCGCAGGCCCGGAATGAAGCTGCCGTTCTCTCGCAACTGCTGGGCCATGTCGTCCGGGCTGAACACCACGGTGGTCCAGAAGTAGCTGAAGAAGTAGATCAGGATGATTTCACAAACGATGTACGGATACTCGCCGAACTGGAAGTTCCGGTTCATGAAGAACACAATGCTCTGCCACCAGTCCGGTGAGTCCTGAGACACCGACGTCGCCAGATAGCCGAGGAAGGACGACGGGAAAATCAGGAGTGACGAGGCGAAAATGATCGGCATCACGCCCGCGTGGTTGACCCGCAACGGCAGATAGTGCTTCTGCCCGCCGTAGGTCCTCCGTCCTCGTGTGTGCCTGGCCTGTTGGATCGGTATGCGTCGCTGCGCAACGGTGATCAGAATCGACCCTGCGACAACGATGACAAAGGCAATGATCAGGAAGAGTATGCCGAGAACGCCCACGCCACCCTCTCCACTCTGAAGGGAGAAGTCGACATTGTTGGCAAGCCATCCAATCGCCATCGGCATTTGCGAGACGATGCCCGCGGTCAGAATGAGCGACACACCGTTGCCGATGCCGTACTTGTCGATCTGCTCACCCAGCCACATCAGGAACACGCTGCCCGCCGTCAATGCCGTCAGTCCACCGAAGTAGAAGACGAGAATGCCGGTCTGCGTTCTGAACTGGGGCTGAACCAACCCTTGGCCCTGAAGGAACTTCATCCACATGAAGCCCTGAATCACGCACATTGCGATCGTGGCGTACCGCGTCCACTCGGTGATCTTCTGCTGACCGCTGGCCCCTTCCTTCTTCAACTCCTGCAAACGCGGGACCGCTGACTGAAGGAGTTGGAAGATGATCGATGCCGTGATGTACGGCATGATGCCCAGACCGAAGATCGTCGACTGCTTGAACGAACCGCCGGAGAAGACGGACACGTACTCCAGCAGCTTCCCAAAGCCCGTCGCCTCAGTGGCCGACTGGCGGGCAAGCTCCTCGAGTTGCGTCTGATCGACACCCACGAGCGGAATCCAGAACCCGATGCGATAGATCGCGATCATCGCAAGCGTGAAGAGCACACGGTTGCGAAGCTCGGGAATCCTGAAGATGTTGAGAACGGCGTTGAGCATGCCGGGTCAACTTTCCTGTGACGCAAAGCGTCGGTTGAGATCAGTCGTCAGTTCCATCCGTGTCGGACGCTGGTTCATTCGCGGGGGCTGCCGGCGTTTCCGCCTTGGCGGCCTTGGTCTTCTTGGGAGCGGAGGCGTCGCGGGTCCACTTCTTGAGTTCCACCACCGTGACCGTGCCGCCGGCCGCGGTGATCTTGGCCTCGGCTGACTTGGACAGCTTGTTCGCCGTCACATCAAGCTTCACGGACAGTTCGCCCTCACCGAGAATCTTGACCGGCTTCTTCGTGTCTCGAATGAGCCCCTTGGATTTCAAGGTCTCGGCCGTCACGGCATCGCCGTCAGCGAATCGCTCGGAGATGGTCTTGAGGTTGACAATGTGATACTCGGTCCGGAACTGGACGTTTGTGAAGCCGCGCTTCGGCATGCGGCGAGCCCAGGTCATCTGGCCACCTTCAAAGTAGGCCCGACGTCGGTTGCCACTTCTTGAGCCTGCGCCCTTATGACCGCGGCCAGACGTTTTGCCATGACCGCTGCCGGGCCCTCGCCCGATACGCTTGCGGCTCTTGTACTTGCCGGCCTTGGACGTGATTTCATGGATCATCATGGGACTGGATCTCCTCGAGGTGCCCTAAGGGCATCACTCGGCGGGGCGCTCCTGGGGTGCCTGGTCCTGAGCACTCTGCTCGTCAGAATCTTCGCTGCCATCCTCAGCGGCTGGCGTTGCAACGAACGCCGAGCCACGAGCGATCATGTCTTCAACGGCGGTGTTCCCGAGCGTGACGCCCCGGAGCCGCTCGACATCTTCCTTGCTCTGCAACTTGGACAGACCGTCGATGACCGCCTTGACCAGGTTCTTGGGGTTGTTGGACCCGAATGACTTGGTCAGGCAATCCTGCAGGCCGAACATTTCAAGCACGGCGCGGACCGAAGCACCGGCGATAACACCCGTACCGGGCGAGGCCGGCACAAGCCGAACGCTGCATGCACCGAAGCGACCCTCAACCTGATGGGGAATCGTCCGACCCTGCATGGGATACGGACGCATGTTGCGCTTCGCGATCTTCTGCGCCTTCTCAATGGCGGGCGGCACCTGGTTCGCCTTGCCGTATCCGGCACCGACGCGACCGTTGCGGTCACCCACGACCACCAGAGACGAGAAACTGAACCGCCGGCCACCCTTGACGGTCGCCGCCGTGCGGAAGACGCCGACCGTGGTCGACTCGATTCCACCTGATCCTTCGAGAAATTCAGCCATTGACGTGTACCTGCCTGCCGGGAACCCGGCTCAGAACTTCAACCCGCCCTCGCGGGCACCGTCGGCCAGGCCCTTGACCCGACCGTGATACTTGAAACCGTTTCGATCGAACACGACCGTGCTGACGCCAGCCGCCGCCGCTCGTTCTCCGATCCGTTTACCGACCTCGGCCGCGGCAGCAATGTTGCCCCCACTTCCACTGGTCGCTTTCTCTGTCGTGGATGCTGCAGCCAGCGTCTTGCCGCTGAGGTCGTCGATGACCTGAGCGTAGATGTGCTTGGCGCTACGGAACACCGTCAGCCGAGGGCGATCCGGGCTGCCCATGAGGCGGCTGCGAAGGCCCTTCTTGCGGCGAACTCGGCGTTTGATTCGCTGTACGTTTCTTTTCATGACGTGTGCTCCCTCGTAGGAAGGATCAGGCTCCGAACACCTTGCCCTGCTTGCGAATGATGGTTTCGCCCTGATAGATGATGCCCTTGCCGTTGTACGGCTCAGGGCGGCGTTGATCGCGTACGTTGGCCGCAAACTGGCCGACCGCGTGCTTGTCTGGCCCGGAAATGGTGATCTTGGTACCACCATCGACCGCAAACTCGACGCCTGCCGGAGGCGCCAGATCGACCGGGTGGCAGTAGCCGACATTCAGTTGCAACGTCTTGCCCATCGGCTTGGCATTCCAACCGACACCGACGATGTTGAGCACCTTCGTGTAGCCCTGCGCGACGCCGGTCACCATGTTCTGGATCCGGCTTCGGGTCGTGCCCCACTGGGCGCGAGCGGATCGATCACCCCCACGCTCGTCCCGAATACAGCACGTGATCGCCTTGGCTTCCTCGTCCCATGCCACGTCGACGTCGTCGTGCCATGTGTACTCGAGTGAGCCCTTCGGGCCGCTGATGTCGATTCGACGATCACTCGCCTTCACATCGACCTTCACGCCGCCAGGTACTTCGATTGGTTTCTTGCCGATTCGGGACATTGGTACCTACCTCACCACGCTCAGTTCACGATGGCGACAACTTCGCCGCCAACCCGCTCGACGCGAGCGCGTCGATCGCTCATCACACCCGAGCTCGTGGAGACGATTGCCGTCCCCAGGCCCTGCATTGGCCGCGGAATGTCCGAGACACCCGCGTACACACGACATCCGGGCTTGGACACCTTGCGAATCTCCCGGATGATGTCTTCGCCACGCGGTCCGTACTTCAGACGCACCCGAAGATGCGTCCGGGCACCAACCTGCTCGGTGTCCCAGCCATCGATGTAGCCCTCGTCCTGGAGGACCTGGGCAACACCCCGGTTGAGACGATTATCAAGACAGATGACCTCGGGCGCATGATTGCGCACGGCGTTTCGAATTCGGGTCAACATGTCGGCTGTCAGATCTTGTTGCGACATTGAATCACTCCAGAGGCCCGCGGGCCCTGTACCTCACCAAACCGTTCCTCACCAACTGGCCTTGCGCATTCCCGGAATCTTCCCCTCCAGCGCGAGCTGGCGGAGCATGATCCGGCTGACGCCGAACTTCCTGTAGACACCGCGGCTGCGGCCGGTGAGAAGACACCGGTTTCGCTTGCGGGTCGAGAACTTCGGTTCCTTGTTCATTCTGGCAAATACGCGCTTGCTGGCCATGTTCAGTCGTCCTTCCGAGCGAACGGCATTCCGAGCTCGCGGAGGATGAAGCGGCTCATCTCCGGGCTGGACTGCTCAAAGCAGATGTTGATGTTCATGCCGTGCGTGAAACTCACGCGGGCCATGTTGATTTCAGGCCACACGGCCTGCTCGGTGAGGCCCAGCGAGTAATTGCCGGCCTGATCGAACGCCGTGTCTTTCACGCCCCGGAAGTCCTTGATTCGGGGCATTGCCAGATTCATGAGCCGATCGACGAAGTGCCACATTCGGTCACTGCGAAGCGTCACGACAAACGCCGAAGGTGCGCCTTCACGAACCTTGAAGTTTGCGACAGACCGCTTGGCCATCACCATGATGGGCTTCTGGCCCGTGATGGTCGTGAGCGTGTCAATGACCGTGTCACGAATCTCCGGCTTGAGCTTCTGATTCTCGAGGAAGCGACCCACGCCGCTGTTGACGAGGACCTTGCTCAAGCGAGGCATCTCATTCGGATTCTTCAGCGAGAACTCTTCACGCAGCTTCGGAACGACGACGTCCTCGTACTGCTGCCTGAGCCTCGGTGCTGTTTTTGTTTCGGCAACCATCTTCAATCACTCCTCGCGGGGCTCAGCCCTGCCTGGGCCCTCGCAGCACCGAAAGCTCCTTGTCGCCGCGAACCGCAACTCGGACCTTCGATCCGTCTTCCCGCGTCTCAAACCGCACGCGGCTGCCACGGCCTTCGACGACCGGGCTGACATTGCTGATATGGATCGGCATCTCTTTGCGGAGAAGGCCGCCCTTGGGGTTCTGCTGGGTCGGCTTGAGGTGGCGAACTCGAATGTTCACACCCTGCACCACGACCCGATTCTCGTCGGGGATGACCCGGAGAATCTCGCCGACCTTGCCGCGATCATTGCCGGCCGTGACGACGACCGAGTCACCTTTGCGTACGTGTCTGGCCATGGTCAGATCACCTCCGAAGCGAGCGAGACGATCTTCATGAAGTTCTTCTCGCGGAGTTCACGGGCAACCGCACCGAAGATTCGGGTCCCGGCGGGGTTGCCTTCCTTGATGAGCACGCACGCGTTCGAATCGAACCGCACGTAGGACCCGTCCTTGCGGCGGGTCGGATACTTCGTCCGGACGATGACAGCGCGAACAATGTCGCCCTGCTTGACGGCCGAGTTCGGAAGCGACTTCTTCACCGAGCAGACGACTTGATCGCCCACACCGGCGGTTCGTCGAGAGTGACGGCCCCGAGCGGTTGTACCACCCAGCACACCAATCACGCTCACGATCTTGGCGCCGCTGTTGTCCGCGACCTCGACTCTGGATTCCTTTTGGATCATCGTTCTGTGTCCTGTTCCAGGAGGTTCACTCGGCTGCGGGAGCCTGCTCGACGACTCGAAGCAGGACCCACGACTTGGTCTTGGAGATGGGGCGGCACTCTGCAATCTCGACGCGGTCACCGACCTTGGCGGCGTTGTCCTCGTCGTGGACGTGCAACACCGTTCGCTGGCGGGTGTACTTGCCGTACTTGGGATGCCGCGACAGGAAGTCGATGGAGACGCGGCACGTCTTGTCACGCTTTGCCGCCGAAACGACGCCGATACGCCGCAACGCGTTGTCGGAAACACTGATGTCCTTGAGGTGGCTCACGTCATTCGCCTCCGGCCGCGGCGATCTGCCGGGCACGTTTTTCGGTCAGCAGGCGGGCGATGTCACGCTTGACGTCGCCGAACTGCGATGTGTGCTGAATCTTCTCGGTAACCAGTTGGCACCGAAGGTCGAAGAGGCGACGACGGAGGCTTGCGACCTCGATGTCGATCTCATCGTCCCCGAGTTTTCTGACTTCGTTGGGTGTCATCTTCTCATCGCCTCCAGGTCAGACCGAAAGCCTCTTGCCGACAAAGCGGCAACGAATCGGCATCTTGCGTGCGACGCGGGCCATTGCGGCCCTCGCCATATCCTCGGGAACGCCCGAAATCTCGAACAGCACCGTGCCGGCGCGAACCCGCGCGGCCCAGTAGTCGACATCCGCCTTGCCTTTCCCCATCCGCGTTTCGAGCGGCTTCTTGGAGATGGGCTTGTCGGGAAAGATTCGGATCGTGACCTTGCCTTCACGCCGCAGGAAGTGCTGGGCCGCAATACGCCCGGCCTCGATCTGCCTGGCACTGATCCAGTGCGGCTCGAGGGCCTGAAGCCCATACTCTCCGAAGGCGACGTAGTTGCCGCGACCAGCCTTGGTCTGCAACTTGCCGCGCATCTGCTTGCGGAACTTGACTCGTTTGGGCATCCGTGGCATCGGACGTTCTCCTCACTACTGAGCAGGGCTCAGCGGCGACCTCTCGCTCGTGCACGGGCACCTGCAGCCTTGGATTCGGTTTGATCCTCTTCGGCGTCGGTGAACATGCCCTTGTAGATCCAGACCTTGACGCCGATGGCGCCGTAGGTGGTGAAACTCGTAACGCTGGCGTAGTCGACATTGGCCTGCAGCGTCGACAACGGAATGGACCCCTCACGGGTCACGAACTTGCGGGACATCTCTGCGCCGCCGAGCCGGCCAGAGACCTGAATACGAACACCCTTGGCGCCGGCCTGCATCGCTGACTCGCACCGCTGCTTGAGCAGGCGGCGGAAGTTGGACCGCTTCTTCATCTGCTCAGCGATCGCTTCAGCGACAAGCGTCGCGTCTGTGTCAGGGCTGCGGATCTCGACCGTCTTGACCGACACCTTTCGGCCGGTCATCAACTGAAGATCGCTCGTCAGCTTCTCGATCTCGACGCCCTTCGGGCCGATCACCAGACCGGGCCGGGCCGTCTTGACGATGACGGTGAGTTCTTCACGGGTGCGTTCGAGATAGATGTCCGAAACGGCGGCGAATGGCGGCGTCCTGTTGAGCCGCTTGTCGACGAACTCGCGGATCTTGTGATCTTCCACGAGCAGTTCGGCAAAGAGCGCCTTCGGGGCATACCACCGCGACTTGTGCGCCTCAGTGATGCCTACACGAAATCCGAATGGGTGAACCTTCTGTCCCATCGATCAGTTCCTCTCGTCCAGCACGATGTGAAGATGGCTGGTCCGCTTGCGGATTGGATGCGCCCGGCCACGATCCTTCGGTTGAAATCGCTTGATCGTCGGTCCCTCGTCCACGCGGGACTCACAGACCACCAGGTTTGAGACGTCCGCGTCCCGCTCCTCGGCGTTGGCGATCGCGCTCTTGAGAACCGCCTTCAGATACCAGGCGGCCCGCTTCTTGGAGAATTCGAGCTCATTCATCGCGTCGTCGACGCGGAGCCCACGAATGAGATCCGCAACAAGCCGCGCCTTGCGGGGCGCGATGCGTGCGAATCTGTGGCTTGCTTGATGCTTCATGGTGGAATGCCTTGCCGAGTCGGATCACCGACCGGACTTCAGGCCCTCCTTCTTGTTCGTATGGCCACGGAACATCCGCGTGATGGAGAACTCGCCGAGCTTGTGCCCGACCATGTCCTCAGTCACAAAGACGTCATTGAACGATCGGCCGTTGTGCACCTGGAAGGTGTGTCCCACAAACTCCGGCACAATCGTGCAGGCGCGAGCCCATGTGCGAATCGGCCGCTTGGCGCCGCCTTCAGACTGCGCCATGACCTTGTTGTAGAGCTTCTCGTCTACGAACGGGCCCTTCTTGAGTGAGCGTCCCATCTCTATATCTCCGTCAGAGCTTCAACTGGCCGTAACGACGGCTCTTGCGGCGACGCAGGATGCGGGCATTGGACGCCTTGCGTCGCTGCCTTGTGCGTCCACCCTTGGACTTCGTTCCAGACGCGCTGGCCGGCTCACGACCGCCCTTGCTGCGTCCCTCACCACCGCCGAGCGGATGGTCATGGTGACTCATCGCCACGCCGCGAACCTTCGGGCGGCGTCCAAGCCACCGGTTGCGACCGGCCTTGCCGAGCTTGACGAGCTGGTGGTCGGTGTTCCCAACCTGCCCGATGGTCGCCCGGCAGTTGATCGATACCTGTCGGAGTTCGCCCGAGGGGAGCACCAGCGTCGCCCAGCGGCCTTCCTTATTGGTCAGCCTCGCGCCCACACCGGCTGAGCGGCAGATTCGGGCGCCCTTGCCCGGCTCAAACTCCACGGCGTGGAGCGTCAGACCGGTGGGGATGAACTCGATCGGCATGCAGCAGCCGACGTTCGGCTCAATCTGCGACCCGCTGCTGAGGACCGTGTCGCCAGGCTTGATGCCGACCGGCGCCAGGATGTAGCGGCGAGTGCCGTCTTCATACTCCACAAGCGCGATATGGCAGGAGCGATTGGGGTCGTACTCGATCCCGACCACCGTCGCTGGCATGTCGTCCTTGGTCCGCTTGAAGTCGATCACGCGGTACCGTCGCTTGTGACCGCCGCCGCGTCCCTGCACGGTGATCTTGCCCTGATTGTTGCGGCCACCCTTCTTGGAGAGGGGACGCAGAAGGGACTTCTCGGGTGAACGCTTGGTCACTTCAGCGTGCGTGTTCACCGAGGCATTGCGTCGGCCAGGCGTTGTTGGCTTGTACTTTCGAATCGGCATGGTTCTGTCCTGACGAGCCTCAGATGAGCTCGATGCGGTCCTCCGGATGGATTTTCACAATGGCCCGCTTGATGTCGCTCGTCTTCCAGTAGCCGAACTTGTTGCGTCGGCTCTGGCCCTTACGGTTCTGAATGGCGACTTCCAGCACGCGAACGCCGTAGAGTTCCTGCACCGCGGTGCGAACGTCCGGCTTACTGGCAGAACGATCGACCTCGAAGGCGTACCGATTGTGCTCAGAGGCCTCCCATGTTGACTTTTCAGTCACGATCGGGCGACGGATGACGTCTGTGTTTCGCATCACGCGGCCTCCTGATCTGCAGAGGCATCCGCAGCGAGCCACGCCTCGAGTGAAGCGCGGTCCACGAGCAGGTACCGGTGATTGAGCATTTCGAACGCATTGAGCTGGTCGATGCGGATGATGTCCACGTCCGCGAGGTTGCGGGCGGACATGGCTGCGTTGCGGTTCTCCTCGTCCAGGGCAACGAGGCACGTGCGGTCCACACCGCACGAGGCAAGAACCTTCTTCATGTCCTTGGTGCGAGGGACGTCGAAGTCCAGGGCGTCGATGCACTTGACCTCGCCGTCAACCAGTTTCGCGAGCAGGGCATTTCGATTCGCCAGACGCCGCATGGCCTTGGGCATCTTCTTGCGGAAGGTCTCAGTGGTCTTGGTCTTTGCGAAGGCCACACCACCACCCTTGCGAACGACCGTGCGGGCATTGCCAACGCGAGCGTTGCCGGTCCCCTTCTGGCGGTACAACTTGCGAGTCGAGCCTTCCACCATGCCACGACTCTTCGTCCGGGCGGAGCCCTGACGACGGTTCGCGTGATACATGACGTAGGCCTGCTTCAGCAGGTCGGGGCGCACCTCGTTTCCGAGTGCGGTTTCGTCGATGGCAAGGGTGTCAACCTGCTTGCCCGATTTGTTGAGTACGGGAAGATCAATCATCGTTCTCTACACCTGTGGTCCTGAGGACCGTTTGCGCCTGGCTCTCCTCGCCATGCTTCGAACCATCCTTTCAGATGGTCCCACCCGTGGTTCCCGATGACGGGCCTTCGGGGGTGGGAGGTAGAACTGCGACTCGGCGTTCCGATTCGGGTTGTCGTGTTCGGCCTGAGCCGTTTCAGCGAGCTTCAGCCCGCCTTGGCAACCTTCGCTTTCTGTTTGTTGAGGCGGACAGCATCACGCACCAGAACCGATCCACCGACCGGTCCGGGCACGGTGCCCTGCACCATGATGAGATTTCGATCCGCATCGATCGACACGACGGGCATCGATCGACTGGTGACGGAGACGTGGCCCATGTGGCCAGCCATCCGCTTGCCCTTTTTGATCTTCGGCCCGGTTCCGAGGTTGGTCGCATGACCATTGATGGACCCGGGAGACCGGTGACGACGCTTCACGCCGTGCGAGGCCTCGAGGCCTCGGAAGTTGTGCCGCTTCATGCCGCCCTGGAAGCCCTTGCCTTTGCTCGTCCCGAGCACGTCCACGAACTTCGCGTCTTCAAAGATGGAGACGTCGAGCGTGTCACCAAGTGCAGCATCCGTCTCACCGCGAATCTCGCGGTGCGTTCGAAGCGGCCCGCTCCCGGCGCGATGGTCGTGTCCGATGACGGGCATCGTGCTGCGACGAGCCTTCACGTCGCCATGCCCGAGTTGAACCGCATCGTAGCCGTCGGTTTCTGTGGTCTTCACCTGAGTCACGACGCAGGGACCGACTTCCAGCACGGTCACGGGGACGTTCGTGCCGTCCTCCATGAACCATCTGGTCATGCCCACCTTTGTTCCAATCAGTGCCCGTGTCATCGTTCTGCTTCCGTCCTGCTCAGGCCTTGATTTTCACAAATACGCCCGCCGGCACGACGAGACGGTTGAGCGCGTCGATCGTGTTGGGGCTCGGCTCGGAGATGTCGATGATTCGCTTGTGCGTACGAATCTCGAACTGCTCACGGCTCTTCTTGTTGACAAACGTGGAACGGTTGACGGTGTAGACCTCGCGACGTGTCGGCAGCGGTACCGGACCACTGACCCGCGCGCCCGTTCGCTTGGCGTGATCGACGATCTCCTTCGCAGACGCATCGAGCGCCTGGTGGTCGTAGGCTTCCATTCGGATACGAATCTTCATCGTTCAATCACTCTGGCACCCGCGCCGGGGAACCTGAAACTCCATCAACAGCGATACAAAGCACGCAAACTCGGTCCACCGACCGAGCGCGAAACGACGATGATAGGGTCCCCCGGCTGCATGTCAAGGCCACCAGACCCCCTCAGCCACCTTCCGGACGCTCGCGTAGTAGAGTCCCACACATGCTGGTTCCCCTCCTGCTCACGATGCTGCTCTCGCCCGGAACGCTGCTGGTCAGCGACGAACTTGGAGTCACCATGTCGGTGCCCAGGGGCGAGCTCGTTCAGCGACCGGGAGACGCTGGCGCGGCCTTTCTCATCCGCGAGCGGGGATCGACCCCCTCCTGGAGCCTCAAGATTGAGTCGATCGAGCTGGACGAGCCCGACCCGGAAGCCTGCCTGAGGGCGGCACTTGCCTCGCGTCTGCCCCCGGAAACGTCCGCGACGGCGGTCGTGGAACCGGTGCTGCTCGGAGACCGGCCTGCTGCCGTCACGTGGTTGACCCACACGGCGGCGAGCGGCCGGCAGGCCAGACTTGGCTGGCTGGCGGCCCCGCAGGCCCTCGGCCACTGCCTCCTCATCGGCGCGGTCACGACCCCCGAGGCGGCCGATTCCACGCAACCACTTCTACAGCAAGCCCTTACGAGCGCCCGCCTCATCGACCGCGTCGATGGGCGGCCCCAATTGGAAGCCGACCTCCGCGTCGGCCAGGCCGCCCTGGACGGGCTCGATCCGCAGACGCTCCGGTCGCTGGACGGCCGGAGCCACATCCTGCGGGTGTACGACCCGAACGGCAAGGCCGACCGTGAAGTGGCCTATGGCACCCTGACTGCGAGCATCGCCCCCCGCGCGGCCGTCCGCACAACGCCCGGGCCAGCCAGCACCGCCGAGCAGGAAGAGGGACTGCTCGTCGTCACGCACCTGCGATTCGCCGAAGACGCCGACACGTATGTGGATCGAGTCCAGCGGTGCTGGGTCAGTTGGGATCTGGCCCGTGAGTCCTGGGTGGACTCCACCACGCGGACCCAGGGGAAGCAGCGAACCGGAAGCGAAGAAATCGCCATTCGCGAGCCCCCCACCGTGTCCCACCCCCGCGGCCAGTTGCTCGTCATCAGACAGGACGACGCCCATGGCACCCGCGATACGTGGACCCTGCATCCGGAATCGCCGTGGCTCCCTCGGGCGCTCCGGTGGTTCGTCCGGGACCTCATCCCCCCCGCAGCGGTGCCGCGGGCGGCGTGGCACACCTGGGATGACAGCACCATGACGCCCCGCGCGACCATTCGCCGGGATGCATCCGACCGCGACGACCTCTGCTGGATCTGGTCCGGCCGGGACGGCCTGCCCAGTTCCGTGCGGTTTTCCCCCGAAGGGCAGTGGAAACGCGCCACCACCGTCGACGGCATTCGCATCGAGGTCAGCGACGAGGACACGGTCCGCCGGCGGTGGACCGACGCGGGTCTGCGGCTGCGTTGACGGCGGCTTCCATCGCGTCGAGATCCTCGCACGCGTAGAAGAGGAAGGGCCAGTCCCGCCGCCGGGCGGCCGCCGCCGCCCTCGACGCGCCCCGCACCATCGACGGATTCGAGGCAGCCTTGAGCGCATCGTGCATCTGCCTGAATGCCTCGCGGCGGGCCCCACCCCCCCGAGGCAGCGATTCGATCTTCCGCAGCCAGGACCGCTTCATCTCCGACACGCCAGCCGAGCCGGCGGGATCGTGCCGTGCCTGCCGGGCCGCCCGAAGCGAAGCATCGGCCAGATCACCCGCCAGTGGCAGCGTGGCCGTCACCATGACCGCCGGGGCCGGGCTCCATCCCAGCCAGTCCCGCACCCACGGTTCCATGACGCGGTCATAGGCCCACCCCCCCGTTCCATGCACAAACACGTCGGCAAGGCTGCAGCGAACAATGGCCGTCGTCACCAGCGCCGTCGGCATGAGTGTGTCGCTTCCACCGAGGTCCGCGTCGCTCGCCCGCCGGCGAACTCCCGCGGCGTTGACAGCCCAGAACGGCATCTCATGTGGGTCAAGCACTCGAACGCGGCCTCCGGACGCCCGCGCTGCGGCGTTGTACGCGTCCACGCACCCTTGAGGATCGGCCCGGGCGGCGTCCAGCAGTTGGGCGCCCCGAGGCGTTGAAAGCAGGGTTGACGCGTACGTGCTGCGGAAGGCGCCAACGCGGGGCGACAGCAGCCGCTCGATCATGTCCCCTGCCTGCGCGGCTGCCGTCGAACCCTCCGCCTGCGTCCATGCGGACCACACATCGGTGAGGGCATCGCGGACTTCGGGCGTGGCGGCGGCCGGAACGGCCAGCGGCCGCACCTCCGCAGCGGCCCGCGTGGCCACCACACCGTCGCGCTCATCCGCCATCGCGACCGATGCAGCCGAAAGCAGCCCGCCCTTGCTGCGTACCGGCACGTCGAGCCGCGCCAGATGGTCGGTCCCGGTGTCGATCACAAGATTGACGAGCACGCCGCCGCATCGATCCGCCAGCGACCGCGCGGCGATGTACTTGGCAAGCAGACCGGGGTGGGGCACGTGCGGGGCGTGCCCGGTCACGATGAGGGGGCGGTCCTCGGGCAGGCCCAACATCCCCCGAGCCGCCGCGTCACCGGCCACACTCGGCTCCGCTGCGGCCCACAGCCCCGCCGTCTCGACCCTACACCCGGCAGAGCGCATCCCTGGATCCGCATCTGATGAGTTCTCGGCGCAGCGTCCGCTCGTAGACCGCGCGGCGATTGTCCGGATCATCCAGCGGCCCCCCGAAGGAACGGTTGGGGTCGTTGTAGATCAAACGAACGGGCGTCTCCGAGATGCGAAGCCCATGATGGACGGCCTGGACCCAGAACTGCATCGGAAAGTCGTAGCCGTCAACATCAAGCGTCAGATCGCGGCAGGCCGCGCACCGATAGGCCTTGAAACCGCAGAATGCATCGGTGATGGACAGCCCCAGTTTGTCGTTGAGGATTGAAGTCATCGCCACGTTGATCGACCGCCGCTCCAGCGGCGGCACATCGTCCGCGTCGGACATGGACAGGTATCTGCTCCCTGAGATCACGTCGCTGTCGTCCCGCCCAATCAACGACACGAACTCCGGAATCGCCGCCGGCTCGTGCTGCTTGTCGCAGTCCATGGTGATGAGCCAGTCAAAGCCGTCGTGGTCCGCTCGCTGCAACATCTCCTGCATCGCGCGTCCATAGCCCCGATTGGTGGGGTGACGAACGACATCGACCGGTTGCGAGGCAAGCAGCCGCGGCGTTTCGTCAGTCGACCCATCGTCGACGACCAGAATGCGCGGGGCATAGTGCCGAACCTCGTCCAGTACGGCTGCGACGGTCGCTTCCTCGTTGTAGACGGGAATGCCGACAAGAATGGATGGTGTGGTGGACATGACCCGGCAGTGTACCGACACGCCGACGATGAACTCAATCGACCAGATGCAGGGTCGCGTCGAGTCGATCCGCCATACACAGCACGTGCGCTTCCGGCGTCATGGGAGGCTTGGCAGCCCCGTACTCGCGCCGCTCATGATGGCTCAGAATGAGATGTTGAAGCTGCAGCAGCAGGTCCCCGTCCAGCGGTTCGCCGCCCGCCATCGCCGCTTCTGCAACCTTCTCCTCCAGCATGATCGCCCCGCGAACGATGTGCCCGACGAGATCGCCGTCGCGGGTGTAGGTGAACGTGCCACCCCAACTGAGTTCTTCGGTCTTGCCAATATCGTGCAGAAACGCGCCAAGCATGACGAGGTCCCGGTTCAGGTGAACATCGTCGCCCTTGTAGGTCGCGACGACCGCGTCGACGATCCGCATGATCTGAAGCGTGTGCTGCATGAGCCCGCCAATGCAGGCATGGTGTTTGCGCACGCCCGCAGGCGCCTCCCGAAACCGCTGCATGAGTGGCTCATCGTCGAGGATCGCCTCGGCAAGCGCCCGGAGGCCCGGATCGGTCAGACCTTGCAGCAGTCCGCAAACCTCACGAAACATGGCAACCGGATCGCCGGGCGCTGTGGGCAGCAGACCTCGCATGGTCGCCGCATCCACCCGCACGGCGTCGATCGTCTCGATGTTGACCTGGGGCGCTCCCTGAAACTCAACAACCTCCCCGTCCACTTCCACGACCGGATCCCGCTGGAGCCCCTCCAGCCGGGACGCATCGAAGGACCAGCACCGCCCAGCCACCTGCCCGTCCGCATTGCGGAGCAGGCAGCGAAGGTAGGGCGCGCCGCCACGGCTCGTTCCCAGTTGGGGGTTGACCAACAGGAAGCGTTCAGCGTGCAACGTGTGTCCCGGTTCAAACCTCGCCATCAGTGAAGCCTACAGCCTGAGGAATGCGATCGGCGAGTTCTCGCGCCAGCATGCCTCGATCTCCGTGCTCACGCCGCCAGGACGCCCCCGCCCTGGCATGCGCGGTCACCGCAGCACATGCGGCGGCAAACGCATCCAGGCAGCCGGCCGCCACCTGCTGCGCCAGCACCCCCGCGGTCACACCAGTCAGCACGTCTCCGCTTCCCGGAACGGCCAGTTCCACACCCCCGAGCGGGCACACCCAGACGCGGCCGCCCGGGCCGGCAACCACCGTTCCATGCCCCTTGAGTACAACGATGCAGCGGGTCGCGGCCGCCAGCGCCCCCGCCGCTGATTCGCGGGCTTCCCGATCATCGCCCGCCGCCGGCACCCCGAAGGCAGTCGCAAGCGCCGCAAACTCGCCAGGGTGCGGTGTCAGCACCACGCCTTCTCTCGCCGCGGGCATGCAGCGGTCAGCGAAAACGTGCAGGGCATCCGCATCCAGCACCAGCGGCGGCCCCGGCCGCTCCAACAGCGTGGCGACCAATGCTCGAGCCGCTTCCCCTCGCCCGAGGCCCGGCCCCGCGGCAACGCTCTGAACCGAGGCCTGCACCGCTTGCACCGTCGCCACAGCCCCGGCTGCATCGCCGGGCAGCGGTCGCCCGGTGGCCGACGGGCAGCACGCGAGCACATGGGAGAGCACCGACCGGGGCGACACGACGAGAACACGTCCGCATCCGCTCCGCAGCGCCGCCTCTGCGGCGAGCGCGGGCGCGCCGATCATGACGTCTTCTACGCCGTCCTGCCCGCCGACGACGGTAACCATTCCAAACATGCCCTTGTGCCCCGCGGCCGGCCTCTCCGGAACGCCGTTCACCGATCGACCCGAATGATGTCGACCTCCAGATTGCCCAGCAACGTCAGGAGACCGGTGAGTTGCCGCTGGCCGTCACCGTCCTGCAAGGTCGACGTTGCAACGAGGATGTGCCCGACGGAAAACGGGGTGGGCAGCGTGGCATCCAGATCAACCCACGCCCCATCGATGAACGCCTGCGTCCACATGTGCCACCCGAATGCATCCAACGCCCCCATCCAGACGAGGCCTGTGGCCACGCGGGAAGGAATGCCCTCGGCGCGAAGCGCCGCGGCCAGCAGAACGCCGTGCTCAGAGCAGTCGCCGGTCCGCTTCCGAACCGTCTCTGACGCAGATGCGAACGCAGTCGTCAGGCCCTTGGTGGAGATCCACGAGTGGACCGCCTCACGCAGCGCCTCGGCCCTGGAGGCAGCGTCCTGAGGCACATCGGCGACCGCTTGCGAGGCAAACCGCCTGATGGCCTCATCGCCGGCGTCGATCATGCCGGATGGGGCCAGGCATGCGTGCATGTCCACCGGGCGTACCGGCGGCTGCCCGCCACTGGCATTCACCTGAAGAAGTACGGCGCCGTCCCGGGCCCCTGCAATGGTCTGCGCGCCACTCGAAGGCAGGTCCAGAGGCTCGCCGTCGCGGGTCCGAAGACGCATGAAGGCTCGGGTCGCCTCCAGTTGCCGGTCGATCGTCCCGGAGGAGGGCTCTACAAACAGGGACACGAAGAGTTCCGGTGGCGGACCACCGAGGGCGGCCGTCGCCTCCGCGCGGGTCGACAACACCGATCGGATGTCCCCGAACGGCGCCCGCAGGGTGTTGATCACGGGACGCCAACTCGACGAGAAGGCCGTCTCCATCGCAACGGGCAACCCCTCGATGGTCACCTTCCATCGTGACAACGCCCCCGCCTGACCCGCCAGCGTCTCGGTCTGCTCGCCGAGGAATTCCATCCGCTGCAGAACGGCCGTGGCGCCGAGATCCGGCACCATCGTTCGCCAGGACATCCGTGTCTCGCCTGCGGCGGCCCGCCGCGCCAATTCCTCCTGGGCCGCTGCGGGCGTCAACCACGGCTCGGAAGGTGCCGCTCTCGTAGAGCGGTTGACCCGGCCATCCTGTGTTGTCCGGATGTCGATCTCATCGTCCCGAAACCTCCAGACGGTTTCGACCGGCTGGTCGCCCATCTCCTGCGTCCACGTCATCGACACGGGCGTTCCATCGACATGGTCCACCCAGACCGTTGTTGCCACAACGGTCACTTCTGCCGCACCGCGGCCGATCGAAATGGACTCGGTGGACGTCATCGTCCGCACGTCGCCGCTGATGCGTTCGGTCACATGCCCCCAACCGGCGTGCACGCCGTTCAGGCTGACCTTGTACCAGTCGTCGACATCCGCGGCGGTCGCGACCGCTGCCACGGCGAGCACCATCACCAGGCGGATCACGGCGCGTCTCCCTGCTCGGGCTTCAGAAGTGGGAACAGCACGACGTCGCGGATGCTCCGCTCGCCCGTCATCAACATGACGATTCGGTCGATACCGATTCCCATACCTCCGGCCGGCGGCATGCCCACATGAAGCGCTTCCAGAAAGTCCTCGTCGAGCGTGCGGAACGCCGCTTCCTCGTCATTGATCCCGGCAAGCTGCTCGGTGAATCGCTGCCGCTGGACATCGGGATCATTCAACTCTGTGTAGAAGTTGCCCAGTTCCATCCCCGCGACAAAGAGTTCGGCCCGCCATGCAAAGTTCGGGTCATCCTCCCGAGGCCTCGACAACGGTGAGAGCGGCGCCGGGAAGTCGGTGACAAAGGTCGGCCGTGCCGGATCGATGGCATCTTCCGCTTCGTCGAACATCGCCTCCACGAGAAGCCAGTGATCGCGTGTTGCGGCTTCCTCAAGGTTCTTCGACACCGCCAGCGCTCGCACCGCGGCCTCGTCGGAGACATCGCATCCGTGGGTTCGCTGGAACAGTTCGGTGTACGTGACACGGTCGAACGGGCGGCCGTAGTCGATCTCCAATCCGTCCCACGCCACGACACCGCCGGCCAGCGATCGAATCAGCGACTCGGTCAATTCCAGAACCGACTCGCAGTCACCAAATGCCTGATAGGCCTCCATCATGGTGAATTCCGGATTGTGCCGCCGATCGATGCCCTCGTTGCGGAAGTTGCGGTTGATCTCAAAGACCTTTCGCATCCCCCCGACGAGCAGCCGCTTGAGATACAGCTCTGGTGCGATGCGTAGAAAGAGCTCAATATCCAGCGCGTTGTGGTGCGTTGTGAACGGCCGTGCCGCCGCGCCGCCCGCCACCGGCTGCATCATGGGCGTCTCAACTTCCAGAAACCCCCGGTCCTCCATGAATCGCCGGATCGCCGAGACGATTTCGCTGCGGCGATGGAAGGTCTCCATGGTCTCCGGGTTCATGTACATATCGACGTATCGCCTGCGGTATCGCTGCTCCGCATCCGTCAGGCCGTGAAACTTCTCAGGTGGTGGAGCGAGCGACTTGCAGTGGACCTCAAAGCGGTCCGCCCACACGCAGATCTCTCCACGCTTGGTGCGACCGATCGGACCCGAGGCAACCACGATGTCGCCGTAGTCAACTTTGGACGCAAGTTTGAACATCGCCTGCTCAAGGTCCGCCTTGGAACATGAGATCTGAAGATCGCCGGACTCGTCCCGGAGCACCATGAAGCACAGCTTCCCCATCGCGCGGTGCTGCACGACGCGACCGGCCACGATGGCCCGTGGGCGGGGATCCTCGGCGGGGGGCGTCTCGGCGTCCATGGCGTCTGCGGCACCGGCATCAAATGCGGCCCGCGCCTGAGCCAGAGGGATGAGCCCATCGACGCGGCCGCCGAAGGGCTTGAGCCCGAGATCTTCCCGCCACCGCGCCAGTTTGGCGCGGCGGGCGGCCACGAGGTCTGATTCGGTGCGATCGGTCGAGTTGGTGACGGCCATGCACGTACGATACCCCGGCGGTCCGCGACGGACGCGGCATGGAGGACAAGCCATGGCCCACGTGGCAATCGTGACGGGAGCAGGAAGCGGAATAGGACGTGCGGTCGCGGTGCGTCTGGCGGACATCGGAGCGGCCGTGGTGCTGGTCGGAAGACGGCGGGACGCTTTGGAGTCGACGGCAGAGGCGTTGAACGGCGAGTGCGTCCTGCACGTCGGTGACATCCGGGACCCGGACGTCGGCCGATCCGCCGACGCCGCGGCCGAGCAGTTTGGCGGTGTCTCGGTACTCGTCAACAACGCGGGCATCATGCCGATCGCCCCCATGACCGACGCGTCGCTCGATGCGTGGCGGGACACGCTCGACACCAATGTGTTCGGCCCGCTGCAGATGATCCATGCCGCGCTGCCCGGAATGCGAAGGCGCGGCGCCGGACACATCGTCAACATTTCATCGGTCGCCGGCCGCCACCCCTTTCCCGCCGCGGCCGTGTACTCGGCATCCAAGGCGGCGCTGGACGCGATTGGCGCGGGGCTGCGCGCCGAGCTCGCAGCTGACATGAAGCGTGGCGGTCCCCCGATTCGCGTGACGACGATCGCGCCCGGCGCGGTGACCACCGATCTCATCTCGAGCATTCGAGACGAGCGCACACGCGAGGGCACACAGCAATACTACGACTCCATGGCCGCCCCGCTCACGGCAGACGACATCGCAGAAGCTGTGTGTTATGCCGTCGAATCACCACCGCACGTCTGCGTCAGCGACCTCGAGATTCGCCCGACGGAGATGACGCGATGAGCGGAACGCCGGCCGTCTTCCTCGACCGCGACAACACGATCATCGTCAACGACGGCGACCTTGGCGATCCCTCCGGCGTGTCCCTCATGCCGGGAACCAAAGCGGCGTTGGCGCGGCTGCACGCTGCGGGCTGGCCGCTGGTCGTGATCACAAACCAGGGTGGCGTGGCCCGCGGGCGATACGGCGAAGATGATGTGCAGGCCGTACACCGGCGAACTCAGGAACTGCTGGGTGAGGTCCCGGTGCTTGACTGGCTCTGGTGCCCCTATCACCCAACGGGCGTGGTGCCTGAGTACACCCGCGAACACCCATGGAGAAAGCCCGCCCCCGGCATGGTGCTTGAAGCAGCCGACCGGCACGGACTCGTGCTGGCTTCCTCGTGGGTCGTTGGCGATCAGGAACGGGACATCCAGGCCGGTCACGCCGCGGGGTGCCGCACGATCCTGCTGGCCAGGTCGGATGTCGGCTCTGAAGCACAGGTCATCCTTCCAGACATCACGGCTGCCGCGGCGCACATTCTGGAGCGGGCATCCACATGATCAACTGGTCTGCGCAGCACCGCGTCACGGTGATCATGCCGACCTGGATCGGTGATGTCTGCATGGCAACGCCCGCGCTTCACCTGCTTCGGGAGGCCATGCCCGACGATGGGCACATCACCGTTGGTGTGCGTCACGGCATGAAGGCGCTTCTGGCAGGCCTTCCAACGGTCGACCACATCGTGCGGTTGGACCCCCGCGGAATGGGCGGTCCCTGCCGGGCAGGGCGGGTCATCGCCTCCACGGCGCCTGACGCCGTGCTGGTGCTTCCCGGAAGCTTTCGCACGGCCGCGGCAGCCTGGTGCAGCCGGAGCCGCCGCCGCGTCGGGTACGCCCGCGACCGAAGGCGTTGGCTCCTGACCGATCCTGTACCGCAGCCGGACCGCAGCGTTCCGGTCTCGACGATCGACTGGTACGCCGCGCTCGTGGGGACCGCCGCCCCACCGCCGCCCCGGCTGGTCGTCACCGACGAAGATGCCGCCGCAGCCGCCGAGTTGGTGCAGCCCGAGCCGGCCTATCTCCTCCTGATTCCAGGGGCCAACAGGGTCGACAAACGGTGGCCTGTGGAACGCTTTGCTGGCGTCGCCAACACAGCGCACGCCCGGCACGGCTGGACAACGGTCATCGCAGGTGCGCCAGGTGAACGCGACCTGACGGCAGCCGTGGCTCGCGGCTGCACGGGTCCCACCATTGACCTCGCCGCCCTCGGGGGGTCGCTTTCGGCGCTCAAGGGATGCGTGGCCGGCGCACAGGTTGTGGTCTCCAACGACACGGGCCCTCGGCACATCGCCACCGCGCTGGGTACGCCCGTCGTATCGCTCTTTGGACCCACAGACCATCGGTGGACCGTGACGCCCGCCGCGGCCGAGGTTCGGCTGCTCTCAGAGCCATTTCTTCCCAAGGACCTGATGGCCGACCGGCATGCATCGGCCTGCGGCATCGACCGCATCGCGGAAGGCGATGTGCTGCACGCCATCGAGCGGCTCGCCGCAAGCCCAACCCGGTAGCATTCCGCGATGTCCGATGCGACCAACCCACCCGCCATGACTGAGCGACGCGCTCAGTCCACCGGCGCGGACGTCCTGCGGCTCGCTGCCGCGGCCGACCCGTTCGGCCATCGCGTTCATATGGCGCTTGCGGTGGCCTGGGCGTTCTTCCTTCCGCTGCTCATGATCCCGTGGGCGAAGGACGTAGCACTCGTACTGCTTGTGATCTGGAGCATCGCCCGCGTGCTGTTTGGAGGCGTCCGCGCCGCCTGGGGACCGATCTTCAGCATGCCCATCACCTGGTTCATCTCCGCCTGGGGCATCTGGACCTGCCTGAGCCTCGCCTGGTCACCCGCCCCGGATTGGGGCCTTGAGGAACTCAGGGCTTTCCGCTCGTTCCTCATCCCGATCAGCCTCTTTCCGGTCCTGCTGCACCTTCGCCGTGTCGTGATGGCGTTTCTGATCGGGGTGGCGATTGTCAATCTCATCCAGATCGCGCAAGCAGTCGGCATCCCTGGCTTCGCGCCGGCCAAGCCGAGCCTGTACTACGGCTGGGTCGCCCCGAACCCGGGAGGCCTGTTGATTGCTGCAGCATTCATTGCCCACATTGCCTGGCCGATCGCGGAGCGGCGGGGGCGGACCGCCGTGTGGCACGTCGCTGGGGCGGCGCTGGCCGCACTCGGGCTGCTGCTCATGCTGAATCGCGGAAGCATGGTTGCAGCCACGGTCGGGCCCGCGGTGATCATGGTCGTCGCCCTCTGCGTGATTCCTCGCGCACGCGTGAAGGTCCTGCTCGTCGCAACCGCCCTGACGTTCGGCGTGTCCGTCGGACTGCTGATCGATGATCTGGCCTTGGACGGGGCGGCCACGACACCCGTCCGCAACCGTATTCAACTCGCCATGGATGATCTCGGCAGCGCCGAGCGGTTCGCGGATAAGCCGCTCATCAAGCGAAGCGTGACCTACCGCGTTGAAGTGTGGAAGGCGACCATCGAGTCCGTACAGAAGCGGCCCCTCTGTGGAATCGGCCTCGGTGGCCTGTGGCACGCGTTCGAAGCGCATCCGGAATTCACCAACACTGATCGACTGGAAGATGGATATCGGCGGGTCGAGGCAGACCACAAACACGCCCACAACTCATGGCTCTTTGTTTCGGCCACCACGGGCCTGATTGGCCTGGCACTGATGCTGGGGACGCTCGGCTCCGGCCTGGCCGCGGAAGTCCGCCGGATGGCATCGCAGCCAATTGCGCTGGTCGGCTTCGGAATCGTGGTGTCGTGGATGGTCGCCAACGTCTTTGATTCACTCATTCTCAGCGGAAGCACCTCTCAACTCCTGGTCCTGGGGCTGCTGGCTGCGTGGCTGCCCCGATCGAAGGGTGCGGTGCGGGCTGAAGACGCATGACCTGGCCGCTTTTCATCGTGGCGGCCTACCTGATCGGGTCCATTCCGTTCGGCGTGATCATTGCCCGGTCCAGGGGCGTCGATATCACGGCGCATGGCTCGGGCAACGTCGGCGCAACCAATGTCGGGCGGGTCCTGGGCCGGCGGCTCGGCCTGCTGTGCTTTCTTCTGGACGTATCCAAGGGCGCTGCGCCCGTCTTCGCGGCCGGCATGGCGCACGACCTGGTGGGCCGGCCCGCCATCAGCGTGGCCGCTTCAGAGAGTTGGTGGTGGTTGGGCGTTGCCGTTGCGGCGCTCGCGGGCCACATGGCCTCGATCTTCCTCCGCTTTCGTGGGGGCAAAGGTGTTGCGACTGCCTTTGGCGGGCTTCTTGCGATCTGGCCGACACTCGGCGGGCCGGTGTTGATTGCCTTTGGCGTCTGGGTGCTCGTGGTCCTGGCCACCCGCATGGTGTCGCTCGCCAGCATGGTCGCCGCCGTCGTTCTGCCCGCGGCAACCATCACCCTGATGCTCACCGCGTCCGTGGCCGATCCAGCCGGCGACGTGTGGTCACGAAGAACACCCGCCATTGCCGCCTCAGTGGTGATTGCCCTGCTGGTGCTCTGGAGGCACCGCTCGAACCTGCGGAGAGTCCTCGCGGGAACCGAGCACCGCGTCGGATCCTGACAGCATCGCCGCGCACAGCATCGCAAGCGGGAACGCAACATCGACAAGGTCTCGAACCCGCCGCGGCCGGAAAGCAAGCAGCAAGCCCACGACCACTGCCGGCGCCGCCGCCATGGGACCCGCCGCCCGCCACGGCATGACCCCGAGGCAGGCCAGCACGACCAACACCGCCGCCGCCGCGACGATCAGAAACCCGGCCGCCCACCATGCAGCGGCCGGCCCGAACACGTTGGGCAGCGTTCGTGTCCCCCGCCGGGCATCGGCCGCGGCGTCGTCAAGATCACACAACACGGCGGCAGCGGTGGCCGTCAGAAAGACGGGAATCACCGCCAGCGCTGCCTGCGCCGGCGGCGGGCGATCGACCAGCCAGACCAGCACCACAGCCATCGCCGTCATGCTCGCCGCCACCGCGACGTTCTTGACGAGCAGGCGGTCCTTCAGCCGCCACCCGTCGGGCGTGTGGGCGTACACCACCAGACCAAGGACGCTCGCCGGAACCAGCAGGGCCAGCAGCGGCTCGCGGGCCAGCAGCAGTGTCACGGCCGCGGCAAGCACGACCCCTGCCAGCAGCCGAACCCGCGGCACACGTCTGCGAAGGAACCGCACCCGCTCCGGTACAGACATCACGTCGGCGCGGTCCGGAATGGCCGGCCAGGGGCCGACCCGGTCCAGCAGGTACGTCCCAATGGTCAGAAGGAAGGCCGCGCCGATCGGCCAGGGTCTGATCGAGCCGCCGGAGAGCACCATGAATTGCACCACGCAGCCGGCGGCGAACAGGCCTGCCCAGACCGCGCAGTGGCCAGCGACCCTCGCCACCGCTCGTACTGTGCCTGCGGCCCACATGGGAGTCGAGGATACGCAGCCGGCGATACCATGCACGCTTGAGCACTGAAGCCGACCGGTACCGATCACCGCTCTCGACGCGGTACGCCTCCCCCGCCATGCAGGCAATCTGGTCCGACGGGCGGAGATTTCGCACGTGGAGGCGGCTGTGGCTGGCGCTGGCCCAGTCAGAACAGGCCCTCGGACTGGACATCTCCAATGCGCAGCTCGAGGCCATGCGATTGCATCTGGACGACATCGATCTGGATGCCGCCAAGGCCTATGAGCGGAAACTTCGACACGACGTCATGGCCCACGTCCACGCCTGGGGGGACGTGATCCCCGAGGCCAGAGGCATCATCCACCTGGGCGCCACCAGCCAGTTCGTCAACTGCAACACCGAACTGGTCATGATGCGGGAAGCGATGGAGTTGATCGCGGCCAAGACCGCCGGCGTCATTCTGGCGTTGTGCAGTTTCGCGGAAACGTGGAAGTCTCTTCCAACGCTTGGCGCGACGCACTACCAGCCGGCCCAGCCGGTGACCGTCGGGCGAAGGGCTGCAACCTGGGCGCAGGATCTCTGGCTTGGCCTGGAGGACCTCGAGTACAGACTGAAGAGGCTCCGGTTCCGAGGCGTGCGAGGCGCAACCGGATCGCAGGCATCCTTCATGACGCTCTTCGATGGCGATGCCGACAAGGTGGAGCAACTTGATCGCATGGTCACGGAGCGGATGGGCTGGGATCCGGACGCCCGGTTCCCCGTGACCGGGCAAACCTACCCGAGGGTCGTGGACGCCCAGATCCTCGGCACGCTGGCGACCATTGCCGCCGCGGTCCACAAGTGCTGCACGGACATTCGCCTGCTCGCCGGCGTCAAGGAACTGGAAGAGCCGTTCGAGAAGGATCAGATCGGCTCCAGCGCCATGGCCTACAAACGCAACCCGATGCGGTGCGAGCGGGCGTGCGGCATGGCCCGGATGGTCATGACCCTTGCAGGTGCGCCGCTCCAGACGGCCTCGGTGCAGTGGCTCGAACGGACACTGGACGACTCCTCAAACCGGCGGCTCGTCCTGCCGGAGGCCTTTCTTGCCCTCGACGGCACGCTGGATGTGCTGCGAAACGTCGCGGACGGGCTGATCGTCCGCCCGGCCATCGTCGAGGCCAGGCTTCGCGCAGAACTCCCGTTCATGGCGACCGAGGACATCATGATGGCCGCCGTCAAGCGGGGCGCCGACCGGCAAGAGGCCCACGAAGCGGTCCGCCGGCACGCGGTGGCGGCCGCCGAAATCGTCAAGTCCGGCGGCGAGAATGATCTGCTCACGCGGCTTGCCGGCGACCCGCTCTTCGAGGGCATCGATCTGGAGGGCGTTCTGGACCCCAGCCGCTATGTCGGAACCTGCCCGGAGCAGGTCGAACAGTTCAGCCGACGGGTCGGGCAGACGGTGCGGGATCGGTGGGGACGCCTCATTCAGGCCGCTGTCGACCCCGGAATCTGACCCGGGACACCGAACAGCACCCGAACAAAGGGCCCGAATGGGCCGCTACATGCCCAAAACCGAGGGAATCGGGGGGCGATGACCGATACTGTCGCCAGTGATGGGTCCAGGCCTCCCGGCGTGCGGGTGGGCCTTGCGAGCCCAAAGGGGCAAGGCGGAGGACGTCATGTCGATGCAGTCGTACGAAAACCTGAAGAATCTCATCGAGGCAACAGCCGACGATGTCGCAAAGTGCGCTGGTGGCAACAAGGCCGCAGGCACGCGGGTCCGCAAGGCCATGCAGGACATCAAGAACGCTGCGCAGGAGGTCCGCAAGGAAGTCCTGTCCATGCGGGACGGCTGACCAGCCGCCCAGCGTGTGCCTTGATGCAACCACCGGCCCCCGACTTCGATCGGGCGCCGGTGGTTGTGTGATTTTTCGGGCTCCGCGGCATCCCTCGCCGCCCCGCACCCAATGGCGGTATCGTGTCCGGCCCGATGGCAGATCCTCTGTTTGACATTGCCGGCCACGATCTCTCACACGTACACGTACCTCCGGACCGGCTGGACGAGTTGCTTCCGCAGTCGGGAGACATGCGGCAACTGGACCGCGTGGTGTGGATCGACCCGCCCGCCAAGCACGCGATAGGCGTCAAGACGCTCCGCGATGACGAGTTCTGGGTGCCGGGGCATATTCCGGGCCGCCCGCTGCTCCCCGGCGTCATGATGATTGAAGCGGCCGCCCAACTCAGCAGCGTCCTGTACAAGTACCGCCTGGAGGCGGACAACCTGCAGTTCGACGGGTTCCTTGGATTCACCCGCGTCGAGCATGGCGTGTTCCGCGGAAGCGCCGAGCCCGGGGACACGCTTGTGCTGCTTGCGGTTGAAAAGAAGTTTCAGCGTCGGCGGTTCGCCTGCCAGGCGCAGGGCCTCAAGGATGGACAGGTGATCTTTGAGGTCGAGTGCACGGGTATGCGGATCTGAATCGATTCACCAGGCTGCCATGAGCCCGGACCCGAACACCATGCCGCGGGGCCTCGAATCGCAGACCGGCCGCACCGGCCTGCATGGGTGACAGCAGTCGACGACGACCATCGGTCCCCATCCGCCCCAGCCCCAGCCGTATCCACCCCACCCGTATCCGCCCCATCCGTATCCCCCCCGGCCGTATCCGCCCCAGCCGTTTCCCACACGCGGTGAAGACGTCACCTGCTGCAGAATGACGCGGCCCGCCCGGTCCTTCGCCGGCTCCCCGACCGCGAACCGCTGCAGCGGCGTGACGGCAGCCGCCGAAGCCGGACGGCTCGGCGGAGGCGGCATGTGCAAGACCACGCCGCCCGAGACATCGAGCGAACACGTCAGCACTGCCAGAATCGAGCACGGGCGTATCACACCTCTATGCTACGCACTCTCGACTTCGACGCAAGGATGTGCCATGCTCGACGCCCCACTGCAGTTCACGCCCATCCTGGTCCCGAAGGTCTGGGGCGGTCGACGTCTGGAGGCACTTGGCAAGACCCTCCCCGAGGGTGAGGCCGTGGGTGAATCCTGGGAAATCGCCGACCTGCCTGGCGATGGGCCCACGAGCGTCGTTTCGAGCGGCCCGTTGGAAGGGGTCAGCCTCCGCACGCTGGTCGAAACCCACCACGACGCGTTGATGGGCGATGCCGCACTCAGCGCCGAGCACCGATTCCCCCTGTTGATCAAGTTTCTCGACGCATGCGACAACCTCTCTGTGCAGGTGCATCCGGATGAACAGTGGGCCGCCACCCACCCCGACGCGTTTCTCAAGAGCGAAGCCTGGGTCATCATGGACGCGGATCCGGGCAGCCGGATCTGGGCCGGCGTGGAACCGGGTACGACCGCGGCCTCGATGCAGGCAGCCCTCGATGCAGGCACGCTGACCGAGTGCCTCCAGTGGCGAGCCGCACAGGTCGGCGCCTGCCACACGTTGCCCAGCGGCACCTGCCATGCACTCGGCACGGGTGTGCTGGTCGCCGAGGTGCAAACGACGAGCGACACGACCTTTCGATTGTGGGACTGGGGCCGAACCGGACGCGCGATGCACGTGCCCGAGTCGCTCGCATGCATCGACTTTGATACGCCTCCGCCCGATGAGGTCCAACCCCCGCCCGCCTGCGAAGGTCTCGCGGAGACACTGCTTGCCGACACGCCCTGGTTCGTGATGCGACGGGTGGACACGGTGGAGGCAACCAACTGGCGGTCCGATCTTGGTCGGGCACCCATGGTGCTCATGTGCCTCAGCGGCACGGCCCATGCCACCGGACCCGGCGGCGCAGCACGCCTGCAGGTGGGCAGCACGGCGCTGCTTCCGGCAGCGATGGAACAGGCGTCGGTCGAGCTGGGCCCGAACGCATCCATTCTTGTGGCGCAGCCGCGGGTTGCCTGATCAGCGCTCGCAGGGACCCCAAGCACCAATGACGGCAAGCATGTCATTGACGTCCGTAAAGCCGTCGCCCGTGACGTCGGCATCGGGCGTCCCCCATGCCCCGATGACCACCAACAGATCATCCACGTTGATGAGCCCGTCCATGTTGAAGTCATACCGGCAGCGGCCGCACGGGCCCCAACTACTCATCAGATAGAGAAGGTCCGCCACATCCACGACCCCGTTGGGCAGCAGGTCCTGCGGGCAGTTCGCGGAGTAGACCGCCTGGTCGAGCGGATCCCGGCCCAGGAGTGCATCGCCCAGCGCGATACCAGCGGCGACCAGTCCGGTTTCCCGGAACAGGCCATCTTCGGACCGGCCCGTCGTGAGGTTGACCGAGGCAACCTTGTCATCCCCGCGGGCATGGTCATCAACGCCGCGGCCGACCGTGGTCGTCCAGTCGCCGCTCATCGGGGGAATCCCGAACACGAACGGAAGGTCAGGGTTGCCGAAGGCGTCCCGGATCGCAGCCGACAGGAGGCCGAGGTTGCCAGCGTAGGCGTCGGCTGCGGCCTGATCGATGGAGTCAGTTTGTCCATGCACGAAGACCACGCCTGCCAGACGCACCTCGTGCCCGCTCGCCACCAGTTCGCCTGCCCATACGTCCACACGGTCCAGCATGCTCTGGAGCACCGCCGATCCACAGTCGCCGGGCTGCCAATCGCAGGCCATGGAGGCGTCGCTCACCGCGTACCGCATGATCCCGAACGTACGGTCCGGGTGGAAGGCAGCCAGCGTGTGGGCCAGACTCATCTCGATGCCGAACTCAACGCCTTGCGGCGCCGCCTGAACCCACTCGGTGACATCATCCACCCCGTCAACAGCACTTCGCAGCAATACGGTCGGCTGCGGCACGATCGATTCGGTGTGCTGCGGAGGCGTGGCGAAGGTCTGCCCAATGCGGCCCACGTTGCCGTCTCCGGCGAGAAGCACCAGGTCGATCGAGTCGGCCTGCGCGGCGGCAGTCACAACGGACGCGAACAGCATGAGACGACGCATCATCATGGCCCACAGGGCCCCCATGCCGACAGCAACTCAAGAATGTCCGGTACGCCGAGGTCCTCGTCGCCGTCGAAATCTCCCCAGCAGTCCGGCGCCTCTTCGACGGTATCCAGGCAGCCGATGGCCAGAAACGAGTCGGCGGCCCGAATGCCCGCATGCACCATGCTGTCGGCGGCCAGGTGAATGTCATCGTCCCGCAGCGCAAGATCACTGATGCCCACACTGTCCACCCATGGATCCTCCACGGAGAGTGTCCGCATGGCCGCCCGGACTTCCGGGTTGTAGGCATAGTCGATGTCCCGCGGATGCACGCGGACCGCGACAAATGGCAACTCCGGCCGGTGCAGATCGATTCGCAGCGTCTCGACCAGATCCCTGAGATTCTCGTAGTACGACGCGGCCGCCCACGCAGCGGTGGAGTCTGCTTCGCCTTGGACCCATACAAACCCCGCGAGCCTCGCCTCGATCCCGTCGCGTTCCAGGTCCTCGATCCAATACAGCGTGATGTTCTTGAGCATCTGATAGAGGTGGTGCCCGCATCCATCCGGATGCCAGGTGCAGCCCAGATTGGTCCCGTTCTGCGCCATCTTGATAATGGCGATCTGGTGGTTCGGCCTTGCCTCCGCCAGCCGATGCGTGAACGCCATCTCCGGACCGAAGTGGATGGCGCGAGGTTGCAGGTGCGCGTCCCACGCATCTTGGCCGTGTTCGCTGCCATTGAGCCACTGCCGATAGGGGACCGCGGGCATTTCCTCGATCCACGGCTGAAGGACAGGGTCCACATCCTCAACGGATGCGCCGCCGACCATGTTGGACTGGCCTGCCATCACGATGACATGCACAATGTCCTCAACATCGCCCGCCTCAGCCGGCGTGCTCCAGGCGGCCGCAACCGCCGCCAATCCGATCCATGTGCTCATTCTTCGATGCATGGCGTTCACCCGCACCACGCGGGACCCCAAGCGTACTTCACTCACTCCCCAACGCAAGCCGTCATTGCTCCGAGGTGCTATTTCCGGCCCTCGGAGCCCCTTACATCACGAGGTCAGCGATCCCCGCGGCCCCCAGCACGCACGCCACGATCCCGTTGAGGGTGAAGAACGTGACAGCCATTCTGGACGTCCCCCACGACTTGAGTGTGGCATGCTCAATCACCAGAAGTGTGGTAACCACACATACGCCTGCCAGGAACACGCCACCGAAGCGAACGTCGACGGTCCAAACGATCAGAAGGAGCAGCACCGCCGCCACGTGCAGGCTTCGGCTCACGGCCACCGCTCCGGCCGCGCCGAGTCTGGCCGGCATGGAGTGCAGGCCCTCTGCGCGATCGACCTCCACGTCCTGCAGCGCATAGATCACATCGAAACCGGCGACCCAGCAGAGCACCATGCCGGCCAGCAGCCAGACGCTGGCGTTGGATGCGACGGCGGACGGATCGACCGCCACGGCTGCCGCGGGAACGCTGATGGCCAGCGAGGCGCCAAGCCAGATGTGGCAGAGCGAGGAGAACCGCTTGAACAAGCCGTACGCGCAGATCCATGCCAGCACCGGAAGCGACAACATCACGGGCCACGGATTGCTGAACGCCCACCAGAACACACTGGCGATCGCCACCACCGCCGCTGCGGAGACCGCAAGCCCCCATCCATAGGCGGCCGCCGAGGCCGAACCCGCGGCCAGCGGCCGGCCAGCGGTGCGCGGATTCCTTGCGTCGATGCCACGGTCGAGCAATCGGTTTGACAGCATGGCCGCCGTTCGCGCAGCCACCATGGCTGCGACAACCAGCACCGCGATCCAAACGAGACGCTGCCCCGCAACAGGCTCGAGGCCGCTCCCGGGCGGAGGCCACGCCGCCATCGCGCCGCCCAGCAGCGCAAAGGGCATGGCGAACACGCTATGCGCGATCTTGATGTCCGAGAGCATGGCGCCCGGGACGCTCCAGCGTGGGATGGCCGTTGTATTCACGCCCGAATTCTACGGCACGTGGAATGAGGCCACGGGACGAGCCTGCGCGATGGCGGCGTACAGGGACGGCGCGCGAGCTGCCCGTGCTGCCAAGAAGCGTCGGTCGCGGCGCCGGACCGAATGGCCCGGGCAAAGCACCTTCGCCGCCGCGACCGCACATGACACATGCGCGACCCTCGCGGGAAGGCGGCCCGGGAGGTGAATCCTCTATCCTGCCCGCCATGGCCACCAAGGCAAAGACGGCAATCACCCCCACCAGGGCCGAAAACTACCCGGAGTGGTATCAGCAGGTCGTCCGCCGCGCTGATCTTGCGGAGACATCCGCCGTGCGTGGCTGCATGGTCATCAAGCCGTGGGGCTGCGCGCTCTGGGAGAACTACCAGCGCGTCCTCGACGGCATGTTCAAGGCGACCGGGCACCGCAATGCCTACTTCCCGCTATTCATTCCCAAGCGGTTTCTTGAGAAGGAAGCCGAGCACGTCGACGGCTTCGCCAAAGAGTGCGCGGTGGTCACTCACCACCGGCTTGAAGCAGGACCGGATGGCGGGCTCGTGCCAGCCGGCGAACTTGAAGAGCCGCTCATCGTGCGGCCCACAAGTGAGACCATCATCGGGGATGCCTTCAGCCGCTGGATTGAGTCGTACCGCGATCTGCCGCTGTTGATCAATCAATGGGCCAATGTCGTGCGGTGGGAGATGCGGACACGGCTCTTCCTGCGAACGAGCGAGTTTCTCTGGCAGGAGGGGCACACCGCCCACGCCACACCGGAAGAGGCGATGGAGGAGACGGAGCGGATGCTCGACGTCTACGCCGATTTCGCCGAGAACTGGATGGCGATGCCGGTCATCACGGGCGAGAAGACGGCTGGAGAGCGATTCCCCGGGGCGGTCCGCACGTTGTGCATCGAGGCCATGATGCAGGACCGCAAGGCGCTTCAGGCCGGTACATCACACTTCCTCGGGCAGAACTTTGCCAAAGCGCAGGACATCACCTACCAGAGCGAAGAGGGAAGGCTGGAGCATTGCTGGACCACTTCCTGGGGCGTGTCGACACGCCTCGTCGGGGCCATGGTCATGACCCATGGCGACGATGACGGGCTTCGGCTTCCGCCGCGGCTGGCCCCAGCCCATGTCGTCATCCTGCCGATGACCGGGCGAGCCCAGGACCCCGAAGCCGTTCTCAACTATTGCCGGAAGATTGCAGACGACCTCCGCGTGATTCCATTCCACGGCCGACACATCGAAGTGGAGATCGACACGAGGGATCTTCGCGGTGGGGAGAAGAACTGGCAGTGGGTGCGCCGCGGCGTGCCCATTCGGTTGGAGGTCGGCGAACGCGACATGGCCGGAGACAGCGTCTTCATGGCCCGCCGAGACAAGGGACACAAGGACAAGGAGTCTGTGGACCGCACAGCCTTCGTTTCGCGTGCCCACGAGATTCTTGAAGAGATTCAGGCGACCCTCTACGAGCAGGCGGCCGCCTTCCGCGATGCGAACACGTGCGAGATCGACTCAGAAGCGGAGTTCCGCGAGTACTTCGCCGCGCCGGAGGGCGAACCCACACCCCCCCACGGTGGATTCGCGTGGGCGCACTTCTGCGGGGATGAGGCGGTCGAAGACCGGATCAACGACGAGATGGGCGTCACCGTTCGCTGCATCCCCTGCTCCGGCGGCGAACCGGGCACGTGCATTTTCACAGGGAAGCCGAGTGAGAAACGCGTTGTGTGGGCCAAGTCCTATTGAGCGCTGAGTTGGGCGTGAAGATCGCGATACTCCGCCACCATGTGCAAAGCGGTGAATCGGGCATGTACACGTTCACAGGGAGGCCGAGTGAGATACGCGTTGTGTGGGGCAGGTCCTCTTGAGGTCACAGTTGGGCGTAGAGGTCGCGATACCCCGCCACCATGTGCGCAACGGTGAATCGGTCCATATCGCTCGACACGTGCGTGCGAATCGTCATCATGTCTCGGTCCTCGATGACGCGGCATGCTGCACTTGCCAGGCCCGAGGCGTCGTCAGACTGAATGAGCAGACCGCTCACCTCGTCCTCAACCACCTCAGGCACACCGCCAACCGCAGTTGCAACAATCGGCACGCCGCACCGGCGAACCTGAATGAGGCTTGAGCACAGACCCTCTGAGCGTGAAGTATTGAGAAAGAGATCAGCCTGCTTGATCACCGAGTGAATGTCACTGCGGAATCCGAGCCAGTGGATGTCTGCAAGCGACAGCGACGCGGCCAGCCGCTTGAGTTCAGCCTCCCGGCTTCCGGCGCCGGCAATGAGCAGATGAGCCCTCGGGTGCCGCGCCTTGATGTCAGGCCAGGCGGCGAACAACAACTCGTGGTTCTTCTCGGCGGTGAGCGCCCCGGCATGCAACACGCAGAAGGCGCCGTCCGGAAGTCCGAGTTCGCTGAGATCGGCCGGATCCGCCGCGTCGATTGCAGCAAAGTCCTCCGCGCTGGGAATGACGGCGATGCGATCCGCGGGTACGCCTCCGGCCATCAGTTCGCGGCGAACAGCCTGTGAGATTGCTCCATACGCGGCGACGCCCCGAACATACTTCCACCTGGCGACCGGGCCACGCTTCAAGGGAAAGGCAACCCGCCGCGTCACCACAAGCGACGCGCCCGAGCCCACCCCGGCCATCCTCGCAAGTTGGTGCGACTTGCTGGCATGAGCGTGCACGATCTCGGGCTGCAGCGACCTGACCAGACTCCGGAGGGCGCGCACACCACGGAGCCCACGATCGGTAGGCACGGTTGCAGTCTCAAGGCCGGCCGCCGCGGCCCGACGGATCAACGCGCCGGACTCGAGTCCGACGACCACGACTGCCGCGGACTCGGCCAGGCCTTGCGCCAGATGCAGCGTCTGCTGCTCGCCTCCCCGCCAGCCGGGCTCCGTATTGATCTGCAGAATGGGCCCGGTCACGCATCGCCTCGATTCAGTTCCGCGAGGCGCATGTAACGCCTCCACTTCCCGGCTGCAGCCGTGATGGCGATCACCCAGCCGGCTCGGCCGTCCAGAAACCCACGCCGCACAACATAGTTTTTCAGAAACGCTGCAGCAGCCTTCGCCGCGGCGATGCAGGGGCCGCCCGACCGACCGTCGGCGTGCAGGGACGCGGCCGCGGCCGTTGCGTATCGAATCGACTTCTCGCGGAGGGATGCGGCGTCATCTTCACCGCTGTGTTGAAGGTGGTTTCGGAGCGTGCCAACCGAGCCTTCGAACACGACGCGTTCGTGGACGAGATCGTTCGAGAACCGAGCCGCTCCTCTTCGAAACAACCGCAACACGTAGTCCGGCCACCACCCGCTGTGGCGAATCTCACGACCGAGGAACGTGGTAAGTCTGGGCACACGCCAGGCGTCATGCGTGCCGGCCTCGATGGCGGACAGAATCTCATCCCGCAGCGACTGCGACACCAATTCGTCCGCATCAATCGAAAGCACCCAGTCACCGGTCGCAGCATCGAGCGCTCTGTTCTTCTGCGGGCCGAATCCGGGCCAGTCCTCCGTGACCACCACACGGTCCGCAATGGCCGCGGCGATCTCAGGGGTGCCGTCGGTGCTGCCGGAATCGACCACGACCACCTCGTCGGCAAAGCGAACGGCCTCCAGCGTCTCCCGGATCCGGGAGGCCTCGTCCTTGCAAATCAGGATGATCGACAATCGCACTGCCATCAATCGGAACCGCCGGTCACTTTATCTCGTTGCTACAGCACAACTTATGTTTTTGCGTTTTTGTAAGTCGTTGGGCGACAAGCACATAAAGTGACCGGCGGTCGGTTAGCAGGGGCCGAAGGCGGCGATGACCAGCAGGATATCGTTGACGTCGACGATGCCGTCACCATCGAGGTCTCCCGCGGGGTCGTTGGTTCCGAACGCCCCGATGACGGCGAGCACATCATCCACGCCCACCTCCCCATTCCCGTCTACATCGCCCGGGCACGGATCATCGTCAATGCACTCGATCCGACTCAGGTGGACCGCGTCGATGGCCGCCTCGACCACCGAGCCGCTGCCCGCGTCCTCGGCAACAAAGCGGATCTGGAAAGCGTCCACCCCCACCAGACCGGCTGCATCAAGATCGAACGCAACGTGCTCCCACCCCCCGGAAGCACCGGTCGGGCCGACCTGCTCAAGAAGATTCCAGGTGCTGCTGCCCACTTCAGACCACTCGACGCGCATCACATCCTCGTTCGGCGACGCGCCATAGTCGTTGCTGAACCAGCGCGAGTAGGAGAGTGACCAGAGGTCACCTGACGCCATCCAGACTGGGGACGTGAGTACCGTCGCGCCCCCGTCGACGTCGCTATTGCCCGCGACATTGTCGGTCAACCAGCACTGGCCGCTGCCGTCCGCGTCCGCAGGTGGATCGCCTCGATCACCTCCGGCGGGTACGCCGCGATCCCAATGCCCGTCCGTTGCGGTGCCGGACACCGTCCACCCCGGGTCAGTCTCGCCGTTGTCATCAAACGCCACCTCCAGCGATGACGCAACGTCCGATGTCAGCAGTTCCAGTGGTGCCCCAATGGGATAGGCCACCATGGATCCGGAGACGCTTTCGACCGAAACGTAGTACTCGGGCGACTGGGCGCACGTGAAGGTCGGCAATGTCGCGGTGTACGCCTCACCGTCGTTGTGCGCGAGCGCCGTCGTCGCAAACGCCCCACCACTGCCACGGTGGTGCAGCGTAGCGGTCGACGCGTCGGGGTTCTGGGCGCCAGCTGAAATGGTCACAGCAAAGCTCGTCGGCTCCGTCGTGGAGACGACCGGCGGCGTTCCGCCCGGCAAGGAGATCGACATCGGCACACCGACATGATCGATCAGCGACAACGCAGCCTGAAAGTTCTCCTCGGCGCAGGGAATGATCTCGCTTGGCGGAGGGTCGAAGCCATCACCACTCCCCGAGGATGGGCGAAGCTCGATGCAGTAGGACGCGGCACCATACGTGTCGTAGGGCCAGTCGATCAGCGTCCCGCTGGCGCAATACAGAATGTTGCATGGATTGTCGTGCGTGTAGTTCAAGCCGTGTACTGACTGAATGGCATCAGCCATCTCGCCGCCGACGGCGTGCAATTCGTCCCAGTCCGGTGGAGGCGCCGTGGTGTAGCCGCGAGGCTCCAGAATGAGCTGCGAATAGGAGTGAAAGTCGATCTGCGCCCGAATGTCGCCGTGATCAAGGCAGAAGTTGGCCAGTGCCTGCACCTCCGGCTCACTCATCGACGCCGGGCCGACATAGACATCGCTGCAGGGGTCCGTACTGGTGCTCTCGCCGCCGTTCCAGTCGCTCGACCAGTTTCGGTTGAGATCCACACCTGCGCACGAACCACCGTTGTCCCGCCGGTTCTTGCGCCAGAATCGGTAGCCGCCTGCCTCGTAGGTGTGCTCGTAGCCATCAGGATTGACGATCGGAATCACGATGACTTCCACCCGGTCGAGCAGCGCCGTGATCTGGGGATCGGTCCCATAGTTGTCGGCCAGCGTGTCGGCGATGTACCAGGTGGTCGGCGGCGAAATCCACTCGCGTGCGTGCTGGCACCCGTTGAAAAGCACAGCGGGCTTGTCGCTTCCATCGACATTGATGACGACCCCCCGAATGTCCCGACCCTGGTGGCTCTGTCCCAGCGAGACCCCTGTAGCAATGTCAGCGTGGTCGATCAGAAACTGATCCATCCGCGTCTGATACTCGTCGTACGTCCGAAAGTCGGAGTAGAACGTGTCAAGCCCCCGCGCTGCCGCCCGTGCGGCGCGTCTCGCATCGTTCCTGGCTTCCTGATGAGCCTCCAGATCCTCGATGACTACGTCGTGTTCCAGCCCGAGTGCATCCAGCAGTGCGATGTCATCCGCGCCAACGACCCACGGCCCGACCCCGGGGGCGGGCCGGCACGCGAGACCGTCCAGACCCTGCGTGAGCAGCAGTTCAACGGCCGCCTCATCCGGAACGTCAACCTCCACCACCTGCAGGCCCGCCAAATCGGACGGACGCGGCATCGGGACCGCAACAGCAGCCGATGTGACAGACAACAGACTTACGGTGCACAGTGTTCGCACAACGAGGCTCCTCTTCCCCGGCAGGTCCAACCCACAGGACACCAGTATGGTCGAATCGCCCGGCCCCGCAAGTGCAGAGCGTGCGTTTCACCCCTGAATTCGGGCCAAAGCCCCCATCGGATCCCATGGAGGGAGCACCATCGGCGGAACATCGAGCGCCGCCTGCAGATCGGCGGGCAGCCGAGAGCGATGCGCAGCAATCTCGAACACATACTCATCGAACCAGTTGTCGTTCATGAGTTGGAAGCCCTTGCGACCCACACCATCATCACCCCATGAATTCTCGACCCGCCACCGCCGCGCCTGGCCATCGAGTACATCCACGCCTGTGAACAGCATGGCATGCGTCATCGCCGTGTGATGAAGGTGCAACCTCGCGGCCTTGTCCATGCCTTCCGGCAGTCCATAGAGACCGGCATAGTCGAACAACTCCGCATCCCACAGACCGACCTGCCGTTGGAACTGCTTCCCAACGTCGCATCCAAACCACACAGGCTCGCCGCCCTCAAGCGTCTCAATGGCAGCCCGCTTCATGGTGTCCGTGTCCACGTTGAGATACACAACCTGCTCGCCGCCGACAATGTTGCCAAGGAACTCAACGGTGTAGGTCTGTCCAAACGGATGCTCCGGCCGCGGATCGTGTACCAGACAGACATAGTCGGCCAGGGGAAGGTCGACGTACCGCTCGGCGAACTCCACAGGCGTCATCATGCCTTCCCGGTGGAACTCTCGATCCTTGTCGTTGTACTGCCAGAGGAACGAAGCCGGCGGCTCTCCAAGATGGGTGCAGAGCACGCGCCAGATCGTCGACAACTGCGCGTCCTTGAGCTGTCGAGCCTCGTCCGCCGATGCGCCCCCGGCCATCGCGCCGCGTAGATCGCCGGCGAATCGCCGCAGGAAGCCCTTGAGCACCGCATTCATACGCGCCGTATTGGATGAAGACTGCGTCTCTGGCATGAGGTCCTTCGGAACCAGACCGTGCCGCCGCACCAGATTGACGAACATGTTCCATTGACCACCATCGTCAATGGGATAGTCCAGCAGAAACGCCACATGCCGGTCATCGAGTTCCCTCGCCGCCGTCTTGATGATGCACTCGAGAAACCAGTTGGCCCGTTCAAACTTGTCCCAGAAGAGCGTGAAGTTCTGGCTGAACTCGAACTTCTTGACATTGAGCCGCTTCATCACACCGGCGCGAAAGAGATTCAATGCCGCAAACATCCAACATCGGCCCGACTTCCTCTGGTTGGTCACCGACCAGTCATCGAGCCAGGTGCTGAAGGTCCAGTCCGTGCCCGCTACAACCTCTCGATTGAGCGCCGCTTCATCGGCGCCCACCTTCGTGACTGCGTTTCGCGCGAGGCGATAGGCGGGGTCGCCAGCGAGGGCCGAACGGAGTGATTCAATGTGATCTGCTGAGATCACGCCGGAAGCGTCGAGTGTGGTCGTCATTCGGGCGATAGTAACGGGTTCTCGGGCAGGCCCTAGAGCGCCCGGGGCCAGCGCACAACACGGGGCCGAGTCATGGACTCGGCCCCGCATCGCCCCGGGTCGCCTGAGGAGTGGAGAGGAGAGGAGAACTCAGGCGTTGTTGTCGTCGCGAACTTCGTACTCAGCGTCGATGACATCGTCGCCGCTCTTGCATGACTCGTCGCCGCAGCACTCGCCGTCCGCAGGCTGTTCGGCGGAGGCGGCCTCATAGGCGGCCTTGCCGAGTTCCTGCGCTGCGGTATTGACCTGGTTGAGGGCGGCTTCAATGGCGGCCTTGTCCTCGCCTTTGACCTTCTCCTCGAGGTTGCTGATGGCCGACTCGATGTTGCCGCGGGCTTCCGCGCTCACTTTGTCGCCGTGCTCCTCGAGTTGCTTGCGAGTGGCATAGACAATCTGCTCGGCCTGGTTCTTGAGCTCGATCACCTCACGCTTGGCCTGATCTTCCGCTGCGTGCGATTCGGCATCGGCCTTCATGCTCTCGATCTCGTCCTTCGACATACCCGAAGAACCCGTGATCTCGATGTTCTGGCTCTTGCCCGTCGCCTTGTCGGTCGCGGAGACCTTGAGAATGCCGTTGGCGTCAATCGCGAACTCCACCTCGATCTGCGGCATGCCGCGTGGCGCCGACGGAATGTCGGTGAGATCGAACTTGCCGAGCGTTCGGTTGTCCTTGGCGAACTCACGCTCGCCCTGAAGCACCTGAATGGTCACGCTCGTCTGATTGTCCGTCGCGGTGGAGAAGGTCTCCTTGCGGGACGTGGGAATGGTGGTGTTCTTCTCGATGAGCCGCGTCATGAGGCCGCCGAGCGTCTCGACACCCAGGCTCAGGGGCGTGACATCCAGCAGGAGCACGTCCTTGACGTCGCCCTGCAGCACGCCGCCCTGAATGGCGGCGCCGATCGCGACGACTTCGTCCGGGTTGATCGACTTGTCGAGTTCAGCCGTTCCGAAGAGCGACTTGGCGATCTCCTGCACCTTGGGGATGCGGGTCGACCCGCCAACCATGACGACGTCGCTGACGTCGCCGGCAGCGAGGCCAGCATCCTTGAGGGCTGTCTGACACGGCCCTTCGAGCCGTTTGAAGAGGCTCGCGGCAAGCTCTTCGAACTTGGCGCGGGTGACGGTCACTTGCAGGTGCTTCGGCCCATTCTGGTCGGCGGTGATGAAGGGCAGGTTGACGTTGGTCTCGAGTTGCTGGGAGAGTTCGCACTTGGCCTTCTCGGCGGCCTCCTTGAGCCGCTGCAAGGCCATGGCATCGGACCGAATGTCGATGCCGTCGGTCTTGCGGAACTCTTCGGCCAGGAAGTCGATGACGACCTGATCGAAGTCGTCGCCGCCGAGGTGGCCATCGCCACTGGTGGAGAGCACCTCAAACACGCCGTCTCCGATGTCGAGGATGGACACGTCGAACGTGCCGCCACCGAGGTCGAAGACAACGATCTTGGTGTTGGTCTTCTTCTCAAGGCCGTAGGCCAGCGCGGCTGCCGTCGGCTCGTTGATGATTCGCTCGACCTTGAGGCCGGCAATCTCACCGGCGTCCTTGGTCGCCTGCCGCTGGGCGTCGTTGAAGTAGGCGGGCACGGTGATGACTGCGCTGTCGACGGACTCGCCGAGGTACTCCTCAGCAATCCGCTTGAGCTCACGCAGCAGCATGGCCGAGACTTCCGGCGGCGTGTACTCCTTGCCGTCGGCACCAACCTTGACCTTGACCAGTTCGTCCGCGCCGCCGGTCACTTCGTACGGGACGATCTTCTCCTCGCTCTGGACTTCGCCGTGACGACGACCCATGAAACGCTTGATGGAGAAGACGGTGTTCTTGGGGTTGGTGACCTGCTGGTGTCGGGCGGGCTCGCCAACGAGCCGATCGCCCTTGTCGGTGAATCCGATCACGCTGGGCGTGGTTCGGTTGCCCGACGAGTTGATGAGAACCTTCGGCTGATCGCCTTCCATGACGGCCACGCATGAGTTCGTGGTGCCGAGGTCGATTCCAATGATCTTTGACATAGGTATGTTCCTTCCTGAGCTACCGGCTGCTGCCCGCAGCCCCCTCCCGCCTCCGGAGGATCCGGGGCGGGGTCCCTCAAGAGGAGCAAGCCGCGTGCCGAAATCAGGCCCTTCCCGGGTGGAAAATGACCGGTTTTCGTCCGCCGATCGCCTGGAAACCCCCGCAGGGGCCTGCCAGATTGGCCGAGGATCCCGGGCCGCGGCCCGGGGGGCGGTAGCCGGGGGGCCAGTGGCCCAGCGGCCACGTGCAGGGGCCGGTGGCACCCCCCACACCCCTTTTGAAGTGATGGCCCCCGCCAAACCTCGATTTTGCCGCGCCTATACCAGTCTCCCCCGCGGGGCGGCCTCTGAGCCGGGGGGCCCCTGAGCCGGGGGGCCCCTGAGCCAGAGGGCCTCCGTGTTGGCCTGACCTCCGGCGGCCGGCCGCACCCCACCACCACCACCCAACCGGGCCCCAAGCCCCAACGGGTGTGAACTCAGGGGGCCTGGGCATACGAGGCGGCCGCGACAACACCCCCTCTGCCACGGTATCTCTCTGCACAGCACCGCTTTACGATCGGCCTCGCCAATTGCTGCGACGGCCCGGAAAAACCGCAATTTCCCGGTTGCACCAGCGTCACAGTCGTTTACAGTGCCTGTGAACACCTCTGGTTGGTAGCCCGGACGCATCGGGCTGAACCGTGGGTGGGCGTGAGCCGAGATGCTGCTGGCGGAACTGGAAACCCGCCGTGCAAGGAGCGAGGAGAAGGATCTATGCGAGTCACAACGATGGTCGCGACGACCGCGCTGTTGGGCCTGAGTGCTGGCGCACTCGGCGACGTGCTCTATAGCAACAGCTTTGAGAACACCGACGCCCTCGGCGGCAAGTACTACGACACCGGCGATGCCAATGTCGCGCATGATCTTGTGAACAACGCTGGAGAAGCGTGGGTCGATGTCGACGGCATGGACGCGGGCTATATCCCCTTTGACCCAGCGAGTGTCGGCCTGACCGATGGCGACTACGTGGGCGTCACGAACTACACCGGCAGCGTCGGCGCGTTCTACGACGGCGACCAGGGCTATCAGATGTCGGATACCGATGGCATCATGTCGCTCTCGAGTGCCGACTTTGCCGACGCCACGTCCGTCTCGCTCGCCTTGTTCATTGCGGACACCGGATACGAAGACGCCGACTACGTCCAGGTCTTCTTCGGCGGCGTCGAACTGCTGAGTATCGGCGGCACCGACGACGGCGGCGCGGCACTTGAGGCAGCCGCTGGCTCATGGTTCGAGGTCACCGGCGAGGTCGCTGGCGGCGCCTTGGAGATCTACTTCGCGAGCAACTCCGGCAGCGAAGCACTCTTCATCGATGCGATCGTCATCGAGGGCGGCGTCATTCCCGCACCGGCCGCGTTGGCCCTTCTTGGTGTGGCCGGATTCGCAGGCCGCCGACGCCGACGCTGATCCATCCGTTCAACTGTCTTGATTCAGGGCCGCAGTCTTCGGACTGCGGCCCTGTCATATGCCAGGACCTGCTGTGT